>NZ_JAAGVC010000069.1 GCF_010858045.1 Nocardia cyriacigeorgica
GAAGCGCCGCCGATGTCGGAGAAGATTCTCCAACTCGTCCGCTACCTGACCTGGTTCGTGCTGCTGTCCGGGGTCTGCGGCATCATCTACGCGGGCGGCAAGTTCGCCTGGGAGAAGTGGACCGGAGGCGGTCTGGAGTCGCCGAAGATGGTGGCCGGCGCGATGATCGGTGGTGTGGTCGCCACCAGTGCGGGCACCATCATGAACGCCGTCATCGGCTGATCGCGTTCGCCTGCCCGCCGGCGTAGCCGGGTGAGCTTGACCTTCGAGTTGGTTGAAGCCCGATGATGGCCGGGTGACTGCGGACAGGCAACTGATCACCATCGGGGTGCTGGCGCGCGCGTGCGGGCTGACGCCGAGCGCGTTGCGCTTCTACGACGACTGCGGCCTACTGGTGCCCGCCGAGGTCGACGCCACCACCGGCTACCGGTACTACACCGACGACCAGCGCGAACGCGCGATACTCATTCGCAAGCTGCGCGATATCGGCATCGGGCTCGATACCGTCGCCGCGATTCTGTCCGCCGAGACGGACCAGGCCGCGCGGCTCCTGGACGAGCATGTGGACGCGATGGCGCGCCGGGCCGAGGAAGCCGCGGCGACGGCTGCCGCGATCAAATCCGAGCTCGCGGCCCTGCCCCGGGTGACGCTGCCGGGTGCGCTGCTGGCCGAGGCGATCGGCCAGGTCGGATCGGCGGTCGCGCGCGACGGCGAGTTCCGGGTGCTCACCGGCATTTTCATCGAAGCCGGGCACGAGGCCGTCGTGCTCACCGCCACCGATCGCTATCGGCTGACCACCCGCACCCTGGTACCGCACTCATGGAAGGGTGCGAGCTGGTCACGAGTGGTGGACGCGGGTGAGCTGGCGCGGACGGTGCCCTGGTTGATGGAACAGACCGACATCGCGCTGCGCCCGCGCGCCGGTGTCGTGCAGCTGACCGGTGGTGGAACCGAGCACCACTGCGCCACGATCGAGGAGCAGTTCCCGGACCATCAGGCGCTGCTGTCGGAGCTCGCGCCGGTACGGACCCGGGTGATCGTGGGACGTGGTGAGCTGGCCGACGCCCTGGAATCCGGTGGGGACGTGCTCCGCATGTCGATCCGTGGGAGCGCCCTGACCGTCGGTGCGGCCGGCGTCCTCCCGGCGACGGTGAGCGGCCCGGATACCGCGCTGGCGTTCGCTCGCTCCACCTTGCTCCCCGCGCTCACCGCTGCCGTCGGCCCCGACATCATGCTCGACATCGCCGCACCCGACCTGCCCGTCGTCATCCGCTCGGCCACCGACGGCGATCTGACCACGCTCGCCATGCCGACCCGGCTACCCACCGACTCCGAGGAGAATCCCGCATGACCGATCCGACCATGGCCGCCATCACCGAGGCAGTCACTCGTGGCCGCGCCGGCGACGGTGACGGTGCCCGCACGGCGCTCACCGAACTATGGGCCGACCTCGGCCCGCACGGCGACCCGCTGCACCGCTGCACCCTCGCCCACTATCTCGCGGACCTCCATGACGATCCCGCCGAGGCATTGACCTGGAACATTCGCGCGCTGGATGCCGCCGAAGCGCTCACCGACACCCGCACACAGCAATTCGACGCTGCCCTCGAGGTCCGCGGGTTCTTCCCGTCGCTGCATCTCAATCTGGCCGACGATTACCGCCGCCTCGCCTCCTTCGACGCCGCCCGCGCTCACGTCGCGGCGGCCCGCCGCCATGTGGATGCGCTGCGCGCGGACGGATACGGCGCCATGATCCGCACCGCGCTCGACGAGGTCGAGGCCGCCATCGACGCCGGTGTCACCATGCGCCGCGAATCCGCCCCCACGGGCAGGCCGGGCGACCGCGGCTGATGCGGGGCGGCCGCTGATGCAGCGAACACGCCGCGAGCGATCCGGGTGCGCTGGGGATCGCCCGCGACGAAGCCGATCAGCGTCGCTGCAACGTCACCCCGGCCAGCGGATACGGCGCGGCGACCGGGGTGTCCGCGATATTGATGGTCCCGATCCAATGCCCTTGGCGTGGGTCGATATCGCGCAGATCCAGCCCGATCGGCACGAAGTCGAAGCTCACATAGGTTTCGTCGGTACCGACCGGACGCTGGTGGCCCGCCCGGCTGAAGGTCGGGCAGACCAGTACGACGGTCCTGCCATCCACGAACACTTGCAGATCGCAGTTCTCCAGCGGAGATCCGATGACGTTCGAGGGGTGGCGGATCACGTGGTAGGTGCCCGGCGGGATGACTCCGTTGCGCGGGAATTCCGGATCTTGCGCGGAAGCGACGGCAGGCGCGAGGCCGAGCGCCGCCGCGGCGAGCACGGCACCGGCCACGAAATGACGAGGTTTCACTGCGGCTCCTTCGGGTTTTCGTCCACCGTAGGTGGCTTCGTCCGCGCGGACCTACCGCGAGTGCTGCGTGTCGCGGCGGGAGTCGGCCGCCGGTCTCCGAACCTGCCGAGGCGCTGCTCGAGCACGGCCTGCTCGGCGGGGTTGCGGGTGAGTGCGAGGGCGCGCTGGTCGGCGGCGACGGCTTCCTCGGCGCGGCCGAGTTCGCGCAGGAGTTCGGCGCGGGTGGCGTGCAGCAGGTGATAGTTCGCCAGCGGGCCGGCCAGCTCATCCAGTTCGGCCAGGGCCGCGCGCGGCCCGTCGGTGTGGGCGAGTGCGATGGCGCGGTGCACGCGGATCACCGGTGACGGCGTCAGCCGCAGCAGCATGTCGTAGAGCACGACGATCTGCGGCCAATCGGTGTCCGCCCAGCTCGGAGCCTCGGCATGGCAGGCGACGATCGCCGCTTGCAGCTGGTACGGGCCGGGACGTTTCCGGCGGCCTGCCTCGGTGAGCAGCCGGATCGCCCGGTCGATGGCCGGATGGTCCCATGCCGCGCGATCCTGATCACGTAGCAGCACGATCCGCCCTTCGGCGTCGAATCGCGCACTGGCCCTGGCGCGGTGCAGCCGGATCAACGCGAGCAGGCCCATGACCTCCGGCTCGCCCGGGAGCAGCCGGTCGGTCAGGGTGGCGAGCCATTCGGCGTCGGCGGCCAGATCACGTCCGCCGGCGTCTTCGGTGGCGAGGTAGCCCTCGTTGAAGAGCAGGTAGATGACGGCGAGCACCTCACCCAACCGGGCACCGAGCTCGTCGTCGGCGGGGATGCGGTACGGAATGCCGGCCTGGCTGATTTTGCATTTGGCGCGGGTGATGCGTTGGGCCACCGTCGATTCCGACACCAGGAACGCCTTCGCCAGCTGGGCCGTACTCAGCCCGCACACCATGCGCGAGGTCAACGCCACCTGGGCTTCGCGGGACAGGGCCGGGTGGCAGCAGGTGAACATCAGCCGCAGCCGGTCGTCGGGTTCGTCGTACACCGGCCACTGCAATTGGCGCAGCTTGTCGCGGTAGTTCGCCTCTCGTCGCAGTACATCCAACCCGCGCCGGCGGGCGACGGTGAACAGCCAGGCCTGCGGTTGCTCGGGAATCCCGTCCACCGGCCAGGTGCGCAGCGCCTTCTCCACCGCGTCCGACACCAGGTCTTCGGCGGCGGAGAAATCACCGAGCAACGACACCAGCGCCGATGCCAGCCTGCTGCCGTGCTCGCGCACCACGTCCGCGAGCACGGCAGCCGCGCGCGGCTCGGTCACATCAGGACCGGCCGGATCTCTACCAGCGGGCATCCGGGCCAGGTTCGTGCCATCGCCAGCGCCTCGTCCAGGTCGGCCACATCGACCTCGACATACCCGCTGACCACCTCCTTGCCCTCGACGAACGGACCATCGGTGATCAACGGTTCACCGTCGGTGTCGAGCCGAACCGTCGTCGCCGTATCGGGCTCGGCCAGCTTGCGATTGTGCAGAATCCTGTCCGCATACCGCGCCAACCACTCCTGAACCTCCCCGAACCCCCGATCCCGTTCCTCCTGATCCATCGCCTCCCACTTCTTCTCCCACTGCTCGGTCTCGCAGAACATCAGCACGTATTTCATGCCGGTTCACCTCCTTCTACCCATTAGACGATCGGGGACCGCAGGAATCCGACAACCGGCCCGAGTCATTGCCGGACGCCGGTGGGAACGGTTCATCGAGATGCGTGCGCGACGTCGACCACGAGAGCCGGGCGACGCTCGGCCGCTGTCGTGGCCGGGCTCTGCTCGCTACACTCGTCTACCGGCTCGATACGGCCGTTCGTGGTTGGGGCCGGGTGGTCCGGAGGGGTGGGATGCCGGGCGCTCGTGAATCGAGCACCACACCGATCGAGCTCGTCTAGGGTGTGGGTGCGGTTAGGCCGCACAGTCAGTGAATGCGTGATCAGCGGGATGTTCGTGGTGCTCCATCGAATTGAAAGGCGCTGCATGGCAAGGGACTTGACGCAACTCGAGCTGCTCACCGAGCTGGAACCGGTGGTGGCGACCAATATCGACCGGCACTTGGCCACGGCCAAGGACTGGCATCCGCACGACTATGTACCGTGGGACGAGGGCCGCAACTTCGCGGCCATGGGCGGACAGGATTGGCATCCGGAGCAATCGCGGCTGTCGGAGGTCGCCAAGGTCGCGATGGTGACCAATCTGCTCACCGAGGACAACCTGCCCTCCTACCACCGGGTGATCTCGGAGAACTTCTCGCAGGACGGCGCCTGGGGCACCTGGGTGGGCCGGTGGACGGCCGAGGAGAACCGGCACGCCATCGCCATGCGCGACTATCTGATCTGCACCAGGGCCGTCGATCCCGTCGCTCTGGAAAACGACCGGATGGTGCACATGACCCGTGGTGTACACGCACCCGAGGGCTTCAGCGGCGTGCTCGACCAGGTCGCCTACGTGACCATTCAGGAGCTGGCCACCCGGATCAGCCATCGCAGCACCGGACGGGTCTGCGAGGATCCGATCGCCGATCGCATGCTGCAACGCATCGCCGCCGACGAGAACCTGCACATGATGTTCTACCGCAACGTCACCGCGGCGGCCTTCGACATCGCCCCGGATCAGACGATGGAGTCGGTGACCCACATCGTGAAGACGTTCTCCATGCCGGGCACCGGCATGCCGAACTGGCGCCGCAACGGCGTGCTGATGGTCAAGCACGGCATCTACGACCTGCGCCAGCACCTCGACGAGGTCGTGCTGCCCGTGCTGCGCATCTGGAATGTGTTCAAGCGCAACGATTTCGGGCCACGCGGCGAGCGCAGCCGGGAAGAGCTCGGCGAGTACATGGAAAAGCTGACCCGGGACGTGATCAAGTTCGAGGAGCAGCGCGAGCGCATTCTCGCCCGGGAAGCGGCCCGCGAAGCGGCCCGCGTGGGATAGCGGATCCGGACCTCACACCACCGGGAGTTCGACGACGAAGCGGGCGCCACCCTGCGGCGCCCCTTCGACGCGGATCACGCCCTCATGGCGTTCGACGACGTCGCGGACGATGGCGAGGCCGAGTCCGGCACCGCCATCGTCGCGGCTGCGGGCCTCGTCCAGGCGAACGAAACGCTGAAAGATCCGTTCCCGATCGGCCTCGGGGACGCCGGAGCCGTCGTCGACGACGTCGATGACAGCGGTGCCCGCCGTGCGCGTGAGACCCACCCGCACCGACGTTTCCGCGTGCCGCTGGGCATTATCGACGAGATTGCCGAGTACCCGGGCGAGCTGCGAGCGGCTTCCGGCCACCTCGATCGCCTCGTCGGGCAGCGTGCACGCCACCGGTATGCGGTCACCGATCCGGTGTGCGATCTCCTGCTCGATCAATGTCCGCAGATCCACCCGGTCGGTCCGCCGTTGCTCACCCGCGTCGAGCCGGGCCAGCAACAGCAGATCGGCCGCGAGCTGCTGGATCCGGACGGTGTCGCCGAGCACACCGTCCATTTCGAGCAGATCCGGATGCGCTTGCGCCACCTCGAGTTGGGTGCGCAGGCTGGCGATCGGACTGCGCAATTCATGAGCGGCGTCGGCGATGAAGCGCCGCTGGCGTTCCGAGGATTTCTCCAGTGCGGCGAGCGTCTCGTTGGTGGTGGCGGCCAGCCTGCCGATCTCGTCGCGCGAGCGTGGTTCGGGGACCCGGCGGGAGAGGTCACCGTGCATGATCTCGGCGAGCTCACGGCGGATCGCTTCCACCGGCCGCAAGGCTCGCCTGGTGACCAGCCAGGTCACGGCGGCGACCACGGCCAGCAGCAACGGCAGCCCGATCAGCATGGCGCGTCGCGCATCGGCGACGGCGCTGTCGGCGGTTTCCAGCGAGGCGGCCGCGTAGACGATGACCGGTTGGCCGTTGGCAAGGGTGGCCGGTAGTGCGGCTACCCGGAAGTTTTCGGGAGTGTCGGCGTCGGGTGGGGTCAGCGCGACGTCGCTGAAGGTGACCTCCCCGGAGCCGGGCGCCTCGGCCGAGCCGGGAGCACCCGCACCGCCGGCGGCGGTCCCACTGCCTGTTCTCGCGTTGCCCGCGCCGGCCAGGCCTCCGCTGCCCATCGTCCCCGCGCCCGCGCGCTCAGCGGCCGCGCCACCATTCGAGCCGGTGGCCGATCCTTCGGCCGGCTCGTCCCCGGAGCTTCCCTCTTCGGAGTCCTCGTCCTCCTCATCGTCGTCATCGTCGTCTTCTTCTTCACCTTCGTCGCCTTCGCCACCGCCTGTACCGGAAGCACTGTGGTCTCCGCCGGTCGTCTTCGGCGTGATGTCGGTCAGCGGCGCGGTGATCGTCAGTTCCTCGTCGGCGGCGAGCACGGCGCCGTCGATCGAAACAACTTGTGCCGGTTCGTCATCGGGGTCCGGGAAGCGCAGGCGGGCGAGATCGGTACCGGCGTCGAGCTGGGCGACGATATCGTGCGCGGTTCCCTCCGCCTGCATACTCGCGCTCTCGACCAGGTTGTTGCGGAGCGCTGCGAGCACCAGTAGGCCGGTGGCCGTCAGTGCCAGCGCCACCACGACCGTCGCGGCGGTCGTGGTGCGCGCTCGTACCGAGCTCCACGGCGAGCTGCGGCGTCGCATCGGTTCACGCACGGTCGGCCGTCAGGCGATAGCCGGCGCCGCGGACGGTCAGGATGGTGCGGCAGGCGAAGGGCGCGTCGATCTTGCGGCGCAGCGCGCTGATGTACACCTCGACGATATTCGGGTCCCCGTCATAGGCGAAGTCCCAGACATGTTCCAGAATATCGGCTTTCGACACGACCTCACCGGCGCGGACGGCCAGGTGCTCCAGGACCGCGAATTCCTTGGCGGTGAGTGAGACCTCCTGTTCGCCGCGACGGCACAACCGGGTGGCAGGATCCAAGACGAGCTGTCCGACGCGCAGCACTGTGGCGCCCGCCCGGGTCCGTCTGCGCAGCAGGGCCCGGATGCGGGCGACGAGCACCACGTACGAGAACGGTTTGCTGAGATAGTCGTCGGCGCCGGTGTCCAGCCCCTCGGCCTCGTCGTACTCACCGTCTTTCGCGGTGAGCATCAGCACGGGCGTCTCGTGGCCCGCGGCCCGCAGCGTCGCGCACACCTGGTAACCGTTCATTCCGGGCAGCATGATGTCGAGAATGATCAGGTCGTAGTCGGCGGTGATGGCCCGGTGCAGCCCTTCGGCACCGTCGTGCACCACGTCGACGGCGAAACCCTCGGCGGACAAACCCTTTGCCAGTGCGAGGGCGAGACGTTTCTCGTCCTCCACGATCAGCAGACGCATGCGCCAAGAGTGGCAGATTCTTGCTGAAACGTCCTTCAGGTTGGTTCAGGTCGGCTTCAGCATTGCCCTGCCACAGTGGTCACCACATTCGCACCGCACACTCCCACAGGAGGTTTCATCATGGTCAGCATCCTGCGCCGGGCCACCGCCGGACTTCGCTGGGTCGTCGTCGGCGCCGTGGTCCTCGCGGCCGCCGGCATCGGCGTCGCCGCTCTGGTTCTCGGCAACGATTCCCAGCACACCATCGCCCTCGACCGGCCGATCACCGAATGGTCGCTGATGGCGAACCCGAGCATCGACCGCCAGGAGGCCATGAACACCGCCGCCGCGCAGGTGCCGGACGGCGTCGCGACCTCCGCCGAGTTCGATACCGAACTGGGTACCCCGGTGTGGGAGGTCGATGTTCGCACACCGGCGGGCGTCGAATACGACGTGACCATCGACGCCAACACCGGCAAGGTGCTCGGCACCGTCGACCACGACTGACGGTGCCGTAGCGATCGGCCCGGAGGCGGCGCCGGGCCGATCGTCACGCCGTTGCCGTGACGGGCCTCAGGCGAAGGCGGGCAGCTGCACCACCTGGCCCGCGTAGGCCAGTCCGGCGCCGAAACCCACCAGCAGTGCCGTATCACCCGGTTGCGATGCCCCGGTGCGCAGCAGCTGGTGCATGGCCATCGGAATCGAGGCGGCACTGGTGTTTCCGGTGTCGACGATGTCGCGGGCGATGGCCACCGAGTCGGGGATGTGCAGCGCACGGGTGAGGGCATCGGTGATGCGCATGTTCGCCTGGTGCGGGACGAAGGCGTCCAGCTCGTCAACGGTGACGCCCGCCTGTTCGAGCGCGTCGCGGCAGGCCTTCTCCAAGAAGGTGACCGCCCACCGGAAGACCGCCTGGCCGTTCATCCGGATATAGGGGCGCTCGCTGGTTCCTCCGGTGGCCTCGGCCTCCGCGACCTCGGCGAAATACTGCTGGAAATCCTTGTCCTGCTTGATCGCCGCGGTCTGGCTGCCGTCCGAACCCCAGGCAACGGGGCCGACGCCCTCTGTGTCCGATGGTCCGACGACGACCGCGCCCGCACCGTCGGCGAAGATGAACGCGCAGCTGCGGTCGGTCGGGTCGAGCAGATCCGACAGCCGCTCCACCCCGATCACCAGCACGTGCCGCGCCTGGCCCGCACGCACCAGATTCGCGGCATTGGCCAATGCGTAGCAGAAACCGGCGCATCCGGCCGACACGTCGAACGCCGCGGTGTCGTGCATGCCGAGTTCGGTGGCCACCACCGCACCCGCCGACGGTCCGAGCACCATCTGCGAGGACGTGGCCAGGATGACCGTGTCGATCTCGGCGGCGGCCAGGCCCGCGGCCTTCAGCGCGTCACGGGCGGCGGCGCTGCTCATGCCGACGATGGTCTCGTCGGCATCGGCCCAGTGTCTGGCGGCGATGCCGGACCGGGTGCGGATCCACTCGTCGGAGGAATCGATGCGGTCGACGATCTCGGCGTTGGGGACGACGCGGCGGGGGCGATAGACCCCGAGGCCGAGTAGGGCGGCATGGGCGACGGGGGTGGCGGTGGCGATATGCGCGGGCACGGGGTTCCTCTCCCTGTGAACCGATCGGTTCACGTCGTCGAAGTTCTAACATGGACCGATCGGTTCAATCAAGGCTTGGAGGACATCAGTGGCAGCCGGACCCCGCGCCCGACTGATCGCCGCGACCATCAGCACCGTGCAAGAACACGGTGTGCACGCCGCAGGCCTGAGCGAACTGCTCAAACGCGGCAACGCCTCGCGCAACTCGCTGTACCAGCACTTCCCCGCGGGCAAGACCGAGCTGGTAGAGACGGCGGCCAGGATCGTCTCGCGACTGGTGTATTCGCACGTCAGCGCCATGGCCGAGGCGTTACCGACGGCAGCGTCGGTCGAAGTCTGGCTCGACGAACTCTTCGCCTTCTGGCGCGAGGCCCTCGAAACCAGCGACTATCGGGCCGGATCGTTCATGATGGCGGCCGCACTGGACGAACTGACCCCGCCCGTGCAATCAGCGGCCGGGCAGGCGTTCGCGGAATGGACCGCCCGGCTCGCCGACGGGCTCGTCGCCGCGGGCGTCGAACGCGCCACCGCCTGCTCGGTGGCCGGTCTGTTGTTGTCGGTGATCGAGGGCGCCATCGTGCAGAGCCGCGCCCTGAAGTCGGCGCATCCGTTCGACGACGCACGCAACCAGCTCGCGGTGCTGCTGAGGACCTATCTGCCGCCGAGTTGACCGCGGGTGTTTGCCGAGGCCGTTGCCGGGCATCCGGCCGATGTCGGGGCCGTGCGGCAAGCAACGCGTGCGCGGCCGGTGCGACGAAAGGACCAGACCCGTGCCGAACAACACCACAGTCACAGCGCGCACGCCGATCCAGCTCGCGGCGATGGCCGTGGGCGCGGCGTTTCTCCTGGTAGGAGTCCTCGGATTCATTCCGGGCATCACCACGAACTACGACACTCTGGAATGGGCGGGCCATCATTCCGAAGCCCAGTTGCTCGGCCTGTTCAACGTGTCGATTCTGCACAACCTCGTGCACCTGGCCTTCGGTGTCGTCGGCCTGATCGCAGGCGCGAATCCGCCCGCTGCCCGCAGCTTCCTGATCGGCGGCGGCGCGATCTATCTCGTGCTGTGGATCTACGGCCTCGTCATCGATCAGAACAGCGACGCCAACTTCGTTCCCCTCGACACCGCCGACAACTGGCTGCACTTCGGCCTCGGCCTGGCCATGATCGCGCTCGGTGTGATCCTGCCCCGCAAGACCAGTACCGGTCAGCACCTGACGGGGCGGCAACCGGGAATCATCGAATAGCGCGGGAGACGAACAGGCGAGGAGGGATTCACCATGGCAGAGACCTATCACGCGCCGTCGCCGCAGACGCGCTCGATCAGCGAACTCGTCGACGACGCCACCACTCAGCTCTCGCGGCTGGTTCGTGACGAGATCCGGCTGGCCCGTATCGAAATGCAGGACCGCACCAAGGGCCTCGCCGCAGGCCTGGGTCTCGCCGGCGCCGCTGGCGTGCTGGCCTTCTACGGCGGCGCCGCCTTGATCGCCGCAGCGGTGATGGCGCTGGCCCTGGTGCTGCCGGGGTGGGCGGCGGCCCTCATCGTCGGTGGGGCGCTGCTCGTGGTGGCAGCGGTACTCGGACTGCTCGGCAAGAAGAACGTGTCCGAGGCGGCCCCGCCCATTCCGCGTGAAGCGGTACAGGGTGTGCGCGAGGACCTCGATGTGGTCAAGGAATGGAGGCGATGATGGGCGAGCTCGAACCCGACGAAGCCGAACTGCTGCGCATGGACCGCGATCTGACCCGGCGTCAGCTCGGTGAAACCGTCGCCGAGCTGAGCGGCAAATTCGATGTCCGCTCCCGGGCCGAGGACAAGATGCACGATGTCGCGCAAGCCGGCAGGCATCGCGTGAGCGAGGCGAAGTCGGCCGTGCTCGAAACCACCGATCGGGCTCGCAGCAAGGCTGGGCATCTCGCGCCCGCCCCGGTCGTCGACCGCACCGGACGCGTGGTCGAGAGCGCGCGCCGCAGACCCGCTTATGTCGCGGTCGGCGCCGTCTCCGCGCTTGCCGTGATCTGGTTGATCGTGCGCTGGAGGCGGGCATGAAGGTGCTCTACAAGCCGCTGGGCGCCCTCGTCGGCGTCCTCGGCGGTATCGCGGCCAGCGCCGTCTTCGCCCAGGTGTGGCGCCGATTGAGCGGCGAGGACGACGCCCCCGATGCCACCTCCCGCGATTACGGCTGGCGCGAAGTCCTGCTCGCCGCGGCCCTGCAGGGCGCGATCTTCGGCGTGGTGAAGGCCGCCGTCGACCGCGCGGGCGCCACCGGCTACCAGCGCGTCACGGGCACCTGGCCGGGGAACTGACACCGGGTAGCCACCGCGCGAAGCTGTGCTGCCGTGCAGTCTCCTGCTTGCTCATGCCGGCCGGACCAGACCACCGGTCAACGACCGGTTTCCGGCATCTGCCCGCACCGGACTGTCCGAGGTGACGTCGCGACGGTCATGATCGAGCGGCATTACACTTCTCTATCGCACGCCAAATTGTTGTAGTATCTTGTGGCGGGCCGACCAAGCGCACCGCGAATAGTCCCCGGCTGCGCAGACGCCGACAACGGACCGCTTCCTGTCCTGCGGAACCCCGGCCGAGAATGGTCATGCGACCTGCATGCCCGAGATGATGAGACGACTGGGATGTCAGGAACAATGACCTTCGAAACCTTCCGTGCCGCCGCGCTACGCTACGTCGACGCCGTGCTGGCCACGCCGATGCAGTTCTTCGTCTTCGCCGTCGGCGCGTGGTTCACCCTCAATGGCATCATCGCGTTCGGGATCTACCCCGACATGGCCTTCGGCAGCCACATGCACGCCTGCACCATCCAGTTCCTCGGCTTCATCCCGGTGACGGTCAACGGCTGGCACGCTCTATTCCACCTGATCACCGGAATCGCCGGCCTCGTCCTCGCCCCGAAGCACCTCCGCGCTCTCGGATACACCGTGGCCTGCGGTCCCTTCTACCTGCTCGTGGCGGCACTTGGACTCGCGGGCGGGGACAATGTGCTGCACACGATGGCGGTGGACACCTTCGGCAACATCGTCCACGCGATCGAAGGCACCCTGATCTCCGTGGTCGCCGCGATCGGCGCCTACTCCGCCTATGCACGCAAGTCCCTGCCCGCCCGCTGACCAAGGCACCCCGCCGGCTGCGCCCCATCGGTCCGAAGCTCCGCCACTGGCTGCCAGAGCCAGGACTCCGGTGACAGCGCCGGGGCCGCCGGCGAAGTCGACCAGCCCCTGCGTGGCTGCGGGCGATCATCTTGGCTGCCAGCGGTTTTGCTCGATCGCCGAGACGCCGTCCGCGCAGATCTTCCAGTCGAGTATCGAATACATTGCTGACGGAGCGCTGTTCTGCGCAAAGACAGCTGGAGCTTCGGGCGTTTCCGCTGGTGGAAGGTTGTTTGTGGGGCGGGCGGGGCTCGAACCCGCGACCAATGGATTATGAGTCCACGGCTCTAACCGACTGAGCTACCGCCCCCGGATGCGGTGGGTCCGCAGGTGCTGGGAATGGTACCGGGTCGGGCGCGGCGCGGGCCAATCGGGATGGGGCGTGGTTAGGGTGGGGCGTTGGCGCTATTGCTGAGGGGTTGGTATGGCCGGGGTTTTCACGAAAGTGTTGCAGGCACACCAGTGGATCTACGAGCACAGTGGCGGATGGGTGGGGCATCGGCTGCTGTTCGGGAATCCCACATTGTTGTTGCGCACGGTGGGGCGTAAAACGGGGAAACCGCGAACCTCGGCGCTCACATACGCAAAGGATGGGCGCGATTATCTGGTGACGGCGTCGAATGGCGGTTCGCCGCGCCCGCCGGGCTGGCTGGCGAACCTGAAGGCGCGGCCGGAATGCGAGATCCAGATCGGGCGGCGCACACTGCGCGTCACGGCCCGGCCGACGCTGCCGGACGACCCGGAGTACGCGCGGCGTTGGGAGCTGGTGGATCGGGTGAATCAGGGCCGCTACAGCGAATATCAGGCGCGCACACGGCGACCCATCGCGGTGGTGGTGCTCACCCCGGCCGAATGACCGGGGCGAGCACCACCGTCTAGGCGGAGGTGGACGGTCAGTACTGACGTTCCCGTTCTCGTTCCGTGCCGGACCCGGCACTTCGTCCGCGTTCCGATAGCGCCGCGCCGCGTGGTGGACGGCTGGCGATATGCACTACGGACGCAACGAGAATGAGGATCATGACAACTATTGCTGCGGTAAGCACGCAGGCACCATAGCCCCAGAATTCGCTACCCGCTGGTATTCATTTCGGTCGGTTTGTGTTACTCAACAGTGTGCGTCCGATGGCACCGCGCGAATCGATCGCCGCATGCGCCCGATCGGCTTCCGCCAGCGGAAAAGTCTGTCCGATCACCACTTCCCAACGCCCGGCGGCGACCTCCGCCAACGCACGCTCGGCCAGGGCAGACCAATCGGTAGCGTCGGACGCGATGTCGAACAGACCGAGCACCGTGAGACCCCGCTGCTGTGCGGCATCGGTATCGACCGCGGCGAAATCGCCTGCCGCGGACCCGTACCCGATGAACCGGCCGCCGTCGGCGAGTGCTTCGACTGCCGCGCCTCCGAGTTCACCACCGGCGCCGTCGAGTACCACCTGTGCGCCGGGCCCACCGGTCGCGGCCCGAACCTCGTCCACCCACCCGGGTTCGGAGTAGTCGACCAGCACGTCGGCGCCGAGCCGACGGGCCACTTCGAGTTTGGCCGCGCCGCGCGCCGCCGCGATCACTTTCGCGCCGGCGGTGCGCGCGCGTTGGGTGAGCAGGGTGCCGAGCCCGCCTGCCGCCGCGGTGATGAGCACCCACTCGCCGGATTCGATCGCGGCCCGGTCGAAGACCGCCAGCGCGGTCTTGCCGTCGTGGGTCAGCGCGACCGCCTGTTCCAGCGTGACGTCGTCGGGTACCGGAGTGAGCGTTTCAGCCCTGGACAGTGCCTTCTCCGCGTATCCACCGATCGGCAGGCCACCGCCGATCCCGCTGCGCACGGTCGCCGTACTGACCCGCGTGCCGACCCAGGAGGGGTCGACGTCCGGGCCGACCGCGGCGACCACCCCGCCGATCGCGCCGCCCGGCACGTAGGGCGGCTCGACGGGGAAGAAGTCGGTCCCCCACCCGGAGCGCAGCCGGGTGTCGAGGAACATGACGTCGGCCGCGACCACATCGACCAGGACTTCTCCCGCCCCGGGGACGGGTTCGGGCACATCACGCACCTCGAGAACCTCTGGACCGCCGAACTTCGTGACGTACACCGCTCGCATGACCAACCTCCATCGTCTCCGGATCTTCGGATACGACGAGCCTCGACCCTGAAGCATGGTTCAGGTCAAGCGCCGAGGGGCCGTCACTCGATCGGTCCGGCTCAGCCACCACCCCCACAGCCACCACTACATTTTCGGGCGTCGACGCTGATGAGGAAAAGCGCAAGCAGCAGCACTACGACAACCTCTACCGGATGCGTCGTTACGGCCCGG
>NZ_JAAGVC010000007.1 GCF_010858045.1 Nocardia cyriacigeorgica
GGCGGCTATAGCGGTGGGGAAACGCCCGGTCCCATTCCGAACCCGGAAGCTAAGGCCACCTGCGCCGATGGTACTGCACTCGACAGGGTGTGGGAGAGTAGGACACCGCCGGAACATCCTTCACGATAGGGGACCCATACACTGGGTCCCCTATCGTCGTTTGTATGCCGAAATGCTCGGCGAACGTCGAGTAGATGTCAGGAATTCGTGGCCGAGCCACCTGTGCGCGCAACTCAGAAAGGGACCACCGTGCCGGAACAGAACGACGGTCGGAAACCCTTCCGCCGCAACGACCCCGAGCGCGGATACGGAGGCCGCGGCGATAATCGGGGCGACCGCGGTACCTCGGGGGAACGCGGCGGTCGGGGCCGAAGCGGAGACGACGAACGCAGAACGCGCCGAGGTGACGACCGCGCCGACCGAAGTGGCGGCGAACGTGGCGGCTTCCCGCGCGGTGGACGCGACAGCGGGCAACCCAGCGAAGCCGGGCCGGCTCGGCGCGGACCGCGCAATGAGAGCAATAGCCGCCCACAGCAGCGTGGCAGCAACTGGAACCGCGGCGACGATCGCGGCGGGTACCGGGACCGGCGTGAATCCGACCGCGGCAGCTCGTCCGAAGGCCGGCCACAGTGGCGGGATCGCCGCGACGACGCACCGCGACGCGATACCGGCGACCGAACGTGGAACGACCGTCGCGGCGGCGAGCGGAGCGAGCGCGGATCGTCATCGGACCAGAACCGCGGTGGATACGGCCGATCCGGTGATCGAGATGATCGGCGCGGCGGAGACCGGCGCGAATGGGGCTCGTCCGGCCAGGATCGGCGCGGATACGGCCGGTCGGGTGATCGGGACGAGCGACGCGGGCCCGATGACCGGCGCCGATACGACGACACCACCGGTTCATCGGAGCGTGGCGGCAACCGGGCCGGGTTCCGTGGTGATCGGGACCGCGATTCGCGGCCCGGCGGTCGGGCGAACTTCGGCGACCGGCCCGGTGGGTTCCGGCGCTCCGGCGACCAGGCACCGCGCGACGACCGGGCGAGCGGCGGGGACGATCGCTACCGCGGTGCGGACAAGGGCGGTTTCCGGCGTTCCTCGGACGACGCTCGCGCCCGGCGTGACGACCGCCCCGGCGGCGGAGATGACCGCTACCGTTCGGACCGGGGAGGCTTCCGGCGCCCGTCGGAAGAGCCTCGTGGCGGACGCGACGATCGAGATCGTGGCGGGAACGACCGTTACCGGGGTGCGGACAAGGGCGGGTTCCGGCGTTCCTCGGATGACGTTCGCGGCGGCCGCGACGACCGCCGCGGATCCGACCAGGGTGGTTTCCGGCGCGGCGACAGCGGACGGCCGAGCACTTCGGGCGATCGTCCGGGCGGATTCCGACGCTCAGGAGGCGAATCCCGCGGCGGGAGCGGCGGTGGATTCCGTCGCGGCGAGTTCGAGGGCGGACGCCCCGAGCGTGGATATGCCGAGCGGGACGACTCGGGCACCCAGGGCCGGCGCAGCGGTGGTTTCCGGCGGCAGGACGACCGTTCGTCGCAGCGGTCCTTCCCGAACACCGATGCGGGCGATCGTTCTGGAACCGAGCGTGACGACATCGCGCCGATCGAGGCAGCAGCCAGCCCGGACCACGACCAGGACCTGAGCGCAGGATCCGCTGCTACCGAGCAGGCCACTGGCCACTCTTCCCGGACCGAGTCGGTGCCTGCGGCCGCAAGCGGAGAAACTGAACCTCCCGCCGAGCGGACGGGCGACGAGCCGGCTCGTGCAGGCGAGTCCCACGTCGAATCGACAGACGCTGCCCGAGCGGACGACATCGAACGTCGAAGCTCGTCGGCGGACGACGCTGCTATGCGCCGAACCGACGAGACGGGTGCGGATGACACCGAGCGGTCGACCTCCGACGCAGACCCAGTCTCGGCGACGGAACTGATTGCTGACGCCGCACCGTCCGGTCGGCGTGGCGATGCCGATAACGCGGATCGACCGGCAGACTGGACCGGCGGCGACGACGCGGGTACGGCGGTGACCGGGGCGCGCGCCGACGACCGCGACGATGCCGTCGAACAGCGGCCCTCGGTGGTCGCGCAGACCGGAGAGCGGGGCGATGTGACCGACAACGGCGACCGTGGCCGGCGCGAAGACAGCCGCGGCTGGAACGATCGCGGGCCGAAGCGGCGCGATGAGGGCCGTGGCGATGGACCCGGTGGCGATCGGCGTCGCGGCGGCGATGGTGGCCGGGCGCCCGGCGGCCGGATGATGGATCGCCGTCCGCCCCGGCCGGAAGAGCCGGACCTGCCCGATGACGTTCAGGCCTCCGACCTCGACACCACGATCCGGCGTGACCTGCTCAGCCTGGACAAGGGCAATGCCGAGACCGTCGCAAGGCATCTGGTGATGGCCGCGCGCCTGCTCGACGACGACCCGGGGCTGGCGCTGGCGCACGCGCGCGCCGCCCGGCAGCGGGCCGGCCGCATCGCTGTGGTGCGAGAAACCGCCGGTGTGGTGGCCTATCACGCGGGTGAATGGGCCGAAGCTCTCTCCGAGCTGCGGACCGCACGACGCATGTCCGGTGGCTCCGGTCTGCTCGCGGTGATGGCCGACTGTGAACGCGGGCTCGGGCGCCCAGAACGCGCCATCGAGCTGGGCCGCAGCGAGGAAGCGCGGGCTCTGCGCGGCGACGAAGCCAACGAACTGCGGATCGTGGTCGCAGGCGCTCGCATGGACCTCGGCCAGTACGACCAGGCCGTCGTCACGTTGCAGACAACGGATCTGGACCCCTCACGCACCGGCTCGGCCGCCGCCCGCCTGTTCTACGCCTACGCCGACGCCCTGGTCGCCGCCGGCCGCACCGAGGAGGGCCTGACCTGGTTCCTCAACGCCGCGGCGGCAGATCTCGACGGCGACACCGACGCGGAGGAACGAGCGGCCGAACTCACCGGCGACGCCTGAGCGCGGCTCACCGGTCAGGTGAGGCCGCCGTCGGCGCGGATGATCTGCCCGGTGATCCAGCCGCTGTCCTGGTGCGCGAGCAACGCGACCAAGCCCGCGATGTCGGCGGGGCCGCCGATCCGTCCGAGCGCTGGCATGGCCGCGGTCGCGTCGAGTGCGGCCGGTGGCGCGGTCGAGCGCAGCAGATCGGTGTCGGTCGGTCCGAGGGCGAGCACATTCGCGGTGATGCCGCGGCTGCCGAGTTCTCGGGAGGCGACGCGGGTCAGCTGCTCGGCCGCTGCCTTGCTCGCGGCATAGGCGGCCTCGCCGGGGCTCGGCCAGTGCGTGCCGATGGTGGAGATGGTGATGATGCGGCCGTTGTCGCGCAGGTTGCGCGCGGCGAATTGCAAGGTCAGCAGGGTGCCGCGGGCAACGGCGTGTGCGCGGCCGCCCTGTTCCCGGATCTCGTCGACGAGGGCCTCGGCCGCCGCGGCCGAGGTGCGGTAGGTGAAGACCACAGCCGCGCCCGCAGCGGCCAGCCGCGTGACGATCGCACGGCCGATGCCGCGGGATCCGCCGGTGACCAAGGCGCCGCGGTCGCGCAGTGGAGCGGACCCGGAAGAAGGTGGTGATGGGGTCATCTGGCCAGGATCGCCGGTATTGCGGCCGCATCCTGTCCTCGATTCGGTTCGCGGCTCATGTCGGTGCTGTTGCCTACACTGCTCCGCGACGGGACGGCGTTGGTACGCAGGCCGTGCCGGTCGATCGCATGGGCACTGCGGGTGGGAGGATTTCGGGTGGACGCTGAATCGGTGCGAGGGAGTGAAGTGATGCGGGTGCGGGACCGATACGGCGCGCTGCTGCTGGATCTGGACGGGACGCTCTATCGCGGGCAGGTCGTCATCGACGGGGCGCCTGCGGCATTGTCGGAGGGGGACCAGCGGCTGGTGTACGTGACCAACAACGCGAGCCGGGGGCCCGCTGTGGTGGCCGAGCATCTGACCGAACTCGGGTTCCAGGCCGGTACCGAGGACGTCGTGACCAGTGCACAAGCCGCCGCGCGGCTGTTGGCCGAACGGCTCGAACCGCAAGCGCAGGTGCTCGTCGTCGGCACCGACGATCTCGCCGCCGAGGTGAGCGCGGTCGGACTGCGGCCGGTGCGCCGGTTCAACGGCTCGGCGCCGGAGGCCGTCGTGCAGGGCCATTCGCCCGAGACCGGCTGGCCCGACCTCGCCGAAGCCGCCTACGCCCTGCGTGCCGATGCGCTGTGGATCGCCGCCAACACCGACAAGACCTTGCCGAACGAGCGCGGCCTCGCGCCGGGCAACGGATCGATGGTGGCGGCGTTGCGGGCCGCCTCCGACCGCGAACCCGTCGTCGCCGGGAAGCCGTATGCCCCGCTGCTCGAAGACGCGCTGGTGCGGGCGGGTACGCGCAACGCGCTCGTGGTCGGGGATCGACTCGATACCGACATCGAAGGCGCGGCACGCGTCGAGCTGGATTCGTTGCTGGTGCTCACCGGCGTCAGCACCGCGGCCGATCTCGCGGAATGGCCCGAGGAGCTGTGGCCCACTTACGTCGCGACGTCCCTGGACGCGCTGAATCAGCCGCCGGTGCCCGCGGGGGACGGTGATCTCGCCGACACCCTGCGCGACAATCCTGGTCGCGCCGTGACGGTACGCGCGTCCCGTTCCGAAATCCGATAGCGTTGTCGCCACGATGAGTACTCCCACGCCCCGTCCGCCTGTGCCCGGCCCCCGTCCAGGGGCGCCGCTGCCCGGTCAGCATCTGCCTGGTGCACAGGGACGACCGGAACCGGCCGATCCCGACCGCATCCGCACCGAGATCGATGCGCTGCTGGACGAACTCGGCGCCGGTGCGGGCGCGGGCGACGGTGATCCGGACAGCGGCACCGACCTCACCCGGCGGGCGCACATCCTGGAACAGGCCCACGAGGTCCTGGTGCAGGCGCTGGCGACGGTGGACAAGATCTGAGGTGGCCAGGCGCGCACGAGTGGACGCCGAACTGGTACGCCGCGGATTGGCCAGATCGCGAGAACACGCGGTCGAGCTGATCGGGGCGGGCCGCGTCCTCATCAATGGCGCCGTCGCGGTGAAACCGGCGACGGCCGTGGAACCCGGAACACCGCTGCTGGTGCGGGAACAGCCGGACGAGGTGTCGTGGGCGTCGCGTGGCGCGCACAAACTCCTGGGAGCGCTGGAGGCGTTCGAACCGGGCGGTTTGCGTGTCGCCGGGAAACGTTGCCTGGATGCCGGCGCGTCCACCGGGGGATTCACCGATGTGCTGCTGTCGCGGCAGGCTAGTGAAGTGGTCGCCGCCGATGTCGGCTACGGCCAGCTGGTGTGGCGATTGCAGAACGACGAACGGGTGCGCGTGCTGGACCGCACCAATGTCCGCACGTTGACCCCCGAGGTTATCGGCGGCCCGGTGGAACTGGTGGTGACCGACCTGTCGTTCATCTCGCTCGCGCTGGTGCTGCCCGCACTGGCCGCCTGCGCGGCACCCGGTGCCGACCTACTGCCGATGGTGAAGCCGCAATTCGAGGTGGGCAAGGAAAGAGTAGGCTCCGGCGGTGTGGTGCGTGATCCGGCGCTGCGCGCCGAAGCGGTCCGCACGGTGGCCTCGGCCGCGGCCGAACTGGGTCTGCGCACCCTGGCGGCGGTGGCCAGCCCACTGCCGGGGCCGTCGGGAAATGTCGAATACTTCCTGTGGTTGCGCAACGACGGACCGTTCGACTACGACGTCGCGGCGGTCGCGGCCCTGGTCGAACGCGCGGTTGAGGAGGGTCCACAGTGAACGCGCTGACGGGCGAGGCCGCCGGCCGGGAGATCCTGCTGGTCTCGCATCCGGGGCGGGCCGAGATCATCGAGACCTCGCATCGGGTGGCGAAGATCCTCGCCGACGCTGGCATCGGGCTGCGGGTGCTGGCCGACGAGGCCTACAGCACCAGATTCGAGGCGGATTCGAGCGCAGGCGGCGGCTATCCGGTGCGCGTCGTCGAACACAAGCCGGATGCCGCCCTCGGCTGTGAAATGGTGCTGGCCCTCGGCGGTGACGGCACGTTTCTGCGCGGGGCGGAACTGGCGCGGACAGCGTCGGTGCCGGTGCTGGGAATCAATCTGGGCCGCATCGGTTTCCTGACCGAAGCCGAGGCCGAACATCTGGACGAGGCGCTGGCGCAGGTGGTGCGCCGCGACTATCGGGTCGAGCAGCGGATGACGATCGATGTCTCGGTCCGCGTCGACGACGAGGTGGTCGAAAGCGGTTGGGCGCTCAACGAAGCCAGCATCGAGAACGCCGCCAGGATGGGTGTGCTGGAAGTGGTGCTCGAGGTGGACGGCAGGCCGGTGTCGGCGTTCGGTTGCGACGGCATCCTGATCGCCACGCCCACCGGGTCCACGGCTTATGCGTTTTCCGCCGGCGGGCCGGTGGTGTGGCCGGAGCTGGAAGCGCTGCTGGTCATTCCCAGTAATGCGCACGCCCTGTTCGCCCGTCCGCTGGTGACCAGCCCGGATTCCCGGATCGCGGTCGAATCCGTTGCGACGGGCCACGATGCGATAGTTTTCCTGGATGGCAGGCGCACCCTCGCCCTGCCGAGGGGTGGTCGAGTGGAAGCGGTCCGCGGCGCCGAACCGGTGCAGTGGGTGCGGTTGGATTCCGCGCCGTTCGCCGACCGGATGGTGCGCAAATTCCAATTGCCCGTGACAGGCTGGCGTGGCCGACGGCGAACGGAGAGCACACGTGCTGACAGAGATCAGGATTGACGGACTCGGCGTCATCTCCACGGCGACCGCGCAATTCCATGAGGGTCTGACGGTCCTGACCGGTGAGACCGGCGCCGGAAAGACGATGGTCGTCACCAGTTTGCATCTGCTGAGTGGTGCGCGCGCGGATGCCGGGCGGGTGCGGTTGGGCGCGTCCCGTGCGGTGGTGGAGGGCCGGTTCACCATCGACGAGGTGAACGAGGCGGCGCGCGCCGAAGTGGCCGAGGTGCTGGAGGCCGCTGCCGCCGAACGTGACGACGACGGCAGCGTGATCGCCATCCGCACCGTCGGCAGCGATGGGCGTTCGCGTGCGCATCTGGGCGGGCGCGGCGTTCCGGCCTCGGTGCTGTCGGATTTCACGGCCCCGCTACTGACGGTGCACGGGCAGAACGACCAGCTGCGGTTGCAGCGGCCGGATCAGCAGCTGAGCGCGCTGGATCAATTCGCCGCCGACACCGTCGGACCGCTGCTGCGCAAGTACCAGCAGCATCGCCGGGCCTGGCTGGATGCGCGCACCGAACTGCTCGAACGCACCGCGCGCAGCCGCGAACTCGCGTTGGAGGCCGACCGGCTCAAGCACTCGCTGGCCGAGATCGACGGCATCGCACCGGAGCCGGGCGAGGACGAACGCCTGGTCGCCGAGATCCGCAGGCTCAGCGATCTGGATTCCTTGCGCGAGGCCGCTTCCACCGCACACGATGCGCTGGCCGGCCCGGCCGACAGCCCCGAGACCAACTCCGGCGCGCTGGATGCGCTGGGCACCGCCCGATCTCGGCTCGAATCGGCCGAGGATCCGGCCTTGGCGGCCTTGGCGCCCCGGCTGGGTGAGGCGATCGCGGTGGTGGTCGACCTGACCACCGAACTGAGCGGCTACCTGTCGGATCTACCGTCCGATCCGGGCGCCCTGGATTCGATGCTCACCCGCCAGGCCGAACTCAAAACGCTCACCCGCAAATACGCTCCCGATATCGACGGGGTGATCGCCTGGGCCGAGGAATCGCGGGCCCGGCTGGAATCACTGGACGTTTCCGAGGAGACCCTCGCCTCGCTGGCCAAAGAGGTCGAGGTGGCCGCGGACAAGGTGCGCGCGGCGGCCAGCAAGCTGACAGCGGCGCGGACCAAGGCGGCGGGCAAGCTCGCCGAGGCGGTGAGTGCCGAGCTGGGCGGGCTCGCGATGGGTAAGGCGCGGCTCGAGGTGGTGGTGCGGCCGGTGCCTGCGGCCCCGCAGGATTCGGCCCCGTTGACCATCGGGGAGACCGAGCTGCACGCCGGGTCGACGGGTGTGGACGAGGTCGAGTTCCGGCTGTCGGCCCATTCGGGTGCGCAGTCGCTGCCGCTGAGTAAGAGCGCTTCGGGCGGTGAGCTCTCCCGGGTGATGCTGGCGCTGGAAGTGGTGCTCGCCGGCAGTGAGCACGGCGCGACGATGGTGTTCGACGAGGTCGACGCCGGCGTCGGCGGCCGGGCGGCGGTGGAGATCGGGCGCAGGCTTGCCCGTTTGGCGCGCACCCATCAGGTGATCGTGGTGACCCATCTGCCGCAGGTCGCGGCCTTCGCCGATACGCATCTGGTGGTCAACAAATCCGATGACGGTGCGGGTGCGGTGAATTCCGGCGTGCGGGCCCTGACCAACGACGAGCGGGTGATCGAATTGGCCCGCATGCTCGCAGGCCTCGACGACACCGAAACCGGGCGTGCGCACGCCGAAGAACTCTTGCAGATCGCGCGGTCCGAGCGGGCCACCGCGCGCTGAGCAGGCGCGGGAACCGAAACCCGGCCGATGCCGGTGCGTGATCGGCACGTGGAATCCGGGCCGGCCCGTCGAGCCGATCCAGACCCCATCGATGCGCAACGGCCGCGCCCGGTGCACTCCGGGCGCGGCCGTTGTCGGAAGGTCAGCTCAGCGCACGGCCTTCTTCGCTCCGTTGATGAACTGGGAGATCAGCACTTTCAGGCCGGCCTCCAGCACCTTGGCGGGCACGGGCAGCGACGGCTCGGACTCCATGGTGTAAGTGACGCGGGTGCCGCCGGGGGCGTCGGCGAAGGTGACGATGCCGACGTGCCGCTTGACCGGCGCGCCCTTGACGATCTTGTATTCCATCCGCTCGCCGGGCACCAGCGCGGTGATCTCCTCGGTGACGCCGACCGGCCCGAGCCCGACGTGATGCTGCGCGCCGACACCTTCGCGTTCGGTCGTGCCCGGCTTGACCAGCTTGAGCTGGACGGGCAGGTAGGGGCTGATGCTCTCGCGGTCGGCGAACAGCCGGTACACGGTCTCCCGCGGTGCGGCGATGACGGTATCGACGGTGGTGCTGGCCATGACGTCTCCTCTTCGGATATCTGTGACCCGGAGAATACGGGTAGTCCCGGGCATTGCGAAAGGCGCACCCCGGATAATTGCGGGCAGGTGGTGTCAGTTTCCGGGCGGCAACTGCGAGATCACCTCGGCGACCTCTTCGGCAGGCGGGCGCCCGATTTCGACGACGATGCCGTTCTCGTCGGGTTCCAGCGGTTCCAAGGTGTCGACTTGGGATTGCAGTAGCGATGCGGGCATGAAGTGGCCGGCGCGGTGGCCGATGCGATCGCGGATCTGCTCGGTGCTGCCGGTCAGGTGCACGAAGATCACGCCGTCGCGGCGCAGGACGTCTCGGTAGCTGCGTTTGAGCGCCGAACAGGTGACGATGCCGGGGCGGCGGGCGGACTGGCGGGTGTCGATCCAGTCGGCGATGCGGCGCAGCCACGGCCAGCGGTCGGCATCGGTGAGCGGGGTGCCCGAGGCCATCTTGGCGACATTGGTCTCGGGGTGCAGATCGTCGCCCTCGAGCATGTCCCAGCCCAGCTTCTCCGCCAGCAGCCGGGCCACGGTCGACTTACCGGACCCCGACACACCCATGACGACCAGGACCGGCGTCACACGACCACGCTCAACGCCAGCACTCCGGCCAGACCGCATACCGATATCAGGCATTCCATCACCGTCCACGATTTGAGGTTTTGCGCAACTGTCAGCCCGAGAAACTCTTTCACCAGCCAGAATCCGGCGTCGTTGACATGAGACAGGAACAGCGAACCGGATCCGATCGCCAGCACCATCAGCGAGACGTGGGTGTTGGACAGGTCGGCGGCCACCGGCGCCAGAATTCCGGAAGCGGTGACCGTGGCGACGGTAGCCGATCCGGTCGCGACCCGGATGAGCACCGCGACCAGCCAGGCCAGGAACAGCACCGGCAAGCTGCTGTCCTGGATGGCGTCGGCGATCAGGTCGGCGATGCCGGTATCGACGAGCACCTGCTTGAAACCACCACCGGCGCCGACGATCAGCAGGATGCCCGCGATCGGCGGTAGCGAACTGTTCATCGTCGCGGAGATGTCGTCGCGGCTCATCCGGGCGGTGGAGCCGAGCAGCACGATGCCGGCCAGCAGGCCGATGCCGAGGGCGACGACGGGTGTGCCGAGGAAGTCGAGGACGGTCTTCGCCGCGGAGGTGGATTCGGGCGCGATCACGTCGGCGAGGGTCTTGCCGAGCATGAGCAGCACCGGCAGCAGGATGGTGCCGATGGCGACCAGGAAGGGTGGCTGGGGCTTCGTGTCGTCGGCGTCGTTGTCGTCCTCGTCGGTGAACAGCTCCGGGACCGGAACATCGACCCAGCGGGCCGCCAGCGTCCCGAACAGCGGGCCGGCGACCACGACCGTCGGGATCGCGACGAGCACACCGAACGCCAGGGTGAGACCGAGGTTGGCGTCGAGAGCGTCGACGGCGACGAGCGGACCTGGATGCGGCGGCACAAGTCCGTGCATGGCCGACAGGCCCGCCAGCGTGGGGATGGCGATGCGCATCAACGGAAGTCCGGAGTGGCGGGCCACCAGGATGATCACCGGCATCAACAGCACGACGCCGATTTCGAAGAACATCGGCAGACCGATGACGGCACCGACCAGACCCATCGTCCACGGCATCAGTTTCGGGCCGGACAGTTTGAGCAACGTGTCGACCACGCGGGTGGCGCCACCGGAGTCTGCCAGCAGTTTGCCGAACATGGCGCCGAAGCCGATCAGGATGCCGACACTGCCCATCGTCGAGCCGAATCCGGAGACGAAACTGTCGACGGTGTCGGCGGCGCCGGACCCGGCACCGATGCCGACACCGATGGCACCGACGGTGAGTGCGATGAACGGATGAATCTTCAGCCAGGTGATCGCGGCGACGATGACGACGATGCCCGCGAGCGCGGCGATGACCAGGTGCGCGGTGCTCACCCGGGTACCCTACGTGGCCAGCGGCGTTTCGCCGGGCAGACACGTCCGGGGTTGCGGGCCGATTGCGTGGGGACTCGCCGGTGGCGGGAGGTGCGCAGTGGTATCACAGTGACGAATGTGGTAACAGGTGCGGCGCGCCTCCACCAATGGTTGAGGGTTTGCGGCCATCATCGGCGTCATGAAGATGCTGGCGCTGTTGTCGAAGAACACCGAGACGCTGCCCGGTCGCACCGGAATAGCCCGCGTGGACCGCAACACCCGGCGTCTGCTCAAACGGGTCGGTCCCGGCGACATCGTCGTGCTCGACGAAATGGACCTGGATCGGCTCACCGCTGACCGTCTCGTCGAAGCGGGCGTGGTCGCGGTGATCAACACCTCGCCGTCGATCTCGGGCCGCTACCCGAACCTCGGCCCGGAAGTGCTGGTGGCCAACGACATCCTGTTGCTGGACACGGTGAGCTCGGATGCGTTCAGCAAGATCAAGGACGGCGCCAAGATCCGCATCGACGGTGGCGTCGTCTACGCCGACCGGCTCACCAAGAAGGAGCCGGAAGTCCTCGTCGAGGCCATCGAACTCACCGAGGCCGCCATCGCGGAACGGATGATCGAGGCCCGCAACGGCCTCGCCGATCATCTGGAAGCCTTCGCAGGCAACACCATCGAATTCGTGCGCACCGAATCGGCGCTGCTCATCGATGGGATCGGCGTGCCGGATCTGGAACTGGAGATGCGCGGCAGGCATGTGGTCGTCGTCGGCGACGGTCCGGGGCACGCGGAGGATCTGAAGAAGCTCAAGCCGTTCATCAAGGAGTACGCGCCGATCATGGTCGGCGTCGGGCGCGGCGCCGACACCCTGACCAAAGGCGGCTACCGCCCGGACCTGATCGTCGGCGACCCGGACGAGATCACCACCGCCACATTGAAATCCGGTGCGGAGGTGATCCTGCCCGCCGACACCGACGGCCACGCCAAGGGACTGGAACGCATCCAGGATCTGGGCATCGGCGCGACGACGTTCCCGTCCTCCGGTGCACCGACGGATCTGGCGTTGCTGCTGGCCCACCACCATGGTGCGGCGCTGATCGTCACCGCCGGAGCCGCCGCCTCGCTCGACGAATTCTTCGACCGCGGACGCCGCGACAGCAACCCGGCGACCTTCCTGACGCGGCTCAAGATCGGTTCGACGCTGATGGACGCCACCGCGGTGGCCACCCTGTACCGCAACCGAGTGTCCGGCACCGCGATCGCGCTGGTGGTGCTGGCCGCGCTGATCGCGGTGATCGTGGTGGTGCTGGCCTCGAATTCCGGCACCGAGATGCTGGATTGGGGCGCCGACACCTGGAACCGGTTCGTGCTCTGGGCGCGTGACCTACGGGGTGGGACGGCGGCGTGATCTCGCTTCGCCAGCACGCGATTTCGATCGCGGCGATCTTCCTCGCGCTCGCCCTTGGCGTGGTGCTCGGATCACAGACCCTGGCCTCGGACCTGCTGTCGGGTCTGCGCAGCGACAAGGACGATCTACGCGCCCAGGTCGATACCCTCACCGCAGAGAATCAACGCTTGACCGGGCAGATGAACGGCGCCGATGCCTTCATCGCCCATTCCGCGCCGCGGCTGCTCGGCGGCACCCTCGCCGACCGCAGCGTCGTGGTGTTCACCACCCCCGACGCCGATCCCGGCGATGTGGACGGTGTCGTGGCCGCGTTGCAGACCGCGGGCGCCGCCGTCACCGGGCGGATCGCGTTCACCGAGGCGTTCGTCGACGCCACCGAGGGCGACCGGATGCGTTCGACTCTCACCAATGTCATCCCGGCGGGCGCCGAACTGCGCACCGGTGCCGTCGACCAGGGCAGCCTGGCCGGCGATCTGCTCGGCCTGGTGCTGCTGCTCGATCCGGCGTCGGGGCAGCCGCGCAGCACGCCGCAGGAACTGGGCCTGGCCCTGGAGACGCTGCGCGGCGGCGGATTCCTGGCCTACGGCGACACCCCCGTGCAGCCGGCCCAGCTGGCCGTCGTCGTCACCGGTGACGGCTCGAAGGCCGGGGAGAACAGCCGCGGCGCCAACACCGCCCGCTTCGCCGGCGCTCTGCGTGCTCGCGGCGCGGGCGTGGTCCTGGCCGGTCGCCCGGGCTCCGCCGAAGGCGCGGGCCCGCTCGCCGTCGTCCGCGACGACGCCCCCCTCGCCGCCGCCGTCACCACCGTCGACAACCTCGACCGCGAACTCGGCCGCGTCACCACCGCCCTTGCCCTGTCCGAGCAACTGGCCGGGCGCACCGGCCGCTACGGCACCGGCCCCACCGCGACCTCCCTGACCCTCGCCGCCCTGCCGGGCTGAGCGCCACCCGGTTGACCTGCCCGAGCAGGTCACCGACTGTATCGGCGGCTACAGGTCCCGGGACTGTCCATGCTCGCCATGCCCCGGTCTGACTGCCCATTGACCGGACGGGCCATGGCGGGTTCGATGGCAGTGCGGAGGTCATGGCTCCTGGTGGCGTCGCCGAAGAGGCTTGCTACCTCCGGGCGAGCTTGCGGCGCCAATCGCGACCGATCTGGCTGGACCGAATCGAACAGCAGTGGCGATTTACACCATCGAAGAAGGGGTCGTCATGTTCTTCTACAGTCACTCCGGAGCTGCCGCATCAGGGAAACTGGATGCCTCGGGTAACTACGTCAACCTGAAGGACTATCCAGCCGGTCAATTCGGACAGTGGCACTTTATTGTGCCCGCCGACGGTCAGCGGCTCTTCTTCCACAACTATCAAACGACACAGTCCGCTTCGGGAGAGATCGATGCCGCGGGTAACTATGTCAACCTGAGAGACTTTCCCGCGGGACAATTCGGTCAGTGGGCGGTGGTGCCGCTGGGCGATGGCCGGCTCTTTTTCTACACAGCGGTTACCGGGGCCGGCGCGGTCGGGAAACTCGATGCCACCGGCGACTACGTCAACCTGAAGGACTTCCCACCCGGAAAATTCGGAAAGTGGACCCACATCGTTCCGGTTGGCCGGAACAGACTCTTCTTCTACAACGTTCAGACTCGGGGAGCTGTCACCGCCGAGATCGACGACTCGGGTGAGTATGTCAACCTGATGGATTTCCCGGCGGGGCACTTCGGCCCGTGGTGGATGATCGCGCCCGCCGGTGGCAACCGGCTCTTCTTCTACAACGGGTACCAGCAACCGTGGGCTGCGTCCGGTGAGATAGCTAGCTCTGGCGACTATGTCAACCTGAAGGACTTTCCTCCCGGGCAATTCGGGCATTGGACCCACGTTGTTTCCGTCGACGATGATCGGCTCTTTTTCTACAACAGCGGTCATTCCGATTCGCATCTCCAGGGGGCCGGCGCCTCCGGCGAGCTCGATACCGCCGGTGACTACGTGAACCTGAAGGACTTCCCTCCCGGACAGTTCGGAAAGTGGAGCATCATCGTGGGCTGAGAATGGTCATACCTCCCGAAGCCGAGACGATCCGAACGACGGCACGACCACCCGTGCTGTCGGCAGCATCCGGGCCATGCCGAGATGGGGCAGGGCGTGAGCTGGGTCGCAGCGGCAAGAGGGTGGTATGAGCGAGTGCGAGCGATCGGGTGGCAAACCGGGCGTGGCGTACAGAGGACCGGGGGTTTCGTGTTACCGTGAAGACCCGTGGGTCAAACACGGATTCAGGCGCGAACTGCCACCAAACACATCTTCGTCAGCGGTGGTGTCGCCTCCTCACTCGGTAAGGGTCTTACCGCCTCCAGCCTCGGTCAACTGCTGACCGCGCGGGGACTGCGGGTCACGATGCAGAAGCTCGACCCGTACTTGAACGTCGATCCGGGCACCATGAATCCGTTCCAGCACGGAGAGGTGTTCGTGACCGAGGACGGTGCCGAAACCGACCTCGACGTCGGACACTACGAACGCTTCCTGGACCGGGATCTGTCCAGGGACGCGAATGTGACGACAGGGCAGATCTATTCGTCGGTCATCGCCAAGGAGCGCCGCGGCGAATACCTCGGCGACACGGTGCAGGTGATCCCGCACATCACCGACGAGATCAAGGCGCGCATCCTGGCCATGCGCGGCCCGGACCTGCAAGGTCAGGAACCGGATGTGGTGATCACCGAGATCGGTGGCACCGTCGGCGACATCGAATCGCAGCCGTTCCTGGAAGCCGCTCGGCAGATCCGCCACGACGTCGGCCGCGACAACGTCTTCTTCCTGCACGTCTCGCTGGTGCCGTACCTGGCGCCGTCGGGGGAACTCAAGACCAAGCCCACCCAGCATTCGGTGGCCGCGCTGCGCAATATCGGTATCCAGCCCGACGCGCTGATCCTGCGCTGCGACCGCGAGGTCCCGCAGTCGCTCAAGAGCAAGATCGCGCTGATGTGCGACGTCGAGGTCGACGCCTGCATCTCCACCCCGGACGCCCCCTCGATCTACGACATCCCGAAGGTGCTGCACCGCGAGGGCCTGGACGCCTATGTGGTGCGCAAGCTCGGTCTGCCGTTCCGCGATGTGGACTGGACGGTGTGGGGCGATCTGCTCGACCGGGTGCATTCCCCGCGCGAAACCGTTGAGGTCGCGCTGGTCGGCAAGTACGTCGATCTGCCCGATGCCTACCTGTCGGTCACCGAGGCGCTGCGCGCGGGCGGATTCGCCTCGCGGGCCAAGGTGCAGATCCGCTGGGTGCAGTCCGACGACTGTGAGACCCCGGCCGGAGCGCAGGCCGCGCTGCGTGACGTGGACGCGGTGCTGATCCCCGGCGGCTTCGGCATCCGCGGGATCGAGGGCAAGGTCGGCGCCATTCGCTACGCCCGCACCCGCGGACTGCCGCTGCTCGGGTTGTGCCTCGGCTTGCAGTGCATGGTGATCGAGGCGGCGCGGTCGGTGGGGCTCACCGACGCCAACTCCGCCGAGTTCGAGCCCGACACCACCCACCCGGTCATCTCCACCATGGCCGACCAGGAGCAGGCCGTGGCCGGGGAAGCCGATCTGGGCGGCACCATGCGCCTGGGCGCCTACCCGGCGGTGCTGGCAAAGGGTTCGGTGGTGGCGCAGGCCTACGGCACCACCGAGGTCTCCGAGCGGCACCGTCATCGCTACGAGGTGAACAACGCCTACCGCGACAAGATTGCCAAGAGCGGGCTGAAGTTCAGCGGCACCTCACCCGACGGGCATTTGGTCGAGTTCGTCGAGCTGCCCGCCGACAAGCACCCGTTCTTCGTCGCCACCCAGGCCCATCCCGAACTCAAGTCGCGCCCGACCCGGCCGCATCCGCTGTTCGCGGCGCTGATCGCGGCAGCCTTGAAATACAAGGCGGCCGAACGGCTTCCGGTCGACATTCCCGGTGAGGAATTGGCCAATGCGGGTGATCAGGCCTCGTAGATGAGCGACAATTCCACCGTGCCGGGTAGCCACGACTTCGAGACCGTGTCCAGCCGGACGGTGTATTCCGGCGCGATCCTGGCGTTGCGGCTGGATCAGGTGGCCATGCCGGACGGCCGGGTCGTCGAACGGGAAGTGGTCGAGCATCACGGCGCCGTCGCCGTGGCCGCGCTGGACGACGACGACAACATCGTGCTGATCCGCCAGTACCGTCATCCGCTGGGCATCCGGCTGCTCGAACTTCCCGCCGGGTTGCTCGACATCGACGGCGAGGACCCGCTCGAAGCGGCCAAACGTGAGTTGGCCGAGGAGACGGGCCTGGCCGCACGCGAGTGGTCGGTACTGGTGGATGTGGCGTTGTCGCCGGGTTTCACCGACGAGGCGCTGCGGGTGTATCTGGCCCGTGGGCTCTATGACACCGAGCGCCCCGAACCCGAGCACGAGGAAGCCGATCTGGAGTTGGTGCGGATGCCGCTGGAGCAGGCGGTGCGGGCCGCGCTGGCCGGCGAGATCGTCAACGCCACCGCCGTGGCCGGTGTGCTCGCGGTGTCGGCGGCACGGGCGCAGGGACTGGCCCCGCGCCCGGCGGACGTGCCATGGCCCGGGCAGCCGACGGCGCTGCTGGGCAGGCAAGCACGCCGGGCGCAGGACTGACGGGCCGCCACGGTGCGGGAGGTGGACGCCTACCTCGACCATCTGGCCGTCGAGCGGGGCGCCGCACGCAACACCCTGTCCGCCTATCGGCGTGATCTGGAGCGGTACCGGGCCTTCCTGGCCGGTCGCGGCATCGGCGATCTCGACGCCGTCGCGGAAGGCGATGTCGCCGAGTTCGCCATGGCGCTGCGTTCCGGCGGCGCCGGGCATCCGCCGCTGGCTGCGGGATCGGTGGCCCGGGCGCTGATCGCCGTCCGTGGCCTGCACCGGTTCGCCACCGCCGAGGGCATGACCAGCACCGACGTGGCGCATGCGGTGAAACCGCCGGCCCCTGGGCGCAGGCTGCCCAAGGCGTTGCCCTATGACGAGGTGCTGAAGCTGCTGGAAGCGGCGGGCGGTGATTGCGGCACCAGCGGTGAGGGGGTGGCGCGCGGACTGCGGGACCGGGCGCTGCTGGAACTGTTGTATTCCACCGGGGCCCGGATCTCGGAGATGGTCGGGCTCGATGTCGACGATCTCGATATGCCCGAGCGTGCGGTGGTGTTGCGCGGTAAGGGCGGTAAACAGCGCATCGTGCCGATCGGGCGTCCGGCGCTGGCGGCCGTGGATGCCTATCTGGTGCGTGGGCGTCCGGTGCTCGCGGCGCGTGGGCGCGGCAACGCGGGTGCGTTGTTCCTGAACGCACGCGGTGGGCGGCTGTCGCGGCAGAGCGCGTGGCAGGTATTGCAGAGCGCGGCCGAACGTTCGGGGATCGGTGCCAGCGTCTCCCCGCACACGCTGCGGCATTCGTTTGCCACGCATCTGCTCGACGGCGGCGCCGACGTGCGCGTTGTCCAAGAACTACTCGGCCACGCCTCGGTCACCACCACGCAGATCTACACCCTGGTGACCGTCAAGACCCTGCGCGAGGTCTGGGCGACTGCCCATCCGCGCGCGACATGAGCGCCGCCGGATTCACCCGCTCCTGGCGGCTTCGACCAGGCGCCGAGGGCCGGTCCGGCGGGAAAGGTCACCGGTTCGACAGTGCTCCGCAATGGCAATGACAACGAACAGGTAGCGTTTTGTTATCCGTGACGCGGCGTGGCGTCGCGAACACGCCGGTCGGACTCGCGGCACTCGGGGACGAACTAGCGGTAGCGTCTACCGAGAGCTGGACCATCCGAAAGTGAGGTCGTGCACTGATCGGCCTCGCTACGCTCGGCGGGGAACGGGCAGGAACGTATAAGGAGCAGCGGATCGTGACGACAGCCGGAGCGGCAGAGCCGCCGATGGGTGCTGGGACGGAGCCGCTTACGGACGCCGGCGCGGGACTCGACGCCGACACCGGAACCCCCTCGGTGTGGGGAAACGCCGTGGAAGCGGCGCCGGTGCCCGACGATGTCGAGCTCGGCCCCACCGGACGTCCGTTGCGTCTGGTTCCCGAACCGCCCGCCGTGGCACCCGGCGGTGAGGCCCTGATCATCGCCATGTGCAATCAGAAGGGCGGGGTCGGCAAGACCACCTCCACCATCAATCTCGGTGCGGCGCTGGCCGAATACGGGCGCAAGGTGCTGCTGGTCGATCTCGATCCGCAGGGCGCGCTCTCGGCCGGGCTCGGCGTGGCCCACCACGACCTCGACCTCACCGTGCACAACCTGCTGGTCGGTTCGAAGGTCTCCATCGACGACGTGCTGATGCAGACCAGGGTCGAGAACATGGATCTGCTGCCGAGCAATATCGATCTGTCGGCGGCGGAGATCCAGCTGGTCAACGAGGTCGGCCGGGAGCAGACCCTCGGGCGGGCCCTGGAATCGGTGCGCTCGCGCTACGACTACATCCTCATCGACTGCCAGCCCTCGCTCGGACTGCTCACGGTGAACGCGCTGGCCTGCTCCGACGGTGTGATCATCCCGATGGAATGTGAGTACTTCTCGCTGCGCGGGCTCGCCCTGCTCAACGACACCGTGGAGAAGGTGCGCGATCGGCTCAATCCGCGTCTGAGCCTCTACGGCATCGTCGTCACCATGTTCGATGCGCGACTGCTCCATTCGCGGCAGGTCATGTCCCGCGTGGTGGAGGTGTTCGGGGATCTGGTGTACGACACCGCGATCTCGCGCACCGTGCGCTTCCCCGATGCCAGCGTCGCGGGCGAGCCGATCACCACGTGGGCCCCGAAATCCGGTGGCGCGGAAGCCTATCGGGCGATGGCGCGGGAAGTCATCCACCGGTCCGGCCGGTGACCGGAGCGTCCGAGCCAGCACTGTCGACCAGCACCGATAACCCAGGCTCCACCGATTCGACCGCGAGCAGCGAACCCGGCTCGGCTGTGAGCACCGAGCCCGGCTCGAGTGCGGGCACCGAACCTGGCTCGAATGCGGGCTCGGAGCCCGGCTCGACCGTGGGCGCCGAGCCCGGGTCGGCCACAGGCACCGAGCCCGAGCGCCCGTCCGGATTCCATCTGCGGCTGAGCAACTTCGAGGGCCCCTTCGATCTGCTGCTGACCCTGATCAGTCAGCGTCGTCTCGACGTCACCGAGGTGGCGTTGCACAAGGTGACCGACGAGTTCATCGCCTACACCAAGGCGTTGACGGCGGACCTGGCCGAGCAGTCGGGGCTGCGTGCGGACAAGATCCTCGATCAGACCACCGAGTTCCTGGTGGTGGCCGCCACCCTGCTGGATCTGAAGGCGGCGCGGCTGCTGCCGTCGGGGGAGATGACCGACGCCGAGGATCTGGAACTGCTCGAGGCGCGCGACCTGCTCTTCGCCCGGCTGCTGCAGTACCGGGCCTTCAAGCAGGTCGCCGAACTGCTCGGGGAGCTGGAGGCGGCGGCGCTGCGCCGGTACCCGCGCGCCGTGGGGCTCGAGGACCGCTTCACCGATCTGCTGCCAGAGGTGACCCTCGGTGTGGACGCCGCCGGGTTCGCCGAGATCGCGGCGGCGGCGTTCCGGCCGCGGCCCGTGCCGACGGTGGGTCTCGACCATTTGCACGCGCACGCCGTCTCGGTCGCCGAACAGGCCGCGATCGTGCTCGAACGTCTCGAGGAGCGCGGTGCGGGCGGGTGGACGACCTTCGCCGAACTGGTCGCCGACTGCGGTGCGCCGATCGAAATCGTCGCGCGCTTCCTCGCCTTGCTGGAGCTCTATCGCGGCAAGAGCATCGAGTTCGATCAGCCCGATCCGCTCGGCCCGCTGGCGGTGAGCTGGATCGGCGATCAACCCGAGGACGGGCAAGCAGATAACGTGGTGACCATCGAAGAGGACTACGGATGACCGAGGCAGTGGCAGAGTTCACCCCCGAACCCCTCGACGACGACGAATTCCGCTCGGCGCTCGAGGCGATTCTGCTCATCGTCGACACTCCCGCCCCGGTAGAACAGCTGGCAGCGGCCCTCGACGACAGTGCCGAGCGGGTCGAGCGCACCCTGCGCGAGATGTCGGCCGAGCTGTCGGCGCGGCGCTCCGGGATCGATCTGCGTTTCGCCGGTGACGGGTGGCGCTTCTATACTCGCAGCGAGTACGCACCGTATGTCGAACGGCTGCTGCTCGACGGCGCCCGGTCGAAACTGACCAGGGCCGCCTTGGAAACGCTGGCGGTGGTGGCATACCGCCAGCCGGTGACCCGGACCAGGGTCAGCGCGGTGCGCGGCGTGAACGTCGACGGCGTCATGCGCACCCTGCTGGCCAGAGGGTTGATCGCCGAAGCAGGCGTCGACCCGGAGACCAACGGGACGCTCTACCGCACGACCGAACTGTTCCTGGAACGGGTCGGGCTGGCGTCACTGAGCGATCTGCCACCACTGGCGCCCCTGCTACCGGGCGTCGACCTGATCGATGAGATCAACGAGAGCCTGGAGACGGACCCCCGCTACACCAGGCTGAAGAAACCCGCCGAGGACGATCTGGACCTCGGCACCGAGGATTGACAGGACAACGTGAATACACCCGCTCGCCGAGATGGCACACCGGACCGTAGGAAACGTAACGACCAGCACCCGAGGGGTGGCCGCCCGATCGGCTCCCGTGATGCGCGTGCGGCCCAGCGCGGGGTCACCCCGCGGGGCGCCGCGACGGGTGCGGACCCCCGGCGCGGCACCAGTGGATCGGCAGGCGCCCAGCGCGGCGGCTCCGCGGCCCCGTCGCAGCGCGGCGCGCAGGGCGCGGCCCGCAGGCCCGACCGCGCGCAGCCGCCCCGCAAGAACAAATCCGCCAAGCCGCAGCGTCAGACCGCCTCGACGCCGCAGCTGAGCAATGCCAAGCCCGCCAAGCGCCAGCACGTCGAGCCGGCTCCGGGCGCGCACACCAAACTGCCTTGGGGTGAGGGCGAGCGTTTGCAGAAGGTGCTGGCCAAGGCCGGGGTCGCGTCCCGGCGCGCCGCCGAGGACATGATCGCGCAGGGTCGCGTCGAGGTCGACGGCATGATCGTGCGCGAGCAGGGCCTGCGCATCGACCCGCAGCACGCCGTGATCCGGGTGGACGGCACCCGCGTGGTGGTGCGCGAGGAGCTGGTGCACCTGGCGCTGAACAAGCCCAAGGGCTGGCAGTCGACGATGTCGGACGATCTGGGCAGGCCCTGCGTGGGCGATATCGTCGCCGAACGCATCGCGGCCGGGCAGCGGTTGTTCCACGTCGGACGCCTGGACGCCGACACCGAGGGCCTGCTGCTGCTCACCAACGACGGCGATCTGGCGCACCGGCTGATGCATCCCTCGTTCGAGGTGTCCAAGACCTACCTGGCCACCGTCAACGGTGAGGTGCATCGCGCGGTCGGCAAGCAGCTGCGCGACGGCGTCGAACTGGAGGACGGCCCCGCCAAGGTCGACCGCTTCCAGGTGCTCGATATCGGCGAGGGACGTTCGCTGGTCAAGATCGTGTTGCACGAAGGGCGCAAGCACATCGTGCGCCGGCTGCTGGACGCGGTCGGCCATCCGGTGACGCGGCTGGTGCGCACCGATATCGGCCCGGTGGCGCTGGGCGATCAACGACCGGGCACCCTCCGGGTGCTGGGTCGCGATGAAATCGGCAAACTCTACGAGGCGGTGTCGTTGTGAACAGTGTGGACAGCGCGGTCGAGGTGCCCGAACAGCTGTCGGGGTCCTCGTCGCTGGTGGTGGCGATGGACGGGCCGTCGGGGACCGGCAAGTCCAGCGTGTCGCGCCGGCTCGCCGCACGTCTGGGCGCCCGCTATCTCGACACCGGCGCCATGTACCGGGTGGCGACGCTGCGCGTGCTGCGTGCGGGCGTCGACCTCGGCGATCCGGCCGCCATCGCGGCCGCGGTGGTGGACCTGCCGCTGACCATCGGCACCGACCCCAGCCATGAGCTGATCCAGCTCGACGGCGCCGACGTCTCCGCGGAGATCCGCGGCGACGCGGTCACCAAGGCGGTGTCGGCGGTGTCGGCGGTGCCCGAGGTGCGCGAGGCACTGGTCGCCCTGCAGCGTGAGATCGCGGTATCGGCCGGCCGGATCGTGGTCGAGGGCCGCGATATCGGCACCGTCGTGCTGACCGACGCCGACGCCAAGATCTATCTGACCGCTTCCGCCGAGGCGCGGGCCCAGCGGCGCAATCAGCAGAACATCGCCGAGGGCCGGGGTGACGACTACGCCGCGGTGCTGGCCGACGTGCAGCGCCGCGACACCCTCGATTCCACCCGCAAGGTGTCCCCGCTGCGTCCGGCCGCGGACGCGGTGCTGGTCGACACCAGCGAACTGAGCATGGACGAGGTCATCGACGAGCTGTACCGCGTTGTCGCGCAGCAGGTTTCGGTGCGCACGACGGGAGAGGCCAAATGACCGAGGACGTGCTCGCCGGCGACGGCGTATGGAGCGACGAATCCGAATGGGAGATCACCGATCTCGACGGTGACCTGGAGGCGGGCGAACATATCGCGATGCCGACACTCGCCGTCGTCGGACGGCCGAACGTCGGCAAGTCGACGCTGGTCAACCGGATCCTCGGCCGCCGAGAGGCCGTGGTGGAAGACATTCCCGGCGTGACCCGCGACCGCGTCTCCTACGAGGCGAACTGGGCCGGGCGCCGATTCCTGGTGCAGGACACCGGCGGCTGGGAACCCGATGCCAAGGGGCTGCAGCAGTCGGTGGCCAGGCAGGCCGAATTGGCGATGAACACCGCCGACGCGATCCTGCTCGTCGTCGACGCCACCGTCGGCGCCACCGCGACCGACGAGGCCGCGGTGAAGGTGCTGCGCCGGTCCAAGACGCCGGTCATCCTGGTCGCCAACAAGGTCGACGATCAGCGGGTGGAGGCCGATGCCGCCACGCTGTGGTCGCTCGGACTCGGTGAGCCGCGCATGGTGTCGGCCGCCCATGGCCGCGGCACCGGCGATCTGCTCGACGACGTGCTCGAGGTGCTGCCGGAAACCCCGCGTGAGGGCACCGGCGGGACCGGCCCGCGCCGCGTGGCGTTGGTCGGCAAGCCGAACGTCGGCAAGTCGAGCCTGCTGAACAAGCTGGCAGGCGACGAACGGTCGGTGGTGCACGACGTCGCCGGAACCACCGTCGACCCGGTCGACACCCTGGTCGAATTGGGCGGCAAGATCTGGAAGTTCGTCGATACCGCGGGTTTGCGCCGCAAGGTGTCCACCGCCAGCGGTACCGAGTTCTACGCCTCGCTGCGCACCAAGTCGGCGCTGGAGGCCTCCGAGGTGGCGATCATGCTGATCGATGCCTCCCAGCCGATCACCGAACAGGACCTGCGGGTGATCAGCCTGGTCGCCGATTCCGGTCGCGCGCTGGTGCTGGCGTTCAACAAGTGGGATCTGGTCGACGAGGACCGCCGCTTGCAGTTGGAGAAGGAGATCGACCGCGAGCTGGTGCGGGTGCCGTGGGCGCAGCGGGTCAATATCTCCGCGCACACCGGCCGCGCGGTGCAGAAGCTGGTGCCCGCGATGGAGACGGCGCTGGAATCCTGGGACAAGCGGATTCCGACGGGCCGGTTGAACAACTGGCTCAAGGAAGTCGTCGCCGCGACGCCGCCGCCGATGCGCGGCGGGCGGCTGCCGCGCATCCTGTTCGCCACCCAGGCGACCACACGTCCGCCGACGTTCGTGCTGTTCACCACCGGCTTCCTGGAGGCGGGCTACCGCCGCTTCCTGGAGCGCAGGCTGCGTGAGGAGTTCGGTTTCGCCGGTTCGCCGGTGCGGATCTCGGTGCGAGTGCGCGAGAAGCGGCCACGGAAGTAGTGCCGCGGCCCGTCCGCACCGGGACGGGCCGCGCCATTGCTCGGTCGAGGCTGCCGGCTCAAGCGTCGAGATCGCTGGCGACCATGCCGACGATCTTGTCCAGCGTCGGCTGATCATCGCTGCTGACCACGACCTCGGTGCCGCAGGTGGCGCCGAGGGTCATGATCATCAGCGACGAGCCCGCATCCACGGGCTCACCACCGGGCAGGGCCAGGGTGACCGGGACGCCTGCCGCGGCAACGGCCTCGGCGATCAACGCGGCGGGGCGGGCGTGCAGGCCGATCGAGGAACCGACGGTGACGGTGGTACTCGGCATTTCTTCTCCTTGGTGGGGTGGATACGAGTGTGCAGCGTGGACGGGGTGCGCGGTGCGGCTTTCGGGTGCTCAGGCGGCCACGAGTGCGGTATCGGTGCTCGTCCGGGCCCGGCCGAAGGACTTGGCGGCCGTGACGCAGACCGAGGCGGTGACGGTGCCGGCCGCGATGGCGACCAGATACCAGGCGATCTGCCCGACGGCGAAGAAGACGAAGATGCCGCCATGCGGTGCGCTCAGCGTCACCCCGGTCGCCATCACCAGCGCCCCGGTGACCGCGCCGCCGGCCATCATCGACGGGATCACCCGCAGTGGGTCGGCGGCCGCGAACGGGATGGCGCCTTCGGAGATGAACGAGGCGCCCAGCAGCCAGGCGGCCTTGCCGTTCTCGCGTTCGGCGGGAGTGAACAGGCCCGGCCGCAGCACGGTCGAGGCCAGCGCCATGGCCAGCGGCGGCACCATGCCCGCCGCCATGACCGCGGCCATGATCTTCAGCGTCGCCGGATCGGTCACCGACAGGCCCGCCGCGGCGAACGAGTACGCGGCCTTGTTGACCGGGCCGCCCAGGTCGAAGCACATCATCAGGCCGAGGATGACGCCGAGCGCGACGGCCGAGGTCCCCGACAGTCCGTTGAGCCAATCGGTCAGGCTCTCGGTCACCACCGCCAGCGGTTTGCCGAGCACGGTGAGCATGAGCAGCCCGACGATGAGCGAGGCGAACAGCGGGATCATCACCACCGGCATCAACCCACGCGCCCACTGCGGCACCGGAATCCGGCTCACCCACAGTGCCGCGAACCCGGCGATCAGACCACCGACCAGGCCGCCGAGGAACCCCGCCCCGACGAAGAGTGCCACCGCGCCCGCGGTGAAACCCGGTGCCAGACCGGGCCGGTCGGCGATGGCGAAGGCGATGTAGCCGGCCAGGGCAGGTACCAGGAAGCCGAACGCGAGCGAACCCAGCTGATACAGCACCGCACCCAGATAGGTGGCCAGTCCGCCCGGCGGTAGCGAGGTGAGCGAATTGTCCAGCACGATCGAGGACGCGTTGTCGGCGATCTCGTAGCCGCCGACCAGGAAACCGAGTGCGATCAGCAGCCCGCCCGCCGCGACGAACGGAATCATGTAGCTGACGCCGGTGAGCAGGATCTGGCGTAACCGGGTACCCCAGCCCAGTGCGGCGGGCTCGGGTTCCGGTGCCGCGGTTGTCGTCGCGGCGGCCGCGGCGGGATCGCGGGCCACGCGCAGCGCATCGGCGATCATCACGTCGGGCTCGTTGATGGCTCGCTTCACCCCGGATTCCACAATGGGCTTGCCCGCGAACCGCTCCCGGCCCTTCACCCCGACATCGGTGGCCAGGATGACGGCGTCGGCGGCGGCGATGGTGGCGGCCGAGAGCGGGGTGGTGCCGCTGGACCCCTGGGTTTCTACCTGGACCCGCACCCCGGCCCGCTCACCCGAGGCCACCAGCGCGTCGGCGGCCATGTAGGTGTGTGCGATGCCGGTGGGGCAGGCGGTGACGGCGACGATCGAGCGAGTGGCGGCGCCGACCGATCCAGCAGCCTGTTCGGCCGGAACTTCTTCGGTGGCAGTGGGAATCGCCGGTGCCGCGGTGGCATTCGTGCTGTCGGATGCGCCGGTGGCTGCGCCGTTGTCGACGCCGGCGGTCCCGCTACCCGCAGACGATCCTGGCGGAGCTACGGCGCCGACCGAAGAGGTGGCCCCTGCGCCGGCCGCCGCTCCTGCGGGGTCGGTGGCCGTGCTGCCTGTCGGCGGAGCGAGCACCGAATCCACCAGTGCGACAACAGCATCAGCGCTGTCCGCCGCGCGCAGACTGCCGACGAACTCCGGTTTCACCAGTGCTCGCGCCAGGCTCGACAACAGCTTCATATGTTCGGCACCCGCGCCCTCCGGTGCCGCGATCAGGAACACGAGATCGGCGGGGCCGTCGGGGGCGCCGAAATCGACCTTCGGTGCCAGGCGCGCGAAACCGAGGGAGGGCCGCAGGACGGTGGCGGCCCGGCAGTGCGGGATGGCGAGGCCGTTCGGCAGCCCGGTGGCCGACTGCTCCTCCCTGGCCAGCGCCGCGGCGGTGAGCGCGGCCGCGTCCTCGGCGCGTCCGGCATCGGTGATCCGCTGTGCGAGGGCGGCGATCACATCCTGTTTCGAGGCGCCGAGATCGGCGTCGAGCGTGATCGTTTCCGGGGTGATGATCGAATCGGCCATCGCGGTGCGCCCTTCAGGAATGGGGGAGGAGGTCCAGCGCCGTGACGGACACGGCGTCGGGGTCGGTGTGGTGGGGACCGGGCAGGCCGGTGCCGGGCAGTGCGGTAGCCGCGCTGCCGTAGGCGACGGCGCGGCGTAGCCGGTCGGCGGGTGCGGCGCCGGCCAGATCGGCGAGCAGGTAGCCCGCGAGGGCGGAATCGCCTGCACCGACGGTGCTGCGCGGACGGATGGCGGGTGCGGCGGCATGCCAGGCGCCGTCGGCGGTGACCAGGACCGCGCCCGCGGCGCCGAGCGTCGCCAGCACCGCGCCGAAGCCGCGGTCGAGGAGTCCGGCGGCGGCGCGCGCGGCCACCAGGGGTTCTTCCAGCGTGCCGGCGGAAGTGCCCGTCAGCTGGGCGAGTTCGTCGGTATTGGGTTTGATCAGCTGTGGCGCCACCGACGTTCCGTCCGCGAGGGCGAGCAGTGGCGCGTCGGAGGTGTCGACGGCGACCCGGGTGCCGGGCATTCGGCGGATCAGCTCGACGTACCAGTCGGCGGGTACGGCAGGCGGTAGCGAACCCGAGAGCACCACCCAATCGGCTGCTGCCGCGAGCTCACTCAGGAGCGCGGCCAGCGCGTCCAGCGCGGCGGTGCTCAGTGGGTGGCCGGGCTCGTTGATCTTGGTGGTGGTGCCGTCGGCCTCGGCGACGGTGAGGTTGATCCGCGCCGAACCGGCGGTCGGCACGCTGCGATGCTCGATCCCGGCCTCGGTGAGCGCGCGCAGCAGCGGATCGTCGGCGTTGCCGGGCAGGACGGCGACGGTGGGCACGCCAGCGGCGGCGACCACCCGGGAAACGTTGACGCCCTTGCCGCCCGGATGGGTGGCGACGCCGCATGCCCGGTGCACCGCCCCGCGCAGCAGCGGTTCGGCCAGGGTGACGGTGCGGTCGATACTCGGATTCGCGGTGAGTGTGACGATCACGCCGCCACCACCTCGATGCCGCTGCCGGTGAGTTCGTTGCGCACCGAGGCCGGAATACCGGAATCGGTGACCAGCACGTCGATCTCGTCGATGCCGGCGAAGCGTACGAAATCCTCGCGGCCGATCTTGGACGAATCGGCGACCACCACCACGCGATGGGCACTGGCCACCATGGCCCGCTTGACCGCCGCCTCGTCGACGTCCGGGGTGGACAGACCGTGGGCCGGGGTGAGCGCGTTGGTGCCGATGAATGCGGTATCGACCCGCATCCCGGCCAGCACGCGCAGCGTCTCCGCGCCGACGGCGGCCTGGGTGACCCCACGCACCCGCCCGCCGAGCAGATGCAACTGCACGCAGGCATGGCCGCTGAGCCTGGTCGCCACCGGCAGCGAGTTCGTCACCCCGACCAGCTCGCGGTCGGCAGGCAGCAGCGCCGCGACTCGTGCGGTGGTGGTGCCCGCGTCGAAGAGCACACTGCCGCCGGTGGGTGGCAGGAATTCCACGGCGGCCTTGGCGATGCGTTCCTTTTCGGCGGTGTGCGTGGTCTCGCGTTCGGAGGTGCCCAGTTCGATCGCGGTGAGGGCGGCGGCAGGGACGGCGCCGCCGTGCACCCGGCGCACCAGACCCATCCGGTCCAGCACCGCGAGGTCGCGCCGCACGGTTTCACTGGTGACGCCGTACTGCTCGGACAGATCGGTCACCGAAACGCGACCGCGCTGCCCCACCAGGGTGGCGATGGCCTGCTGCCGCTCCTCTGCGTACATCCCGATCCTCCTGCGAATGTTGGTTTATGTTGTTTTACGTCTGAGTGTGTTGCTTTGTCAATGGTTTGGAGTAGTCTGGATCACATCCACTCGATGGCTGATATGAACACCACAGTCCGATTTCGGTGCGAAGGAGACCGCAAATGACCCGATCGCAGCAGGTAGAAGCCGTTGAATCGGTTCTGCGCGGAACACCGGCGGTGCCTGGCGTGGCGGCCGCGCCCGCGGTTCGCCCCAATCCGCGGGTGGCAACGGATGCCCGATCGGACACGATCGCCGAGTCCGATCGGGCATCGGAGATCACCGCCCTGCACTCGGCCGCGGAGACGGTCGCGCAGCGGCTGCGGGCCCGGTCGAGTGCGGCGAGCGGGGCCGCGGCCGAGGTACTCTCGGCGAACGCCGCCATGGCCACCGATCGCGGTTGGCTCGGCGCGGCCGAGAAGCTGATCGCCACCGGCGTCGCCGCGCCTGCCGCGGCCGCCGCCGCCACCGAACAGTTCGCGGCGATGTTCACCAAGGTCGGTGGGGTGATGGCCGAACGAGTCACCGATCTGCGCGATGTGTGCGATCGGGTGGTGGCCGAAATACTCGGGCTGCCCGAGCCCGGCGTCCCCACACCGGATCGTCCGTCCATCCTCATCGCGCGCGACCTGGCGCCTGCCGATACCGCGGGCTTGGACCCCACCAGCATCGTCGGGCTTGCCACCTCGCTCGGCGGCGCGACCAGCCACACCGCGATCATCGCCCGTCAGCTCGGTATCCCCTGCGTGGTCGCGGTGACCGGCCTGGACGAGGTCGAAGCCGGCACCGAGCTGCTGATCGACGGCGCGGCGGGCACCGTCACCGTCGACCCGGAGCCGGCTCGCGCGCTGGCCGCTGTCGCCGACTACCGCACGACGGCCACCAGAAACGCGCGCTGGACCGGTCCCGGCGCCACCAGCGACGGCCACCGCGTGGACATTCTCGCCAACGTCCAGGACGGCGCAGGCGCGCGGGCGGCGACCGAGACGCCGGCCGAGGGCATCGGCCTGTTCCGCACCGAATTGTGTTTCCTCGACCGCGATTCCGAACCATCCGTGCAGGAGCAGGCCGGAATCTACCGCGAGGTGCTCGACGCCTATCCCGCCGCGAAAGTGGTGATCCGAACCCTGGACGCAGGCTCCGATAAGCCCCTGCGTTTCGCCGATCACCCCGAGGAAGCCAACCCGGCGCTGGGTGTGCGCGGAATCCGCATCGCCGCCCGCGACAGCGGCATCCTGGACCGTCAGCTCGACGCCATCGCCGCCGCGGCCACCGGCCGCGCCACGCCACCCATGGTGATGGCCCCGATGATCGCCACCGTCGGTGAAGCGCGCGCGTTCGCGAGCAAGGTCCGCGACCGGGGGTTGATCGCCGGGGTGATGATCGAGGTGCCCGCCGCGGCGCTGCTGGCCGAGGCCATCCTGGCCGAGGTCGATTTCGTGTCGATCGGCACCAATGATCTCGCGCAGTACACGATGGCCGCCGACCGGATGTCGCCGGATCTCGCGGCGCTCACCGATCCCTGGCAGCCGGCCGTGCTGGCCCTGGTCGCCCGGACCGCCGCCGCGGGCAGCCAGGCGGGGAAACCGGTGGGCGTGTGTGGTGAAGCCGCCGCCGACCCGCTGCTGGCGTGCGTGCTGGCCGGGCTCGGTGTCACCTCGCTGTCCGCGGCCGCGCCCGCGGTCGCCGGTGTCGGGGCCCAGCTGTCGGCGGTCACACTGGCCGAGTGCGAGGCCGCGGCCGCCGCCGTGCTCGACGCGACCGACCCGCATGACGCGCGGGAGCGTGCGCGGCGAATCCTGCACTGAACTCAGGGAATACGCTCGCCGGCGCCGACCGATGCGCTGCCATCCGGCTACGCCGACACGCACCCTTCGAGCGTGGCGTCCTGTAATACCGTGAGGACATCGGTGATCTCGCCGCGCGCGTGGAAGGCCTCGCGCTGACGGTGTGCCCCGTTCCCGCGCTCGAGCACCACCCCGATCGTCTCGTGGACGAAGTCGCCGGCGCCCAGTGCCGTCAGCGCTGGGTCGATCCGATCGAGCAGCTCACCGAGCAGCGTGCGCATGGGCGCCACCCGGCAGTCGATCGGGTCGACGCCGTCGCCGTCGAGCCCCGAGCGAGCGGCCTTCCAGTACGCGGCTCGCAGCACCTCCGCCGACACCATCGGCGCGGTACGGCCGCGGTCGAGGTCGGCGCGAGCGGTCATCACGGTGGCCCGTACCAGGGTGGCGAGCATGGCCGTCTCGGTTACCGTCGCCGGCACATCGCTGACCCGTACCTCGACGGTGGGAAAGGTGATCGAGGGCCGGATATCCCAATAGACCATTTTCTTGTCCAGAATGCTGCCGCTGGACAACATCATGTCAACCATCGCGTCGTAGCCGTCGGCATCGGCGAAATACGGCGGCGGCCCGGCGCTGGGCCAGCGCCGCCACAGCACGCTGCGCCAACTGGCGTAGCCGGTATCGGAGCCGCGATAGATCGAGGAATTGGCGGTGAGCGCCAGGAAGATCGGCAGCGACGGCCGCAGGAAATTGCTGACCTGGATGGCCGTTTCCCGATCGGGAATCCCGACGTGGATATGGCAGCCGCACAGGCCCTGTTCATGGGCGAGCATCCCGAAATTGCGGGCGATCCGCTGGTAGCGCGGGGTGTCGGTGACCGGGAATGCCTCGGGGACCGTCGGCGGAATCGCGACCGCGAGCAGGCGGGTGTCGTGTTCGCGGGCACAGGCGGCCACCCCGCCGCGCAGCGTACGCAATTCGGCGAGCAATTCTCCGGTGTGGGTGTGCACGCCGGTGCACGTCTCCACTTGGCAGCGGGTCAGTTCCAGTTGCAGATCGATACCGATGTCCTTCGCGGACTGGGCCACCTCGACGTTTTTCGCCGCCGGTGCGCCGCTGTCCGGATCCGCCAGGAGAAATTCCTCTTCAACGCCGACTGTCGATGAGGCCGCGTCCATTCTCGTAGGTTACTCGCCTCCCTCGCGGCCCGCGCCGACATAATTCCCGGCCGATCGGGTAGGCCAGCCAACATGGATCATGCACGAGCACCTTTGCTCGATGCGCTGGCCGAGTACCGGCGCGCGGGCAGATACGGGTACACACCGCCCGGCCACCGGCAGGGGCGCGGTATCGACAAGAGGGTCGCCGAGACCATCGGTATCGACGCCTTCCGCTCCGACGTGCTCGCCGGGCCGGGCCTCGACGATCGGCTGATGCGCGGGGGATATCTGGCCGATGCCGAAGCGCTGATGGCCGACGCGGTCGGCGCCGAGACGACCTTCTTCTCCACCTGCGGCAGTTCGCTGTCGGTGAAGGCGGCGATGATGGCGGTGGCCGGCGGCAAAGACGGCGGGCTGCTGGTCGCCAGGGACAGCCACAAGTCGATCGTGGCCGGGCTGGTGTTCTCCGGGGTGCAACCACGCTGGATCACGCCCCGCTGGGATGCCGAACGGCATATGTCGCATCCGCCGTCCCCGCAGCAGGTGCGTGAGGCTTGGGAACGCCATCCCGACGCGGCGGGCGCGCTCGTCGTCAGCCCGAGCCCGTACGGCACCTGCGCCGATCTGGCCGGCATCGTCGAGGTCTGTCACGAACGGGGCAAGCCGCTGATCGTGGACGAGGCGTGGGGCGCGCACCTGCCCTTCCATCCCGACCTGCCGACCTGGGCGATGGACGTGGGCGCCGACGTCTGCGTGGTGAGCGTGCACAAGATGGGCATGGGCTTCGAACAGGGCTCGGTGTTCCACGTGCAAGGCGATCTCATCGACCGTTCGCTGCTGAGTGCCTGCGCGGACCTGCTGATGACCACGAGCCCCAACGTGCTGATCTATTCGGCACTGGACGGCTGGCGCAGGCAGATGGTGCAGGAGGGCCACGAATTGCTCGGCGCCGCACTGCGAGTCGCCGAACGCGCGCGCCGCGAACTGGATCGGATCCCCGGTATCGAGGTGCTCGACGACGTGCTGCTCGGCCATCAGGCCTCCCATGATCTGGACCGGTTGCAGGTGCTGATGGACATCGAGAACACCGGCGCCACGGGGTATCAGGCCGCGGACTGGCTGCGCGAACATCGCCTGCTCGACCTCGGTCTCAGCGATCACCGCAGAATCCTGGCGACACTGTCCATGGCCGATGACGACACCAGCATCGACGCACTGGTGGAGGGGATACGGGCCTGGCGTGAGCAGCTCGATCCGGCCGACGCGGCGCCGCCGATCCGGCTGCCGTCACCATCGGAGATCCAGCTCGACACGGTCATGTTGCCGCGCGATGCGTTCTTCGGCCCGCAGGAATCGGTGCCCGCCGACGAGGCGGCAGGCCGGATCGCCGCCGAGCAGCTCACCCCGTACCCACCGGGCATTCCGGTGGTGGTACCGGGCGAACTGATCGACGACGCGGTGGTGGACTATCTCCGTTCCGGGGTGGCGGCCGGAATGAACGTCCCCGATGCCGCCGACCAGTCGCTGTGCACCATCCGCGTCGTCTCACGACGCTGACCGGCCACCGGCATTACACGTGATCGACGAGCGCGTCGTGGCCGGCCCGGCGGGCGCAATGCGCACAGCAGTAGACCTGCTGGCCGGCCTCGACGCCGTGCCCGAGCACTCGGCACCCGCAGTGCGCGCAGGCGGGTGCCAGCCGGCTCGCGGCGCATTCGAAACTGTCGAACGTCCACGACTGCCCGTCCCGACTGACCGTGAAGCTCTTGTCGTAGTCGTTGCCGCAGGTATCGCAGATCGCCATGGTGATCAACTCAAACGCTTGGCGAGCAGAGCCTTGGCCTGCTCGGCGCCCTTACGGCTCTCGCCCTGGGCGCGACGGAAGAATTCGGCCAGCTCGGTGTCGCCGGCGCGTTCGGCGTCCTGGCTGTAGACCTCCATCCGCAGCGCGTTGCTCATCGACGCCTCGGCGAACCAGATGAGGTTGTAGTCCTTGTCCTTTGTTCCGGTGATGTGCCCGGTTTCCTGTTCGATGGCCATTGTTTTCCGCACCTCCTGGGCGGTTGTGATCGTCATCGGTGATGACCTCGACGGCGCATTTCGCCGTCACCGAGGCGCTACCCGGCGCCCGGCAGAACAAACACCGGGGCCGTGATGGCGGACACCCTCGGATTGAGCCCGCTCATACCGGGTATGCGGCGACTGTCCAGCAGGAACCGATCACACGGAGGTGACAATCGTGTCGGAGTCCAACAGCGGTCCCCGCGAGGGCGTTGAAGGCGTCGTCGAAGGTGTCAAAGGCAAGGCCAAGGAGGCCGCAGGGACGGTACTCGGCAACGATGAGCTGCGCGATGAAGGCCGGGCGCAGCAAGAGAAGGCCGATTCTCAGCGCGAGGCCGCCAAGAAGGAGGCCGAAGCCGAAAAGCAGCGTCGTGAAGCCGATCTCGACGAGGCGCGACAGCGTTCGCATCAAGGCGAGTAAGCCGTCCGATCCGAATCGGTGGTAACGAACAGCGGTTGCCGTGGCACTGTGCCCGGCAACCGCTGTCGTCTGCGGACAGGTTTTTCGAATCGTGCGGCGGTTTAGTGCGCGTTCACGGGGGAAGCCGCCCCACGACAGGGTTTGCCTCGACCAGCCTGGAGGGCCCACCGTGGACGAACGCACCGAACAGCCGACCGAGACGTCACCGATCGAGGACGCCAAGAGCGAACAGTTGCAGCCGGTCAGACAGGACCGTGACCGCGGCTACCTGACCACCCAGCAGGGCGTGCGCGTGGACCACACCGACGACGCGCTCGCGGCCGGTGAGCGCGGCCCCACTCTGCTCGACGATTTCCACGCCAGGGAAAAGGTCACCCATTTCGATCACGAACGCATCCCCGAGCGGGTGGTGCACGCCCGCGGCGCAGGCGCCTACGGCTTCTTCCGGCCCTATGACAGCTGGCTCGCCGATTACACGGTCGCGAAATTCCTCACCGAACCTCAGGTGCGTACGCCGGTGTTCGTGCGGTTCTCCACCGTCGCAGGCTCGCGTGGCTCGGCCGACACGGTGCGCGACGTGCGTGGTTTCGCCACCAAGTTCTATACCGAGCAGGGCAACTACGACCTGGTCGGCAACAACTTCCCGGTGTTCTTCATCCAGGACGGCATCAAGTTCCCCGACTTCGTGCACGCGGTGAAACCCGAGCCGCACAACGAGATTCCGCAGGCGCAGTCCGCACACGACACCCTGTGGGATTTCGTCGCCGAACAGCCCGAGTCGTTGCACGCGATCATGTGGCTGATGTCGGACCGGGCGCTGCCGCGCAGCTACCGGATGATGCAGGGCTTCGGCGTGCACACCTTCCGTTTCGTGAACGCGGAGGGGAAGGGCACGTTCGTGAAGTTCCATTGGAAGCCGCGCCTCGGCGTGCATTCGCTGCTGTGGGATGAATGCCAGCAGGTCGCGGGCCGCGACCCCGACTTCAACCGGCGCGACCTGTGGGACGCCATCGAGGCCGGCGATTTCCCCAGCTGGGAACTGGGTGTGCAGTTGGTGCCAGAGGACAAGGAGTTCGATTTCGACTTCGATCTGCTCGACTCCACCAAGATCATCCCGGAGGAGCAGGTCCCGGTGCGCCCGGTGGGGGAGATGGTGCTCAACCGCAACCCCGACAACTTCTTCGCCGAAACCGAGCAGGTCGCCTTCCACACCGCCAATCTGGTGCCCGGCATCGATTTCACCAACGACCCGCTGTTGCAGATGCGCAACTTCTCCTACCTGGACACCCAGCTGATCCGGCTCGGCGGCCCGAACTTCGCGCAACTGCCGGTCAACCGCCCGCTGGCCGATGTGCGCAACCATCAGCAGGACGGGTACGGCCAGCACGCGGTACCGCGCGGGGAAGCGTTCTACACCAAGAACACCATCGGCGGCGGCTGCCCGGCGCTGGCCGATGCCGACGTCTTCCGGCACTACACCCGCCGGGTCGACGGTGAGACCCAGCGGATCCGTGCGGAAAGCTTCAAGGAGTACTACCGGCAGCCGCGGATGTTCTGGCGCAGCATGTCGCCGCCGGAGGCCGAGCACATCGTGGCGGCCTTCGGCTTCGAACTCGGCAAGGTCCGGCGAGTGGAGATCCGCTCCCGGGTGCTCGACCACCTGGTGCGCATCGATCCCGGTTTGGCGAGCCGGGTCGCGGTCGAACTCGGGCTGCCGATCCCCGACGGCGAAAGCGTCGACGACGTGCAGGTCTCACCTGCCCTGTCGCAGTTGAACCTCGCACCCGACACCATCGCCACCCGCAAGATCGCGATCCTGGCCGCCGACGGCGCCGACTCGACCGGCATCGACATCCTCCGATCCGCGCTGGCCGAACGGGGCGCGACGGCCGAAGTGCTGGCCCCGCACGGCGGGCGGCTGCGGGCCGACGGCTCCGGCGATCCGGTGCTGGTGGATCGCGCCCTTCCGACGATGGCCTCGGTGCTCTACGACGGTGTGATCGTCGCCGGTGGGGGTGACTCCGCGGGGACGCTCGCCGAATCCGGCCCGGCGGTGCACTTCGTGCTGGAGGCGTTCAAGCACGCCAAACCGGTCGGTGCGGTCGGCGCGGGCACGCAGGTGCTGCGGGCCGCCGGCCTGCCCGGTGAGTTGAACCCCGGTGAGACCGACTTCGCCGTGGACGGTGTGGTGGTCGCCGCGGCCGAGGGCGCGAGCATCCCGGACGGATTCGTCGCCGCCTTCGCCGAGGCGCTGGCCGGGCATCGCCTCTGGCAGCGCGTCACGGATCGAGTTCCCGCCTGATCGGGTGACAGGGGCAGGTTCGCATGCCAGAATGGGGTCCAGGTTGAGACTCCAGCCGACCCCGGTTCCACGGCCAGAATGTTCGTAGTTCGGTAGCGGTGGTTGTCTCTCCGTCGTCGAGCTCGCCATTTCGGCCGTCGCTCCGTCCCCGCTCGCGGGTACGGAGACGAATCGGAAGCCCCTGTCCAACAGGAGGATTCGATGTCGTTGGTGACCGAACATCAACACGCCGAAGAACTACACCGGCTGGCCAGGCCCCAGCACGGTCGCGATATCCGGCGGTTGACCCAGCAAGATGGTATTCGCCGCGGTTGCGCCGTCGCCCGGGTGGAAGGCGAACTCGATGCCGCACTCTACGACGACTTCTACGACCTGCTGTGCAGGTGCATGCACACCGACCGCTCGATCGTCGTTCTCGATCTACGGGCCGCCGGCTTCATGAGCATCCGGTCGGCCGCGTTGCTGGTCTGCGCGAAGTCCGATGCGGCCGCGCGTGGGCTCGACCTGCGCCTGGTGTGCGGCCGCAAGGAAGTCGAGCGAGTGCTCGAGGTGACCGGAGTCCGCCCCCTGTTCCGCTATTACCCCACCATGCAGGCAGCGCTCGGCGGCTGACCTGTGCGATCCCACCACCACCGCCGACCTGCGGCGGCATCCTCGCCCGCCGAATTGATGGCATGTGTGGACTCCACAGTCGATAATCGAGCGGTGACGGACAATGGATCGGTCTCCGCGAGCGGAATCGGCACCGATGACACCGAGGCGTTCGAACATCTCGCCGAAACCAGCTGCGTCGAAGACGTCGGCGGTTTCCGGTTCTGGTTCGACGAGCAACGCTGGGAATGGTCCGACGAGGTGGCTCGGATGCACGGCTACGAGCCGGGTGCTGTGACCCCGACGACCGAGCTGCTGCTCGACCACAAACACCCCGACGACCGCGGCTACGTGGCCGACCTGCTCGACCACGCCCTCACCGACGGGGAACCGTTCTGTAGCAAGCACCGCATCATCGATATCGAGGGCCGCACCCACCATGTGATCGTCGTCGCCGACACCATGACCGACGACGGCGGCGGAGTAGTCGGCACGGCCGGCTACTACATCGACGTCACCGAGACCCTCGAGGAACAGCGCAGGGAAACACTGGACGACGCGCTGCCGGAACTGCTGTCCGCGCGCGCGATCATCGAGCAGGCCAAAGGCGTGCTGATGCTGGTGTACGGCATCAGCGCCGACCAGGCGTTCCGGGTACTGACCTGGCGTTCGCAGGAAACCAACGTCAAGGTGCGGGCGCTGGCCGCGCAATTGATCGCCGAGCTGCCCACGCTGCGCAACGCGCCGACGCGGCTGCGTTCGGAGTTCGATCATCTGCTGCTCACCGTGCATCAACGCATCCCCGGATAGTCCGCGCCGCGCGTTTCGCGCGGATGATGCCGGGTAAGCGAGCAGATGACACCCGATCAGGGCGGACAAGGTGGTGCGCATGACCGAGCATGTTTCCCGCATAACCGCGGACCCCACGACGACGGTGGGTGTGCGTGTGCCCGCGGAACTGGGCCAGCTGCTGATGTTGCGCGCCCTGACCGAAACCGTCTCGTTGATCGCGGACTTCGCCCTGGACGAGGTCACCGACATCCGCCTCGCGCTCGACGAGGTGGCGACCTCGCTGATTCTGGACGCCGTCCCCGGCTCGGAACTCACCTGCGATTTCAGCTATGGCGAAAATCGGATGACCGTCGCGGTGACGTCGGTGGCGGCCACCGAAGCGGTGGGCGAACGGCACAGCTTCGGCTGGCACATCGTGCGCACCCTGACCGAGTCGATCAGCACCGAGCAACATCCCTTCGACCAGAACGCAGGCGGATACCCCACCACGGCGCGCTTCACGTGGGTGCGCGGGGGCTCCGATGGCGGCTGAGCGGCAGCGGCCTCGTCAGGCCCGCCGCCATTCCGGCGAGGACAGCTACGACCACATCGAGCCGCTGCTGGACAAACTCGCCGCAATCCCCGGTGACGATCCTCGCCACGACCGGATGCGCGAGGAGATCATCGACCGCTGCCTGCCGCTGGCCGAACACATCGCGCGCAAGTTCGCCGGGCGCGGCGAAATGTTCGAAGACCTGCTGCAGGTGGCGCGGGTGGGCCTGCTGCATGCGATCGACCGGTTCGATCCCGCGCGTGGATCGTCGTTCCTGTCCTTCGCTGTCCCGACGATCATGGGCGAGGTCCGCCGGTACTTCCGCGACAACACCTGGTCGGTGCGAGTTCCGCGGCGGGTCAAGGAGATTCAGCTCACCATCGGACCCGCCACCGACAAACTCTCGCAGCGATTGGGCCGGATGCCGCGGGCCAGAGAACTGGCCGAGGAACTCGGCGTCGACCTGGTCGAGGTGACGCAGGCCTTGATCGCGGGCAACGCCTACCAGAGCTCCTCGATCGACACGGTGACCGGCGGCGATGATTCCGAAAACGCGCCGCTGCCGCTCACCGAATCGCTCGGCGTGGAGGAGCCGTCCTACCAATACGTCGAGGACTATCTTGCGGTTCAGCCGTATATCGCCGAGCTACCCGAACGAGAGCAGCAGGTGCTGCGCATGCGGTTTTTCGAATCGATGACCCAGAATCAGATCGCCGAACAGCTCGGCGTCTCCCAGATGCACGTATCCCGCATCCTGTCGCGCACCCTGGACTGGGTGCGCGAGCAGGCGTTGCGCGACTGAATGTGGCCGGCTCACACCGGGGTCGGTGGCATCGGATCAGGTGACGGGCCCGGGTCCGGTGGCGGCGGGATCGGCGGCGTCGGCGGATCGCCCGGTCGCGGGGCAGGCGGCACCGGCTCGGGTTCGGGAATCGGAGCCGGTGGCGGGGCAGGGGGCACCGGATCGGGTTCGTGCGGGGGAATCGGTTGGGTCAGCTGGTCGGTTCGCACGCCGGCTCCTTCGTCTCGCGGGTCTGCCGGGAGGGGTCTGGTCGGTGATCATCGGTGATCAAGGCAGTGCCATGTCGTGGATGCGGGCCAGATCGCCGACGAACTCGGCGTAGGCGGCCTTGCGGTCGGTGGAGCGCAGCACCGCCGACGGATGCACCGTCGCCGTCACCTGATAGCCGGGACGATCGAGCACGACGCCGCGCAACTCTCCCACCGTGGTCGAGGGGCCGAGCACCGCCTTGGCGGCCACCGAGCCCAGGCACACGACCAGATCCGGTGCCACCAGGTCGAGTTCGGCGGTGAGCCACGCCGAACAGGCCACCACCTCGGTGCGGCTCGGTTGTTTGTGGATGCGGCGTTTGCCGCGTTCGACGAACTTGAAATGCTTGACCGCGTTGGTCACATACACCTCATCGCGGTCGAAACCGGCCTCGGCCAGGGCACGATCGAGCAGCCGGCCCGCCGGGCCGACGAACGGATGGCCCGCGCGGTCCTCCTGATCACCGGGTTGTTCGCCGACCATCACCACCCGTGCGGCGGACGGGCCCTCACCGAAGACGGTCTGGGTGGCCTCGCGGTACAGCTCGCAGCCGCGGCAGCCCGCCGCCGCCTCGCGTAACTGCTCGAGATCCGCGTCGGGCGGCACGAACTCGGCGGCACCGGGCGGCTTCTGCGCAGCGCGCGGCGCGGTGGTGCTCATCGGTGAGCCCTACGACCGGCCGAGGGCCTTGGCCAACTGCGCCTTGGACATCTTCGACCTGCCCTTGATGTTGCGCTGTCTGGCCTCGTTGTACAGCTGGTCGCGGGTCGGGCCCTTCGAGCCACTGTGCGAACGCTTGCCGCCACGATGCTGCGGCGAGACATCACGGGTGGAGGAGCGGCTCGCGGTCTTGGACTGACCGGATTGGGCGCGGTTCTTGTTGACCGTGCGGGCCGCGATCTCCTTGGCGCGCTTGGTGCCCGCACCACGATCCTTGGCCGAATCCTTGATGTGCTCGTACTGCCGTTCCTGTTTGTCGGTCCATTCCTTCGGCATGACACACCTCCTGTCTGCGGGACGGGTACCCGCCTCGCGCGTGAACAATCAACGGCTCAGACAACCGGTCCGGTGCGGGCCAGCGTGGCGTTGACCGCATCGATCTTGTTCTCGATTCGTTCGAGATCTTCGGCATCGACGGCGAACAGCCAATGCTTGGCGCCGAGCAGCAGAATCGCCTGGAAAATCAGCTGCAGCCACTCGCTCTGCCAGTTCTCGAAGGTGCTGGCAAAGAAATTGTGCAGGTAGCCGCCCCATTCGAAGGGCTGCCCGAGCGCTTCCTGGGTGCTGCGGTAATCGCTGAGCTGGGTGACGAACTGCGCGGCCCACGAGCCCGCGAACAACAGCACCAGCAGATACACCGCGCCCCAACGTCTGAAGTGGGTCATATCGCAGCGATACCCGGCACGGCCGCGGATACGCAGGTCACCGTACCGGCGCTGGCCGGCCGACCCGTGCCTCGAGGCTGGGAGCCGCGCTCAGGTCCGTGCGGTGAGCTCACGCATCGGTTTGTCCAGTTCTCGCTGATAGAAGTCGATGAACCCGTCCGGATCGGGGCCGGCGTTCTGCATCACCAGATGGTCGTACCCGGCATCGACGTAGTTCTGCGCCGCCGCCAGATAGCGGGCCGGATCGGGCCCGCAGGCCATCGCCTCGCGGATGTCCTCGACGCGCACGGTCGTGGTCGCCGCCGCGAAGTTCACCGGATTCGGCAACTCGCTCATCACCTTCCAGCCGGTCACCGCCCAGCGCGACGTTTCATGCGCGGCTTCGGCAGCGCTCTGCTCATCGGGCGCCCACGCCATGCCGACCTCGGCGTAGCGCGGCCCCGTCCCGCCCGCGGCGCGATAGTCCTCGACGATGCGCGCCTCGGGCTCGGTGGCGAACAGGCCGTCGCCCAATTCGCCGGCGATCCGGGCGGCGTCGGGTCCTCCCGCGGCCACCGCGATGGGCGGTGGGCTCTCGGGCAGATCGAAGACCCTGGCATCGGAGATCGACAGATACCGCCCGTCATAGGACTGGTAGCCGCCACGCCACAGCAACCGGATGATCTCCAGCGCCTCGCGCAGCATGTCCTGACGCACCGCGATCGGCGGGAACTCCCGCGCGACCACATGCTCGTTGAGCCGCTCACCGGAGCCGATGCCGAGGGTGAACCGGCCCTGCGAGATCAGCGCGAGCGTGGCCGCGGCCTGCGCCACGATCGCCGGGTGATACCGGATGATCGGGCAGGTGACGCCGGTGGCGAGACCGATCCGCTCGGTGCGGGCGGCGATGGCGCCGAGCGCGGTCCAGGCGAAGCAGGAATGGCCCTGGTTGTCCAGCCACGGATGGAAGTGGTCGCTCATCTCCACGAAGTCGAAGCCCGCGGCCTCGGCCTGCACCGCTTGCCGGATCAGCTCCTCGGGGCCGAACGCTTCGGCCGCCAGTTTGTACCCGATCTGCATGGTTGCCTCCTGTCGTTGGTGCCTGGGTCGTGGGCGAACAGGTCCTCAGCGCACCGCGCCCGGGCGGCCCACGCGCGCCGGCTCGGGCGCCGACCGCAGGTCGTAGATGGTGTACGCGGCCCGGATCACCGGCTGCGCGACATTGCGGACCCGGATCCCGCCCGGGGTGGTGCCGTGTTCACGTCCGGCGTGCGCATGCCCGTGCAGGGCCAGGTCCGCTCCCGCGTCATCGATCGCCTCGCCGAGCAGATAGGAACCGAGGAACGGATAGATCTCGGGTGGTTCGCCGTGCAGGGTATCGGTGACGGGGGAGTAGTGGGTCAACGCCACGGTGACGTCGGCGTCGCAGCCGGCCAGCGCCACCCGCAGCGAATCGGCCAGGGCCACTGCGCGTCCGGCGAAATCGCGCATCATCCGCTCACCGAACACACTGGCGCATTTGCCCGCGAAGCCGCCGCCGAAGCCGATGGTGCCCGCGACGGCGAGCGTCGAGCCGTCGATCTCCACGGTCGTGGCGGATCCTTCCAGCACCGTGATGTTGTGCCCGCCGAGCAGATCGGTGATCTCGTCCTGCGCGTCGCTGTGATAGTCGTGATTGCCGAGCACGGCGATCACCGGCACCGGCAGATCCGCGAATTCGTCGGCGACGACGCGGCCCTCGTCCACGGTCCCGTGTTTGGTGAGATCACCGGCCAGCAGCAGCACATCGGCGCGCTCGGGCAGCTGCTGTAGCGCCGGGCGCAGCAATCCGCGTGAATCGGTCCCCAGATGAATGTCTCCGACCGCCGCGATCCGCATGCCTGCCAACTCCTTCCGCTCGATGGGCCGTGCCGTCAGCGCAACTCCTCGCTCGGCCCCGGCTGGTTCGCCGTGCCCACCCGGACCTCGTTGTGGATGCGGGCCTCTGGCACGAGTTCGCGCACCGCGTCTTCGAGCCGCTGTTTTCGTTCGGCGCTGGTGACTTCGCCGTCGAGGACGACGACACCGCCGCGGATATGGATCTGCACACCCAGTTCGGCGGTGCGCGGATCCTCGGCCAGCGCGCGGCGCAACCGGGCGACCAGATACTGCGGCGGAGTGGATCCGGGATCCTGGGTCACTGGCATCAGTTGCCTCTTCCGGTGTCGGCGATCCCGAGATCGTCGATGAGCCCGAGGAACGCTTTGGCGTAGGGCGAATGTTCGGTCTGGGCGCGCACCGACCGCCAATCCACCTGTTCGCGCAGATCGCGGGCGATGCGCAGCAGCGGGCTGAGATCGAGCCGGTGCGCGCTGAAGACGAGCAGCTTGTCGACCATCAGATCGGTGCCGGAGATGACCGGCGCCCGGGTCGGGCCCACCGGCATCACCTCGGCCCGCGCCAGCATCTCGTCGGTGACGGCGCGGTCGTTGGGGCGGTGGACGACGTCGATGAGGGTGTCGCCGTCGTAGGCCTTGGTCAGCCAGTCCTCGGCCGCGTCGGCCACTCGCAGGCCCGTACGAGCCAGCACGCTGCGCACCTCGCCGATATCGGCGGGCCGGACGAACAGGTCCACATCATGGTCGGAGGCGGGCCCGCCGCGTGCGTACACCGCACAGCCGCCGGCCACCGCGAACGGTATCCCGGCCTCGGTCAATGCGTTCGCCGCGCGGGTGAGCGCGTGCAGCAGCTGGTCGATCGTCGGTGCCATGTTCGGGGCCTACCCGGGTTCACGGTGCTCAATCGCGGGCCGCGCTCACCCGAGCGAGATCACCAGCGCCACCGCCACCACCAGGAACACGGCCACGACCAGGACCGTCACCAGAATCGCCGCGATGCCGGTGAACGGGAAATGATGGCGGGTGTCGGGTTCGGGCGCCGACAGACCGGAGGTCTGCGGCGTATCCGGCGGTGTCGCGCCCGGCGCGACCCCGCCGCCGGGTTCGAGATCGGGAGTGCGGGACGGATCGGGGTCCATAGACGTCATGACAGGCCTACTCACCGTCGTTGTCCGGGGTCAACGGCTCATTCGGATGTTTTCCGGTCGTCTTGCGGTAGATGATCACCGCCGCGACCGCGATGGGAATTGCGAGGATCACGAGTAGCTCCATGATTGCCGCGTACCCGGTGCGGTCCCGACCAATCGGCAGAGCGCGGTTGTTCGCGCCGACCGCAGGCCGACCTCGCTCCTGTGCGCCGAGGAGCGACCGACTCGACCGGACCGGCTGTGAGAAATACCCCGGATGGGTACCGTCGGGGATATGGGCCCCGATCACGAATCGAACCAAGAACCGACCCCACGCACCGACGAGAGCGCTGAGCTGCCGAGCAGCGGTCCGGCCCGCGGCGCGGCCGCTGGAGGCGCACCTGCCCACGGTGAGGGCCATGAGAAGCACGGGGGCTATCGGGAGGACCACGGCGGTCACCGACGGCGCGGGCACGGTGATGACGGCGGCCAGGGCGAGCACGCAGGCGGTGGAAATGACGGGCGCGGCGATGCCGGTCATGGCCCGCATACTGGGCGTGGTGGGCACGGCCATGCGGCTCATGGAGGGCACGAGGCCGCCGGTCACGCCGGTCACAGCGACACAAGACACAGCGGGCACGGCCACGCTGGGCATGCCGGGCACGGACAAGCCGGCCACGCCGGCCACGGGGATCATGTGGCACAGTTCCGGCGGCTGTTCTGGTACATGCTGGTGCTGGCGGTGCCGGTGGTCGGTGCGAATGCGATGTTCGCGGATCTGCTGGGGTACGAGCTGCCGCACAATGGGCCGGTCACCTGGATTTCGCCGGTGCTGGGGACGGTCATGTATGTCTGGGGCGGGCGGCCGTTCCTCGCCGGCGCGGCGGGCGAGATCCGGGCGCGACAGCCGGGCATGATGCTGCTGATCGCGCTGGCCATCACGGTGGCGTTCTTCGCGTCGTGGGCCGCGGTGCTCGGCCTCGTCTCCCATGAGCTCGATTTCTGGTGGGAGCTGGCGCTGCTGATCGTGATCATGCTGCTCGGGCACTGGATCGAGATGCGGTCGCTGGGGCAGGCGTCGAGTGCGCTGGAATCGCTGGCGGCGCTGCTGCCCGACGAGGCCGAACGGGTCGACGGCGACGACATCACCACCGTCGCGGTCTCCGAGTTGTCCGAAGGCGACCTGGTGGTGGTGCGCCCGGGCGGCCGGGTGCCCGCCGACGGGGTGGTCGAATCCGGCAGCGCCGACGTCGACGAATCCATGATCACCGGCGAATCGGTCGCCGTACGGCGCGCGCCGGGCGATCGGGTCGTCGCGGGCACCGTCAGCACCGATTCCGCGTTGCGGGTCCGGATCACCGCGGTCGGTGACGATACCGCGCTGGCAGGCATCCGGCGTCTGGTCAGCGAGGCGCAGAACTCGTCGTCACGAGCACAGGTGCTCGCCGACCGGGCCGCGGGCTGGCTGTTCTGGTTCGCCGCGGGAGCCGCGGTGATCACCGCGACGGTGTGGCTTGCCCTCGGCGAACCCGACGCCGCCGTCACCCGCACCATCACGGTCCTGGTGATCGCCTGCCCGCACGCACTGGGGCTGGCCATTCCGCTGGTGGTGTCGATCGCGACCGAACGAGCGGCCAAGGCGGGGGTACTCATCACCGATCGTCGTTCGCTGGAGGCGATGCGCACCGTCGACGCCGTGCTCTTCGACAAGACGGGCACGCTCACCAAGGGCGAACCCGCGGTGGTCGATATCGCGGGCGGCGACGGATACGACGCCGATCAGGTCCTGGTACTGGCCGCTGCCGTCGAAGGCGACAGCGAACATCCGCTGGGGCGCGCGATCGTCACCGCGGCCGAACAGCGCGGCGACCGCGTTCCGGCCGCGACGGATTTCGCCGCCCGCAACGGTGTCGGCGTCACCGCGCGCGTCGACGGCGCGAAGGTCGGCGTCGGCGGGCCGGGCATGCTCGGCGAACACGGCCTGTCCGAACTGCCGGAAACCGCTGCGTGGGCGGCACAGGGCGCCACGGTGCTGCACGTCATCCGCGACGACGCGGTGATCGGCGCGCTCGCCCTGGCCGATGAGATCCGCCCGGAATCGCACCAGGCCGTCGCCGCTCTGCACGAGCGCGGTGTGCACGTCGCCATGATCACCGGTGACGCCGCCCCGGTCGCGCATGCGGTGGCCCGGCAGCTGGGTATCGACGAGGTCTTCGCCGGTGTGTTGCCGCAGGACAAGGGCGCCAAGGTGACGTCGCTGCAAGCGGCGGGCCGCGCCGTCGCCATGGTGGGCGACGGCGTCAACGACGCACCAGCGCTGGCGCAGGCCGATGTGGGCCTGGCCATCGGCGCCGGCACCGACGTGGCCATCGCCTCGGCCGGCGTGGTGCTGGCCGGTGACGACCCGCGCTCGGTGCTGTCGGTGATGACACTTTCGCGCGCCACCTATCGCAAGATGATCCAAAACCTCAGCTGGGCAGCGGGATACAACTTGGTCTCGGTGCCGCTGGCCGCCGGCGTGCTGGCGCCGTGGGGGTTCACCCTGCCGATGGAAGTGGGTGCGCTGCTGATGTCGGCGTCCACGGTGGTCGTCGCGATCAACGCCCAGCTGCTGCGCCGGCTGGATCTGCGCCCGGCAGCAGTGCTCGGGTCCGACGGGGCGCGCGCCGATTCCCCGGCCCCGCAGGAACTTCCGGCCGCTCGATAGGCAACAGCCGATCGTGGCCACCGCGGCCCGGCCGCAGCTCAGTCGCCGGTGTCGTAACCGAGTCGCACGTCGTGCGACACCTCACCGCCGGACACCATCACCTGCCCGGAGACCGCCGGATATCCGCGCGCGACGATCGTGTACCGGCCGACCGGAAGATCCGGCACCACGTACCGTCCGTGCTCATCGGTGCGGGTGGTGGCGGTCAGTTCGCCGGTGGCGTCGAGCACGGTGATCTGGGCGTCGGCAACGGTGCGGCCGTCCTCGGTTTCGGCCGTGCCGACCAGCACCGCCATCGGCGTCAGCTCGATATCGTGGCGCAGCACACCGGTGTCGGGCACCGCGAGGGTGCTGGCGTCCGGGCGCATATGGTCGGCTACTGCCACCAGCGTGTAGGAGCCAGCGACCACGCCTTCGCACACATAGCTGCCGTCCGCGCCGGTCACCGCCGCGGCTACCACCTCGCCCCGCTGATCGGTCAATGTCACGGTCGCACCGGTCAGCGGATCTCCGCTGCCGGCCGAACGCACCACACCGGACAGCCGCCCGGACCCGAGCAGCGTCAGATCGAGTCGCTGCGGCTGCGGTCCGACGGTCACATTGACCGCGGTGGGCTGATGCCCGCTCGCCGACGCGATCAGCACATAGCTGCCCGCGTCCGCGGTCGGGAAGGCGAATGCGCCATGCGCATCACCGGTGGCGCGCGCGGCCTGACGGCCCTTCGGATCGATCAGGGTGAGCGCCGCGTCGGGGACCGGCTGCCCGTCCTCGCGATGGACCCGACCGGCGATCGCGACGTGCTCGCCAAAGTCGCCGCGGGGCGCGAATGCGGCGGTCACGCTGGCCTCGGGCGCGCCGTGACCGTTGGACTCCGCGTGCCTGGCCGCGGCGGCCAGCACCGGCTCGGGCTCCGACAGCGCCTGCGCGGCGCCTTCCCACACCTGATCCTCGTCCCAGGACGAAGCGGCTGCCTTGTCGGTCGAGGCCGCATCCGGTGCGGTCGCCGGTATCGGTGCGTCCTGGAGCGGGATCTCCTTCATGAACATCAGCACCACGCACGCCAGCAACGCCACTGCGGCCGCGGCATAGAACACGCCCTGCATGGAGTCGGTGAAGCCGGTCAGGATCGGCGCCCGCACCTCCGGCGGCAGCGTGGCGATCACACTGGTGTTGCTCTGCAGGTCGCCGAGGGCGGCGGCGTCGAAGCCGGGCGGCAGCGTGCCGCCGAACGCGTCGGTGATCTTGCGCGGCAGCAGATTGAACAGGATGGTCAGGAAGATCGCGACGCCGAGGGTGCCGCCCATCTGCCGGAAGAACGTCGCCGATGCCGTCGACACACCCATATCCGACCGCGGGCCCGCGTTCTGCGCGGCGATGATCAGCGTCTGCATGCAGGCGCCGAGCCCGAGCCCGATGACGCCGCCGTAGACCAGCGGCTGCCACAGTGCGCTGTCGTAATGCACCTGCGCGTACAGCACGGCGCCCACCGCGATGATGAAGGTGCCCGCCACCGGCAGGATCTTGTAGCGGCCGGTGCGTTTGGTGATCTGCCCGGCCACACCGGAACCGATCATGATGCCGAGCACCAGTGGCAGCATCAGCAGCCCCGCTTTGGTGGGCGAATACCCGCGCACCACCTGGAAGTACTGCGGCACCATGGTGATCGCGCCGAACATCGCCACACCGACGATGAATCCGCCCGCGATGGTGACGCTGAACGTCGAGTTCTTGAACAACCGCAGCGGGATCAGCGCCGCGTCCTTCATCAGGAACTCGATCAGCACGAACAGCAGCAGCCCGGCCGCGCCGATGCCGTAGCAGGTCAGCGCCTTGTGCGAATCCCAGCCCCAATGCCTGCCCTGTTCGGCCACGATCAGCAGCGGCACCACACAGATCGCCAGGGCTATCGCGCCGAGCCAGTCGATGCGGTGGTTCTGCCGTTGATGCGGAACATTGAGCACCTTCGCCACCACGATCATCGCCAGCACCCCGACCGGCACGTTCACCAGGAACACCCAGCGCCACCCCTCGATACCGCCGAGGATGTCGTAATCGGAGAAGAAGCCGCCGAGCACCGGGCCGAGCACCGTCGCGCCACCGAAGACGATCATGAAATAGCCCTGGTAGCGCACCCGTTCGCGGGCAGGCACGATGTCGCCGATGATGGTGAACGCCAGCGACATCAGCCCGCCCGCGCCGAGGCCCTGGAACGCGCGGAACGCGGCGAGTTGATACATCGAGGTGGCGAAGGTGCAGGCCACCGAACCGATGACGAACAGCCCGATCGCGATGAGATAGAACGGTTTGCGGCCGTAGATGTCGGCGAGTTTGCCGTACAGCGGTGTGGTGATGGTCGCGGTGATCAGATAGGCGGTGGTGGCCCACGCCTGTTCGTCGAAGCCGTGCAAGCTGTTGGCGATCTTGACGATCGCGACGCTCACGATGTTCTGGTCCAGCGCGGCCAGGAACATGCCGAGCAACAGGCCGGAGAGAATCGTCAGCACCTGCCGATGTGACAGGGTGGTGCTCTCGCCGGTCTCCGGGGGCCCCGCGTCCGCCCGGGTGGTCGATGTGGTCATGTGAGCCCTGATTCTGGTCTGGTAGCCGTGGCTGGGGAGCGCGCGCTGCGGCGCGGCCGTCGACCGGATGGGCGGCGCGTGATCAGGCTGTGCGCCCCAGCAGAATTGTTTAGCAACAGCAACTAGTTGCGTCGGCCAACTATACAGTTGCCGGATGTGTCGGCCGTCACCGGGTTCGCGCGGGCTTGTGCGCACCGTCGATGGGAATCAATGGTTTCGCCGACAACGGTGCATCGACTATGAATGTGGGGTGCCACAGCCACGTGTGATCGTCTGCCCGCCTTCCGATCCGTGCCGCAGGGAGTCGATGTGACCATCGAGCACCCCATCGCGCAGCCCGTCGAGGACGAGGTCTCACAGCTGGCGCAGCGGGTCGAGAAAGCCCGCGGCCGGCTGGCCTACCAGTTCGATCCGGCGCTCACCGACGCCCTGTCGGAAGAAGAACTGCGCGCCGAACGCGAACTCGCCGAGCGCATTCGCGTCCAGGACCGGGCACAACGCTGGAAACAGGCCCAGGCGGCGGCCGCCGCCGCCGACCGTGCCAGGCAGACCACCGAAGAAATCGAGAAGGCCGACATTCGAGATCTCTTGTTAGCCCGCAAGGCAATCGCCAACCAGCAGCGCGAATCCAGTCCGCACGCCAAACTGGCCTCGCTCTACCGTCACCGCTCGTGGTCGCTGCGCGCACTGGCCGGTGTGGTGGCGGCGGGCATGTTGTGGTCGGCGGTCAATGTGCAGCACAACATCGCCCCCGGCGGGCCCGGCGACCCGCTGTACTGGTTCAGCTATCTGATCGAGGCGATGATCAGCGTCTGCCTCATCATCATCATGATCGGCACCAACAAGGTCGCCGAATGGGGTGTGGTCGACAACCGCCAGAAGGTCGCCGCCGCCGAAATCGCCCTGCTGGCCCTGACTGTCAGCCTGAACACCTACCCGTATGTGCGTGACGCGCAGTGGTACGAGGCTGCCGTGCACGCCGTGGCTCCGGTGATGATCGGCGTCGCGTTGCTCATCCACGACGCCGTCAGCGCCCGGTACGGTCTTGCCATCGCGCGGGCGACCGAGCAGGTCAGGGAATTGCCGGATCCGGCCGAGCAGATCCGCAATCGGCTGCCCGACATCAACAGTTTCCGGTTGAGCGCGCCCGATTACGCGTTGCAGCAGCCCGCGTCGATGGATCCCGAACCCGCGGTGCGGGAGGAGGTTCCGGCCGAGGCGGCGGAGCCGGAGATCGAGGGTGAGGCCGCCGAGGCCGAGACCGAGGTGCTCGAGCAGGAGCCTGCCGCAGAGCCCGCGCCGAAGGCGGCTTTCCGTAGCTCGGGCAAGCCGGCGACGCCGAAGATCCCGGTGTCGTTCGACGACGATGTGTTCCTCGGTTCTGCCGAGAAGGCGCCGGCCTCGGCGACGCGTGCCGGCACCAATGGTGTCGCGGCCGAGAGCAAGGCTGCTGCCGGCGTGTCCGATGGTGCGCGAACGGCCGAGCAGCGTTCGGTGAAGACGAGCGAGCCGGTGAACGGCGCTGCCACCACGTCGAGCGCGAAGGTGGGCGCCTCGTCGAACGGTGCTGCCCAGCCGGTGTCGAAGCCCGCCGCGAAGACTCCGGCGCCGGAGTCGCGCTCGACCTCGACGGCCTTCCGCTCGGCCGCGGCGCCGAAGCCGGCCGAGCCCACGGTGAGCATCGACCGGCCCGAACCGGCCCCGGCGTTCAGCGCCGTCGCCTCCTCGGACAGCCCGAAGATCGGTGCGCTGCGTGGGCGCAAAGCCAAGAGCAAGGCGTCCGAGGCCGAACCCGCGCTGCACGAGGTCGTGCAGGCCACCAGCATCTACGACACCGGCCAGTTCCGCATCGCCGAAGAGCTGGAACGCGAACTCGCCGAGATGCAGGCCGCACGTCGTCGCGCCAGGACCAGCAAGCAGCGCTGACCGCCTGCCCTCGGCGTCAGGGTCGCAGGGCGAAGTCTGCCGATCGTTGCGCGCTCGGCCAGGGCGGCCACTCCGCTGGCCCGTCGCCAGTTCGTGGACGGACGGCGCCCCCGGCGGATAGACGCAGGCCTCGCGCAGCGCGTCGCGTTCGCGCATGAGCGCGCCGACGATCTCGCGTGCGTGCTCATGAGCATGCGGATGTGCAGCCCGATCAGGTGGATCTGGTGGCGGAAGTCGCATGGGACGCGAAGTTTGTCCCGCACTTTTCGATGACAGGCGAAAAGAACGCGGCTACGCTGTCATTATTCGATAGGTGTCGAAGAGACGGAGCTGCGGTGCCGCTGGGACGTTGGAAGTCCGCCGACCACCCCGCGATCGAGGAGGTCGCGATCGATGATGTGCTGCACGCACTGGCCGACCCGACCCGTCGCCGGATCGTGCGCGCCCTGCTCGCCGACGGCGACAGACCGTGCGGCACCTTCGATCTCGGCGTCGCCGCCTCCACCCTCAGCCACCACTTCAAGGCCCTGCGCAAAGCCGGCATCATCCGTCAGTTCGACGTCGGCCGTCAGCGCATGAACACGCTGCGACTGGACGAACTCGGCACCCGGTTCCCGGGTCTGGTCGACTCGATCCTGTCGATGTCCGAACCCGACCGCTGAGCTGCCTCAGGAGTCCATCATGCCGACGATCATGTTCGCCCGGATCGCCGCCGTCCCGGTCAGCGCCTGGCTCATCGCCCAGTTGACCTTCGATACCACCTATCGCACCGACAACATCTTCGCCGCACCGGATTTCGTCTTCTCGCTGGTGCTGCTGATCGCGGCCTTCCTGCCCGCTCGAATCGCGCTGCCCGCGTTGACCGCGGGATTCTTCTTCGGTTCCGGCGTCATCACCGTCGCCGCGCTCGACCGATTCCACCGTGCGCAATTCGGCGCCGGGATCCTCGACCTCGTCATCGCCGCGATCTACCTGACGTGCGCCGCATTCCTCGTGGCGCGCACAATTCGTCGGATCGAGCCCGCAGGCTAGGGGACCGGTGTGTGGACCAGGATCTCCAGCCGGACGAAGGTCTGGTCGTAGGTGCCGTCCGGGGCGCGCAATTCGTCGACGGCGTCGGCGAGTTCCTCGGCCAGGCGCGCGTGTGCGGCCGCGGGAGCCTGCCGGGTGAGTGCGACCGCCGCGGTGGTGCGCAGCATGGCGGCCAGCTCGTCGCGGGTGAACGGGCGACGCTGCGGCACCGCGCGCACGCCGTCGTCGGGGATGACGAATCCGGCCGCGGCGAGCAATTCGGCCACGGGCGCCGGCTCCGGGAACGGTTCGGGCGGGCGCAGGTCATGGGCGCGGGCGACGCGCTCGAGCAGGCCGATCACCCCTGGCGCGTTCCCCGCCGCGGCAGACTCGGAGTGATACCAGCCATCGGGACGCAGCACCCGGTGCACCGCGGCGAAGACCCGCGGGTAGGCCGAGATCGGCAGCCAGTGCAACATCGCGCGGCTCACCACGAGATCGACCGTCCCCGGCGGGATCAGGCCGTCGAAATCCGTGGCCGAAGCGGTGAGGAACTCCAGGTTGGCGCCGGCCCGACGCCGAGCGGTGGCGAGCATGGACGGGTCCTGATCGATTCCGATGACCAGTCCGTCGGGAACCGATGCGCTGATCTTCGCGGTGAATTCCCCGGTACCGCACCCGAGATCGACCACCGTGTCCCACGCCCGAGGCGGATGGCGGGCCAGAAACCAGTCGTCGACCGCGCGATGATGCTCGGCGGCTGCCGAGTACTCCTCGCCACGCCACCCCGCACCCGCCGAACCGCCGAGGTTCATATCTTCGATGCTAATCCCGCGCCGCATCCTCGAGCTCATCCGGAGAGTAGAACCGGCGCCCGACATGGCGGATCTCGGAGCGCAGGACCACATCGTGCTGGGCTTGATCGCCCGCCACGGCCCGCTCACCCCCTATGACCTGAAGGCCCGCATCGAGGAGAGCGTCGACTACTTCTGGCCGATTCCGCACGCCCAGCTCTATCGGATCCCGGTGCGTTTGGCCGAACAGGGTCTGCTGCGTGAGGAAGCCGAAGAAGGAGGGCGCAGGCGGCGGGTCTTCCACCTGACCGGCAAGGGCCGCGAGCGCCTACGCGAGTGGCTCGCCGATCCCGCGACCCCGCCCGCCGAAACCAGGGACCCGGCCCAGCTCAAACTCTTCTTCGTCGACCTCGGCGATCCGGACGATGTCGTCGGCTTGGCCCGCCACCAGTCCGCGGAGCATCGCCGCTGGCTCGATCACTACCGCAAGCTCTACGACGCCATCGATCACACCGGAGGCGATGTGCGCGCCGTCGCGCGAGCCCGGATCCTCCAGCTCGGTATCGGGCATGAGCAGGCGTACGTGGATTTCTGGGAGGAGCTGGCCGCCGATTCCGAAGGGCCGACGACTCGGAACAGCAAGTAGCGCAGGGTATTCGCGCGGACGTGGGGCGCTCAGATGTCTGAGCGCCCCACGTCGGATGCGTAGTCGGAGGTTGGCGACCGCCGTCCACAGGAGCATCTGCTCGGATCAGCCTTGCGGGGTGCGCACGGTGAACGCCGCGGTGCGGACCGTGTCGCCGTGCTCGAAGTCGAGGAACAGCCGGTAGGTGCCGGGGCCAGGGACCGCGGTGTGGAACGAGATGTCCGGGCCGGGGGCGGTGACGCCGTCCCCCGGTTCACCGTTCGGGTGGACGTGGACGTAGGCCAGATCGCCGGCCCGGATGATCACGAGGTGACCGAATGCGGCGAGGTAGGGCTGCAGATCGGTGACCGGGGCACCGTCCTTGCGCACGGTGAGGGTGAGCAGGCTGCCCGCGCCGGTGGTGAGATCGCCCGCGAGCTCGACCTCGTAGCCGTCCACCTGGTACTTCCGGGCCGCCTCCGGAACCGGCCGAGGCGCGTACTCGCCGGCCACCGCCAGATCCGCGCCCAGCGTGATGGTCTTTCCGAGCGCCTGTGGCGAAATGTCGGTGAACACCCGATATGCGCCCGCGTCCGGCAGGTTCAACCGCACCGACCAGGTGCCGTCCGCCGACAGTTCCGGATGCACATGCCAGAACCCGGTCAGCTCGCGCGGCACGACGATCAGATGCAGTTGCTTGTCATGGATCGGGGTGTAGTCGGTGACCGGCCGGCCGTCCGGGCCAATGATCCGGAACCGGAAATCGACCTCGCCCGGCTGGATGATCGTGTCGGCGAGTTCGAGGGTGTAGCCGTCCTGGGTGATCAGGAGACCGCCAGGGAATTCTGATGCGCCGTGAGCTGAGTGGTCTGCATGGCCGGCGTGGGCTGCGTGACCGGCGTGGGCCGCATGGCCGGCGTAGTCGGCGTGCGCTGCGTGGTCGGCGTGCGCTGCTCGGTTGGTGTGGGCTGCGTGATCGCCGTGCGCTCCATGACCGCCGTGGGCTGCGTGATCACCATGATCGGCGTGCCCGGTGTGGGCCGTCAGTGCGGCGGCGTCGTGGCCCGCATGGTCGGCGTGAGCCGTGGCATGACCATCCGGTCCGGGATGGGTGGTGTGTGCCGAATGGTTGGTGTGGGCAGTGGTGCTCATGATCGTCGTCCTTACCGCTCGTCGTCTGTGGCTTGTTCGTCCGTTGCCACAAACCTATACCCCCTAGGGGTATCTAGCAACGCGCCGTTCAGTGATCCCGATCACACCGAGCGGACCGGCGAAAAATTTCGGCCGGGATGTCGATTCGCGTGCCCCCGGCTCCGACGTTCCGGGTGAGGATGGACCCGGACCGGTCCGTCACCGCACCAGACCGAGGAGCATCGATGAAGTACGTGATCCTGATTCATTCGAATCCGCAGCCGTGGGGGCATCCCACCGGCGATTTCCTGCCCGAGTTCCAGGCCTTGCCCGAGCAGGAGCGGGAGCGGATCAACGCCGATTTCGAGCGGCTGCTCACCGAGATGCAGGACAGGGGCGAACTGGTCGGCGGTGAGGCGCTCGGGGCGCCGGAGTCCGCTCGGCTGTACCGCTGGGACGACGGCAAGCCCCTGCCGACCGACGGGCCGTATTCGGAATCGAAGGAGCATCTGGCCGGCTTCTTCCTGATCGACGTCGACAGCCACGAACGCGCCGAGCAGCTCGCCGCTCAGTTCGCGGGTCCCGGCGAAACGGTCGAGCTGCGTCCAACCATGTGGCCGGGTGGCGAGGACCAGTGAGCACGGAGGCGGTGGGGCAGGTGTGGCGTCGCGAGGCGCCGCACGTGCTCACCGCCCTGCTGCGCAGGCACGGCGATCTCGGCGATTGCGAAGACGCCGCACAGGAGGCCGCCGAGGCCGCGGCCGTGCAGTGGGCGCGCGACGGGGTGCCGGACAACCCGCGCGGCTGGTTGATCCGGGTGGCGTCGCGAAGGCTGATCGACCGTCAGCGCGCCGATCTCGCGCGCATCGAACGTGAGGGATCGGTCGCCCACGCGCGCCGCGCCGAGGACGACCTCGCGCCTGCGGCCGACGCCGATCCACCGGCCACCGGCGATGACACCCTGCGCCTGTTCCTGCTCTGCTGCAATCCGAGCTTGAGCCGCCCCTCCCAGGTCGCGTTGACGCTGCATGCCGTCGCCGGCCTGACCACCGCCGAGATCGCCGCCGCCTACCTGGTGCCCGAGCGCACGATGGCACAACGCCTCTCTCGTGCACGAACCGGATTACGCGCCGCGCAAGCCACTTTCGACTTGCCCGCGGCAACCGAGCTTCCGGCTCGGATCGCGGCCGTACTCGACGTCTGCCACCTCATGTTCACCGAGGGCCACACCCGAACCGGCGGCACCGCACTGCTGGATCCGGGCCTGGCGGGCGAAGCCATCCGCCTCACCCGCCAACTGCACCGCGTGGTGCCCGACCACGACGAGGTAGCCGGCGCCCTCGCCCTCATGCTGCTCACCCACGCCCGCGCGGCTACCCGCAGCGATCACGGCGATCTCGTCCCGCTCGCCGAACAAGACCGCACCCGTTGGGATTCCGAGCTGATCGCCGAAGGCGTCCGCATCCTGGAAACGATCCTGCCCCGCGGCCACGTCGGCCGCTACCAGCTCCAGGCCGCGATCGCCGCGGTCCATGCCGAAGCGCCCACTTGGGAGTCCACCGATTGGCCCCAGATCTGCGTCCTCTACACCATGCTGGACCGCATCGCCCCCAGCCCGGCCGTCACCCTCAACCGCGCCGTCGCCGTGGCCATGGCCTTCGGCCCGGAACAGGGGCTCGCCCTGATCGATCCGCTACTGGACGACCGGGCCATGCGCCGCCACCACCGCACCCACGCGGTCCGCGCCCATCTGCTGGAAATGACCGGCGACCGCGTCGGTGCGATGGAGAGCTATGCCGAAGCCGCGCGGCTGACCACAAGCCTGCCCGAACAGCGCTATCTCAATGCGCGGATGCGACGTGTGACAGGCGAATCGAACTGAACGCGGCTGCGTACGGCGGTGACCGACAGCTTGATCAAGGAAACGTCAGAAACCAGCCCTGCCGCTCAGATCGCGGATGCCAAAAGGCTTGCCGACGAGGGTGTTATCACCGCCGACGAGTTCGAGCGCCTCGAGGCCAAGGCACTCGCCTGAGCCTGCCCGGCCGCCCGTGCCCAGTGCGGGCGCCCGGGCGTTGGGCGAAAGGCGCCCGCATCGCCCGCACGGTCCGCTCGCCGCCGGTACTGCCGGTGACTTCGGCACTGTCGCCGATGGTCGGTGAACTCGGCCTGGTCATCGGCGGGCACCGCCTGATCTAATGGCCGGGATCGGAAGGAGCCGCGGTGCGGGATACCACGCGGGATGACCCGGCGCCTACGCCGTCGCGCGCGGTCAGCGGTTGGACGACGGGGCTGGTGTGCGTGGCGATCGTGGCAGGCGGGGTGATCGTCGGCGGGTTGCTGCACGAACCGCAGACCGAGTTGACGACGGCGCCGCCGACCACGACCAGCGCCGCACCGCAGCCGACCGAGCAGCACACCTATGTGACGCCGCCGGTGACGTATCCGACGCAGATTCCCGGCTGTGCGGTGGTCGAGCCACCCGGCGAGGGTGGGCTGTTCGGCTGGGTGGCGACGCAAGAGTTCGGCTACGACAATCCGGCGTACCCGTGGTTCGACGGCAAGAAGGCCATGGCGATGTCGACGGCCCTACGCGAGGCCCTGCCCGAGGGGGTCGTCCTCGATTTCGCACCGGTCGGCGAATCGCTGATCTTTCAGCCCATCACCGGCGAACCGGACTCCGAAATCGAGCCCTTCACAGACGCGACCGCGTCGCTGCGGCGCGGTGATGGCGCGGGATGGCTGTCGGTGACGGTCCGGCAATCCGGCGACCCGATCCCGCCGTGCGTCGCGGGCGCGCTCGATGAGCGCCGCGTCCTCGCCGACGGCACGATCGTCGATACGCACGACACCTGGTCCGAGACCGACGGTGTGCGCACGCTCTCCCGCAGCGCTACCGCATATGCGCCGGATGGCACCGTGGTCGGCGCGTATGTCACGGATGCGCCGACCAATGGCGATCCCACCGGCACGGTGCCGATGAGCATTGATGAACTCGTCGCGCTGGTCTCCGCGCCCGGCGTGCGGATCACCGCACCTGTTCCGCCGGGAACGCCGAATCCGCCCGAATCCTGTTCCACCGATGGCGAATCGCCCGAGATCGATAAAGCCACCGCTCGACGGATGGGTGCGGCACTGGCCCGTATCCGGCTCGACGGCGTGACACTGGATCGCCCGCTGGGTGAGTTGCGTCCGGGGGGATTCGGCGATGGCGGGGTGTGTCAGTCGGTCGTGGTGGGGCCGGAGGGCAGTCAATCGCGGCTGACCATCACGATCACGACTGAGCAGGCCGTGTCCGAGGCCGATGGTGCGGATCGGCTCAGCCGGCGTGAGCTGCCCGACGGGACGGTCGTGGACAGCCGGGAATCGCGCTACAGCACTACCGATGCGTCCGGGGTGATGACGCCGACGATGTCGCGCAGTGTCACGGTGACGCGCACGTCCGGTACTCGAGTGGAGGTGAGCTCCATCGCGGGTGAACCCGCGCAACCTTTGTCCACGGCGCAACTGGAAGCCATCGCTCTGGTTCCCGGCCTGGAGGTCTCGTAATGGCATTGGCACCGGGAGTGCGCAATTTGGTCCTCGCGGCCGTCGCGGCTGTTCTCACCAGCGCTGGAGCGGTTGCGGTGCTGATGCAGCCGGAGGACGGCACCCGCAAGATCACCGGTACGAACGACGCGGCGCCGGGCCTGGCGTGGTCGGTCGACGCCGCTGCCATTTATGGGCAGTCGTCGGCCGAATTCCGTGATCCCGTCGGCGGCACCGAATTCGATTTCGCCGGTGCGGGTTTCGTGGAGGCAGGCGACGCGGTGGTGGCGGTGATCGGCATTGCCGAAGATTCGGCATTGCGTGAGCCGAAGCTGTACGGATTCGACGCCGAGACGGGGGAGAAGCGCTGGGAGGCGCCCGCGGCCGGCCTCGGCGGTTGCGCCGACGTGCCCGTCGACGGGTCGCTGGTGTGCTACACCGGCTACTCGGTCGACAATACCGCGCTCATCGGTATCGATATCGCCGACGGAACCGTCACCCGCACTACGGTCGATTGGCAGATTTTCAGCATGGCCGCCGTTGACGACCGTCTCTTCATCGCCGAGGGCAACGTCGAATCCGATGATGTTCGCGTGCATTCGGGCACGCTTGCCGACCCGGACGCCCTTTGGACGCGCCAGTTCGCCATGGGGACGTTGTGGGAAGACCTCCCGTGGAATGCGCTCGACGTTTCCCACGGCCAAGGCCTGTTCACCCTCGGCATCGATATGGTGGCGTTCGACCTGCGCACCGGGGAAACCACATGGACCGCTCAACTGGATGGATGTTCCCGCACCACACCGACATTCGATGCTCTGGTCGTGCGCGTCAACACCGAATGCGATGGCTACCGGGTCACCGGAACCGACCTGCTGGACCGCACCGGCCGCGTCCTGGCCACCACCAGTACTCCCGGCTCACATGAGGTGAACCCCGACCGTCCCGCCGACGCCACCATCCCCGTGTTGCTGGGCGATGCCGCCTACGACCGTCGCGACGGCACCCTCCGCTGGACCAGCCCCGACCTGCTCTCCACTCCACCCCAGGACCAGGCCACGGATACCCGAGGCCCTCACATCGCCCTCCTCGACCGAGGCACAGCCATCGCCATCCTCGGCGACACCGCCATCCTCCGCGATCCCACAACCACAACCATGACCGGCCTCGATCTCCGTAATGGACAACGCCTCTGGCGCGCCGCGGATGACCGTTACGGAACGATCCAAGGATGGGACGGCACCGTCGCTGTCCTCACCGACTCAACCGGCCTCTGGGCAATCGAACCGCGCACCGGCGAAACCGTTTGGGAAGCGCCATTTCTCGCCATCAACAGCGACGGCGACGCCCTCGTCGGCAGCGGCGAATTCACCGCCCGCGGGCCGGGCCGATACCTCTTCGCCACACCGCGCACAATGCTCGGCCTGCGTCCTCTCGATTAGCGATTGCCGGTCCTGCGGCAACCGATGTCAACGGCGGCAATTGCGGCCCGGTCATTGAGGGTCTTTCCACTGGTGACGTTTCCTGCTGGTCGACCTGCTCGGCCTGCTCCATTCCGGATCGGCGGTTGCTGCCATCCGTGCGCTAATCGCCGTCCCCGGCGAATAGCAGGACTGCTGCCGCGAGGTGGACCATGCAATCGTCGGGGCGGTGGCGCCGGTGCAGGTCGAGTAGCTGCCGCGCACGTGCGGGGGTGAGGTCGAGCAAATGCACCCGGCACATGTGCTCGGCCAGTCGGCCGTCGGCTTGGACGTAGATGCTGTGGGGATGTGGGTCACAGTCGCTCCCGTCGGGCGTGGTTTCGATAGTCCGGATCGTTGAATTCGCGTTCGGCGTCGTCGATTCCACGCCACGACCGAGGCAGCTCGATACGCCCTGATGCCACCACCGCTACCAGGTCGTCATAACCGTCGCGAAGCTCGGCCAGTTGAACCCACGCTCGATGCACGCGATCATCGGCGGCCGGCAGCCGCGTCAATTCCCAGCACGCCACCACCTGCGCTTCCGCTAATCGCGCCACCACCGACCCGAGCGATTCGGTGCCTTTCACCGGCCCGCACCGCACGGTTCGCATCTGCCCGGCCAGCCAGGCATCGATATCCCGTACGACGCCACTGCTCCGCGCCCGAATCCCCGCTCGTTTGGGTAGTCGGTTCCCAGCCTCTGCATCACATTTCCTCATGCGAGGTAGTGAATGTCGACGCCACCTGCACCGCCTCCGTATTCGCTCGATACGGGTTTGCCCTCGTGGTGGTCCTTACGATTCCGGTAGTGCTGTGTGCCCTCCCGGCATACCGCCCTTTTCCCTGGTCGACCTGGCTCGTGGCCGCAACCCTTATCGTTGGTCCGATTCTCGCTGTGGGCGCTACCGATACGATGTTCGCGACCTGGATCTACTATCTGCCATTCGGCGCCGCGGCTGTTGTGGTGGCCGTACTGGAGCGGCGGCGCGAGCGGATGGGCGTGAGCACCTGACAGTCCGCGAACGACCGCCTACCTCGAGGGCAAGAACCAGGCTGAGCGGGTATCGCGGTGGATCGCTCTGTTCGATGGCCGTCATGACACAGCTGGATGGGGGTTCGCGGTGCGCCCGGGTTCAAAAGGTGTGTTGAGCTGGGTCGATCCCGTTCTCCATAATTTGTAAAGGTATAGTTAGTAAAACTGTACTTCTACAAACCTGGAGCGGGCATGGATAAACCATTGGACATGTTCGACCGGGATCACGAGTGGGCGGCGCTGTCGCGATTCGTCGCCGATGAGCAGCCCGGCGCAACCCTCGGCGTGGTCTCCGGGCGGCGGCGGCAGGGCAAGACGTTCCTGCTCGAGGCGGTATGCAAAGCGGCCGGCGGGTTCTACTTCGGGGCGACGGAGGCTGCGGACTCCGAGTCGTTGCGGCGGATCAGTGCGGCGTTGACCGACCATATTCGCCCGGCGAGTCCGTTTCACTTCGCGCGCTGGGACGAGGTGATCGACACCTTGCTCGGCTTGGGGGCCGACGGGCCGGTCCCGGTGGTGATCGACGAATTTCCGTATCTGGCCAAGGCCGATCCGGAACTACCGTCGATCATTCAGGAGGCGTTCCGCCCGCTGCGGGACCAGCGCACCACATCGCGGACCAGGCTGTTGCTGTGCGGGTCTGCATTGTCGTTCATGGGCAAGTTGCTGTCGGGCAGCGCACCGCTGCGGGGCAGAGCGGGGCTGGAGCTGCTGGTACGTCCGCTCGACTACCAGCTGGCGGCAGAGTTCTGGGGTATCACCGATCCGCGACTGGCGGTCCGGGTCAATGCCATCGTCGGAGGCACACCGGCCTATCGTCGCGAGTTCGCCCGCGGCGACGTCCCAGCCGATGCCGCCGACTTCGACTCGTGGGTCGAGCGCACAGTGCTGAACCCGGAGACGCCGCTGTTCCGGGAACCCCGTTATCTGCTGGCCGAAGAGCCGGACCTGCGTGATACGGCGCTGTATCTGTCTGTGCTCGGCGCGGTGGCCAATGGAAACGCCACGCGCGGTGGAATCGCCGGCTACCTCGAACGCAAAGCCGCTGACCTCACCCACCCGATCAACGTGCTCGCAGATGTCGGCCTGCTGCATCGAGATGCGGATGTGTTCCGGCAGAACAGATCCGCCTACCGGATCACCGAGCCACTGATCGGTTTCTATCACGCCATCATGCGGCCGGTGTGGGATCAGTTGGAGCGTCCCGGTAGTGCGCGCCGCGTGTGGCAGGCGAGCCAACGCCGTTTCACGGCTAATGTGCTGGGCCCGCACTTCGAACAGATCTGCCGGGAATGGGCGCTGCACCACGCCGATCCGGAATTGTTCGGGGGTTTGCCCGCACGAGTCGGACACGGCGTTGTCCCCGATGCCACCGGTCGGACCAGTCATGAGGTCGATGTCGCGGTCATCGGACTCGACGACGGCAGGAAGCCGCCGCTGCTGGCCATCGGCGAGGCGAAATGGAACGACACCATGGGGCAAGCGCACATCGACCGGCTCCGGCACATCCGCGATCTCATCGAACGAGCCGGCCGCTACGACACCAGTAACACTCGGCTGATCCTGTTCAGCGGCGCCGGATTCAACGACAACGCGATGCGGGTCGCTGCGGCAGAGCCGGATCTCACCTTGATCGGACTCACCGATCTCTACGGGTAGGTCGGCTGGTGCGAATCGCCGGCGGTGGTGAGGCGGCGCGGATGTGGAAGGTTGCCGCCGTCACGTCGAACACGGCCAGTGCGCAGTCGTGGGACTCGTGGGCTCACATCTCCAGGTGGGTGAGGTTCGTGCCCTCGGCCAGCAGTGTGCTCAATGCCGCGCGCACCCCCGCCGCCGTGCCCGACGCGGGGTGGTTGAGGTGGGCGAGGATGATGGCCCCGTCGGGTGCGTGACGGATGTGGGTGGCGACGGTGTCGGGGGAGGCGGTCGCGCCGTAGTCGGCGTTGACGGCGAAGCCGGCGAGGCGGACGCCGAGGAGGCCGGCGATCTCGACCGCGACATCGTCGTAGTGGGCGGTGCCGGCGCGGAACCAGGTGCTCGTCACGCCGAGTGTGTCGCGCAGGTAGCGGCGGTTGGTCTCGATCTCGTTCACCACGCCCGCCGGATCCGCGGTGCCCGGGATTCCGTAGGCGGCGGCGCCGTTCACCGACAACGGCAGATGGCCGGTGCCGTGATTCTCCAGCCGGAACAGTGGATCGGCGGCGAGAGCCGCGGCGACGGCCGGGTTAGCGGTCAGCCACCGGTGGTTGAGGAAAAGAGTTGCCGGGACACCGAATTCGCGCAGCGTATCGAGGAGCCGATGGTCGACCGACGACCCGGATGGCCCGCCGCAGCCGTCGAAGGTCAGTGCCAGGGTGCGGCGGCCGGGCACGGTCGCGACGTGCGTCTGAATGCCGTGGATATGGGTGCCCCAGTGCCGCGGAGCGCGCCCGGCGAATCGGTGCGGTTCGAACGCGTGAGCCGGGCCGGTGTCGCTGCGTGGCCGCCCCTCCGCCTGCGCCGCGCCGAGTGCGATCGGTGCGAGCGCACCCAATGCGAGAAACCGGCGTCGACCGACCGTGAACCCCGCCGATCCACCCGAAAACCGCCGCTGAACCCGCACCATTCCTCCCTGTGATGTCGAGCCACTTCCGATACACACACGCCCCGGTCGGCCTGTCGTGCACGACCTTTCCCGGCAGGCGAGTGACACCGCCCCGGCCCTCCGAGGGGTGTTCCGGGCAGCGCGAGATTACCGTGTGCCACGGGAAGAACTGAGCGGGACCAGGCACCCACATCGGGGCGGCCATCCCAGCATTGGGGGTCTCGTCATTGCCGAGCATTCGACTGCGGTGCGGCCCCCATGAGGGCGGCCTACCGAGCCCGCGCGGCGAAGACCTCGCGCGCAAGCGAGTCGGCGGACTCGATGATCGCTTCGAGATTCGCGCGCAACTCGCGGAGGTCGTCGGCGCCGAGGAGCCTCGCCAAGGCTTCCTCGACGGCGGGCACGGTGGATTGGGCGATGGCGATCACCTGTTTGCCCCGGTCGGTGGGGACGACGAGTTTCGCGCGGCGGTCGCTGGGATCGGGCTCTCGGGTGACGTAGGCGTGGGCTTCGAGGTGGGCGACGAGTTCGGCCATCGCCTGTTTGGTCATCTGCGCTCGCTCGGCCAAGGCGCTGACCGTGGTGCCGGTGTCGTCGAGGTGCTGGAACACCACGCCATGTGCGGCCCGGATCGCCTCGTGGCCCGCCGCCGCGAGGCGGGCCAGGGCCAGATCGTTGAGCACGGTGAACGCATCGCGTAACAGCACCGCGGTATTCGAGGGCCGCGGACTGCCGTCCGTGATGGGCCGAGTCGTTGACATCGACAGGCCTCCTGTCTATCGTTGACGATATGGACATGCTACCTGTCGATCGCTCGAACGTTGAATGCTGGCAGCTCGGAACCGACCGGATCGCGGTGCTGGCGACCTGCGCCCAGACCCGGGGAGATCTCTTCGCTGTGGAGATCACGATGCCGCCCGGTGGTGGCCCGCCCGTCATGCACCGTCACGAACCCAGTGAGGTCTATTACGTCCTCGCTGGTGAGTTCACCTTCTACATCGGTGAGCCGGACGGCGTCGTCCGGCGGCGGGCCGGAGTGGGGGAGGTCGTTCCGCTCGCGGGCGGGACGCCGCACACGATTCGCAACGAAACATCCTCCGACGCAGTTGCTTTCGCTGTACACACGCCCGGAGGCGTCATGGAGCGGTTCACCCGGGCCGCCGCCGCACTCGCGGCCGGCTCGGAGCAACCGGATCTCGACCAGGTCCTCGCCCTGGCCCATGAACACGGCATCGAGATGCTGGGTCCGGTGCCTGCGGAGTGCGTGTAGGCAGCATCCGCTGTGTCACCGGGTCGTGCGGGCAACGGGTCGACGGCCACCGCGGCGGCGATCGCCGGATTCGCGGTCAGCCACCGAGAGGCTGGGGGCAGTGTTGCGGGTACCCCGAATTCGCGCAGCGTGTCGAGGATGGTCGACCGCCGACCCGTATGTCTTCGGCTAGCTCACCGCACTCCTGTTGCCGGCAGCGGTAAATGCGGATGCGTGATCGGCGGCCCACTCCGCGTAAGTACGCGGCGCCCGGCCGAGGACCTGGCGGACATCGTCGGTGACGACGGCATTGCGGCCCTCGAGTACATAACGTTGACCGGCGAGTACGCCATCGATGTACTCGCTGGTCATGCCGGCCTCCTGCATGTGCCGGCGGGCGGTGTGCTCCGGAATGTCGGCGACGAGGACCTCGCGGCCGAGCGCTGCACCGAGAATCGCGGCCTGGTCCGGGACGCTGAGCAGTTCGGCGCCGGTGAGGGTGTAGGTACGTCCGGAATGTCCGTCTGCCGTCAGAGCTTCGACGGCCACCGCGGCGATATCGCGTGGATCGATGATGCCCTGCGTGGCCGTACCGGTGAGGTTCGGTGCCGGCTGCCCGGCACGCAGGGCATCGGCCCAGCGCAGCGTGTTGGAAGCAAAGGAGCTGGGGCGCAAGATGGTCCACTCCAGGCCGCTGTCGCGGACCGCCTGCTCGCCGGGTAGATGCCAGGTGCCGACCCGGCCGAGCGCGGGATCGCCGGTGCCTATCGCGGAGAGCTTCACGATGCGCTGCACTCCGGCGGATACCGCGGTGGCGATGAGGGCGCGGTCGGTATCGATATCGTCGGGGCCGAGTACGCCGACGAGGAAGACGGCGTGGGTCCCGGTCATCGCCGCGGACATGGACGCGGGATCGGTGTAGTCGCCGCGCACCACCTCTATGCCGGCCGGGACGGTGGCACGGTCGGGGTCGCGTGTCACCGCACGGGCCTTGTCGCCGCGTGCGGCCAATTGCCGCAGGATCTCACTGCCGATGGTGCCGGTCGCGCCGGTTACGAGAATCATGCTGACCATCGTGACGGCTCGATGACCTGGAACTATAGGAATATTCGGCACACTCGCCGCGTAGGGAATCGGGCTAGTGTGGTCGGGTGACCAGAGCAGCGACACTCGCGCGGAACCTCGACCTGCTGGAGTCGAGTGTGCCGGTGCCGGAGTCATTGCGGCCGTGGCTGATCGACCTGGGGCGGATTCCGACGGTCACCGACCTGAACGGGGCGTTCGTCTATACCCCGCACGCCTTGACGTCGGTGGTGCTGCGAACCGAGACTGCGGGGCGCAGCGAGGCGTTCGTGGTGGGGCCGCAGACTCGCGCGTCGTATTCGATGCCCGACAAGCCCGGCGGCTGCCTGCGTATTCGATTGGCTCCGGGCACTACTCAGCAGTTGCTCGGTGTTCGCGCCGCGGAACTCGCCGACGGCGTATTCGCCCTCGCTGATATGCCCGGTGCGGTAGGTGTACTCGCCAACGAGTTGGCACATCGGCCGGCAGTGGACGTGCTGTCGTTTCTGGAAGAAGCTCTTCCGCAATATGTTTCGGAGACGGATACGCAGCGTTCCCATCGTCGCCTGCTGCGGGACGCCGTCGAGGTGATCGGCAGCGGCGCAGCCCCGGCGATACCGGATCTCGCTGCGGAGCTCACGGTGAGCGAGCGCCAGCTGCGCAATCTCTTCGCGACGGGTATCGGTGTGTCGCCCAAGCACTTCGAGCGGATCTGCCGAGTGCGCGGCGTTCTCGCGCAGACTGGTGCTTCGCCATGGTCAGAGGTGGCCGTCGCCGCGGGCTACTACGACCAATCACATCTGTCCGCCGACTTCCGGTCATTGATGGGCGTACCACCGGCCACCTTCTTCCGAGGCGAGCTGCCCGCGCCGACCGCTTGCCGGAGTCCGAACCGGTAGGGGCTGGGGCGCTCCGCTCGACAGCGGTCACTCGTTCAACGCCGTACGGAACAACTCCCAGGACCGATGCAGATCCTGCTCCCAATACCCCCACGAGTGGGTCCCGGTGTCGCGGAAGTCGAAGGTGGCGGGAATCTGCAAGTCGCGCAAGCGGTCGCGGAGCTGGTGGGTGCAGATGTTGGTGACCTGTTCGAGAGGGGCTCCGAAGAGCAGTTGGTAGGCGAGGCCGAGAGGGTCGCCTGCGCTGGTGAGGTTGTCGAGGGGGCCGGGGAGTCCGGTGCCGGTGGAGACGTAGATGGCGGTGCCGCGGAGGTCGGCGGCGTGCAGGTAGGGGTCTTTGGCGGCCCACACCTCGCGGCCCGCGCCCCACATGTTGGCCGGGTTGCCGCCGTTACTGGCGACCACCGCGGTGATCAGGGCGCGGCCGGTGAGGTCGCTGGTCTGCACGCAGCCGCTGTAGGAGCCGACGGCGCGGTAGAGCTCGGGCGCGGCCAACGCCAGCTGGAAGACCGCGGTCCCCGCCATGGAGATGCCTGCGATGGCGTTCTTTCCGATGCCCTTGAACGCGCTGTCGATGATGGGTGGCAATTCCTCGGTGAGGAAGGTGGTCCATCGTTGCTTGCCCAGCACCGGGTCGACGGCGCGCCAGTCGGCGAAATAGCTGCCGCGCCCGCCCATCGGGACGACGAGGGTCACCTGTTCGTCGGCGAAGAAGTCGACGATATCGGTCGAGTTGGCCCAGTGCCGGTCGGCGCCACCGTCGGCGCCGTTGAGCAGATACAGCACCGGTGCGGGTTCGGAAGTGCGTGGCGCCGGCCGCACTTTCACGGTGATGTCGGTGTCCATCGCGGTGGAGTGCACGCGCAGGTCGAGCATCCGGTCGGCGCCCTCGGCGATGCTGACGATCCGCGAACCATCGGGGGCCTGCTGTGTTCCGTCCGGAATCGGCACGGACTCGGGTGCGCCGATCGCGATGGCCGGATCCGCGGCGGCGCAGAGGGCGGCCACGGATGCCAGCACGCTCATCACGCGCAGCCGGACGCGACCTCGCGCGCAGCCGTTGCCCACCGGACACCTCCGAAATCCAGCCTGTAGCTGGGGTCGACGGTAGGGGAGCGGGGTTGCGGCGTCCGAGGATCGGGGATTTGTTGGGAACCTCGCCAGGGTCGCGGCCAATCCGCTGGGCCGGATCACAAGACCGGTGCGGCGCAGCGCCATCACTTCGCCCGGCAGCGGGAAACCCGGCCTTCGGCAGGCAGGCAGCCAGCGCTTCTTGACGCGCTGACGCGGCGACGTTTGCCGATCACCATGGACGCCGCGGGACTCAACGGCACATCGGCCTGCCGCTCGCCGGCCGCAGCGTGCCTACGCCACCCGCGAGCACCGGCTCCGCCGCCTCGGGAAATACCGGTCAAGGCCTCGGGCGGCTCGGCGTCCTGCGCCTCTCAGGCACGACTCTGCGCCAGCACATCGCCCAGCGTACGAGTGCCCCTGACGATCTCGGTGACCGCTTCCAGATCCAGCCGCACCTCGAGATCCGGATCCTCGGCCGCACCGTCGTGATGGGTGAGGCCGGTGTCGGTGATCACGTAGTGGAACGTCGTCTCGCCGATGTGCACGGTGACCGTCCCGGCCGGAAGATGTTCGGCGACAGCGCGTCCGAGCGGCAGCGCGAACCAGTGCGCGCGGACGGCGTCGGTGCTGCGGCGCTCACCCAACAGCGGAGTGCCCCACACCGAGAGCGCTTCCAGTACCGGCCGCAGCCGCGCCCCGGCGTCGGTGAGTTCGTACATGGCCGTGGTCGCGCGCGGTCCTACCCGGCGCCGGGTGAGAATCCCGTCGCGTTCGAGGTCTTTGAGCCGGGCGGCGAGCACATCGGTGCTGATGCCGGGCAGATCGGCGAACAGGTCGCTGTAGCGGCGCGGGCCCGCGGTGAGTTCCCGGACGACCAGCAGATTCCAGCGGTCCCCGACAACCTCGAGCGCGCGGCTCACCGCACAGTGATGGTCGTAACTTCGGCGTGGCACTCGGCCACTCTAACGCAGGACTTGGAAAATCAAAGTGCATACTTGGGATTTCCAAGTACAGTAGCGGCAGCCGTATCGAGAAGAGGATGTCCATGCAGGTCAAGCAGTCGAGCAAGTTGTCGGGAGTGTCGTACGAGATTCGTGGCCCGGTGGCCGAGCATGCCGCGCGGTTGGAAGCCGAGGGACATCACGTCGTCAAGCTCAATACCGGCAACCCGCTGCCGTTCGGCTTCGAAGCGCCCGAGGAGATCTTGCAGGACATCGTGCGGACACTGCCGAATTCGAGTGGGTACTCGAGCTCCAAGGGTCTGCTGTCGGCTCGGCGGGCGGTCGTGCAGTACTACCAGACGCTCGGGCTGCCCGATGTCGGCGTCGAGGAGGTATTCCTCGGCAACGGCGTCTCCGAACTGATCATGATGGCCATGACGGCGCTGCTGGAAAACGGCGACGAAGTGCTGGTTCCCGCACCGGATTTCCCGCTGTGGACCGCCGCCACCGCGCTCAACGGCGGCAGGCCGGTGCACTACATGTGTGACGAATCCGCCGACTGGTTCCCCGACGTCGCCGATATCGAGTCCAAGATCACCGAACGGACCCGCGCGATCGTCATCATCAACCCGAACAACCCCACCGGCGCGGTGTATTCGCAGGACGTGCTGCGCGACATTCTCGAAGTGGCTCGCCGCCACAATCTGATCGTGTTCTCCGACGAGATCTACGACAAGATCTACTACGACGGCGGCACCCACACCGCGACCGCCGCCTTGGCGCCCGATCTACTGTGCCTGACCTTCTCGGGCCTGTCCAAGGGCTACCGCTGCGCCGGTTTCCGGTCCGGCTGGATGGTGGTGTCGGGCCCCACCCAGCACGCCGCGAACTACCTGGAGGGGCTGACCATGCTCGCCGGTCTGCGCCTGTGCGCGAATGTTCCCGGCCAGCAGGTGATCCAGGCCGCGCTCGGCGGACATCAGAGCATCTACGATCTCACCCTGCCCGGCGGCCGGCTGCGGGAGCAGCGCGATCGCGCGTGGGAGGCGCTCAACGCCATCCCGGGCATTTCGTGCGTGAAGCCACAGGGCGCGCTCTACGCCTTCCCCAAAATCGACCTGGACGTCTATCCGATCGTCGACGACGAGAAGCTGGTGCTGGATCTGCTGCTGCAGGAGAAGCTGCACATCGTGCAGGGCACCGGATTCAATTGGCCGCGTCCGGATCACTTCCGCATCGTCACCCTCCCGCACGCCGACGACCTCGAGGCCATCATCGAACGCATCGGACGGTTCCTGGCGACCTACCGGCAGTAGGGCAGTAGGAGTACCTGGTCGACGAGCGCCCGCCGCGCACCGACTCGCCCGTCGCCGTGATGTTCACTGTCCACCGATCGCGACCGGCGTGCCGAGCCCGGTGCCGGCTACCTCCCGCTCATACGATCGACCCATGAGCGAACTGATCGCAGTCAGTGGGGCGACGGGGGCGATCGGGGGACGGGTGGCGCGCAGGCTGGCGTCCGCGGGCATCGAGCAGCGACTGCTCGGCCGCAATGCCGCGCGAGCGCCGCGGTTACCCGGCGCGCATTTCATCGCCGCGGATTACGCCGATCCGGCGAGCGTGCGCGCGGCGCTCGAGGGTGTGCGCACCTTCCTGTTCGTCTCGGCGAGCGAGTCGCGTGAGCGGGCCGATCAGCAGCGGGCCGTGGTGGGCGCGGCGGTCGACGCGGGCGTGCGCCGCATCGTCTACATCTCCTTCGTCGGCGCCGCACCCGAATGCACCTTCACCTTCGGCCGCGACCACTGGTGGACCGAGCAGGAAATCCGCTCCAGCGGGCTGGATTTCACCTTCCTGCGGGACAATTTCTACCAGGACATGCTTCCCCTGCTGGCCGGTACGGACGGGGTCATCCGCGGCCCAGCCGGTGACGGCCGGATCGGCGCCGTCGCGCGCGACGATGTCGCCGACGTGGCGGCGGCAGTGCTCACCGGCACCGGCCACGACGGCCACACCTACGACGTCACCGGCCCGCGCGCGATCACCCTGACCGAGGCCGCCGCCATGATCAGCGAGGCGACCGGCCGCACCGTCACCTACCAGTCCGAATCGCTCGACGAGGCGTATGCGAGCCGTGCCGGTTACGGCGCCGAGGACTGGGAGGTCGCCGGCTGGGTGAGCTCGTATCAGGCCATGGCCACCGGCGAACTGGACGTCGTCACCGATACCGTGCCACGGATCACCGGTCGTCCCGCCAAGGATTTCGCGGAACTCCTGGCCGAAACCGCGCAGCGCGCGGACTGAGCTACGCCCCGGGTTGCTCCCGGATAGCCACGCGCGGAGCGTGAACCGCGTAAGCTGGCCCCCGGTTGCCGAAGCACTGGCACAGGTGGGCGAATACCTGCGGATCGCGGTCGCCGAGAGTTTCCCACCGGGTAGGTGGGCACCGTCGGGCGCAGTGATCGCCCGCCGCCACCGCGGAGTCGTGCGGCGGACCGGAGCGCGCCGGGTACATCGCCGATTCCCTCGGGCACGAGGTACGTGCGAGCCGAAAGGAGTGTCGCGTTGCAGCAGGCGCCGGCCACGGCCCGCCGGCGCGGATGACCGCAGTCGGTAACGCCGAGATGGGATGTGACCATGACCGAGTCCTGGCCCAGTTCGATGAGTTCGTTCGACGACATCTTCCAGCGCTTTTTCGGACCCGGAATGGCGGCAAGGCCGCCGGTGCAACGCACCGACCTGGGCCGGCTGCTCAGCGATAACGCCAAACAACTCGTCGCGACGGCACAGGCCGCGGCCAAGGACTGGCGCAGTCCGGAAGTCACCCCCGAGCACCTGCTGTACGCGGCGACCCTGGTCGAGCCCACCCGCGGCATCCTCGCCGAGATCGGCCACGACCCCGACGAGCTCAGCATGAAGATGCGCGACGCCGTTGCCGGTCACCGCAGCGGCAACGGTAACGGCAACGGCGCCATCGCGCTCAGCCCCGCGGCCAAACGTGCCATGCGCAATGCCCAGCGCAGCGCCGCCGAAGCCGGCAGCAGCTACATCGGCCCCGAACACATCCTGCTCGGCATCGCCGAAACCGAGACCCCCGCCGCGCAGGCCATGGCGGGCGCGCAACTGCCTGGCACCGAGGGGCAGCGCACGACCAGCGAGACCCCGACCCTCGACGAATACGGTCGCGACCTGACCGCCGAGGCAAGGGCGGGCAAGGTGGACCCGGTGGTCGGGCGAGCCGAAGAGATCGAGCAGACCGTCGAGATCCTGTCGCGGCGGCGCAAGAACAATCCGGTGCTCATCGGCGATCCCGGGGTCGGTAAGACAGCCATCGTGGAAGGGCTGGCCCAGCGCATCGTCAACGGAGACGTACCGAGCACCCTCGCCGACCGCCGCGTCGTCGCCCTCGATGTCGGCTCACTGGTCGCGGGCAGCAAATACCGCGGTGAGTTCGAAGAACGGCTGACCAAGATCCTCGACGAAGTGCGCGCGCACTCCGACGAACTGGTGGTCTTCATCGACGAGCTGCACACCATCGTCGGCGCGGGCAGCGGCTCGGAAGGGTCGATGGACGCGGGCAACCTGCTCAAACCGGCCCTCGCGCGCGGCGAACTGCACGCCATCGGCGCCACCACCATCGACGAATACCGCCGCCACATCGAAAAGGACGCCGCACTGGAGCGCCGCTTCCAGCCGGTGATGGTGTCCGAACCGTCGGTGGCCGACACCATCGAGATCCTGCGCGGACTCGCCGACGTCTACGAAGAGCATCACCAGGTGCACTACACCGACGAATCGCTGGTCGCCGCCGCCGAACTGTCGGACCGCTATCTCACCGACCGGTTCATGCCCGACAAGGCCATCGACATGATCGATCAGGCCGGCGCGCGGGTGCGGTTGCGGACCCGCACACCCGATCCCGACGTGCGCGAACGGGAGGAGGAGGTGGCGCGGCTGCGCCGGGAGAAGGACGCCGCCGTCGCCGCCGAGGATTACGAGAAGGCCAAGGAGCTCAAATCCGAGATCGCCGTCGCCGAAGAACAACTCGCCGACGCCGGGCACACCGAGGAACCGCAGGTCACCGTCACCGATATCGCCGAGGTGATCTCCCGCCAGACCGGGATCCCGGTATCCGAACTGACCACCGAGGAACGTCAGCGACTGCTCGGACTCGAGGACGTGTTGCACAAGCGGGTGATCGGCCAGGACGAAGCCATCGTCGCGGTCGCCGAAGCGGTGCGCCGGGCGCGGGCCGGGCTCAAGGACCCCAACCGGCCGATCGGGTCGTTCCTGTTCCTCGGCCCCACCGGCGTCGGCAAGACCGAGCTGGCCAAGGCGCTGGCCGAGGCCGTCTTCGGCGACGAGGACCGGCTCATCCGCTTCGATATGAGCGAGTTCCAGGAAAAGCACACCGTCTCGCGGCTGGTCGGCGCCCCGCCCGGATACGTGGGCTACGACGACGCGGCCCAGCTCACCGACAAGGTTCGCCGTCAGCCGTACTCGGTGATCCTGTTCGACGAGATCGAGAAGGCGCATCCGGATGTGTTCAATGTGCTGCTGCAACTGCTCGACGACGGGCGGGTGACCGATTCCAAAGGCCGCACGGTGGACTTCAAGAACACCATCGTCATCATGACCAGCAATATCGGCTCCGACCTCATCCTGTCCGCACCGGACGGTGATCTGGACTCCATCACCCCGACATTGAACGAGCGGCTGCGATCCCACTTCCGGCCCGAATTCCTCAACCGGATCGACGACACCATCGTCTTCCACCGGCTCGATCAGGCCCAGATCCATCGCATCGTCGACCTGGTGCTCGATGGCACCCGCAGGCTGTTGCACGCCCAGGACATCGACCTCGACGTCACCGATCCGGCGGTCGACTGGCTGGCCGAACACGGCTACCAACCCGAATTCGGCGCGCGCCCGCTGCGCCGCACCGTGCAGAAAGAGGTGGACAACAAGCTCTCGCGTTTGCTGCTCGACGGTGATCTGAAGCCCGGCGACACCGTGCGCTTGGACGCCGACGGCGGCGGCCTGCAATTGGCCGCGGTCGAGCGCCGTGGCGCGAAAACGGTGGAGGCAGCGCCGTAGTCGCGCTTCGTCGCTGGTGAGCAGGCCGCGCTCGCTCGCGGTCGCCGCCCGAGCTGGCGTCGCCGTGCGTCATCGGTAGCCTGTGCGTTGGACGTTGTGAACGACCAACGACAAGGAGCTTTCGCCTTGGAGGATGTATTACGGCCGCTCATCGTCTTCTGCGGGACCCTCGCGCTCACCGTGGTTGCCGGTCTGCTCTTCGATCGGCTGATGCGGTTCTACGCGCGCAAACGCCCGGATACCCGGCTGCCGCTGCTGCTGCGGCGGGTGCGGATGCCGTTGCAGGTCTTGCTCGGTGCGGTGGCGTTGCACGCGACCTACCCGTTGGCGGAGCTGGAATTACGCCAGGACGCGGTGATCCGCAATGTGCTGGCCACCATGGCGATCATGGCCGCGGTCTGGCTGGTGATCCGGGCCGCCGACGCGGTGGCCGACAACACGTTGAGCCGTTACGCCCAGCGCACCCGTGATGTGGCGCGGGTGCGGCAATTACGCACCCAGCTCGCGCTGGTGCGCCGCATCGTGACCTCGGTGCTGGTGGTGACCACGGCCGCGGTGGCGATCCTGCTGCTCTTTCCCGGCCTGCGCACGCTCGGCACCTCGCTGCTGGCCTCGGCCGGTGTGATCGGCATCATCGCCGGTGTGGCCGCGCAGTCGACGTTGAGCAACCTGATGGCCGGCTTGCAGATCGCGTTCGGCGATTCGGTGAAGATCGGCGACACGGTCGTGGTGGAAGGCGAGATGGGCACCGTCGAGGAGATCACCCTCGCGTTCCTGACGGTGCGGATCTGGGACGATCGCAGGCTGACGATGCCGGTGTCCTATTTCAACAGCAAGCCGTACGAGAACTGGTCGCGCGGCGGTTCCGAGCTCACCGGAACGGTGTTCCTGCACCTGGATCACAGCACGCCGGTGCCGCTGCTGCGCGAACACCTGCACGAGTATCTGAAGCAGCGGCCCGATTGGGACGGCCGCTCGTGGAATCTGCTGGTCACCGACTCGACCCCGACCAATATCGTGGTGCGCGCGGCGATGTCGGCCGCCGATTCCGATGACGTGTGGACGTTGCGGTGCGCGGTGCGCGAGGAGCTGCTCGACTGGCTCGGCCGCCACCACCCGTACGCCCTGCCGAAGATCTCGACCACCATCGCCGGACCCGACGACGAGCGGATACCGGCACTGGCCGGAGCCGGGAGCGTGTGGGCGGGCACGGACAAGGACGGCTACCGCGGCTGAGCTGTCACGCGGCGCCCGAGTACATCGCGCATCGGGCCCGCCCGCTTCACGGCGGCCCGCCGTGCTCGCCGGACGGTGACGGCTCGGCGGCGCGATTCCCATCGGTCCTCGTCTGTTCCGCGCCGGCGATGCGGCGTCCGGCCGTATCGGCATCCGGCCGCCACGCCTCGACGACGCCAGGGCGGCCATCTTCCAGCACGTAGGCGGCCCGGGTGTCGATCGGCGCGCCGGGCCGCCGGACATACGGCAGCACCCGGAAGTCGCTGCGCCACAGGTGCTGATCGAGTTCGACCCGGACATATCCGCGCTGCCCGTTGTAGAACTTCATATCCGGGTTCGCGTCGAGCAGCAGACGCCCGCGGTGCGGAAGGTCGGCGCCGTCACCGCCGGTGCTGATCGAGGTGCCGGTGAATTCGGCGGCCACCACCGGCGTCGCGGGATCGGCGGGGTCGCGGCGCAGATCGGCCGCGTAGTTCTCGTGCCGATCTCCGGTGATGACGACGAGGTTGCGCACCCCCTGGTCGGCGGCGGCTCCCAGCACCGCCGCTCGCTCGGCGACGTAGCCATCCCACGCATCGGTGCCCAGATCCAGATCCGGACCCGGGTCGTAGTCGCTCTGGCTCATCGCAACCTGGTTGCCGAGGATCTGCCACCGCGCCGGCGACCGGCCGAATCCGTCGATCAGCCAATCGCGTTGCGGCTGCCCGAGAATGCTGCGGCCGGCATCGAATCGGGCGGTGCATCCGGTACTGAGGCCGCCGTCCCCGCAGACCTGCCGATCCCGGTACTGCCGGGTGTCGATCATGGTGAACTCGGCGAGATCACCGAATCCGTAGCGACGGTGCAGGCGCATATCCGGTCCCGAGGGCATCTGCGCCAGGCGCAGCGGCAGATGCTCGTAGAGCGCCTGGAACGCGGCCGCCCGGCGGCTGCGGAACAGCGCGGGGATGCGGTAGATATCGATGCCGAGCCCGGGGGAGTCGGCGGCCCAATTGTTGTCGACCTCGTGATCGTCCATGGTCACCAGCCACGGGAACGCAGCGTGCGCGGCCTGTAACGGCTGCTCGGATTTGGCTTGGGCATACAGCAATCGGTAGCCGGCCAGATCGTAGGCCTCATCGCGCAACTGCGGCGGGATGGTCGCGCCCTCGCGGCCGAGCCGCCAGGACTTCTCGTAGATGTAGTCGCCCAGATGCACCACCAGGTCGAGGTCTTCGGCGCTCATGTGGTCGTAGGCGGTGTAGTAGCCAGAGCTCCACGACTGGCACGACGCGAACGCGAACCGCATGCGCCGCACCTGCTGTCCTGGCGCGGGCGCGGTACGGGTTCGACCGACCGGGGAAATGGCCGAACCCGCGCGGAATCGGTAGAAGTACCAGCGATCCGGTGCCAAACCGCGGATCTCCGGGTGCACACTGTGCCCGAGCTCGCGCGCGGCCACTGCCGTCCCGCGGGTGACCACGCGGCGGAACTGGTCGTCCTCGGCGACTTCGTAGTCCACGCTCGCCGGTGCCAGCGCCGTGCCGCCCAGTCCGTCGGGGGCGAGCGGATCCGGTGCCAGCCGGGTCCACAGCACCACGCCGTCGGGGGTCGGATCGCCGGAGGCGACACCGAGGGAGAACGGATCACCGAGCCAGCGCGGCGCGCGGAAGCGGGCGCTGCTCGCCGCCGCGGCTCCGGCCAGCACCGTCGCGGTTCCGGCGGCGCCGAGACGCAGCAGCTGCCGACGAGACAGATCCATGCCGTCCAGCATGCCCTGATCCGCCCGGCGCGGGTATGCGGCAGGCCGCCCGACGCATCGGCCCGGCGGCCGGGCCTGGTGGCACGATGTCGTCCGCTCTCCGGGACAGGCACTGTCCGCACGCGGTGGGCCCGGCTAGGTTCACCCCACGCAGGTAGTGCGTCTCGGCCGTGGCCGAGCAGCCGACAAGGAGGACACCGATGTCCGTATCACCGTCGCCGGAAACACTGGACGCCGATCTGGCGGCCCGCCTGGCCCGGATGGAGGCCGTCGAGTCGATCAAAGCGCTCAAGCACCGGTATTTCCGGGCCTGTGATGCCAAGGACCCGAAGGGCTTCCGCGACTGCTTCATCGCCTCCGGCTCGGCACTCGACTACGGCGAGCTCGGCGCCTTCGACGCGGACGGCATGGCGGTGGTGTTCGAATCCATCGCCCTGAAACAGGTCGACGGCAAGCACGTCATCCTCGATATGCATCACGGTCTGCACCCCGACATCACGATCATCGACGACACCACCGCCGCGGGCCGCTGGACCCTGCAATTCCGGCAGGTGAACCTGATCGACAAGACCGAAACCGTCTCCACCGGCGAATACACCGATGAATACGTCATCGAGGACGGTGCCTGGAAGATCGCGACCTGCCGATTCGACCGGATCTGGTCGATCACCCGGCCGATCGACGATTCCTGCCGGATCACCCAGTAGGCCTCACCTGGCCCGCCACCGTCGCCGCGGTGCCGTGGCGACGGCCCGAGTCGTCGCCACGGCAGTCGCGGGTGGCGGTGGACGAGCCGAGTGACCGTGCCCGATGCACCCGGCGCGGTCGAGCCCTATCCGAGCGCGTCGACGACCGCCCGGGTGGCGTCGGCGAGCAGCCCGTTGTCGGGTTCGGCGTCCTGCTCGGACTTCGTCGACAGCACCGCGATGACGATCGGCGCGCGTCCGGGCGGCCAGGCTACGGCGACATCGAGCGCCGACCCGTAGGCCGGGGATCCGGTCTTGTCGCCGACGGTCCAGTCCGCGGGCAGTCCCGCGCGGATCCGGCTGCCGCCGGTGGTGTTGGCGACCAACCACGACGTCAACTGAGCGCGCTCGGGTTCGCCGAGCACATCGCCGACGACGAGCGCGCGGTAATCGGCGGCCAGCGCCGCCGGGGTGGTGGTGTCGCGTTCATCGCCGGGAATCGCGGTGTTCAGCTCGGTCTCCCAGCGGTCCAGCCGGGAGGTCTCGTCGCCGAGGGAGCGCAGGAACGCGGTGAAACCCTGGGGTCCGCCGAGGAGCTTCAGCAGCTGATTGCCTGCCGTGTTGTCGGAGACGGTGATGGCGGCGTGGCACAGTTCGGCGACGGTCATGCCGGACTCGACGCGGGTTTCGGTCACCGGCGAGTACTCGACCAGTTCCGCGGCGGAGAAATGGATCACCTGGTCGAAATAACCGGTCGACAAGGGATGCTCGCGCAGGAGTGCGCCGCAGGCCAGGCCCTTGAAGGTGGATGCCATCGGGAAACGCTCGTCCTGCCGGTAGGCAACGGTGCGCTCGGAGCCGGTGTCGACGGCGAACACGCCCAGTCGGGCCCCCGCGGTCGTTTCCAGTGCGGCGAATCGGGGATCGGCTACCGCCGAGGTGGTCGCCGCGCCGGTGGGTGATGCGTTCGGGGAACCGGAACCGGAGCCGGAGTCGCAGGCCGCGCTCATCGTCAGCGCGGAGATCGCCAGGACGGTGGCGAGCAGACGTCGGCGGCGGTGGGAGGGAGCTGGGAAAGTCACCGCTGAACAACATCATCGCTGCGCTCCTCGCGGCCAATAGCGGGTATCGGCAGTGGCCAGTCGCACTCGATATCACCGCAGTTCACCGGCCCTGTCCGGGCGCAGATGCGCGGCGTCGCGACGCGACGCGGCGGGGACCTGACGGCCGGCTGGTTCAATGACCGCCATGGACCTGATCCGCCACCTCCGCTTCTTCGTCGCCGTCGCGGACGAGGGGCATTTCGGGAGGGCGGCGGCCGCGTTGGAGATGACCCAGCCGCCGCTTTCGCAGGGGCTGCGGCGGCTCGAACAATTCCTCGGCGTCGAACTCGTGCACCGCACCCCACAGGGCGCGGTGCTCACCTCCGCCGGACGTCAGCTGCTGCCACGCTCCCGGCTGCTGGTCGACGACGCCGAACGGCTGCTGGCCGAATCGCAGCGCATCGCCCACGCCCGCGGCGACGTCCACTGGGGCGTGGCGGCTGCCGTACCGGATCCGCTGGTGACCGCCTGCGTGACCGCGTTGCGCGGATCGGCCGGTTCCGGCGCGACCGTTGCCACCACCGTGGGGGCGACCGCCGATCTGCTCGGCGATCTGCGGGCGGGCCTGTGCGATGTGGCGGTGATCGAGCATCCGGCCCTGGTCGACGGCGTCGAGGCCGGGCCGGTGGTCAAGCTGCCGCGATGGCTGGTGGTGCCCTCGGATCATCGCAGCGCCGCCGCCGAACGTCCCACCTTCCGTATGCTCGCCGACCTGATGTTCGTGCACCCGCCGCGCGCGGGCAATCCACCCGCATTCGACACGACGCTCGACCTGCTGCGTGAACGCGGGCTCGACGTACATCTCGGCACCGCCCGCGATGATCGCGCCGTCCTGGCCGCGGTCGCTGCCGGCACCAGTTTCGGGCTCACGGCAATGGCGCCGACACCCACTCCTGGCGTGACCTGGCTGACCATGGCCCCGCAGGCCCTTGCGCTGCGGGTGCGCGTGGTCCACCGCCCCGACGCCCAGCCGCACGCCGATGCCCTCGACCGCGTGCTGTACCGGGAGCGCTTGCGATGAGCCGCATCCGCTACGACACGCGGCAGCTCGGTGCGGACGCGGACGGCGTCACCGACCGGATCCGCGCGGTCTTCGCCGACGCGGGCTGCACCGGATGGTTGCACGCCCGCCGCTGCGGAAGCGCGGCCGAGATCTCGGTCGACGGCCGTGACCGGGTGGTCACCGCCTCGGTCTACAAACTCGTGCTGTTCGTAGCGTTCTGCCGCCGGGTCGACGCCGGGCTGATCGATCCGCGCGCGCAGCTCACCGTCGATCCCGCCGACTGCACACCCGGCCCCACCGGCCTTGCCGCACTGCACGATCCGGTAACGATGAGCAGGCGCGATCTGGCCACCTCGATGATGACGGTCTCCGACAATGCCGCCGCCGACGTCCTGCTCGGCGAGATCGGACTCGGTGCGGTGGAAGACCTGCTGGACGAACTGGGGCTCACCGAGACCCGGATCGTCGGCGGCACCGCCGATGTGCACCGCAGCCTGGTCCGCGATACCGATACCCACAGCACCGCCGAGGCCTTCGCCGCGCTCGCCGACAACGACGAGGCCTGGTCGGTCTCGGCCTACGACCCCTCGTACGCCAGTGCCACCACCCCGGAGGAGATGACCCGGTTTCTGCACCTGGTCTGGGAGGGCGGCGTACTGTCGCCGGAGCAAACCGGGTTCGTGCGTTCGGTGATGGGCAAGCAGGTGTGGCCGCACCGCATCGCCGCGGCGTTTCCGCATCGCGGGGTCAGCGTTGCGGGCAAGACCGGCACCATCGGCGTCATCCGCAACGAGGTCGCCGTCGTGGAGTTTCCCGCCGAGTATCCGGTGGCGGTTGCGGTGTTCACCCGGGCGGCGCGGGCCGATCCGCAGCTGGCCGTGGTCGACGCCGCGATCGCCGAAGCCGCCCGCATCGCCGTCACCGCGCTGCGGCACCCGCTCACGCAGGACTGACGCGCACCGGCGGGCGTCACGGGAAGTCTGATAAACAGGTATTACTAAATCCTGTTCACCGACTCCGTTCTTATGGTCTAATCGGGGTGGAACGTGTTCTACACAACGCTGTGAGGTCTGCACCGGAGCAGGCCGCAAGGAGGTACTCGTGGCCGCACCGTCCATCCCCGCCGGGTTCGATTTCACCGACCCCGACCTGTACGCCCAGCGCTTGCCGATCGAGGAATTCGCCGAGCTGCGCCGGGTGGCACCGGTGTGGTGGTGCCCGCAGGAGAAGGGCCGTAGCGGGTTCGACGACGGCGGCTACTGGGTGGTCACCAAGCTCGACGACATCAAGGAGATCTCGAAGAACCCCGAGGTGTTCTCCTCGGAGGAGAACACCGCGATCATCCGCTTCAACGGCGATATCGCCCGCGAAGAGATCGAAATGCTGCGGATGCTCATGCTCAACATGGATCCGCCGAACCACACCAAGATGCGCCGGATCGTCTCCAAGGGCTTCACCCCGCGCGCGGTCAACAGCCTGCGCGAGGCCCTCACCGAGCGCGCCGAGCGCATCGTGCACGAGGCCAAGAAGGAGGGCCGCGGCGATTTCGTCCAGCAGATCGCCTGCGAGCTGCCGCTGCAGGCCATCGCCGAGTTGATCGGCGTACCGCAGGAAGATCGCGGCAAGATCTTCGACTGGACCAACCAGATGATCTCCTACGACGACCCGGACTTCGAGGGCGATCACAAGATGGCCACCGCCGAGGTCATGGGGTACGCCTGGAACCTGGCCGAGGAGAAGCGCAAGTGTCCGATGGACGACATCGTGACCACACTGGTCAACGCCGACCTCGACGGTGAAGCGCTCGGCTCCGACGAATTCGCCTGGTTCGTCATCCTGCTCGCGGTGGCGGGCAACGAGACCACCCGCAATGCCATCACCCACGGCATGAAGGCCTTCGTCGACAACCCCGACCAGTGGGAGCTCTACAAGGAGCAGCGTCCGCGCACCGCGCCCGACGAGATCGTCCGCTGGGCCACCCCGGTCACCGCGTTCCAGCGCACCGCGACGGTCGATACCGAACTCGGCGGTCAGCAGATCAAGAAGGGCCAGCGCATCGGCATGTTCTACAGCGCGGCCAACTTCGATCCGGCGTCGTTCGAGGATCCGTTCCAGTTCAACGTCCTGCGCAACCCCAACCCGCACGTCGGCTTCGGCGGCACCGGCACCCACTTCTGCGTGGGTGCCAACCTGGCCCGGCTCGAGATCGACCTGATGTTCAACGCCATCGCCGATGTCATGCCCAACCTGCGGGAGCTGTCCGAGCCGGTGCGGCTGCGCTCGGGGTGGCTCAACGGCATCAAGCGCTGGGAAGTCGCCTACGAGTGAGCACCGGGCACGCATAAGCACGACGCGCGATCGAGCACGACGCGGCACCGTTCGATGGGCGGTGCCGCGTTCGTGTGTGTGCCGAGCCGGTCGCGGCGTGCCGCCATCAGCCGGGCGGGAGGGCCGGGCCGCGTGCGCGTTACTGTCACGAGGGAGCCGGCCCGGCCCCGGACCGGAAACAGTGGAGGTGGAACCCGAATGTTGTCGACAGCGTGGTCACGCGAGATGGGCCTGCGGGTCCCGATCGTGAACGCGCCCATGGGCGGCGTGGCCGGCGGCAGGCTGGCCGCCGCGGTCACCGCGGCCGGTGGACTCGGCATGATCGGGATGGGCAGCGCGGGGTCGGCGGCACGGCTGACGGCCGAACTGGACGAGCTCGGGCCGGATCCGGGGCCGTTCGGCATCGGGATGATCGACTGGGTGCTGGCCCGCGAACCCGATCTGTTCGACACCGCCCTCGCCGCGCGTCCGGTGCTGATCTCGATCAGTTTCACCACCGACCTGTCCTGGGTCGAGCGGGTGCATGCCGCCGGGATTCGCGCGGCCACCCAGGTCTACGACCGTGAGCAGGCCTTGCGGGCCGAGGCCGCGGGCATCGACGTCATCGTGGCCAGGGGAGCCGAGGGCGGCGGCCACGGCGAGCCCACGCTGGCCACCCTGCCGCTGCTCGAGATCGTCTGCGAGGCCGTCCAGGTGCCGGTGCTGGCGGCCGGCGGCATCGCGACCGGGCATGCGCTGGCGGCGGTCCTCGGCGCGGGCGCGTCCGGAGCCTGGCTCGGCACCCGGCTGGCGGTGTGCCCGGAAGCGCTCACCACCGAACGCGCGCGAGCGGCACTGCTGCGCGCCGACGCGACCGACACCATCACCACCCGCGTCTTCGATATCGGCCAGGGCCTGCCGTGGCCGGACAGATATCCGGCGCGAGTGCTGCGCAACGACTTCACCGACCGATGGGACGGCGCCGAAGCCGCGTTGGCCGCCGACCGGCGCGCCCGTGCCGAACTGGCCGCCGCCGTCGACGCCGACGACCCACGAATCGAGCCGATCGACGCCGGCCAGGGCATCGGCCTGGTCACCAGCAGTCAGCCGGTCGCCGAGGTTTTCGACGACATCTGCACCGCGGCCGCGCGGTATCTCACCGCCCGGTCCACCATCGTCGAATCCGACGCCACCCCGGGCTGAGGCGTCAGAACCCCATCGCGGCCAGTCGTGGTAGCTCGCCGGTGCGGCAGCCCTCGATCACGAACGCCTCGTGCTCGACCAGCGGTTCGGGCAGCTTTTCGATCGGCCACCAGCGCAGATCGGCGGCCTTGTCCGGTTCCATCAGCCGGGGCTCACCGGACCAGGTGCGGCATTCGAGGAAGAAATCGACGCGGTGATCGATGTCTGCGGCGCCGTCGCCGTAGCGGCGGTGAAGGACGGTGAGCGGCAACAGTTCCGACGGGTCGACGCCGACGCCGAGTTCTTCGGCGGCTTCGCGCGCGCCCGCGGTGAACACCGATTCGCCCAGCTCGACGTGCCCGGCGGCCGCATGCGCCCAGAATCCGTCCATGAAGCCGGTGTTGTGCCGCAATTGCAGCAGCACTTCCTCCCCGTCGGCGGTGTTCCGCCGGAACAGCACGTACACGGCGGGCACCAGCCGGAATCGCTCGGTCATCCACGCAGGGTAGCGAAATGCCGGTACGCCGTGCCCCGGCCCCGACCCGGCGTGCGCGAAGATGGGTCGGTGACATCCGAGAACGACCGGCCCGACCCACCCGTGACCAGTGCCTCCATCCTGGTGCTGACACTCGCGCGCCGGGTGGAGACCGAGCTCAACGCCGCGCTCGCGCCATGGGATCTCACCGTCGGCAGACTCGGTCTGCTCGGCCATATTTCGGGTGTGCCCGGTGCGTCGTTCAGTGAGTTGGCGCGCATGTCGGGCATCAGCGTGCAGAGCGTGCACACCGCGGTGAAGGCGCTGGTCGGTGCGGGCTTGGTGCGCGATCGCACGGCCCGCGCCGGGTCGGCGTCGACGATCGAGCTCACCGCCAAGGGCAAACGGCTGCTTGCGCAGGCGCGGACGGCGGTGGCCACCGTGGACGAGCGGATGTTCGGCCCGGAAGCCGATCCGATTCAGCGCAAGGTCGGCGCGGCCATTCTGGCGGCCTTCGCCGAGGCCATGTCGTCGTAGCCATCCGGGGTGAGTTGCGCCACCCTAGCTTCAGACAGGTTGAAGGCTGCGGTTATGCTTCAATCAGTCTGAAGGATGGAGTCGGTCGGTGCAGCATGTGTTGTTGTCGGTGCATATTCTCGCGGGCATCGTGTTCGTCGGTGGTTCGGCCATCGCGACGAGCCTGTTCCCGCGCTACGCGCCCGTCGCCGCCGGGGCGGCGCAGAGTAGCGCGGCCTCCGCGGAGCGCAATCCGGCGGTAGCGAGCGCTTTACACCGCATCACCGGCGGCTACGCCGCCTGCGCGATCATCGTCCCGGCGGTCGGCATCGTGCTCGCGGCGGTGCAGGGACGCATGGGGGAGGGGTGGATCACCGCGGCCATGATCCTCACCGCGGTCGCCGGCGGCCTGCTCGGCGCGCAGATCTACCCGATGCAGCGCGAGGCATTGCGGGCACCGGATGACGGACGCCGTCTGCGGACGCTGTCGATGCTGGCCGGAATCTACAACCTGCTGTGGACCGTGGTGGTCGTGCTCATGATCGTGCGGCCCACCTGATCGTCGTCCTCGGGGAGAACCCGCGGCGCGGAGGCGGGGGCCGGGCCCGTTCGGTAACCACGGACGTCGCCCGCCGGGAATTGGGCAGCGAGAAGTTTTGCGCTGCGGTTCATCTCATCGGCGACGATCGGCATGATCGCGGAATAGTCGGTGTCGTGGCGCGGGGCACCGGTGTAGCGCGTTTCGAGGGTGACCACCGTCGGTGAGTTCCTGGCCTCGGCAAGGGAAATCGAATAGGTGAAATGGTTGCCGGTGAGGCCGATACCGCTGAGTTCCAGTCGTTCGGGCGGGAGGCATTCGGTGACGGTGAGATCGAGTTCGTGGATGATGCTGGTGATGGTTGCCTGCGCGCGAACCGTGACGCCGAGCGTGAATGTCGCTGGTACCTCGCCGATCCAGAAGTCGTGATTGGGCACCCATGTCTTCAGTTGGTCCGGGCGCGAGATCAACGCCCACACTTTTTCTCTTGTCGCGTTCACCGCACACGAAGCGCTACTGCGGGCCAGGGCCACGGCTATTGCCTCTCCATCGACTGGGAGTTGAAGGTTACAGCATCGTATGGGTATGGGGAGCCGGACTCGCCATATTTCATTCAGGTGGATTATGAACTGCGCGTGCCGAATTCGAAACTTCCGAATGCGATTGTGCGAATGCAAGAACATTTGTACCGTGCAGGTGCAATTGACGTTTCCGGCGGCACGCTCGTGGCGGGTCGTCCCTAATCGATCTGCTCGCGTTCGAGCGGGCGGGTAGCGGGACCCTGGACGACGGCACCGTCGACGGTGAATCGGGAACCGTGGCACGGGCATTCCCAGGTGCGCTCGGCATCGTTGAAGGCGACCAGGCAGCCGAGATGGGTGCAGGTCGCCGACACCGCATGCAGTTCGCCGTCCTCGTCGCGGTAGACCGCGCACGGCGAGCCCGCCACCCGGAGGACGGCGCCGGTGCTCGGCGCGATATCGGCGACCGAGCCGGTGCGCACGGTACGCAGCCGGTCGCCGACGAAATGCTTGGCGACCTCGGTCTGCGCGCGCACGAACGGGACGGCCTCGGTGATCGGGTGTATCCGGGTGGGTTCGTACAGGTCGGTCCAGGGCAATCGGTCACCGGTGATGCGTCCGGTCAGGACCCGGGCGGCCACCACGCCGTTGCTCATGCCCCAGGAGTTGAACCCGGTGGCCACGTAGGCGTGCGTGCTCAGCGGATGCAGCCTGCCGATGAAGGGCAGGTCGTCGGTGGTCGAATTGTCTTGCGCCGCCCAGTGATAGCGGATCTCGGCGGCGGGAAAGTGCCGGCTCGTCCAGTCGGTGAGGACGTCGAATCGGCGGCGGACTCCACCTTGTCCGGGGGTGAATTTCTCGCCGGTGACGATGAGCAGGCGCTGCCCGTCCGGCAGCGGGGCCGTGCGCACCGAGCGGGTGGTGCCCTGGGGCGTGATGTAGCACCCCTGTGGCGCCTGGTCTTCGGGGATGCTCGCGGCGACGACCAGTTCGCGATGCGGCGTCAAGCGGGGAAACAGCAGCGATCGGTCGAAGACCGGATAGTGGGTGGCGACGACGACGTCCGCGGCGGTCAGCCGGGCACCCGACTCGACCGTGAGGACCGGCGCGCGGCCTTCGTTCAGGTTCACCACCCGGCTGTTCTCGTAGATCATCCCGCCGCGTTCGGTGATCGCCCTGGCCAGCCCGAGCAGATAGCGGCGCGGATGGAACTGTGCCTGCTGCTCGACCCGGACGGCGCCCGCCACCGGGAACGGCAGGTCGGTCTCGGTGACGAACTGCGCGGGCAGGCCGGCTGCCACGGCGGCATCGACTTCGCGGCGGATCGCGGCCACGCCGTCGGCGGATTCGGCGTAGGTGTAGGCCGGGCACTGCTCGAGCTGGCAATCGATGCCGAGTTCGTCGACGATTTGCGCGATCCGGCCGAGCGCGTCCTGTTGCGAGGCGGCGTAGAGGCGAGCGGCGGGCTCGCCGAACGACTTCGTGAGGCGCTGGTAGATGAGCGTGTGCAGGGCGGTTACCTTCGCGGTGGTGTAGCCGGTGACGCCCGCGGCGATTCGGCCGGCCTCGACCACCGCGACCGAGCGACCGGTGCCGAGCAACTCCCAGGCGGTGCTCAAGCCGGCGATCCCCGCGCCGACCACGGCGACGTCGACCTCGGCATCGCGGTCCAGCGCGGGGTACGCGGTGGGTTCGCTGGTTTCCATCCAGAACGATTCGTTCACGACTCGCAGGCTCACACTCGGCGGCTTCCCCGTCCGGACGTGCTCAAACGCGCCTGCGGCGGTCATGGGGTGGTGCAGGGCTGCGAGGCAAATGTCACAGCAAGGTAACGGAACGGGTTCCGGAGCCGACAGAGGGACGACTCATGTGGCCGGTCGGTCCGGCGGTGTCGGGGGCCGCGGACCGATGGCCGCGTGGATACCCCTGTGACGTCGAGAAAGGTTCATCGATGCGGTTTCGCCGCCAAGGCCCCCGGCCCGAATCCTCCCGCTCCGGCCTCGGCCGGGCTCTGCTCGCACCGTTGGTCGCCCTGCTCATGGCGGCAGGCGCCGTCCTCGTCGGTGCGCCCAGCGCTTCGGCGGCGTTCAACCCCGCCGGATTCGACTTCTGGGTCGATTCGAGCATGGGTCCGATCAAGTCGCGGGTGTTCCGGGCCGCCGACGGCAACACCGATCGGGTGGTCTACGCCCTGGACGGCATGCGCGCGCGGGAAGATCTCAACGGCTGGGAGATCGAAACCGAGGTGGCCAGGGAGCTGACGAAGTGGAACATCAACGTCGTCATGCCGGTCGGCGGCCAGTCCAGCTTCTATATCGACTGGAATGCCCCGTCGAGCTTCCTCGGCGTGCCGCCCGGTGCGGCCGGATCCTCCAGTGGATCCGGCGGCCTGAACATCTTCTCCGGTGGCCCCGGCAAGGACTACACCTACCGCTGGGAGACCTTCCTTACTCGGGAACTGCGCTACGCCCTGCGTGACCGGCTCGGTTTCAACCCCGACCGCAACGGCGTGTTCGGGCTGTCGATGGGCGGCAGCGCCGCGCTCACCCTGGCCGCCTACCACCCCGATCAGTTCAGCTTCGCCGGTTCGTTCTCCGGCTACCTCAATATCTCCGCCCCCGGTATGCGCGAGGCGATCCGCGTCGCGATGATCGACGCCGGCGGCTACAACGTCGACTCCATGGCCGCACCGTGGGATCCGAAGTGGCTGCGCATGGACCCGTTCGTGTTCGCGCCGCGACTGATCGGCAACAACACCCGGCTCTGGGTTTCCGCCGCCAGCGGCCTGCCCACCGCCACCGACGCCCCGAGCGTCGGCACTCTCAACGGCATGGCGCTGGAGGCGCTCGCACTGGTGAACACGCGCGCCTTCCAGGTCCGCATGGCCACCCTCGGTGCGCGCAACGCCACCTTCGATTTCCCCGCCTATGGCATCCATGCCTGGAACAACTGGCAGGACCAGGTCTTCCGGATGCTGCCCGCGCTGTCGTCATCCATCGGCTGAGGTAGCGCGGCCGACCTCGCGCATCCACTGGCGAAGCGATCATGGATCGCTTCGCCGGTGCTGCGTTTCGGGGCTGTGACGTGCGGGAAGACCGCCCAGGTGGCACGCGGGGAAGAAACCGCGCACGAAGGTGGTTAAAAGTTTAACCAGTTCGATCCGATACCGAGCAGCGCCGCCCACGCCCTGGTGCACACCGGGGTTGTGGCAGAGAATGGAGACGCAATGCCTGCTGTCACGGCCGATACGCTGACCCTGCCCCGGATCGCGTCCGCCGGCCCCGAGGCCACCGAACGTCCGGTGCGCTCGGTGACCACCGGCCCGCGCGGTTACGAAGGCGAAGGCTTCCCGGTGGTCCGGGCCTTCGCCGGGGTGCCGACCGCCGAGCTCGACCCGTTCATCCATATGGATCAGATGGGGGAGGTCGAATACGAGCCGGGGGAGCCCAAGGGCACCGACTGGCATCCGCATCGCGGATTCGAAACCGTCACCTACATGATCGACGGACGCTTCCAGCACCAGGATTCCCACGGTGGCGGCGGGCTGATCGAAGACGGCGCCACCCAGTGGATGACGGCCGGCTCGGGTGTCCTGCACATCGAGACCCCGCCCGCGGAACTGGTCGATTCCGGTGGCCTGTTCCACGGCCTGCAACTGTGGGTGAATCTGCCCGCGAAAGACAAGTTCCTTCCGCCGAAGTATCAGAGCCTCGAGGGCGGACAGGTGCGGTTGCTGTCCTCCGCCGACGGCGGTGCCCTGGTCCGGGTGATCGCGGGTTCCATCGACGGTCATGACGGGCCCGGCTCGACCCATACCCCCATCACCTTCGCGCACGCGACCATCGCTCCCGGCGCCCAGCTGTCGACGCCCTGGCAGCCCGACTACAACGCCCTGGTCTACGTGCTGTCGGGGCGCGGCACCGTCGGCGCCGAGGGCCGGCCGGTCGAGCAGGGCCAGCTGGTGGTGCTCGGCACAGGCGACCGAATCACCATCGCGGCGGACACCGCGCAGGATTCGAACCGTCCCGCACTCGAGGTGCTGCTGCTCGGCGGCAGGCCGATCCGGGAACCGGTCGCGCACTACGGTCCGTTCGTGATGAACACCCGCGCCGAACTGATCCAGGCCATCGAGGATTTTCAGTCCGGCAAGCTGGGCGTGGTTCCCGAGAACGCGCTGATGCCGCACCGCCCGCACTGACGCGGGCCGCGCCTCACGCGGCGCGGGCGGGCTCGCTGCGATAGCGCGAGGCGGGCCCGTCGATCCGGCACAGCTTCCACAGCGGCCGGGCCACCGGATTCATCAGGCCGAGCTCGTCGGCGAGCATGCGGACGTCGGCGAAATAGCCGCGCAGCACCTTGCGTGACTCCGGGCTGCCCCAGAAGACCTCGTGCACCACGCGTCTCGGTACACCGCATTCCTTGCGGAACTCGCGGGTCGGTACGGCGATCAGGTCGCAGGCGATCCGCATGGTCGGCGCGAACAGCAGCGAAAGCACGAACCGGCGCACCGGGCCGAGCTTCGGTACCGCATGGCGCAGATATTCATGGGCGAAGCTGATGTGGCGGGCCTCCTCGGCCACGTGGATCGACATCACCCGCTCGAGCAGCGGGTGCGGGTTCGTGTTCGCCCGGAGGATGGTCTTCTGGGCGTGGTCGATCGGCTCCTCGCCGGCCAGCACCATGGTGAAGAACCATTCCGGGAAGATCGAGGCCACCAGCGGAATCGCCGGACCGATCATCCGCACCCAGGCACGCATCCCGCCGACTTCCACGCCGATGCGGTTCACCAACTCCTGGAACATCATCGTGTGGTTGCACTCTTCGATGGCTTCGTGGGTGCAATAACGGAATTCGGGGGAGCCGTTGGGCAGGGCGAAGACGTGTTGCATGAGCCCGCGGATCAGTAGGTTCTCGAACTGGAGGCCGACCTTGGCGACATTGGCCTGACGCCACATGCCGATAGAGATCTGGCGCTCGCGGGGCAGGGCCCGGTACCAAGGATGCGCGCCGAACGGGTCGGAGGCGGGCAGAATCCACCGATCGTCGTCGGAGCGGATCGTGAATTCGGGGTCGTCCCAATCGATATCGATATACGGGTCGAAACGGCGGGTCACCGAGCCGTGCGACAGCGTTGCCAGGACGTCGGCGTAGTGATCGATATCGGGATCGGTGCCAAGGGGCGTCGACTTCATCCTGCACTCCTCGTCGGATGACTGTGACAGCGTGTCACGCTCATACTGTCGACGGTACAGCGCCTGCCGGCGACGGGCAAGAGGTGAGCGTGACGGAGTGTCACACACAGTGTCGCGGCGCGCGGCAGCGGCTCGGACCGGCTGACCGGCCACGATCTCAGGTGCGGCGGCGGTGCGAATCAGGCGTCGGCGGTGGCCCGCACCAGCAGCTCGCGCAGCGGCAGATCCGGATCCACCGCCACACCACGCAGGCGCGCGTGCCCGTCGATGAGGAACCACAGCGATTGCGTGAGCAGCCGCGCCATTTCCTCGGCGTTCAAGCCGGGCGAGTCGGTCTGCAGCCACCGCGTCACCGCGCCGTCGACCATCGAGACCACCGAGTAGGCGGCCACATCGAGCCCGGGCTCCTCGATGCCCAAAATGGCCGTCGCCATCAGGAACAGGTCGGTGATGCGCTGGGAGACAGCGAGTTTGGTGCCGCCGACGACGGCCAGCCCGGCCGGATCGTGGCTGCCCGGCCCGTGCTCGACCCACAGATGCAGCCGCGGCCGCGCCGACACCAGCTGCACGTAGGTGCCGATGATCCGCTCGAGGGTGTCGTGCAGGGTGTCGTCCAGGTCCAGCGTCGGCATGACCCGGTCGATGTTGGACTCGACGACGTATTCACGGGTCTTGGCGTCGAGGTCCTTGCGATCGGTGAAATGCCGATAGATCACCGACCGGCGGATTCCGGCGCGTTCGGCGATGAGCTGCAACGGGATATCGGCGCCGGGATCGGACTCCTCGATCAGGGCGATCAATGCCTCCATGACGGCGCGCCTGCGTTCGGAATTGTGGTCACCCCACCGTCCACCACCGACGTCCGTCTGCTGCGACACCATGGTCACAGCATCCCACCTCGGCGTGCGCGGCGGGAAATACGCCGGATCAGCCGCGCAGCCCGCACCGGGTGTCGACCGCGTCGAGTGCGCGGAGCGCGGCCGCCGTCGCCGCCGCGGAAGCGGGCAGCAGTGGCAGCCGGACGGTCGAGCTGGGAATGTGTCCTTGCGCGGCAAGGACGGATTTGATGACGACCGGATTCGGTTCCGCGAAAACAGCTTCGGCCACCTCGGACAGTCGATGTCCGAGGATTCTGGCCGCATCGATCGGGCCGTCGCGCCAGCCACGGACCAGTTCGGCGTAGGCCGACGTCGCGAGGTTGGCGCAGGCGAGGATCGCGCCGTGGGCGCCGAGCGCCAGCAGGGGCGCGGCGTACAGGTCGTCACCGGCCAGCACGGACACCTCGGCCGGAAGCTTGCCCATCATCGCGATGGTGGTGTCATCGATCGCGCCGACGGCGTGCTTGAACCCGGCGATGCCCGGGATATCGGCCAGTTCGAGCACGGTGTCGAGGCCGAGGGTGCGGCTGGTGCGATACGGAATATTGTAGACGATCAGTGGCACCGGTCCCGCCGCCAGCCTTCGGAAATGCGCCAGCACCCCGGCTTCCGACGGCCGGGTGTAATAGGGGACGACGGTCAGCGCGGCGGTGATCCGCTCGTCCAGGGCATGCAGCGCCGCGAGAGAACCGGTGGTCGAGTTCGTGCCGGCGCCGGCGATCAGCGGCGCGCCGCGTTCGCTGCACACCCGCAGGCAGACATCGAGCACTCGGTGATGTTCCTCGGCGCTCAGGGTGGCGGGTTCGGCGGTGGTGCCGAGTGCGACGATGCCGGTGGCGCCGTCGTCGAGCACCCGATGGGCGTGCCGCTCGAGGGCGTCGAGCGCGAGCTCGCCGTCGGTGGTGAAGGGCGTGATGAGCGGGACGAACAGTCCGGTCAGGGTCATGGGCCCAGCGTGCGCGCGTCCTACCTTCAGGTCCAGTTCACATTTCTATTGCCGAGCGTAAGCTGAGCTGATGCTCGATGTTCGGAAGCTTCGGCTGCTGCGGGAACTGGCCCACCGGCAGACGATCGCCGCCGTCGCCGAGGCGCTGAACTACACGCCCTCGGCGGTCTCGCAGCAGTTGAGCGCCCTCGAGCGCGAGGCGGGCGTGCCGCTGCTGGAACGGACCGGCCGCCGGGTCACCCTGACTCCGGCCGCGCTGACCCTGGTCGACCACACCGAAACCATCCTCGCCACCCTCGAGCGGGCGGCGGCCGACCTGACCAGTGCGAGCGCAGAACTCACCGGCACCCTGCGCATCGGCGCCTTCCCCACCGCTGTTCCGACGATCCTCGCGCCCGCCTTGATCGCCCTCACCGGCGCACATCCGGGGCTGGAGCTGATTGTCACAGAGCTCGATCCGGCCACCGCCCCGGCCGCGCTGCGCAGCGAATCGGTGGACCTCGCCCTGGTGCAGGAATACGACCACGTGCCCGTCGCGCCGGACGCCGCGTTGGAGACCGACCCGCTGCTCGCGGAAACGATCTACCTGGCCGCACGCGGCGACGATCCGCTCGACGCCCACCGCGGATCCGCCTGGATCGCGGGCACGCCGGGCACCCTGTGCCACACGATGACGATCCGGGTGTGCGAAGCCGCTGGCTTCACGCCGCGAATCCGCCACCACATCGACGATTTCAGCGCCGTGCTCGCCCTCGTGGCCGCCGGTCGCGGGGTCAGCCTGGTCCCCGAACTCGGTGCCAGCACCCCACCCGAGGGCGTGGTACTGACTCCGCTGCCGACTCGGCGCCATACTCGATTGGCCTACCGTCGTGGTACCCGCGCCCATCCCATGGTGAGCGCGGCCCGCGCCGCCCTGCACGACTGTGCGGCAGGGGAATTCCCGCAGGCGCTGCCCTAGCCGGGGGCGTTGCGACGACCCTATGCTCGTCGGTGGCCGTGCTCCGATGGGTCACCGGCGGCGGGCGTCACCCGGTGAGCGCAGTACCTGGCGTGCCCGGACTCATCAGCCGAGATCGGCGAGCTTGTGGTGCAGGACCGCCCGTTCCTGGTCGTTGCCACACAGCTGCATCGCCGTTTCCAGTTCGGCGCGGGCTTCCTCCCGGCGGCCGAGGCGGATGAACAGCTCGCCCCGCACACTGGGCAGCAGATGCGAATTCGTGAACGCCCCGCCCGCCGCCAGCTCGTCGACGATCGGTAACGCGGCGGCCGGACCGTCCGCCATCGACACCGCCACCGCCCGGTTCAACTCCACCACCGGTGACGGTGCCAGCCGGCCGAGCGCTTCGTACAGCAGCACGATGCGCTCCCAGTTCGTTTCCTCCACCGAGGGTGCGACGGCATGACATTCGGCGATCGCGGCCTGTAAACCGTAGGCGCCCAGGCCGCGTCCGAGTTGTTCGGTGCGGGCCAGCGCGGCCCGTCCCCGCCGGATCGCCGAACGATCCCAGCGGCGCCGGTCTTGCTGCTCCAGCAGCACCGGCCGGCCGTCGGCGTCGGTGCGGGCGGGAAAGCGCGCCGCGGTCAGTTCGAGCAGCGCCAGCAGGCTGTGCGTCTCGGGTTCTTCGGGCATGAGTCGAGCCAGCACCCGCGCCAGCCGCAGCGCTTCACCGGCCAGGTCCAGCCGCATCCACGCGGTGCCGGAACTGGCCGAAGAGCCCTCGGTGAAGATCACATAGATCACGCTCAGCACCGAACCGAGCCGGGCGCCGCGCTCGGCCGACGCCGGCACTTCGAAAGGCACCCGCGCCGCGGCGAGTGTCTTTTTGGCGCGGGTGATGCGCGCCTGCACGGTCGCGGTCGGCACCAGGAAGGCGCGGGCGATCTCGTCGCTGGTCAGACCGCCCACCACGCGCAACGTGAGTGCGATTCGCGCCTCGCGCGACAAGACCGGATGGCAGGAGACGAACATCAGCGCCAGCAGATCGTCGTCGATCTGGTCCGGGTCCCACAACACGTCATCGGCCGCACGCATCGGGTCGGTGGGCGGGCTGCCCGCGACGACGCCGCCCTCGCCCAAACCATGGGCGAGGACGGCGTACTTGTCGTCGCGCAGCGCGCGGCGGCGGAAGGCGTCGATCGCGCGCCGCTTACCGACGGTGAGCAACCAGCCGGCGGGCTGCTGCGGCACGCCCTCCCGCGGCCAGGTCACCAGCGCCTCGGCGAACGCCTCCTGGGCGAGATCTTCGGCCAGCGCGAAATCGCCGGTGTAGCGCGCCAGCGCACCGACGATCCGCGCGGACTCGATCCGCCAGACGGCGGCTACGGCCTCACGGCCGGTGTGCTCGACCATCCTCGGCGTGCTAGCTCAGAGCTGACCGGTGGCCTCGCGCCACGCCCGTTCCTTCTCGATCCACACGTTGTCCTGCGGGAATTCATCGATAGTGGTGACCCGGCGGATCTCGCACTTGGAGCCCGGGCCCGCCATCGGCGCCCGCTTGGCCCACTCGATCGCCTCTTCCCGCGAGGCCACATTGAGAATCCAGAAGCCGCCGAACAACTCCTTGGTCTCACCGTACGGACCGTCGGTGACCACCGGGGTCTCCGACGAATAATCCACCACGACGCCTGATTCCGGGTCGGGATCGAGACCCTCGGCGGCGACCAGCACGCCGGCCCGGATCATCTCGTCGTTGAACTTGCCCATCGACTCCATGATTTCGGTGAAGTCGGCGTTCTGGAAGGCCTCGAAGGTCTCGTCGGTGGCCCGCATGATCAGCATGTATTTCATGGTCTGTCTCCTCGGTGTGGTCCGGGTCGTTGTGACCCTCTCATTCGTAGGTCGAACGGGAGGTGCAACCGATCGACACGACCGTGAAATTTTTCCGAGAATTTTTCCGGCGCTGTTCGCGCAGGTCAGTACGCGATGAAGAGGATCTCGTCGCGCGTGTAGTCGTGGCCGGGGTGCTCGGCGGCGAGGTGGGCCTGGGTCTTGGCGACGAGGTCGTCCTCGTCGGTGCCGGTGATGTGTTCGCCGCAGGGGCAGTTCAGTCTGGTCTTCACGCGAGTGCCCTTCGTCCTCATGGAACACGGTTGTGTCGAGTGAACCACGGCGGCCGCTATATGTGAACGGGATTTAGTAAATCGGTTTCACTTCCGGTGGGCTTACGGCGGAATGATGCCGAAAACGGTTGCCGGCGAGCCGGAACCTCCACGGTAGATCGGCCCACCCACCAGCACCCACGCCCCGGTGGCCGGGAGCGCGGCCAGGTTGGCCAGGCATTCCAGGCTGATCCGATGCTCGCGGTAGAGCAGCTTCGACACCGTGTACTCGTGGTCGGTGCCGAGGTCGGGCCCGAAGGTATCGATGCCGAGAGCGCCGCGCCGCCCGAGCCGCCCGGTCTCGAGCAGCCATTCGACGGCGTCGACCGCGAAACCGGGCATATGGCCGGCGTCGGTCCCGGTGCCGGCGAAGTCGGGGGTGCCCCATTTCCCGTCCCAACCGGTCCAGGCGATCACCGCCGCACCGTCGGGTATCCGCCCGTGCCGCCGCTCCCAGCCGCGCAGCTCCGCGGCCGTGATCGCATGGTCCCGGTCACGCGCGCACTCGGCGCGCACATCGATCCTGACCGCAGGCAACAGCAGATCGTCGAGGTCCAGTTCATCGGCGGCCGCACCCGCGGGGTCGAAATGGATCGGCGCGCCCCAATGGGTCCCCGTGTGCTCACCCTGCCGCACATGCCGCAGGTAATAACCATCCGAGGCAATCGTCGCCACCGTATCGACCTCGAAGGCAGGATCACCGGGATACACCGGTGTGGTCGCCGGATCATGCACATGCGACAGATTCACCAGCCGCCCGAACGGATTCATCGCACCTCCGACCGCATCGACCCACCGAACCAGCGGCACACCAGCACCGTACTCACCGGACCATGATGCGCCCGGACCTCGACGCCGGCCTGGTCATCGTCGATTGCGTCGCCGGTCTTCCGGTGACGATCGCCGAAGCCGTGGCCGGCGTCGAGGCCTGGGGTCTCGGTGGTCCATGGCTCGGCCGCGGGTGCGCGGACATTGCCGTTCGAGCCGGGAACACCGAGAGTCCGGCGCCGAGACGGTTCCGCGGGCCGTCTCGGCGCCGCCGATTGGGCGGCCGGATCCACGGTGCATCCAGCGTCGGCGCGAATCACGCGTAGTGGACTACTCGTTCGGACGGCTCATCAACCGCAGACCGATAACCATCGGTTCTCAGAACGGGTATTGGACGGTGTGTCCCGGGGCGCGCAAGATCGGTGACGGCCGTCGCCGAGCCCGGCGACTCGAGGCGCTCGTTCCGTCGAACCGGTGGTCGAGCAGGACAGGAAACACCGTGATATCGAACAAGTTCCGCCGGCTGTTCACCGCCACACTGGTCGCGGTGGCGGTGCTCGGCACGGCATGCGGATCGCCCGACGCCGGACAGGCATCCTCCGCCCCGGCAACGTCTGTCGTCGCGACGAACATGCCCGAGCACCAGGACGCCGGCCATGCCAGGCTGAACGTGCTGGCCGGGGAGTGGCGGGCCGACAAATACACGTATGTGGCCGGCGGAACCCCTGATGCGCCGCTGCGCGGCGACCTGGTCTCGCGGTGGCATTGGATCGCCGAGACCGGCGGCAACTTCCTTCAGGAGGAAGTGTCCGGGATTCTCAGCGGCAAGCCCTACTTCCGGATGGGCCTGCTCGGCTATTCCCCGCTCGACGATCGCTACGAATGGACCACGGTCGACAGCATTACGCCCATGACGATGGCCTACCGCAGCGATAAGGGCAGCGCGGGCGGCGAGGTCATCACGATGTCGGGCGAATTCACCGACCCCGGTGTTCTCGGCGCGGAGAACACGGGTAAGCCGACGGCGATGCGCACCGAGCTCCGGATCGAATCATCGGATCGAGTGGTCATGGAAATCTTCTTCGCACCCACGGGCCTGCCCGAGCGCCTCGCCGACCGCGTCATCTTGACCCGTCGGGCGTGAACTGCGCGCTCGTCCCCAGGGTCGCGGCACGAAGACGAATAATTGACATTGACGTCAAGATTAACGACTATCCGGTGTCATGGATATCGTCGTGGCGAACCGGGGCGAGATCGCCGTTCGTATCGTGCGGACCGCCCGGGAGCGCGGATATCGCACGCACGTGCTGCACACCGGTGCGGAATCGGAATCGGCGGCTGTGCGGCTGGCCGATGAGGCGGTGCGGTTGGCCGGCGAAGGAGCGGCGGCTTATCTCGACGTCGGCGCCGTCGTCGCGGCGGCCGGTGCCGCCGGGCCGGGTGCGCTCGTGCACCCGGGGTATGGATTCCTCAGCGAGAGTGCGGATCTGGCGCTGGCCTGCGCCGAGGCGGGGTTGATCTTCGTCGGCCCGGACGCGGCGGTGCTGCGCACCTTCGGTGACAAGGTGGCGGCACGCGCGGCAGCGGAGCGGGCGGGCGTGCCGGTGCTGCCCGCGACGCAGGCGGCCGGCCCAGCCGAGATCGCGGACCTGCTGGCGAAGCATCCGGACGGTGTGATGGTGAAGGCCGCCGCGGGCGGGGGCGGGCGCGGGATGCGGATGGTGTTCGCGGCCGACGAGGTCGCGGTGGCCTATGAACGCTGCCGGTCCGAGGCGCGCAACGCCTTCGGCGACGCCACGCTCTACGCCGAGGCGCTCATCGCCGACGCCCGGCATGTCGAGGTGCAGGTCGTCGCCGACGGAACGCACGCTGTCGCGCTCGGTGACCGGGATTGCAGTGTGCAGCGCCGTCATCAGAAACTCATCGAGATCGCGCCCGCACCGGCGCTCGCGCCCACCCTGCGGGAACGGCTGCATCGCGATGCGGTGCGGATCGCCGAATCAGTGGGCTGCCGGGGCGTGATCACGGTGGAATTCCTCGTCGCGGGGGAGGACGGATGGTTCCTCGAGGTGAACCCGCGGCTCCAGGTCGAGCACACCGTCACCGAGGAGATCATCGGCACCGATCTCGTCGGCATCCAGTTCGACCTGGCGCTGGGCCGCACGCTGACCGAACTCGACCTCGGTCATCCGGCGCGCGGCTACGCGGTGCAGGCGCGCGTCAACGCCGAACTCGTCGGAGTGGACGGCGATCTGCTGCCGACCAGCGGCACCATCACCCAGTTCGGCCCGCCGACCGGCGCCGGCGTCCGAGTCGACACCGCCGTCCACGCCGGCATGCGGCACGGCACCCGATTCGATTCGTTGCTGGCGAAGGTGATCGCGCGCGGCCCGGCATTGGACAGCGCCATGCGCCGCTGCCGCGACGCGCTCGCCGAGACGACCATCTCCGGCGTCGATACCAATATCGCGTTGCTGCGCGCGGTCCTCGACACCCTGGACGGGCCGGTATCGACCGGATGGTTCGAACGCACCACCGGCGAATTGCTCACTCGTGCAGCCGATTACGCATCACACGCCGGCCCGGATCAGCAGCAGGAGGCTCTCGATCTCGGTGCGGACGAGTGGGTGGTTCGCTCGCCGATGGGCGCCACCGTGACATCGGTGGCCGCGCCGGGCGCCGTGCTGCCCGCCGGCGCCGAGGTGGCGGTGCTGGAGGCGATGAAAATGCAGCATGTGGTGCGCGCCGAGCGTGCGCTGCGCGTGCAGCGGCCCGCCGTGGCCGCCGGCGATGTGGTCGACCCGCATGCCGTGCTGCTGATCGTCACCGACGCCGACCGTGACGGCACCGGCGAGGAGGCGGCCGTCATCGACCTCGATCAGGTGCGCGACGACCTCGCCGAAGTGCGGCTGCGGCACGACACGCTGCGCGATGATGCCCGCCCCGACGCCGTCGCGAAACGGCATCGCCTCGGCCGTCGCACCGCCCGGGAGAACATCGCCGACCTGGTCGACGCCGACAGCTTCGTCGAATACGGCGGATTGGCGGTCGCCGCGCAGAGCCGCCGTCGCAGCATCGAAGACCTCATCGCGAACACTCCCGCCGACGGGCTCGTCGCCGGCATCGCCACCATCAACGCCGACCGATTCGGACCGGAGCACTCGCGCGCGGTGGTGATGTCCTACGACTACACCGTCCTGGCAGGCACTCAGGGCATGCGCAACCATGCCAAGACCGACCGCATGCTGGAACTCGCCCGCGAACGCGAACTGCCCGTGGTGTTCTTCACCGAAGGCGGCGGCGGACGCCCCGGCGACACCGACTACGCCGGGGTGTCCGGCCTGGACGTCACCACCTTCCGCGCCATGGGCGCGCTCTCGGGACGAGTGCCCTTGATCGGCATCGTGTCCGGACGCTGCTTCGCCGGAAACGCCGCGCTGCTGGGGATGTGCGATGTCGTCATCGCCACCCCGGACGCGAATATCGGCATGGGTGGTCCGGCCATGATCGAAGGCGGCGGGCTCGGCGTCTACAAGCCAGAGGACATCGGACCTATCGAGGTGCAGCGCCGCAACGGCGTCGTGCACATCGTCGCGGCGAACGACGCCGAGGCAGTCGCGGTGGCGCGGCAGTACCTGGCGTACTTCCAAGGCGCGATCGAGGAGTGGGAAGCGCCGGACCCGCGTCTGGCCCGGCACATCGTGCCCGAGAACAGGTTGCGTGCCTTCGACATTCGCGCGGCGATCGAGGCGATCGCCGACCTCGGCTCGGTCCTGGAACTGCGCCGCGACTGGGGAGTCGGCATGGTCACCGCCCTCATGCGCGTGGAGGGCAAGCCGTTCGGCGTCATCGCCAACGACTGCCACCACCTCGGCGGTGCCATCGACGCCGCCGCGGCCGACAAGCTCAGCGCATTCCTGCGGCTCTGCGGCACCCACCGCCTGCCGATCGTGTCCCTCTGCGACACACCGGGTTTCATGGTCGGGCCGGAGATCGAGAAGGAGGGAGTGGTGACGCGGTTCGCGCGCCTGTTCATCGATGCCGCCGCCCTCACCGTCCCCTTCGGCACCGTCATCCTGCGCAAGGGATACGGGCTCGGTGCACAGGCGATGGCCGCCGGATCGTTCCGGGCGCCGCGATTCGTGGTCGCCTGGCCCACCGGCGAGATCGGCGGCATGGGCCTGGAAGGGGCGGTGCGGCTCGGCTTCGCCAAGGAACTGGCCGCGATCGAGGATCCCGAGCAGCGCCGGGAAACCTTCGACAACCTCGTCGAACTCGCCTACGCCAACGGCAAGGCGCTCAATGCCGCCACCCTGCTCGAGCTCGACGACGTCATCGATCCCGCCGACACCCGCCGCTGGATCAGCACGCTCTGAACCGCGACTTGACCCTCACGTAGCGTCAGGCTCGACGATGACGTCATGACCGACCGCTACGACGCCTTCGAGATCAGCCCCGTTCCCGTCCCCGGACCCGACGCCGAACCACCCGAGTTGTACCGCGGCATCTACGGGATGCCCATGTTCGTCATCGCCCCGACGCCCGATATGGCGGCATCGGTGGACTTCTGGGTCCGCGGCCTCGGCTTCATGGACTTCTTCACCGCGCCAGGGCGCGTCACCCACTTGCGCCGATGGGCCTTCCAGGATGTGCTGCTCGTGCCAGGCGAGCGGGCAGGCGACGCGGCAGGACCGACCGTCAGCTTCTCCTGCGTGCTCGGCCAGCTCGACGAGATCGCCGCGGCCTGCGAACAGCTCGCCCCCGGTTCGACCACCGGGCCCAGGCAGATGCCGTGGAACTCGGTGGAGGTGGAGGTCCGCACGCCGGAGAACACCCGCGTCATCATGACGGCGGCGCGGCCCTGGGACCCGGACAGCGCCGAGGCCGAGCACCTGCGCGAGATCGGCATCACCCGCGAGTGAGGCGCGGCGGCGCTGGGACACTGGGCGGTGTGGCCGATCCGGGAGCTCACGACGTCGAGGCAGGACTCACCGTTGGTGCGGTCGCGGCGCGGGCGGGCGTCACCGTCCGCGCCCTGCACCACTGGGATGCGATCGGCTTGGTCAGCCCCTCCGCCCGCACCGACGGCGGTTACCGGCTCTATACCGGTGCGGATCTCACCCGGCTGCACCGCGTGCTGGTCTACCGGGAGCTCGGCGTGCCGCTCGCCGAGATCGCCGGACTGCTCGACGCGCCGTCGGCCGACGCGCTGGACGCGCTGCGCCGCCAACGCGACGACCTGCGCGAACGCATCGCTGAGCTGGAACGGATGGGCGCGGCGCTCGACCGCATGATCGAGGCCAGGGACTCCGGCATCCTGCTGTCGGCCCAGGAGCAGGTCGCGATGTTCGGCAGGCACTGGCGGCCCGAGTGGGTCGGCCGGGCCCGCGAACGGTGGGGTGACACCGAGCAGTGGGCGCAGTACGCCGAGCGGGCCGCCGATCGCGGGCCCGAGCACTGGCAGCAGATCGCCGACTCCGTCCACGCGCTCAACGCGGACCTGGCCGCGGCCTGCCGCCGGGGCGTACGGCCCGGCAGCGCGGAAGCCGATGCGCTGGCCGAACGTCATCGGGCCTCGATCGGGGCCTATTTCGATTGCACCCATGCGATGCAGGTCTGCCTGGGACGCAGGTATGTCGCCGAGACGGGATATACCGAGTTCTACGACGGGTTGGCGCCCGGCTTGACGGTGTGGTTGCGAGAGATCATTGATGCGAATGCGCGCCACCACGGTGTCGATCCCGCGACGGCGACCTGGGAATGAGCGGGGCCGGTCCGGTCGTCCAGCTGGACGGGCCGTGGGTGTCTGCGGGATCGCGGACGATCCGGACGGTCGCGTCATGGCGCGACGGCCTGCGCTCGGCGGCGGCGGGGTGGGGGAGTGATGCCCGTTTTGTCCCGGTTCCTGGTGTCGGTAGGGTCCTGGGTGCATTGATACGGAGGATGACATGGACGCGCAGCAGCCGGTGCCGACCCGCACGCCGTGGCTCGACCTGGAGCAGGTCGTGGACGGTGCGATGTCGCGGCGGATGGTGCTGAGCTTTCTCCGGTCGGCGATCGGCCGGCCCGTCCTGGTCGCGCTCGTCATCATCTGGCTCGGGATCTGGGTGGTCGTCGCGCCGGTCGGCGGTCTGTATCTGCCGGTGTTCCTCTCGGTGCTCATGACGTTCATGGCGCTGGCCCTCCCGCTGGGCCCGGCCCTGCGCACCACGACCCTGCACGCCCGATCCGGCGCCGTGATCCGCGCCCGATACTTCGAGGACTTCTTCACCACCGGCGTCGACGGCGACGCCGACAGCCACCGATACGACGAGGTCGAGTCCGTCGACGTTCGCACGGAACAACTCGTGGTGCTCGGCTACACCGATCAGCGTCGCGAAATCCTGCCGCGCGAGCTCGTACCCGACGCGGCCCTGGCCTTGCTGCGCGCCGGTACCGCTGCCTGAGCCGCCGCCGGGCGATCATCCGGTGGCGATATCCATGACGAGGTTGATCGTCGTCGCGAGGATGACGGTGCCGAAGGCGTAGGACAGCAGATTGTGGCGCAGGGTGATGGCGCGGATCCGCGAGCTGGCGACGTCGGTGTCGGAGACCTGGTAGGTCATGCCGAGGTTGTAGCTGAAGTAGAAGAAATCGCGGTAGGCCGGTGCCTCATCGGAGTTGAAATCGATACCGCCGGTGGGTGATTCGTAGAACAGGTAGGCGTAGCGGGCCGCATACATCAGGTGCAGCGCCGCCCACGCCATGAACACCCCGCCCAAGGCGAGGGCGGCTGCCGCTTCACCCGCTCCGGAACTGCCGAGCGCTAAAATCACCACGATCCCGATCAGCCCGCTCGAGGCCGCGCCGACCACCGCCAGTTCCTCGATGACGGGCTGGAAGTCTTCGCGGCGCGCGTTCGCCCGCGTCTGCTCGGCCGTCATCGGCCACAGGGCGAACCATCCGCCGATGACGAACAGCGTATCCGCCGTGGCGATACCGGCGAGGACCCCGAGCGGCCATTCGGTCAGCACTCCGACGAGCGCGCCGATCACGACGCCGACCAGCGCCGAGGCGATGAGCCGACCGACAGCCGAGCGCAGAAGCCGAGCCCTCATGCTCGATCACTGTACTGATGAGTCCGGTCGGTTCAGTCGGAACCGGGTCAGGGAATCCGCCGCAGCGCGTCCTCGATTCCCGCCGAACCCACGGTCTCGGTCAGCGCCCGGGTCAGCACCGACCTCGGTTCGTCGGCGTGGGTGACCAGTGCGATACAGCAGGTACATCGGCATGTCCAGTGCTTCTGCCCAGGTGATCGCGTCGGTGCGCCCGGCGAGCAGCTCAGCGCCCGATGCCAGAACAAGCCGCTCCTGGTAGAGCGGGGCGACGGTGAGATCACCGATGTCGAGGCCGTGCGGATAGACGATCCCGGCGTCGAGTTCGAAGCGGCGAATTCGGTCGACGATGTCCGAGGACCGGAGACTGGTCTCCGAGCGCACCCGAACCAGCGGATGTCGGGTGCAGAACGGGTCGGTGAGCGGCGCGACGGTGCTCGACGCCTCCGGTATCGCGCTGATCCCCAGGTCCCCGGTCAGGCCGGTGCGCAGTGCGGTGACTCCGCGCTAGCCATGGCAATCTTCTGGCAATCCATCATTAGCCACTATTTGCAGGAACTCTCCCGAATCGCGGCATACTCAGTTACTCTTGAGCGAACGCTAGTCGATGTTGTGCTCTTGCGGCCCCTGAGGGGGACGCGCCCGGTCGGCGGAGGCGATGGGCTCCAGTATGCCATCGCCGACGGCGGCCGATCCGCTCGTGAGTTTCTCGACGACAACGCTCGGACGTGCGCTCGATGTCCGTGCGGGAGAGGCCGTTACGAACATGCCGACCTCGGCTACAGCTGGTTCCGATCACGCGGCCGACCTGCCGGGTGGTGATCAGTGCAGGGGGTAGAGCCACCGGAGAACAATTCCGACAGCACCGCTACGCACCGCTCAGCCGACGATCCCGCGTACGAACACTGCCATGAGGTGCCCATTCTGCTCACCGAGCGGCACGCGCGCGGAATCGTCGGTATCCATGAACGTCTCGGATGCGGCTTCGACACCTGTCCGCGGTTGCGCGCTGCCCGTCTGTATCTGGCGACGCTCTCATGACGGCCCCTGATGAACCCGAGCCGCAGAGCTGGGTGCAATGGTCGGACGGATCCTGGGCGCCGGTGTATGCCGACGGCTGGACCGGCGAGCCGGTCAGGTTGACCGAAATGCTCGGTGCCGCACCGTCGTCGGGGGAGCTCGTCGGCCCGTACATCGACGTCGATCCACTCTCGGTCACCGATACCGAATCGACCGAATCGGAGGCCGGAGGTACAGGGTAGGGGCGAACCGCCGCGGGCCGACCGGAAACCGACCGGGCCGAAGGTCCGTCGCCGCACAGTGATAGCAGCTGCGCAGGCGCCGAGGAGACGTTCCACCTCCCGCCCAGCGGGACGCGGTACCCGCCATGCCGGGCAGGCACGGTTCAGTGCATGAGACGTGGACCGCATACTCGGATGTGGTTTCTCCGGCGGCGGATGGAGTCGATGGTGGGCCTGAATTCGGATCGGATCGTGGTGGTGACCGGTGCCAGTCGCGGCGCGGGTAAAGGAATCGCGTTGGCACTGGGCGAGACCGGGGCCACGGTGTACGTCACCGGTCGCACTCGCACCGAGGGCGAGGCACCGCTGCCCGGCACCGTGTTCGCGACCGCCGAGGAGATCACCCGGCGCGGCGGCCGTGGCGTGCCCGTGGTGCTCGACCACGGTGACGACGCGCAGGTCGAGGCATTCTTCGCCGACCTGCGCGATCAGCACGGGCGGCTGGACATCCTGGTCAACAATGCCCTCACGGTGCCCGACGGCCTGACCGACAAGGGCCCGTTCTGGGAGAAACCGCTGACCCTGCTCGACCTGCTCGACGTCGGTATGCGCTCGAGCTACGTCACCAGCTATTACGCGGCGCCGCTGCTGGTCGCCAACGGCGCGGGACTGGTGGTGAACACCTCGTCGTTCGGTGGCACCTGCTACATGCACGGCCCGGCGTACGGCGCGGGCAAGGCGGCGGTGGACAAGATGGCCCACGATATGGCCGTCGATTTCCGGCCGTGGAATGTCGCGGTGGTCTCCATCTGGATGGGCTTGCTGAAGACCGAACGTACGCTTGCCGGTTTCGCCGCCGACCCGGGGGCCTACGAGGGTCTGGCCGCCACCGCCGAATCGCCGGAGTTCACCGGCCGCGTCATCGACGCGCTGGCTCGCGACCCGGAATTGATGAAGCGCAGCGGCCAGGTGCTCATCGGCGCCGAGATCGCGCAGGATCTCGGCGTCACGGACACCGAAGGGCAACGGCCACCGTCGCACCGCCCGTTCCTCGGCGATCCGCCGGTGTTCTCCGACGCGGTCATCGACTGAGCCACGATCAACCCGACCGGTAGGAGCATCATGAAGTTCGGTCTGTCGCTGTTCACCAGCGATCGCGGAATCTCGCCCGCCGACGCGGCGAAATCGGCCGAGGACCACGGTTTCGACACCTTCTACGTCCCCGAACACACCCATATTCCGGTGGCCCGCACCTCCGACCACCCCGCCACCGGCGACGAAACCCTGCCCGACGACCGCTATATGCGCACTCTCGACCCGTGGGTCGCGCTGGGCACGGCTGCCGCCGTCACCACCCGGATCGGTCTCGGCACCTCGGTGGCGCTGCCGCTCGAACACGATCCGATCGCCCTCGCCAAGACCGTCGCGACGCTGGATCACTTGTCCGGCGGCCGAGTGGTCTTCGGTGTGGGCTACGGCTGGAATCTCGAAGAACTCGCCGATCACGGTGTGCCGCCGAACAAGCGGCGCACCGTGCTGCGCGAATACCTGGAGGCGATGGGCGCGCTGTGGACCGAGGACGAGGCGGCCTATGACGGCGAATACGTCGGCTTCGGGCCCAGCTGGGCCTGGCCGAAGCCGAAACAACGGCCGCGCCCGCCCATTCTGGTCGGGGCCGCGGGCACCGAGAAGACCTTCGCGTGGATCGTGCGCTCGGCCGATGGCTGGATCACCACACCTATCGAGCGCGATATCGACTCGGGCGTGCGGCAATTGGCGAAGATGTGGCGCGACGCCGGCCGCACCGGTGACCCACGCGTCGTCGTGCTCGCCGACGAACCCGACCCCGGCACGCTGAGCCACTGGCGCGATATCGGCGTTGCCGAGGTGGTGTTCTCGCTACCGGACGCGGACACCGACGAGGTGCGCGCGTTCATCGAACAGCTCGCCGGGAAACTCCAGGGGCAGCGCTAGCAGGCATTGCGCCGTCCGACCGGGCGAGTCGTCCGGTTCGGGCGGCTGCGGGCTCATCGCGTCGGCACCTCCGGCTCCGTGTCGTCTCCCGGACGAGGGCACCGACGCAATGACGGGCGCTCGCGGACGTTGTGTGCCGAGGGGGAGCCGGTGTCCACCTGCCGCCGACATTGTGGTCTTGCGTGGCCGTCGGGTGTGATTGTGTTGTAGTCGGGAAAAACTCGGCTGCGCAAGGGAGTTCGACTATGCAGTCATGGACATCGAGAATCGGCAGACTGGTCGTGGCCGCCGCCGGAGCGATGCTCGCGGTCACCCTCACCGGTCCGCCGGCCCACGCGGCGGGTCCGGGGCCGCTGCCGCCGCCCGGTCCGTCCTGTTCCACCACACCGACCGGTAACGAAGCCAAGGAAGTGGACCTCGCCGACTCGACCGGCGCGGTTCGCACCTACCGGTTGTTCGTTCCGGCGGGCCTCACCGGCCCCGCGCCGCTGATCATCGCCCTGCACGGTGGCCAGAGCAATCCGGCCAAATTCGAGGGCGAGTCCGGCTGGACCGGGTTCGCCAAGACCAACAAGGTCATCGTCGCCTACCCGCGCGGCAGCAAACCCGACGGCGGTGCGGGCAAATGGGCGTGGGAGTTCGCGCGCAACGTCGGCCCGGACGTCGCCTATCTCCGCAGCGTCGCCGAACACATCGCGGGTACCTACTGCGTCGCCCCTGACCGCGTCCATGTCGTCGGCCACTCCAACGGCGGCCAGATGACCACCCGGATGGCCTGCGAAGGCGCCGCGTGGATCGCCTCGGCCGCGGTCTGGGCCGGCGCGAAAGGCGCATGGGACGCCGCCGACTGCCCGGCCTCGCGCCCGATCTCCTACGCCGTCATGGTCAACGACAACGACCCGATCATCTGGCAGTGGCTCGCCGAACAACACCGCGACCACTGGCTGATGATGAACGACTGCGGCGCCGAGCACACCGAATCCGGCGCGGGCGTGCTGCGCGGCCAGCGCTTCGACTGTGCGGCGGGAACCGAAGTCGTCTACCGCCTCTACGACGGTCCGGACGACGTGAGCAAGGCCCACGACTGGCCCGCCGATCCCGCCGGAGCGTCCGTGCGCAACCGCATGTGGCAGTTGTTCGACGGGAACCGGCTTCCGTAGGGGAGCGGCGGTCGCCGGTGCGTCGCTGTTCGCGCCGACGACCGCCACCTCGGTGTTCCGGCGCAGGGCAGTCGTCGTCGCGGTGGCGTCGGGACGTACCGTGCGCGGCGACGTGGCTGCGGCGGCCGCCAGGGGAGTCGCACCGCGGGAGGCGGGGCCGCGTTGCCTTCTCGCCTTGCCCGGCCGGGCGGTCGTCACCCGCGGCGCGGATCAACTGGAAGTGCGGATCTGGTGGAGGAATTCGGCATTCGAGTCGGTCTGCCTGAGCCCGGTGAGCAGCAGTTCCAGGGCTTGCTGGGGTTCTCGGGTGGCGAGCGTTTTGCGCAGTGAGTGGGTGGCGGTGAGTTCTTCGGGGGTGAGCAGGAGTTCTTCCTTGCGGGTGCTGGAGCGGTCGATGTCGATGGCGGGGAAGGTGCGGCGGTCGGCGAGGTGGCGGTCGAGTTTCAGTTCGGCATTGCCGGTGCCCTTGTATTCCTCGAAGATGACGGTGTCGGCGAGGGATCCGGTTTCGACAAGTGCGGTGGCGATGATGGTCAAGGATCCGCCGTTCTCGATGTTGCGGGCCGCGCCGAGGAATTTTTTCGGTGGTGCGAGCGCGCCGGCGTCGACGCCGCCGGAGAGGATTCGGCCGGAACCGGTGGCCGCCAGGTTGTAGGCCCGGGCGAGGCGGGTCAGCGAATCCAGTAGCACGACGACGTCGCGGCCCATTTCGACCAGGCGTTTGGCGTGTTCGATGGCCAGTTGGGCGAGTGCGATGTGTTCGCGGGCGGGCTGGTCGAAGGTGGCGGCGGCGACCTCGGCGGGCACGGCGCGCGAGAGGTCGGTCACCTCCTCCGGGCGTTCGCCGACCAGCACGAGCATCAGGTGGCATTCCGGATGATTCTTGGCGATACCGTGGGCGATGGATTGCAGGACAGAGGTTTTGCCTGCCTTCGGCGGGGCGACGATCATGGCGCGCTGTCCTTTGCCGATCGGCATGACGAGATCGGTGGCACGCGTGGTCATTTCGTGTGCCTCCGTCTCCAGTCGCAGCCGGTCTCGCGGGTAGATCGGGACGAGGTCGCCGAAGTGCGGCCGAGACCTGGCCTTGCCGGGCGGTAGGCCGTTGACGGCGTCGATGCGGATCAGTGGTGCGAGTTTCACACCGTCGCTGGAACCGGCGACGCCGATGACGGTATCGCCGGGGCGGAGCCCGTATTCGCGGATCAGGCGCGCAGGCACGTGGACGTCGCCCGGTCCGGGCAGGTAGCCGTCGACGCGCAGCGTGGCATGTTTATCGGTGATGTCGAGGATTCCGGAGACCGCTGCGTGTTGAGCTTCGGGTTCCTGAATATGGTTGTTCTGCATGGGTTTTCTCCTAGAGGAGTGGATCGGTGGAGGCAGGCCGGTACGAGAATCGCCTGCGCAATCGCGCTGAATGGAGCGCGCGGCCGGCCCTGTTCGGAGGGCCATGATGCCGAGGGCACGGGATACGAATCCGTGGAGATGAATCGAACTCTTGTGGGAGGGACCAGTCACCTGCATCCACAAGATGGAGACGCGCCTACCGTAGCGCTGATCGTGATAACACGCAAGGCTGCCCGATTGTTCCCGGCGTCGCATTCGCCGCGCCGAGGCCCAGTAGCCCACGGATATCGCGCGCTCTTGGGCGGCCGTGGTCATGACCGGATATCACGACGGTCACCGGTCCGGCCTCGGCGACTTACGACGGCGTGGCGCGGCTGTCGGAGCCAATCACCGAGTCATCGGCCACACCGATATCACTCGCTCCGCCATGACGGCGAGCGGTTCGCGCATGCGCTCAGGTGTAGCCGATGAGCCCGGAGGACAAGCTGTCCAGGCGGAGGGCTTCCAGCGTCTGGTCGCGCACGTCGGGGCAGTAGTGGATCGTCACGGCGTCGATGAAGGAATGGTCCCGGATGATGGCGCCCTCGAAGTTCTGGTATTCGGCGGCCCAGGTCCGGACGTGACCCTCGAAAGAGATCAGCCCGACATCCGGGTGCTCCCGCCAGGTGGCGGTGTCGACGAGCAGCATGTCGCACAGATAACCGGCGGCGACCGGGCCGACCTCCTCGACGGACGGTTGTGGTGGGGGCTGAGACGCCGGTTCGTCACCGGAATCGTCGGAACACGCACCCAGCACGGCGGCCGCGGCGATCACCGCGGCGAGCCATGTGCGTGACATCCGGCGGCCCGACGGGGAAGTGCTCATGGCGAACCTCCTTTCGACCAGGGAGTACCCGCCTCGGCGGAGTCGACTCGGTGCCGGTGACGATCGGACCGCGGCGCGCCAGGGCGGCGCGTGACTTCCCGCCTTGACCTTGACACTGTGACAAGGACTTGAGTGATTCGGCGAAGGAGGTGGTTGTCGTGAACACAACCAACCATGAGGTGGATGTCCGCCTCGTCGATGCCCTCGCCGCCCCCGATTCGTCGGTTCGACTGCGAGCGGCGCTGTCGGCCGGCACAGTCGGCGATCCACGGCTGGCCCGGATCCTCATCGATCGGTGCGCGATCGAACCGGACTTCTTCGTCCGGGACATGCTGACCTGGGCATTGTGCCGCCTGCCTGCCGAGCTCACGCTGCCGCTGCTGCTCGCCGAGCTCGATTCCGAGACCCCGCAGGCCCGCAGCCAGGCGCTGCACACCCTGTCCAAGATCGGCGATCCGAGTGCTTGGCCGGTGGTGTCGGCCCTGCTGCACGACGAGCACGACGACGTGGCGGTGAGTGCCTGGCGCGCGGCCGCGGTGCTGGTTCCGTCCGGCGCGGAGAGCGGACTGGCCTACGACCTGGCAGCTGCTCTGGGCCGCGGCGACCACCAGATGTGGTTGAGTCTCAGCCGCGCTTTCGCCGCGCTCGGCGACGCCGCCGCACCCGCCTTGGCCGCGGCGATGACGCATCCCGACCCGCACGTGCGCGCCCACGCCGAGGCGAGCGAACAGTTGCGGCTCGACCCCGACAGCGGGTTCGCGTCGTCGGTCGAGCTGGCCAAGCGCGCCGCCGCGCTGGGCCAGAACGCATGACAGGAGGCGACGGCATGTTGATCGGTGAGGTCTCGCGGCGCTCCGGCGTCAGCACCCGGATGTTGCGTCACTACGACGCGCTGGGGTTGGTGACGCCATCGGTGCGCACCGCGAGCGGCTACCGCGAGTACTCCGCCGACGACATCCGTCGCCTCTTCCATGTCGAATGCCTGCGCACCCTCGGGTTGTCGCTGACCGAAGCCAAACGCGCCCTCGACGATCCCGGCTTCACGCCCGGAGACATGGTCGAGCAGCTGGTCCGGCGCACCCGCGCCAGGATCGCGGCCGAGCAGGATCTGCTCAGGAAACTCGAGCGCGTGGACGCGGCCGCACCCGAGCAGTGGGAGGCGGTGCTGAGCGTCGTCACCCTGCTGCATGCCCTGGAGTCGGAATCGGGGGCCGACCGGCAACAAGCGGTGCTGGCCCAGTACGAGGGCGCGACGTTACCGGTCGACGCGCTGGTAGCGGCAGCACTGTCGGAGGAGGACCTCAACGTTGCGGGCGCCCTGCGCTGGTCGTTGGCGCGGGCAGCCGGTGCCGGCCTCGACGATCTCGCCGCAGGGTTGGATTCGCCGAAACCCGAGGTCCGGCGCCGTGCGGTGGCCGCGATCGCGGACGTGCCGACCGCCGAGGCCACGGCCGTCCTGCGCCGCGCGCTGGGCGATCCCGATGTGGCGGTCCGGGACCGTGCCGCCGTGGTTCTCGGTTCCCGTCACATCACCGAGGCGATGCCGCGCCTGCTGGAGATGGTGACCGAAGGCCGCGCCGACGTCGAGGCGGCCGAGACGCTCGGCGTGCTGGCGGCAACCGCGGCCGACGACATCGTCGCCGCCCTGCGACACCGCCTCGACACCGACGACCGGCCGACGCGTCTGCGGATCACGCAGGCGCTGGGCGAGATCCCCGCGCCCGCCGCCCGTCAGGCGCTGACCGAATTGAGCGGGGACGACGATGGGTGGGTCGCCGCAACGGCCGTCGCCGTCCTGCGGGGAACGTCCGGCCCGGAAGAATGAGTCGCTGGCACCGGGAGCTCGCGCCCCCGCGGCCTCCGAGGGTGTAACGCCTTGCGAAGTCCTCGACCACACCCGCCCCGGATGACGTGCCCCGCCTGTTGTCGCCGGTGTCAGGCTGCTCGGTCGAGTCGACTGCCGAGCCACGCCTCGATATCGTCCAGCGCGGCCTGCGCCATCGGCGTCGGATGTCCGGTGAACCCGTGCGGTGCACCGGGATAGATACGCAGGTCGACCTCGGCCCCGGACGCCGACAGCCGGGCTGCCATGGCGAGATTATCGTGCAGCAGAATGTCCTGCTCGCCGACAACCATGAGAATGGGCGGCAGACCGGCTGGTTCGGCGTAGATCGGCGAGATATCAGGATGGGTGCGGTCCGGCGCCGCCCCCGCATAGGCCTCGAGGAAGTACTCGTCCGCGATCAGCCGCCCCGCCGGTGTCTGGGCGCTCAGATCGTACGTCCCGAATTGCAATACGGCACAGTCGAATGCGTCGATCCCGCGCTCGCGCAGCCGCAACAGCGTCGTCATCGCCAGCGTCGATCCCGCCGAGAACCCGCCCACCGCGAGCTTCTCGGTGCCGAAGCGCCGTTCGGCGTGCTCCACCAGCCACAGCGCGGCGGTTTCGCCATCATCGGGCGCGGCCGGCCACGGATTCTCCGGGGCGAGCCGGTAATCCACGCTCACCACCGCGATCCCCAGCGCATCCGCGAGCCGCCGATTCCGCACATCGCTGCCGGCGGCCGACCCCATGTAGAACCCGCCCCCATGGAACTCCAAGAACACTCCGTTCACCGTCGCGCTCACGGGCAGATGAATCCGCACCGGCACCGAGCGCCCTTCGGCCTCCACCACCTCGTCGACCGCTGGTGGATCCACTGAAGGATGGCCACCGGCACCGGCCCGGACCTCACGAAGCTCCTCGACATTCCTCGGCCCTCGTCCCGGGGTTCGGTTTTCGTAGAACCCACGCGACTCGTCGACGAGAGGCCGCAGGCGGGGATCGATCAGATGGTCTAGTGCGAGTCGCATGAACACTCACGGTACTCGAGCCGACGCGATCCATCGGCCCCGAAGCGGCGACCCGGCCATTCGCGCGCGCGATAGCTTCGGCCACACCTCGTCCCGCCCCAGTCCGAGGCGCATGTACCGCGCGTGCATGCTCACTGTCACCCCGGACCGTCGGGATGCGCGAGATCATAGGCGCGAGAAACCTTCTGGGGGACCACCATGCGCCAAGCGTCCACGACCAGCTCGCGCGCCTCGGCTCGGTCCAGGGCGGCGAGATCGGCGTGCACCCAGTTGAACCGCATGTCCGCCGCAGACGGCAGCTGGAACTTGTGCGGTTCGCTCGCGACGAGGGCCGCCCGCTCCTCCTTCGGGAACGCGAAGCCCATCTCCGTCTCATCCAGGGAGAACGCGACATAAACGATCTGCCCGACGCGGAACTTCAACCTGCCGCGCACATACACCTCGTACGACCGCTCGAGCTCGGTGCCCAGCGGCCGAACGTCGTCGAGTAGTGCCATGCTCGGGCCTTCCTTCGGCAGTCGGGAGCGATCACAGCAGGCCGTCCTTACCCGCGGCACACCGGGCTCTCCCTGTCGATGACCATATCGAGAGACCCGCGGTGCGCCGTCGAGGTCAGGCCCAGCCGACGGTGGATCGGTGCGCCCGTCGGCCATGAGGTGTGTGGATCGGTGGCCACGCATCCCGTGGCCTAGTGCTCCCGGATAAGTATCCGCCTGAGTCGGCTAGCCGGCATTTGTCCGGCCAGGCCGTCGTCAACACGCAACCGAGGATGACGTGCTCGGGTTCGAGTTCCCGCAACACGGTGCGCCGCACAGCGGTGGCGTCGAACGGGTGGGGTCGGCGCGGCTTCGTTGACGGCCGGCCGGTGGCGGGGGAGTGTGGAGCGATGACGGGAGATCTGACGCGTCACGGTGTCGAACTGTCCAACCTCGATCAACCCTTGTTCGATCGGGCCGACGCGAGCAAGGGCGATCTGCTGAACTACCTGGAGTTCGCCGGTGAGCGGCTACTCCGAGTGCTTCGCGGGCGGCCACTCTCGGTGGTGCGAGTGCGGCCGGGGCAGGAGCCGTTCATGCAGAAGAATCTCCCGAAATACACGCCGGAGTGGGTGGCGCGAACGACCGTGTGGGCGGAGAGTTCGCGGCGCGAGATCAGCTACGCGCTGTGCGACGATCTGCGGACGTTGATCTGGTTCGGCAATCAGCGCGCGGTCGAATACCATCCGACCTTGTATTACGCCGAGTCCGCGCCCGAACCCACGCACCTGGTGCTAGATCTCGATCCCGCACCGGGCCAGACCTTCGCCGACGCGGTAGCCGGTGCCCGCCTGATCCGGGAGGCGCTGGCCGCCGACGGGCTGGCGGGCGCGGTGAAGACGAGCGGTTCCAAGGGGCTGCACGTCTTCGTGCCGGTCGTGGCGGGTATCGATGTCGAGGACGCCGCCGCGGCCACGCGGGCGGTCGCGGCCCGCGCCGAACGCATCGACCCCTCGATCGCCACCACCGCCTTCATCCGCGAGGACCGCCACGGCAAGGTCTTCCTCGACGCCACCCGATCCGGCGGCGCCACCGTGGCCGCGGCATACAGCCCGCGCATCCGCCCCGGCGTCACCGTCTCCTTCCCGCTGCCGTGGTCGGAACTGGACAACGTGACACCGGCGGATTTCACGCTCCGCACCGTCCCCGCCCTGATCGGCGACACCGACCCATGGCAGTCGGAAATGCCTGCCCCGCAGGAACTTCCACAAGACCTGATCGACGAGGGCCACACGATCCCGGTGGCCCGAGTGCAGGCCATGCACGAGGGTAAGCGACGGGCGCGGGCCCGACGGCAGGAATGACCTGGCGATGGGTGGCCTCGATGGCAGTTCGCTTCAACGACGCTCGAGTGCGTCCTGCTCCGCCTCGCCTGCAACGACCTCCGGACGTTGCGGAGCGAACCAGGTTCGGTAGAACACGATCGACAATGCGGTGAGCGCGCCAAGGATCGCGATACCGAAGGGGAGCGGGTGGGTCGCCATCGGCATCGCGAAGTAGCGGATGCACAGCAGCACTGCGGCGAAAGTGGCTGTTCCCATCGCCACCACCAGCACGCGCTGACGGTCCCAGCCTCGGCCGGGGTCGCGCAGGGCGGACTCGATGGTCAGGCAGAATGCGGCGCCGGCCACGAGGTCGAGGCCGTAGTGGGCGCCGAGGCCGAGGGTCGCGGTGAGGGTGCATACCAGCCAGAAGGCGCCACCCCAGCGCAACCAGACAGGTCCGCGACGTGAATGGATGAACAGGGCGAGTGCCCATGCGGTATGCAGCGACGGCATGCAGTTACGCGGTGTGATGGCGTCGAACGGCATCGATTCGACCGAGATGGGGAGCGCGGGAACGGTATTCGGCCAGACGTCGGCGAGTTCCATGCCGTTTCCCCATGGTCCGAACGCGAGCACGGGCCCGACGACCGGGAAGATCACGTAGAAGATCGGGCCGATGAGACCGATCGCCAAGAATGTCCGCACCAGGTGGTGCTGCGGCCACCTACCTGTGGTCACGCCGCGTAACTGCCAGACGGCGACGACGATGGCGGCCACCGGAAGCTCGAAGTACACCCAGCGCACCAGCCCCGTCGGCACCGGCCCGGCCAGCTCGAGCGCATGGCCGACGATCCAGGACGGATTGCCGAGCGCGCGATCGGCCACCTCCACGTACGGGTCGAGCACCTGCGGACACGCCCAGGCCGTGACGTCCAACCAGACATCGCCGACCTTGGTCGCGAGGATGAGCAGCGCGCCGAGCGCGATCATGTGCAGTGCCGTGCGTCGTCGCGCACCACTCCACCGCAGGGCGGCGATCAGCGCCAGCGCCGTCAGCACGATGGTCGGTCCGTTGCCGACGGTGAAGGGACGGCCGTCGAACGCCCGAACCGCGACGAAGACGAGGTCGATGGCGACCGCGGCCGCGAGTGCGCTCACCCGCACCCGGGTGGTGACACCGACCAGTGCCAGCAGGAAGCCCGCCCACGGCGTCGTCGCCGACTTGGGCGTTCCGATGTAATCACGAACGAGGCTGGTCAACGGGCCGAGAGCGTGGATGTGAACGGCCATGAGCTGACCCGCGACGAGTACGAGCACAGCGGCGGCGATGCCGCCCCACACCACGAACGGCGAGAATCGACGCTCCCGGAGTTGTTCGACTTCCGCCGGCTCCGGAGGTGAGGTCGAACTGCCGTGCGTGTCGTGAATAAGCATTCGGACATCGTAAATACTCGGTGAACACGGCTTGACGGGACGCTTGACGGAGGCCGTCGGTGGGTGAAAACGCCTGGGCGGCAGGAGGGGACGTCGCCGCGAGCTGGTGGCGTCACCGCTGGTCAAGGCTCCGGTATCGCGGACGAGCTCGGTACGTCGTCGATGTGTACGTGGTGCGCTCCCGCGGCGTCGAGATGGTCGCCCTGGATGGACTGGCTGTGTGCCAGTAGGGCGTCGTAGTCCACGGCGGCGCCGCGCATGATCGTTTCGATGGCTCGTTCGGCGTCCTCGTCGTCGAGATGGTTGCCGAACAGGGCGCGGTAGTGCACGAAGGCGGCGATGAGGTCGAGCATTCGTTCGATGTCCACATCGTCGCGCAGGTCGCCGCGGTCGACGGCGCGAAGCAGCATCTCCCGCACCGCCTTACGTGATGGCTCGATCACGGTGTCGAGGTATCGTCGGCGCAGTTCGGGATCGGCTGCGCATTCGGAATACAGGGCGCTGTACACCTCGGGGGCGATGGTGCGGTAGGCGGCGAGGAACAGGGTGAGGCCGTCGGCGATATCGCAGAGCGTGCACCCGGTGTCGGGTGGCAGCGGGGTGTCGAGCCGGCTCTCGATGGCGGCGAGGACGAGTTCGGGCCGCCCGGACCAGCGTCGGTAGATCGCGGACCGGGTGGTGCCGGCACGGCGCGCGATCTCCCCGACACTCACGGCGAAATAGGCGCTGTTCTCCAGGAGTTCGAGGGTGGCCGCGGTGACGGCGGTCGCGATGCCCGCGTCGCGGGGGCGACCGCCCGGCCGTCCGCCAGTCGTGTGCTGCGGATTCGTCATAACGGCCAGTCTACGGATTCGTTACAGACAGAATCGTAACGGATACTGCTATGCTTCGAGTTGTGTAACAACACAGCTTGTAACGAAACCCAGGAGGCGCGATGAGCGCACGCGAACAGACCCTCCCGTCGAGCCGCCCGGCCCGCGCGACCCTCCGTGAGTGGCTGGGTCTGGCGCTGCTGCTACTGCCGATGCTCGCGCTGGCGACCGATCTGACCGTGCTGTTCTTCGCCCTGCCCGCGATCAGCGCCGACCTGGAACCCAGCTCTTCGCAGCTGCTGTGGATCACCCACGTATACGGATTCCTGATCGCCGGGTTCCTGGTCACGGCCGGTCGCCTCAGTGATCGCATCGGCCCCCGCCTGCTGCTGTTGATCGGATCGGCGTTCTTCGCCGTACTCTCCCTGGCCGCCGCCTACGCACAAACCGCGGAGGGGCTGATCATCGCCCGCGCGGCCCTCGGAATCGCCGGTGCCGCCCTGATGCCCGCCCTGTTCTCCTTGCTGCGCGCGATGTTCGGTGACGATACGCAACGCCGCCTGGCGATCGCCATCGCCTTCAGCGCGTTCACCGTCGGTGGGGCGATCGGTCCGGTGCTGGGCGGGCTGCTCCTGGAGTATTTCTGGTGGGGCGCGGTCTTCCTCGTGAACATCCCGCCCCTCGTTGCGCTGCTGCTGGCCGGACCGCGGCTGCTTCCCGAACGGGCGGAACGCAATCGCACCCGCATCGATCCGATCAGTGTCGCCCTGTCTGTCACGGGAATGCTGGTGATCGTCTACGGCCTCCAGGAGCTGGCCGCAGGGCGATCCGCGGAAGGTGGGCCTGTGTGGCTCCAATTACTGTGTGTCCTGGCGGGATCCGGAATCCTGGTGTTGTTCCTGCGACGCCAGGGCCGGATACGCGAGCCGTTGTTCGACCTCGCGATCCTCGGCAGCCGGCAAGTGCGGGTAGCGCTTGTGACGCTGCTGCTGATGGGCATCGGCGTGACGGGCATGTTCTATCTCTTCACGCAGTACCTGATGCTGGTCGCCGGACTGACGCCGCTGCGAGCCGGCCTGTGGACGTTGCCGTACATCGTGGCGAATATCGCCGGCGCGATGCTGGCGCCGGGCCTCGCGCGCCGGTGGCCGCCGGCGATGGTCGTGGCCGCCGCGCTACTCGTCGCCGCGGGCGGTGCGGTCGGATTGGCGGCGCTCGCGGGCCCGGCCGCGTCGGCGGCGCCGATCGTGGCGGCGATCTCCGTGGTCGGGTGGGGTCAGGGCGCGGCGGGCGCGTTGGTCAGCGACCTGATCATCGCCGGCGCGCCCGAAGAGAAGACCGGCTCGGCGGCCTCGGCGCAGGAGGTCGGCGGGGAGCTTGGCACGGCCCTCGGTATCGCCGCGGCCGGTGTGATCGGAATCGCCGCGTACCGGCATTATCTGACGGACCATCTTCCCGGCACCGTGTCCGGGTCGGTCGGTCGAGCCCTGAGTTCTGGCATGCACGAAGGCGTCACTGTGGTGGGCCGGCTTTCGGTCGGCGACCCCGCGCTGCCCGCGGTCGTCGATGCGGCGGTCGGCTTCGGGATCCAGGTGTTCGCCGGGATCGGCGCGGTCGTGCTGGCACTGACGGCGGGGCTGATCCTGTACGCCCACCGAAACGAACAGCGGCGGGCACGCCCCGTCTGCGTCGGATGAGAGGAACCGAGATGGGCCCGGTACGGCAGATGCGGAGGTTTACTTCCGACGATGTGCGCGCCTGGGAACGGATCGACGGCGGCATCCAGCTCGGTGCGGCGGTGGATGCCGACTATGGCCGATTGAGCGCCGGTTTCGCCCGGATGGCCGTCGGTGCGCGTGCCCCGCTTGCCGCGCCTTACGAGGAGGTCTGGATCATCATGGCGGGGACGATGACCATCGACGGCGCGGACGATGTTGTCGCCGCCCGCCCGGGAGATCTCATTCATCTGAATCCGGCCACTCGCGGCGAATTCCGGATCGACGACGATCTGGAAATGGTCGCATTGGCCTACCCGCCCGCCTGGGATATCGACCGTGGCGCATGGGAATCGGCCGTCGCGCGATCGACCGAAGGTCCTGCGGCGACGGTGTTCTCAGCCGAACACGCCGCCGCCGGGCGGCACCACCGGGTGGGGCAGGAGTCGCTCGTGCCCGCGGTTGCGGACAGGCCGGCGGAGCCTCGGTTAGGCATCGGCTTCAGGCGGACGCCCGCGGCAGCCTCCATCGAGTTCCGTGTCCCGCGTGATTCGGTAATCGTGGCTGTCGAAGGGCAGTTCACGATCCACGTCGATCACAGAGCCTCCGAGCACCGTGCCGCCGCAGACCGCGGAGCCTACCTCGCCGTGCGCCGAGGACAATTCGTTTACTTGCCGGCGGGGACCGGCGGCACCCTGGTGACCGACTCCGGCTCGGCGATCGCGTGGGCGCACCTGCGCCAAAGCACCGCCGAACCACCGGCGTGACCGCACCGAATCACGGCACTGGCGCCAGGTGGCAGATCGACATCGTGCCCGCCACAGCGCCCGCGCCGTCCGGCGTCAGGGCAGCGGGATTCCGCCGACATTTTTCTCGCGGCATTCGTCGGCCGCGACGCCGAAGGTGATGAACGGCAGGATCTGTCGTACGGCGGCGGACAGTTCGCCGCCGCGGTTGAGTGGGATCCGCTGGGTGTCCAGGCAGGCCAGGATCATCAGCGCGGCGGCGTCGGGTCTTGGTCGCTGCGGAAGCTGCCAGCGGCTATGCCGCCGGCGAGGATTTCCCGGAGGCGCGCGCGGTCCGTCGACGTTTCCACGTCGATCACGCCTACGACGACGTTGCCGGGCCGCCGGTCGGCTCGGCAACGCCGTGGAGGTGGCTCGGACGCCATACTCACTGTTCGCTGTGTGATGAGCGCCCTCGGGAATCCCTCATGGTGCCAACCGTCCGACCGATCCGATACGCTACAGTCGCGTATCTGAATTACGGAAGGTGACACCATGTCGTTCACAGCAGGCGAGCTCGGGTTTCTTCGCACGCAGTCGATCGGCAGGTTGTGCACGATCAGCGCTGCGGGACAGCCGCAGATCCGGCCGGTCGGCGTGCATCTCACCGCCGACGGCACCGGCATCGAGATCGTCGGCCATGCGCTGGCGAGCACCCAGAAGTGGCGCAATGTACTGCACAACCCGCGGGTGGCGTTCATCGTCGACGTCGTCGAGTCGGTCACTCCGCCGGTGGCCTATGGAATCGAGGTCCGCGGTGTCGCGACCGCGCATCCCGGTGCCGGATCGACCGAGGGCGGGCTCAGTGGCGACGTCCTCCGGATCGCCCCGCGCCGAATCCTTTCCTGGGGGATCGATGGGCCCGGCACGCACGCCCGTAACGTCTGAGGCCCGGTGCGCGCGTCGCACCTTCGAGCGAAAAAGGATCACCGCCATGTCGAAACCGGGACGCCCGCGCAACGCGGACCTCGATCGCGATCTGCTCCTGGCGACCCAGTCCCTGCTGGCGGAGGTGGGTTACGACCGGCTGACCATCGATGCCGTGGCGGGCCACTGCGGTACCGCGAAAACCACGGTCTACCGGCGCTGGCCGGGAAAACCCGAACTCGTCGCCGATGCGATCGCACTGCTGCACAGCATCGATCCCGTCCCGGATACCGGGGACCTGCGCGCCGACCTGGTCGCCCTGGCCGCGGCCTGGCATGATCCGGACAGCCGCCGCGACGCCGTCGTCGGCGGATTGCTCACCGCGATGAGCCGCGAGCCGGCTCTTCGGGAAGCCGTCCGCGCCGCGATCACCACGCCGCACCTCGACGCATTCGCCGCCATTGTTGCTCGCGCGGCCGATCGCGGGGAGATCGCCACCGGCCACGATCTGGGATTGATCGGTTCGCTGTTTCCGGCACTCACCTTTCATCGCATCACCGTGCAGGCCGAACCGGTCGACAGCGCGTTCATCGAACGCGTCATCGACGGTCTCGTGCTGCCTGCCCTCGCGGCGCCCCCGTTGGGCGTCATTTCCTAGCCGGCGCGATTCGGACGCGAGAATGCGATGGCGTCCGAGCAGCGCGTTCACCCACGTTCGCCGGCCGTTCGCGCCTATTCTCGGGAAGCGACCTGCCAGCTGTCGAAAGTTCCGTGAGAGGAGCGCACAGTGACCGACTACGGGCGTGATCTCCAATTCGGGGTATTCGTCAATCCCGCCGTCGCGAATCTCGGCAACACGCTCGCGGTGGCCGAGCTCGCCGACGAATCCGGCTTGGATTTCATCGCGGTACAGGACCATCCGTATCAGGCCCGGTTCCTGGACGCGTGGGCCCTGATGTCGACGCTGCTGGCTCGTACGCAGCGGGTGCGGGTCGTTCCGGACGTGGTGAATCTCCCGTTGCGTCCGCCCGCTGTGCTGGCCAAGTCGGCGGCTTCACTGGATGTGTTGTCCGGTGGACGTTTCGAGCTCGCGCTCGGGGCGGGTGCGTTCTGGGAGGCGATCGCGGCGATGGGCGGTGCGGCCAGATCGAAGGCGGAGGCCGCGACCGCGCTCGAGGAGGCGGTCGAGGTCATTCGGCTGATGTGGTCGGACCAGCGGGCGGTGCGTTTCGATGGCCACTTCTACCGACTGTCCGGCGCCCATCCGGGTCCGCGGCCCGCGCATCCGATATCGATCTGGCTCGGGGTCTCCGGGCCGCGTTTGCTGCGGCTGGTCGGCCGGCGAGCCGATGGCTGGATACCCTCGAGCACCTACATTCCGCCGAGCGCGCTTCCGGAGCGCAATGCCGTCATCGATCAGGCCGCACGGGAGGCCGGTCGGGATCCCGGGTCGATTCTGCGTGGTTACAACGTCTTCGGAGAGATCGGCAGCGCGGAATCGGCGCAATTCAGCGGTCCGGTCGATCAGTGGGTTCGGGAACTCACGAGCCTTGCCACCGAATTCGGGATGGACACATTCTTGTTCGGCCACCCCGCCGACGATGTGACCCAGATCCGGACGTTCGCCGAGAAGGTCGCCCCCGCGGTCCGATCAGCGGTCGCCGCTCGTCGAGCTGCCGGCTGATCCGCCGTCGGCCTGACCTGGAGCGCCGCCATTTCGATCCGGCCGGGGGCAGGGGAGTGGATTCGGCTCGCCATTTGACGAGCCGAATCCGCCCGGTTCACCAGCCGGAGCCCGAACCGCCCGATCCGGTGTTGGCGAGGATGGTGCCGATGATCATCTGCAAGATTCCGGCGACAGAGCCGACATATTCCACGGTGTTCCTCCGCTTCTCATCGCCGATTGTCCGGCGTAGCTGGAATATAGCCAGCCAGGTTGCGAAATGTGTGAGTTTCACAAAAGTGGGCGTGCGGCGGTGTCGGTCAGGTTCTGTCGAGGCCGGCCTCGCGTAGCCGGTGGTGCAGTTCGCTGTCGTTCAGTCTGGCGAGATAGGTGTTGTAGGCGGTGGTCGCGGGATCGTTCTCGATGGGGATTCCGGCGCGGTCGGGCAGCAGGCTGGGCGGTAGTTCCCGAGCCGCAGCGGCTTTCAGGCGTGCCGACGTCGATACGGCGGTGGCGAAGGCGCGTTGCGGTCGTCGGTGGGCCCAGGCTGCGACGATCAGGAACAGACCGAACAGCGGCCACAGCAGCGCATAGCCGACGTTGTGGTCGAGAGCGATCGCGCCCTCGAGCCGGAACCACTGCCACGCGCCTACCGCCGTGCATCCGACCGCCGCCACGGTCAGTAACACCGGGGTCAGCAGCGGTCGCGTAGAAGAAGGACTTGCCACACCTCATGTGTACTACAGCGCGTCGCACAACCGCCTGGATGGTTGTCGGGCGACCTCGTCCCGGGAGGCTGGATTCGGTCGGGTCGAGAGTACGGGCTGTTCCGGCCGTCGAGGCCGGGCCGCCGTCTGCGAGCGCATACATCGATTGCGCGCAGATGCCCTCGTGGCAACGGGATTCCGTTCGCCGCGAGCTCGAAACGGTTCGCGGCGTGACGACTCATCGAATCGTCTCGTCGGCCAGGCGTTGCAGATAGCCGGCGAATCGGTGGCGGTCCTCTTCGCTCCACGCTGCGGTGAGTTGTTCGAAGCAGCGGCGCTGCCAATCGCGGGACGCGGCCAGCAGGTCGAGTCCGCTGTCGGTGAGTTGAACGACGGCTCGGCGACGGTCGCGTGCGGAATCTCGGCGCGCGAGATATCCTGCCACCACGGCGTCGCGCACCATCCGGCTGGCGCCGGAGTGATCGAGGCCGAGCTGCTCGGCGACGTCGGTGACGGCCGCCTCCGTACCGCTCTGAAGAACCGCGGCGACGGCTTCGACGACCTGGATGTGCTGCACCCGCCGCAGCTCTCCGTCCGGTTCCTGGGCGACCTGCGCGAGAGCCTGGTTGCTCCAGCGGCGCGACCAGAAACGGACCAGCCGAAACAGCGCCGGACCGCCGTCGACCGCGCCGCCGCTCCCGGCCTTGGGCGGGACGTTCCGAGGATCACGTGTACTCACCCTCGACATTGTATGCGTTGCGCACCTATATTTGTATGCGTATCGCATGCAAATGCTCATGACTCAGGAGGAAACGATGCGCATCGTTCTCAACCACACAATCGTCCCGGCGACCGATAAGCGGATCGCGGCAACGTTTTTCGCCGACCTGCTGGGACTGGCGGTATCCGCTCCGACCGGCCCGTTCATCCCCGTCCACATCAACGACGATCTGACCTTCGACTTCGACGATCGCGCCCGATTCGCCCCCGGCCACTACGCCTTCCTCGTCGACGACGAAACCTTCGACGCAGTGCTCACGAAGCTGGCAACATGGCCCGCAGTCGATTACGGCTCCGGTCCGGAACACGGCTGGGACCGCCAGATCAACCACCTGTCCGGCGGCCGCGGCGTCTACGTCCGAGACCCCGACGGTCACAGCTACGAGCTGTTCACCGCTATCCCGTGAGTCGGCGCTCACCGCACCACGCGTGCACCGGCCTCCGTCCGGACAGCGCCGCCCACTCTGTGCCACTCCCTCCGAAGAGCCATCTGACCAGCGGATTAGCTCTCCAGACACCCCCTGAGGTAATCTCTTCGAGCGCCCGGAAACGCGGCGCAACGGGCTGTGGCGCAGTTTGGTAGCGCACTTGACTGGGGGTCAAGTGGTCGCAGGTTCAAATCCTGTCAGCCCGACCAGAAAAACTCCTTCCGACCTCGGCCGGAAGGGGTTTTCTCGTTCCTACTCGACTGTGCTGGAGAGGGTGGGTTGGGCGTTGCCGGGGTCGGTCGGGACGGCGACGTCGAGCACGGCCGGCTTCGGCGGCGGCGCGCAGGGGCGCGTCGGCGCGGTGCGTAGCCGGGTCACCTTCGCGGGCATCGGCGTCCACCTTTCCGGCTTGCCCCGGATAACGGGGCCGCTTCGCGTATGTGCCGGGGCGGGTTCGCCGCAGATCGAGTCTCACGATCCCCCGGATAACAGCCCATCGTCCGGGTGAGGAGATTCCGCAGGCCAGCCCCCGGAACGCGCGGGCAATAAACGGCGCATGATCGCGCGTTCCGCCGAGTGGCTGGCCTATCCACATAGCGCGATCAGCGGCATTCCCGCGTGTTCACGCCAGATGGGGAGCAAGGATCGCCGCCCCGGCACGTACGGCGGCCCAGTCGGTGTCGTCGTGTCGCGCCAACGCCCGCGGCAACCATGTCCGGCGCTGCGCCTGTTCCTGAATCAGCCCGGGAATATCGAGATCGATCCCCGGGGCGCCACCTGCCGCAGCCAGGCGGTCCACCCGCTCCTGCATGGCTTGCAGCAGCCGATGATCGAAATCGGTTACAGCGGCCACGAATATCTGGGTGCTGAGTGTCCTGCGGCCCGACAGCGGGGCGGAAAATGTGATCTCACCGTCGGGATCGGGTGTGAACCGCCACGCTACGGTGATCGTGTCCTCAGGGTAGAGGGTGCGCCACCACCGAAACGCGGGCCCGAATCGAAGGTACGAGGTGTCGGTCCATCGCCGGCTGTAAGCCTCCGAGGCGGCGGCGACCGCGGAATCGTCGAGGACGTCCGGATCGCCAGCATCGACAACCCATCCTTCGGCTTCAGCGGCGAAAAACCTCGCCAAGTCATCCGGGACCGGCTCGAGAGCCGAAGGTAAAACTTCAAGCAGGTCCTCCCATAGCCGGACCACGTAATAGTCCGGCCAGGGCGGCTCCGCAGCCGGGTTCGCGCGTGTCGAGCCCAGGGTCTGCTCGGTATACCGGAGCAACTCGACACCACCGACTTCCAAGCCGTACCAGCCCTGCGTGAGTCCAAACCAGTGCAGCGTCGGACGTTCCCCCCATGGGGCGACCTCGTCCAGCGACACCAGCTCGAATGGGATCCGCATCATGCCCTGATCCAACTGCGCGACCCGCATCCTGTCGAGCTTGATCGGATCCTGGTCAGGACCCCGGGAAGGAGCGGCCACTGCCAACTGCCACCTCATCGGCATTACAGGATGCCAGTACAGGTTTGAGCACGGCGACCCTAGGAACGGATCTCGCTACCGTCGACCCGCAGCTGCTCGGCCAACCTGGCTAAAGACGAACGCCAGATCCGCCGGCGAGAGCGTGAAGAACCGGAACAGCTCCTCGCGCAGGGGCGGCAGTGTTTGCGCAGTCACCAACAGAATCCGCACCCCGGGCAGTCCGCCCGCGATCTCCCATTGATGGACGCCGCAGCGGCGAGACCGTCAGGCCGTATAGCCGCCGTCCACGGCCAGTGCCGTACCGGTTATGAAGCGCCCGCCCGGACCGGCCAAATACGCAACCGCGTTGGCGATGTCCTCGGCCTCGCCGTAGCGCCCGAGCGCGGTGAGACCCCGCTGGAAGTCGGCGGTGTCGCCGGTGGCCGGGTTCATGTCGGTGTCGATCGGGCCAGGATCCACGATGGTGGCGGTGATCCCGCGCGGACCCAGTTCACGCGCCAAACCCTTGGTCAAGCCCACCAGCGCCGACTTGGCAGTGGCCTGCAGGACGAAGTTGTCACCGGGCACCCGGCCGTTGAAGCACGATCCGATGCTGATGATCCGGCCACCGGCGCCCAGATGCCTGGCCGCAGCCTGCGAGGCCAGGAAAATAGATCGGATGTCCACCGCGAGCACACGATCCAGTTCGTGGGCCGAGACCTCGAGCAGCGGGCCATAGGTGAGGAAGCCCGCGTTGTTCACCAGAATGTCGAGACCGCCCAATTCCCGCACCGTCTGCTCCACCGCGGCCGCAGCAGCATCGGGTTCGGTCAGATCCGCCCGGATGACCACGGCCCTGCCGCCGTGCGCCTCGATCTCCTTTGCCACCTGTTGCGCCTGCTCGATGGCCGTGACGTAGGTCAGTGCAACCGCGGCGCCATCAGCGGCCAAGCGCTTCGCGATGGCGGCGCCGATTCCACGGCTACCTCCGGTCACCAGTGCGACCTTGCCGGTCAGATCATGCTGTGTCGTGTTTTTCGCCATGTCGTTATCGTCAAACCTTGCCACTAATGTGAGGGTCAATCAGGATGGGAAAGGACCTTAGTCACATGCGAATCGGGGAATTATCCGAGCGCACCGGCACTTCACGCCGCTTGCTGCGCTACTACGAGGATCAGGGCCTGATCACCGCCGACCGCGAGACCAACGGTTACCGCACCTACGACGAGGAATACGTCGACCGGGTACTCCAGATCCGCGGTTTGCTGGAAGCCGGTCTCCCCATCCGAATCATCAAACTGATCCTGCCCTGCCTCACACGCCCCGAGACCATTCACTTCTACAACCCCACCCCCGAGATGCTCGCCATCTTGGAACAGCAACGCGACGCTATGACCCAGCGCATCGAATGCCTGCAGCGCAACCGCGACGCCGTCACGGACTACCTAGCCGAGGTGCAGAGCCGCCAACCGCAACCGACGGGGACCTGAGCATCCCCAGCACGGGAAACACTGCCCGGCCTACCGAAATAGCCAAACGCCAGGTGCGGCAGTTGCCGGTGTCGGACTTGGCAATCAGTTCTCCACCGACCATCGCCTTTTCGAACAGTCGATTTCGATGGCACGGTCAGCGTGTGGGTCCATCTCCGCGACGTGCAGGTAGGCCGGGCCCAGCGGTTCGATCGCCTCGGTCAGCGCCCGGTACACCTCGCGGTGGCCGGTCTCGACGATGTCGTCGAGCCGCCCGGCCGTCGGTGCGCAGATCGGCGTTGCTGGACAGAAATTGGTGCAGCAGGTAGCCGTTGGCGTCGTGTCGCTCCACGCCGTCGAAGCCCGCGCTGGTCGCCTCACGCGCGCAATCGGCGATGGTGTCGTGATCCCGGTTCGGGTCGGCTCCTCGGGGTCAGGAAGTCCCGCAGGCCCTCGGGTGTGAACGTCTGCGCCGCGGCCTGCACGGCCTCGGTCATCGGCCGCCAGGCCAGGACCTGCGCCGCCGAGTGCAGACCGGGCGCGAATCAGGTGACCATCGCCGGCATCTGGGTGGCGCCCGGCCCGAAGGCACGGTTGCGGGTCATCGGCACCATCGCGACGTCTGCGACGTCGATCGGGTCGAATGCCGTGGACATCGTGCTCCTCGAGCGTTGTGGGTTGTCCCGCTCGGATGAGCGGGACAGGCCGGGATCAGGCCGCGCTGGGCAGGTAGTCGACGCGCGCGACTGCGGGCGCGGACACGACCTGCACCGCGGCCCCGTCGGCGACCTGGACGTGCAGGAAGCCGCCTTCGATCGCGATGCGGACGTCGTCGACGACGGCGACCGGCGTGCCATGTCGGTCGAACAGGGTGTAGCCGGCGACGAGTTCGATGCGGGTGGCGGTTCGCCATTTCTGGGTCATGGTTGTGCCTTCTGTGGGCGCGACGGGTGGGAAGTCCAGCTCGGGCCGCGCGACATGGTTGAAGTAGTTGGACAGGATGTTCAGCGCGACGTGCCCGACGATCTCGCTCAGTTCGGCGTCCGTGACGCCCTGCGCGCGGACCTCGGCGAGCAGCACATCGTCGACCCGGCCGCGTTCGCGCAGCACCACGTGTGCGAAACGAAGCACGGCGTCAGTGTGCGGGTCCTCGGCGCGCGCCAGCCGGGTATCGGCGATCTCCTGCTCCGAGAGCCCCATCCGGCCTGCCCGCATGGTGTGGGCGGCCACGCAGTAGTCGCAGCCGTTATCGGCGGCGACCAGCAGCGCGAGCCGCTCCCGGGTGCGCACATCGAGGGTGCCGCCGGTCAGTGCCGAACGCAGCGCGAGATAGCCACGCAGGGTGGCGGGGCTGTTGGCCAGTGTCGCGTACAGATTCGGCACCCGGCCCAGCTGGCGTTGCACGTCGGCCAGGAGTTCGGCCTGGTCGGCGTCGGCGGTTTCCGGGGTGACAAGGGGCAGTCGTGACATTGATCGACTCCATGCTCGCTCAAAAACGGCACCGATTGGTGCCGAAATGAACGGTACTGATCGGTTCCGTTTTGGTCAAGCGTTTCGGTACCGATCGGTTCCGTGCTGCTACAGTGAGGTCATGGCGACCCGAGCACGGCAGCGGCTGCTGGCCACCGCGGAGGATCTCTTCTATGCCGAGGGGGTCCGCGCCGTCGGCTTGGAGCGACTGCTGAGTGAATCCGGCGTGGGTCGGGCCTCGTTCTACCGGCACTTCGCGAGCAAGGACGACCTGGTGGTCGCCGTGCTCACCGAGCGGGACGAGCGCTGGCTGGCCTGGCTACGCGAAGCGGTCGAAGCGGTGGACGAGCCGGCCGACCGTCCGCTCGCGGTGTTCGATGCGCTCGCGCAGCGGTTCGCGCGCAAGGATTTTCGTGGATGTGCATTCATCAACACCATGATCGAGGTGGCCGATCCGGACGCGCCGGCGCACCGGGTAGCCGATCGGCACAAGCGCCGGGTCATCGAGTATCTGGGTGAACTGCTGACTGCCGCGGGCCGTGCCGATGCCGAAGAGCTGGCCGGGGAGTTCGCGCTGCTCATCGACGGCGCTATTGTCACCGCGCTACGCGAGAGTTCGCCTGCGGCAGCCGAGCGGGCGGGTCGCATCGCCGCACGGCTGCTCGCAGACTGAGCATGCGGGAAACCGTGGGCGCGGGACGATTCCGCGCCCACGGTGATCGTCACGGCTCGACCGGCAGGCCCGCCGCGGTCCAGTCCTCGATCCCGTCACGGTACTTGCGGACGTTGGTGTATCCGAGCTTCTCCAGCTTGCCTGCGACCTGCTGGCTGTTCGGGCAGGCGGCGTTCGAGCAGTACGTGACGATCGCGGCGTGCTTGTCGGGCAGCAGGCGCGCGGCGTCGGCGTCCACATCCGCGGCCAGGAGTGCGATGGCTCCGGGGAGGTGCTGCTTGGCGTAGTAATCGCCGCCGAGTGCGTCGATGACGGTCACCGCGCCCGCCTCGATCTCCGCTGCCAGTTGTTCCCGGGTGATCAGTTCGGTCATTTCCCACTGCTTTCTCGTGAAGGGAAAAGTATGTGCGTGTGCACGCTACTATTTGCGTGCGCACGCACACAATAGGGTTAAGCTGGGTTGTGCCCAATTCGTCGCCTCGCTCGATCCCTGCTGTCCGCGCCTGGGCCGCCCTGCTGCAGGTGCACGCGCGGCTGGTCCCCGAACTCGACGCCGAGCTGCGCCGCGCTGCAGGCTTGCCGCTGGGCTGGTACGACGTGCTGCTCGAACTCGACGATCGGCAGCCACTGCGGATGAGCGATCTGGGTGAGCGGGTGGTGTTGAGCCGCACCAGGATCAGCCGTCTGGTGACCGAACTCGAGGCGCAGGGGTTGGTGCGGCGCGAGGCCAACCCGGACGACGGCCGTTCGGCTTTCGTCGGCATCACCGAGCAGGGGCGCGCCCGGCTGCATGCGGCGATGCCGCACTACCTCGCCGGTATCGAGCGCCGTTTCGCCGGCCTGTCCACCGGACAACTCGACGTGCTCGCTGACACGCTGCGTACGGTCCTGGGCCCCGCCGACCTTCCCGACCCTTCCGTGGCTCCCTGACCGCGCCGCGCGCGGGAAGAGTCTCCGAGCTTCGGGCCGGGGCGGAGGCGTCTATCGATAGTGGTCATCGCTGCGGGTGCGCCGCGAGCAGAGGAGCACCACGGTGAAGCGGCAGCGTGCACACTGCGATCGCGATACCGAGCCGATCGGCCGGAGGGCGGCCGGGATCGACCGAACGCCAGATTCATCGGCGAGAGCGCGACACCGCGAGCACACTCTGGTTCAGTACGCTGCGTGCCCGCCACGGAAGCGCGACTGTCTCGACGCGGCACGCCTATGACTGCGGCAGGGTCGTCGATCAGCGGACCTTCACCGCACTTGAAATTGACGCCGAGTTCAATATACCGTTTGTGCGGTTGGTTCACAGGTCGAGATCCCACCGTCGGCTCGACCGCACCGCTGATCGCCGACAACGCCGTCTTACCCCGTCAGGAGCCAGGATGTCCCTGTTCGACACCTCCGAACGTGCCGAGAAGTACCGGGCGGAACTGCTCGACTTCATGGATGCGCACGTCTACCCGGCCGAGGCCGTGTACGACCAGCAGATGCGTGAGTCCGGTGATCCGCACTTCCATCCGCCGATCATGGAGGAACTCAAGGCCGAGGCTCGGCGGCGTGGGCTGTGGAACCTCTTCCATCCGCATGCGGAGTGGGGTCCGGGGCTGACGAATCTGGAGTACGCGCCGCTGGCCGAGATCATGGGCCGCAGCTTCATCGCTCCGGAGGCCTGCAACTGCAACGCTCCCGACACCGGCAATATGGAGGTCTTGACGCTCTTCGGCACCGACGAGCACAAGGAGAAGTACCTGAAGCCGCTGTTGGAGGGCACGATCAGGTCGGCGTTCGCGATGACCGAGCCGCGGGTGGCCAGCTCGGACGCGACCAATGTCGAGTTGTCGATGGTCCGCGACGGCGATGACTACCTGCTCAACGGGCGGAAGTGGTTCGCCTCCAACGCGATGCACAAGAACTGCAAGGTGCTGATCGTGATGGGCAAGACCGATCCGAACGCGGCCCCGCATCGCCAGCAGTCGATGATGGTGGTGCCGATCGACGCACCCGGCATCACGGTGATGCGCAACCTTCCCGTCTTCGGCTACCAGGACCGCGAAGGCCACGCCGAAATCGATTTCGACAATGTCCGGGTGCCGGCCAAGGATGTGCTGAAGGGGGAGGGCGAGGGCTTCGCGATCAGCCAGGCCCGGCTCGGCCCCGGCCGCATCCACCACTGCATGCGGTCGATCGGGATGGCCGAACGCGCACTGGAATTGATGTGCACCCGGGCACGTTCGCGCAGCACGTTCGGCAAACCGATCAGCGACAACGCCAACATCCAGGACTGGATCGCCGAATCGCGGATCGACATCGAGATGATCCGGCTGCTCACCCTCAAGGCCGCCTACCTGATGGACACCGTTGGCAACAAGGAGGCGCGCACCGAGATCGCGGCGATCAAGGTCGCAGCACCGAATATCGCGTTGAAGGTGGTGGACCGGGCGATTCAGGTGCACGGCGGTGGCGGGGTCACCGACGATTTCCCGCTGGCCATGGCATGGGCGCATCTGCGGACGCTGCGCCTTGCCGACGGTCCGGACGAGGTGCACAAGCGTGCCATCGCCCGCCAGGAACTCGGCAAGTACCGCACCGCCGATCTCGCCGCGAACAACGGACAGCAGGTCAAGGCATGACGGGCATCGATCTGAGCGGGCGCACCGCCGTCATCACCGGCGCCTCGCGCGGCATCGGGCTCGCCGCGGCACAGGCCATCGCGGCTGCCGGTGGCAATGTCGTGCTCACCTCGCGGTCGCAGGAGTCGGCGGACGCGGCGGCGGCCGAGGTCGGCGGCAACGCCCTCGGTGTCGCCGCGCACGCCGTCGACGAGGATGCCGCGCGCCGGTGCATCGACCTGACGCTCGAAAAGTTCGGCAGCCTCGACATTCTCGTCAACAACGCGGGCACCAACCCGGCCTACGGCCCGGTGATCGATCAGGACCACGGCCGGTTCCAGAAGACCTTCGACGTGAACCTGTGGGCGCCGATCCTGTGGACGTCGCTGGCCACCCGCGCCTGGATGGGCGAGCACGGCGGCGCGGTCGTCAACACCGCCTCCATCGGCGGCATGGGTTTCGAGGCCAACCTCGGTCTCTACAACGCGAGCAAGGCAGCGCTGATCCATCTCACCAAACAGATGGCGCTGGAACTGTCGCCGCGGATCCGGGTCAACGCGGTCGCGCCCGGCGTGGTGCGCACCAAGCTGGCCGCCGCGCTGTGGCAGGAACACGAGCAGCTGCTCAACGAGGCGACGGCGCTGAACCGGATCGGCGAACCCGCCGACATCGGCTCGGCCATCGCCTTCCTGGCCTCCGACGCCGCGAGCTGGGTGACCGGCGAAACCATGGTGATCGACGGTGGACAGCGGCTCGGTGACGCGACCCAGTTCCGTCAGGGCCCGGTCGCGGATGGGTGAGCACCTCGCGGTGGACCCGGACGCGATCGCCGGCTGGCTCGACGCACTCGGCATCGAATCCGATGCCCCGCTGCGTTTCACCCGCATCGGGCTCGGCCAATCGAACCTGACCTATCTGCTCACCGACGCCGCCGGGCGACGGTGGGTGCTGCGCCGTCCGCCGCTGGGCCATCTGCTGGCGTCCGCGCATGATGTGGTTCGCGAAGCCCGCATCATCGCGGCCCTGGAAGACACCGCGGTGCCCGCACCGCGCATCCTCGGGGTCTGCACCGATGAGTCGGTGTCGGAGGTGCCGCTGGTGCTGATGGAGTTCGTCGACGGGCTGGTGATCGACACCATGGACGTCGCGCGCTCGCTCACGCCGCAGCGGCGCGGCGAGATCGCCTCGGCATTGCCGCGCACCCTCGCGAAGATCCACGCCGTCGATATCGAGGCCGTCGGGCTCGCCGATCTGGCCTCGCACAAGCCGTACGCGCAGCGTCAGCTCAAGCGCTGGGCCGGGCAGTGGGAACACTCGAAGACCCGGGAGCTTCCCGAACTCGACGACCTCACCCGCAGACTCGTCGCCGCCGTACCGGAACAGCACGAGATCACCCTGGTGCACGGCGATTTCCACCTGCGCAACGTCATCGCCGATCCCGGAACCGGCGCGCTGAAAGCGGCGCTGGACTGGGAGCTTTCCACGCTCGGCGAACCACTGGCCGATATGGGCAGCCTGCTGGCCTACTGGCCCGAACCCGGCGAAGAGGAACTCGGCGGCGATTTCCCGGCCTCGACCCTGCCGGGCTTCCCGACCCGCGCCGAACTGGCACGGATGTACCTGTCCGAAACCGGGCGCGACCCGGCCGCTCTGCAGTACTGGCACGTGCTCGGCCTGTGGAAGCTGGCGGTGATCGCCGAGGGCGTGATGCGTCGAGCGATGGACGAACCACAGAACCGGGCCGCGGCGGGCACCCCGACCGTCGAGCGGATCGACGCTGTGGTGCGCAAGGCCACCGAAGTCGCCGACGCCGCCGGACTCTGACCACATCTTCAGGAGAACGATATGACTCAGGAAACCAGGACCGCCATCGTCACCGGCGCCGCGCGCGGCATCGGGGCAGCGGTGGCCGCACGCGCGGGGCGTGATGGCGCGTACTGGGTGGTGGACGTTGCGGCGCGGCTCGCCGAACTCATCGATCTGCCGGTGGCGGCGGATCCGGCTACGACCACGAGGAGCTGACGGTGAAAGCATGGCGAGTGAACGAACTCGGCGAACCGCGCGAGGTGCTGCGGCTCGAGGAGATCGCCGACCCCGAGCCCGGACCGGGACAGCTGTTGGTGCGCGTGCTGGCCGCGCCGGCCAATTTTCCGGATGTGCTGCTGTGCCGCGGCAAATACCAGATCACCCCACCGCTTCCATTCACCCCGGGGGTCGAGCTGTGCGGCGAGATCATGGCAGTCGGTGACGGTGTCACCCGGTTCGCGGTCGGCGATCGCGTGATCGGCAATCCGAACCTGCCCGGCGGCGCGTTCGCCGACATGACTGTTGTCGATGAAGCCAACGCCTTCGCCGCGCCCGCCGCGCTCGATGACGCGGAGGCCTCCGCTCTGAGTATCGGCTATCAGACCAGCTGGTTCGCCCTGCACCGGCGCACCACTCTTCGACCAGGGGAGACCCTGCTGGTGCACGCCGCCGCGGGCGGTGTCGGCAGCGCGGCGGTGCAACTCGGCAAAGCCGCTGGCGCCACCGTGATCGGTGTCGTCGGCGGTGCGGACAAGGCCGAGTACTGCCGGGCACTGGGCGCCGACCTGGTGATCGACCGGCAGCGCGAGGACTTCTTGCCGATCGTCAAGGAGTTCACCGGCGGACGTGGCGTCGACGTCGTCTACGACCCGGTGGGCGGCGACGCCTACGCCAAATCCACCAAATGCATCGCCTTCGAAGGCCGCATCCTGGTGATCGGGTTCGCCGGCGGCACCATCCCGCAGCCGGCGCTCAACCACGCGCTGATCAAGAACTATTCGATCATCGGATTGCACTGGGGCCTGTACAAGCAGTACAACAACCAGGCCATCCAGGACTGCCACGACGAGCTCACCCGGCTCGCCGCCGCCGGCGCGATCAAGCCGCTGGTCAGTGAGCGGCTGGCACTCACCGACGTCGCCGACGGGCTCGGCCGCCTCGGGGAGGGCAGCACCGCCGGGCGAATCGTGTTCCAGCCATGACCGGCACCGCGCTCGACCCCCGCGAGGCGATCCTGGTCGATTTCGGCGGCGTCATGACCACAAGCGTGCTCGACGGGTTCCGCGAATTCGGCGCCTCGCTCGGGCACCCGGATCTGCCGATCACCCTGCTCAGCACGGATGACATCGCGCGTACGCTGCTGGCCGACCACGAATCCGGTCGCATCGACGCCGATGCCTTCGACGCCGGATTCGCCGAACGGCTGCGCGCGCACGGCGCCGAGGTGGATGCGGACGGGTTGAGCGCCCGCATGCAGAGCGGTCTGCGCCGGGACGAGGACAGTATCGAACTGATCCGCGAACTTCGCGGTGCGGGTATTCCCGTCGCGCTGGTATCGAATGCGTTCGGCCGGGACTGTTACGCGGGATTCGATCTGGCCGAACTCGCCGACGTCGTTGTGATCTCCTCGGAGGTCGGTATACGGAAGCCGTCACGTCGGATCTATCAGATCGCCTGTGATCGGCTGGGTATTCAGCCGGCGCAGGCGGTGATGGTCGACGATCTGCGGCACAACCTCGACGGTGCTGCCAGGCTCGGCATCGCTGGTGTACTGCATACCGCCGCTGCCGATACCCGTCGGCTGCTGGCCGACCGGCACGGAATCGGCATCTGACATCCCTTGGCCCGACGGCGCCGGGCGGGCAGGCATCGACGGGATCCTGCACGGCAACGCCGGCCGTACCGCCGAGGAACTCGCGACCCGCTACGGCGTGTTCCCGCTGCTACCGCGTTCTCCGCCCGCGGCGAACCGGGGCCGGCGGCGCCCGCGGACGAGACCGTGGATGCGATGACCGCCGCGGCATGGACCCGACGATCGCGGGTAGTGCTGCGGGTAGGAGGTCTTTGCGCCCGGATGCGGCCGTGCCGGCGTCGCATGGCGGCCGCCAGCGCAGGAGGGAACGTGTTCGTCGACGAAGAGGTGCGGATTCCGATCGACGAGGTCGGGCTGGACGGACATGTCTGGCTGCCGAGACGCGATGGCGGCGTGGTGGTTTTCGCGCACGGCAGCGGCAGCGGACGGCACAGCCCGCGCAATCGGCAGGTCGCCGCGGTACTGCGGCGGGCAGGCCTCGGCACGGTGTTGCTCGATCTGCTGACCGCGGCGGAGGACGACCTCGATCGGCGCACCCGTGCGCTGCGGTTCGATATGCCGCTGCTCGCCGGGCGCCTGGCCGGAGCCGTCGACTGGCTGACGGGGCAGCCGGCCACCTGCCGGCACCGGATCGGGCTGTTCGGTGCGAGTACCGGCGCGGCGGCCGCGCTGCTCACCGCCGCCGAACGGCCCGCCATCATCCACGCCGTCGTCTCCAGGGGTGGGCGACCGGATCTGGCCGGCGATGCGCTCACCCGAGTGCGGGCACCGACGCTGCTGATCGTCGGCGGCGCCGACGATCAGGTCCTCGACCTCAACCGGCAAGCGATGCGTCACATGACGATCACACCGCGACTGGAGATCGTGGCGGGCGCCACCCACCTGTTCGAAGAACCAGGAACGCTCGACCAGGCGGCCGAACTCGCCGCGGCCTGGTTCCTCCGCCACCTGGGCGCCGCACCGGCCGCGCCGCCGCCGCTGTGATCGCCCGGACACCGCTACCTCGGCGCGGACCGGCGGTTTCACGCACGCGCCACCGGGTACCGCCGCAGCATCAACCGCGGAAGTTCAGCCAGGCCGAGCAGCGAGGTGAGACCGATGGCCGAGACTCAGGTCGACGACGAACTCTGGAACGAATTCCACCGCGTGGTCAACATGTCGTCGCACGCCCTGCGCGACTGGCTACGCACCGAGGCGTCGGGTGCGCATGCCGAACGGGAACCGGACCGGTCCGGCCCCGAGATCGGCAGGCAGGTACTCGCCATCCTCGGTAAACGCCGGACCGACCTCACCGCCGACGACGTCGCGACCATGCGATACGTGGTGGATGAAGTCACCGCTGCGCGCCGCGCCGATCTGGAACCGGTCGCGGGTGACGCCCAGTTCCGGCACCGGCTGATGTCTCTGGGCCACGACCCGTTGCAGGCTCCCTGATCAGCGGCGGACGCCGGATCCGGATGTTCAGCTCGCCGTTGCGGCCAGGAGCCCGTTCTCGCGGGCGATCTTCTCGATCTGCTCGGGTGTGCCCGCCATGATCGTGCGCACGTGCTCGGTGACCAGCTCGACCGGCCAGTTCCACCAGGCCGCACGCAGCAATCGGTCGATGTCGTCGTCGGGGAAGCGCTGCTTGACGGTGCGGGCCGGGTTGCCGCCGACGATGGTGTACGGGGCGACGTCGCCGGTGACGACGGCACCCGTGGCGATGATGGCGCCGTCACCGATGCGCACGCCGGGCATCACCAGGCTGTTGTAGCCGAACCAGACGTCGTTGCCGACCACGGTGTCGCCGCGGCTGGGGATCGAGGTGATGATGTCCATGGTCTGCTCGGCCCAGGTGCCGCCGAAGATGGTGAACGGGAAGGTGGACACCCCATGGGTCGGATGGTTGGCGCCGGCCATGATGAAGCGGGTGCCGGTGGCGATGGCGCAGTAGCGGCCGATGATCAGTTTCTCCGGGCCGAACGGATAGAGCACGTTGTTCGTTTCGAACTCGGTGGCCGCGTGCGGATCGTCGAAATAGGTGTAGTCGCCGACTTCGATGCTGTCGGAGGTGATGTGCGGTGCGAGAAAGACCGTGCGGTCGGTGTGCGGAAGCGGGAAGCGGGTCGTGGGATCAGGAATAGTCGACACCGCAGCGAGCCTAGTTTGCGTGCGTGCGCCGCGGCCTGTGCCGATGCGGTCGGTCGATTCCCGGTAGCGTCGTAGCAACTCGGGGCCGGCGGACTGGCCCTTTCGTAAGTATCCAGTTGGCGGGCCAGTGGCCGAGATCTGGCTATTGGGCATAGGTCCAGTTGTGGGTCAAGCTGGACCGATGGTGCGTCGGCTGATCGCGTTGTACGCGGGTTTGTGGTTGTACGGGTTCTCCATGGCCGTGATGGTGCGGGCAGGGCTCGGCTTGGATCCCTGGGATGTGTTTCATCAGGGCGTGGCCGAGCACGTGCCGCTGAGCTTCGGGATGGTCACCGCGCTGACGGGGATCGCGGTCCTGCTGGCATGGATTCCGTTGCGGCAGCGGCCCGGGCTGGGCACGGTGAGCAATGTCGTGGTGCTCGCGGTGTCGGTCGACGCCGGGTTGTGGATGCTGCCGGAATGGGAATCACTGCCCGTGCAGGCGGGTGCCATGGTCGCGGCGGTCGTGCTCAACGCCGTCGCCACGGTGCTCTACATCGGAGCGGGTATGGGGCCGGGCCCGCGTGACGGCCTGATGACGGGCCTGGTCCGGCGCATCGGGCTGTCGGTCCGGGCGGTGCGCACCACGATCGAGGTCACGGTGCTGGTCACCGGATGGCTGCTCGGCGGCTCGGTCGGTCTCGGCACCCTGGTCTACGCCTTCGGCATCGGGCCGTTGATCCAGGTGCTGATTCCGGTGGCCGATCGGTGGCTGCCCGGATTTCGGGACGAGCCCGCCCCGCAATCGGATCCGGTGCCCGCAACCGCGTAAAGGGTTGTGGCTGCACGAGATTTCCCGAGCGCCTACGATGTGCGCACGGGAGAGATCTCCGTTGATGGGAGAGCGTGATGAACGACAGTGCGAGCGTGGTGGATCCGAACACGCCCAGCATCGCGCGGGTGTACGACTACCTGCTGGGCGGGAAGGACAATTACCCCGTCGATCAGGAGATCGGCGACCATTTCAAGATCAATCTGCCCGGCTCGGTGTCCATCGCCTTCGGTAACCGGCAGGCCCTGGTGCGCGCGGTGCGCGATATCGCGCGCAGCGGTGTGCGGCAATTCATCGATCTGGGCAGTGGGCTCCCGACCGCCGACAATGTGCATCAGATCGCGGCCCGCTACACCGACGGCGCCAAGGTGGTCTACGTCGACAACGATCCCATCGTGCTCGCCCACGGGCGCGCCCTGCTTGCCACCGATGACAACACGACCGTGGTGCAAGCGGATGTGCGTGAGCCGGAGCGGATCCGCGACAGCGACGAGGTGGCGCGGCTGATCGATTTCGACGAACCGGTCGCGGTCGTGTTCAGCGCGATCCTGCACCACCTCAACGACGATGAGGATCCCAGCGGGGTGGTGTCGTACTGGCGCGACCAGATCCCCTCCGATAGCCAGATTTTCATCTCGCACTTCCGATCCGGCGGCAATGCCGAGACCGAAGCCGCTGAGCAGAAGCTGCAATCGACGTTCGGCCGCGGCCGCTGGCGCACCGACGACGAGATCGGTGCCCTGTTCGGCGATCTCGAGATCCTGGAGCCGGGCATCGTGCCCGCGGTGCTGTGGCGGCCCGATGCGCCGGGCGAATCCGACACCTCGGTCTCCACCATCGGTACGCCGGAAAGAGAACTGACGGTATGGGATCAGTTGATCGTCGCCGGTCTGGCGCGCAAACCGTAAGGGACTTTCGGCACTTCTCGAGGCGGCGCGCCGTCTCGGCACTTGTCCGAGCGGCGTGTCTGCGCTGATCATGATCACGTGTTGATATCTGATGGGGTGATCGGGCTCCGGCCGATCACGGTGGCCGATGCGCAGGCGCATCTGGCGGGGGAGGACGCGGAGTCGGCCCGATGGCGTGACGGTGGTCAGGGCACACTCGCCACCGTGACCGAACACTTCCGGCGTTGTGCGGCCGAATGGGAGGCCGACGGCCCGAACAAGACCTTCGCGATCGCGGCACTGGACGACGGTGTGCTGGTGGGGACGCTCGACATCCAGGTCGATCAGGATTTCCTGGCAGACCGGCAGGCGAACGTGTCCTACGGCATCTATCCCCAGTTCCGCCGCCGCGGCCTTGCCGCCCGCGCGGTGGTATTGGCCTGCCGCTATATCGCCGCGCGCGATCTGGCCGATGAGGCCGTGCTGCGGATCGACCCGGCCAACAAGGCATCGGTGGCGGTCGCGCACCGGGTCGGTTTCGCCTACCACCACACCACCGACGATCCGGATGAGGGCACGCTGGACTGGTTCTTGCAGGCGGTGTAGGGCTGGTCAGCCGGGGCCGGCGTCGGCCTCGATCAGGGTGCGGATCGTGTCCGCCCAATACCCGAGGGTGCGGGTCTCGCCATGGGCGCCGGTCCGTAGCGGACGCGCGGCAGTCACGCCGCGCAGCAGGGTGATGGTGAGGTCGCGGATGGCGGGGTAGCGGGGGTGCGCGGTGAGCTCGGGACCGAACAGAGTGTCGATGACGCGGTGCAGATCGCGCCCGGCGCGCCGTTCGGATTCACGCAGGACGGCTGCGAGGGTGGGGTCGGTGCGCGCAGCCGCCCAGAGTTCTTGTTCGGCTCGAGCCGCCGGTCGAGTCATCGTCTCGAGCAGCGCGGTCAGCGTGCGTTCGATGGGGTCGGCGCTCGCGCCGGGTGCTGCGGCGGCCTGTTGCGCGGCGTGTTCATTGAGCTCGACCAGATGCTCCACCAGCGCAGCGGTGAGGGTGTCGATGGTGGGGAAGTGGTGCAGCAGGGCGCCGCGGCTCAACCCGGCCGCGTGCTGCACCGCCAGCGTGGACCAACCCGCGTAACCGCGCTCGACCAGCAGCCGGGTCGCGGCCTCCAAAATGCGTGCGCGGGTGGCGCTGCGCTGCTGCTCGCGGGTGGGCATCGCGGTATCCCCTCGGTGCGGTGGTCGACGCAAGAATTTCACGGTCACTATTGACTGTCAACCCGGTCGTGCGCCAGGCTGCTCGGTGACGGCGAATCGCCCACACCGATGCTCGACGCTCCGTCCTCGGCGCCAGCGTTCGCACCTGTGAAAGGAAAAGCCTTGTCCGACAAGCAATCACATTCCGGCACCCGGCCGGCGGCATGGTATGAGAACTGGACCGAAGGGCCGGACTCACCCTGGCGGGATAGGCCCGAACCCGCCGATGAGCACGAGTATCCGACGCTGACCTACCAGCGTGACGGCCGCATCGCCCGGCTCACTTTCAACCGGCCCGAGAAGGGCAACACCATCACCCCCGATACCCCACGTGATCTCGCGGACGCGGTGGAACGCGCGGATCTGGATCCCCGCGTGCACGTCATCCTGCTGTCGGGGCGCGGTAAGGGCTTTTGCGGCGGCTATGACCTCGATATGTTCGCCGAACAGGGCTTCTCACCGGCCGGCGGGCGCGATGAGGTGGCGGGCACGGTGGTGGATCCGGTGGTCAACGGAGTCAACCACAACCCGTGGGGCACCTGGGATCCGATGATCGACTACGCGATGATGAGCCGGTTCAACCGGGGCTTCGCCAGCCTCATGCAGGCGAACAAGCCGACGGTGGCGAAGCTGCACGGTTTCGCCATCGCCGGCGGCACCGATATCGCGCTGTACGCCGATCAGATCATCTGCGCCGACGACACCAAGATCGGTTATCCGCCCACCCGCACCTGGGGCATTCCGGCCGGCGGCATGTGGGCGCATCGGCTCGGTGACCAGCGGGCCAAGCGGTTGCTGTTCACCGGCGATTCCCTCAGCGGCAAGCAGGCCGAGGAATGGGGTCTCGCGGTGGAATCCTGCCCGGCCGACGAGCTCGACGAACGCACCGAGGCGCTGGTGGAGCGGATCGCCCGGATGCCGGTCAACCAGCTGATGATGGCGAAGCTGGCGTTGAACTCGGCGCTGTACGCGCAGGGTGTGGCCAACTCCGGCATGATCAGCACGGTGTTCGACGGTATCTCCCGGCACACCCGTGAGGGCTACGCCTTTCAATTGCGTGCCGCCACCGTCGGGTTCCGGGAGGCGGTGCGCGAGCGCGACGAGCCGTTCGGCGACCACAAGCGAGCGCAGTTCGAACGCTGAGGCGTGCACGCGCGATTTCGGCTGCCGGCCCGCGATGAATTCGCCCGGTCCAGGCCGTCACTATCGGTATGACGACACGTTTTCTCGACACCGGTGACGCCGACATCGCCTATGACGTGCACGGCCCGCTGCCCACGGCCGACGGCCGCGCGCCACTGGTCTTGATCGCTCAGCCGATGGATGCCACCGGCTTCGCAGCCTTGGTCGAACAGTTTCCCGATTGCACCGTGATCACCTACGACCCGCGCGGTCTCGGCCGCAGCACCCGCAGGGATGGCCGGATCGACCATTCGCCGACGGTGCAAGCCGAGGACGTGCACGCGCTGATCGAGAGCCTCGGCGCCGGCCCGGTCGAGCTCTTCGCCAGCAGCGGCGGGGCGGTCACCGCGCTCGCGCTGGTGACCGCCCATCCCGGCGATGTGTCGACGCTGGTCGCGCACGAGCCGCCGCTGCTGGCGGTGCTGCCCGATGCCGCTGCCGCCGAACGGGCGCGAGCCCGGACGTTCGAGGCGTACCGGGCGCGGGGTTTCGGCGCGGGGATGGCCGATTTCCTCGCGATGACGTCGTGGCGGGGTGAATTCACCGAGGACTATTTCGCGCAACCCGCTGCCGATCCCGCGCAGTTCGGGCTGCCCACCGACGACGACGGTGCGCGCGAGGATCCGCTGCTGTCGGACCGGTCCTGGGCGGTGTCGAGCTACCGTCCCGACGTCGAGGCCCTCGCTGCCGCGCCGACCCGCATCGTGATCGCCGTCGGCGAGGAGTCGCTCGGAGTCATGACCGGCCGCACCGCGGTGGCGACGGCCGAACTGCTCGGGCAGCAGGCGACGGTGTTCCCGAGCCATCACGGTGGCTTCATGGGCGGTCAGTACGGCTACGCCGGGCAGCCGGAGGCGTTCGCGAAGAAGCTGCGCGAAGTACTCGACGAACGATGAGGTGCGTGGCGCGCTCGATCGCGGGGTGAGCGCGCCTATTCCCCCAGCGGGTCGGGTAGCAGGCCCTCGGAGGCGCGAAAGCGACGGGCGAAGCCCGCGAGCAGTTCCTGCGATTCCGGGGACAGGTCGACGGTCAGCCGCATCAGCCGCCGGAAATGCGGGTCGGAGAATTCGCCGACGAGTTGCGCCTGTGCCGCCCCTGGGCACGGACCATTGAAATAGGAATCCGACACAGCACCCACGTCAACGCTCCCGACCGTCTAGTTGCTGTAAGTAACATACCGGCAAATCCGGCATAACGACGGAGATCGGCGATTCGCCGTATCGGTGTGTTGGGCGAGAAGCCTTGCGCATAGCACGGTTTCGGGCGCGTGGTCTCCCCATCGGTGGTGACGCTCTCGGGGCCGCGAGGGACACTGTGAGCACGAGTTCTCCGCCCGGGCCGGTCTCAGGGTTGCGCCGGGTGATCAGCACACGATCGGCAATCGCGGTGAGTCGACGGGCTCGCCCGCGTTGTCTATGGCCCTAGATCCGGTCCGCGCCCCAACTGCGATGGACATAGCCGATCACCCGGTCCAGTTCGTCGCGATCGACGGAGGCGGATTCGCCCGGTTCCAGCGGGTCGAAGTGGAAGATGTAGAGCCGCGAGGCGAATTGTTCGAACGGCAGCGATGCTTCCCCGAAACGCTCACCGTGGCCAGCGGTGCCGACGATGACGCCGTCGCCCCAGTCCTGGCCGCTGTCATTGTTGGGGTTGAAGAAATAGACCCGCATTTGTTCCTGCGGATCCAGATTCACCCGTAGCACCGTGATGGCATGCCAGCCGACGAACCGGGCCGCGCTGTCGGTCACCGCGATGCCGGCCGGTTGCGGGTGGATCAAGGGCTGGTTGCCGTTGTAGAAGGGGTGGTAGCTGGCATAGAAGTGGCGCAGGAAATCATCGAGGTCGGTCAGATTGCCGGTGGCGACGTCGACATTGATGCGGAAACCGCGTCCGGACCACCAGCCGTGGAACTCGGGATTGATCCACCGGTGCGGATCGCCGTCACGGCCAAGGCAGTGCCTGCCCATCTCGGCGTAGATGCGGTCCAGATGCGGGACCACCAGCACCGAGACCGGATCGAGGTCGATCGGCGGCCCCGCGGCGGCACCGGCACTGTCGTCGCGGGAGGAGATCGGGGTGCCCTCGAAGTGCATGACGATCTCGTCGTCGCGGGCCGCCCACGTCACCGCGTGCAGCAGATAGTCGGGATCGTTGTAGGCCCACATGGACAGTGCGCGCGCCGACTGGCAGGTGGGGTTGTCGCCCTGCCCGACCCCCAGCGGTAGGCCGAGCATCGACAGCACTCCCGCCAACAGCCACACCCGAGCGTCGGGGGTGGGCCCGAACACCCGGCTCAACCGTTGCCGTGAGGTCGGTGAGAGCTGTAGGCCGATCTGGCGCCACAGCGCTGGGGCGACCGGCGGCTGATAGAGGATGCCGCGCTCGAGCAGCAGTGCCAGCCCGTAGATGCACTGCGCGGTCTCGACCTGCACCGCTTCGTCGATCAGGCTGTGCACGAGTTCGTGATAGCAGAGCAGGCAGTCGCGGCCGGTGCTGGACAATCCCATCGCCTCGGCGAGGAGATAGTCGCCCTTCTCCAGCAGATGACGCAGTAGCACGGCGTGATAGGGCGAGACGAGCCCGGTGTCGTGCATCGAGCGTGCGAACCCCGAGGCTTCGTACTGCAGGGCGCTGTCATCCATCGTTTCCAGGCGTTCGCGATAGATGTCGACGCCAGGATCTTCCCGGCACGCGTCGGTGGTTCCGTAGAGGCTGCTGATCAGCCGGTCCGCGCCGAGCGCGCCGGCGCCGAGGTCGATATCGGGGTTGGCGCGCGCGACCGCGATCTGGGTGATCATGCGTTTGACCGCGTCGACCTGAATGGGCCGTTGGCGCAGGATCCGCCAGATCTCGTCGACCAGATGCTCGAGCACCTTCTCGTAGCCGACCTCGGCCACGAGATGGTGCAGCAGTTCTCGCGTCACCTGTGCCATCCGGCCCTGTTGGGTCCGTTCGGCTTCGGTGGGCGGGGTGAACAGCAGCGACAGGTTGATCGCCAGTACCTGCGAGAGGTGGCTGTCGGCCTGTTCGGCGGTGATCAGCGGGTGTGAGTAGTCACCCTTGGCCACGGCGAGCAGGCGCAGGTTGCTCACCGTCTCCAGCACCGCGGTGTCGGCGTTCGGGCTGCGCAGCGAGCCGGTGCTCAGTGAGGGGATCAAGATCTGCGGCGAGGCCCAGTCGGTGCCGAGGAACAGGCCCGCGTTCTCCAACTCGGCTGCCCGCGCGCGCACCGCGGCGCAGCCGCCCGGCAGTGCGAGCACTCGCCGCAGCGCGTCGAAGGTCCGCGGCAACTTGACCTGCTTGCCGAAATCGCCTGCGTCGGTGAGCGATCGGATGGCATGGTCCAAGGTGGCCAGACGCCGTTCCAAGGATGCCCCGTCGCTGCTGAGCTGATTCAATCAGGATCCTCCCGTGATCCGGGCCGAGGCCGGGATCAGATATAGAAGTCGAGCTCTTCCTGTCGCTTCAGCAGGTCCCGCAGGGTGTACGGGTCGTCGCCGAAGAAATACAACAGGCCCCAATGGTTCCCGAACGCCGTGCGCTTGGTGACCTTCTCCGACAGCGGGGAGGTGAGCTCGTGTGATTCGAAGTAATCATGATCCTCGGTTTCCTCGGGCATGGACAGATGGCTCACCACGCGCCGTCGCGGATACACGCCGAAGCATCCGGCATGCCCTTTGGCATCAACCACTTCGCGGGGGAAGAAGGCCTCGATCTCTTCCTCGGTGGTCTTGGGGTCGAAGGCGAGGACCAGGGCATGGTAGGCGTTGAAGCCGTAGGTGCGTTCGAGAAGTTCGAAGACCTTGAATCCGGGCGGACGGTAGGCGACCTCACCGAAGTACATTTCGCCGTCGCTGGTGACGAAGTATTCGGGGTGCACGAAGCCGAATTCGATATCGAAGGTCTTGATCAGTTTTTCGACCTGCCGGGTGATCTCCGGCCGGTATCGCTCGAGCTCCGGCGTCGCGGGCACGAACACCGAATAGCCGAGCGTGACGTACTCGGAGATATTGAGGAAGCGGATCTTGCCGTTGTGGATCCATGCCTCCACCGCGAACTCCCACCCGTCCAGGTGCGACTCCATCAGTAGCGGGAAATCCTCGTCGGGAATCGTGTCGATCTCGTCGGGTGTCCTGATCACCCGATGGCCGAGGCAGCCTGCCTTGTCGAAGGCCTTGATGTGGATCGGGTCGTTCGGATCGCCGTCGAGCTTGAGCAGGGTCTGGTTGACGCGCTTGAGGAAGCGGACGACGTCGTCGCGCTCATGGGCCTCCTCGAAGATGCCGACCCGGATGCCGCCGAGCTGGGCGCGACGCTTCATCAGCGCCTTGTCGCGCAGCAGCATGGCCTGCCCGAACAGCCGCGGATTGTCCATCAGCACCGCATTGATCGCGCCCGCCCATTCGACGGTTTCCTCGAAGATCGGGATCGCCACGTCCACACCCATATCGCGCAGCGTCTCGGCGATCTCCATCGAACGGTCGTTGAGACGTTCGAAGTTCCACGGAATGTACGGTATTCCGTTTTCCGCGCAGTAGTCTTCGATCCATTCCGGAGCGACTACCACGTATCGCCGGTCGAAGCGGTCGACCGCCTCGACGGCGTTCAAACTCCAGCCCAGCAGGGCAACGTATCCCTTGTCGGTATTTCGGCCTTTCGGTTCCTGTGCTGCAATCGACAAATCTCGTCCCCTCTTGGCCGTGCGAGATCGGTTGATCTCTCGGCCGTTTCTCGGCTCCGGCAGCGACCTCCGGCAGACGTGTTCTGCCTGTTCAGAAGTGTGCGCGCCCTGTTCGCCTGGTTCTCTCGTCGGCCGGCATCCTCATCTGCACTGGTGAGGGGAAGGCCGCGTGCGTGATCGAAACCCGTTCTGGGGGCTGGGATTCATGGACCTACCCTCCGTATTGCCGCCATTCACACGAGTACCCGGATCGTTGCGTTCCCAAACTGTCGCCGTCCTATGGGCGCTCTTGCGAACGTCTCGATATCCGGTGGTGCGGGATGTCGCAGACCTCCGACCGCCTGCCGGTGGCCGGGGGCGCGGCGGCCTGGCGGCCCCCGGCACCGATCAATCGGACACGGCGACTTCGCGCAGCAGGCCGTCGGACAGGTGCAGCCTGCGCTTGGCCCGGATATCGGTGAGGAAGCGTTCGTCGTGACTGACCACGACGAACGCGCCGCGATAGGCGTCCAGCGCGCTGACCAGTTGGCCGACGCTCACCAGATCGAGGTTGTTGGTCGGCTCGTCCAGCAGCAGCAATTGCGGCGCCGGCTCGGCGAACAGCACGCACGCGAGGGTGGCGCGTAGCCGTTCACCGCCGGAGAGCGCACCGACCGGCAGGTGCACGCGCGAGCCGCGGAACAGGAAGCGGGCCAGCAGGTTCATGCGCCGCGCGTCGGGCAGGTCCGGGGCGAACGCGGACAGGTTCTCGGCGACGCTTCGGTGCGGATCCAGCAGGTCCAATCGTTGTGACAGGTACGCGATGCGGCCATCGGCGCGGGTGATCGACCCGGCATCGGGATCCACGTCACCGCGGATCATCCGCAGCACTGTGGATTTGCCCGCTCCATTGGGGCCGGTCAAGGCGATCCGCTCCGGCCCGCGGATGAGCAGGTCGATGCCGCCGCCGGCGAAGATCTCCCGCTCGCCCAACCGCAGCCGCAGCCCTTGCCCGCTGAATACGGTGCGCCCGGCAGGAACATCGGTATCGGGCAGCTCGAGGCTGATCTTCTGTTCGGTGCGCAGTGCGCGGCCGGCTTCGTCGAGTCTGCTCTCGGCCGCCACCACCCGCGCGCTGTGCGTGCCGTCGGCCTTGCCCGCCGACTCCTGCGCATTGCGCTTCATGGTGCCCGCGAAGATCTTGGGCAGCCCGGCGTTACCCAGATTCCTGGCGGCCGTGCTCGCCCGGCGGGCGGCGCGTTCCCTGGCCTGCTGCAATTCCCGCTTCTCCCGTTTGACCTCCTGTTCGGCGGAGCGGATGTTCTTCTCGGCGATCTCGCGCTCGGCGCGGACGGCGGCCTCGTAGTCGCTGAAAGTGCCGCCGTAGAAATGGATGTCGCCACGATGGAGTTCGGCGATGCGGTCCATCCGGTCGAGCAGGGCGCGGTCATGGCTGACCAGCAGCAGGGTTCCGCCCCAGTCGCCGAGCACGTCGTAGAGCTTGTGGCGCGCGGCGAGATCGAGATTGTTGGTCGGCTCGTCCAGCAGCAGCACGTCGGGTCTGCGCAGCAGTTGTGCCGCGAGGCCGAGCGAGACGATCTGGCCGCCGCTGAGCGTGCCGGAGCGGCGGGTGAACGCGACGTCGCCGAGGTCGAGGCGGTCGAGCTGGGCGCGGGTGCGTTCCTCGATATCCCAGTCGGTGCCGATGGTGGTGAAGTGTTCCTCGCTGGCGTCGCCGGATTCGACGGCTTCCAGGGCCGCCAATACCGGTGCGATACCGAGGATTTCGGCGACGGTGAGATCGCCGGTCAGTGGCAGGGTCTGCGGCAGGTAGCCGAGCACGCCGTCGACGGCGATGGTGCCGTTGCTCGGGCGCAGGTCACCGGCGATGAGGCGCAGCAGCGTGCTCTTGCCCGAGCCATTGGGCGCGACCAGGCCGGTGCGGCCGCGGGGGATGCTGAACGACAGGTCGGTGAAGACGGGGGTGTCGTCGGGCCAGGTGAAGCTCAGGCCGGAGCAGACGATGAACGCATCGGACATGTACGAGTCCTCGGGTGAAGGGATGAGTAGACGAACGGCGACATGGCCACGTCAGCGGCGCCGCGCGCCTGCTGGTGGCCGTCAGAGCCGGGTAACCCCGGAGATGTCGAGTTCACCTACCATGCCGGTACTCCCTGAATGCGATGACTTCCGCTCGACGATAGCAACCGAAGCTGCCGCGTCAACCGGATTATGCCAGGGCGATGACGTCGGCGAGGGCCGCGGCGGCGTCGAGCAGGGCGCGGGAACGTGCTGTGATGCTCGCCTCGCGGGCGTCGAGCGCGGCGGCGATGGCGTCGTTGTGATGGGCGCGTGGCAGATTCGGCACCAGCGTTCGCAGGGTGTCGATGCGGTATCCGGCGTTGCGGAGCTGGTGGATGATCCGCGCGTCGCGGACCTGAGCGGGCGAGTAGCGGCGGGCGCCCCGAGCGGTGCTCCGGTCCGCACTGATGAGTCCTTCCGCCTCCCAGTGGCGCAGGGCGGACTTGCGGACGCCGAGCGCATCGGCCAGTTCCGCGACCGACATCGCATCCGACTCCGTGACCTCGGCGATCGGTTCGGCCGAGATCGCCTCGGCGGCGGCGCGGGCCAACCGGAGCTCGGTGCGTTCGCGGGCGAGCCGGGCGTGCGCGTCGTCGAGCAGGGCGAGGGCTTCCGGCAGTGGTGCGCGGTGCACCGCGCGCAGGATCCGTTTGGCCTCCACCGGGCCGACACCCGCGGCCAGTGCCCGATACGCGAGCGCCGAGCGGAGGTGTATCTCGTCGTAGGTGCGATACCCCGATTCCGTGCGTGCCGCCGGCGGCAGCACGCCGTGGTGCTCGAGCTTGCGTACCTGCTGAACGGAGTAGCCCGCGCGGCGCGCGACGTCGACTGTTCGCAAGGGCGAGTGCAGGGTTTCCACGATGCGTTCCTTGTCCAACAGCGCAGATGCTCGGCCAGGTCTCCACAAGCACTTTAATGAAACGCTGGAATGCATGAGCATCGACGAGATCATCGACTATGTGGCGGGCCTGGACGGTGTCCTGACATTGCGGCCAGGGCCCGGCGACGGCTCGCCCGAGATCGCCTGGGGTGACCTGTTCTTCTACTACTCACCCAGCGGTGAAGTCCCGGCCACGACCCAGCCGTTCGCCACGATCGTCACCAAGAACTATCCGGGCGACGAGAAATCGGACCTGGACCGGCCGGGGGCGTTCCGGGTCAATATCGCGGTGAGCCGCGAGGCCTTCACCGCCTGGACCGGCGGTTCGCCGCGTGAGATCGACCCCGATACCGACTTCGCCGCCGGCGATACCGTGCTCGCGCACCCCGTCTACGCCGGCGCCGGTTGGGTGGCGGTGGTGAATCCGGGGCCGCGCACCGGCGAGACCGTACGCGAGCTGCTTCGCGACGCCTACGAGCGGGCGCGGGCGCGATATGAGCGCCGCGCGGCGGCGCAGGGCTGAGTGTCGGCAGCGCCGGGCTGAGTGTCAGCGGCGCAGGCGGCCGGTGCGGGCCAGGGTGCGTTTGGTCGACGGCGACAGGCCGGGGGAGTCGGCGTCCACCTCGGGTGCGGTGGGATCGGCGCGGACGAACAGGGTGATGGTGGTCGCCGCGTCGAAACCGTTGTGCTGCATGAGTTTCGCCGAGGCCTCGTTGCTCGATTCCACATCGGTGACGATGCGGCGGGCACCCCGGGCGAACAGCGCGGTGCAGCACGCGTCGACGAGCCTGCCCGCGATGCCGTGGCCCTGCATGTCCGGGGCCACGGCGATCCATTCCAGATAGCCCCAGTCGTCGCGCAGCTCGAATTCCATCGAGCCGAGCACGAAACCGACTACCCGGTCGGAGTCGACTGCCGCCCAGCACGCGTTGTCCGGGCTGTCCAGATGCTCGGCCACCGAGGTCAGCGACCAGGAGGTGTAGGGCTTGACCGAGGTGTCGTAGACCTCGTGTCCGAGGTCGAGGACCTGACGGAGGTGGCCGAGGCCCATGGGGACGATCGCGATGGCGGGGTCCATGCGATCAGTTTGCCAGGAGTATGCGCGAGTCAGGCGCCTTTGCGGGTGGCGGTCTTCTTGGCCGCCGTCTTCTTGGCGGGGGCGCGTTTGCTCGCGGTCTTCTTGGCGGTGGTCTTCTTCGCCGGCGCGCGCTTCTTGCCGTCCTCGGTGCGGCGTCCGCTGGCTTCCAGGCTGCGCTGCAACGCGGCGACCAGGTCGACGACCTCGGCGTCCTGGGCGACGGGTTCGGCCTCGGGTTGTTCGGGGACCTTGCCGGTGCCGCTGGCGATGGCCTCGTCGAGCACCCGTTTGAGTTCGATCTGGTATTCGTCGGTGAATTCGCTCGGATCGAAATCCTCCGACATGGAATCGACCAGGGTCTCGGCCATCTTGATTTCCTGCGGACGCGGTTTGGTCGCGTTCTCCAGCGATTCGAACGACACCGAACGCACCTCGTCGGGCCACAGCAGCGTCTGCAGGACGAGCATGCCGTCACGGACCCGCAGCGCGGCCAGCCGGGTTTTCTGGCGCAAGGTGAAGTGCACGAGGGCGGTGCGTTCGATGCGCTCCAAGGTCGCCGCGAGCAGCACGTAGGCCTTGGGGGTGTTCGAATCGGGTTCGAGGTAGTAGGTCTTGTCGAACAGGATCGGGTCGATCTGATCGCTCGGCACGAATTGCAGGACCGGGATCTCGTGTTTCTCGGCCACCGGAAGCTTGGCGAAATCCTCGTCGGTCAGGATCACCTTGTCGCCCTCTGGCGATTCATAGGCCTTGTCGATATCGGCGTACTGCACCGATTTCCCGCACACCGTGCAGACCCGGTCGTATTTGATCCGTCCGCCGTCTTTGGCGTGGACCTGATGAAAGCGGATGTCGTGGTCCTCGGTGGCGGTATACACCTTCACCGGGACGTTCACCAGCCCGAACGCGATCGAGCCTTTCCAGATTGACCGCATCACCCCATCATGGACGAATCTCGGCGACCTCGCTCGTCAAACGGTAACCGGAGTGTCGCTGCCGCGATTCGGGTCCGCAGCCGCGCCGGTAGCCGCGCGAACAGCGTGCCCATGGCCGCGGCGGTCCCGGTCACGTCGGTGCGGCCCGACAGGTACGCGCGTTGCCATTCCTCGGGCAGGTCGAAAAAGGTGTCGAAGAAAACCGGAAGATCGGCCGGTGGGAGCCGCAGCAGTGCCCGCAATCCCGCCTCACGTAAACCGTGGACCACGCGCGCTGCCGGGGGCGCGGGCGAACCGCCCGCGACCACGGCGTCGGCCGCGGTCAGTGCCGCGGCCACGCTGTAACCGGTGGCCTGATGAATGAACCCGCCCGCGGCACCGAAGCGGAAACGGCCCGGCCTGGCACCGGTGACGGGAAACCGCACCCGCTCGACGCGCTCGCCGCCGTCGAGGCGAATGCCGCGGGCACGCAGACGCCGATGCAACCGGGCCGCCAACTCGGTCTGGCCGAGGGCCGGGCGCCCGGCGAGGCAGGTTTCCTCCATCAGCATCGCGCCCGCGCCCAGCGGTACCGCGTAGAGGAAGGATCGGGGCGCCTCGGCCGGTGCGCCGTTGTCCGGACGCCAATCTATGAACAGGGGCTCGACACCGGCGGCCCGCTCGGCCGCGACGACCACACCGAAGGCGGTCTGCTCGGCTCGCGACGAGGCCCGTGCCAGCCCGCGCGCATCGATGACCCGCTCGGCTCGCAGCACTGTTCCCGAGGCCAGCGTCGCGGTGTGAGCGGTGAGTCGCACCGCACGATCGGCGAGCACGCGGGAGCCGGTGATATCGAGTGCCGACCGCAGCCGCTCGGAGTCGAGCACCACGTATCGGCGCTCGATGCGGTGCTCGCGTGCGCCCCAGGCCACGGGCCGATCGACGGTCGCCGCGATCACCCCGGGATCGAGCCATTCGGGGAGTTCGTCCGCCCACGCGGCGTAGGTAGCCGTCCAGTGCCGCCGGGGTGCGGGATCCACCACCGCGACCGAGAGTCCGTGCGCCAGACAACGATGGGCGAGCGCCCGTCCTGCCGGGCCGAGTCCGCAGACGACGACGTCCGTTCGTGCCGTCATGCCACCCGATGGCCCAGTAGTCGCCGCGCTGCCCACGCCTGCAGCCTATTGAGCCGCCGGGAGCGCGACGCCGGTCAGGGTTCGAGGACGACCTTCCCTGTGGTCTCGCGATTCTCCAGCGCGCGGTGCGCGGCGGCCGCCTCCGCCAGCGGGAAGCGGGTCACCGCTGGCTTCCAGCGTCCCGCGGCGGCCTCGGCCATCGCGCGCTTTTCCAGCACCCGGATATCGCCGCCGACCCGTTCGAGCATCGGCGGGCCGACCACCGTCTCGGAGCGGATACCGCGCCGCTCGGCCTCCGCGTCACCGATCCGCGCCGGCTCGCCGCTGGACCACCCGTAGATCACGTGGTGTCCGCCGGGGCCGAGGAGGTCGAGCGCGGCGGGGGTGATCGGGCCACCGACCGAATCGAACAGCACCGTCGCCTGCCGCCCGCCGAGACGATCTCGCACCCGATCGGGCCAGTCCGCCTGCCGGTAGTCGAGCGCGATATCGGCGCCGTTGGCGCGCACGAGCTCGGCTTTCGCCGGTCCACCGGCCAGCCCGACCACCGTCGCGCCCGCGTTCTTCGCGTACTGCACCAGCAAGGTGCCGATGCCGCCCGCCGCTGCCGTCACGATCGCGACATCGTCCGGGCCGAGATCGGTGAATTGCAGAATGCCCATGGTGGTGCGCCCGGTACCGATGATCGCCACCGCGGCCGCGGCGTCGAGATTCGCCGGAATACCGTGGAGCCGGGCGACATCGGTCACCGCGAGCTCGGCGTAGCCGCCCGGTACCGCGCCCAGATGCGCGACCACCGGCTTGCCGAGCCACGCCGGATCGACGTCGGCGCCGACGCGATCGACGGTGCCCGCCACCTCCCGGCCGGGAATCGTCGGCAGCTCGGGAATCGGGTACGGGCCGGGCTCGCCGCGGCGCAGCGCGGTGTCGACGAGATGGACTCCGGCGGCTGCCACCGCGACGCGGACCTGGCCGGGGCCCGGTACCGGATCGGGGACGGTCTCGTAGCGCAGATTCTCGGCCGGACCGAAAGCGTGCAGGCGGATGGCGTACATGGCGGCTCCTGATGATCGGGGTCGGAACCCAGCCTGCAACCTGAAGTGTTGTTCAGGTCAATTCGATTTGTGGCCGGCCCGGGCCGCTGCGCGTGCGGCGAAGCCGTCGCAGAGCGCGTCCAGGCCGAGTTGGAGCAGGTCGACCTGGGCGAAGCGGCCGTCGTCGGCGCCCTCGAGCTCGGCCAGCGCGGGCGGCACCGGATGCAGCGGACGGCCCGCCAGCAGCGCGCGCAAACCGTTCTCGTCATCGGAGTCGAGGCCCTTGCTGGTCAGCAGCGCCGAGCTGATATGCGGCAGGGTCGCGCCCGAGATGTAGTTCCAGACCGCGAAAGCCATCTGGGTCGCCTCGTGGGTGCTGACGTTCAATTCGCGGAAGCCCTCGACCAGCCACGCCAGGCACCCCATGCTGCTCGGGCCGAAGCTGTAGCGCGGCACCGCGAAGGTCAGCAGCACCCACGGATGCTGCTGGTAGAGATTCCAATCGATCTCGGCGGCGATCCGGACGCGGTCACGCCAGGTCAAGTCGCGTTCGGCGGTCGACGGATACGGGTAGCGGCCGGCGACCTCGTCGGTCATCGCCGCGATCAGCTCGTCCTTGTTGGTGACGTGCCGATACAGCGACATGGCGCCTACGCCGAGACGATCGGCGATCCGGCGCATCGACAGCGCCTCGAGCCCGTCGCTGTCGGCGAGTTCGATCGCCGCGTCGACGATGGCCGCTTTTGTGAGCTTCGGCTCGGTCATCCCATGACTGCCTTTCGATGTCCGGCCAGGATGCGTACACTGTACCCGGACTTCATGCGTACGTCGTACGCGTCAGCGAGAGGAATCGGTGGATGACGAACGTGGAGGCGGTGCGGCCCGCCCCGGATTCGAGCGTGGCCCCGCGGCGGGCCTGGCTCGGCCTCGGGGTGCTGGTATTGCCGGTCCTGCTGGTGTCGATGGACGTCTCGGTGCTGTTCCTCGCGCTGCCCACGCTGACCGTCGATCTGGACCCCTCGGCCTCCGAACAACTCTGGATTCTCGACATCTACGGTTTCCTGATCGCGGGCCTGCTCATCACCATGGGCAATCTCGGCGACCGGATCGGGCGCAGGCGCATCCTGCTGGCCGGCGCGACCGTCTTCGGTATCGCCTCGGCCGTGGCGGCCTTCGCCCCGAGCGCGGGTGTGCTCATCGCCGCGCGGGCGCTCATGGGCATCGGTGGTGCCACGTTGCTGCCGTCGAGCTTGTCACTGATTTCGACGCTGTTCGCCGACGCCAAACAGCGCGCCACCGCGATCGGGGTGTGGACGGCGTTCTTCGCCGGCGGCTCGGCGGTGGGCCCGATCATCGGCGGGGTGCTGCTGCACCACTTCTGGTGGGGTTCGGTGTTCTTGATCAACGTGCCGGTGCTGCTGATCCTGCTCGCGCTCGCGCCGGTGCTGCTGCCCGAACATCGCGCCAACTCGCTCGGCCCGCTGGATCTGCCGAGTGTGGCCTTGTCCATCGGCGGCATCCTGCCGCTGGTGTACGCGGTCAAGCATGCCGCCGAACACGGTCCCGACGCCGAGGCCGCGGTGATCGGGTTGATCGGCGCGATCGTGCTGACGTTGTTCGTACGCAGGCAGCGCCACCTCGACGAGCCCTTGCTGGATCTGGCGCTGTTCGGTCGCGGCCAGTTCTCGGTGGCGATCGGCTCCAGCCTGGCCGGGATGATGTCGCTGGCCGCGATGAGCTATCTGGCCAGCATCTACTTGCAGTCGGTCACCGGCAGGGACCCGCTGGTCGCGGCGCTGCTGGGGATTCCGATGGCGATCGCGGTGTTCATCTTCTCGATGACAGGCGCGACGGTGGGGCACCGCTTCGGGGTGCGGATCACCTTCGCCATGGCGTTGTTCGCCGCGGCGATCGGCAATCTGATGTTGCTCGGCGTCGGCGTGGACGGCGGATTGGCCTGGTATATCGCTGGATCCGCGATCGCGGGTATCGGCTACGGCATCACCTTCACGCTGGTGTCGGAGGTGGCCGTGTCGTCGGTGCCGCCCGAGCGCGCGGGATCGGCCGTGGGGATCTCGGAGACCAGCTTCGAACTCGGCAACGCGTTGGGTCTGGCCTTGCTCGGCTCACTGGCGGCGGTGGTGTTCCGCTCGGGCGGGAGCTTCGAGTCGACGCTGGGAGAGACGCTCGCGCGCGACGGCGACCGGCCTGCGATCGTCGAGGCCGCGCGGGAATCGTTCGTGAACGGGATGCATGCCGCGACGACGGTCGGCGCCCTCATCCTGGTGGCGATGGCGATCATCGTCCTGGTGGCGACACCGAAAGGTCGCTGACGGTATCGACGATCCAGCCCCCGACCGGAGCCGGGATCAGGCGGCCGGGGCACCACTGTCGATGAGTGGTTGCTCCGGCTCGGTGAATCCGACTGTCGGGCAGGGGCTGGATGTCGCTTTCCGGCGTTGTCGCCCGGATCAGGAGGTGACGACCCCGCCCGGCGCGGGCTGGGCCTCGACCGGCTGACCGTGCGGCGGGGCCGCGAGCGCGTCGACGGCACCGATGGCGGCGCCGGCAGCGGCACCGATCGCGGCAGCGGGCACCGCGATCACCGCGGCGCCGATGGCGGCGCCGAGCATCGGGCCCGCGACGAGCCCGGCGGGCAGGAACGGCACTCCGGCGACCAGACCGGCGACCGCGCCGACCACGGCAGAGGTGGCCGCCAGCGGAGTGCTCGCGCTCGCCCCGGCCACCGCGCCGACCGCGGCCGCGCCGATGGTCTGGCTCGCGACCCGATCCGAGCGGCTGCGTTCCATGCCGACGGAGTCGAGGAAGGTCGCCAGGCCGGCCTCGGCGTTGGCTGCGCCGTCGTTGACCTGCGCGGCCTGCTGGGGGTCGAGCCAGGCCGGCGACTCGATGGCGACGTCACCGAAACGCAGTTGGCCCGGCGGCGGTGCGATGGGCGCGACCGGCTGCACCTGGGTGGGGGCGTGCAGATCGCCGAGGGGCGCGAGGTAGGACTTGTCGGGGACCGGGCGCGACCAGGTGAGCGTGGTGTGCGCGCCGGGCTCGGCCGCCGATTGCCGTGCGGTGCCCGGAGCCGCCACAAGCGCCTCCGGGGCCGTGGCCGGCGCGTCGGAGGCCTGCTGCGGTGCGTTCGGCTCGGCGATCGGTGCCGCCGCGGTACCGCCGAGTGGTGCCGTGCTCGGTGCGTGACCGCTCATCGTCGTCGGCTGAGCCGGCGACGTGGTGGCCGTGGCGGTGCCCGTGCCGACGAGCGCCATGACGAGTGGAACCGCGCCCGCCACAACGATCGACCCGACCTTCTGCCGCTGCGGGTGGATCATCCTGTGCTTGGCTGTGGCCATGATTGCCTTTCATCCGGAGTGAGTCCGATGTCTGTTCGACATTCGGACTCGGCGCACACCCGGATGGGTGGTTTCACGGGCTGATCGGAGCCACCGCGATTGCCCGAAGTTAGCCGGTAGCGCGAGTCCTATCGGATTCGGCGGGCGCGTTCTCCGGCTTTCCGTCGGCGGCGACCTCGGTTGTCGGTCCCGCACCACTGGTGGCGGCCTTCCAGCTGTTCGCCGAGGGGTCGCCGAGCGCCGACATCACCACCTCGGCCTCGCCCTCGTCCTCGCCGTTCATCGCCTCCAGCGCCAACCGGGCGAACACCCACTGCTCGGTGGCCGCCATCTGACCGCGGGTGCGGCCGAGGAAGGTGACGAACCACTGGATGACGGTGATGATCCGGCTGCGGTAACCGACCAGGTAGTACAGGTGCAGCGCCAGCCATGCCAGCCAGGCGATGAACCCGCCGAACTCCAGCTTGCCGACCTGGCAGACGGCGCTGAACCGCGACACCGTCGCCATGCTGCCCTTGTTGAAGTACTTGAACGGCTTGCGCTCTTCGGGGGTGTGACCCTTGAGGCCCGCCTTGATCTGCTTGGCGGCGTAGGTGGAGCCCTGGATCGCGCCCTGGGCCTGACCGGGCACGTTCGGCACCGACATCAGGTCGCCGACGACGAAGACGTTCGGATGGCCCTTGATGGTGAGGTCCGGCTCGACGATGACGCGCCCGGCGCGGTCCACCTCGGTGCCGTCGGAGCGGTCGGCGAGCATCTTGCCCAGCGGGCTGGCCTGCACACCGGCGGACCACACCTTGCATGCGGATTCGATGCGGCGGATGGTGCCGTCGGGATCCTTCACCGTGACGCCGTGCGCGTCCACATCGGTGACCATGGCGTTGAGCTGGATCTCCACGCCCATCTTCTCCAGCCGCCGCTGCGCCTTACCACCCAGCTTGGGGCCCATCGGGCCGAGCACCGCGCCCGCGCCTTCGACCAGCACCACGCGCGCATCGCGCGGATCGATGTTGTGGAAGGTGCCTTCCAGGGTGCGGTCGGCCAATTCGGCGATCTGCCCGGCCAGTTCGACACCGGTCGGGCCCGCGCCGACCACGACGAAGGTCAGCAGGCGATCGCGCTCTTCCTGTGTGTTCGCCAGTTCGGCCTGCTCGAAGGCGCCGAGGATGCGCCCGCGTAGCTCGAGGGCGTCGTCGATGGTCTTCATGCCGGGGGCGAAGGTGGAGAAATGGTCGTTGCCGAAATACGACTGCTGGGCACCGGTGGCCACGATCAGGCTGTCGAAGGAGGTGACGGTGTCCTGGTTGAGCAGCCGGGAGGTGACCGTCTTGGCCTTCAGGTCGATATCGATGACCTCACCCATCAGGACCTGGGCGTTCTTCTGCTTGCGCAGCACCAGCCTGGTGGCGGGCGCGATCTCGCCGACCGACAGGATGCCGGTGGCGACCTGGTAGAGCAGGGGCTGGAACAGGTGGGTCGAGGTCTTGGAGATCAGGGTGACGTCGACATCGGCGTTCTTGAGGTGCTTGGTCCCGAACAAGCCGCCGAAGCCGGAACCGATCACCACCACCTGGTGACGACGGTTCTCCACGGTTTCAGTGCTCATCGTCGCTGCTCCTCGACAGACTGGGGGTCGACCCCGCCGAACGTTTCTGACATGGCACACGGTAGTCGGCGGCCCCGGCATCGTCACGGTGAGATCCCCGTCGGCGGGGCGTGTCGGTGCGATCGCGCACCGTTGTTCACTGTACGAAGTGAGGCCGGATTCCGGCGAAGCCGCCGGAGAACACCCGAAAGCGAATACCATGGAGGTTCCTCGCCCAGGGAGGTCTGCCATGGTCACCGTCGACCGTGCCGCCGTCGAAAAAGCCCGCGTGCGTATCGAATCCGAGAATTCGGCATTGATCGAGATCCCGCGCGCGCATCCGATCGATCGGGCATTGAGCCTGATCCCGGCCCGGCGCCGAGTACTCGCCAACCCACCATCCGGCAGCACCGCGACCGCCGTCGACGGCGATGCCGGGCTGCCGTATCTCGGCCGCGCGCTGCACTACATGCGCTGGGGTCCGGCCGAAATGATGGATCGTTACCGCCGCTACGGACCGGTCACGCTCAACAGTTCGCTCGGGATGGAGCGGGTGCTGGCCGCCGGCCCGGAAGCCATCGATGAGGTGCTCGGCCGGCGTCGCCGCGATTTCGGCCAGGGCTGGGACTATTTCATCGGCCCGTTCTTCCGGCGCGGATTGCTGCTGCTGGAATTCGACGAGCACATGTTCCATCGCCGGATCATGCAGCAGGCCTTCACCAGAGAACGGCTGGAGGCGCATCTGGCCGCGCTGACGCCGGTGGTCCGCGAGGTGGTCGACCGCTGGGTGCCGCCCGGCCGCGGCGCCAGTCGCACGGTCAAACTGTTTCCCACCATCAAGGAACTGACTCTCGATATCGCCGGCGAGACGTTCATGGCCGCCGATGTCGGCCCGCAGCGGCGCCGGCTCACCGAGGCGTTCGTAGACTGCACGCACGCGGGCCTGGCCATCGTGCGCCATCCCATGCCGGGCGGCCGCTGGCGGGCCGGGCTACGCGGGCGCAAGGTGCTCGAGGAGTACTTCACGGCGATGTTGCCGCAGAAGCGGCGCAGCGAGGAGGCCGATTTCTTCTCCGGCCTGTGCCATGCCCGCGATGCCGACGGCTCGGTGTTCAGCGACGCCGACGTGGTCAATCACATGATCTTCCTGATCATGGCCGCCCACGACACCACCACGACCACCGCCACCGCGGTGGCCTACTACCTCGGCAAACATCCCGATTGGCAGCAGCGGGTGCGGGAGGAGGTCAGGGCGGCCGATCGTGCCGGCGCCCCGCCGACCATCGCCGAACTCGAGCGCATGCGCGATCTGGATCTGGTGGTGAAGGAAAGCCTGCGGTTGATGCCGCCGGTGCCGGGGCTGGTGCGGCGCGCGGTGCGCGATACCGAGATCTGCGGGCACTACATTCCCGCCGGCACCCCGGTCGATCTGGCCTACCAGGTGAATCACCTGCTGCCGGAACTGTGGACCAGCCCGGAGGTCTTCGATCCGGAGCGTTTCAGCGAAGCGCGGCGCGAGGACAAATCGCATCGGCTGGCCTGGATGCCGTTCGGTGCTGGCTCGCACAAGTGCATCGGCATGCACTTCGGCACGTTCGAGGTGAAGACGGTGATCGCGGCACTGGTGCGCGACTACGAGTGGTCCATCCCCGAGCCGTACCGCATGCCGTGGGGTTTCACCACGATTCCGTTCCCCCGCGATGACGCGCCGATGCGGTTGCGGCGCATCAACTGACCGGTCCGGCTCCGAGTGACCGCACCCGGAGCCGGATCATGGCTCAGCGTCCGGCCAGCAGCATCTCGGCGATCTTGGTGTCGGTGTCGGCGCCGTCGGTGTATCCGCCCTGATCGCCCATCGAGGTCATGATCGACAAGGTGTAGCGCTCACCGGGGCCGGCGAAGCCGACGGAGTTGACCACCCAGCCGCCCTGCTCGGCCGACCAGCCGTTCTTCAGGCCCGGCCGCATCGCGGCACCGGCGCCCCACACACCCCAGTGCTGGTTCATGTCGACCTTGCGCATGCGGTCGATCAGGTAGTTGCGGTCGTCGGGGTGCATCCGGTCCAGCACATGCGACATCAGCCGGTCCAGATCGGCGGCGGTGCACTTCTGGAACGACCAGTCGGGGAACAGCGCGGTGCTGGTGGGCTGCGGAACGAGGCCGGTCATGCCGTTGGCGCGGAAGGCGTTGTTGTAGGCCATCCGGTCCAGGCCCGCGTACTTGTTCCACAGCACGTCGGTGGCCTGATCGTTGGAGGTGGCCAGCATCGACTCCATCAGCGAGCGGTCCTCGGGGGAGAGCCCTATGGCGCCGACGCGCGCGCGGTTGAGCAGGTCGGCGGCGATGGCGAGCTTGATGGTGGAAGCCGTCCACACCGAATCCTCGGCGTGCTCGTTGGCGTACACGCCGCCGCTCACCCGGTCGCGCAGCACATAGCCGGTGACGCCGGGCCGGTTCTTCAGGTAGGCGTTCACACTGGCGATCCGGTTGCTCATATCGCAGTCGAAACCGGGCAGGCACGCTTGGCTGTGGGCCAGCGGCGCGGCAGCGGCGGTCGGCAGGATGGCGGGCACACCGGGAAGCGCGATGGCGGCGGCGGCAAGGACACAGGCGGATGCGGCGACGCGGGGTTTGGCCCCGGTAGCGGCCATGGGGAAACGCACGAGGGACCACATTGGCATATCCGTGCGCTCGACGCACGTCTTGAGCTCAGCGGCCACCTGTGCTACGGCAGCGGTGGTCTTGTGTGGCAAGAACTTTCGCGCGGATCAGCGGTGCTGCACCTGCCGCGCCGCGGTGGCGCCCTCGTTGAGGCGATGGCAGTGCTCGAAGGCCTCGGCGTGCTGATCGCGCGGCCACGAGTGTAGAACGACGGTGCGCCCGTAGCAGCGCGAATTGACGAGCTCCCAGCGGTCGCCGATGCGGCGGACAGTGAAGCCGCCTCTCGGTACCAGGGGAATCACCATCGCATCCATGAAACGCGAACCAGCCTTTCGGTGCAGTCTCCCGTTCCTCCCCGGGGAAGGACTGTGGCACAGCCCCCGCCGGATGCCAGGACGACACGGCCGAATATCGATCGGGTGTGTGGCCTATGTCACGTGGGGTGCGATGGGCCGCTGCGGTTGCGCGTCGGTCGCTGGGCGTATAACGAGAGCACGAAGCGCCGAGGTGCTCGACCCGGGGCCGGTGAGGATGGCCGGGTGTGCCGAGGCGGACCGCATCGGAGGAAAGGGCGCGCATGCCGCTGCACATCCATCGCGGCGAACGCGCCGACGCGCTGGCCGACGGCTTGGCCGCGCTGCTGGCGCAGCCGCTGCCCGATCCATTCGCCACCGAAGTGGTCGCGGTGCCGGCCAAGGGGGTGGAACGGTGGCTGACGCAGCGGCTTTCGGGTGTGCTCGGAGTTTCCGCGGCGGCCTCCGGCGACGGCATCGCGGCCAATATCGAATTTCCCTCTCCCGCCGCGCTGGTGGCCGAGGCGCTGGCCGCCGCGGGCGGGGTGGCGCCCGCCGATGATCCGTGGGCGCACGACCGCGTGGTGTGGACGTTGCTGCGGGTGATCGATACGTCGGTGACCGAGCCCTGGTGTGCGGTGCTGGCCCGCCACCTCGGTCTGCGCGACGGCGAATCCAGCCATCGGGCCGGGCGCCGCTACGCCACGGCCGCGCACCTGGCGGCCCTGTTCGACAGTTACGGCGCGCAACGTCCGCAGCTCATCAACGACTGGGCGGCCGGTGCCGACACCGACGGGGCGGGATCGCAGGTGCCGGAGGATCTGCGCTGGCAGCCGCAGCTGTGGCGCTGCCTGCGCGCCGAGATCGGCACGCCGAGCCCGGCCGAGCGGCTCGCGCCCGCCTGCGCGGTGCTGCGCGCCGAACCAGGCATCGTGGCGCTGCCGGAGCGGGTGTCGCTGTTCGGTCCCACCCGGTTGCCCGCCGATCAGCTCGCGGTGCTCGCGGCGCTGGCCGAGGGCCGCGAGGTGCACCTGTGGCTGACGCATCCGAGCCTGGCGATGTGGGACACGATCGGCGGCATCGCCCCGGCGCGCACCAGGGCCGAGGACCGGACCGCGGCCGCCGTGCACCACCCATTGCTCACGGGCCTGGCTCGCGATGTGCGCGAATTGCAGCAGCGGTTGCCTGCCGCGGCCACCGACCGGCACGAGGGCGGTGGGGCGCCGGCGACCGACCGGCCGAGCCTGCTGCACGCGTTGCAGGACGGGATCCGCGCCGACCGCTGGCCCGTGACTCCCGCCGTCGCCGATGGCACCGTCGAGGTGCACGCCTGTCACGGCCCGGCCCGGCAGGTCGAGGTGCTGCGCGATTGCCTGCTCGCCATGTTCGCCGCCGATCCCACCCTCGAGCCGCGCGATGTGCTGATCATGTGCCCGGAGGTGGAGGCGTACGCTCCGCTGGTGCGGGCGGCATTCGGGCAGAAGATTGCGGGATCGGTTGAGCCGGTGGGGGATTCGGGTCGCCCCGGACATCCGGCGCATCGGTTGCGGGTGCGGTTGGCCGATCGTGGACGGGCGGTCACCAATCCGCTGCTCGGGGTGATCTCGGTGCTGCTCGAACTGGCCGACGGGCGCGTCACCGTCACCCAGGTGCTGGATCTGGCCGCCTCCGAAACCGTGCGCCGCCGTTGCGGTTTCGATGACGACGATATCGAGCGGCTGCGCGAATGGGCCGCCGAGACCGGCGCGCGCTGGGGCATCGGGCAGCGGCAGCGCCAGAGCTTCGGGCTGGCCGGTTTCCAGCAGAACACCCTCAACAGCGCGGTCGACCGGATCCTGCTCGGCGTCACCGCAGGCGAGAGCTCCGAGGACTGGCTCGACCTCGCGCTGCCGCTGGACGATGTGGACAGCAACGACGTCGACCTCGCGGGCCGCTTCGCCGAATTCGTCGACCGGCTCGCCGTCGCGCTCCGCGATCTGCGCGGCCCCCGACCGGCCGACGACTGGGCCGCCGCGCTGGCCCGCTCCCTGGATCTGCTGACCGACGTCCCCGAGTCCCAGGCCTGGATCCGCACCGAGGCCCGCCGCGAACTCGCCGCCGCGCTCGCCTTCGCCGGTGCGGTGCCGCTACGGCTGGCCGACGTCGAGGTGCTGTTGGCCGGACGCCTGGCGGCGCGCCCGACCCGGGCCAACTTCCGCACCGGCGAACTGACGGTGTGCACGATGGTGCCGATGCGGTCGGTGCCGCACCGGGTGGTGGTGCTGCTCGGCCTCGACGACGATGTGTTCCCGCGTGCGGGCGGCGTGGACGGTGACGATGTACTCGCCCGCAACCCACTGCTCGGCGAGCGTGATCACCGCGCCGAGGACCGTCAACTGCTGCTGGACGCGATCATGGCCGCCGGTGAGCGGCTGGTGCTGCTGCACACCGCGTCCGATCCGGTCTCCGGTACGCATCGGCCACCGGCCATTCCGGTGGCCGAACTCCTGGACGTGTTGCGCGCGCACGTCGGGCCCGCGGGCATGGCGGAGGTGGTGACCCGCCATCCCCTGCAGTCGTTCGACCGCCGCAATTTCCATGCCGAGCGCCCGTTCAGCTTCGATACCGTGGCGTTGGCCGGTGCCAGGGCGGCGGGTGGAAAGCCGCGGCCGCGTCCGCCGTTTCTGCCCGAGCCGCTGCCGCCGGCCGCGCCGGTGGATATCGGGTTGGCCGAATTGCTGTCGTTCGCCGAACATCCGGTGCGCGCGTTCCTGTGGCAGCGCCTGGGTCTGCGGGTGCCCGACCAGGAAGACGACATCGCCGACCGGCTGCCCATCGAGCTGGACGGCCTGGCGAAATGGGATCTCGGCGAACGGATGCTGGCCGCTCGGCTCACCGGCGCCGATCCGGCCGGGCTGCGGGCTGCGGAATGGCGGCGCGGCACGCTGCCGCCGTTCGGTCTCGGCGGCGCCGTGCTGGACGAGGTGGAACACACCGTCGACACCCTGGTGCGGATCGCGCAACCGGAGTACGAGCGGCCCGCGCGGGCGGTCGACATCGCGCTCGATCTCGGCGGTGGACGCCGGTTGACCGGGACGGTGCCCGAAGTACGCGGTGACACCCTGGTGCGCACCACCTACTCCCGGCTCGCGCCCAAGCACCGGATCACGGCGTGGGTGTCGCTGCTGGCGCTGGCCGCCGGCGAGGACCGGCCCTGGCGGGCGGTGACCATCGGCCGGGGCCAATTCCGCCGTCCCGCATGGCGTTCGGAGTTGACCGCGCCGTCGGCTCCGGAAGCGCTGACCATCCTGCGCGAGTTGGTCGCCCTGCGTGATGCCGGCCTCACCGAGCCGTTGCCGATCGCCACCGCGGCCACCGCCGCCTACGCCGAGCGCCGGTTCCGGGGCGGCACGGTGGAGGAGGCGCTGGCTGCCGCCGAACGCGAATTCCTCGGCGGGCCCAACGGTCCCGGCCCGTACGGTGAGCACACCGACCGTCATCTGCGCTACATCTGGGGCTCGGCGCCGCGCCTGGAGGACCTCACGGCGGCGCCCGCTCCGCCTGGGGAACCGAGTGAGAGCACCCGCTTCGGTGCGTTGTCGCGCCGGTTGTGGGCGCCGCTGCTGCGGGCCGAGGAACAGGGGCAGCCGTGACCATTCACACTCCGTCCGCTGCCGCGCCGTCGCTGGACACCGCCTTCGATCCGGTCGGCCCGCTGCCCACCGGCACCACGGTGCTCGAGGCCAGCGCGGGGACCGGTAAGACCTACGCGATCGTCGGGCTCGCGGTCCGCTATGTCGCCGAGGCCGGGATCGATATCTCGCAGCTGCTGCTGGTGACCTTCAGCCGCGCCGCCACTCAGGAACTGCGCGAACGCACCAGGAATCGCTTCGTCGGGGTCGCGGCGGCCCTGGCCGACCCGGTGGCCGCGCGCGCGAGCGGGGACGAGCTGGTCGAGTACCTCGCCGCCGCCGACGAGGACGAGGTCTGGCGCCGCCGGGCCCGGCTGCTGGCGGCACTGTCGGATTTCGACGCCGGCGCCATCGCGACCACGCACAGTTTCTGTCAGCGCATGCTCGACGAGCTGGGCCTGGCGGGTGAACACGATATGCGCTCGCGGCTGGTCGAGAACGTCGACGAGCTGGCCGAGACCGTCGCCGACGATCTGTACCTGCACCGCTACGCACGCACCGCACCGCCGTTCACCATCAAAGAGGCGCATACGCTTGCCCTGGCCGCGGTCCGGGACCGGCACGCCCGGCTGGCCCCCGACACCGACGACCTGGCCGGGGAGCGCGTCGCATTCGCCCTGGCGGTGCGCGCCGAGACCGAGCGCCGCAAACGCCTCGCGGGACTGCGTGATTTCGACGACCTGCTGGTGCTGTTACACGAGGTGCTGACCGATCCCGAGCACGGCCGTCGCGCGTGCCTGCGGATCCGGGACCGGTTCCGGGTGGCCCTGGTCGACGAATTCCAGGACACCGACCCGTTGCAGTGGGACATCCTGCGCCGCGTCTTCCACGGCCACACCACGATGGTGCTGGTCGGCGACCCCAAACAAGCCATCTACGCCTTCCGCGGTGCCGAGGTACTGAGCTACCTCGACGCCGTCGGCCATGCCGAGACCCGCAGAGAACTGACGGTGAACTGGCGCAGTGATGCCGGTCTGCTCGCCGCCGTCGACCAGGTGATGGGCGGCGCGGCACTCGGCCACCACGCCATCACCGTCTATCCGGTGGCTCCGACCCGGCCGTGGTCGCGGCTGTCCGGGCCCCACCAGGACCCCACGCCCTTCCGGTTGCGGGTGCTGCCGCGCACCGGCGCCGGACCGCTGAACAAGACCGGATTCCCGACCGTTGGCCGGATGCGAGCCAAGGTCGCCACCGATCTGGCGGCCGATATCGTTCGGTTGCTGGAATCGGGGACGACGATCGACGCGGCCGGCGGGCACGCGGAGCCGCGGCCGATCGACCCGGGAGATATCGCGGTGCTGGTGCGCACCCGTTCCCAGATCGACGTCGTGCGCGAGGCCTTGGACCGGGTCGGTGTCGCCTCGGTGCTGGCGGGCGGTACCAGCGTCTTCGCGACCGAGAGCGCCACCGACTGGTTGTGGGTGATGCGTGCCCTCGAACAACCGCATCGCAGTGACCGGGTGCGACTTGCGGCCTGCACGCCGTTGCTCGGCGTCACCGCCGCCGAGATCGACAGTGGGGGAGCGGATCTGGTCGGGCGGGTCAGCGCGCAGTTGCGCGAAGCCGCCCGGTTGTTCACCCGAGCCGGGTTCGCGGCGGTCTTCGAGAAGCTGTCCGCGGAGTCCGAGCTGGCGCCGCGCCTGCTCGGCATCGAGAACGGCGAACGCAGGCTCACCGATCTGCGCCATATCGCCCAGCTGCTCGATCAGCTCGCCGTCTCCGAGGGCTACGGCCTGACCGCGCTGACCCGCTGGCTGGCCGACCGGGTACGCGATCCCGCTTCCGGTGCCGTCACCGATCGCAGCCGGCGGCTCGATCGGGACGCGGCCGCGGTGCAGATCGCCACCGTGCACGCCAGTAAGGGGCTCGAATTTCCGGTCGTCTATCTGCCGTTCGCCTGGGACAGCGCGCGGAATCCCAAGGCCGCGACGCTGCTGTTCCACGATGACGAGGTCCGCGTCCTCGATGTGGGCGGCCCCGACGCACCCGGCTACGTCGAGCGCAAACGCCGCGCCGAGGCCGAGGAATCGGGTGAGGAACTGCGGCTGCTCTACGTGGCGCTGACCCGCGCCATGTGTCAGGTGGTGGCGTGGTGGGCGCCCGCGTTCACCACCGACAACGCGCCGTTGCACCGGATGCTGCTCGGCCGTTCCGGCGGAGCCGAACAGGTCGCGCCGCGGGTGCCGGTTCCGTCGGATACCGCTGTCGCGGAAAGGCTTACGGCGTGGGCCGCCGCTGCCGGACCGGCGGTGGCGGTGGAGATCGTCGACGGTGAGCAGCAGGTGCAGCCGCGGCGAGTGCAGGTCGAGACGATGACCGGTGAACTCGCCGCCGCCGTCTTCGACCGCACGCTCGACCAGCAATGGCGGCGCACCTCCTACTCGGCGCTGACCGCCGCCGCGCACGCCGTCGCCCCGGACAGCGAACCCGAGGACGGCCGCGGTCCCGACGACGAGCCCACCGGCGTGCCGGTGCTCGCCGCCGAACCCGAAGCGGGTGCGCCGTCGCTGATGAACGAGCTGCCCTACGGCGCCGAGTTCGGCACCCTGGTGCACGCGGTGCTGGAGCGGATCGACACCGATGCCGCCGATCTGGCGGCCGAGGTCGCGACGCGTTGCCGGGAGAGCATCGAGGAGATGATGGCCGCCGCCGATCCGGGGCTGCTGGCCACCGCGCTGCTGGCGGTGCTGCGCACACCGACCCCCTTCGGCGCCCTCGCCGATATCGCGACCCGGGACCGGTTGTGCGAGCTGGAATTCGAGTTGCCGCTGGCCGGCGGTGACGAGGCCGGCGAGCACGCCGCGACCCTGCGTGCGATAGCCGCACTGCTACGGGCGCATCTGCCCGCCGCCGACGTCTTCGCCACCTACGCCGATCACCTCGAGGCCCTCGACGACAACCCGTTGCGCGGCTACCTGACCGGCAGCATCGACGCGGTGCTGCGCATCGCGGACGGCCGTTTCGTCATCGTCGACTACAAGACCAACCGGCTCGGCACCGGCGAGCTCACCGTCGAGCACTACACCAGGGACCGGATGGCCGCGGAGATGATGCGTTCGCACTATCCGCTGCAGGCCATGCTGTATTCGGTGGCGTTGCACCGCTATCTGCGGTGGCGGCTGCCCGGATATGAGCCGGCGCGCCATCTCGGCGGTGCGGCGTACCTGTTCGTGCGCGGCATGATCGGACCGGAGACCCCGCCCGGGCGCGGAGTGTTCGATTGGACTCCGCCGCCGGCATTGATCACCGAGCTCTCGGACCTGCTGGCAGGCGGTGCGCGGTGAGTGCGCGAGCATTCTGTGCTGCCCGAACCGGACATGCCGCAGGGCCGATGCGGGAGGTGCCGCAGTGACCTCGATCCAGATCGCGCAGCGCGGCACCGGACTGCTGCGGGCGTTCAACGAAGCCGGGGTGCTCTCGGCCGCCGATGTGCACGTCGCCGTGCGGTTGGGCCGGCTCGGGCGCGAGGAGTCCGAAGCGGCGCTGTTCGCGGCGGCTTTGGCGGTGCGGGCAGTGCGCTCGGGTTCGGTGTGCCTCGAGCTGGCCCGGATGCGCGAGATCGGCATCGACGCCGACGAAACCTGGGACACCACCGTCGATCCGGCCTCCCTGCCGTGGCCGGAATTCGACGACGTGCTCGCGGCTTTGCGGGTCAGCCCCCTCGTGATCGGTGGCGCGGCCGGGCCGCTGCGCCCGCTGCGGCTGGTCGAGGATCGCCGTGCGGGCGGGCCGCTGCTCTACCTGGATCGCTACTACCAGCAGGAACAGACCATCCGTCGGGTGCTGACCGAACGCTCGGACCGGCATCCGGTGGTCGTGCCGGCCGTGGTGCGTCGCGAACTCGACCGGCTGTTCGCCACTCCCGCAACGGAAGCGGGGTCCACAGCGCCGGACCGGCAGCGGTTGGCCGCCGCGCTCGCCGCGACCCACTGGACCACCGTCGTCGCGGGCGGTCCGGGCACCGGCAAGACCCACACCATCGCCCGCATCATCGCCTTGCTCGACGCCCATCAGCGTGCGAACCCGAAGGCGCCGGCTCTGCGGGTCGCGCTCGCCGCCCCCACCGGTAAGGCGGCCGCGCGGCTGCAGGAAGCGGTGCGCGATCAGGCCGCCGACCTCGGACTACCGGAACTGAGCGCCTCCACCCTGCACCGGCTGCTCGGCTGGCAGCGCGGTCGCGGCACCCGCTTCCGGTATCACGAATTCAATCGGCTGCCCTATGACGTCATCGTGGTCGACGAGACCTCGATGGTGTCGCTGACCATGATGAGCAGGCTGATGGCGGCGCTGCGCCCGGACACCAGGCTGGTGCTGGTCGGCGACCCGGATCAGCTCGCCTCGGTCGACGCGGGCGCGGTGCTCGCCGACCTGGTGGCAGGCCCGGTGGTCGGCGCCCCGAATCCGGTGCTCGACCAGATCATCGGCCGGGCGGCCGAGCCATCGGCGGATCCGGAGGCGTTGACCGAGCTGGAGCAGACCCGGTTGCGCGGCGGCATCGTCCGGCTCACCCGCGGGCGGCGGTTCGGCGGCCGGATCGCCGATCTGGCGGTAGCGGTGCGGGCCGGTGACTCCGAGACCGCCTTGGGATTGCTGCGCGAAGGCGGCGATGCGCTGTCGTTGTGCGAACCGGAGGACGTGGCCGCCGTCCGCGCCGACGTGATCACCGCCGCCCGTCGGGTCACCGAGGCCGCCCTGGCCGGTGACGCCGCCGCCGCGCTCACGGCGCTGGAATCACATCGGCTGCTGTGCGCCCACCGCCAGGGCCCGTTCGGCGTCGAACGCTGGGACCGAATGGCCGGCGAATGGGCCGCCGCCGCGGGGGCAGGCCCCGAATCCGGGCAGAACACCTGGTATCCGGGACAACCGCTGCTGGTCACCGCCAACGATCACGAGGCCCGCATCTACAACGGCGATACCGGCGTCGTCATCCGCCAACCCGACGGGTCGTTGCGAGTCGCCCTGCAACGCGGCAGCGAACCCTACCTCGTGCATCCCACCCAATTCCCCTCCGTGGTCACCGTTTTCGCCATGACCATCCACCGCAGCCAGGGCAGCCAGTACGACGCCGTCACCATCGTCCTGCCCGAACCCGAATCCACCCTGCTCACCCGCGAGCTGCTCTACACCGCCATCACCCGCGCCCGCGGCCACGTCCGCATCATCGGCACCGATGCCGCCATCCGCGCCGCGACCGCGCGACGGGTGCTGCGCGCCAGCGGGTTGAGCCACCGAGTGGAGTGAACGCCGGCCGGGCCCGGCTCGACGCGTGCCATCCCCGTATCAGCGCACGGCGATGCCAGAGCAGGCGTTGTCATCCGCGCTCGCGGTTTCGGATCACCGCATCTCATGTGACGCACGTCACTTTTCTGGATGTCACGTTCGGCGGCCCACCTTACGTCTCGGGTGCATCGACCGATTGTTCAGAAGGGATACGACGATGCGCGAGCACAACGAGACCAACGAAACGGCGCGGCGGGACATCTTGGTCCTCGGCGCCGGATACGCGGGCATGTCGGCGGCGGTGAACCTGGGTGCCCGGGTGAAGCGGCGCGACGATGTGCGGGTGACCGTGATCAACGCGGACGAGCGTTTCGTGGAGCGGTTGCGGCTGCATCAGGTGGCGACCGGCCAGCGGCTGGCCGAGTTCGACATCCCGGAACTGCTCGACGGCATCGGCGTCGGGTTCGTCCGGGGCCGGGTGGCGGCGATCGACCCCGACGCGAAGACGGTTCGCCTCGATGACCAGCGACTGCTGCGCTATGACAGCCTGGTCTACGCCCTGGGCGGCCTCGCCGACACCGGCCGGGTGCCCGGCGCCGACGAGCACGCCTTCACCCTCGACGGTGCCGCGGACGCCGCGGCCCTCGCCGCGCGCCTGGACCGGCTCGAGGCCGGGACCGTCGTGGTCGGTGGCGCCGGGCTCACCGGTATCGAGGCGGCCGCCGAAATCGCCGAACAGTATCCGCGGCTGCGGGTAATGCTGCTGGGACGTGACGAACCCGGCGCCGCCATCGCCGATAAGCCGCGCGCCTACCTGCGGGCGACGCTGGACCGGCTCGGTGTCGAGGTGCGCAGCGACGCCGAGGTGGTGAAGGTGCTCGCCGATTCGGTGGAGTTGGCCGACGGCGAGAGCATCGCCGCCGACGCGGTGCTCCTGACCAGCGGTGTCCGGGCCAACCCGGTGGCGGCCGCGGCAGGGTGTGCCGTGGACGAGCGCGGCCGCATCGTCACCGATGCCACCCTGCGCTCGATCTCGCACCCCGACATCTACGCCGTCGGCGACGCCGCCGCCATCGAACAGGGATATGGCCTCATGCACGGCACCTGCCAGAGCGGCATGCCGACCGGTGTGCACGCCGCGGTCTGCCTGGCCCGCGAGCTGAAAGGCAAGCAGCCCAAGGCGTTCCGCTTCGGCTACTACCACACGCCGGTGAGCCTCGGCCGCAACGACGCCGTCGTGCAGTTCACCAAGCCGGACAGCTCGCCGCGCCGCTGGCACCTGACCGGTAAGCGTGCGACCTGGTACAAGGAGACGGTGAGTTCTTCGCCGTGGCCGACCTTCCAGCGTATGACCAAGTTCCCGCGATCGGGTGCGATCTGGCCCAGCGGTGGCCGCTACACCCGCCGCGCAGGTGCGCGATGACCGCATCCGACGACGCTCAGCAGCTCTTCGACGAACACCGCAACCTGCTGTTCGCCGTCGCCTACCGCATCCTCGGCAGCGCCGCCGACGCCGAGGACGCGGTGCAGGATGCCTGGTTGAGGTGGTCGACGGTGGATCGTTCGCGCGTCACCGACGCCAAGGCCTATCTCGCCCGGATCGTGTCCAACCTGGCCATGGATCGCCTGCGCTCCACCCGCTATCAACGCGAAACCTATGTCGGTCCGTGGCTTCCCGAGCCGATCCTGACCACCGGTGACATCGTCGACGACGTCACCGGTGCGGAATCGGTGTCGATGGCGATGCTGGTGGTGCTGGAAACGCTCAGTCCGATCGAGCGGGCGGTGTTCGTGCTCAAGGAGGTCTTCGATTTCAGCTATGCCGAGATCGCCGAGGCCGTCGACCGCTCCGAGGAGGCGGTGCGCCAGGCCGCGCACCGCGCCCGCGGGCATGTGCAGGCGCGGCGGCCGAGGTTCAGCGCCGACCGCGGCAAGCAGCGCGACGTCACCACCCGGTTCGTCGCGGCCGCGACCGGCGGCGATATCAACACGCTGATGGACCTGCTGGCCCCGGACGTCACGCTGTGGACCGACGGTGGTGGCAAGGTCCGTCAGGCGATGCGTCCCGTGGTGGGCGCCGACCGGGTGGCCAGCTGGTTCGCGGCCATCGGCACCCGCCCCTACCAGGGCGTGGCGCCGGCCGACATGCGGGTCGAGCTGGTCGAGATCAACGGTGCCGCCGGCGTGCTGTTCCGCGGTCCCGACCGGGTGATCGCCACCCTCACCGTCACTCTCGATCCCGAGGGCCGCATCATCGCCATCCACAACGTCGCCAACCCGGACAAGCTGCAGTCGATCGCCGAGGGCGCCGTGCACGACCTCGGCGATCGCTGACCCCCGTTCGGGCTGTGGGTCGGCGCTGGTCAGCCTCCTGCTGTGGGACTCGAGATCGGTGTGCGCGCAGCGGTGTTCGACGGATCTGGGTTCGGCTCCGCGCGCCGGCGAGATCCGGGTATCCACCAGTTCACCGGCCCCATCAGCTGAACCAGCGCCGGTACCAGCAACATGCGTACCAGGGTCGCGTCGATGATCAGCGCGAGGATCATGCCGATGCCGAGGAAGCGCATCGGGGTGAGCGGGGAGAGGGTGAACGCGCCGGTGACGATGATGAGCAGCACGGCCGCCGCGGTGATGACGCGGGCGGTGCGCAGTGTTCCGGTGCGCACCGCTTCGGCGGTGCTCGCGCCCGCGTGATGGGCTTCGACCATCCGCGACAGCAGGAACACCTCGTAGTCGGTGGACAGTCCGAACACCACCGCGATGATCAGCACCACCATGCCCGCGGCGAGCGGCCCCGGTGTCACACCGAGCGCGCCTGCCAGATGTCCGTCGTGGAAGATCCAGGTCAGGATGCCGAAGGTGGCGGCGAGGCTGATGAAGGCCATGACCACCGCCTTGATCGGCAGCACGATCGAGCGGAAGGCGATCCCGAGCAGCAGCAGGGTCGCCAGCACCATGACCGCGATCATCCAGGGCAGGGCGGCGGTGATCGAATCCACGCTGTCCATGGTCGCCGCGGTATCGCCGCCGACCCGCAGGCCGGTGCCCGCGGGCGGTTCGAGCGCCCGCACCGCCTCGACGACGGCGATGGCCTCGTCGCTGCGGTCGGCGCTGTCGAGCATCGCGTGGACGACGACGAAATCCGCTGCGCGCCCGGCCTGGAACACCGGACCCACCCCGGGCACGGCATCGATCTCGCGCATCACCTGCGCGATGGCCGCGTCCTGCGGAGCCGCACCGTCGAGGCCGTGCAGCAGCGCGGTCACCCCGCTGTTGGCGGCTGGGAAACGGTCGGTGAGTTCCTCGACGGTGGTGCGCATGGGATTGTCCGTGGGCAGTGCGCGATGGTCGATATCGCCGAGCCGCGCTCCCAGCAGCGGTGTCGCCAGCACCAGCAGCACCGCCGTCACCCCTAGGGCGACCGCACCCGGACGGCACAGCACCGCATCGACCACGCGGCCCCAGAACCGCTCGGTACGGCCGCGTTCGCGCGAGGCGCCGAGCCTGGCCCCGAACAGCACGAGCATCGCGGGCAGCACGGTCAGTGAGAGTGCCGCCGCCAGCGCGACCGCTGCGATCGCACCGAACCCGAGCGATCTCAGCACCGGCTGCGGGAAGACGAACGTGCCGGCGAAGGCACAGATCAGCAGTGCGGCCGAGAACGCGACGGTGCGCCCGGCCGTCGCGCAGGTCCGTTCGATCGCGGCGGGCAGGTCGCGTCCGCCGGCTCTCTCCTCCCGGAATCGGGTGACCAGGAACAGCCCGTAGTCGATCGCCATGCCGAGCCCGATCAGCGACGCGATATTGACCGCGAAGGTGGTGACCGCGGTGAATTCGGTCAAGGCCCGGATGGCCGCCAAGGAGCCGCCCACCGCCAGCGCACCGACCAGCACCGGCATCGACGCAGCCGCCAGCCCGCCGAACACCAACACCAGGATGAGCAGGGTGATCGGGAGAGAAATGGACTCGGCGACGATCAGATCCCGCTGGGATCGGGTGGTGATCTCATCGGCCAGGGCACTGAAACCGGCCAGCCTGGTGTCGATTCCGGGGACCTGGAGGCCGGGTTCGACGGATGCGAAGGCGGTGATGCGCTGATTGTCGTCGCCTGCGAGGAAGACCACCGCGAGTCCCTGGCGGCCGTCGGCCGAGCGCAGGAACTGGGTGCGCGGCGGAGTGCTGTTCCAGTAACTTTCCACCGGCCGCGCCAGCAGGGCGGGGTCGATCCGTTCGATGGCCGCGGTGATCTGCGGCCCGATCGCCTCGAGGCTCTGCCCGTCCGGCGCGGTGTAGACGACGACGACGTCGGCGCTGGTCGGCCCGACCTGCGCCCGGACCAGCGCGTCCACGCGACTGGATTCACTACCCGGATCGGTGAATCCGGCCGCGCCGACCTTCTCCGCCGCGCTCGCGCCGTAGGCCGCGCACAGCAGCATCAGCCCGATCACCACCGCGAGGACGGTGCGCGGCCGGGCGATGACCAATCGCGCCCAGGCCCTCATCGCGCGCTCTCGTCATCGGCGGGTACTCCGGCTTCCAAGCCCGCCACGATGCGGTCGAGCAGCGCATCCAGCCGCTCGGCGATACCGCGTCCATTGCGGGCCGAGACCGTCAGCTCGGATTTCCCGCCCGATTCCATCAACCCGAACAGCAGCGGCATCGCCACGCTGTGCTGCGGCAGGATCAGCACCGACACCGGCCGGAACCCGGGTGTGGCGAGTTCGCCCAGATCGAATCGGCCCATATGCGACACGGTGGCCGAGGCGAGATTGCGGCCGAACCCGGCGCCGAGCCAGTTCAGGGTGCGCAGCAGAGCACGGCCCGCGGGCTGCGGGATCTGCGCCAACCCGCTGTTGTCCATCTGATTCAGCTCGAGCCGTTGCGCCAGACCCGCGCGCTTCATGTCGTTGATCTCGGTCCACGATGTTCCCGCGGTGATGTCGAAGAACAGGGGGAGCGCGAGATTCGCGGTGGAGCGCAGCTGCCGATCGTGACGGCGCAGATCCACCGGCATCATGATCCGCGAGGTCCCCTGGGTCTGCTCGGCCAGGATCGCCGCGATCTTGGCGACCGCGCCGGGTGCGCTCGACGCGATGGTGCGGCGGCGCAACAGATGTCGTGGTTGGCCGGAGACCTGGCGACCATGTCCGACGGCGGCGCGGTATCGCGGCAGCATCAACGTCGGCTTGCCCGGGGCGCCGACGCGCCGCACCAGCTCCTGGTCGGCGACCGGATCGGGCATGGGCCGCGGTTGCTCGCCGCGCAGGGCCGCCAGCACGGCCAACGCCCACGTCACCAGGCCCATGCCGTCCATCACGCCGTGGAAGGCCCGGAAGATCAGGGTCACCGGCTGCGCGGTGAGCAGCAGCACCTCGCAGGTCGATTCGTCGGTGGGCCCGATCGGGCTGTGCACCACCGGATCATCGTCGAGCGAGTCGTAGTCGATCGTCCGGTCCCGCACCACCCGCACCGCGGCGGGCACACCGCTGTCGACCCAGTCGCGGCCCCGGCGCACCAACCGCGATCCCGGGCACGCGGCCGAAGCGACCGCGACCGCCTGCCGCAACCGCTCCGGGTCGATCTCGCCCTCACCGGGGAAGACGAGCTGCATGAGGAACGGCGGCGCCAGATCACGCATCGGGAAATACATGCGTTCGGTCGGTGAGATCCGGCGGAACACGGTGCCGGTAGCCATATCTACCTCGCTGATCGGTGGGACGGGTGCGCGGGGCTAGCGCAGCGTCCGGGTGAGTTCGGTGACGCCGCCGTTGGCGGCGAGCCAGGTCAGGAAGGACGCGAGACCGGTGTCCCGGTCGATGATCGGCTGGTAGCCGAGATCCCGGGCCGCGGCAGCGGTGTCGTAGGTGGCCGAGCGGGTGAGCAACGCGACCACATACCGCGACAGCGGTGGCGACCAGCGGGTGGCCACCGGTGGCAGCCGCCAGATCGCCTCGATCACCGCGACGGCGGCGCGCACCACCCGTGGATTCGGGGTGCGGGCCGGCGGGGCGTAGCCGAGGTCGCCGGCGACGGCGGCGAGGAACCCCCACACATCGGTGCGTTCGGCATCGGCGATGAAGTACGCCTTACCGCCCACCGCGGCGCCGTCGACGGTCGCGGCTTTCACGCAGGCGTCGACGATGTTGTCCACATGGCACAGCGACGCATACACCGTGCGCCCGAACGACAGATCGGGCAGCGCGCCCTCGGCGGTGCGCCCGAGCAGCCGCACGATGGGGCCGGAGCGGTCGCCCGCACCCCAGATCGCGCGCGGCCGCAGCGCGCAGGTGCGGAATCCGGGTGCGTCGGCGGCCAGCACCGCGCGCTCGGCGGCGGCCTTGGTCTCGGAGTACAGGTTCAGGTACCGGCGCGGATACGGCAGTGATTCGTCCACGTCGAGCTGGTCGCCGCCGTCGCGATCCATCAGCGCGCTCGGGCTCGAGATGAACACGAAACGCGAAGCGCCGTGGTCGCGGGCGGCGTCGAGCAGAACCTCGGTGGCGCGCACGTTCTCGGCCCAGAACTGGCGGCGGGTGCCGCGTTCGTCGACCCGGGCCGCGCTGTGGAACACCACATCGATGCCCTCGGTGGCCCGCCGCAGCGAGGCTTCGTCGGTCAGATCGCCGGTGACCACCCGGACGCCGGCGAGCTCGCCCAGATCACCGAGGCTGCTGGTGCGGCGCACCAGAATCGATACCTGGTGCCCGCCCTCGCGCACCAGTCGCCGCACCAGCGCCCCGCCGAGGAAGCCGGAGGCACCTGTCACCAGAATCTTCATCGCGTGTCCTCCCGCTGCCCGTGGTCCATCGTGCGCCACCAGGTGAGCCCGAAAATCTGTGTCATCAGCGCTATTTCGCCCGCCGAACGGCCGCTGCCACGGGCGGCGCGCAGCGCGAACGGAATCTGCGCCGCGTGCACGACGACGCTCAGGAACGCGTCGATCCACCACAGCGCACGCGGTAGCCGATGCGCCGGCGCCCTGCCTGCGGACGCCGCGATGAGCCCGGCGACCAGGTACAACCAGCCGATGACGGGAATCGCGCGCAAGGCGGCCGTTCTCATCGAGCCCCACTTCCGCGTAACTGCTTCGCGGCCCAGACCGCGAGTTTCTCCCGGCCGATCTTGGCGTTGTGCCTGATATCGACCGGGAACGACGGGTGGATCAGGAAGTGGTCCACCGCGGCGGTGAGTTCCGACCGCGCGGCCAGCGCCCGCAGGGCCGTCACCACCGATGCGGTGTCCGCGCCGGCTTCCGGTTCCACACACAGCACCGGGCGTTGCGCACCCGGCTCGCCCACCCCGACCAGGGCGGTCCTGGCGACGCCCGCGACGGTGTTGAAGATCTGCTCCACCTGGACGGTGAACATCGGTCCCGCGGCGGTGACGACGCGCTGAGACTTGCGTCCGCAGAACCAGATCCGGCCCTGTTCGTCGATGGTGGCCAGATCGCCGGTGCGATGCCAGATGCGGGCGCCGTCGTCGATCTTGCCCGCGGTGTTGGCCCGCTCGGGCCAGTAGTACCGGGTGCTGACGTTCGGTCCCGCCACCACGAGCTCACCGATTCCGCGCGTGCCGTTCAGTTCCGGCGCGCGTTTCTCGGCCTCGGTCCAGGTCGGTAAGGGATCGTCGGTGATGGCGACGATCCGCGCCGCGATGCCCTCGGCGGGCCGCCCGATGCAGACGCCCGCCCCGCGCTCTGTCCGCTCGACGAGCCCGTCCAGCAGTTCCCGGGATTCGATGGTGGACATCGGTAGTGCTTCCGTCGACCCGTATCCGGCGTAGACCCTGGCCTCGTCGTGCAGGACCTCGCGCAGCCCCGCGATGCACCAGTGCGGTACCGGCGCGCCGCCGGAGAAGACGCTGTCGAGGGTCGGCAACGGCGTCGGCCGCCGCCGCAGTTGGCGAAGCAGCGGGATGAGCACGGCGGGGGAGGCGAACATGGTGCGCACCCCGAACCGGGTGATCGCGTCGACCACATGCGCCGGATCGGTGGACCCGACCTTGCTCGGAATCAGCGGCGGCAGCACACAGCGCGCGCCGAGCAGCAGATCGAGGATGCCGACCAGCGGCAGGGTGATCAAGGAGGTGTCCGGCGCGATGCCACCGCGCGCGGCGTGCACCTGGTCGACCATCGCGGCCAGATTGCCGTGGGTGAGCTCGACGGCCTTGGCCGGGCCGGTGCTGCCGGTGGTGAAGGCGATGAGCAGGACCTCGCCCGGATCCGCCGGTGCCCGGTCCGGTACCGCACCACTCGGCTCGCGACCCCATGCGGCCAGCGTGTCGCCGCCCCAGCACCACCGCCGCCCGACGGTGACGCTGGTGCGTACCCGCCGGAAGCTACGACGGAACAGTATCCGGACCGCATGCGCCTGCGGTATCCCGATGAACGCCTCGGCCTCGACCGCGCGCAGACAGTGCACCATCTTGCGCAGGCCCATCCCGGGATCGATGACCACGGGCACCGCGCCGATCTTCAGTAGCCCGAGCATGATCGCGTACAGCTGCGGGCTCGGCAGCACAAGCACGATGGTGCGGGTGCCCGCGGCGACCCCGGCGCCGGTGAGGCGCTCGGCGATGGTGTCGGACCAGCGATCCAACTCGCGGTAGCTCAGCGTCCGATAGGTGGGCGGCCCGGCCTCGGGCACGTGCGCGGGGAAGATGACCGCATCGCGTTCCGGGTCGGTCTGCGCCACCGCGCGGAAGCGATCGATGGCCTGCCAGTAGGTCGCCGTGCTCACGCCGCCGCTCCGGCGCTCGCCGCGCGATCGGGCAGCCGGTACAGCACCGCGGCCGCCGACGGGCCCGCACCCGCGGCGACGAACAGCACGTGGGTGTGCCGGTCGAGGCCATCGCCTGCGGCCGCCAGGTCGTAGGCGTGGGTGAGGGCCGCGGTATGCGGATCGCCGTCGGCGAGGTCGGGCAGCAGCACCGAATCAGCGGCGATGCCGAGTGATTCGGCGAGCCGCGCGGGGAAGTCCGGGCTCGGCGTGGAAGCGATGAGCGCGGTGGCGGCCAGATCGGCGTGACCGGAGTCGGCCAGTGCGGCCAGCGCCGCCTCCGTCGCCAGTGCCAGCAACCGCTGCTCGACGTCGGGTTCGCGCACCACGGTCATCAGGGTGCGGCCGACCGTGCCCATCGTCGCGGTATCGACGTACGCCTCGATTCCGGGCCCGCCGGCGCCGCTGAGGCTGTGCACGCGGCCGAATCCTTCGGGGCCGCCGGTGGATTCGAGCAGCAGCGCCGCGCCGGAGCTCGCGTACGGGAAGTCCTCGGTGGCGGCAGTGCGGGTCAGCGAGGGATGGGTGTCGCCGGAGACGATCAGCACGTGCGTCGCGCTGCCGGTCTCCAGGATCGCGGTGCCCACCCGGACCGCGTCGAGTACCCCGACCGCGCCGTTCATCAGGTCGAAGGAGAAGGTGCGCGGGTCGTCGACGCCGTACTCGAGCCCGATACCGGCGGCCTTCTGGATCAGCGCGGAGACGGCCGGCTCCACGGTGTTCGAATCGCGGAAGATGCCCGCGTTGATCAGCACCCCGATCTGCTCGGGCCGCACCCCGGCCCGTTCCAGGCAGTGCCGCGCGGCCCGGCCGCTGTTCTCGACGACGCTGCGGGTGTCCTCGGCCCGGCTGACAGCGGTGGCGGTGATACGTACGCCCATGATCACACCTTCAGGGAGGAGATGGTGGTGGACAGGAAACCGGTGACGACCCCCGAGGCCGCCGGAATCATCAGCAGCTTCGACCCGGCCGGAATGTTGTCCTCGCCGAGCTGATCGTGCAGCACGATGAAATGCGATGTGGTGGAGGTATTTCCGTACTTGTGGATGACATTGAGGTCCGGCGGCATCGGGGTGCCGAACTCCCGTTCACCGATCGCGTTCATGTACGGCACGGCGGCGGCGCCGAACTGGTGGTGGATGATGTAGTCGAATTCCTCGTCGGCGAAGCTGCGACCACGCTCGGCCAGGAAGTTGCGCTGGGTGTCGGTCCACAGCAGGAACCGGGACTCGTTGTGCATCTTGCGGTTATCGGTGTACAGGGCCACGCCCTGGGTCTTGTCGCTCGGCATGCCGAGGCACAGGTGCGAGTACTCCGAGGCCGTCATCATCTCGATGTAATGAATCTTGTCGGCATCGTCGACCGCCTGATCGAGCACCAGCGCGCAGCCGGAATCGCCGACGGTGAGCGAGGCGAATTGCAGATCGTATTTCTCCGAGATCTCGTTCACCGCGGTATCGGAAATAGGTGTGATGGCTTCACCGCTCACCACGAGACCATTGCGGACCGCGCCCGACCGAATCATTCTGTCGAGAATGTAGGTGCCGGTGAGCATTCCGGCGCAGGCATTCGAGATATCGAATGTGATGGCGTTGGTTGCGCCGAGTGCGCGCCCGATCGCCGAGGCGAACGACGGCTCCATGTACATCCGGGTCGCGTTCTTGCTGCGCGTGATCGAGGTCGAGATGATGACGTCGAGTTCTGTTGCCGCATAACGTGACCTGGACAAACAGTCGTTCGCGGCGGCCATGGCCAAGGTGAACGAATCCTCCTCGTGGCCAGGGCGGGTGTCGCGGACACGGCGCTCTTTCACGCCGGTGATTCGCTCCAGATCGAATGACGGCGGAATTGCCAACCGGGACAACACCTCATCGGTGGTGACGGTGTGCGAAGGCAGATAGGCGCCGATGGATTCGAATCGAGAATGCAGCACGTGGGCTCCTGAAATCGATGACGAATGCGTTCGGGATCGTTCCTGGGTGATCGACGCCGCGGACATTACCCGACGGTAACTAGCGCCGGAATCCGACGAAGTGACGAACGATGCTGCGGCTCAGTGCTTTCTAGTTCCTGTATCGTGCGGTATCACTAATCTGGACACCCCGTGGCTATGACCCGTTGGCGATCGGCCACCCTGCTGACGGGAACGCCACAGTTCCTCACTGGCCGTTCATCGCGCTCCGGCTAACACGTGGCTATCGTCGCGGAAGGCCGTGCGGTGCCGTCGGATTCGTGCTCCGCTGTGAGTGACTTCACTGCGCGTGCGGGTCCGGGCCTGCGCGGTAAGGCCCGCCGGTCACCGTGGCGCGGCCGGAAATATGCCGGGCAACTCCATCGCGTAGTTCAGATCGTCGGTATTGCCGAGAGTTGCCAGTACGACGCGGATCATGGTGACGCGGGCGGCGGCGACGGTCTCCGAGTCGGGCTCGGACCCGGGCTCGGCGCCGGCCGAAATGCGGTAGACCACGTACTCGCAGACGTGCAGTGCGGCGTCCAGATCCAGCGGTGACGGCACGGGGCGGCCGAGCTCGCTGAACTTCTCCCGCACGGTCGCGCGGATCTCGTCGAGGGCCCGCTCGCGGTAGCCGGATACCGGGGAGGCCGGATCGTGCAGTTCGGCGAACAGTGGGCGCAGCATGGGGCCGTGGCCGCGGGCCCAATCCAGGAACGCGTCGATGAGGCGGATGCCGAGTTCCACGCCTTCGGCGGTGACGGTGAGCGCATTGCGGATGCCCTCGACCAAGCCCTCGTTGGAGGCGTCGAGCACCAGCAGCAGCGGCTCGGTGGCATTCGCGAAATAGCGGTAGAAGGTGGGCCGGGCGATACCGGCCTGCTCGATGATCTGGGCGACGCTCAATCCGCGCGTGCCGGTCCTGCTGAACACCTCGGCGGTGGCGAGCACGATCCGCGACCGCACCTGCTCGGCCTGCTGCTTGGTTTGCGGCGGCCTGCCGCGCCGTGCGGTGGTCTCAGACATGGCCTGCCATCATCGCGCGGATCGGTTCACGGCTGTGCTGCACATCGGAGAGCTTGACATGGAGCTCGTCACGCATATTAATCTAACACCACTGTTCAATTAATCCGCCGATCCGCAGGAGAAGGCCGCTCATGACGACTGCCCGGCACGCCGACGCCGAAGCGCTGTCCCCGGCGCTGGTGAAACCGCTGCTCGCTCGTGCCGCCGCGGGCGGTGCGCCATCGGTGGAGGTCTTCGCTCCGGCGACCGGCCGCAAGATCGCCGACCTACCGCAGTCCTCGACCGCCGATATCGACGCGGCCTTCGACCGTGCCCGGCAGGCCCAGCGTGAGTGGGCGGCGCGCCCGATCCGGGAGCGGGTCGCGGTGCTGCGCCGCTTCCACGACATCGTGCTGAAGGAACAGGACGCGATCCTCGACATCGTGCAGACCGAGACCGGCAAGTCCCGGGTACACGCCTTCGACGAGGTCGGTGACGTGGCGGTCAACTCCCGCTACTACGCCTCGGTCGCGGAGAAGCTGCTGGCCACCCGCAAGCCGCGCGGTGTGCTGCCGGTGCTGACCAAGGTCGACGTGCGGCATCGACCCAAGGGCGTCGTCGCGGTCATCTCGCCGTGGAACTACCCGCTTGCGCTGGCCGTCTCGGATGCGTTGCCCGCCCTGGTGGCCGGCAACGCCGTCGTCGGCCGCCCGGACAACCAGACCGCCCTCACCGCCCTGTGGGCCGTCGATGCCGCCGAGCGCGCCGGCCTGCCCGCGGGCCTGTGGCAGATCGTGCTCGGTCGTGGCGCGGTGATCGGCGGTGAGGTGATCGGCCGCGCCGATTACGTCGACTACACCGGTTCCAGCGCCACCGGCCGCACCATCGCCACCCAGGCGGGCGAGCGGCTCATCGGCTACTCCCTCGAGCTCGGCGGCAAGAACCCGCTGCTGGTGCTGGCCGACGCCGACGTCTCGGCCGCCGCCAAGACCGCGGTGCGCGCCTGCTTCGCCTCAGCCGGTCAGCTGTGCGAATCGATGGAACGCATCTACGTCCACGACGCCGTCTACGACCGGTTCGTGCGCGAGTTCGTCGCCAATGTCGAGGCCGTGAAGCTCGGGGCCGATCTCGACTACCGCGCCGATATGGGTTCGTTGACCTTCCAGCGGCAATTGGACACGGTGCGCGCGCACGTCGAGGACGCGGTCGCCAAGGGCGCGACGGTGCTTGCCGGCGGTAAGCACCGCCCCGATCTCGGCCCGTACTTCTTCGAGCCGACCGTGCTCGCCGGCGTGCGGCCGGGTATGACGGTCTACCGCGAGGAAACCTTCGGCCCGGTGGTGTCGGTGTACCGGGTCGCCAGCGATGACGAGGCCGTCGAACAGGCCAACGACACCGCCTACGGACTCAACGCCAGTGTCTGGACCAAGGACACCGCCCGTGGACGCGAGGTGGCGGCGCGGATCAATGCCGGGTCGGTCAACGTCAACGAAGGCTTCATCGCGGCCTGGGGCAGCGTCGACGCGCCCTCGGGCGGGCTCGGGATCTCCGGCACCGGCCGCCGCCACGGCCCCGAGGGCCTGCTCAAATACATCGACACCCAGACCATCGCGGTGCAGCGGATGCTGCCCGTCGCCCCGCTGCCGGGAATGTCGGAAGAGCTGTGGGCCAAGACCATGACGCTGTACTTCGGCGTCATGAAAACGCTGCGCCAGAAGTGACCGCAGACCACCATCCATCGAACAAGGGACGACAATCATGAAACTGGACACGGTCGCGGGCAAGAAGGTCCTGGTCACCGGCGCCGCCATGGGTCTGGGCAAGCTGTTCGCCGAACGCGCCGTGCGTGAGGGCGCCGCTGCGGTGGTGCTGTGGGATATCAACGAGGCCGCGCTGAAGGACACCGCCGCCGAGCTGACCGCCCTCGGCGGCACCATCCACCACTTCATCGTCGACGTCTCCGCCCCGGACCAGATCAGCGAGGCCGCACAGGCGGTGCGTGACGAGGTCGGCGATATCGACATCCTGGTCAACAACGCCGGAATCGTGCGCGGCAACACCTACTTCTGGGAGACCACCAACCGCGCCGACATCGACAAGACGATGGCGATCAACTCGCTGGCGCCGATGTATGTCACCCTCGAGTTCCTGCCCGCCATGGTGGCCGGCACCGGACAGGCCCGGGTCCTGACCATCGCGTCCTCGGCCGGCCTGGTGTCGAACCCGCGGATGAGCGTGTACGCGGCCTCCAAGTGGGCGGCGCTGGGCTGGTCGGATTCGGTGCGCATCGAACTCGAACAGGCCGGCCACGATCACGTCAAGGTGACCACCGTGTGCCCGACCTACATCGACACCGGCATGTTCGACGGCGCCAAGGGTTTCCTGCTCACCCCGATCCTGAAGCAGGACGAGGTCGTCGATACCTCCTGGCAGGAGATGAAGAACGGTGGCGCCCTGGTGATCCTGCCGTGGACCTCGCGACTGAACAAGGCGCTGTCGGGCCTGCTGCCGATCAAACTGCGCGACCTGTTCCTCGACACGGTGGGTGTGTACCGCTCGATGGAGGAATTCACCGGGCGCAAGTGATGCGCCGGTCCGGTTCGATCGAACTCCCGGTCGCATGCCTTCGGGGCGGGCGCGATCCGATCGCCGGGTTCGGGACCGACGATTCGAGACGAATCGTCGGTTAGCTCTCGGCACGGTGATGTGGCACGGTGGGCGAATGTCCACGGTGCGGCGATTCTGGATCGAATTCGATCTGGGGAGTGAACGACCTGCCTGGCCGCTGAGCCAAGGCGTGGGCGTGACCGGATTCGACGTTCGGGACTGCTTGTCGATGGTGGCGGATCTGCTTCCCGAGGGCGCAGAGCTACCTCCGGTGCGGCACATCACGGTCGATATCTCGCTCGCGGAGAAACTTTCGGTGAACCCTTGCCATCTGGGAGTTTCTGTGTGGCGCGGTGTCTGGTATCCGCCGAGCAACCTCCGGCGCGGGCCGATATGGCGTCCTCGCGGCGTCGGCCGAAACCCCGCTGCGCCCGGCTCCACCCCGGAACGCCTCACCGATTCCCCCGAACGGCCGGGGGCCTGCGTGCGCCCCGACCCGCTGCCGGAGTGGTGGGACGAGATACCGCATGTCGATAGCCTGCTGTGGCCGGTCGGGCGCATGCCCTACACCTACCTGGGCGATCAGATGTGGCGTTACGCACCAGAATTGCGCCGCGCCATCATCGAGGTGCCGAGCTATGGGGTCATGGTGCGCGAAGCGCTCGACTACGTCATTGCCCGACGGCCGATGCCGAGCGATTGGTTCGACCCGGACACGACCGCGTTCCTTGATCGCACGCAGTTCGCCGAATATCTGCGCACCTTCCGCGATTACCTGTTCGGGCACCACCCGGATCCGGTCTACCCTCCCGGCAGACGGCGTCCATGCGGCGTCGACGCGACACCATCCGATGAATCGCTCGCGGACCCGGGGACCTGAGTCGCGGCGGTTCAGCGAGTACTGACGATGATCGTCGCGTACAAGTCGGGGGAGTGGGCGATCCTCGGGGTGAGTCCGGCATCGGTGGCGATCGCGGTGGCGGTGGATCGTTGTTCTTCGCTGATCTCGACCAGCAGATGGCCGCCGGGAGCGAGCCATTCGGAGGCTTCGGCGGCGACGCGGCGGAAGATGTCGAGTCCGTCCTGTCCGCCGTCGAGCGCGGTGGCGGGTTCGTGATCGCGAGCTTCGGGTGGCATGTGGGCGATCTCGTCCGAGGGCACGTACGGGGTGTTGCACAGCAGGATGTCGATGTGTCCGCGCAGAGCCGGCGGTAGCGCCGCGAACAGATCACCTTCGTGAGCGCGGCCGCCGATCGGCGCGAGGTTCTCCCGCGCGCACGCGACCGCGACCGGGTCGATATCGGCGGCGTCCAGCTCGATGCGCATCTCCGCCAGCTCGGTGACCAGCGCCAGCCCGAGCGCACCCGACCCGCAGCACAGATCGACCACCACGAGTTCGGTCCGGCCCTCGGCGCGCGCCCGGGCCGCCGCCTCGTCCACCAGGAACGCCGTGCGCTGCCGCGGCACGAACACGCCCGCCCGGATCCCGACCCTGATGCCGCGGAATTCGACCCAGCCGAGCAGGTGCTCCAGCGGAACTCCCGAAGCCCGCTGGTCGACCAGCCGGTCGATCTCGTCCGCGGAGCTGGTCGCGTCCAGCAGGAGCCGCGCCTCGTCCTCGGCGAACACGCACCCGGCCGCGCGCAAACGGCCGACGACGGCGTCGAAGGTCAGATCGTTCACCGGTCCAGTTCTATTCGGCCGGCGATCACCTTGCACGCGAATATCCGCCGCGCAGGGCGGCTATTCGGTAGACAGCGCGACACCCCGCCGGCGGTCGGGGCGGTACTCAGTGTGCCTGCCGGCCAGGTGATGTGACGGCCTGGCGGGTCTCGGCGGCTCGATGCGTTCCGCCGCTTTTCAAACGCCCTCAGCGGGCGGTGGCCAGCTGGAAGGTGCGGGTTGCGTCGAGGTAGATGCCGCGCTGGGCCTGGCGGTTCGGCGGCGGCAGCTGCGAGACCAGCTGTTCCAGCGACGTCATCGCGCCGACCACATGGGTCCCCGCCACGATGAAGTCGGCGACGGCGCGGCGGATGTGGTTCGGCGAGGTCACCACGACCGCGCTGGTGGCGCCGAGATCACGCAGCATCCGCGAACTGAACAGCGCGTTCTGCACCGTCGACCCGGCCCGGTTCTCCACATGGATACGCGAGGCGGGCAGGCCGCGCCCGACGAGCCAGTGGAACATGGCATCGGCCTCGGCGACCCCGTTCTGCGGGTTGCCGCCGGTCACGATCACCGGCGAGAAGGGCGAGGCGACGGCCTGGATCCACGCGGCGGTGAGCCGGTTCACCAGCTCGGGCCGCAGCGAGCCGTCGGGCAGCAGGCCGTAGCCGAGCACCACGATGCCGGTCTGCGGGCCGACCAGCGCGGGCAGCGGATTGGGCAGCGTCGCCACCGCCGCCCCGATCGCGTTCACCACATGATCGGTACCGGCGGCCATTCCCGCGTCGACCGCGCGCAACCGGCCCATCGCATCGGCGAACGCGGGCACATCGCCCGCGTAATGGGACCAGATGGCCTGCAATGACAACGCCTCGGCATCGTTGGGGTCGGCGCCGATGAGCCTGCGCAGATCATCGCGGCCCGCGGCGTCGTTGCCGGCGGTGAAGTGGCGCTGGGCGGAGTTGTAGAGGGCGTCGGTTTCCGGGCTCGCCTGGGCGGGCGCGGCGGCCAGCCCGGCGATGGTCGTGGCGGCGAACATCGCCGCGACCAGGTTCTTCATATGCCTCGAGATCTTCACTACAGTCGACACCTTTCCACGTGTGACACGGGTTTTCGGTACGTCAGCTGGCAGTTAGCCGGTGGCAAACACTCATCACGATACGGCCGGTGAGCCCGCGAGCGCGGGAATTGCGGCCGGAAATCCGCCGCCGGTGCCCTCCGATCCGCGCGGCGCCGCCCTCCGGCGCGCAGCCGATCGCGGCTGCCCGGTTATGCTGAGGCCCCGTGGAGACCGTTTCGCTGACCGGCAAGGAACTTGCCGCCGCCATCAATGCCGATACCAAGCAGCGTGCCGCGGCACTCGCCGACAGCGGAGCCGCCGCGAAACTCGCGCTGATCGTCGCCAACGCAGACCCGGCCAGCGCCTGGTATGTCAACTCGCTCCGCAAGGCCGCCGAGCGGCTCGGAATCGCTTGCGACACTGTCGATCTCGGTGCCGAGGCGACCGCGGACGAGATCCGTGCCGAACTGTCGAACCGCAGCGCCGACGCCGCGACCGACGCCATCATGTTGCAGACCCCGCTGCCCTCGGGCGTCACCCTGGACGACGTGAGCTCGGCCATCGCGGCCACCAAAGACGTCGACGGCGTCAGCCCGCTCTCGCTCGGCCTGCTCGCCACGGGCCTGGAAGGTTTCGTGCCCGCCACCTCCGAAGCCGTGGTCGAGCTGCTGAAGCATCATCAGATCCCGCTGTCCGGCCGGCATGTCGCGGTCGTCGGCCGCTCCAACGTCGTCGGCAAACCCCTGGCCCAGCTGCTGCTGGCGGAGAATGCCACCGTCACCGTCTGCCATTCCCGCACCACCGACCTACCCGCGGTGACCTCCGCCGCCGACATCGTCGTCGCCGCCGCCGGCCGCATCGGGCTGGTCACCGGCGAGCACGTGCGTGAGGGTGCCGTCGTGATCGACGTCGGTACCAATGAAGCCGCCGACGGCAGCATCGTGGGCGACGTGGACGCCGACTCCGTGCGCGGGAAAGCCGAAGGACTCAGCCCCGTCCCCGGCGGCGTCGGCCCCGTCACCACCGCCCTGCTGATGCGCCACGTGGTCGTCGCCGCCGAGAAGGCGCGCACCGCCTGACCGGCTTCCCGAGTGGCACATGAGGTAGGGCTATCTCGACGTTCGCCGTACTCATGTGCCATTCGGTGTGCAGTCCGGTCGGCTTTCAAGCGCTCAGGGGCGGGTGAATTCGCCCCTGCGGGTGCTGGCGAGGAACCGGTCCCAGGCAGCGGGAGTGAAGGCGAGTGCCGGGCCGGTGGGGTTCTTGGAGTCGCGGACCCCGACCCGGCCGCCGTCGAAATGGGCGATTTCAACGCAGTCTTGCGACGGGCTGCTATGACTGCTCTTGAACCAGCGGGCTTCGGGCAGATCGGTGGCGTTCATCGTCGTCCGAGCTCGCCTCGGCGTGCGCTGGCGAGAAACGCATCCCACTCGGCGGGGGTGAAAGTCAACGCCGGGCCAGATGGATCCTTGGAGTCCCGAACGCCGACGCGGCCGCTGTCGAAATGGGTGATCTCAACACAGTCCTGAGATGCGTTGCTGTAGGTGCTCTTGAACCATGTTCCATGTCGATCAGCGTTCATGGCTGTGTTCCTCCGCGATCTCTTTGACCATCGCCGCACCGTGCTCCTCGCTCAGCGCAGCCTTTCGCATAGCGGCAGCCGCCGACTTGTACAAGTCGACCTCCGATGGCCGCTCGAGGTACTGAGCCGAGGCATAGCCCTGAATGTACACAATCGGCGGCTCTGACAGCCATACTGTGCGGCTCGGCGGGAATTCGAGCAGGTTGAACACTCCTACTCCCAATCCGATGTGGCACTTGCGTATTGGCAGGACCCTGATCGTGACGGTAGGCAGCCGTCCGATCTCTGCCAGGTGGTGTAGTTGCTCGGCCATCACGGACGCGCCTCCGATCTGGTGACGAAGTACCGCCTCGTTGAGCAGGATCTCTACTTCGAAACTGGGGTCCTCGAGCCGAGTTTGCCGCCGGGTGGCGACTTCCACTCTGCGCTCGACTTCCGCCTTCGGCATTTCCGGGTTGGCGGACCAGATCACCGCACGTCGGTACTCCTCGGTCTGCACGAGTCCAGGCAGCAATGACGGCTGGTAGGTGATCAGTCTCGACGCAGCTGATTCGAGTCCGAGGTACAGGTCGAAATGGCGCGGCACGGCGTCGCCGTAGGCATGCCACCAGGACTTCCGGGTCGCGCCGTCCAAGAGCTCGAGCAGGATCGTGGTCGTGCTCTCCGGCGCACCGTACAACCTGCACAGCTCCTTGATGTGCAACCGCCCGATCTTCGTCGGCTGCCCGGTCTCCATCCTCCAGATCGTCTGGGTGGAGACCCCGAGCGCCTTCTTCACCACATCGACGCTCACCCCGGACGTCTCGCGTAGGTACCGCAGCTGTTTGCCGATCTGGCGTCGGGCAAAAGTACTGTCCCCTGTCTCCATCGAGTCCCCTTCACGCGGTGTTGATTCCAGATTGGAATGCGAACGTGCACCGGATTGGAATGCGGAACCTTCCGGCCATGGAATCTTGCGAGAAAGTCCGGCGATCGGCCCTGCGAAAGCTTCCGTGACCTGGGCAGTCCCTGTGTACTGGTCCCAGCGCACGACGGCGGGAAAGCCTCGCCGCACATCCGTTGCCGAGCCTGGAGCGCTCGGGCCGCGGATGGTTCTGCCGGGTTCTCCTGCCCCTGAATCCCTGAACCTCGCCGTCGTGCGCCCCACCATCGCATATCAGCAGGGGAGAAGCAATGAAAGCCGTTGTGTATCTGAACAAGTCATGCTGCGCGAAGCGGCGGGCGGGCTTCGAGATGGAGGCGCGGGCCTTCGCGGCCCGGCGCGGGTATTCGGTGGCGCGCACCGTCATCGAATCCGAGTCCGACATCCTGCCGTGGCTGCTGGTGAAGGTGAAGCAGCTCGAGGTGTCGGCCATCGTGACTCCGAGCCTGCACCATCTCGCTCACCGCGCCCAGGACGTCCTCGACCGGTGCGATCTGCTCGTCGTCCACCCCGCCGGCTACCTGCCCCGCGGCACCCGTCTGGCCCTGCGCACCCCGGGCGGTGGTAGGTGACAGGCCCGAACGCCGACCGCGCCTTCCCCGACGATATCCCCGTCAATCATGAAGCCCCGAAACCCGGCTCCGGCTTCTTCCGCGACGAACTCGAATCCATGCTCACCTACCACACCACCTGCGCCCCCTGCCCCTTCAAAGCCGAGCTGCTACGCCTGCTGGCCACCATGAACCGCACCGGCCACGATTTCGCCCGCGTGCCGTCCCGACCGCCGGGCTGACGTCACACCGCGTTATCCGATTCGTAGCGCCGTCAACCGCCAACCATGGCGTCGCGTGTAGGTGATTCGGGCAGCCAGCGCGAGGAGTCTGGGACCCCGGCGATAGCGGGCGCACACCTCGGCATCGGGACCTTCGTCCATCGAAACGGTCACCCGCATCGGCACAGCAGGTCCCAGCTGACGACCAGGTGCCAGATCACCGGCAGCCAGCGTGTGGATGCGGGCGACGACATCGGGACTCGCCACCGCGTCGAGCTGAGTAATCGGCCGGCGCCGGTCGAGGATCTCGAGCGTCGCACGGACCACGTGATCCGCGAATCTCTGTGCGGTGGCGGGTGTTCGGTCAGGAGGCGGGGTCGCGGGGATCGGTCGTCGGGAGCGCGGCGGTCCGACGCGCCGGGTCCCGCACCCCGCAGCCCTGAGGTCCCCTAGCCCTCGCCTCCGAGCTCCCGCTCCGCCCAGCAGCGTCACCGCCCCAGGCGTCGAAACCGTCTCCCGCTCCTGACCTTGCGCCATACACCAACCCCTCGACCTATGGATATCCGATGGAATCGCCGTGTGAGACAACGGCGTAACACGGGCCGATTCTGGTGTTGCAAACCGGCATTGCCACGAGTAGTGCACTACTCGTTCCGTTTGGTGCGTCGACCGGCCGATCCAAGTGATGGCATCGAGCCGGTGCTGGTCGGCACACCGCCCACAGCAGTCGCGTCGTCACCCCGACACACCGATATCCACTGCACACGCCGTGCGCGATATGGCCGCGCGTCGCCCGGCCGATAGCGTCGCCGCATGGTCGGAGCACAGCATGAGGCAATGCACCGGATCTTCGAGAATCAACCCGGTGTCTTCACCCAAACCATCCAGATCCTGGACCTCCCGTTCGGCGAGCCCACCGTGGTTGAACTACTCCCGACCGACGTCACCGAGATCGAACCGCTCGAACGCCGCATCGACACCCTGCTGCGTATCACCACGCGGGAGGAAACCTTCCTGCTGGTGGTCGAAGCCCAGCGCAGCAAGGACCGCGGCAAGCTTGCCTCTTGGCCCTACTACCTCACGTATCTGCACAACAGATATCAGCAGGTCCCGCATCTACTCGTGATCTGCCAGGACGAGACGATCGCCCGCTGGGCCGATAACCCGATCACCGCCGCTACACATGGCCGCACGAGCTTCGCCGCGTTTCCGCTGGTCCTCGGCCCGCACAACGTCCCCATCGTCACCGACCCGGCCGAAGCCGCCGTCAACGTCCCATTGGCCGCGCTCTCCGCCATCACCCATGTGAACGACCCCGACATCGGTGCCATACTGAAAGCGCTGGCCGCAGCGCTGCAGAGCATCGACGACAACGACGCCGAAGTTTTCGCCCTGCTCACCGAAGCCGGCCTCGGAACCACACCAGCCGGAGACACCTGGAGGCACCTGATGACCCTGAGCTCATCGATGATCCGCACTGTCACCACCGAGCGCCTGCGCGATCAAGGTCGCGCGGAGGAGGCGGCCGGCAGCGTCATCCGGGTCTTGGAGCGTCGCGGTCTCCCGGTCACCGATTCGACCCGCGCCCGGATCCGGTCGTGCACGGACCTGGAAACGCTGCACCACTGGCTCGACCTCGCAACGACCGCCGCCACCGCGGAGGAGATCTTCACCTGACGCTCGCCAGGCCCGGCGTTACGCCCTTGCACGTCGGTGGATGGCCTGGATCCCGCTAGCCGAGCCTGCTGGTTCGTCGTTCCGAGACCGCCGCCCTCAGTTCGTCGGCGATGATGTCGTGCGGACGATACCGGCCGCACGCCTGTGCGATGGCGCGTGCGGCGTCACGGTGCCGAGGCTCGTCGAGGACTCGATGGACGGCTGCGCGTATCGCCTCCGCGGGAGGGCGTTCGCGGCGTAAGTCGATACCCACATCGAAGTAGCGAACGTGTGCCGCGACCTCGCGTTTGTCCTCGCCACCGGGCGCGATGACGATCGGGATGCCGTGGCCGAGCGCGTTCGTCACCGCGCCGTACCCGCCGTTGGTGACGAACGCGTCGACATGGGCGAACAACGCCGTGTGCGGGATGAACTGTTCGGCCCGCACATTGCGCGGCAGCCGGCCGAGACGCTCGACCGGTTCGCCGCCGGTCGAGACGACGACGAGAAGATCGGTTCCGGCGAGCGCGTCGATGGTCGGGCGAATCAATGCGGACGGATCGGCGTTCGCCGCGGTTCCCTGAGTGACATGGACGACGCGTCGCCCGTCGAGCTCCGGCCACCACTGCGGCAGGTCCGTCGAGGGCCGTGTGCGGTCCAGCCCGAGGGGACCGGCGAAACGGAAGCCTGCCGGCAAGTCGCCGCGCGGATATTCGAACTCCGCGGGCCCCAGCTGTAGGTAGCGGTCGTAATGCCGGGCGATCCCGAAGAGCCCGCCGTCCAGCCCCTGACCGGACACGGATCGGACGGCCTCGCCGACTGCGCGCTCCAGGCCCTTGAATGCCGCCATCATGGCCGCGTTCAGGGCGCGATTGCGGATGCGTCCGAAGGCACCGGCGACAGGAACCAGGCCCGAAGTGTACGGCGGGACCTCCGGTCCCGGCATCGACAGCGGCGACACTCCCAACGCGACGACGGGCGGTCGTTCGGGACGGTGCAGCATCGGAAGGCCCCCGAGGAACATCGAATCGACGATCACAGCGTCGGCCGCGATATCCCGGACTGCGTCGGCGACGTCCTTCGCCTGGGCCGGAATCGGATCGATGAACATTCGCCGCAGCTGGTACCGGGCCAGTCGCAGCCCGCGATATCGGCCGCGGTCGGGCAGGAAGGAATCGGGTTCGCGGTCGTTGATGTCCGCGGCTCCGGTTAAGGAGCGGAAGGCGATTCCCGCCTCTTCGACAGCGGATCGGAACCGCGATCCGGTGAGAACCGTGACATCGTGGCCCCGCTGCCGAAGGCCGCCCGCGACATCCAGAACCGGGTGTACGTGTCCACCCGCCGGAGTAGCACACAACAAGTAACGAGCCATCCCCACTCCTTTTCGATATAGTCGACTATATCCAAAGTGAGGACATATGCCACGCCGCTACGACACAACCCGGCGCGTTGCCCAGGCCGCCGGCACCCGCGCACGAATTTTGGATGCCGCCCGCGATCTGTTCACAACCCGAGGATTCGTCGCCACGACCGTGGCCGACATTGCCGACCACGCCGGTGTCGCGGTAGCCACCGTCCATGCGGCCGGCACGAAAGGCACCCTCCTACTCGACGCGGTGATGCGCGAATTCACCAGCGGTGGAGCGGTTCTCGACACCGACGAGCTGTCGGCAGCATTCTCCGACCCGGATACCGGCCGCGCTCTCGATGCCGCAGCCACCTTCCTCACCGCAGCGCATGCCCGGTCGGCGCGGCTATGGGCTGTTGTGCACACTGCCGCGGCGATCGACGCCACCGTGGCGAACCGGGTCGCAGAGCTCGAACACCGCCGGAGCGGAGAACTACAGAAAGCGGCCGGATGGTTCATCGCACGCGGGCTGGCGAAGCCCGGCGATGAGACCATGGTTTCCGACGTCCTTGCCTTTATCACCGATTCCGCTGCGTACCAGCACTTCGTTATCGAACGCGGCTGGTCCGACGACGACTATCGAGCCTGGCTACGGAACCAGCTTGCGCTTGTGGGAGGTGTCGCATACTCGTCGAAGCCGGGCTCGGAACCACCTCAGCCGGAGACACCCGGAGGCACCTGACCCCGCCCCCCGCATTGGTACATCTGCCCCAGGCATGCGCCGGCTCCAGTCATCCATTCGATGGCTGCGCGACTTGGCGGCGCGCGGTGCTCACCTGCGGCCCCCGCAGCGGCCTCACCTACACGCTGCCGACCGTCGGCGCGGGTTCCCATCCAGGACCGGCGAGGAGTGCGGCCGCACGTTGACGCACAAGTGATATTTGCTCCCCCCTCGAAGATTTGCCTTTGGGTGGAGCGTTGGTTGCGGTGGCGCCGGTAGCGCAGGGTCACCCGGTCCACGACCACGCCGGGTGCGAGTGCGGAGGCACTCATCAGAAGTCCGGTGTCCTCCATATTGTGTAGCGCCGACCAGCCACCGGCCGCGATCAGCAGACCTCGCCGCCACATCACCCCGGCAGGGTGGACGGGGAGGCGGTAGGCATCGAGATCGGTGACCCAATGGCGGGCTAGGCTGCCGCGCGTGATCACGCCGGGCGGGAACGGAACCGGGAATTCCACCAGATCGCCGGAGCCGAGCAGGTCGCGTGCTGGGCCTACGGCGAAACCGGCCGCCGGATGCTCGGCGAGTGCGGTGGCAAGGACCTCGAGCGCATCGGGCTCGAGCTCGTCGTCGGCATCCAGATTCTGGATCAGCGGTGCGCTCGCTCGTCCCAGGGCGACATTGCGGGAGATTCCCGGGCCCTCCCGGGTGCCGTTGGCGGCGATACGGACTCGGGGATCGCCTGCCGCGCCGCAGTCGACCAGCGCGGTGCGCACCCGGGCAGCCGGACCGTCGACCTGCACCAGCCAGGTCTAGTCGGGATGGGTCTGGGACCGAAGCGAAGACCATGCGGCGGAAAGGAAACGAGCGTAGTCCGCATGTACCGCCGTGATCACCTCGACCCTCATGGCCGAGAGTGTGCCATCCGAGCTCGACCGGCGCTCATGTGGTAGGCATGCACGAAGTCGGACTGGTGCCGTGTGGGAGGCAGGGGCAGGTGTGGATCATGCTGTGATCGAAGCCGAGTTGGCGAGGCTGGTCGCCGGTGCCGCGCCGGGGACGCGAGAGCTCGAGCGGGAATGCGATACGTTCGCGCGGCGCTATCTCGCACAAGGCGTGGAACCGCAATTCGATGTGCGCTCAGCGGATTTCGCAACGGACCCATTCCTGATCTGCGCGGACCGATACTGGAACCTCCGATTCAGTGCCGAGCCAACGCTGTCGACGGCGGTGGAATGCGCGGGATGGGTCACCGAGCGCATCGATGCGGCGTGCCGGCAGCCGATCGTCGAGAAATGGGCGATCGGCTACTCGTTCATCACCCGCGGAACGGTCGAATCGCTGACCGAGATCGCTGATGCGACCGCCGATATCATCGCCAACGACGACGCCGATTGCAGCCGAGCCTATTTCGCCACGCTGTACCACGCGGGCAAATTGCGTGCCAATCTCTCCTTCGACGAGCTGAATCTGTTTCTCGTCTCCTCACCCCTGGCGACGGCGGCGGGCCGCCATCGCGAGCAGCCGCTGTTCATCGCCCTGCAAGCCTTCGCGGGCCTCGGTAGCAGGCAGATCACCAACGAGCACGCCATGAGGCTGTTCGAGAAGTCGTGGAACGCCCCGGATCGCACACACGCATCGATCGATATCGCTTTGCATGCGCTCGAAGCTGCGGTGCCATTCGACGAGCAGGGCGCACTGTTGCGCGGCAAGGCCGCCGAAGCGATCGCCGAGTATCCGGCCAACGCCCTGTTCCGGTTCCGCCTCGCGCTCGGCTTCTTCCTCTGCGACGATCATGACGCCGCCCTCATTGCCATCGATGATGCGCTGCGCCTGCTGCCCGCAACGGGTTGGCGCAGCACTCACGAACTGCTGTCCGAACAGTTCCTCCAGGTGCGCCGTTCGATCCTGCTGGCCCGCAGCGATGCCCGCCGCGCCGCCGAACAGCAGCTGCGGCTCGATCGGCACGAACAGGCGGTAGCCGACACCGCGGGACTCGCCCGCCGCTCGATCATCCGAGCCGTCGAACTGGTGGCAGTTTTCGCCGCAGTCATCGCGTTCGCCGTCGGTTCGCTGAACGTTACGTTGAACGGCAATCTGGATCTTGCCTCCCGGATCTGGATCCTGGTCGTGTTCGGCGCCGGATTGCTGATCTTCGCGCTACTCGTTATCGGCGGAACGTGGTGGTTGACCCGAGATCCCACGCGTCACCGTGACTGATCTGCGCTGACGGCGTACTGACCCTGCGTTGCCCGAGTGAACCACGGTTGACACTCCCTGACGGTGACGGTGTCGCCCGTTAGGGTTGATGGTGTGAACGTGGATGTGACCCCGCTGCCGGGAATCGGTGTGCGCAAAGATTTTCAGCTGACGGGTGTCCGTCGCCGTATCGGTGTGATCGACCACAAAGACGGCAGTATCGACCTGATCTTCACCAAGGTCGGTGATCCCGATACCACGGTGCAGATTCCGCTGAGCGAGAACGAGGCGGGGGTGCTGGCCAATCTGCTGGGTGCGCCGCAGTTGGTGGCGCAGTTGCGGGAAGAACACCGCGAAATGGTCGGCGTCAACACCCGGCAACTGCCGATCCTGGAGGGTTCGCCGTATGACGGGCGGACGTTGGGCGAGACGGGGATGCGCACCAGGACCAAGTCGTCGATCGTCGCGGTGATGCGGGCCGGTCAGGTGATCCCGTCACCGGGGCCGGATTTCGCGTTGACCGCGGGAGATCTGCTGGTAGTGGTCGGTACCGGTGAGGGGCTCGATGCCGCCGCCCGGATCCTGACCGACGGCTGACCGGTGCAGGTGAGTGCAACCGCGCTGGCTTTGATCCAGTTGGGGGCGGTGTTCTTCGGACTCGGGGTGCTCGGGCGGATCGCGGCGAAGATCGGCATGTCGCCGATTCCGCTGTATCTGATCGGTGGTCTGGTCTTCGGCGAAGGCGGGCTGGTCGAACTCCATGAGGTGGACGAGTTCATTCACCTGGCCAGCGAGATCGGCGTGGTGCTGCTGTTGTTGTTGCTCGGGCTCGAGTACAGCGCTGCGGAATTGGTCACCGGCATGCGCAAATCCTGGCCCGCCGGGCTGCTCGACATCGCGTTGAACGCGACACCGGGCGTGATCGTGGCCCTGCTGCTCGACCTCGGCGCCACCGGCGCCATCGCGATGGCGGGCGTCACCTACATTTCGTCGTCGGGGATCGTCGCCAAGGTGCTCAATGATCTCGGGCGCCTCGGTAACCGGGAAACGCCGGTCGTGCTGTCGATCCTGGTGTTCGAGGACCTGGCCATGGCCGGATACTTGCCGGTGCTGACCGCGGTGCTCGCCGGCGTCGGATTCGTCGCGGGGCTGCAAACCCTCGGTATCGCGTTGATCGCCATTACCGTCGTGCTCGTCGTCGCGCTGCGCTACGGCCGGTACGTCTCCGCGGTGGTGGCCAGCGACGATCGAGAGATCTTCCTGCTCAAGCTACTCGGAGCCGCGCTCCTGGTGGCGGGAGTCGCCTCCGCGGTGCAGGTCTCGGCGGCGGTCGGCGCCTTCCTGCTCGGCATCGCCATCTCCGATTCCACCGCGCACAATGCCACCAAGATCCTGGAACCGCTGCGGGACCTGTTCGCGGCCATGTTCTTCGTGCTGTTCGGGCTCAGCACCGACCCGGCCACCATCCCGCCGGTCCTGGGCTGGGCGGTCCTGCTGGCGGTGATCACCACCGCGACCAAGATCGCGACCGGCTGGTGGGCGGCGGCGCGCTCCGGCGCCACCGAGCTCGGCCGGGCCCGCGCGGGCGCCGCGCTGGTCGCGCACGGTGAATTCTCCATCGTCATCGCGGGACTTGCGGTCGCCGCGGGCGCGGTGCCCGACGGCTTCGCCGCGCTGGCCACCACCTACGTGCTGCTGATGGCGGTGCTCGGCCCGGTGGCCGCGCGGGTGGTGGAACCGGTGGTCGGGCTCATTACCGGACGGCCCAAGCCGGTCCCGGATCCGGTGGAGGAGTGACGGGGCAGCGGCTACGCGGGACTGTTGCCGCGCCCGGAACCGGGCGGTAGGGTGCGCTGAAGGTCAGCTGGGGAGGTGAGCACATGGCTACCTGGCGGTTCACCGGCCTGGAGTTCGAGATCCTCTGGTCCGCGTACGGCCACGACCGGCTGCCGTACCCGCTGCGCTATCGACCGGTCGCCGACGATTTCGAGGATCTGCGGCGCCAACGCGAAGCCGCCGTCGACGTCCTGCTGGAGAAGTACTACTCCACCGAACTGGTGGATGTGCTCGCCCTCCTGCGCGAGCCCGAGGTGCGCATCGAGGTCAAGGGGTACGGCGGCCGGGATATGGCCCGCACCTACCGCTTTCACGGCGCGATGCGCGGAAGCGCCGGCGCGACGCTGGTGCAGCTGCCGGGCACGTCCGCCGATATCGGCGGCGACGTGATCGTCACCAATTGCGCGGCGAACCAGGTGCCCGCGCAGGCCGTCGCCGCCTTGCCGCCCGCGAAGGCGGGCACCCGACCCGCCGTGGAGGTGCGCCGCGCGGACCTGAGCGCCGACCGCTCCCGCTACGTACGCAACGTCGGTGAACTCAGCCTCACCCAGCAATTGGATCGCGTATTCCAGCGGCAACGCCGCTCACTGGGCGAGATCATGATCTTCCCCGGCCCCGCCGTCGACGCCCGCCCGGCCTTTTGCCGCAGCTTCTGGTGGATGGACTACGAGGACGGCCGCTACTACGTGCGCACCGGCGACCCCATCGTCGCCAAACCCGCGGGCCCCGCCGCCCTCACCAACGAGATCACCCGATTGGCCGGGCTCACGCGACGTTTCTACCGCGAGGACCTCGAGCACGACGAGTATCTGCGCGCACATCGCTGATCGATGCCGACGGCGAGCACCGGTGGCCACACTCGCCTGTGTCGTCCGTAGGTTCCGGTCGTGAGTTGTCGTTCGAGCGGCGGTGAGTGCGTTCGACGATGCGGCGTCCGAATCCGTCGCTCGACGGCTCTTCGGTGTCGGATCGAGGCGTCCGTGCCCCGGCGCCGCGACTGCGGACCGGCCCGCTCCGACCATGGTGACCATGGCAAACGACATCACCGGATTCCACCACGTCGGCATCGTCAACCGCGATCTGGACGCCATGGCGGTGCGCTACCGCTCGTTCGGCTTCACCCTCAGCCCACTGTCGCGGCATATGCTCAGCGAGCGCCCCGGCGCGCCGTTGACGGCGGGTTGCACCGCGAATATGTGTGTGCTGTTCGGCGACTCGTATATCGAGCTACTCGGCATCGTCGATGAATCCGCGCCGGATCCCTGGCACACCAAGCAGATGGTGGAGCGGTTCGAAGGGCTGCGGATCCTGAGCCTGGATACCGCCGATGCTGCGGCGACGGATACCAGGCTCGATGCGGCGGGACTGCGGACCTTCGGCGTCCTGGAACTGGAACGTCCCGTCGACACGGAGAACGGTCCCGCGACGCTGCGCGCCCGGTCGGTGCACCTGGATCCGCGCTCGACCGCCGAGGGCTACGTCGGTGTCGCACAACACCTCACCCGTGAATACGTTCTCCAGCCGCGCTACCTCGACCACCCCAATGGCGCCCTCGGCCTGGCGGCGGTCGTGATCGTCGCCGAGGACACGCGGCTGGACGCGATCACGCAGCGCTACCGCGACATCCTCGGCACCGAGCCCCGGACCGCCGGACCGGTGACGGTGCTGGAAGGGGGCCGCGCGCGGATCGAGATCGTGCCGGCCTCGGCGGCGGCCCGCGTGCTGCCGGGCGAAACGGCGCCGGCGCCTTCATATCTGGCGGCGTTGACCATCCGCGTCGGCGACCCCGATCACGCCCGAAAGTTCTTCGAGGACAGCAGAACTCGAACCCGCACGACCAGCGCGGGGTTCTTCGTCTCCGGTCGCGACGCGTGTGGGGCCGGACTGTTCTTCACACCGGCCTGCTGATCCCGGCGTTCGCGCAGGGTGCGTGGACGGCACCCGCCGTCGCTGGCCTGACCATGCCCGCCGCGACAACGTTGCGGCGGCTCGGGCTCGAGATCGCCGACACCTTCACGATTACGGGTGGGGAACCGAAATCACGGGCGATGTGGCGCACGCCCCGGCCACGGGGACGAACTGCCGCGCTTGACGATTCGCGAGACGTCGGCGGTGTCCACCCGGTCGATCCCGGGCAGCCCGCCGACCCGCTCGGCGACGTAGTCGAACAGGGCGCTCGCGTCCCGGCAGACCGCGAAGACCAGCAGGTTGTGGCTGCCGGTGATGGCGCCGATGAACGCGACTTCCGGGTCGGCGGCCAGTGCGCCGGCCACCGCGGTGAGCCGCGCGGGCGACACCGTCAGCCAGAGCAGGCATTGAAAGGTGTAGCCGAGCACGGCCGCATCGATCTCGACGTCGAACCGCACGATATCGGCGCGGCGGAGTTCGTCCACACGCCTGCGCACCGCCGATTCCGACCATCCCGAGGCACCGGCCAGCCTCGGATACGGCGCCCTGCCGTCGACGGCGAGCGCTGGAAGCAGCCGCCGATCCAGCTCCGTCAGCGTGACCGGGCCCGAGCGTTCACCCGACGGTGGATCGAGGGCGGCGACCTGATCCGGTGACAGCGCCGAGGTGCGGCCGCGCCACGCCTGCGTCATGAGATTGCGCAGCAGCCGGTGGGCCTCGACGTCGAGCACGTCGCGGTGCCGGGCCAGTGACTGGATCGCCGGGTGGGCGGGGTCGGTGCGGAACACGCAGACGATCTCGGTGCCGCTGGACAGGATCGTCACCCACGCGGCATCGGGGCTGCGCACCAACATCTGGGTAACCGCCTCCGCCGCATTGGGCCGCACCCGGATCCGCACCACCCATTCGGCGTCGCCGGTGCGCCGGCTGTCGACCACACCGGTGACCCGGACCGCGCCGTGCGCGCGCAGCCGGGCATAGCGGCGCGCGGCAGTGCGGTCGGAAATATCGAGGACCTCGGCGATCCGGCTGAACGGGGCCCGCCCGTCCACCTGGAGCGCGTGCACCAAGCCCAAGTCGACAGCATCGAGCGTGACCGAATCCACCACAACACCATAGGCGGATGTCGTAATCCGCCGCATCGTTCGCGCGGCGCTGACGTGGCGCCGGGCGCTCCGCAGGATCGGCAAGGTACCTGCACCAACCCATGCGAGGAAGACATGTTCGAAACCCTCCTGCTCCTGCTCGTGCCGACGCTGGTGTTCCGGCTGCTCGGCCGGTTCGGCGTCACCCGGTTCGCCGGCTGGGCCGTGTGCCTGGCGCACGGGCTGGCGGTGATGCTGCTGTTCACCGGTGTGGCGCACTTCCTGCCCGACAGCGTCGAGGCGATGCCGAGCCATGCCGACCTGACCGCGATGGTGCCGCCCTACCTGCCGTTCGCCGGTTTCCTCGTGTACCTGACCGGCGTGCTGGAACTACTGGGCGCCGTGGCGCTGGTGTACCCGCCCACCCGTGCGGCCGCGGGCGTGGGGCTGGCGTTGCTGTTCGTGGTCATGCTCCCGGCGAATGTGCATGCCGCGATGGAATCGGTGCCGCTGAACGGTGATCCCGCGACGCCGCTGTGGTTCCGCATTCCCGAGCAGATCGCGTTCGTCGCCGCCGCGTTCACGGCGGTCGCCGCTGCTCCGGACGGACCGGTCCGGCGAGCGGTTACCGGTGTGGTCCGGCGCCGACAGCCCGGTGCGGCAGTGACCGGATAGCCAGCACTCAGGCGAGGTGATGGGTGAGCTGGTGGACGGCCTCGCCCGGGTGGGTGGCGTAGACGGGTTCGCCGATGGCCTGCATCTTCCAGCCGGTGGCCGCCAGGTACAGCTTGGCCATCACCATGCCGGTGTGCGGGCCGCCGCCGTGCAGGTCCAGATGGGCCAGTTCGGTGCCGGTGCCCGCGTCGACCAGGCGGCAGAAGGCGTTGCGGATGCTGTCGAAGCTGTGGCCGTGGTAGCTGGTGACCACCAGGATCACGGTCGCCACCTGCGGGTGGATCCGGGACAGGTCGACGGTGATGACCTCGTTCTCGCCGCCGCCTTCCCCGGTCATGCTGTCGCCGAGATGACGCACCGCGCCGTCGTTGGAGCTGAGCTGGGCGAAGTAGACGGCGTCGAGCAGGTGATGGTCGCGGTCGAACATCAGCGCGGCGGCGTCGAGGTCGGCGGGGGTGGCGGCACCTCCGGCCAGGGTGTGGCCGGGTACGGGATCCCAGCCGAGGCCGAGCCGCACCATATCGAGGGTGGGCCCGGTGCCGGTGCGCAGGCGCACGACCTGGCCCGGCAGGAGACCGAGCGGGCGGTCCTCGGACAGCACAGTGGCGTCGACCTGCTCACGGGTACCGGGACGGGAACCCACCTGGACGTGGCTCTCGGCCAGCACCGCGGCGAATCCGCCGGCATGACCGCGTCCGACGGCGGTGATGCCCCAGCCCGCGCCGCTGCGTTCGATGTCGATCGTCACCACCGCCGAGACCGCGCCCAATCCGTCGAAGTCGTTGCGATACAGCTCGCCACCCAGGCTGTCGGCGACCGTGACCGCGGGTGCGTCCGCCTCGGCGAAGGTGCGGTGCGGATTGTCCAATGCCAGCACGACCCGAACGGTGGTCGCCGCGTGCGGGATGGACGACAGCTCGACGTGCAGCGTCGGTGCCGGCGCCATGCCGGGACCCGCCAGCCGCAGACCCCGTGCCTCGGACTGGGTGCCGAACACGAAATCGGTCTCGTCATGGATGGCGCCATCGGGCCCGAGCAGAATCGCCGCGAGATGCGCCGGCAGCGCCGACCGCGCGGTGATCACCAGGCTCTCCGCGGCTATCGGCACGAGCTGGTGCTGTCGGAGCCCTTCTGTCACGCGTATCCCCTTCGTCGAGTGCCGGTATACAGGCAGTGCGCCAACGCATTCCGTGCGTCGCTGCACCGTGTGCCGATCGGACCGGTGCGGTCCGACGGTCCCACTGTAGGTGCCGGACTTTCCGGCGGGGCCGATTCGGCGCGAACGCCGGAACCGGCGCGCGGTGCGGTGACGCTTCCCGCGCCGCCCTATCCGTGCTATCGAGTGACCCATGACATCGACGCGCTCCGACTATGACGTGGTCATCGTCGGCGGCGGCCACAACGGACTGGTCGCCGCCGCTTATCTGGCCCGAGCGGGCCGTTCGGTGCTGCTGCTCGAACAGGGCGCTCAGGTGGGCGGGGCGGCGGTGTCGGCGCGCGTCTTCCCCGGCGTCGATGTGCGGTTGTCGCGGTACTCGTATCTGGTGAGCCTGCTGCCCCGCCAGATCGTCACCGATCTGGGCCTGCGATTCGAGACCAGGCGACGCCGGATCTCCTCCTATACGCCGGTCGGCGATTCCGGACTGCTGGTCGACACCGGCTCGCAGGCACGCACCAGGGACAGTTTCGCCCGCCTGACCGGTTCGGACCGGGAATTCGAGGCGTGGCAGCGGTTCTACGCGATGACCGGCACCCTCGCGCGGCGGGTCTTCCCGACCCTGACCCGCCCGCTGCCCACCAGGGCGGAACTGCAACGCGCGGTCGATGACCCCCGCACGTGGGAAGCGATTTTCGAGCGCCCGCTCGGTGAAACGATCGAGGCGTGGTTCGCCGACGACACCGTGCGCGGTGTCGTCTTCACCGACGCGCTGATCGGCACCTTCACCCACGCCCACGATTCGAGCCTGCTCCAGAACCGCTGCTTCCTCTACCACGTGATCGGCGGCGGCACCGGCGATTGGGACGTCCCGATCGGCGGAATGGGTGCGCTCACCACGGCATTGGCCACCGCCGCCCGATCCGCGGGTGCACAGCTACGCACGGACTGCCGAGTGACGGCCATCGACACGGACGGCAACCGTGCCGAGATCCGGTGGGACGGGGGCGCGGTCGGTGCCCGGCATGTGCTGGTGAACGCGGCTCCCGCCGAGCTGGCCCGGTTGCTGGCCGAGCCGGCCGAGCCGCCACCCGAAGGCGCGCAACTGAAGGTGAACATGGTGCTGCGCTCCCTGCCGCGGCTGCGCGATACGGCCGTCGATCCGCGCGACGCATTCGCCGGGACATTCCATGTGGCCGAGTCGTATTCGCAGCTCGAGCACGCCTACACCGAAGCCGCCGCGGGCCGCATCCCGGCGGCCCCGCCCGCCGAGATCTACTGCCACACCCTCACCGACCCCAGCATTCTCGGGTCCGGCGCCGCGGGCCTGCACACCCTCACGCTGTTCGGTGTGCATGCGCCCGCACGACTGTTCGACGACGATCCGACCGCCAAGGACGACCTGGTGGCCGCCACCCTCGCCCAGCTGGACGAGGTCTTCGCCGAACCGATCCGGGACTGCCTGGCCACCGACGCCGACGGGAAACCGTGCCTGGAAGCGAAATCGCCCCTGGACCTCGAGGCCGAGGTCGGCCTTCCCCGCGGCCACATCTTCCACCGCGACCTCGCCTTCCCGTACCTGGCCGACGGCGTCCAGCACGACTATCCGGCCGCCCGGTGGGGTGTGGCCACGGCACACCGCAACGTCCTGCTCTGCGGGGCAGGCGCGCAGCGCGGTGGGGGAGTCAGCGGTATCCCCGGTCACAATGCGGCGATGGCGGTGCTGGAAGCCACCAGCGGCGGAAGATAATTCGGTGGGAAGAGGTTTCCTCCTATTATTTCGGCCCGAGTGTCGAGTCTGCGAATATAGCGGTAGGGTTGGCGCCCGTGGCGGCGCCGATGCCGTCCGTTCCGTTGATCCGGCGCCGAGGAGAACAGGTGGAGCTCGATACCGTCCGTGAGGAAAAAGCGATACGGGACTTGGAGAATCGCCTGGTCGACAGCTTGCCAGAGGCCACGCCCGAGCAGGTCGGCAGTGCGGTGCAGAATGCGCACCAACGATTCGACGGACTACCGATCAGGGATTTCGTGCCCATTCTGGTGGAGCGGATCGTACGCCGCGAACTCGATCCCGAACCGGTCGTGGAAAAGGTCGTCACGCGAATCGAAACCGCGCCGGAGAAATCCGATAACGAAATTGTCGATTCGAATTCCGATTCTCGTCATCTGCCGGAAACCTTGCGTGCCGCGCTGTTCTCGCGTGGGCGGCTGGTGCCGGTCCTCGGTGTCGTCGGCGTGCTGGTCGTCGCGGCGGTGGCGGTCGCCGCGGTCCGCGATTCCGATCCTGCTCCGGCCACCGCGGCCGCCGCGCCGCTGACGGTGGTGGAAGGCGTGGTCGGTTCGGAGAAAATGGCGTTCTTCGACGACCCGCGGGTGGTGGACGCGCTCGCTCAGCACGGCATCGACGTGAATGTGCGGCCCGCCGGTTCCCGGCAGATCGCGACCTCGGTGGAACTCGATAATCTGGATTTCGCCTTTCCATCGAGCCTTCCTGCGGCGGAACGTATTCAGCGTGAAACGGGCGCGAGCCGCCAGTACACGCCGTTCTCGTCTCCGATGGTGATCGCGACCTTCCGGCCCATCGTCGACCTGCTCACCCGCGCGGGTGTGGTGAAGCCCGGCCCGGTGCCGACCTTCGACATGTCGGCCTACCTGGACATGGTCGCCCGCGGCGTGCAATGGGATCAGATCGAGGGCAACACCACCTACCCGGTGCGCAAGAACGTGCTGGTCTCCACCACTGATCCGCGCAGCTCCAACTCCGCCGCCATGTACCTGGCCGTCGCCAGTTATGTCGCCAACGGCGATGCGGTGGTGCGCGGCGGTGCGGCCGAAGCGCATGTGCTGCCGCTGCTTTCGCGGCTGTTCCTGGCCCAGGGCTACACCGAGAACTCCTCCGAGGGCCCGTTCGGCGAGTACCTCGCCGCGGGCATGGGGCCCGCGCCGATGGTGTGGGCGTATGAGGCGCAGTATGTGGCGGCCGCCGTCGACAAGCGGATCACGCCGGAGATGGTGCTGCTGTACCCGTCGCCGACGGTGCTGTCCCGGCACGCGCTGGTGCCGCTGAACGACGACGGCGACCGGGTCGGGCAGCTGCTGTCCACCGACCCGCAATTGCAGGCACTGGCCGCCGAACACGGTTTCCGCACCGGCGATACCGCGAAGTTCACCGCGGTGGCCGAGGCCAACGATGTGCCGGTCGCACGCGACCTCATCGACGTGGTCGACATTCCGGCCTACGAAACGCTCGAGAACCTGCTCAACGGTGTAGCGAACTCCTACAACTGATCGGCAGGTGTTTGTCTCGCCACGTTTCTCGCGGAACCCGGCGCGGTCAGCGCGCCGGGAACCGCACGATCCGGTCGTCGCCGGTGCGGATATCGCCGCGGCCGTCGGTGTTGGAGGTGGTGAGCCACAGCGCACCGTCGGGCGCGACCACCACGGTGCGCAGGCGGCCGTAACCGTCGCGGAAATGATCGGCCGGTGCGCCGGTTCCGGTGGCGGTCACCGGAACGGTCCACAGGCGCTCGCCCCGTAAGGCGGCCGCGTACAGCGTGTTCGCGGTGATGGCGATTCCGGACGGTGAGGCGTCGGTGGTGGACCAGGTCACCAGCGGATCGGTGAATCCGCGGCCCGCGCCGCCGGCGCCTTCGACCTCGGGCCAGCCGTAGTTGCGACCGGGTTCGATCAGGTTGATCTCGTCGACGTCGTTCTGGCCGAACTCGGCGGCGAACAACCGGCCTGTCGAATCCCATGCCAGGCCCTGCACATTGCGGTGGCCGAGCGAGTACACGGGGGAGCCGGGGCGCGGATTGCCGGGTGCCGGGGTGCCGTCCGGGGTGAGGCGCAGGATCTTCCCGTTGGGGCTGCCGGGATCCTGCGATGCGGCGCGCCTGCCCGCATCACCGGTGCCCACATACAGCATGCCGTCCGGCCCGAACGCGATCCGGCCGCCATTGTGGTTGCCCGCCTTGGCGATTCCATCGAACACGACCTGCGGCGCCTCCCCGAGCCGGAACCGGACGATGCGGTTGTCCGTCTCGGCGGTGAAATAGGCGTACACGTAACGATCCTCGGTGTATCGCGGCGACACCGCGATCCCGAGCAGCCCGCCCTCACCGCCCGCGACCACCCCCGGCACCTGATAGACCTGCTCGGCGGGCCGCCCCGGCACGACGCGCAGGATCCGTCCGGTGTCGCGCTCGGAGACCAGGGCGGCGCCGTCGGGCAGGAAATCCAGCCCCCACGGCGTCCGTATCCCGCGCACCACCTCTTCGCCCGCGGCCAGATCCGGAGCGCCCGCCGGTCGGCTGACGTCGGTCGTGGACGCGAGCGGCGGTGGTGGGGTGCCAGGCCGGTCGGCGTACTCGTTATCACCGCATGACGCCAGGCCGCACATCAGCAGCAGAGCCGCCGCCCCACGGGTCGCCGTGGTGCGGCACGACCGCACTGGCGGGATGAGTCCGGTCTGATGTACGCGCATGCTGACCTCCGGGTCGGTAGCGGTCCCTTTCGATCGTGCCCGTCGCCGCGCTCCCGGTCGACTACCGACGGGGTCGGCGATCGGTCACCGGTGAACACCCGGGCCGCCGAGCCGTCGTCCAGGTCCGGCCGGTGACTCGCCGATCCGGCGTCAGCTGTGCACGGCCTGCCGATCCTCGACGACCTCGCCCGCCGCGCCGACCCGGTCGACCCGCATCCCCGGCACCATCCAGAACAGCACGTACGTGCAGATCAGGCTCAGCGCACAGATCCCGACGGCGTAGACGCTGACCGCCAGCGACGAGGACCCGGCGGTCCACAGCGCGGTGGCGATCATCGGAGCCAGCCCGCCACCGAGGATCACCGACACCTGGACGATCAGCGAGGTGCCGGAGTAGCGGACACCGGGCGGGAACAGCTCGGCCACGATGATGCCGCCCACGCTGTGGCTGACCGGCAGCGCCAGGCCCATGCCGAGCAGCGCCACGTACGCCACCCCGGCATTGCCGGTGTTCAGCAGCGGGAAATACACCGCCGACCAGACCACCAGCGCCGCCGTCCCCGCGAGGAACACCCGCGCGGTGCCCACCCGGTCGGCCAGCGCACCCCACAGCGGCATGGTCAGACACCACAGCACCGAGGACACGATCACCCCGGACAGCAGGAAATCCCTGCTGAAACCGAGCGACTTCGTGCCATAGGTGAGCGTGAAGACCATGAAGATGTAGACCACCGCCGACGTCGCGATCGCCGCGCCGAGGATCAGCAGCAGCCGCACCGGACCCACCCGCAGCGCCTCGCGCAGCGGGAACGGCGCGATCTCCCCGCGCCGCACCAGAGCCGCGTACTGCGCCGATTCGGTGATGGTGAGCCGCACCGCGAGCCCGACCACCACCAGCGTCGCACTCAGCAGGAACGGAATCCGCCAGCCCCAGGACAGGAACGCATCCTCCGGCATCAGCGCGCTGGTACCGAGGAACACCGCGTTGGCCAGCACCAGCCCGGCCGGCGTCCCCATCTGCGGGAAGCTCGCGTAGCGATTGAGCCGCCCACCGGGAGCGTGCTCCATCGAGAACACCACCGCCCCCGCGCCCTCGCCGCCGAGGCCGACGCCCTGGATCAGCCGCAGCACCACCAGCAGCACCGGCGCCCAGAAGCCGATGCTGTCGTAGTTGGGCAGCACGCCGATCAGCGTCGAGCTCACACCCATCAGGATCAGCGAGACCACCAGCGTGGCGCGCCTGCCGATGCGGTCACCGAAGTGCCCGAACAGCAGCCCGCCGAGTGGACGCGCACCGAAACCGACCGCGAACGTGGTGAACGCGGCCAGGGTGCCGGCCGCCGGGCTCATCGACGGAAAGAACTGCTTGCCGAAGATGAGCGCCGACGCGGTGCCGTAGAGCATGAAGTCGTACCACTCGAGGGTGGTGCCCACAAGGGTCGCCGCGGCGACCTTGCGGTGAGTCGGCGCGACGGTCGAGCCGGAGGGTCTTGCGGTCACTACTATCCGTTCAGCCTGCGGCGCAGCCGCGTTCCATGAGGAGCCGGGCGGCACTCAGAGCTGGGTTCCCACCTGCTGGGCGATGAGCTCGAGGTGGTCCAGATCGGCGAGGTCGAGAATCTGCAGGTAGATCCGTTCGGCGCCGATCTCGGCGTAGCGGCCGATCTTGTCGGCCACCTCGGCGGGGGAGCCCGCCAGACCATTGGCCTTCAGTTCGTCGACCTCGCGGCCGATCGCGTCGGCCCGGCGCGCGACCTCGGCGTCGCTGCTGCCGACGCACGCTACCAGCGCGCTGGAATAGACCATGTCGTCGGCGGGGCGGCAGCGCTCGGCGACCGCGGCGCGCACCCGCTCGAATTGGGTGGCGGTCTCCTCGAGCGAGGAGAACGGCACATTGAACTCGGAGGCATAGCGGGCCGCCAGGCGCGGCGTCCGCCGCGCGCCCTTGCCGCCGATCAGCACCGGCACCCTGTCCTGCGCGGGTTTGGGCAGCGCGGGGGAATCGGTGAGCTGGTAGTGCGCGCCCTCGAAGCTGAAGGTGTCACCGAGCTTGGTTTCCCAGAGACCGGTGATGACGGCGAGCTGCTCCTCGAACCGGGCGAACTTGTCGTCGGGGAACGGAATGCCATACGCGGCATGCTCTTCGGCGAACCAGCCGGTACCGAGCCCGAACTCGACCCGGCCACCCGACATCTGGTCCACCTGTGCGACCTGAATGGCCAGCGGTCCGGGCAAACGGAACGTCGCGGCGGTGACCAGGGTGCCGAGGCGGATGCGCTCGGTCTCCCTGGCCAGCCCGGCGAGGGTGATCCAGGCGTCGGTCGGCCCGGGCAAACCGCTGGCATCACCCATCGCGAGATAGTGATCGGATCGGAAGAACGCCCCGTAGCCGAGATCTTCGGCGGCCTTGGCGACCCTCAGTAGCGTGTCGTAATCGGCGCCCTGTTGTGGCTCGGTGAAGATACGCAGTTCCATATCGTCATCGTGCCGCACCGGCGGGCGGCGGGCGCGGCCGGCACCGCGCCGGGTGCTCAGCCGCGGCGTTGACCGGCGGTCATCGTGGTGGGCCGGACCCGATCGGCCCAGCCGCAGGGCAGCGAACAGGTGGCCGTCACCCAGGTCTCTTCGTCGCCGTTGTCGAAAATGTGCTTGGTGGTGGCGGCACGTGCGGGATAGCCACAGGCGCCGCATTTGCCGAAGTAGTTGAGGATCTCCTCGGTGTGGGTGATCGCCACGCGGCGATCGGGTTTCGTCATCGCTTCTCCTTTGTCGATGGTCGGCACGTCCAGTGTGCCGAAAATGTGGCTGGCGTCACACCGGATTCGGTTGGGAGTTGTCATAGGGCTGGTCGGGCGGCTTTGGGGGAACGGCCAAGCGCGCGATCCGGGATCGGCCCAAAAGCCGTGGTGAACTTCGGGCAACAGGTTTCGGGGGCCCTCGCCGGCGGCTGCGGTGGCGCCGAAAGGTAGTGGTGGGAACCACAACCCCGCTGTATTGTGACTGACGTTACACAGTAGCTACCCGCCGACCCGAGTTGTTCGTTGCGGGCCGACGAGAAGATGTACGCAGTTGGTTACCGACGTCATCGATGTGGTCGCTGAATTGGCGGCAAGCCGGGCAGCCGTATGGGATCTGCTGCTCGACGCGCAAACCTATCCACGAGTGTTCGCGGGCATCGGCGCCGCCGAACGCCTGGACGTGCCCGACCGCAACCCGCTGTTGGAACTGCGAGTCGGCACCCCCGACACCGGCATTCGCATCCACCAGATCCGCGTGGCGATCGGCCGCTGGTACGAGAGCATGGAGCTGCACAGCCCGATGCAGGGCAGTTTCGCCTCGGTCCGGCTGAGCGGGGAGGGGGAGCGCACCCGCGTCTCGGTCACCTACTTCAGCCCTGGACGGATGCATCCGCAGCTGGCGAAGCTGTCCAACGGTGCGATCACCGCGTGGACCGAGGCCGGGCTGCGTCGCATCGAAGACATCGTGCGCGGCGCGCGCACCTCGGTGGTCGTCAACGGGGAGAACTCGCCGGTCCGGCGTCAGGTCGGCGTGCTGCGCCAGGTCATGACCACCGGAGTGGTGAACACCGGACGCCCGGACGTGGCCATGAAACAGCTTCGGTCGCTGAGCAAGTGGGGCTTCAACCTGGCCGGCGGCTACGCCGCGGGTGCGGTCCATTCGCCCGACCGCATCGCGGTGGCCGACGATCGCGGCAGCCGCACCTTCGCCGAGATGCACGCACGCACCAATGCCCTGGCCGGCGCCATGGGATCGCTCGGACTCACCTCCGGCGACGCCATCGGGCTGCTGTCGAACAACCACGCGGGCATGGTGGAAACCATGGTCGCCGCGGGCAAGCTCGGCGTCGATGTGGCCCTGCTCAATTCGGGACTGTCCGGGCGGCGCATCGAAGAGATCGTGCAGCGGCATCGGCTCTCGGCGCTGTTCGTCGACGGTGAACTCGAAGAACTGGTCCGCTACCTGCACACCGACGTCCCGCGCTACAACACCGACGGCAGGCCGCCGGTGCCCGATCGCACCACCATCGACGAACTGATCGCCATGGGGCAGTACGAGTTCCGTCGCCCGAGCCAACCGGGCAGGCTGATCGTGCTCACCTCCGGCACCAGCGGCCGCCCCAAGGGCGCGCGCCGCCCACATCCGAAAGGCTTCGGCACCATCGCCGCGTTGCTGTCGCGGATCCCGCTGGGTATGGACGAGGCCATGCTCATCCCCGCGCCGCTGTTCCACACCTGGGGTCTGGCCGGTCTGCAATTGAGCACCGCGCTGCGTTCCACGGTGGTGCTGCCGGAGAAGTTCGACGCCGAGGACTGTCTGCGCCGGATCGAACAACATCGCGTCGTCACCCTGATCGTGGTGCCGACGATGGTCAAACGCATCATGGATCTTCCGGTGCAGGTGCGCGCGCGATACGACACCTCGAGCCTGCGTCACGTGGTCAGCTGCGGTGCGCCACTGGCAGGGGCCACCGTGCTGCGATTCATGGATCTCTACGGCGACATCCTCTACAACGTCTACGGATCCACCGAGGTGAGCTGGGCGTCGGTGGCCACACCGGAGGATTTGCGCACCTCACCGACCACCGCGGGCAGGCCGCCGCTCGGTACCAAGGTGGCGGTGCTCGGCGAGGATCGCAAACCGGTGCCGATCGGTGCCGCCGGGCGCATCTTCGTCGGCAACCACATGCTCTTCGACGGCTACGTCAACGCCGCACCGCCCGATGAGGCCGACGGCATGCTCGACACCGGTGACCTCGGCTATTTCGATGTCTCCGGTCGGTTGTTCATCGCGGGCCGCGACGACGAGATGATCATCTCCGGCGGCGAGAACGTCTTCCCCCGTCCGGTGGAAGAGGCGCTGTCGCACCTGCCGCAGATCAGCGAGGTCGCCGTGGTCGGCGTCCCCGACGACGAATTCGGCCAGCGGCTCGCGGCCTTCGTGGTCAAACGCGAAGGCGCAGGCCTGGATCCGGACATGATCCGCACCTACATCCGGCACCGGCTCAGCCGATTCTCGGTGCCACGCGACGTCACCTTCCTGAGTGCGCTCCCGCGCGGTGAGACCGGCAAAATCCTCAAGCGCCTGCTGACCGATGCCGGTGGCCCCGGACGCCCGCCTGCGATCGGTGGGCTGGCGCTGCCGGGTTCGATGTAAGCGCGGTAGGTGCCCCTTCGAGCATGCGGCGCCATCGCGTAGGTTCTTCTACGCGAATGCCCGGCATGTTGGAAAGGCGCCAGTGATCGTCGTCTCGGTTCTCATGGGTCTGCTCGCGCTGACGGTGCTCGGTGCGCTGCACTGGTATCTGTGGCGGCGTCTGGTCCGCGATACCACCCGGCCGGGATCGGTGGGCTGGTGGCTCGGCACCGGCGTCATCGTCATCGGGGCGGTGTTGATGGTGGCGGCGCTGGTCGCGCAATTCGCCCGCGCCCCAATGAGTGTCGTGCGAATCGTGTCCTGGCCCGGCTTCCTGTGGGCCGCGCTGGTGATCTATCTGCTGATCGGTGTGCTGATCGGGGAACTGCTGCGGCCGCTGGTGATGCGCTGGTACGACGGGGTACGCGGCGACGGCGGGGAGCCGGCGGGCGCGGCCGGGCCGGCGCCCGCGGAATCCGCGGTCCCGCAGGCCGCCGTCGAGAGCGGAACGGATGCGGCTGATCCCCTCTCCCGGCGGTTGTTCGTCTCCCGCGTCCTCGGTGGCGCGGTGGTGGCCGCGGCGGTCGGCACCGTCGGGCTCGGCACCTACAACGTGCTCAGCGGACCGGCCGTGAAACGGATGACGGTCCTGCTGCCGAAACTGCCCGCCGACGCCGACGGATTCCGGATCACCCTGGTCAGCGATCTGCATGTGGGCCCTGCGCTCGGCCGCTCGTTCACCCGGCGGGTGGTCGAGGCCGTCAACGGCACCGACCCGGATCTGATCGCCGTCGCGGGTGACCTCGTCGACGGCAGGGTCGCCGACCTGCGCGCGACGGTCGCGCCGCTGGCCGAGCTGCGCTCGCGCCTCGGTACCTACTACGTCACCGGCAACCACGAGTACTACTCCGGCGCCGACGAATGGGTCGAGCATGTGCAGGAGCTGGGCATGCGGGTGCTGATGAACAGTCGCGTCGAGCTGCCGGGGTTCGACCTGGCCGGCGTCGACGACGTCGAAGGCGAGGCCGAGGGTCGCGGTCCCGATGTGGCGGCGGCGCTGGCGGGCCGGGATGCCACGCGCGCGTGCGTGCTGCTGGCCCACCAGCCGGTCGTCATCCACGACGCCGTCGACCACGGCGTCGACCTGCAACTATCCGGCCACACCCACGGTGGCCAGCTCTTTCCCGGCAACCTGATCGCCGATCTGGCCAATCCGACGCTGGCCGGTCTCGAACGGTACGGCGACACCCAGCTCTACGTCACCCGCGGCGCGGGCGCGTGGGGTCCGCCGGTGCGGGTGGCGGCGCCGTCGGACATCACCGTGCTCGAATTACGCACCGTGCGGGACCGGGTCAACCCGTCGCCTCGTTGAGCAGCGCGCCGATCCGCGCCAGGCGCGGCAACTGCTCTTCGCGGAACGACGGCGGGTGATGGACCTCGACGCTCAGCTGATCATCGAAGGTGCTGATGATGATGGTGCCGCCACCCGGCTGTGGTAATCGTCGCCCGGTGCGGTCGCGTTTGGCGATCATGGTGGAACGAAAATCGGTGATGCGCAGCCCGTCCGGGGTGGCCAGGGGTGGAATGCGGCCCCAGTTGGTGGCGATCACCGTGCCCTGTGGAGTCGGGGGCATCTCGGGGATCTGCAACGGCGTCTGCTGGATGAACCCCGAATCCAGTCCCGCGCGCAAGGCGGCGCCGATGCCACGGGCCAACCCCACCAGACCGGGTGCGGTGCCGGGGCCCGCCCGGTAGGAGGTGTAGCCGAGCACGTTGGTCGCCTCGGTGGCACCCACCGGGGGATTCAGCCGGCGCCGGAGATCGACCGAATACGCGTAATGTAGCTGCTCGACCGGCACGCCGCGGGTCGCGGCTTCGGTGAGCAGCAGCGCCGCCGACACCAGCCCGTGCACGGTGACCCCGGTGCGGTGGCCCAGGTCGACGAGCGCCGCGGTGGCGGTGCGGCTGAGCCGGCATCGGGTGGTGATCAGCGTGGGGTAGGGGTCGTCGGCCGCCGAGGTCGGGACCGACAGCGCGGGCGGACGCAGCAATGCGTCCGGTACGGCACGTTTGACGATCCCGCGCGCGGTCAGCAGGCCTTCCACCGACGCCGGATACGGCCGTTCCGGCAGCACCGGCGTGCGCCCGGCGGCCGCCTCCCGGTAACAGCGCCACAGCTCGGCGAAGATCGCCAGCGAATGCACGGCGTCGGCGATGCTGTGATGGGTCAGCAGCGTGACGCTCGCGTGCTCGCCGTCGCGCACCACGCACAATGCGCCCGCTGCCCGCCGCTGATCCGGATCCGCGCCGGTCAGCAACTGCTCGGGCACCCCGTCGGCCACCGTGAGCTCGGGAGCGTCGCCGTCCGGGGCGAGCAGGACGTGACCGAGCTCGTCGACCGGCGCCAGCCGCGCTCCGAGCATCGGATGCGCCCGCAGCACCGCCTCGAAGGCCACCGCGAGCGCACCCGGATCCAGCCGGCCGCGCACCCGCGCCGAATATCCGACGAAAACCTCCGCGAATGCGAAAATTTGCTCACTCGGCGCCAACGGACGCAAAACAGTGGCTGCGGTCATATCAACGCCTTCCCCGGTGACCTGCTGTGAGACTATCCCAAAACCCTGTGGTCGCCGGGAATTTCACGGCCGCGATACAGTCACATCGGGGTCGATCGACGGCTCGTGTATCGTTCGGTTAGGTAAACCTAACTCGTCGAGGGAGGCTGGATGGCCAGGAAGCGCACGACCTTGACCGTGGTCGGGACCGAGCAGATCGGCCCGCATTTCGTCCGGGTCCATCTCGGCGATCCCGGCTTCGATGATTTCACCCCGATCGAATTCACCGATGCCTACGTCAAACTGCTCTTCGACCGCCCCGACGGCGAAGTGGCGCGCACCTACACCGTGCGCTCGGTGGACCCGATCGCCCGCCGCATCGCGATCGATTTCGTGGTGCACGGCGACGAGGGCATCGCGGGCCCGTGGGCGGCGAATGTGACTGTGGGCGAACAGATCACGATGTTCGGTCCGAGTGGCGCGTATGCTCCGCGCGCCGATGCGGACTGGCACCTGCTCGCCGGTGACGAATCGGCGCTGCCCGCCATCTCGGCGGCCGTGGAGGCATTGCCCGACGGCGCGACCGCCAAGGTTTTCGTGGAGGTCGCCGACGCCGCCGACGAGATCGCCTTCGTTTCCAAGGCCCAGCTCGAGGTGCACTGGATCCACCGCGGTGGCGCGGCCCACGAGGTCGGTGAGGACCGGGCAGGCGATAACGCCCCGATCATCGCAGCGGTCCGTGACGCCGAGTGGCTGCCGGGCCGGGCCGGTGTGTTCATTCACGGCGAGGCGCAGGCGGTGATGCACAATCTGCGCCGCTACATCCGCAAGGAACGCGGGGTGCCCGCCGAGTTCGCCTCGATCTCCGGCTATTGGCGGCGCGGTCGCACCGAAGAGAGCTTCCGGGTCTGGAAGCGCGAACTCGCCGCCGCCGAAGCGGGGGACAACGCCTGATCAACCGGCGGGGCAGGCGCCTCCCGACGGCACCGGCAGGCAGATGCCCGCGGTGGCCGACAGCAGCAATCCCGCCCCGAGCGCGAGCGCGCCGAGGCTGATCGCCGCGAACACCAGCACCCACAGCAGCCCTGGCAGTCGGGTCAGGCGCGCGAGCTGGTCGGCGTCGGTGGTGAGCTCGGCCGACCGCCGCCCGGACCGGGTGCGCTGCAATTCGATGACGGGCCGGATGCCTGCGAGCAGCAGCAACCAGGTCGCGAGATAGGCGAACCCGGCCTGCAAGGTGTCCGAGCCGAACCAGGACACGCCGAAAACCAGTGCGCCGGTGAGGAATACCGACACGACGCCGTAGACGTTGCGCACCATGATCAGCATCGCGGCCAGCGCGGCGATCGCGATCCACAACATGAGCGTGATCCGATTCGCGCCGAGCAGGGCGGCGAAGCCGAGACCGAGCAATGCCGGAGCCGGATATCCCGCCAGCGCGGTGCAGATCATGCCGAGGCCGTAGGGCTTGCCGCTCGAGACGGTGAGCCCCGAGGTATCCGAGTGCAGGGTGATGCTGGTGAGCCTGCGTCCGGTCAGCAGCGCCACCAGCGCGTGCCCGCCCTCGTGGGCGATCGTCACCACGTTGCGCGTCAGCCGCCACAGCGGCCCGTATCCCACCAGGACCAGCGCCACCGCGGCGGCGCCGAGCACCAACCACGACGGCGGCGCCGCCTGCGTCGTCGTCAGTCGATCCGCGATCGAGCTGCCACGGTCGACCAATTCGGCTGTATCCACCGCCGCACCCTAATCGACGCGACCGGAGCCCGCAGCACGCCCGCGACCGGGCAGCGATGGTTGCCGCACTGTCGCCACCACGAAGCGAGATATGTGTGAATGGGACGTTTCACAATTCCGTGGCGCGTCGATTCGGCGGATTGCCGAAGTACGAGGGATGTGGCCGGATCGGCGGATAGACCGGGATACGTTCGACGGTGTCGATGGTGATTCGGTGGAGGGAATGCGATGAGCGAGGACGTCCCGTACGACACGGCGGCGCGGGACTCCCCGGTAGCGCGGCGCGCGGCAAGCGATTTCGGTACCGCGCTCGGACTCGGTCTCGATATGGCGTTGGTATTGCTCGACGACTCGGATCCATCGTCGCGGCGGGTGATGGCCAGGCTGGAACGGGCCGCCGCGCGCTGCGCCAGGGAGCAGGTGCCGCTGGAGGCGATCCAGCACGTGATCCACGACAGCGTCAAGACCGGGCTCGGTCTCGGCGATCCGGGCCGTCGGCGGCTCGGGTTCGGGATGGGCGGCAGCGATGAATGCCTCATCGTCGACCTGCTCGATACGTTGACCTCGGCCGTCTCGCGCGCCTACGTGGCGCAGCTGCGCTCGGCGCCCGGTTCTCTCTGAGCCGGGCGCATGCGGTGTTCGACGGATATCAGGACGAACGGTAGGTGCGCGCCACCAGGGCCGAACGCAGGTACCACAGACCGGAGGGCTGGGTCGGGTCGAAGCCGGTGAGCTGTGCGATCCGCTTGAGCCGGTAGTCGATGGTGTTGGTGTGGATGTGCATGACCCGTGCGGTGCGCTGGCGGTTCAGGTTGTTGGAGATGTGGCGCTGCAACGTCTCCAGCAGTTCCGGGTGGTCGTCGAGCGGGTCGAGCAGCGAGCCGAGATACTCCCGGCCCGGCCCGGGTCTGGTGAGCTGATACTCCAGCGCCATATCGTCGAAGCGGTACAGCCCGCGCACGCAGCGCAGCCGCTGCACCATGTCCAGCAGTTCGTGCGCCTGGTCGGCGGCACCGGGGATATTCGCGGTCGGCGATTCCACCACCGCGGCGGTGATCGGTACCTGGGCGGCGCGCGACAGCTGGGTGACGAGCTCGTCGAGTTCGTCATCGGCGAAGGTCGAGCTCGGGATCAGGATGGTGCCGCCGTCCACGCTCAACAGCGACAGCGCCCGTTCCCCGCAGCGCGTGGCCAGCTCCGCCTGCACGCGGCGCAGCTTGCGCCGGGCCACCACCTTGCCGTCCAGGGTCGGGTCCGCCTCGTCGGGGTGGGCCGGTATCGCCATGGCCAGCACTGTGTAGGACTCGGCGATCTCGATCCCGCATTCGCGCGCCATGGTCGAGGTGCTGTGCCCGCCCAGCAGCGCGGAGGTGAGCGTGTGCACCGCGGTGTGGTGCTCGCTGACGACCGCGCGCAATTCCCGCACATAGGCCAGCGAGATCGCCGAGGTCATCCGGTCCAGCATCTCCACCACCAGCTTGGCGCCGTCGACCAGGTTGGAGTAGTCGGTGACCGAGGCGTTCGACACCACCAGGTCGAACCCGAGCTTGAAACCCTCGTGGATGGCGTGGTGGATGGTGTCGATCGGGACGCCCTCACGCGCCCAGCCGGCCGCGGCGTTCTCCAGGCGCCGGGTCTTCTCCGGGATATCTCGTCCGTCGAGCATGCTCACGGCCAGTTCGAGACAGACCCGGGTGATCGTGGTGACGTCGCCGTAGATGGCGTCGCCCGGCAGGGTGCCACACGGCACCACGTTCTCCACGAAATGGCCGACCATCTGCCGCGATAGGCTGCGAACGTCCTGCAGGGGCGCCGACATCGGCTGCCCGGAAACCGTGAGTGCTGCTCGCATCGCGCTGTCGACGGCCATGGTGACTCCTTCTACCCCCCGATTGCGACTGTGCGGTAACACGCTAGCCAGCCCGTGACCGCAACCGGGGAGTTTTCCGAGTGGATTGGGCGGGCGCGGGTCTGTGAACGACATTGTTTGTGAGCGGTCACAGCTGAATTCTTCCTGGTGACGCCGAAGGCGCTCAGCCGGGTAGGCCGGGCGCGAGGACCGCGGTGATGCGCTCGACCCTGGTGCAGCTCGACTCGCCCGCGGGATCGGCGCTGCGGTCCACCCGGATCCGCACCACCCCGCCGGCGGCGGTGCCGAGCGCGAGCGAGCAGTTGGTGTCCTGGCCGTCGCCGTAGTGGTGGAAGCGCAGTGCGGGCCGGTTGGCGACGGTGGTGTCGGTGACGTCGGCGATGCCCGGCTCCTCGCGCAGTTGCGCGAGTTCGGTGTCGTCGGCGAACTGGATGCGCACGGCGGCGTCGGCGCTGCTCCATCCGCAGCCGGTCCAGGCGTCGCCGGTATCCGCCGCGACATCCTTGCGTTTGGACGCGGCGGCGAACCCGGCCTCGGTGATCAGCTGATCGGAGACCGTGCACGGATCCCACGACGGCGCCGCCGGCGTCTCGGCCTCGTCCGAACCACATCCCGTCACCAGGATGCCCGCGCTGATCACTACCGCCGCCAGTCGAATCATGGCGCGGATGCTAGCGAGATCGAGGTGCCGCGCACACGTCCGTTGTGCCGGTTCACAGAGCAGCGCGGCGCGAGCTCGACCCCGCAACAAAGAAGCGTCTACCCGGCGGTGACAGCTGCCGGCGGAATATTGCCGAGGTAGTTGAAATTGATACCAGTGGAGCGAGGTGAGGAGTTGCGATGACGACGCCGATGCCGGATGTACGCGTGGTGCGCTCGGGCGAGCGGGCCCATTGGTGGAACGAATGGCTCGACTCCAAGCAGTCGTTCCCGGCCACCGGCAACTTCGACCTCGAAGCCAACGCACACGGGATCCTGCTCGTCCACAACGACGACAGGGTCGACCCAGGTGCGGGTTTCGACACCCACGAGCATCGCGACATGGAGATCATCACCTGGGTACTCGAGGGATCGGTGGTGCACCAGGATTCCCTCGGCAACTCCGGTCTGATCTATCCCGGGCTGGCGCAGCGGATGAGCGCGGGGACCGGGATCAGGCACTCCGAGCGCAACGGCGCCGTCTGGCCGCAGCGCACCCCGTTGCGGGTGGTCCAGATGTGGGTGCCGCCGGATACGCCCGGTGCGACGCCGGGCTACCAGGAGATGGATATCGAGGCCGAACTCGCCGGGAACTCACTGGTCACCCTCGCCTCCGGGATGCGCCGCGACCGCGACCGGACCGCGATCACCCTCGGGAACCGGTACGCCGCCCTGCACGTCGCCCGCCTGGATCCCGGCCATTCGATCACGGTCCCGGACGCACCGTTCGGGCATGTGTACGTCGCTTCGGGCAGCGTCGATGTCGAAGACCACGGGACTCTCACGCCGGGCGATGCCATGCGCCTCACCGCGACCGGCGGGCATCGGGTCACCGCCGTCGACGCGGCCGAGTTGCTGATCTGGGAGATGCACGCCGGATTCGCCTGACCGGCGCGGGGCAGCCGCGCGCCATGATGTCCCGACCGGACTCGCGCTGTCGGCCAGACCGATCGGGACACCGCGACGACGCGGCTGCCGCGACTATCGAGCTGTGCGCCAGAACCTGCGCTTGGGCGGTTCGATCTGATCCCGCGCCGATTCGGCCGCTTTGGCCCCGCTGTCGGCGAGATGGGCGCCCTGCTCGCGGGCGGCGGCGGCCAGTTCGGCGGCGCGGTGCCGGGCGATGTCGGCCCACTCCGCACCGCGGTGTTTGGCGACATCGGCGAATTCCGCGCCGCGGTGCTTGGCGACGTCGGCGAATTCGGCACCGCGTGATTTGGCCAGCTCGGCCCATTCGGGTCCGTGTTGCTGGGCCGTCTCGGCGAGGTAGGTGCCCCGCTGCTTGGCGGCCTCGGCCAGCACCGGGCCGCGCTGCTGCGCGGTTTCGGCGAGGACCGCGCCGCGCTGCTGAGCGATCTCGGCCAACGCGGCCCCGCGATGCCTGGCGGCTTCGGCGAGTTCGGCGCCGCGGTGCTTGGCGGCCTCGGCCAGGACCGGGCCACGCTGCTGGGCGGTTTCGGCCAGTGCCGCGCTCTTGGTCGCCGCCACGCCCGCGACTTCGCGACCGCGTTCGGCCGCGTGCTGGAGCTGCTGACGCAGGGCCTCGCCGGTGCCGTCCTGGGAGGCCGCGCCGAACGGCAACGCGGCGCTCACGGCCGCGGCGGCGCCCTTGGCCGCGCGCCGGCCGCGCCAGCCGAGCGACGGTTTGCCCTCGGTGTCGGCGCTGGCGATCATCAGCCCGCCCAGCAGGCTGACGTCCTTGAGGAACGCGGTGCGTTTGGCGGCTCTGCGCTCGGGATCGGATTCGGTCCAGAAGTCCTGCTGGCTGAGCGTCGCGGGGACAACGGTGGCGGCCAGCGCCAGCGCGGCCAACCGCGGAGCCTTGCCGAGCGCGAGCATCGCCCCACCGGCGACCTGCGTCACCGCCGTCGCCTTGACCAGCAGGTCGGGGTTGCTCGGCAGCTTCTGGGCCACGTCCGACGGCAGCTTCTCATGACCCTGCTGCACCACTGCCGACGCCGTTTTCACCCGGGGCTCCGGATGCATGAGGGTGTCGACGCCGTCCACGACGAAAGCACTCGCCAGCAATGGTCGGGCGAGCCTGCGGATCAGCATGATGGGAACCCCTTTCCTCGGAGTCTCGATCGTCCGTGATGGTCGTGCGGTCGAACTCTGGCGAAGCCGCGGCAATGGGTCGTCGCGGACCGGTGAGGGGTCCGGCCGACATCATCGTCGGCCCGCCCACCAGGTGTTTCCGACCGTACCACCGCGTATACCCGCTATGACCGAGGTGAATCGGGGCGCGCGGAGAGTCGGGTGCCCAGCACCCGAGTCGAGCGGGCTCGCCTGCCTCGACGGCGATGGTCGGGCGCGGGTCGCTTGGTGCGTAGCCGGCTCTCTCAGCGGAAGGTGTTCGGGCCCATCACAATTTGTCTGCGGTCCGCCGCGGCATCATCGCGCACGCGATCACCGTCAGCACGGTGGTCACCAGCACCGCGATGAACACCAGATGCACCGCCGAGGCGAGCGCGTCCGGCGCGGGGCTGTCGGTATCGCCGATGCGCGCGTTGACGACGGCGCCGAACACCGCGACGCCGACGGCGCTGCCGAGCGAGCGGGCGAACATGTTCGCCGAGGTGACCACGCCACGTTCGCTCCACTCGGCGCTGGTCTGCGCGGCGATCAGCGTGGGTGTGGCCACCAGGCCCATACCGGATCCGATGACGAAACAGGAGGCCGCGACCTGCCACAGCGGGCTCTGCGCGGTGATCAGCAGCATCGATGCGGCGCCGACGGCCGCCAGTGTGCTGCCGATGAGGGCGGTATTGCGGAAGCCGAGCCGCAGATACACCCGCCCGGCCTGCGAGGCGGCCAGCGGCCACCCGAGGGTGAGCGCGCCGACGGTCAGTCCGGCCACCAGCGCCCCGGTGCCGAGCACACCTTGGGCGAAGGTGGGAACGTAGGAGGTGAGCCCGAGTAGCAGCGCGCCGACCATCAGCGACACCGCACTGCTGGCCACAACCACCCGCCGGGTGAACAGCCACAGCGGCAGGATCGGATGTTCGGCCCGGCGCTGCACCCAGATGAACAGGCCGATGATCACCACACCGCCGCCGAAGATCGCGATGCTGATCGGCGATTGCCACGCCCACGCCTGCCCGCCTTCGAGCAGCCCGAGGATCAACGCGCCCGCGCCCAGGGTGAGCAGTGTGGCGCCGAGATAATCGACCCGCTGACGCCGCCGCGGCGCGGTCTCGGTGAACTTGCGCAGCAGCATCCAGCCCGCCAGCGCCGAGATCGGGATATTGATCAGGAAGATCCACCGCCAGCCGATGTATTCGGCGAACAGCCCGCCCAGCAGCGGTCCCGCCACCGACGACATCGCCCACACGCTGGCCAGATAGCCCTGCACCTTCGCGCGTTCGGCGAGGTTGTAGAGGTCGCCGGCGATGGTCATCGTCATCGGCTGGATGGCGCCGGCGCCGATGCCCTGGATCGCGCGGAAGATGATCAGGCCGAGCATGCTGCCGGCCAGGCCGCACAGCAGCGACCCGAGCGCGAACACGCCGATCCCGAACAGGATCACCGGTTTGCGGCCGACGATGTCGGAGAGTTTGCCGTAGATCGGCACGGTCACGGCCTGGGCCAGCAGGTAGATCGAGAACAGCCACGGGAATTGCGCGAATCCGCCGAGGCTGGCGGTGATGGTGAGGACGGCGGTCGCGATGATCGTCGAATCGAGCGCGACCAGCGAGGTGGCCAGCATCAGTGAACCGAGGACGGCGCCGCGTTCCGATCGCAGGCCTACCGCCGATTCCGCTGTCTCCGTCACCATCGGCGGCCCCTGTCGTTCGTTCGAGTAAACAACTCGAACGAACGCCGCCGAACCGGGAATATTCCGCGTGCCGTCATCAGAATCGGATTTTCAGCTGGTCGCTGCGCGGTCGCGCCTGACAACCGAGGATGTAGCCGGCGTCGATGTCGTCCTGGTCGAGGATCGCGCTCGGCGGCATGTCGACCTCGCCCTCGACCACCGTGCACGCGCAGGACCCGCATTCGCCTTCGCGGCAGGAATAGGGCACATCCAGTCCCTTCGACAGCATGATGTCGACCAGGGTGCGCGAGCGCGGCCAGTCCATCTGGTGCACCTCGCCGTCGAGTTCCACCGCCACGGCGGCCGAATCCTCGTCGGCGTCGACCTCGTCGATCTCGGCGAACGGGTCACCCGACAGTGAGGTGAAGACCTCGGTGCGCACCCGCTCGCGCGGCCAGCCCGCGCCGGTCAGCGCCTCGCTCACCGCGGCCATGAACGGCGCCGGACCGCAGATGAAGGATTCGTACGCACCGAAGGGTTCGGCGAAGGCGGCCAGTTGCGGGGGAGTGGGCAGGCCCTGCAGCGTTTCCAACCGGTGCACCACGGTCAACCGGTCGGGGTGGCGCTGCACGAGTTCGCGCAGTTCGGCGGCGAAGATCACCGAATCCTGGTCACGGTTGGCGTAATACAGCACCACCCGGCCCGAACCCTCGGCCAGCGCGGAGCGCAGGATCGACATCACCGGGGTGATGCCGCTGCCCGCCGCCCAGAGCAGGAAATCGGTATCGAGCGAGGCAGGGGTGAAGGTGCCCGACGGTGGCAGCACCTCGATCGCATCGCCGACGGAGATGTTGTCGCACAACCAGTTCGAGCCATAGCCGTCGGCCGTGCGCTTGACGGTGACCTTCGGCGCATCGTCGGCGTAGGGCGAGCTGGCCAGCGAATAGCAGCGCGCCACCGACCCGGTCTGCTCGCTCGGAATGCGTAAGGTGAGGAACTGTCCCGGACGGTAGCGGAAACGGTCCGCGGCCTCGTCCGGGATCTCGAACACCAGCGAACGGGCGTCGGCGGTCTCCTCGATCACCTCGGTCACCCGCAGCGTCACCGCGCGCGAGCTGCGCGGTAGATCAACAGTCGCCGTTGTCACTTCTTCCTCCTGCGGTCACGAAACGGGGCGCCGAGGCCATGCTGGCCGATCCCGGCGGGCCGATGGGTTCGCGATCCCGATGGCCGGGAGGCCGCCCTCGACCGCCCGCTCACCGGGACGACGCACCGCGCGGCGCGCCGCCGCGTCCTACCGTCACGCCGGTGAGCAGTCGATTCCCCGGGAGCATCCCATGAACCGCATGCAGGACAAGGTCGCGTTGGTCACCGGCGCCGGGGGCGGGATGGGCCGAACCCACTGCCTGCGGCTGGCCGAAGAAGGCGCCGACATCATCGCCCTGGATCTGGCCGGCTCGGCCGATGGTCTCACCGCCACCGCGAAGGACGTGGAGGGGCTCGGACGCCGATGCGTCACCGGCTTCGCCGATGTGCGCGATCAGGCCTCCCTCGACGCCGCCGTCGCCGACGGCGCGGACCGGCTCGGTCGCCTCGACGTGATCGTCGCCAATGCCGGCATCTACGCCGATCTCGGCCCGTCCTGGGAACTGACCGACGCCGCCTGGCAGCGCACCCTCGATATCAATCTCACCGGTGTCTGGCATACCGTGCGCGCCGGCGCGCCGTATCTGCCGAACGGCGCCTCGATCGTCATTGTCAGCTCCACCAACGGCCTCAAAGGCGGTGCGAACGCGGCGCACTATTCGGCCAGCAAGCATGCCGTGGTCGGGCTCGCGCGCACGCTCGCCAACGAGATGGGGCCGCTGGGCATCCGGGTCAACACCGTGCACCCGGGTTCGGTCGGCACGCCGATGATTTTGAACGCGAGCGTGTTCGCGAAGTTGCGCCCGGACCTGGCGAATCCGACCGAGGCGGACGCGGCCGAGGCGCTCGCGCAACGCAATCTGCTGCCCGTGCCCTGGGTCGATCCGGTCGACGTCAGCAATGCGGTGGTGTTTCTCGCATCCGACGAGTCCCGTTACGTCACGGGAACCCAGATCGTCGTGGATGCCGGACTGACTCAGAAGGTGTGATATGGGACGGGTTTCAGGCAAGGTCGCGCTGGTCACCGGTGCGGCACGGGGGATCGGCCGCGCGCAGGCGGTGCGGCTGGCCGAGGAAGGCGCCGATATCGTCGCCCTGGATATCTGCGCGCCGGTCGACACCGTGATCATTCCGCCGGCCACGCCGGAGGATCTCGCGGAGACCGCGCGGGCGGTCGAGGCGGCCGGTGCGAGGGTGATCACGGCGACGGTCGACGTGCGCGACGGTGCGGCCCTGCGTGCGGCCACCGATGCCGCCGTTGCCGAACTCGGCGGCCTCGACATCGTCTGCGCCACCGCGGGCATCACCTCCAGCGCACCGGCATTGGAGCTGAGCGAGGCGGCCTGGCAGACGATGCTCGATGTCAACCTCACCGGCGTCTGGCAGACCTGCAAGGCCGCCACCCCGCACCTCATCGAACGCGGTAGCGGTTCGATGATCCTCACCAGCTCCATCGCCGGCCTGCGCGGGCTGGTGGGGGTGGCCCACTACACCGCCGCCAAACACGGTGTGGTCGGGCTGATGCGTTCGCTCGCCAAGGAATTGGCGCCCCACCAGGTCCGCGTCAACTCGGTGCACCCCACCAACGTCGACACGCCGATGATCCAGAACGATATGGTGCGCAAGGTCTTCCGGCCCGACCGCGAGAACCCGACGCGCGAAGAATTCGCCGAGGCCGCCATGTCGATGAACATGCTGTCGATTCCGTGGGTGGAGCCGATCGACATCGCGAACGCCTCGCTGTTCCTCGCCTCCGATGAGGCGCGCTACATCACCGCTGTCACCTTGCCGGTCGATGCGGGGAGTACGCAGCGATAGAGATTCGCCGCTGGGGCCCCGGGCGCGGAGCCTCAGCCTTTCCCTCCCGCGATCCGATTCGGAAAGTGTCCTGCGCATCGAGCAGTTCGGCCCCACCATCCCGGTGGGGCCGAACTGCGTCAGATCACTGTCTCCCGCGTGGGGTCACTCCTTACGCAGCAGGAATGCCCGTACCGCCGACTCGAACGCTTCCTTCTGCTCGATCATCGCCCAATGCCCGCAATTCGGGAACACGTGCAGCTCCGCGCGCGGAATCGTGCGCATCGGAATCAACGCCATATCCAGCGGGCTCACCCGGTCGTCACGCCCCCATGTCAGCAGTGTCGGTGCCTTGACCTTGTGCAGCATCGCCCACGGCGGGGGAGCGTCGGAGGCCTCCATCGCGCGCACCATCGCCGTGAACGCGGCCTTGCTGTACATCCGGCGGGCACTGTCGAGGGTTTCCGGATCGGTGGCCTGGGTCCACCGTTCCTCGATCAGTTCCTCGGTGACCAGTGCCGGGTCGTACACCATCGAATGCAGCCATTCGATCAGCCGAGCCCGCGTCGGGTTCTCGGTGAACTCCTGGAGCAGCTTGATCCCTTCACCCGGCCCAGGGCTGAAGATGTTCTTGCCGATGCCGCCGATGGTGACCAGTTTGCCGACCTTGTCGGGCTGGGCGATCGCGTAATTCAACGCCACCCCGCCACCCATCGAATTGCCGATGATGTCGACTCGATCGAGCCCGAGCGCATCGACGAACCGCCCCACCGCCTCCAGCGCCGTCACCATCGGATGCCCGCCGAAGTCGTCGCTCACCCCGAAGCCGGGAAACTCCAGAATCAGGCAGCGAAAGTTCTCCGCGAACACCCCGAGGTTCCCGCGAAAATTCCGCCACCCGGTAACCCCCGGCCCGGACCCGTGCAGCAGCAACAGTGGCGCACCCTCGCCGGCCTCGTGGTACCGCAGCACCCCCGCCTCGGTCCGCACCTCCCGCAGCGTGCCCTCATAACTCAGGTCCGATGACATACCCAACCTCCATCTCAGTCGTTCACCCCCACGTTGCCACTCGCCCGCCCGATTCCGGCCGGTTTGTTCCGGTCAGCGGGCGCACCGGTGGCTCACGGCAGCGCGGGTCCAACGCGTGAGCGAGCCGGCCGCGCGCACGCACGGCCGGCTCGGCGCGGATCACTCAGTGCGCGAACACCAATCCTTCCTCGCCGGGATCGGTCACCGTCGCGCTCGGTGCGGACAGCTGGACGATCCGGCGGGGCAGGGCCACCGCGACGATCGCACCGATCACCGCGGTCGCGGCGCCGATGAGGAAGGCGATGGTGAATCCGCGGTCGAGGTAGAACACCGCGCCCTGGGTCATCTCCGGCGGGATCGGTGCGATGTAGGAATTGTTCATGACCGTGAACGCGATGACGGGCAGCACGGCCGGGAACACGCTCTGCGAGACGCCGACGATGCTCGCGGTGCTGGCTTGCAGCTGCGGCGGCACGGCCTCGATCAGCAGGTTCGGAATGGAGGCGTAGGCCATGCCCATACCGGTGCCGAAGATGCCCGCGAAGACGATCAGCAGCGGCTTGCTGTCGTGCACGAAGGCGGTCAGCGTGAAACCGACGGCCATCAGCAGCATGCCGCAGGTCATCAGGATGCGGGGACGCACGTCGCCGCGGCCGACCAGCAGGCCGACGAGCACGCCGCCGACCACGACCATCAGGCCGACCGGCGCCTGGAAGATCGCGAAACCTTCGGCGCTGACGCCGAATCCGTAGCCGAGCCCGAGCGCCGCCGGTGTCATGGCGAGCATCGGCAGCAGGATGGTGAACAGGCCGCTGGAGCCGTAGCAGAGTCCGGCGCCGATCGTGGTGAGCAGCACCGGCCGGCGGCCGAGCACGTCCAGGTCGATCAACGGTTCCCGGATCATCCGCGCGGTCGCCGCCCACGCCAGCAGCAGCACCACACCGCCGGCGAGGTAGGCCAGGGTCGAACTGTCACGCCAGCCCCACGTGGGCCCGAAGCTCACCGCGATCAGCACGCCGGCGATACCGCCACCGAGCAGCACCGCGCCGAGCAGATCGAGCCGCGAGCGCAGCCGCACCGGCGATTCGGCGGTGGTGAGGAAGATCAGCGCGCCGAGCACGGCGAGACCGATCACGAAGAACCAGAAGATGCTGCGGAACCCGAAAGTGTCGATCAGCCACCCGGTGAGGAAGGGCGCGGGAATCGCGATCAACCCCATGCCGCTGGTCGCGATGCTCACCGCCAGCGCGATCGTCTTGGCCGGGAACACGTCCCGGATCAGCGAGTAGCTCAGGAACAGGCAGGGGACCAGCAGACCGGTGAGCGCGCGGCCCGCGATGAGCACCGCGTAGCTGCCGGCGACGGCCGACAGCAGCGATCCCGCCGCCGCCACGGTCACGCAGCCCAGTAGCGCTTTGCGCTTGCCGTACATGTCCGCGAGTTTGCCGATCAGCGGCGCGGTGACGGCTCCGACCAGCAGGAACGACGTCAGCAGCCAGGCGCCCTGTGTGGTCTGGTAATGCGCGGCGATCGACGGTAGCGCCGTCGAGATCATCATGTAGCTCACCGCGAGCATTTCCAGGAGGAGCACGATCGAGGCGAGGGAAAGAATCAGGCGCGGGGTCCAGCGCTGCGCGATGTCGGGTGTGGGGGTGGGAGCGACCATCTGCGGTCCTTTCGGGGGTGGTTCTCGCATTCGACGAATCGATCGGAATGCGTAACCGACATCACACTTTCCCTGGGCGTGTCGCAGTGCCCGATATCCCACCCACTGGGAGACCAATATGACTGATAGGCAGATCGGGTAGCCGAAAAACCGTGCTGAGCAGCGAATTACACGTGTATCACATCCGATGAATTCACGCTCGTGGCCGGAAACGACGAAACCCCCGCGGACACCAGGTGTCCACGGGGGCATCGATCGGGCGCGCGATTCCGGTTCGCGCCTCGGCGAAACGGAATACCGCGATATCCGGGCGTGCTCAGCTCACGCGTGCGTACCTCCATCGATCCGGATCTCGGTACCGGTGATGAACGCACCGTCTTCCGATACCAGCATGGCGATCACGCCGGCCACGGCCGTCGGATCACCCATCCCCGCACCGCCCGACTCGAGGTTGGTCGGCAGTACCGGCGACAGTTTGGCGAACAACGACCAATCGGCGTCCGCGGGAACGTAACCCGGTGTCGCGTCGGTGATTCCGGATTTGATGCTGCCCGGCGCCACACATACCGCGCGCAATCCCTTGCCGCCGAATTCCAGCGCGAGCGCATGGGTGAACGACTGGATTCCGCCCTTGCTCGCGGCGTAGGCGGCCATGTACGGGTGGGCGAACGCCGCCGAGGTGGAGCTGAAATTCACCACCGAGGACCGCGGATTGGCCAGCAGTGCGGGCAGCGCTTCGCGGACCACGAGGAACGTACCGGTGAGATTGATGCCGATGATCTGATTCCACAGATCCAGACCGGTCTGCTCGGTATGCGAGGCGCGCAGGATGCCCGCGGCGTTCACCACCGAATCGAGGCCGCCGAGCGTCTCCACCGCGGTCCGCACACCGTCGACCACCGACCGCTCGGCGCCGATATCCATGGTGAGGGTGGTGAGCCGGTCCGCGGTCCCGCGCTCGTCGGCGCCGGCCTTGGTGGCGGCCAGCCCGTCGGCGGACACATCGGCCGCGACGACCGCGGCGCCTTCGTCGAGCAGGCGCAGTGCGGTGGCCTGCCCGATACCCGAGGCCGCGCCGGTCACCAGCGTGCGATGGCCTTCCAATCGCTTCATGAATTCTCCTCGTCTGAAAAGGGTGGGTCAGCCGATCCGGCCGGGAACCGGTTCGTGCCGTAGTTCATCGGTGGCCAACGCGCCCTTGACGACCGCGGCCTCGATCGAATCGCGCAGCGCCGGGCAGGTCGGAATCCATTTGCTGTGCTCGCCGAGCGCGGCCCGCCGGGCGAATTCCGGGCAGGCCGATTCGGCATCGTCGAGCCATTGCACACTGGTATGGCTCGGACTGAACTTCTCCACCAGGACGCGGTTACCGCATGTGCCGCACTGTATCGCTTGCATCTGGATGCTCCTCGTCAACGCACCCGCGGCGCGTTCGGCGTGTTCGGTTCAGCCGAGGCTGATGTCGTCAGGCGACCAGAACGCGCGCATGCTGGTGATCCGTGCGTTCTCGTCGAAGGTCATGACGTCGATGGGTTCGATGATGATGGTCTGATCACCGGTGTCGGTGACCACCCGGAATCCGAAGGCGGCCTGATCGCCGGCGACGCGCACGTTGTGCAGTTCGGTCGTCACCCGCACCGATTCCAGTGCGCTGTAGAACTTTTCGATCGCCGCGCGCCCGATGTGCGGCGGACTGCCGACGGGGTCCTCGACGGTGGCGTCTTCGGCGTAGAGCGCCGCGATGTCCTTCGCGGAACCGTTCGCGACGGTGTCGAGGTAGCGGCGGACCGCCGCGCGGATGTCATCTGCTGAGGCCATCGAGGCTCCTCCGGAATTCTGGGGTCGGGGTTGTGGTCAGGCGCCGAGCAGGTCGCGCACGGCGAGGTGGCTGAACAGCATGGAGGCGCCGATCGGGTTGCCGCCGCCGGGGTAGACGGTGCCGCTGACGGCCGCCATGGTGTTGCCCGCCGCGTACAGCCCGGGGATCGGTTCGCCATCGCGGCCGAGCACCCGCGCGGCGCTGTCGGTGCGCAGCCCGCCCTTGGTGCCGAGATCGGAGATGCCGAACGCGGCGGCGTGGAACGGTCCCTGCTCGATCGATACCAGCGGGGGTTCACCGGCGGAGAACGCGCGATCGTAGGCCTCGTCGCCGCGCCCGAAATCCGGATCGACGCCGGTCTCGACGAAGGAGTTGAACCGCTGCACGGTGGCGACCAGCGCATCGGCGGGCACGCCGATCTTCTCGGCCAGCTCGGGCAGTGTGTCGGCGGTGTGCCACAGGCCGGCCGCCACATACTTCTCCGGTTCGACCATCGAGACGTTGGTGGCCTTGACCGGCGGCACCTCGCCCTCTTTGTCGTCGTAGATCATCCAGTAGGGCAGGGTGAGCGAACCGTCGTCGAGCTTGCCGATGATGTCGCGGCCGAGCCGGTCGTAGGGCGCGGATTCGTTGACGAAGCGCTTGCCGTCCTGGCCGACGAAGATGCCGCCGGTGAACCACAGCGCGAACGCCGACCGCCCGTCCGGATGCGTCAGACCGGGCGACCACCATGCCTGATCCATGAGATCGGTGTCCGCGCCGGCGGCGATACCCGCCTTGTGCGCCTTGCCCTGGTTGCCCCACGGCCCCATGGTGTCGCGCGCCTCGCCGGGTACGCCGTAGTGCTTGCGCAGTTCGTCGTTCTGCTCGAACCCGCCCGCCGCGAGCACCACACCCTTGCGGGCCCGGATCGCGAACGGCTCGCCCTCGCGTTCGGTGATCGCGCCGACGACGGCGCCGTCCTCGATCACCAGCTCGACCAGCGGCGTGTTCAGGTACAGCCGCACGTCCGGATACGACGACAGCGCCAGCAGGAACCGCCCGATCAGCGCCTGCCCGCCGATCAGCATGTCCGGCAGCGGCGCGCCGAGCCGGTCGGTATCGAGTGGCCCGCGCAACTGCTCACGCATCTCACCCAGCGCGGACGCGGGCAGCGGGGTGGGCATGATGTGGCGCTGCCCGTCCAGTCTGGCCTTGGGCGCCTTACCGAAATAGTCCGGCCACGGCAGCATCTCGAACGCGAAATGCTCATCGGATTCCAGGTATTCGATGAGGTCACCACCGCGGCGCACGTAGGTTTCCTGGAGCTCGCGCGGGGTCCGGTCACCGACCACGGCGTGGTAGTAGGTGAGCGCGTCCTCGATGGTGTCGTCGGTGCCTGCGCGGCGCAGCACCGGATTGCACGGGAACCACATCCCGCCGCCCCCGGAATAAGCGGTCGTGCCGCCGAACTTGTCGGTCGCTTCGACCACCGCGACGGTCAGCCCTTCGCGGGCCGCGGTGTAGGCGCCGGCCAGGCCGCCGCCCGAGCCCGCGACCAGCACGTCCACCTCGTCGTTCCAGTCCACCACTGTGAGTCCTCCTGTGCGTTTGCTCACCTCGACGCTAGGCCGCGCGCCCGGGTTCGCGGCGCGGTTCTCCCGGTCACCGGGAACGTGGCGGCGGCTGCGGTGAACGTGCCGGTCAGCGGGAGAACGCCTGCTCGAAGGGCCCGCGCAGTACTTAGCGTCGCAGGAGAACCGGAGATTCTTCGAAAGGTAGGCATGTGAACGCCGAGACGCCAACGTCTGTAGAGACCGTCCCGAGCAGCGTCGACGTGGTGGTCGTCGGCGCCGGCATCGCCGGGCTGTACGCGCTGCACAAATTCCGCTCGCAAGGTCTGACCGTGCGGGTCTTCGAGGCCGCCGACGGCGTGGGGGGCGTGTGGTACTGGAACCGCTATCCCGGCGCGCGTTGCGACGTCGAGAGTGTGGACTACTCGTACTCCTTCGACGAGGCCCTCCAACAGGAATGGAACTGGAGCGAGAAATACGCCACCCAGCCCGAGATCCTCGCCTACCTGAACCACGTCGCCGACCGCTTCGACCTGCGCCGCGACATCGAGTTCGGCGCGCGCGTCACCGATACCGTGCTCGATGAGTCGAGCCTGCGCTGGGAGGTGCGCACCGACACCGGCACGGTGGTGTCGGCGCGGTTCGTGGTGCTGGCGGTCGGCCCGCTGTCGAATGCGAACACTCCCGACATCGAAGGCCTCGCCGATTTCGCCGGCCCGGTGCTGCACACCTCGCAGTGGCCGCACGACGGCGTCGATTTCACCGGGCAGCGCGTCGGCGTGATCGGCACGGGTTCCTCGGGGATCCAGGCGATTCCGTGCATCGCCGAACAGGCCGAGCGCCTGCACGTCTTCCAGCGCACGCCCAACTACAGCGTGCCGGCCGGCAACGTGCCGCTCGATGAGGAAACCCGGCGCGCCCAGAAGGCGAACTACGCCGAGCGGCGCAGGCTGTCGATGATCAGCGGAGGTGGCTCACCCCATCAACCGCATCCGAAATCCGCGCTCGACGTCTCGGAGGAGGAGCGGCGCGCGGCCTACCAGAAGCGGTGGGAGCTGGGTGGGGTGCTGTTCAGCAAGACCTTCCCCGATCAGATGGTGACCCGTGAGGCCAACGACACCGCCCGGCTGTTCTGGGAGGAGAAGGTGCGTGCGGTGATCGACGATCCCGAGGTCGCCGAGTTGCTGATCCCGAAGGATCACCCGATCGGCACCAAACGCATCTGCACCGATACGAACTACTACCAGACCTACAACCGCGACAATGTGGAGCTGGTGAACCTGCGGGCCACCCCCATCGAACGCATCGATGCCGGCGGCGTGCACACCACTGCGGATTACTATCCGCTCGACGCGTTGGTGCTTGCCACCGGTTTCGACGCGATGACCGGTTCGGTCGCCAAGCTCAACATCGTCGGACGCGACGGCCGCACCCTCAACGACGCCTGGAGCGACGGCCCGAAAACCTATCTCGGGCTCGGCGTCACGGGCTTCCCCAATCTGTTCAACCTGACCGGTCCCGGCAGCCCGTCGGTGCTGGCGAACATGGTGTTGCATTCGGAGCTGCACGTCGACTGGGTGGCCGGAGCCATCGACTACCTCGACCGCAATGGCGCGACCGCGCTGGAGGCCAGGCCCGAGGCCGTGGAGGCCTGGGTGGCCGAATGCGCCGAACGCGCCGCGCGCACCCTCATGCCCACCGCGAACTCCTGGTACCTGGGCGCCAATGTGCCGGGCAAGCCGCGGGTGTTCATGCCGTTCGTCGGCGGGTTCGGTGTCTACGGCGAGATCATCGCCGAGGTGGCGGCCGCGGAATACAAGGGGTTCGACGTCATCGCGGGCTGACAGATAAGCGAAACGGGTGGTTGTACCGGCGGAGTCGGTACAACCACCCGTTTCGTCGTCCGGGGGCGGTCGGGGTTCAGTCGGCGAAACCGCCGAAGGTGCCCTTGTAGAACAGCAGCGGCCGTCCGCTCTCGTCGGCGGCCAGCTCGGTGACCCTGGCCAGCACGATCGTGTGGTCGCCTGCCTCGTGTTCGAACTCCAGCGAGGCCTCGATGTGGGCGAGTGCGCCGGCGATCGCCGGGGCACCGTTGGCGCCGGGGGTCCAGTCGATCCCGGCGAATTTGTCGCTGCCGCTGACGGCGAACTGGCGGCAGAGCTCGCGTTGATCGTGGGCCAGCACGTTGATGCACAGCGATCCCGCCGACCGCAGCAGCGGCCAGCTGGTGGAGGTCTTGGCCGGGCAGAACGACACGAGCGGCGGATCCAGCGACACCGAGACCACCGACTGGCAGGTGAAGCCCAGCGGCCGGGTGCCGTCGTGGGCGGCGATCACCGCGACACCGGTGGCGAAGTGCCCGAGCACCTTGCGTAGGGCGGCGGGGCCTGGGCAGCCCGGTTCGATGACGATGTTGTCTGCGCTCATGCGTGGGGTCCTCCCGAAGATCTGTCGAACTCCAGCATCGAGTGTGCACGGTGGAAGTCTCAATGTGCCGTCCCGGTCAGCGGTTGTTCGGCGGGTACGGGGGATTTGCCTGGTTGCTAGCATTTGCCGGTGGCATCAAGTGAACCGGAAATCGGCCTGGTCAATCTCCCGCCGACCAGTTGGGCCGTGCTCGCCATGCTCTCCTATGAGGAAGAGATCTCGGGCTACGACCTCAAGAAGTGGGCCGACTGGAGTATCCGGTACTTCTATTGGAGCCCCTCACACAGCCAGATCTACTCGGAGCTGAAGAAGCTCGAGAAGCAGGGTTACGCGACCTCACGGGTGGACAGCGACAACGCCATGCGCGGGCGCAGGCTCTACCGCATCACCGACGAAGGCCGCGCCGCGGTCACCCAGTGGTGCAATGAGGCGCCGGTCGACAAGCCGGTGCTCAAACACCACGTGATGCTGCGAATCATGTTCGGGCATCTGAGTTCGCCGGAGCGGCTCAAGGAAATCCTGCGCGATCACATCGAGGATATCGACCGGCTGCGCAAGCGGGCCGCGATCGATTCCGCCGCCGCCAAATCCGAACCCGGCTGGGCCTATTCGCAGATCGTCTTGCAGTGGGCCGAGCGCCATTACGCGGCCGAACGCGATCTCGCTCAGGAGCTGATCGAACAGATCGACGCGGCCGATTCGATCCTGGTGAAGGCCGAACACGACGACAGGTCCGAATACCCGCATCCGACGCCGGGACGCTGGCGTGAGGTCGAACAGCGGGTGCAGGAATCGGAGGGCGCGGTCGAGAACTGAACGAACCCTTCGCACTCGGGCACCGTGCTCGAGTGCGAAGGGTTCGGTGGCGCGCCGAGGTGGCGGCGGCAGTATTCGGCCGGCCACCCGCTCGCGCACGAAATCGCCGAGTGCCGCCCTGCCACATCCGACGGTTCGGACTGAGCGACGGAGGCTAGCTCTCGTCGGACCGGGTCAGTCGCGTGAGATCGGCCCACACGTCCTTACATGCCTGACCGGCCAGTTCGAGCACCGGCATGGTCATGAATCCGTGGATGGCGCCTTCGTAGCACCGATGCACGGTCGTGACGCCGGCCTCGGCGAGGGCGTGGGCAAAAGCATCGCCCTCCGAGCGCAGCGGATCGCAGCCCGCGGTCACCACGATGGCAGGCGGCAGCCCGGCGAGATCGGCCGCCGCGGGGCTCGCGTACGGATGGCTGCGGTCGGCGAGATCGGGAACATACTGATCCCAGTACCAGCTCATCGCGGCACGGGTGTTGTAGAAACCTTCGGCGAAGCGCGTGTAGGACTCGGTGCCGAAATCGGCGGCGAGCACCGGATACAGCAGGGCCTGCGCCGTGATGACCGGCCCGCCACGATCACGGGCCATCAGGGCGACGACGGCCGCGAGGTTGCCGCCCGCGCTGTCGCCGGCGACGACGAGCCGCGCCGGGTCGGCGCCGAACTCGCGCGCATGCTCGACAGCCCACAGTGTCGCCGCGTAGACGTCCTCTGCCGCGGTGGGCCAGCGATGTTCCGGCGCGAGCCGGTAGTCCACCGAGACCACCACCGCGCCCACCCCGTTGGCCATCGACCGGCACAGCCCGTCGTGGGTGTCCAGATCACAGAACACGAACCCGCCGCCGTGTGCGAACACGATGATCGGCACCGGCCCCACGGACGAGGTGGCCGGACGATACACCCGAACCCCGCCGCCCGAGGCCAGCTCTCGTTCGATGATCTCGGCCACCCGCTCGGGCTCGTCCGGGAGCCGCAACCGCGCCCGGATCGCCGCCCGCGCCTGTGCTCCTGTCATGGTCTCGACCGCGGGAAATCCGGCGTCGAGCATCGGCAGCAGCGCCGCCACTTCGGGCACGAGTTCGATCCGGTCCTCAGTACTCATGGGTCACACCGTCTTTCGGTCCGGACGAGCTACACGTATTCCAGCGGCCGGCCTGCAGCGGCCGGCGTCCGCATCGCAGGTCCACCGCGCAGCGGGCGCGACTGCTGCAACGTGGGATGCACGCGGGACATACCGTCTTCGATATTGCGCCAGATGCCAAGCGCGGTGGTGCGCACCGGTGCGGTGAGGCGGTAGTCGAAGTTCATCCGATCCACCGGACCGCACACCGACACCGCGGCGATGGCCTCGCCGATATTGCCGATGGGTGCCGCTACACAACCGAATCCCGGCAGCGACTCCTCGCGCTCGTGCGCGATGCCGTGGGCGCGGACCTTGTCCAGCTCCGCGCGCAGCTGGGCCTTGTTGGAGATGGAGTACTTGGTGCTGCGGTTGAGCACGCCGGTACCGAGCGCGGCGATGCGGTCTTCGTCGGAGTAGGCCAGGATGGCCTTGCCGACGCCGGTACAGTGCGCGGGCCTGCGTCCGCCGATGCGGGTGGGCACCGCGGCCGCCATCCGGCCGCCGATCTTCTCCAGGTACACCACGTCGGGGCCGTCGAGCACAGCCAGATGCACCACGAAGCCGGTGGCCCGGTACAGCTCGTGCAGGAACGGCATCGCGGCGCGGTGCAGCCGATCCTGGTGCACGGCGAGCGAGCCCAGTTCCACCAGCCGGATACCCAGCTCGTAGTCGCGGCCCTCGCGGCGCAGCCAGCGCAATTGCACGAGTCGTTCGAGCATGCGGTGCGCCGAGGACCGGGGTAGCCCGGTCCGGCGCACGATCTGGGCGAGGGTGAGCCTGCCCGGTCCGTCGAAGGCGTCCAGGACCAGCGAGACGCGGTCCAGGACAGCGCTCGGGGTGGCGGCGTCGGCCTGTGTGTTCATGTGGCCCTCCCTGCGGGTCTACGAGCTGATGCCCAACGGGATATTTCTATTAGGCATATGACTATTCATACCATGCTCTTGTGGGCGCTGTCACACAAATCGGACACAGTGATGTAAATCACAACGACCCCGAGGTTTCAGCCGTGACGACTGAAACCCCGGGGTCGGGGAGGGGAGCGGTATGTGATTACATCGCGGCCAGCGGCTCGCTACCGGACCAGTCGTGGCCCCAGTAGCTGTCGGCGGTGATTTCCTCTGCGCTGTAGTACTTTTCGTCGACGCGCATGCCCTCGGTGCCGAATTCGATATCCCAGCCGCCGGGGGCGCGCACGTAGAACGACACCATCTTGTCGTTGGTGTGGCGGCCCAGCGTCGAGGAGACGGAGAAACCGTCCTTGACGACCCGATCCAGCGCCTGGCCCACCGCGTCGAGCGAATCGACCTCCACCATGATGTGCACCAGACCCGGCGCACCGCCGTGCGGTGCCGGGCACAGCGCCAGGCTGTGATGACGCTCGTTCACGCCCATGAACCGGATCCGCACCGGCCCGAACTCCGGCGGCGCCGGGATACGGAACGCGCCCCGCGGCAGGAACCCGAGCACCTCGGTGTAGAACTCGAAGGCGCCGTTGGGGTCCATGGTCGGCAGCACCACGTGACCGAGGCCCTGTGCGCCGGTCACGAACTTCGCGCCGAACGGGGTCACCACCGGGCTGTGATCGAGCACCGCGCCGTGGAACACCTCGACGGTCGCTCCGGTCGGATCGACGAAGGTGATGACCTCCTCGACCCGGCGCGCGTCGGCCTCCTCGACCGAGAGCGGCTTGACCGCGACACCGGCCGCCGACACCGCTTCCTGCACGCGCACCAGCGCGGCGTGATCGCGCACCTCCCAGCCGATGGTCACCACTTCGTCGGTGTCGCCCGGCACGATGACGATCCGGGCGGCCCGCTCGTCCATCCGCAGATAGAGGGCGTTCTCGTCCGGTCCGCTGCCTTCGGCGAAGCCGAGCACCTCGAAGGCGAACTTGCGCCAGCGGTCCATGTCGTTGGTCTGGATCTTGACGTAGCCAAGACTCTTGATGTCAGTCATTACTGTTGTCCTTCTTGGTATCGCGAGATCAGATCATCGAGCGCAGATGCTGCGGCGGCTCCACGCCGAGCGAACCGAGCGCCGCCGCGTGGAACACCGTGCTCGGCACGTGGATCGCGTGGTTGAGGCCGGCGTGGGCGTCGCGCCAGAACCGCTGCAGCGGCTTGTCCATCCGCAGGGCGTTACCGCCGGAGCGGGCGAAGATCTGGTCGACGGCCATCACCGCGCGCCACGCCGCCCGCACCTGGGTGCGTCGTCCGGCGGCGCGATCGGCGAAGGAGACCTCCTTGCCTGCGTCGACCAGATCCCACATCTTGTCGACGTTGGCCAGCAGCTCCTGCCGAGCGGCATTGATATCGGCCGCCGCCTCACTGATCGCGAACAGCACATACGGGTCGTCCTTGATCGCGGTGCCCTGAGCACCGACCCGGTCGCGCTGGTAATCCAGGTGCGCGGCCAGCGCGCCCTCGGCGATGCCGATCACCGCGGAGGTGATGCCGAGCGGGAACATGTTCGACCACGGCATCTTGTACAGCGTCTCGGTGACCCCGTACTCCTTCTGGGCGGTGCCGTCGATCACGTGATCGCCGTTCATCACCCGGTAGGACGGCACGAAGGCATCCTTGACGATGATGTCCTTGGAGCCGGTGCCCTTGAGCCCCACCACATTCCACGAGTCCTCGACGATCGTGTAGTCGCTGCGCGGCAGGATCATGTGCAGCATGGTCGGCGGGGTGGCGATATTGCCGTCGGTGTCGCCGAGCATCGCGCCGAGGAAGATCCAGTCACAGTGGTCGGTGCCGGAGCTGAACTGCCAGCGGCCGTTGAAGATGTAGCCGCCGTCCACCGGCCGCGCGATACCGGTGGGTGCGTACGGCGAGGCCATCCAGGTGTCGTTGTCGGCGCCCCACACCTCTTCCTGCACCTTCGGATCGGCGAAGGCCAGCTGCCACGGATGCACACCGACGATGCCGCAGATCCAGCCGGTCGCCGGGTCCAGCGACGCGGCGGCCATGACCGTTTCGGCGAATTCGCGCGGGTGCGCTTCGAAACCGCCGTACTTCTTGGGCTGAAGCAGCTTGATCGGGCCGGCGGTTTTCAGCATCTTCGCCGTCTCGTCGGGCAGCTTCCCGAGGCGCTCGGCCTCAGGGGACTGCTCGCGCAGCTGGTCGGCGATGGCCGTGATGTTGTCGAGAACCTTGTTCATCGGGGCACTAGTTCCTGTCGTATGCGCGGGGGGATTAGGTGGTGATGACGGCGCCACGGGCGATGTTGTCGGCCACTTCGGCCTCCCAGCTCGTGACGGCGCGCTCGGTATCGATCTCGAACTCGAAGCGCTTGGTCATGTCGTCGGTGATGTCTTCGACGTCGACGTAGAACTGCTTGTACCAGCGGCGCAGCTGATACACCGGCCCGTCTTCCTCCGACAGCAGCGGATTGTCGATGGGCGCCTTGTTCTTCCAGATCGCCACGTCCTGCTCGAAACCGACTTCGACGCCGTGGGCGAACTGCGCGGCCATCGCGTTGGCGTCCTCATCGGACATGCCGGTCGGCTTCTTCACCATCGCGCCGTACTGGAGCACGAAGGAGTTCTCGGTGACGGGGTAGTGGCAGTTGATCAGCACCGTCTCGATCGTCATGCCGTTGGCCTCGCTCCACAGCCAGTCGATCATGTACGACGGGCCGAAATACGAAGCGTCCGAACGCAAGGTGGAGTTCGGGTCGTCGTAGTTGGTGCCGACCTCGATGTCCTGGCGCGGCGTCGAGCGCATGTACTGGGTGGCGACGTGGCCCTCGAAGACGTTCTTGAAGTACCGCGGGAAGGCGTAGTGCACGTAGAAGAAGTGCGCCATATCCACCACGTTGTCGACGATCTCGCGGCAGTGCGAACCCTCGATCAGCATCGAATTCCAGGTCCAGTCGGTCCACTCGGAGCTGCCGTAACCCTCGATCTCGGGGATGGTCACCTCATCGGTGGGCTTGCTGCCCTGCGGGTCGTGCCAGACATAGAGCTGGCCGTTGCGTTCGAGCGTCGGCCAGGCGCGGGTCTTGGCCAGCGGCGGCACGCGGCGCGCGTACGGGATGCCGGTGCAGCGGCCGTTGCCGCCCCAGCGCCAGTCGTGGAACGGGCAGGCGATGGAATCGCCCTTGACGGTGCCGTGGGCGAGGTTGCCGCCCATGTGACGGCAGAACGCGTCGAGCACGTTCAGCTTGCCGTCGGATTCGGACTGGAAGACCACCAGCGTGGTGCCGAACGCCTTGATCTCGTGTGGTTTGCCGTCCTGGAAGGACTTCAGCAGGCCGAGGCAATGCCAGCCGCGGGCGAACCGGGTGGGTGCCGCCGCGGCCTCGATCGTCCTGAATTCGTCCGTGCTCTGGGCTGAGCCGTTCGGTGATAGACCCGGCATCGAAACCTCCATGTTCCACCGGATGACTGTGATCTGAGTCAAATGGTGGACCCGCCGGGCGGCGTACGGACGTCGTCCTCCCGGTCAGCGGACAGGTTTCGTGAAGTGTGAAACGGCTGGCTGCGGGCCTCCCGGTGAGCGGGAGCGAGTGGGGTCACGTGGCCGGTAGCACCGGCCCGGCGAGCGCGCCGAAGCTGTGGCACAGCCGCGTCACGATCTTGCTGCCGCGTTCGGGATCGAACCAGCGATCGATATGCGCCCAGTGGTACGGATGGGTCATGTAGGGCCCGGTCAGCCCGTCGAGGTCGGTGAATTCCTGTTCCCAGACATGGGTCCAGCCGCTGCCGCTGTCGACTCTGCTCAGCTGGGAGGCGCCGATGGTGTGGATGTAGTCGGGCATCGCGGCGGTTTCGGATTCGAAAGTGGCCACCTGTGCCGGGTCGGTCCGTGGGTCGACCGCGACGAGCAGGGCTCGGTAGATGCGCGCCGGCTCGGCATATCCGGCCGGTGACGGCGCCCCCTGATGTCGCGCCGGTGGCGGGGTGTGCGAGGTTGGCGGCGCTGCTCGTCCGGCCGGTGGCTTCACGCGCTGCGGGGTTGCGGTGAAAGCCGCGGTCTCGACCCGCTCGACGAACGACTCGCTCAACCACCGGTCGACGGCGTTTACGACCGGCTGCTGCTGCACGTCATCGGCGAAACGCAGTCGCACGATCAGGTCCCCGGCGTCGATCCCGCCCGGCAACGTCGTTGCGACCAGCGCTCGGTGGGTGTGTGGTGCGACCAGACGGCGTAGCTGCGCGGCCAGCTCGGCGCTGCGCTCCGGATCGCTCAGGTGGACCAAGTGCACGACCTCAGACATCGGCCAGAACCTCCACATCGTCGCAGCCGCAGGCGGTGGTCCGGCGCCGGCTGACGAGCAGCTCGTCGGCGGCCTGCCACCACTGCGCGACCTGCGGATCCCGGCTCGCGCCGAGCCGCTGCCGCCACCACTGTTGCGCGCCGCGCACCGTCCAGCTGACGGTGATGGTGTTCGATTGCTCGGCCAGCCACACCGGGGGACTGACCAGCACCCGATCCAGCTCGAGCCCACGCTCCCGCGCGCCGGGTGCGTATTCCCGCAGGTAGAGGTCGAGAAAGGCGCGACCACGCCCGGGTGGTGCGACCATCTCGTCGACGATGTAGATCACCGGCTCGCCGCGATCTGCCTGCCGTTCGATCAGGCCCGAGTCGTCGGCCGCGGTTGCAGCGCCGATGCCGGCCTCGCTGCCGGAGCGGGCACCGGATGGGTACTGTCCCTCCGTGTCCGACCCATCCGCACGCCCGTTGCGCCCCGGCGTCATCGCCGCACTGTCCATCGTTCAGCCTTTCTGGGTGAATCCGGCGTCGACGACGAGTTCGGTGCCGGTGACGTAGCGGGATTCGTCGGAGGCCAGGAACAGCACGGCATTGCTGACGTCCGCCGGTTCCACCCACGGAACGGCGATCAGATGTCGCCGTGCCAGCACGTCCTCGGCATCGGCGGCGGTCGGATGCTCGATGTCCGGGCACAGTCTCGCGATCGCGCCCGAGCTCAGCGGCCGGCCGCCGACAGCGCCCGGATGCACCGTGTTCACCCGGATCGAGCGCCGACCCCATTCCGCCGCCACCGTGCGGGCGAGCCCGGCGACGCCGTGTTTGGCGGCCGAGTAGTGGGCCCGCACCGGATCCCCGCGCACGCCGGATGTGGAACCGATGATCACGACCGCTGCGCCGTCGACCAGATGGGAACCGAAGGCCCGCAAGGTATTCCATACGCCGGTGAGGTTGATGTCGAGGCATCGGTGCCAAGTGGCGTCCTCGATTCCGGCCGCCGGGCCCGGCGCATCGCACAGCCCGGCATTGGCGATCAGGATGTCGATGCGGCCGAACGCGCGGACCGCCGATTCGGCGGCCCGCTCGAGAGCGGCGAGGTCGCGGACATCGGCTTCCGCGGTGAGCATTCGGGCAACGGCGGGTTCGTCTTCGAACGAACTCCCGGGCAGGTCGACGGCCACCACATCCGCGCCTTCGGCACGCAACCGGCGCACGTGGGTGCGTCCGGTGCCACTGGCGGCTCCCGTCACCACCGCCACTTTGCCGCCAACTCGTCCCGTCCTATGGTTCATCGCGCTCCTCGCCATCGCCGCGGCGCACGCAGACGCCGGCATCCTGCGATAGTCGGCGGCCGACCGGGCCGTGGCGCATACCGTTCCCGATCAGTGGAACAGGCCCGGCCGCGAGGTGTCGGCCGGCTCTACCGTTGCCGCAGGATCGAAGGAAGGGATGTGGCGATGGTGCACGTTGCGACGGCCGGTGCGGTCGGGACCCGGCTCGACATCGACCTGGAGGCGGACGGTATCCGCGAGTTCAACGCCGCCACGATGGCGCGCGCGGCCACACCCGCCACCACCGGCGAACCCGTCGTCGCGCCCACCTTCCTGCCCGCCCGGATCGCCGCGGCCGGCGAAGCGGCGATAGAGCATTGGCCCGGCATCCCGATCGAGCAGGATCACCGCTTCTTCGGCCCACCGCCGCGCGCAGGCGAACGGCTCACCGCGCAATCGCGCATCGCACGCGTCTACGAGGTGGACGACGACCACGGCACCCCGGTGACCATGATCGAGATGGTCACCCAGTACTTCGACCGCACCGGTCGCCTCGTCGCCGAATCCTGGATGACCGGCACCCGTCCCGTCTCGCAGGAGTCCGCATGACCGCGACCGCCCCCGCACCCACCACCTCCTTCGGCCCACTCACCGAGGCCGACTTCGAGAAGTACGCGAGCGCCACTCGAACGCTTGCCCCCGGTAGTGAAACTGCCGGTGACGCAGCGTCGTTCACCGCGTCCGCGGGCCCACTCGCCGCCGCGCTCCTCGCCAGTTACGCCACCGATTGGCTCGGCAGCGAAACCGTGCGCCGATTCCGCACCCGCTGCTCCCGCCCGCTCTGGCCGGGCGACACGCTCACCTGCTCGGGATACGTTGTGCAGCACTACGTTCTGGATGGTGAATCCTGCGTCGACGTCACCCTCGTCGGCACCGACCAGGACGGCCGCGTGGCCGCGCGGGCGTGGGCGACGTTCGTCTGCGCATGAACTGGGCGGGGTAGCTCCTCGAAGACGGGCGGTACGCTTCCGCTCGATTGTGCTGTTTCGCCGCCGCGGCGCCCACCGGGCTCGCCACAGCCGGGGCGCACCCGCTGCCGGTCCTGTTCAGTCCTGGGTGAGCTTGCGAATCAACTCGAACGACCGGGCCCTGGCCTCGATGTCGTAGACGAGGGTGTTCAGCATGATCTCGTCGGCGTCGGTGTCCGCGATCAGGGAGCTGAGCTGGCGGCGCACAGTGTCGGGAGAGCCGAGCAACTGACCGGCACGGCGCTGGGCGGCGAAATGGCGCTCGCGATCGTTGGCGGGGAAGCCGGCGGCCTCCTCGGGGGTGGGCAGGCGGCGCGGGCGGCCGGACATCAGATGCAGGAAGGCCAGCTCGCGTGGGCGCGACAGGAGTTCGGCCTGCTCATCGGTGTCGGCGCAGATCGCGGCCGCCGCCACCATGGCGTACGGACGTTCCAGCTGTTCGGAGGGCCGGAAGTTCTCGCGGTACAGCTCGAGCGCGGCCACGGTGTTGTTCGGGCTGATGTGGTGAGCGAACGCGAAGCGCACGCCGAGGATCGCCGCCACCTGCGCGCTGTAGCCGCTGGAGCCGAGCAACCAGATCTCGGGTTCATCGTCCTGGCCCGGGGTCGCCGCGATGCCGTCCGGGCTGGTGCCGCGGAAATAGGCGAGCAGCGCCGCCAGCTCCTGCGGAAACGATTCCGCCGACAGCCCGTCCTTGGTGCGGCGCAGTGCCAGTGCTGTGGCCTGGTCTGTCCCGGGCGCGCGCCCGATGCCGAGATCGATCCGACCCGGATGCAATGCGTGCAGCGTGCCGAACTGTTCGGCGACCACGAGCGGCGCGTGGTTGGGCAGCATCACCCCGCCGGATCCGACCCGGATACGAGAGGTCGCCGCTGCCAGGTGCGCCAGCAGCACACTCGGCGCCGCGCTGGCGATGCCGGGCATGTTGTGATGCTCGGCCACCCAGAATCGCGCATAGCCCATCGCCTCGGTGCGCCGCGCGAGTTCGGTCGTGGCCGCGAGACCGTCACCGGCGGTGTTGCCTTCCTGCACGGGTGCAAGATCCAGCACGGAGAGCGGGACGTTGATCATGGGGCTCCTTCGCGATCGCGTTCCCCTGTGCGAACGCCCGCCCCGGTCGCGGTATTTCGCCTGGCTCACGAACGCGACCCGAGCCGAGGCTCGCCAACCAAACTTACTTCTAGGTAAATTACGCTATGGTCAATTCGCTAGGATCGTGGATGCCGACCACCGAGAGGACTCCGATGGCAACCGGACGTGCAGGAACGGCCCTACTCAACCCACCGGCGCTGGTGCGCACGCTTTCCTCGCTACTGCGTCCGGGCGGAGGGGAGAACATCGCAGGAAAGACCGTGCTGCTCACCGGCGCATCGTCGGGAGTGGGCAAGGTCGCCGCGCACAAACTCGGTGCCAGTGGTGCGAAGCTCGTGCTCGTCGCACGTGGTGAACAGGCGCTGTGCGAGGTCCGCGACGCCGTCCGGGCGGCCGGTGGCAAAGCCGAGGCGATGGTCTGCGATCTGTCCGACGGGGCGGCCGTCGACGCGCTCGCCGAACAGATCGGCGCCGAGGTCGGCAAGGTGGACGTACTCGTCAACAACGCGGGCCGTTCGATCCGCCGCCGCGCCGACGACGCCACCGACCGCTTCCACGACTACGAGCGCACCATGGCGCTGAACTACTTCGGCGCGACCCGGCTCACCATGGCCCTGCTGCCCTCGATGCTCGAGGCACGTGACGGGCACATCATCAATATCGCCACCTGGGGCGTCGCCGCGGGCTCGATGCCCATGTTCACCGCGTACCACGCGTCCAAGGCAGCGCTCGGCGCGTTCGGCCGCAGCCTCGGCGCCGAGACCCGCCCGCACGGCGTGCACGTCACGACCATCGGCTATCCGCTGGTCCGCACGGAGATGATCGCGCCGACCGCCAAATACGAGGCGGCGCCCGCGCTCTCCGCCGAGGCGGCCGCCGACTGGATCCTCACGGCCATCCGCACGCGTCCCATCGAGCTCTATCCGCGATACGCCCGCTTCTTGCAGGCCATCGGCGCCGTCTCACCCCGCGCCGTGGACAGCTTGATCTGGCGGTTGGGGATCTGAGCCGCGGCGACAGTCGAGGGGTCGGCCGGCTCGCCACCTGGGACTTCGGTGATCGACGGAATTGATCTTGATGGCCTGGGTCACACCGGGGTGATTCCGGCTGCGAAACCGGCCCGGCTGCACCCCGCTGACCTGCGCAAATGTCAACGCGACCAGGGGATTTGACGAAGCGTTCGCCGCCGCGTAACTTATTCCAGGTCAGAGCGACACGGACACCGACCCGGAGCCCACAGGGCCTGGGAAACGAGGTAGGACGAGGAGCGCCTGACAAGCCGGTCGAAGAGCGGATTTGACTCTGAGCCACTGATCGGTAAGCTAGGAACCCTGCCTCACTGAAGCCCCTGGACGAAAAGCCGGGTCGGATGTGTGTGCGTGTGTTCTTTGAGAACTCAATAGTGTGTCGATGAATGTCAGTGCCAATAGTTTATTGGTTCCGGCCTCGCATACCCCCGTGTGTTGGGGTCGGACATTTAGTCAGCAAATCTTTTTGCTGGCGTTTTGTTTTGCCAAGGTTTTCGGACTCTGGTTAATTCTTCTGATTGCACCCTTTGGGTGTGATTGTGAGTCTTCAACGGAGAGTTTGATCCTGGCTCAGGACGAACGCTGGCGGCGTGCTTAACACATGCAAGTCGAGCGGTAAGGCCCTTCGGGGTACACGAGCGGCGAACGGGTGAGTAACACGTGGGTGATCTGCCTCGCACTCTGGGATAAGCCTGGGAAACTGGGTCTAATACCGGATATGACCTTACATCGCATGGTGTTTGGTGGAAAGATTTATCGGTGCGAGATGGGCCCGCGGCCTATCAGCTTGTTGGTGGGGTAATGGCCTACCAAGGCGACGACGGGTAGCCGGCCTGAGAGGGCGACCGGCCACACTGGGACTGAGACACGGCCCAGACTCCTACGGGAGGCAGCAGTGGGGAATATTGCACAATGGGCGAAAGCCTGATGCAGCGACGCCGCGTGAGGGATGACGGCCTTCGGGTTGTAAACCTCTTTCGACAGGGACGAAGCGCAAGTGACGGTACCTGTAGAAGAAGCACCGGCCAACTACGTGCCAGCAGCCGCGGTAATACGTAGGGTGCGAGCGTTGTCCGGAATTACTGGGCGTAAAGAGCTTGTAGGCGGCTTGTCGCGTCGATCGTGAAAACTTGGGGCTCAACCCCAAGCTTGCGGTCGATACGGGCAGGCTTGAGTACTTCAGGGGAGACTGGAATTCCTGGTGTAGCGGTGAAATGCGCAGATATCAGGAGGAACACCGGTGGCGAAGGCGGGTCTCTGGGAAGTAACTGACGCTGAGAAGCGAAAGCGTGGGTAGCGAACAGGATTAGATACCCTGGTAGTCCACGCCGTAAACGGTGGGTACTAGGTGTGGGTTTCCTTCCACGGGATCCGTGCCGTAGCTAACGCATTAAGTACCCCGCCTGGGGAGTACGGCCGCAAGGCTAAAACTCAAAGGAATTGACGGGGGCCCGCACAAGCGGCGGAGCATGTGGATTAATTCGATGCAACGCGAAGAACCTTACCTGGGTTTGACATACACCGGAAACCTGCAGAGATGTAGGCCCCCTTGTGGTCGGTGTACAGGTGGTGCATGGCTGTCGTCAGCTCGTGTCGTGAGATGTTGGGTTAAGTCCCGCAACGAGCGCAACCCTTATCTTATGTTGCCAGCGCGTAATGGCGGGGACTCGTGAGAGACTGCCGGGGTCAACTCGGAGGAAGGTGGGGACGACGTCAAGTCATCATGCCCCTTATGTCCAGGGCTTCACACATGCTACAATGGCCGGTACAGAGGGCTGCGATACCGTGAGGTGGAGCGAATCCCTTAAAGCCGGTCTCAGTTCGGATCGGGGTCTGCAACTCGACCCCGTGAAGTTGGAGTCGCTAGTAATCGCAGATCAGCAACGCTGCGGTGAATACGTTCCCGGGCCTTGTACACACCGCCCGTCACGTCATGAAAGTCGGTAACACCCGAAGCCGGTGGCCTAACCCCTTGTGGGAGGGAGCCGTCGAAGGTGGGATCGGCGATTGGGACGAAGTCGTAACAAGGTAGCCGTACCGGAAGGTGCGGCTGGATCACCTCCTTTCTAAGGAGCACTTCTCCACCGACACCCGAACAGTCGGGATGGTAAACGTCTGGTGGCAGAGACCGTTTCGGAGGCAATCGTCTTCCGGCGGAAGCTCATGGGTGGAACGCTGACAACCTCTCCCGCATTGTGGTGCCGGCCGAGTCCGGTGCCGTGGGTGATATATCGACACACTGTTGGGTCCTGAAAGAACAGACGTTCTTTCCAGGCAAAAAATACGATCTGCCCGGATCTCCTTGATACCTCGGGGTTTTGACTTCGATGGTCTTGGTGTCCGATCCGGTGTGGGTGTGTTGTTTGAGAACTGCACAGTGGACGCGAGCATCTTTGTTAGTAAGTGTTTAAGAGCGTACGGTGGATGCCTTGGCACCAGGAGCCGATGAAGGACGTAGGAGGCTGCGATAAGCCTCGGGGAGCTGTCAACCGAGCTGAGATCCGAGGATGTCCGAATGGGGAAACCCAGCACGAGTGATGTCGTGTTACCCGCGCCTGAATGTATAGGGCGTGTGGAGGGAACGTGGGGAAGTGAAACATCTCAGTACCCACAGGAAGAGAAAACAATAGTGATTCCGTGAGTAGTGGCGAGCGAAAGCGGAAGAGGCTAAACCGTGTAGATGTGATAGCCGGCAGGCGTTGTCTATGCGGGGTTGTGGGATTGTTCTTCTCAGTTCTGCCGAGCTGGGCGTGAGTCAGAAACCGTTGTGTTAGCCGAAGTGGTCTGGGACGGCCTGTCGTAGAGGGTGAGAATCCCGTAGGTGAAAACGCAACGGCTCATGTGAGCAACTCCCGAGTAGCAGCGGGCCCGTGAAATCTGCTGTGAATCTGCCGGGACCACCCGGTAAGCCTGAATACTCCCTGGTGACCGATAGCGGACTAGTACCGTGAGGGAAAGGTGAAAAGTACCCCGGGAGGGGAGTGAAATAGTACCTGAAACCGTGCGCTTACAATCCGTCAGAGCCTGCGCATCCTTCGGGGTGGTGGGTGATGGCGTGCCTTTTGAAGAATGAGCCTGCGAGTTAGTGGCATGTGGCGAGGTTAACCCGTGGTGGGGTAGCCGTAGCGAAAGCGAGTCCGAATAGGGCGTTTGAGTCGCATGTTCTAGACCCGAAGCGGAGTGATCTACCCATGGCCAGGGTGAAGCAGCTGTAAGAGGTTGTGGAGGCCCGAACCCACTTAGGTTGAAAACTGAGGGGATGAGCTGTGGGTAGGGGTGAAAGGCCAATCAAACTCCGTGATAGCTGGTTCTCCCCGAAATGCATTTAGGTGCAGCGTCACGTGTTTCACGCCGGAGGTAGAGCTACTGGATGGCCTAGGGGGCCCACAAGCTTACCGAAGTCAGCCAAACTCCGAATGCCGGTGTGTGAGAGCGTGGCAGTGAGACTGCGGGGGATAAGCTTCGTAGTCGAGAGGGAAACAGCCCAGATCGCCGGCTAAGGCCCCTAAGCGTGTACTAAGTGGAAAAGGATGTGGAGTCGCGAAGACAACCAGGAGGTTGGCTTAGAAGCAGCCACCCTTGAAAGAGTGCGTAATAGCTCACTGGTCAAGTGATTCTGCGCCGACAATGTAGCGGGGCTCAAGTACACCGCCGAAGCCGCGGCATTCACACAATACATCCGCATCCGACTACGGTTGGGTGTGCAGTGGTGTGGATGGGTAGGGGAGCGTCGTACAGCCAGGGAAGCAGCGGGGTGACCTAGTTGTGGAGGCTGTGCGAGTGAGAATGCAGGCATGAGTAGCGAAAGACGAGTGAGAAACTCGTCCGCCGAATGACCAAGGGTTCCTGGGCCAGGTTAATCCGCCCAGGGTGAGTCGGGACCTAAGGCGAGGCCGACAGGCGTAGTCGATGGACAACGGGTTGATATTCCCGTACCCGTGTATCCGCGCCCATGCTGAATCAGTTGTGCTAAGTGCCCAAATCCCCCGGGAAGACCTTCGGGTCTCGAGTGGGGTGCTGCGCATGACCCCGGCTGGTAGTAGGCAAGCGATGGGGTGACGCAGGAAGGTAGCTGGGCCAGTCAGTGGTTGTACTGGTGTAAGCCTGTAGGGCGCGACATAGGCAAATCCGTGTCGCATTGAGCCTGAGAGGTGATGCGTAGCCGATTGAGGCGAATTCAGTGATCCTATGCTGCCGAGAAAAGCCTCTAGTGAGTTGGTACACGGCCCGTACCCCAAACCGACACAGGTGGTCAGGTAGAGAATACCGAGGCGATCGAGAGAACTGTGGTTAAGGAACTCGGCAAAATGCCCCCGTAACTTCGGGAGAAGGGGGACCTGATCTGGTGACGAGTCTTGCACTCTGAGCTGGGTTGGGTCGCAGAGACCAGAGAGAAGCGACTGTTTACTAAAAACACAGGTCCGTGCGAAGTCGTAAGACGATGTATACGGACTGACGCCTGCCCGGTGCCGGAAGGTTAAGAGGACCGGTTAGCGCCCTTCGGGGTGCGAAGCTGAGAATTTAAGCCCCGGTAAACGGCGGTGGTAACTATAACCATCCTAAGGTAGCGAAATTCCTTGTCGGGTAAGTTCCGACCTGCACGAATGGCGTAACGACTTCTCTGCTGTCTCAACCACAGACTCGGCGAAATTGCATTACGAGTAAAGATGCTCGTTACGCGCGGCAGGACGAAAAGACCCCGGGACCTTCACTATAGCTTGGTATTGGTGTTCGGTACGGTTTGTGTAGGATAGGTGGGAGACTGTGAAGCATGCACGCCAGTGTGTGTGGAGTCGTCGTTGAAATACCACTCTGATCGTATTGGACCTCTAACCTCGGACCATGATCTGGTTCAGGGACAGTGCCTGGTGGGTAGTTTAACTGGGGCGGTTGCCTCCCAAAATGTAACGGAGGCGCCCAAAGGTTCCCTCAGCCTGGTTGGCAATCAGGTGTCGAGTGCAAGTGCACAAGGGAGCTTGACTGTGAGACAGACATGTCGAGCAGGGACGAAAGTCGGGACTAGTGATCCGGCACCGGCATGTGGAAGCGGTGTCGCTCAACGGATAAAAGGTACCCCGGGGATAACAGGCTGATCTTCCCCAAGAGTCCATATCGACGGGATGGTTTGGCACCTCGATGTCGGCTCGTCGCATCCTGGGGCTGGAGTAGGTCCCAAGGGTTGGGCTGTTCGCCCATTAAAGCGGCACGCGAGCTGGGTTTAGAACGTCGTGAGACAGTTCGGTCTCTATCCGCCGCGCGCGTCAGAAACTTGAGGAAGGCTGTCCCTAGTACGAGAGGACCGGGACGGACGAACCTCTGGTGTGCCAGTTGTCCTGCCAAGGGCACTGCTGGTTGGCTACGTTCGGAAGGGATAACCGCTGAAAGCATCTAAGCGGGAAGCCTGTTCCAAGATGAGGTTTCTCACCCACTTGATGGGTTAAGGCCCCCTACAGACCATGGGGTTGATAGGCCAGAACTGGAAGCCCGGTAACGGGTGGAGGTGACTGGTACTAATAGGCCGAGGACTTACCAACAAAGAAGCTACGCGTCCACTGTGCAGTATCTGAAACAACACAC
>NZ_JAAGVC010000070.1:0-10135 GCF_010858045.1 Nocardia cyriacigeorgica
CCCCTCGGCACCACCCCCTACCTGCGCGCCGAGATCGTCTACGCCGTCACCCACGAAGGCGCCCTGCACCTCGACGACATCCTCACCCGCCGCACCCACCTGTCCATCGAAACCCCCGACCGCGGCACCGCCGTCGCCGCCGAAGCCGCCGCCCTCGCCGCACCCCACCTCGGCTGGGACAGCACCGACATCGCCCGCGAAATCGAGCGCTACACCACCCGCGTCGCCGCCGAACTCGACGCCCAACACCAACCCGACGACGCCACCGCCGACGCCATCCGCCGCACCGCACCCGACTCCCGCGCCACCCCCGTCGACGCCTGAGCATCTGCTGTCCCGGGTAACCGGCGGCTCGTTGCGGGCCCGCGCAGCCCGCTGACACCCCGGCATCGCGCGCCCCCACCCGAGGCGTGCGGCGCCGGGGGACAGGGGAGTCACCGAATACCGAACACACAACATCGGCCCGACCCCCGAACACACTGCTGGGCAGCACCGCGAACACATGGCAGCATCAGCACCGTGAGCACACCCGCCACCGAGCAACATCTGCGCGACCTGGCCAGGCTCCGGCGCGTGCGCGACCGCATCGACCGCGAATACGCCCAACCCCTCGACGTCGAAGCCCTCGCCCGCGACGCCCACATGTCCGCAGGCCACCTCAGCCGCCAGTTCAAACAGGCCTACGGCGAATCCCCCTACTCCTACCTCATGACCCGCCGCATCGAACGCGCCATGGCTCTGCTGCGCGCCGGCGAACTCAGCGTCACCGAAGTCTGCTTCGCCGTCGGCTGCCAATCCCTCGGCACCTTCAGCACCCGCTTCACCGAACTCGTCGGCATGCCACCCAGCGCCTACCGCCGCGAAGCCGCCCACACCGACGGCATGCCCTCCTGCGTCGCCAAAAAGGTCACCAGACCGATCAGGAATCGAGAAGCGCCGCTCTCACCACAGCAATTAGCGTGACCACCATGACCAACGACCTCACCATCGCCCAAACCTACCTACCGCACACCGACCCAGAAGCCGCCATCGGCTTCTACCGCGACGTCCTCGGATTCGAAGTCCGCAACGACGTCGGCTACCAAGGCATGCACTGGATCACCGTCGGCCCACCCGACCAACCGGCCACCTCGATCGTGCTCTACCCACCCGAGGCCGACCCCGGCGTCACCGACGACGAACGCCGCACCATCACCGAAATGATGGCCAAAGGCACCTACGCCAGCCTCAACCTCGCCACCAAAGACGTCGACGGCGTCTTCGACCAACTCCAAGCCAACGGCGCCGAAGTAGTCCAGGAACCCACCGACCAGCCCTACGGCATCCGCGACTGCGCCATCCGCGACCCCTCGGGCAACCTGCTGCGCATCCAGCAGATCAGCTGACCCACCGACCCCGCACCGGCAGCAACCACACAGCATCCACCGGTGCGGGGAATCGGCACGCCACCACCGGCGCACCGCATACGATCACGCACAACACCCGCTCGGCCCGCACCGGCCGCGTTCGCGAACAGATGGAGACCTCACCATGAGCCCGGCCACGACCAAGGACACCGCACCGGCCGCCCTGCCCCTGGCCGACAGCCACGACACCATCCGTGTCCAAGGCGCCCGCGAGAACAACCTCAAAGACATCAGCGTCGACATCCCCAAACGCCGCCTCACCGTCTTCACCGGCGTCTCCGGCTCCGGCAAGAGCTCACTGGTCTTCTCCACCATCGCCGCCGAATCCCAGCGGATGATCAACGAAACCTACAGCGCCTTCGTCCAAGGGTTCATGCCCAACCTCGCCCGCCCCGACGTCGACGCCCTCGACGGCCTCACCACCGCCATCATCGTCGACCAAGAACGCATGGGCGCCAACGTCCGCTCCACCGTCGGCACCGCCACCGACGCCAACGCCCTGCTGCGCATCCTGTTCAGCCGCCTCGGCACACCCCACATCGGCTCACCCCAAGCGTTCTCCTTCAACGTCGCCTCCATCAGCGGCGCAGGCGCGGTCACCATCGAAAAAGCCGGGCACACCGTCAAAGAACGCCGCAGCTTCAGCATCACCGGCGGCATGTGCCCACGCTGCGAAGGCATGGGCAAAGTCTCCGACTTCGACCTCACCCAGCTCTACGACGACAGCAAATCCCTGCGCGAAGGCGCCCTCACCATCCCCGGCTACAGCATGGACGGCTGGTACGGACGCATCTTCATGGGCTCCGGCTTCCTCGACCCCGACAAACCCATCCGCAAATACACCAAACGCGAACTCAACGACCTGCTCTACAAAGAACCCACCCGCATCAAGGTCGACAACGTCAACGTCACCTACGAAGGCCTCATCCCACGCATCCAGAAATCGTTCCTGTCCAAGGACCGCGAAGCGATGCAACCCCACATCCGCGCCTTCGTCGACCGCGCCATCACCTTCACCACCTGCCCCGAATGCGACGGCACCCGCCTCACCGAAGCCGCCCGCTCCTCCAAGATCAACGGCATCTCCATCGCCGACGCCTGCGCCATGCAGATCAGCGACCTCGCCGACTGGGTCCGCGACCTCGACGAACCCTCCGTCGCACCACTGCTCACCACCCTGCGCCACACCCTCGAAGGCTTCGTCGAAATCGGCCTCGGCTACCTGTCCCTCGACCGCCCCGCAGGCACCCTCTCCGGCGGAGAAGCCCAACGCACCAAGATGATCCGCCACCTCGGCTCCGCCCTCACCGACGTCACCTACGTCTTCGACGAACCCACCATCGGCCTGCACCCGCACGACATCCAACGCATGAACGACCTGCTGCTGCGGCTGCGCGACAAAGGCAACACCGTGCTCGTCGTCGAACACAAACCCGAAGCCATCGCCATCGCCGACCACGTCATCGACCTCGGCCCCGGCGCGGGCACCGGCGGCGGAACAGTCTGCTACGAAGGCGATATCGACGGCCTGCGCGCCAGCGACACCCTCACCGGCCGCCACCTCGGCTACCGCGCCACCCTCAAAGAAACCGTGCGCACACCCGACGGCGCCCTCGAAATCCGCGGCGCGAACCAGAACAACCTCGTCGACGTCGACGTCGACATCCCCACCGGCGTACTCACCGTCGTCACCGGCGTCGCCGGCTCCGGCAAGAGCTCCCTCATCCACGGCAACCTCGCCCGCCGCGACGGCGTCGTCGTCATCGACCAAGGCGCCATCAAAGGCTCCCGCCGCTCCAACCCCGCCACCTACACCGGCCTGCTCGACCCCATCCGCAAAGCCTTCGCCAAAGCCAACGGCGTCAAACCCGCACTGTTCTCGGCCAACTCCGAAGGCGCCTGCCCCGCCTGCAACGGCGCCGGCGTCATCTACACCGACCTCGGCATGATGGCCACCATGGAAACCCCCTGCGAGGAATGCGAGGGCAAACGATTCCTCGCCGAAGTGCTCGACTACAAACTCGGCGGCCGCGACATCAGCGAAGTCCTCGCCATGCCCGTCGCCGAAGCCGAAGAATTCTTCGGCTCCGGCGAAGCCCGCACCCCCGCCGCACACAAGATCCTGCAACGCCTCGCCGACGTCGGCCTCGGCTACCTCACCATCGGGCAACCACTGACCACCCTGTCCGGCGGCGAACGCCAACGCCTCAAACTGGCCACCCACATGGGGGAGAAGGGCGGGGTCTACATCCTCGACGAACCCACCACCGGCCTGCACCTCGCCGACGTCGACAACCTGCTCGGCCTGCTCGACCGGCTCGTCGACGCCGGCAAAACCGTCATCGTCATCGAACACCACCAAGCCGTGATGGCCCACGCCGACTGGATCATCGACCTCGGCCCCGGCGCAGGCCACGACGGCGGCAAAGTCGTCTTCGAAGGCACCCCCGCCGACCTCGTCGCCGACCGCTCCACCCTCACCGGCGAACACCTCGCCGACTACGTGGGAGCCTGACCCACCCATCGCCGCCCGCCGTCCGAACACCCGATACCCGACGGCGGGCGCCGAGGTAAGACTCGCCCGTCGAGCGACACCAATAGGGCATGGCCACTTCCACGCGCCCACACCCCGACCCGCCCCGACCACGGTGCCCATCGACCGACATCCGCGACTGGCGCAGACGATGGCTGGTGGCGTCCGGATTCCCGCCGTGGTTGGCTGACACCGTGGCCTCCGATCCCACCATCGACCTCCTCGCGCTGGCCCAACTCGTCGACCAGGGCTGCACACCGGAACTGGCGGTGCGCATCCTCGCGCCGATGCCAGGAATCGAGACCCCGCCGTGAGCACCGTCAACCCCACCACCGCCGACGCCACCCGCCCACAGACCGATCAGGAATGGCTGACCGATCTCACCGACGACGGCCCCGCCGGCCACCACGCCATCGCCCGCCTGCGCGAAGTCCTGCTACGCGCCACCCGCCACCAGATCTGGCGGCTACGCCACCTGCTGACCGGTGCAGGCGCCGACGAACTCGAAGATCTCGCCCAACAATGCGCCGACGACGCCGTGATCGCCGTATTGCGCCAACTCCCGACCTTCCAAGGCCGCAGCCGATTCACCACCTGGGCCTACAAATTCGGCGTACACCACGCCGGAGTCGCGGTACGCCGCCAGGCCTGGCGGCACCGGGAAATACTGCTGCCCGACGCCCTGACATCGATCGCCGACAGATCGCCCACGCCGGACGCCGTCTTCGACGCCACCGAACTCGGCCGCGCGGTAGAAGCCGCCATCGTCGGCGAGCTCACCCCGCATCAACGGCGCATCCTGCTGGCCCTGGTGGTGGAGCAGGTGCCGATCGACGTGCTGGCCGAACGTCTCGGCAGCACCCGCAACGCCCTCTACAAAACCCTGCACGACGCCCGTCGCCGGCTGCGAACCGCCCTCATCGCCAGCGGACATCTCGACACCCGCACCGATCGGAGCATCCCATGACCGATCCGCACACCGGCCCCGGCGCCGACATCATCGCCGCACTGCTGGCCGATACCAGCCCCTACCTGTCCTGCGACGAATGCTTCGAGCGGATCGACGAATACGTCGAACGCCGCATCGCCGACCCGAGCTACGACGACCTCGCCATGCGCGTGCACCTGGCCGGATGCGGCGCATGCGCCGAAGAGGCAGCGGCCCTGCACGATTTGCTCGCCGGCCATCACGAACCGCGGCAGTAGCGGCGCGAAAACTTCGCCGCTCGCAGGTAAGACCGGCCCCGCCACCGCCACTAACAGTGTGGACCGGTTGCGCTCGGCAGGAACCCGAGCGCACCCCACCGGGGCCGGTCGTCCCTCGCATCGTTATCAGGAGAAACGAATGACTGCGCAAGCCACCAGCACCCAGCACACCGCCGGCCTCACCGAACCCGGCTATCAAGCGTTCTGGGCCTTGCGGCTCGGATTCGGCGTACTGCCCATCCTGTTCGGGCTCGACAAATTCGCAAACGTTCTCACCGATGACTGGACTCGTTACCTCGCTGGATTCGTGAACGACCTCGTTCCCGGCGATGCGGCCACTGCGATGAACATCGTCGGGGTGATCGAAATCGTCGCCGGGATCGCCGTGCTCGTGTTCCCGCGCCTGGGTGCGCCGCTCGTCGCGGCCTGGCTCGGCGGGATCATCGTCAACCTGCTGATCGTCGGCGGCTATGGCGATATCGCTCTGCGCGACTTCGGCCTGATGGCCGCGGCCCTGGTCCTGAGCCGCCTGGCGTGGGCCTATCCGAATGGACTGCCTACCCGGCAATCGTGATATCCGGCCGCAAGTAGACGGCACGGCGACGGAGAACCCCTCCCTATATTCGTCACAGTGACGAATATAGGGAGGGGTTCTGTTGCATCAGGGGAGTGGGCCGAACCGAGCCCTGCCCGACAATGTGGTGCGAGCTCGGCGCGATATCGTCCGTCGAGTAGGCACTTCGCGCACATCGGCACGCGATGCCGCGCTCCACAGGCGGTGCTTTGCCTCCGGCCTCGCACGGGGCGGCCCACAGAGATCCGAACGACCACACACCACAGCGCCGCGACCTGACATAACGCCGTCGCAGGCTGCGCGTGCCAAGAACGACAGCAACTGCATACAGACGACGAGTGCATGCATTGTCGAGCAGTGACCCTTCGCGGGCGCGGACCGGACCTCGGCGGGCACCTGCTCATAAACGTCATCTTCAGCGCGGCAGTCGGAGCTGATCCGCCCCTTCCGGCCGCGCCGTAGAACTACCGATAATCAACATTACGTCAACTAGTCGGGATCAGGGCCATCCCCTCCGAGCCGGTCGCTATCGTCACCGTGTGTCACAGATCGACGGCCCGCGGCGTCTAGTTGAGTGACACACGGGCCGATCAGCGGACAGGAGTGACGGATGGACAGTGCACCGGGAAATGTGGGTGGCCGGGTGGATGCTGCCACCGAGACCTTTCTCGCGCACCGCAATCTGCTGTTCACCGTGGCCTACGAGTTGCTCGGTTCGGCGGCCGATGCCGAGGATGTGTTGCAGGAGACGTGGCTGCGGTGGGCCGAGGTCGATCTGCCGACGGTGCGGGACCGGCGGGCCTATCTGGTGCGCATCACCACCCGGCAGGCATTGACCCGGCTGCGCACACTCGGGCGCCGCCGCGAATCCTATGTCGGCCCGTGGCTGCCTGAACCGCTGCTGACCTCCCCCGACGTTGCCGAGGACGTCGAGTTGGCCGACAGCGTGTCGATGGCGATGCTGCTGGTCCTGGAGACGCTGGCGCCGGTCGAGCGGGCAGTGTTCGTCCTGCGTGAGGTCTTCGCCCTCGGCTACGACGAGATCGCCGAGGCCGTCGACAAGAGCCAGGCCGCGGTGCGCCAGATCGCCCACCGCGCGCGTGAGCATGTGGCGGCGCGTCGCCCGCGTGGGCCCGTGTCGGCGGATGAGACCCGCAGTGCGCTCGTGGCGTTCCAGCGGGCGCTGCACACCGGTGATGTGCAGGCGCTGCTGGATGTGCTGGCGCCGGAGGTGGTGCTGCTCGGCGACGGCGGCGGCATCAAGCAGGCGTTGCCGCGGCCGGTGGTGGGTGCGCTGCCGGTGGCGAAGTTGCTGATGCACGGCTGGAAACGGGTGGGTCCGGTAGCGTCGTTCGAGCTCACGCTGGTCAATGGCAGGCCCGCGGGTGTGCTGCGACTGGACGGCGAACTGGACAGCGTGTTGTCGCTGCGGATCGACGACGGGCTGATCACCGGTATGTACGCGGTGCGCAATCCGGAGAAGTTGTCGCGAATGGAGCGTGTGGTCGCGGTGAGTCGCTGAGCGCCTGCCGCCCGGCACCGCTCCCCTGCGCCCGTCGGCTCGGACGGGAAATCCGGTATCGCAAACCCCGCACGGCGGACACTTGAATGGGTAATACTTCTGAATGTGTCCACCACCTCGGACTTCGAGCGCATGCTCCGTGGTGCTGCACTGCGTGTGACGGCGCCGCGCGTGGCGGTGCTGTCGGCCGTGCACGAACATCCCCACTCCGATACCGATTCGATTCTGCGATCGGTGCGCCAGACGTTGGGCGCGGTCTCTCATCAGGCGGTGTACGACGTGCTGCGTGCCTTGACGGCGGCGGGTTTGCTGCGCCGGATCCAGCCGATGGGGTCGGTCGCGCGGTATGAGACCCGGGTCGGTGACAACCATCATCATGTGGTGTGCCGCGGCTGTGGCGCGATCGCCGATGTGGAGTGCGCGGTCGGTGCGGCGCCGTGCCTGACCGCGTCCGATGACAACGGTTTCGTACTCGATGAGGCCGAGGTCATTTATTGGGGCGTGTGCCCCGAATGCTCGTCGTCCATGCCCTCACACGGGTGATCACAGCCCGGTTCACCCCTCCTCGAAAGGAACGTCGTGTCTGACAAGCCACCTACCAGTGAGAACACTGCCAGTGTCAGTGAGAGCGAGAACCCGGTAATCCCCTCGCCCACCCCGAAGGCGAGCCGGCCGCGGTCCAATCGTGACTGGTGGCCGGATCAGGTGGATCTGCAAGTGCTGCACCAGCATTCGGAGTTGTCGAATCCGTTCGGACCCGATTTCGACTATGCGCGTGAGTTCGCGTCGTTGGATGTCGAGGCGGTCAAACGCGATGTGTTCGAGGTGATGACGACCTCGCAGGACTGGTGGCCGGCCGATTACGGCCACTATGGTCCGTTGTTCATCCGGATGAGCTGGCATGCGGCGGGAACCTATCGGATCGCGGATGGTCGCGGTGGCGGTGGTGAGGGCGCCCAGCGGTTCGCTCCGCTGAACAGCTGGCCCGATAACGCGAGCTTGGACAAGGCGCGCCGGTTGTTGTGGCCGATCAAGCAGAAGTACGGCCGGAAGTTGTCGTGGGCGGATCTGCTGGTGTTCGCCGGTAACTGTGCGTTGGAGTCGATGGGTTTGCCGACCTTCGGTTTCGCGTTCGGTCGGGAGGACATCTGGGAGCCGGATCAGGTGTTCTGGGGTCCGGAGGATACCTGGCTCGGCGATGAGCGCTACAGCGGTGATCGGGAGCTGGCCAAACCGTATGCGGCGGTGCAGATGGGTTTGATCTATGTGAATCCCGAAGGCCCGAACGGTGTGCCGGATCCGGTGGCCGCGGCGCGCGATATCCGGGAGACGTTCGCCCGGATGGCGATGAACGATGTGGAGACCGCGGCGTTGATCGTGGGTGGTCACACCTTCGGCAAGACCCATGGTGCGGGTCCGGCGGACGGTGTGGGTCCGGAGCCGGAGGGGGCGCCGCTCGAGGATCAGGGTCTGGGGTGGAAGAACAGTTTCGGCACTGGTGTGGGCGCGCATGCGATCACCAGTGGTCTGGAGGGTACGTGGACGCCGACGCCGACGAAGTGGGACAACACGTTCCTGGAGACGCTCTACGGTCATGAGTGGGAAATGACCAAGAGCCCGGCCGGTGCGTGGCAGTGGATTCCGAAGGATGGTGCGTCCGCGGACGCGGTGCCGGATGCGCACGATCCGTCGAAGTCGCATCCGCCGGTGATGTTGACGACGGATCTGTCGTTGCGGATGGATCCGGTGTACGAGCAGATCACGCGTCGCTGGCTGGAGCATCCGGAGGAGTTGACCGAGGAGTTCGCCAAGGCCTGGTACAAGCTGCTGCACCGCGATATGGGTCCGGTGTCGCGGTATCTGGGTCCGTGGGTGCCGGAGCCGCAGTTGTGGCAGGACCCGGTGCCGGAGGTCGATCACGAGTTGATCGACGCCGAGGATATCGCGGCGTTGAAGTCGCAGATCTTGTCGTCGGGTCTGTCGGTGGCGCAGTTGGTGTCGACGGCGTGGGCGGCGGCGTCGTCGTTCCGTGGCACCGATAAGCGTGGTGGCGCCAATGGCGGCCGGATCCGGTTGCAGCCGCAGCGTGGCTGGGAGGTCAACGAGCCCGATGAGTTGGCGCAGGTGGTGCGTGTGCTCGAGGGCGTTCAGGAGTCGTTCAATTCCGGTCAGAGCGGGAACAAGCGGGTGTCGTTCGCGGATCTGGTGGTGCTGGGCGGTTGTGCGGCGGTCGAGGCGGCGGCCAAGGACGCCGGGGTGCCGGTGTTGGTTCCGTTCACGCCGGGGCGGACCGATGCCACGCAGGAGCAGACCGATGTGGAGTCGTTCGCCGTCCTCGAGCCCAGCGCGGACGGGTTCCGCAACTATTACGGCAAGGGCAATCTGCTGGCGGCCGAGCATCTGCTGGTCGACAAGGCGAATCTGCTGGGTTTGACGGCGCCGGAGATGACGGTGCTGGTCGGTGGTTTGCGCATGTTGGGTGCGAATTATCAGCAGTCGCCGTTGGGTGTGCTGAGTTCGGCGCCGGGTGCGCTGACCAACGACTTCTTCGTGAATCTGCTCGATATGGGTACGAGGTGGGAGAAGTCGGAGGCCGACGACGGCACCTATGTCGGTAAGGATCGGGTGTCGGGTGCGCCGAAGTGGACGGCGAGCCGGGTGGATCTGGTGTTCGGTTCGAATTCGCAGTTGCGGGCGTTGGCGGAGGTGTATGCCACCGATGACGCGAAGGAGAAGTTCGTCGCCGATTTCGTGGCGGCGTGGAACAAGGTGATGAATGCGGATCGGTTCGATCTGAAGTGAGTAGGGCGGCGAGCAAATCGTGCAGGGCCGCTGCCTCTTCGGCGCATGCGCCGCATCCGGCCAGGTGCACGCGCATGGCGAGGTCGTCGTAG
>NZ_JAAGVC010000070.1:10145-11683 GCF_010858045.1 Nocardia cyriacigeorgica
GGCCGGTGGGCCGGCCGCCTCTCCCCTGCGTTCGCGGGTGTGTCAGGGGACGATGACGGCGCGTCCGCGCAGTGTGCCGGCGGCGAGTCGCCGGTAGGCTTCGGGCGCGTCGTCGAGGGTGAAGCGTTCGACGGCGATGTCGAGGACGCCGGCGTGGGCGAGATCGATGAGTTCGATGAGTTCGCCGCGGGTGCCCCAGTACGGTGCGGTGACGGCGGTTTCGTAGGGGCTGATGCCGAAGCCGACGTGGGCGGCGGATTGTCCGTCGCCGAGGCCGACGATGGTGACGTCGGCTGCTACGCCGGCGACGGCCATGGCGGTGTCGACGGTGGGCTGGTAGCCGACGAAGTCCAGGACCAGGGTTGCGCCGCCGGGTCCGGTGATGGCGCGGACGTTGTCGGCGGCTGCGGCGTCGGACAGTACTGCTTCGTGGGCGCCGACGGATGTGGCGAAGGCGAGTTTGTCGTCGTTGACGTCGAGGGCGATCACCCGGGCGGGTGAGAGGTGGCGCAGCAACTGGATGGCGACGTGGCCCAGTCCCCCGCTGCCGATCACGACGGCGAAGGTGCCTGGCACCAGTTTGGGCAGTGAGCGTTTGATGGCGTGGTAGGGGGTGAGTCCGGCGTCGGTGAGCGGCACGGTGGCGACGGGGTCGAGGTCGCCGATGGGTACCAGGTGGCGGGCGGAGTCGACGATCATGTATTCGGCGATGGCGCCGGGTGCGCCGAGGCCGGGTGGGTAGATGCCGAGTTCGGCGGCGCGGGAGCAGTAGTTTTCGGCGCCTCGAGAGCAGAACCAGCAGGTGCCGCAGCCCCAGGGGCCGTAGACGACGACCGCCTGGCCCAGTTCGAGACCGGTGACGCCCGCGCCGAGGGCGGCGACGGTGCCCGCGCCTTCGTGGCCGAGGGTGAGTGGCAGCGGAAAGGTGAGGGCTTCGGCGGGCAGGGACATGACGAAGTCGTCGGAGTGGCAGACCCCGGCGGCGGTGATTTTCAGCAGGACCTGCCCTGGGCCCGGTTCGGGGGTGGGGATGTCGCGGACTTCCGGTTCGGCACCGACCGCCGCGTATTGCAGAGCCTTCATCGCACGTCCTCCGTTCGATGCTGGTTGCCTCCACGATCGCATGCGCGCCCGGCATCCGGGTGGCAAATCGCCGCGGAGCGTCGTCGGAGGTGTCGGTGACGACGCTCGGCTTTGTGGTGCTGGTGGCGATCAGTAGGCGTGGGCGAGGTCCGCTGGTTACCAGACGAGGGTGAGGTCGGGGATGCGGACGCGGCCGAAGAAGCGTTTGTCGATGTCGCTGCCGTCGTGGTTGTAGCCGTTCATGAGGTCGGCCAGTTCGTCGGCGAGGGTTTGCAGGGCGGGGCTGATGATGTCGATGCCGTCCTCGCGTACCCATCCCCATTCGGGTGGGACGTTGTCGATGGTGATGTCGATGCAGCTGTGGTGTGGTGTGTCGACGGTGTAGGTGATCTGGGGTGGGGCGTCGCCGATTCCGGTGCGATCGTGGTGGGTGCGGGTGCGCCGCCGCCGGGCAC
>NZ_JAAGVC010000071.1 GCF_010858045.1 Nocardia cyriacigeorgica
ACCATTCGGCCTGGTCGGCGCGAAGGACGGACCAACGGTCGGCGGGGTTGGCGTCGGCCAGACCACGCAGGAACGCGGCGTGCTCGGCCGCCATCCGGGCTTCCCATTCGGCCTGAATGATCTGCTGCCGCTCGTACCACGCGGACGGCGGGCCCTCGAGTACGCGCGCGGGGGCATCGCCGGACTCGGAGTCGCGTGCCGAACCATCGGAGTCGCCCGTGCCAGGCTCAGCCGGACCGCGCACGGAGCCCGGGCCGGCGGGCGATGAGCCTGCGTCACGCGAGCCCTCGGCGGGACTCTGCGGATCATCAGGCAGCGGATGAATCGCGGTGTCGCGCAACCACTGCACGCGCTCCTCAGCCATGCGGGCCGACCATTCGGCCTGGTCGGCGCGAAGGACGGACCAACGGTCGGCGGGGTTGGCGTCGGCCAGACCACGCAGGAACGCGGCGTGCTCGGCCGCCATCCGGGCTTCCCATTCGGCCTGAATGATTTGCTGCTGCTCGAACCACGCAGACGGCGAGCGCTCAGCTGTGCTGCTTCGCGCGGGGTCGCCGGCGTCCGAGTCACGCCCGGAACCATCGGCGTCGCCGGTGTCGGGCGCCCCGGGTTCATGCCCGGACTTCACACCACCGGCATCGCCCGACGCACGCTCACCCGGCTCACGCCCAGCCACCGCACCATCGCCCGCAGCACGCTCACCCGATTCACGCCCGGACACCGCACCATCGCCCGCAGCACGCTCACCCGATTCACGCCCGGACACCGCACCATCGCCCGCACCAGGCTCACCCGGCTCGCGCCCGGACACCGCACCATCGCCCGCACCAGGCTCACCCGATTCACGCCCGGACACCGCACCATCGCCCGCACCACGTTCACCCGGCTCACTCCGGGAATCCGCCTCATCCGAATCACCCGCACCGGGCTCATCCGGGTCACCCGGTGCCGGCGGGGCCTTCGGCGGGTCGCCGGGCGGAAGGTTGCCGCCAGCGGCTGCCGGGATGGGGCCGGAGTCCGAATCATCCACAGGGGGAGCCGGATCAGCGCTTTCGCCGGGTTGGCGCGGAAGCGGGCCGCGCGGGTCTGCTGCGCCCATCTGCGCCTCGCGCATCGCACGGTAGAACTCGTCGGCGAGCCGCGCGACGTCCTTGATGCGCTCGGCCTGGTCGCGGACTTCGGCTCGTAGCGCGGCGAGTTCGGCGGCCAGCTTCTCCGGGCTGAGGCCTTCGTGCTTTTCGATCCGGCCGTCCCGGTACGCCTCGTACACCTTGCGGAAGGTGGCGTCGTCGGCGTCGGTGAGGTCGACGCCCACGATGCGCGCCCAGTCCCGGTTGGGTGTGGGGCGCCACGCCGGATTCTCGCTGGGCAGCGGGCCGGTGTCGAAGCGACGGGCGGCATCGGCGAGGGCGCGCGCGAAATCGTCGGCGCCGCGGGCGCGCACCGCGTCGGCGATGATGTCGCGCAGCGCGGTCATCGAATCCCGGTCGTGCATCGGGAATCTGCCGTCGATCACGCGCGGGTCGCGGCTGTAGTCACCGCGCGCGACCGCCGCGTACGGGTCGATGTCCAGCAGCGCGTTCGCGTATTCGGTGAGCGCCGCGCGCACCTGGTCGCCGTGGCCGCGCGCCTCGAGATCACGGATCACCGTGGCGAGTTTCGCCGGTGACATCCCGGTGGGATCGACCGCGAACTTGCGGCCCTGACCGGGCACATCGACCCGACCCGGCGGCATGAGCGCGGCATGTTGCAGCGAAACCCCGGCCCGCTCGGCGAACTTCGGTTTGGTCACCGCGCGGGCTACCGAATCGGAGACGAGCTGCTCGGCCAAGCGGTTGCGTGCGGCATCGACGGCCGCCGCGTCGACCTCACGCAGTTGGTTGGCGTATCCGGCGAGGTCGGTGAGCTGCTGGGTGCGCAGGGCACGACGCTTGGAGGTGTCGCTGAGCGCCTCCCCCATGGTCTCGCCGGTCAGTTCGGCCTGCGGAATGCCGAGCCTGTCGGCGAGCTTGCTGCGCGCGTCGCCGATCTCGTGGAAGGTCTGGATGTCGTTGGCGGAGCGGGTGAAATCGGTGAGGCCCTCGATCTGCGCGGCCCGCACGGCATTGTCGAGCAGCAGATCGGCGACGGTCTGGTCGATCATGTCCGGATGCACATCGGCCGGGCCGATCCCCAGCTCGTGCATCGCCCGGATCAGGTCGGCGAGGATTTCGTCGCGCGGGCGCGGCGCGGCACCTGCCGGGTCGCCGACCGGCGCCGGATCCGATTCGGGCACGGGCTGCCAGGGGCCGTCGCCCTCGCGGACCAGGGTCACCGAGAGTTCGCGTCCGTCGATGATTTCCCGCCGGTGCAGCACTTGCGGGGTGTCGACCGGTTCGAGGTGGGTGCGCCCGGTCCAATCGGTGCGGGCCACGCGGTAGTCAACGGTCAGGCGGCCGTCGGCGAGGTCGCTGACCAGTTGCGGGTCGCCGGCGAGAGCGTCCGCGAGCGCTTGGTGCCTGCTGCGCTCGCCGTCGACGACGATCAACCGGTCGGGCCCGTCCGGCTCCGGGATCCGCACGACCTGATCGCCGATCGCCGCACCGACCAGGTCCCCGTCCTCGGTCTCGGGATACCGCTGACGCGCGAGATCGGCGAATTCGGCCACCCGGTCCGAGCGCGCGATATTGGCCTCGCGCAACTGGTTCAGCACATCGTCGAGCAGCTCCGCGGTGAGTTGGCGCACGTCCAGATCGCGCATCGCGGCCCAGGTGGCCAACTCGTCGCGCAGCTGATCGCGGCGCAGCGCGTGTTCGAAGAACTGGCGCAAGCCTTGGTCGCGGCCGAGTTCGTCGCCTTCACCCCATTCCGGAAGCGGGTCGGCGCCATTGCCGATCGGCACGGTGTCCAGCAGGCCGAGGTGGTGGCCGAAGGCCGCGATGATCTCGTTGCGGAATCGGCCCATCGGGTTCTGGTCGATGAAGCTGACCGCATCGGCGAACGGCACCGCCCGGCCCGCCGGATCGGGCTCGGCGAAGCGGTTGCGACGCGGTGTTTCGGCGTTGTCGTCGTCATCGGTGAAGTCGTCGTCGAAAGAGTCCTCGGGACGGCGCTCGGGCCCGTCGAGCTGTGCCGGTTCCGCGCCGCGGTCCAGCCCGGGTGCGTCCGGCTCGGTGCCGTCCCAATCCAGCTTGGTGTAGGGCAGCGTCTGTTCCTCGTGGAGGCGCTGGGCTGCCGCCGCGAGGCCTTCGATCGCCGCGGCCGCGCGCACCACCCGGTACTGGTGCTCGTCGATGAGGTCGCGCAGCGTCTGGGGGCTCTCGTCGGGCAGGTCGACGCCGAGCAGGCGCTGAGCCGCGTCGGTGAGCGATTCCCCGTCCGGCGGCGGACCGGCCGGTTCCGGCGCACCGGCGCCCGCGGGCGGTTCGTCGGCGAGCCGTTCGGCTTCTTCGCCACTGATCAGGTCGCGGTCGAGTAGATCATCGAGGATCCGTTGCCGCTGTTCGGCATTCGCGCCGGGGAAGGCGTCCAGCAGAGCTTGCCTGGCCTCCTCCGGGGTGATCCGTTCGACGTCGTGATCCGAGACGACCTGTTCGCGAACGAGATCCGGATCGGCGTCGGTGTTCCAGGGCCGGTATTCCTCGCCGTCGGCGGTGCGCATCGGCAGATGTTCGCCCGCCGAGCCCCGCATGCGCCCCGACAGCTCGCCGAGAATCGGGATCATCTCCCGGTTCTGGATCCAGATCGGCGCCTGCTGGGCGATGCGCAGCAGCGTGGGATCGGGCGGGCCCGCCTCCGGCGGGGCCTCGATCCGCGGGACGTCGGGTGGCGGCGCGGGAGGCGGTGCGGGTGGCGGCGGCCCCACCAGGTCCGGAATGCCGGCGACACCGTCACGGATAGCGGCCTGACCGGCCGAATCCCCGACCGGCGACCCGGACGGGTACTTGGGTTGCGCTTCCCGGCCCGGCATCATCTCCCGGACCGCATCCCATTCGCGGCGCAATGGTGAGCGGGTGTCGACGGGTTCGGGTTCCGCCGATTCGGGCACGACGCGCCAGCGGTCGGGGCCGTCTTCGCGTACCGGCACCTCGACCTGCTGACCGTCGACGTCGATGGTGACCTTCGGTGGCGGGTCCACCGAGTCCGGCGCGATCGCGCCGTCGTCGGCCGAATCCGGCTGGGCGCCCTCGTCACCGGAGTCGCGCCGAGCCGCCGCCTTGTCCGGGTCGTCCCCGGAGGACCGTGCCGGATCACCGTCGACCGCCATCCGGTCGGGTGTGGACGGCGCCGGCGCATCGGCCTGCGACGGATCGCGGGCCGCGTCGAGGAGCAGCTGGTACAGGATGCGCACCGGCGTATTCGCCTGGTCGGCACCGCCGACGAGGTATTCGGCCAGCGCCTCGGCGAGGGCCTCCCCCGGCAGCAACATCCCGTCCTCGTCGAGGCTGTATCCGCTGAGCTGCCGCAGCCATTCGCCGAAATCGCCGTCCGGATCGGCTTTCGCCCGCGCGAGCAGCTCCGATTCGGCGGTGTCGCGGGCCACCAGGTTGCCCGCGTAATCGAGGGCGTGACCGAACTCGTGCACGGTGACGTAATAGACCGGGCGGCGCAGGATCGTCGGGGTGAACTGCCTGTTGTTCACGCCGTTTCGCGCCGAGTCGAGGAACGCGTACGCGCTGCACGCATCGTCGTAGCTGAGCGTGATGGATTGGACGTGCCAGGAATCCGAGCCGGGGTGCCTCATGCCCTCGGTCTCCCCCAGCACTCCGAAATCCAGCCGCCCGATGCCCACCGACCGCACGTCGACCTGCGGGAACCGCGCGAACATGTCGACCAGACCGCGGGCGTAGTCGCGCACCACGACAGCGTTGAGCCCGGACAGATCGAATCCGAAGATGTCGAAGTGCGGATTGCCGGTCATATCACGCAAGAGGTCGCGCAGCCGATCACCGACCTGCTGCGGGGAGAGATCCGACCACTCGTCGTTGTCGACGATGCCGAGCATTTCGGCGTCCTGCTTGTCGGGCGTGTCGTCCTCGTCGGGCGGCCGCAACGGCGAAATCCCGTCGTGTGCCATCCGATCGGATGCGCGATCGGCCGCACCGGATTCGGTGTCGCGGTCGCCTAATCGATCCGCCGTACCCGGCCCCTGCTCGTGGCGTACGGGCGAGTGGCCGACGTCGACGCCGGTCGTCCGCTCGGCGGCCCCGACGAGCAGGTCGTAGGCCTGGCCCACCGCGTCGTTGACGTTGTCGCGCCCGTTGAGGACCACGTCGACGAAGGCTTCCGCGAGCGCCTCGCCCGGATCGAGCTCGCCGGCCTTGTCGAAGCCGTAGCCGGTGAGCTGATCGTGCAGCCAATTGTCGTAGCCCTCGACCGTGCCCGTGCCGAGCCGGTTGTTCACGTAGAACTCGATCAGCGTGTCGTCCAGCATCGCCCGTGCGGCCCTGTTGCCCGCGTAGTCGAGGGCGTGGCCGAATTCGTGGGTCACGGCGGCGTACACCGGGCGGTTGAGCACCGAGGGGTGGAAGCGGCCCGCGGCGACCCCGTCGGCCATCCACTGCCGCAGCCCTTCCGGGTCGGCCGCGAACCGGGTGTTGATCGTCATCGACTTGGTGAACAGCCCACCGGTGCTGTCGTTTTCGGCCGCGTGGGTGAGCCCGACGAGCCCCGAGGACATCTCGTCGATGCCGAGACGGCGCACATCGACCTGCGGGTACCGCGTAACCAGATCGACCATGGCTCTGGCGTATTCGCGGGCGAACTCGGGGTCGATGCCGGTCCGGTCGAATCCGACGACCACGAGCTCGGGGTTGTCCAGCATGTCGCGCAACTCGGCCTGCAGGCGGCCGCCGACTTCCGCCGGGGTCAGCCGCGTCCATTCGTCGGCGACCGGTCCGCCGAGCGGCGTGCGGTCTTCCCCGGTGGCCGGCGCAGGCTCGGTGCTCTCGCGCCGATCGCCCGATTCCGGTGCCGGGTCACCGAGACGGTCGGTATCGGAATCGCCGTCGCGGCCGGACCGCCACGGCAGCCCGTCGATGAACGTGCCGAATTTACCGCGCGGTGGGCTGCGGTCGTACAGGTCGGCCGAACCGTCCTCGAGCACCTTGACGATCCGGGCGACGATGCGCTCCTCGGTTGTGTCGGCCAGACCTTCGAACAGCTGGTTGAGGACGTCGACGGAACCGCCGTCCAGCGGTGGCGCCACCCGCCATCCGCCGCGCCCGTCGGGGGCCAGGTTGATGCTGGCAGGCATCGGCCCGATATCGAAAATCGCCCGTGAATAGTGCGGCGGCCACTCCGGTCTCGGGCCCGTAGGCATCGGAATCTCGCGTCGAACCAAGCGATTCACGACATCGCCTGGATGCGTCGGGTCCACCTCGCCGCCACGGAACGGTCGTTCGGTCAAGGTGTCGCGCAACAGGGTGGGGCCTTTGCCGCCGGGGCGGTTCTTCGGCCTCGGCTCGAAAGCCTCCGGTCCGAGCTGTGCCAGCCATTCGCCCAAACCGAGCGAGATCCGGTTCTCCTGCCGCAAGCGCAGGTAGTGCGCCAGAATTTCGTCCTGTGCCTCGTGGATACCGGGTTTACGGAAGGCGCCTTCGGCCGTATCGATGGGGATGTGTTTCGCCATCGGCTCGCCGTCGGGGCCCCTGACCGCGAGGTGGTATCGCAGCCCGTGCGTCCGATCCCACAGCACATCGGTGTATTCCGGGTGCCGGACCGCAAGCTCACGCAGCGCATCCAAATGCCCGCCCGGTTCGGCGACGATGATCAGCCGCGGGAAGGTGTGTTTTTCCGGGTCGCCCGGATAGCGAGCGACGGCGTCGGTCAGGCGCTCCGGGTGCGGTTCGTCGTTGTACTCCAGGTCGAGTACCCGCCGCACGAGATCGGGGTCGGCGGTGTGATCGGGTGCCGCGTCGACCTGGTCGTTGGCCACGTCGAGCGAGCCGGAATCGTCGTCGGCGGGCTTCATCGGGTAGCCCCAGTGCGAGTCATTGGAGTCGCCGGTCGCCCGGATGACGTCGAACAGGATCTCGGCGTTCTCCGGCCCGGTCCTTCTCAGGTAGCGCTCCAGCGCGTCGCGGCCGGCCCGCTGGGCGGCCTGCTCCGGTGGCGGTCCGTCCGGGTTGCGCCGTAAAGCCTTCTCCGCCTTGGCGTATGCCTTGTCGTGGGCGCGGGTGTAGGCCTCCTCCGCGTGCCCGACCGGCACGTAGGTACCCAATTCACGCACCATCCGCAGGTTTTCGATCTCCCCGGCCAGTCGGTCGGCCATGCGCTGATGGTCCCGATCGATATGGGGCCGGCGTGGTGCGCTGTTGCCCTCGCCGGTGCCGGGGACGATGCCGTGCGCGCGATCCCAGATGGCTCCGAAGTGGTCGCTGTGGCGGCGGCCGTCCAGCAGCGGTCCGAGGGTGTCGAGCTGGGTGCGTACCGCGCGCACGCCTTCCCGGAATGCCGCCCGGTGATAGGCCGGATAGGAGCGGACCGAGCCCGATTTCCGATAGGTCGACACGGCCAGCCGCAATGCGCCCTTGTAGGCGGAGACAAATGCCCGTTCGAGCGCAGAGACCCCCGGGCGCTTCAGATCGAATGTGCCGACCCAATCGGAATCGGATTGGTAGGCGAGGGCAAAGGCCTCCGCCGCCCGGTCCAGCATCAGGTCGACGTACTCGTCGCGGCTGAGCGATAGCTGCGGTAGCGGCTCGCCGGCATCGGCGGCGAACAGTTCCGCCAGCCGGGCGCCGCGCACCAGTTCGCGCATCATTTCGGCCGGGTCGGCATTGCGATCGAGCACGACGGTGTTCGTCGCCGGGTCGTACCCGGCGGCCGGGCCGTGATCGGGCCTGCCGTTCGGCTGCCTGCCGAGCCTGGCATCCGGTTCGGTGCTGAACCGCACATCCGTCCCGAGCCGGTCGAGGGTGTAGGTCGCCCAGCGGGCCAGATCCGAGTTTCTGGGGTTGAACATCAGATCACGCAGTTGCGCGGCGGCGCGATCACCGAGGGATTCGCCGGTGGGGCTGTCTGGTTCGGTATCGGCGCGCACAACGGCGGCCGTCGGTTCGGCGTCGGCCCGCACGACGGTGGAATCGGGTTCGCCCTCGACCCGCACAACGGCGGCATCCGGTTCCGCAGATCGCGGTGGGGATGTCTCGTCCGGGTGCACGGGGGCATCGCCGCCAGTGCGCCGCACATGCACCACACCCGTCGGGTCGCGCTCCACCCGCAGCTGGGCGGGCCGATCGTCGGCAACCCGCGGATCGGTCAGATCCCGCCGGATGAAGTCGGTGATCTCGTCGATCAGGCGTGTCCGGTCGGCGGAGGCTTTGCGGAGCTGTTCGGTCAGTTCCGCGAGCACCCGCACGTCGTCGGCTTCGCCAAGATCGGGATGACGGGTGAACTCCTCGAGGATCTCGGGCCGGGTATTCGGCAGCTCGTCACCAGAGCGGCCCGCCGCCAGCAGAATCCGATCGACAACCCGGTCCCAATCGCCTTCGATCCGCATGACCTCGCGTGCGGCCGCGGATTCGGCGCGCAGCAGGGCTGCGACCGCCCGCGCGGCTTCCGGCGAGGACGGAACGTATTCGTCCATGCCCTCGGGTGGCCGATGACGTTGTTCCGCATCCCATTGCGCACCGGCGGCTTTCGTCGGCCCGGTGTCCGCGTCGACGGGGTCGAACATCGGGTGCGCGAGCAACTCCGCGATGGCGGTGTCGCGGGCTGCGCGCTCGGCTTCCGGAGAATCGGCCCGACGCAGCGCATCCGCATATGCGTCCAGGTACGCCGACTCGAGGTCCGCGCGGACCGCGGCGTCCACGGCATCCCGGATCGGGACGGCATCGGGGTCGTAGCCCGCGCGGCGCAGCTCGTCCCGGAATTCCGCGGTCCGCGCTGTCGCCTCCGCCTCTGCCCACCGGTGTGCGTCGATGTGCTCGGCACGGTCGAGCTCGCGGATGCGGGCTGGCATCGTCTCCACCCGGCCCGCGACCACGGCATCGGTCAGCGCCGCGAACCGCACCAACGCGGCCGCCTGTGCGATCAGGTCGCGTTCGCGGGTGCCGACGAAGGCTTCCATGGTCCGCCCGTCGAAGGCATCGGGAAGAGCGGGCCCCGCGCCGGGCTCCTCGAACCGGACCATCACATCGGCCGCGCGCAAGGTAGCGAGCGCGGCCCGCCCGGTCGCGGTACGCGCGAGCAGTTGCCGCACCTCGGCCTGCGCCGGGTCGACCGGATGAACCAGCCAGCCGTCCGGTTGGCCGGGATCCCGGACGAGGTCGTAGGGGTCGGCGGAGTCCGGATCGGCTAGAGCTCGAACGTCCCCTGCTGCGGCCAGGTCCCGTCCGGACTCCGGTGCGCCGTCGCCCACGCCTTCGCCCGTGCGCACACCGGATGGATCGCCGGCGTGTCCGTCCGGCTGCGCAGCGTCTGCTTGTCGATCGTCAGCCGGTGTTCCAGCATCGGTTCGTCCGTCGACCGGGCCTGCACCAGGTACTCGATCTCGTTGCGGCCCTCGTGGATCCGCCGCATCGTCGCCTGCCACCGGGGCGGATGGATCTGATGCGCCCTGATCGGCTGCCCGGTCTCGATCGCCTGGTCGAACATCTGCCCGATCACCGCCGGCGGCAGGCTCGGATGCGCCGTCACCGCGCCCGTCCGGGAGTCCACCACGTAGTTCCCCAGACCGATCCCCTGCCCCGATGACAGTATCGGCCGGCACACCCACCCGTGCCGGGCGCGATGAATCCGGAACGGCCTGCCCGGGAAGATCTGAGCGAGATGGCGTTCCACTTGTTGCCTGGTCTGGAGTCGATCCACCGTCGTGCTCCTGCTTCGGTTGCGGCTGGTCCGCCGGTACGGCGAAATCTGCCGGGAGGTCGATGTAGAGCATCGCCGCGCTGTTGTCGACGAGCAGGCTCGGCGGCGTGTCGGATGTCCTGCTCTGCTGCGGATCCCACCACACCGGGCCGTCTGCCCCCAGCGGATACACCACCAGCGTGGCATGGCCGTTGTCGTAGACGGGCAGGCCGGCGTCGTCGAACAGCTTCTGTCCGGTGTCCGGATCGGTGGCGTGCCAGTAGTTGATCACCACTGCGGCCGAACCCGGACCCAGCGAGTTGATGCGGTGATGCAGCCCGTGGAACTGCACAGGTATCGGTAGGTTCGCGTTGCGCCGCCAGTCCCGGCCCAGCCAGTCGGCGATACGCCGGTCGCCGTCGGGCTCCCCTTCCGGCGAATCGATCGACCCGTCGGCGAAAGCCTCGCTCAACCAGCGGGGGAAGGCCACCTGGGGATCGCCGAAGAACGATGCCAGGGCCGCCAGCACACAGTCGACACAGTTGGTCGACCGGCCGAAGACCTCGGGCCCACCGTCATTGATCAGCTGCCCGTAATCGTTGGTGCGCGGATCGGCACCGATCAGGAATCGGTCGCCATCGCGCAGCGCGTCCTGCACGCGAGCCTGGTGCACCGGGTCCTCGAGCACATCGAGGTAATTCGGCGCGATCTCCCGGGTCGCCGGCATGCCGTCGAGCCGAGACGGGGTGTTCGCCGCGGCGATGTCGTTGCTCAGCTGAGCCAGGTCCGCGTCGCTGAAACCGAGATCGGTGCCGAGGTTCGGGTTGAGCGGGCCGAGCCCGAGATGACGGCGCAGATCGTTCACGATCACGGCCGGGTCGTCGTCGGCGGTGCGCACGCCGGGGCCGGGCTCATCGCCGGCCCGCACCCGCACATGGGCGGCGTCGACGTCGGCCGTCGCGACAATGTCGATGAGCAGGGTGTCCCCGTTGCGCAGCCGCGAGCCGTTGTTGAGCAGCTCATCGACCGTGCGCTGCATGTGGTCGGTCACCGCCTGGCGACCCGCCGCGTCCAAGGTGCCGTCGGCATCGACATGGACGCGGACCGTGGCGACGGTGACCGGCGATCCGTCATTGCCGAATCGGGTCGAGTCGAACATCGGCGTGGTGCGGTCGCCCGGCAGGCCGTTCGGGCCGAGTTCCGGGCGCCGCACCGGGGTGGGCCGGGCGCCGTCGGGCGTTTGGTTTCGCAAGTCGTCCCGGAGGCGGGAGGCATCGGCTGTGGGGTCGACGGGGGCGGAGTCGTCGG
>NZ_JAAGVC010000072.1 GCF_010858045.1 Nocardia cyriacigeorgica
ACCCCGCCTCCACCACCCACTCCCAACTCACCCCCGACCAACAACTCGCCGCCGGCGTCACCCCCGGCCTGGTCCGCCTCGCCGTCGGCATCGAAGGCATCGACGACATCCTCACCGACCTGCGTGCAGGATTCACGGCGGCGGCGACGTGACCGTGAGCGCCGACCACAGCAGCGCCCGGGTGACGGCCGAGTTGCCGCCGCCGGACGGGCGCCTCGGGATCATCCCCGTCGGGGATATCGCGCTGGAGAACGGCGCCACCGTCCCCGACGTGCACCTGGCTGTGCAGCGCTGGGGTGAACTGTCACCCGCCCTGGACAACGTGGTGCTGGTGGAGCACGCGCTCACCGGCGATTCCCATGTGGTCGGCGGGCCCGACGAGATCCACCCGCAGCCCGGCTGGTGGGAAGGCATGGTCGGTCCCGGCGCGCCGCTGGACACCGACGAGTGGTGTGTCATCGCGACGAACGTGCTCGGCGGCTGTAAGGGCAGCACCGGGCCGTCCTCGCCGGCGCCGGACGGCAAGCCGTGGGGTTCACGGTTCCCGGAGATCTCCATCCGTGATCAGGTCACCGCCGAGGCCGCTCTGCTGGACCGGCTCGGCGTCGAACGGCTGGCCGCCGTCGTCGGCGGGTCGATGGGCGGCATGCGGGTGCTGGAGTGGATGATCGGCGCACCCGAGCGGGTCGCGGCGGCGCTGGTGCTCGCGGTGGGCGCCCGCGCGACCGCCGACCAGATCGGCACCCAGACCACCCAGATCGCGGCCATCCAGGCCGATCCGGACTGGCAGGGCGGCGACTATCACGACACCGGACGCACACCGACCACCGGAATGGGCATCGCACGCCGCATCGCCCATCTGAGCTACCGCACCGAGGCCGAGCTGGACCACCGCTTCGAGAACCGGCCACAGGGCGATGAGGATCCGTGGCGCGGCGGCCGGTACGCGGTGCAGAGCTACCTGGAGTATCAGGCCGAAAAGCTGTGCAAGCGTTTCGATCCGGCGACCTATGTGCTGCTGAGCGAGGCCATGAACCGGCACGATGTCGGCCGCGGCCGCGGCGGTATCGCCGCGGCGCTGGCGAGTACGCCGGTGCCGTGCGTGGTCGGTGGGGTCGATTCCGATCGGCTGTACCCGCTCTACACCCAGCAGCAGCTGGCCGACGGCCTGCCCGGCTGCCAGGGGCTCGAGATCGTGCATTCCCGCGATGGGCACGACGGCTTCCTCACCGAGGCCGCGGCAGTGTCGAAACTGCTGATCCAGACCATGAACCTGGCCCGCACCGCACGCTGAGGCCCCCTGCGGGCGCCCGGGCGGCTAGCCGACGCCGAGGGTGTTGATGGTGGCCGCGATGAACACGATCGAGCTGCCGAGCAGGGTGAGCGCGCCGACGTCGAACGGCTTGCTGCGCACCGCGAGCAAACCGACCCGCGCCGTGGGCAGGCACAGCCGGAACGCGGCGGCCAGGAGCGTGGCACCGCCGAAGAACAGCGCGCCACGGCGCCAGCGCTCCGAGGCGACGAACACGATCGCCACCACGATGACCAGCGCCACGAGCACCATCGGCAGATGACAGCGGAAGAACTGCGTCGCCCAACTCTCGCCGGGCCGTCGTTCGGCGGTCGGTGTGTCGGCATCGGTCACGCCGTCGATTGTTGCAGACCTGCCGCGCACACAGCCGTGCGCTCCCAGCGATCCACTTCACGGGGATATCCCCGTAAACTCGACGCTATGACCGCAGCGCACAACTACGACGACCTGCACCGCCTGGTCGACCGGCTGACGCCGGACCAAACTCGTGCGTTGCGCGCAGTCGCGCTGCAACTCGTCGTCACCGAACCGGCCGAAACCGAACCGTCGACCGAACCGGGCGGTGATCGGCGCAGGCGGCTCTCGTTCGCTGGATTGATGCACGCGGAGCCCGATCTCGCTGCGAGAACGGAAGAGCTGCTCCGCGAGGAACGTGGTAAACAGGCACCGTGATCGTATGCGACACAGGCCCGCTCGTTGCAGTCCTCAATGAGAACGATGCGGACCATCGACGTTGCCTAGATCTCCTCGAGCGGCACCCGGGCCCAGTACTCGTACCCAGCCCCGTACTCGCCGTGGTCTGCGACTTCCTGGAGACCCGTGTTGGTCCCCACAGCCGAGGCCAGGTTCCTGGACTCGATCGCTGATGGCGAGATCGAGCTCGTGGAGCTCACCCGAGTCGACCTGGTGCGGATGGCGGAACTGGTCCGGAAGTACGCGGATTTCCCTCTCGGAGCCGTCGATGCCGCGGTCCTCGCGGTAGCCGAACGGCTCGAGCTCGATGAGATCGCAACTCTTGATCGACGGCATTTCGGCGCCGTTCGGACCCGGCATACGAAGCCGCTGCGGCTGCTGCCCGACTGACAACCAGCATTTGGTTGACTGGTGACGTGTTCCGACTGATGTTCCATGAGCCGTGCATTCCGCCCAATACCGGGAACGCGATCCGGTTGGCGGCGGGGACGGGGTGTGAGCTGCATCTGATCGAGCCGCTCGGGTTCGATCTGTCGGAGCCGAAGTTGCGGCGGGCGGGGTTGGATTACCACGACTTGGCCTCGGTGACGGTGCACGCGGATCTGGCGGCGGCGTGGGAAGCGATCCGGCCGGAACGGGTGTTCGCGTTCACCACGCAGGCGAGCACGCGGTTCACCGATGTGCGGTATCGGGCGGGCGATGTGCTGTTGTTCGGGACCGAGCCGACCGGGCTGCCCGCCGAGGTGCTCGCCGATCCGCATATCACCGACCTGGTGCGGATCCCGATGCTGCCGGGGCGGCGGTCGATGAATCTGTCCAATTCGGCGGCGGTCGCGGTTTATGAGGCGTGGCGGCAGCACGGGTTTCCCGACGCGGTCTGAAGGCCTCCGGCCGATCCGGGTGGCCGGAGGTGCGGCTCAGCCGTCGATCTCGAAGCGTTTGAACCGTGAGGTGGCACCCGCGGTGAGCCGGACCGCGCTCTTGGGCACGCCGTAATGTTCGGCAAGCAACTCGATCGCGGCCTTGTTCGCCTTGCCTTCCACGGCGGGCGCGCGGACGTAGAGCCGCATGGTGCCGTCGTCGAGGATTTCGACGAGCGGGCCCTTACGGCTGTTCGGTGTGATCGTCGCCCGGACGGTCGGCACGCGATTCTCCTGTAGCGCCAGTGTTTTTGCCTGCCTCGCCGGGTTTCCCGGCACCGGACGGCACGCTCTGCTCGGCGGGTACCGCGGCGGTGGCGGCCTTCCCCCGGCGGGGCCTGCGCACCAGCCGCGCCATCGCCCACACGAGCGCGCCGATCACCACGATGAAGCCGACCCACGGAACCGCTGTGCCGAGGAAGACCACGGCGTCCTTCAACCAGTCGACCAGCGAGTTCCAGCCGGAGACGATGCCGTCCCAGAAATTGCTCGGCCCCTCCTCGGGTTCGGTTCGGGTACTGGAGATCTCGATGGTCAGCGTGGACAGTGCGATCTGATCGTCGAGCAGGCGCTTCTGCCCGGTGAGACTGTCGAGTTCGGCCTGGCGGCTCGACAGCGCCTGTTCGGCGGCGAGCAGATCGGCGGTATTGGTGGCCTCGGCCATCAATACCCGCAGCCGGTCGACGGAGGCCTGCAGGGCCTTGATCCTGGCGTCGAGGTCCTGCCACTGCATCGTGACGTCATCACGGTTGGTGCTCACCTCGGTGACTTCGCCGATATCGCCGAGCCGGCCGATGAAATCGTCGGTGTGCTCGGCCGGGATCCGGACGGTGAGCCGGGCGCTGGGCACGTTGTCGTCGGTGCCTGGGCGTTCGGTGCGGCTGTCGACGCGCCCCCGCACTGCGGTGACCTGCGCTGTCACCTTGCCTGCCGCGTCGATGGGATCGGCGGAGACGATCTCGATCTGCCCGGTGATCACTTCCTTGCGGTCGGCGTCGACCTCGCCGCCGGTGCCCTGTTCCTTGGCAGGCGCCTGTTCGCGGAAGCCCGGCGTCGCTGCGGGACCCGGCATGTCGGCGACGGTGGGCGTGTGGCCACCGACGGCCGACTCACGGTCGTCGTCATCGCCGCAGCCGACGACGAGCAGGGCCAGGCCGAGCAGGGCGATCAACAACACCGCGAGCTTGCGCATGGTCGCAGCGTAGCGGCTCGTCTCGGGCTCGACACGCTTCTCGTTCACCGGAAGTCGCGGGACTTGCCCGCCATCCGCAGATCCAGCTGCCGCAGCGTCTCGGCGTACACACTCACCGCGCCTTCGGCGTTCTGGATCCGGCCGCGAATGATCAACGCTCTCGCGGTCTGCGCGAGTCTGCGGTAGCGAGTCCACAGGCCGACCGAGCAGACGATATTGACCATGCCGGTCTCGTCTTCCAGGTTCAGGAAGGTGACACCGGCGGCGGTGGCCGGGCGCTGCCGGTGGGTGACGGCGCCGCCCACGAGAACTCGGGAACCGTCGGGCACCGACAGCAGCCGGTCGGCCGGGATCACGCCCATCGCGTCGAGTTCGGCGCGCAGGAATTCGGTGGGATAGCTGCCGGGCGAGATACCGGTGGCCCAGACGTCGGCAGCGGCCAATTCCAGTGCGCTCATTCCGGGGAGAGCCGGTGCCTCGGCGGCGGCGACCAGGCCGGGTAAGCGATCCGGCCGTTCGGCGGCCGCGGCACCCGCCGCCCACAACGCCGTGCGGCGAACACTGCTCGCGCCGGGAGCAGCGCCACCGAGGGGCGGCTCGGACCGCGCGGGGATCGACGCCGGCGGTGTTCGGTTCGTGGCCGCGCGCACCGGGATCGCGGCGCCGGAGGGGCTGCCGTTCCGAGTCGAGGCCACAGTGGTGACACTGTCCAGCGTACCGGCCGTCGCCAGCGATTCCGCCTGGCGGACAGTGAGTTCCACCCGGCCGGTCAGGTCGAGCAACGAGGTGTACGGTCCGCTCTCCTCGCGAGCGGCGACGATCTTCTCGGCGAGTTCCGCCCCGATATAGCGGACCGCCGCCAACCCGAGCCGCACCTGGGTGCCGCGCTGTTCGAGGGTGGGTTCGGCGCGACTGGCATTGATATCGGGTCCGTGCACCACCACACCGTGCCTGCGCGCATCGGCCACCAGCGATTGCGGCGAGTAGAAGCCCATCGGCTGGGCGCGCAGCAGACCGGCGCAGAAGGCGGCCGGATGATGCAGTTTGAACCACGCCGAATAGAACACCAGCGCAGCGAAACTCTGCGAATGGCTTTCCGGGAAACCGAAATTCGCGAAGGCGTACAGCTTTTCGTAGATGCGATCGGCGACCTCGCCGGTGATACCGTGCAGATCGCGCATGCCCTGATAGAGCCGCGCCTTGAGCCGTTCCATGCGTTCGGGTGAGCGTTTCGAGCCCATGGCGCGCCGCAATTGATCGGCTTCGGCAGCGGTGAAACCGGCGACGTCGACGGCTATCTGCATGAGCTGTTCTTGGAACAGCGGCACGCCGTAGGTGCGCGCCAAGGTCTTCTGCAACGAGGGATGGTCGAAATCCCAGTCCTCCTGACCATTGCGGCGGCGAATATACGGATGCACCGAACCGCCCTGGATCGGGCCGGGCCGGATCAGCGCCACCTCGACCACCAGGTCGTAGAACTCACGCGGTTTCAGCCGGGGCAGCGTCGCCATCTGGGCACGCGACTCCACCTGGAACACCCCGATCGAATCGGCCTTCGACAGCATCTCGTACACAGCGGTTTCGGCCAGATCCAGCTTGTGCAGCTCGACGGTGACGCCTTCGTGTTCACGCACCAGATCGATCATGTAGTGCAACGCCGAGAGCATGCCGAGGCCGAGCAGATCGAATTTCACCAGCCCGGCGGCGGCGCAATCGTCCTTGTCCCACTGCAATACGCTGCGGCCGGGCATGCGCGCCCATTCCACCGGGCAGACGTCGGCGATGGGGCGATCGCAGATCACCATGCCACCGGAATGGATACCGAGGTGACGCGGCAGCCCTTCGATATCGGCGGCCAGTTCCAGGACCCGTTCCGGGATATCGGTGCCGGTTTCGGCGCCGACACCGGTCCAGCGGCTCACCTGTTTGCTCCACGCGTCCTGCTGGCCGGTGGAGAAACCGAGCGCGCGGGCAGCGTCGCGGACCGCCGATTTACCGCGATAGGTGATCACATTCGCCACCTGAGCGGCGTACTCGCGGCCGTAGGCGTGGTAGACGTGCTGGATCGCTTCCTCGCGACGATCGGATTCGATATCGATGTCGATATCGGGCGGGCCGTCACGTGCGGGCGAGAGGAACCGTTCGAACAGCAGATTGTTGCGCACCGGATCGACATTGGTGATGCCGATGGCGTAGCAGACCGCGGAATTGGCGGCCGATCCCCGGCCCTGGCACAGGATGCCGTTGTTCTTGCAGAACGTGACGATGTCGTGCACCACCAGGAAGTAACCGGGGAACTTCATGCCGGTGATCACGGCGAGCTCGTGCTCGATCTGGCGGTAGGCGGCGGGATTCTCCTGCGGCGCTCCGTAACGTTCGGCGGCCCCTTGCAGGGTGAGTTCCCGCAGCCAGGAATTCTCGTCGTGACCCTCGGGCACCGGGAACGGCGGCAGCTCCGGCGCGATCAACTTCAGGTCGAAGGCGCATTCGCGGGCCAGGGCGACGGCGTTGGCGACGGCCTGCGGGCAGTCGGCGAACAATCGCGCCATTTCCGCCCCCGAGCGCAGATGTGCCCCACCGGTGGGGGCCAGCCAGCCCGCCATCTCGTCGAGGCTGCTCCTGGACCGGATCGCGGCCAGTGCCATGGCGCGATGCCGTTGCGCCGGGGAGGCGAAATGCGCGCCGGTGGTGGCGACGACGGGCAGCCCGAGCCGATCGGCCAGAGCGATGAGGTGGGCGTTGCGTTCATCGTCGGCGGGCAGCCCGTGATGGGTGAGCTCCACGCTCACCCGCTCGGCGCCGAAGCGTTCGACCAGATCGCGCAGCGCCGCCTCGGCGCGCACCGGCTCGCTGCCCGCCCGCAGGTCCTGCTCCAGCGCCTGCCGGAGCGCCCCCTTCCGGCATCCGGTGAGGATCTGCCAGTGCCCGCCCGCGGCTGCGGTGAGGGTGTCGAGGTCGTAGCGCAGAATCCCCTTCTCACCCGCGGCCATATGCGCCGCCGCGATCTCCCGCGACAACCGCCGGTACCCCTCCTGCCCACGGGCCAGCACCAGCAGATGCACCCCCGGTGGATCCGGTTCCCCCGTCCGCGCCGCGGAGTCGGGGGCATCCGAATGCGGCCTCGGCGCAGCCGTATCCCGCGGCGAGGGTTCCGCCGAAGCACTCTCCGCACCGACCGGCAGCGATCGAAGCCCGGCCCGGGCCGGACGTGACGGATGCGGCGGCGGATCGACCGGCGAGCGCGATTCCGTTGCGGCAAGGGTCAATTCAGCACCATAGACGGTGGCGATATCCCATTCCCGTGCCGCCTCGAAGAAGCGGACCGCCCCGTAGAAGCCGTTGTGATCGGTGAGGGCGATGGCCTCGAGTCCGAGCCGGGCCGCCTCCTCGACCAGTTCCTCCGGATGGCTCGCGCCGTCGAGGAAGCTGTAGGCCGAATGCGCGTGTAACTCGGCGTAGGGCACGACCGGGCCGAGGGGGCGGACGTCATCGCCGTCGGCGAGATATTCACCGCGTTTACGCGACCACGCGGGGCTGTCGCCGCCGTCGCCCGGGTACATCGAATCCGGATCATGCCTGCCCGGCCGCCCGGACAGCACCCGCTCCAGCTCCGACCAACTCGGTGGCCCGTTACTCCAGCCCATGGCGTGGCCTCACCTCACCGGCCGCCGATCAGCTCGCCTTGAGCCGCTCGGTGGAGCCGGCGTCCAGCGCGCCGGCCACATGGTCGAGCCCGGTACGGATCACCTGACCGTAGGCATCGTTGGCGAGGACCTCGAGATGCCCCTTGGCCAGCGCCAATTGCATACGGGCGGAATCGAAATCGCCGACGCGGCGGTGGCTGTCGGCCAGGTTCAGGTACAGCGAGGGCAGGAATCCGCGCATGCCCTCATCGAGCGGGCTGCCCGGCGCGAACACCGCCGCGAGCGCCCGCTGATCCCACAGCAGCGCCTCCTCGGCCGTGTCGACCACATCGGCGAGATGGTGGGCGATCACGCAGCGGTGCAGCGGATCACCGTGTTCGCCGATCTCCTCCCACAGCCTGTGTAGCGCGTTTCGCGCCGCCTGCTGATCCACACCGCCGAGCCGCACCGCGGCATAGATATCCGCCATCCGATCGTCCGTCATGGCCCCAGTATCGCACATATGTTCGAACAATTTCGAGTGTTCGAACCCGGGTCGCCGATGTTCTCCGGCTGTGATGTAAACCACTTGGCACCGAACTTACTTGAGAGTAAGTTCGGTGCCGACAGACCTGCAAAGGAGCAGCGATGACCTCAGCCGACGATGCCGCCACCCGCGAGAAGATCCGGCGCGATCAGCGCAACCGCGATCTCACCGGCCGCCATGTCGTGATCACCGGCGCCTCCTCCGGCATCGGCCGAGCCGCCGCCATCGCCGTCGCCGACAAGGGCGCGGTGGTGTTCCTGCTCGCCCGCCGAGGCGAGGAGCTCGCGGCCGTGGTCGAGGAGATCCGCGCGGCGGGCGGCAGTGCGTTCGGATACCAGTGCGACGTCACCGATTCCGAGTCGGTGGATCAAGCGGTCGAAGCGATCCTGCGCGAGCACGGCCACGTCGACATGCTGGTGAACAACGCGGGCCGCTCCATCCGGCGCGCCATCCACCGCTCCACCGACCGGCTGCACGATTTCGAACGCACCATGGCGGTCAACTACTTCGGCGCCCTGCGGATGACGCTGGCACTGCTACCGCAGATGCGTGAGCGCAAGTTCGGCCACATCGTCAATATCAGCAGTGCGGGCGTGCAGGTCGCCACGCCCCGCTTCGCGGCCTATCTGGCCAGCAAGGCGGCGCTGGACAAGTTCACCGAGGTGGCCGCGGTGGAGACGCTGGCCGACGGCGTCACCTTCACCACCATCCACATGCCGTTGGTGCGCACCCCGATGATCACCCCGAGCGGCAATCAGGGGCCGTCCGAATCGCCGGAATGGGCCGCCGCCACCATCGTCCGCGCGCTCAGCGAACGCCCCAAACGCATCGACGTACCCCTCGGCACACTCGCCGAATACGGCGGCATCATCACCCCCAAGCTGCGCGATCGCATCCTGCACCGCTACTACCGCGCACTCCCCGACTCCCCCGCCGCCCGCGGCGAAGCCGACGACACCGCCGAGCC
>NZ_JAAGVC010000073.1 GCF_010858045.1 Nocardia cyriacigeorgica
GAATGTCGTCGTCGGCTATCGGGGCGGCCTTGGCCTGGCTGGGGCGGGAGAAGCGGGGCGGGGTGCTCGCCGCCTTGGTTGTGGTGGCCCGGGCGGATGCCGAGTCGGCGCCCGGCTCGGCAGGAGTCGACGGCGAGCCCGCCGGGGCGGATGCGCTCGGCCGGGAGAAGCTGCGCGGGGCGGACGGTTCGGACGCTCCCGGCGCCGGCGCGGGATCCTCGGCAGCGCCGTCGCCGGACCGGCGCGATCCGCCACCACCGGATTCCCGGCCACCACGGCCGCGAGTACCCGCGCCACCGCGCGGTGCGGTCTGCCCGGCGCCTGCCTCGAACCGCACATCGAATTCACGCCCGAGCACCGTCTGCAACGCTGCCCGCAGCGCATCCACACTGCGCTGCTCGGACAGCCGCTGCACGAGTGCGTCATGCGGGTGAACGAAGACGGCGGTGGCGCCGTCGACGCGGGCCGGTGCGGCGGCGGTCAACATCGCGTGCACCGCGACCGCGATCTTGCGCACCTCGGCCTTGATATCGGCCCAGGCGGCTTCGAGTTCGGCCAGCGGATCGCCGGTGGGAGCGGGTGCGGTGACCACTTCCGTCTCGGCACCGGGCGCCCCGACCTCGTCGTCGGCGTCAGGTCCTTGCTCCTGCTCGGCCGCTTCCCCACCCGCGAGGTCATCGACTCGAGGCTCCTCGACGGCCGCGACCACCGGGGTGGCCTCGGCGGCGGGTTCGTCGATCGGCTCGGCGGCGGGCGCAGTGTGGTGATCGCTCCCGGCCGGGGGCTGCTCGGCGGTGGTGGTCGCGTCGCCGGCACTGACGGGGGTTACCTGCGGCTCCGCCGCTGGCGGCTGCTGGGTGTTCGCGGGTATTGCCGCCTCGGGCCGGGCAGCCGCGCCATCCTGCTGGGCCGAGACCTGATCAGTGCTCGGCTGATCGGCGCCGGAGGCCGCCACGGCATCCTGCGGTTCCGACTTCGGCGCGCGCGATTCACGCAGCGCGGCAAGGGCTTCGGCGCCGCGGCGACGATTGGGGTCGGCGGGGGCCGGAGGCGGCGGAGCCGCCGCGGGAACGGCCGCTGGAGCCCCGGCCGCCGCGGAAGGCACGGCACCGGAAGCGAACTGGCGTTCCAGGTGCTCGAGGCGTTGCAACGCCGCCGCGTCCGAGTCGGTGGCGGCGGGCAGCAGCATGCGGGCGCAGATGACCTCGAGCAGCAGGCGCGGGGCGGTGGCGCCCCGCATTTCGCCGAGGCCGGCGTGCAGGAGTTCGGCGTAGCGGGTGAGTGCGGCGGGGCCGATGCTCTCGGCCTGGGCTTGCATGCGTTCGAGCTGATCGCCGGGGGCGGCGACCAGGCCACGTTCGGCGGCGTCGGGCACCGCGCGCAGCAGGATCAGATCGCGCAGGCGTTCGAGCAGGTCGACGGAGAAGCGGCGCGGATCGTGCCCGGCCTCCATCACCCGGTCGATGGTGCCGAACAGCGCCGCGCCGTCGGAGGTGGCCAGCGCCCCGACGGCGTCGTCGATCAACGCCACATCGGTGACGCCGAGCAGCGACACCGCCCGCGTATAGGTGACGCCCTCGGGCCCTGCGCCCGCCAGCAACTGGTCCAGCACGCTGAGACTGTCGCGCGGCGAACCGCCGCCCGCCCGGATCACCAGCGGATACACCGCCTCCTCGACGGGCACGTTCTCCTGTTCACAGATGCGGCCGAGCAGGCCGCGCATGGTGGCGGGCGGAAGCAACCGGAACGGGTAGTGGTGGGTGCGCGAACGGATGGTCGGCAGCACCTTGTCCGGCTCGGTGGTGGCGAAGATGAAGATCAGGTGGGCCGGCGGTTCCTCGACGATCTTGAGCAGCGCGTTGAAACCGGCCGTGGTGACCATGTGCGCCTCGTCGACGATGAACACCCGGTAGCGCGATTCGGCGGGCGCGTAGAAGGCACGGTCGCGCAGCTCACGGGTGTCGTCGACACCGCCGTGGCTGGCGGCGTCGAGCTCGATGACGTCCAGGTTGCCCGGGCCGCCGGGCGCCAACGCCACACACGACGGGCAGACCCCACAGGGGCGCGAGGTCGGGCCTTCCACACAGTTCAGCGACCGCGCCAGGATCCGCGCGGAGGAGGTCTTACCGCAACCGCGTGGCCCGGAGAACAGGTAGGCATGACTGATCCGCCCGGTGTCGAGCGCGGTGCTCAGCGGGTCGGTGACGTGCTCCTGACCCACTACCTCAGCGAACGAAGCCGGTCGGTACTTCCGGTACAGAGCCACGGCCAGAGGTTACCGGCGGGCACCGACAGGTGAACACCCGCGCTGGTCGCGCCCGCGCCACCAGAATGCCGGGCCACCGCCACCGGAATGTCGGCAGCGACCCAGCGAATAACGAAACCGTCACCTCGCGCATGCCGGCGCAACCAGCTGGCTAACCTGTTGTCGGCAACTTCGGTAGCCAATCTTCATCAGGTTGGTGACCCCGGTCGGATCCACCCCGGCCGGGGCACAACCGAGCTCGACGAATCCACGCCCCCGCACCCGGAGGAACTCGCCGTGTCGTCGTGTGAAGACATTGCCGCCGCCTGGCTTTCCGGCACCGAATTCGCCGGGAACCGCGCCGCCGTGCAGCTGCTCAGCCGCGCGATCAGCCCGGGCGATTTCGCGGTAGAGCGCGAATCGCTACCGGTCAGCGCCGTCGCCGATCCCGTCACCTCGGCCACCATCCTGGAATTGCTCGAGCGCGGCCAGGTACCGACCATGGCCGCCATTCGCACGCTCACCGCGCAGAACGAGATGCGCCGCGAAGCCGAGCGGGTGGCCGATCTCGGCAGGCGCGCACAACGCTGGATCGACGATTTCGGCCGCCTGCTCGCCACCGTCGCCGAGGCGCATTGGCTGGCCAACGGCGTCGGGCCGACCCGCCGCGACGCGCTGGCCTCCGAGCCGGTCGCCCTGCTGATTCGGAGCCGGGTGGGCGAGATCGCGCCGAATGCGCTCAAGCATCTGTGGCTGATCGAGCGCGCGCAGCGGGCGGGCTGGATCGCCTATGACGACGAGCCGGGATCGCTGTGCGCGGCCCGGCGTTTCCACTCCGAGCAGTACGGCGACCAGGTCTCGGCGCAGCCGATCCATCTGATCGGCGCGGCGGTGGCCCGGCACGTCGACCGGGCCTGCGGCCACACCTGGCGGGAACTCGCCGTCCATATGCGGGATCGCTCGGGTGTGCCGATCTTCTTCGACGGCGCCGACGCCCTCGCACAGCAGCGCTGGCTGACGATCGCGGGCTGGATAACGGTGCACGAGGAGCGGCCGTCCCTCGGTCCGCGCGGCCGACGCGCGCTGGCTCGCGGGCGCCGATAGCGAATCTGCCCCTTCCGCCACCAGGTTAACCGCGTTACGCTAACGCCACTAACTTACTGGAGGGGGCTCCTGTGCTGATCCGAATAGCGCGCTTGACCACACGCTTCCCGCGCATCGTGCTCGCGGTGGCGTTCGCACTCGCCGTGCTCTTCGGCATCGTCGGGGCCACCGCGTCGGCGCATATGAAATCCGGTGGATTCACCACCGACGACGCCGAATCCACCCGCGCCGCCGAATTGCTGGCGGAGAATTTCCCCGGCGCCTCCCCGAATTTCGTGCTGCTGGTCAGCTCCGAGGCCGGGCTGCGCGATCCGGCCACCAGCGCCCGCGCCACCGAACTCGTCGACGCCCTGCGCGCCCGCGACGACATCAGCGGAATCCAGTCCTTCTGGACCAGCCCGCCGGCCATGGCCGCGGCGCTGGGCAGCACCGACGGCGACAGCGGCCTGATCATCGCCGAGATCGAGGGCGACGAGAACCGGATCCAGCAGGTCGCCGGCGAGCTCACCGAGCAACTCACCGGCACCAGCGGCGGCGTGACCGTGCGCCAGGGCGGCGTCGCGGCGGTGTATCACGACGTCACCGAGCAGATCACCCATGATCTGGCGGTGGCCGAAGCGGTCGCGGTGCCGTTGTCGCTGATCGTGCTGATCCTGGTGTTCGGCAGTCTGATCGCCGCCTCGCTGCCGGTGATGGTCGGGCTGTTCGCGATCGCCGCGACGCTGGCCATCCTGCGAGTGGTCACGCTGTTCACCGACGTCTCGATCTACGCGCTGAACATGACCACGGCCATGGGCCTGGCGCTGGCCATCGACTACAGCCTGTTCATCGTCAGCCGGTACCGCGAGGAACTGGCGGCGGGCCTGGAGCCGGTAGCGGCCACCACCCGCGCCGTGCAGACGGCCGGACGCACCGTGCTCTACTCCGCGGTGACGGTCGCGCTCTCGCTGGCGGTGCTGAGCGTGTTCGACCTGTACTTCCTCAAATCGTTCGCCTACGCCGGCGTGGCTGTGGTGATCGCCGCCGCCGCGGCCGCGCTGTTCGTGCTGCCCGCCGCGCTGGTGCTGATCGGGCATCGGGTCAACGCCCTCGATCTCCGCGCTCCGCTGCGGCGGCTGTTCGGCCGCGATCCGCATCCGAGCGGACCGATGATTCCCGAGCACACCCTCTGGTACCGCACCACCAAACAGGTCATGCGGTTCGCGGTGCCGGTCGCGGTGGTGATCATCGCGCTGCTGCTGGCGCTCGGCTCGCCGTTCCTCGGCGTGAAATTCGGCTACCCGGACGATCGGGTGATGCCCGACAGCGCCAACAGCCGTCAGGTGGGCGACGCATTGCGCGAGGAGTTCCCGCGCGCCGATTCCGGGGCCAGCGGCACCATCGTGCTCGACGACTTCCACGATCAGAACGCCGTCGCCGACTACGCCGCCCGCCTGTCCACGGTCGACGACGTTCCGGCCGTACTGTCCAGCGCCGGAGTGTATGTCTCGGGGCGGCGGATGGCGCCGGGGCAACCCGAGATGGCCAACGAGACCGGCACCTACCTCACCGTGGCGACCGACCTGGACCCGTTCTCCCCCGAGGGCTCCGAGCAGCTCGAACAGCTGCGCGCGGTGCCCGCCCCCGCGCCCACGCTGTTCACCGGCGCGGCCGCGGTCAACGCCGATTCCCTGGACGCGCTCGGCTCCAAGCTCCTGTTGGCCGGGCTACTCATCGCGCTGGCGACGTTCGTGGTGTTGTTCCTGTTCACCGGCAGTGTGGTGCTGCCATTGAAGGCGATCCTGCTGAACACGCTCTCGCTGACGGCGGCCTTCGGCGCAATGGTGTGGATCTTCCAGGAAGGCCACTTCTCCAGCCTGATCGGTTTCACGCCCGTGGGCTATCTGGTGCCGACCATGCCGATCCTGATGTTCTGCGTCGCGTTCGGGCTGTCCATGGACTATGAGGTGTTCCTGCTGTCGCGGATCCGTGAGGAATGGGTCGCCAGGCGGGCCGAGCGCACCGGCGACGAACTCGCGGCCGAGGACAACACCGAGGCCGTCGCGATCGGTGTGGCCCGCACCGGCCGGATCTTCACCGCCGCAGCGGTATTGATGGCCATCGTGATCGGCGCGATGGTCACCTCGAAGGTCTCGTTCATCCAGCTCATGGGCCTGGGCCTGACGTTGACCGTGCTCGCCGACGCCACCATCATCCGTGCGCTGCTCGCGCCAGCGCTGATGCGGCTGCTCGGCCCGGCGAACTGGTGGGCGCCGAAACCGCTGGCCCGGCTGCACGCCAAGATCGGGCTCAGCGAGGAACCCGAACCCGTCGCCCGTGTTCCCGAACCGGCAGGGCATCGATGATCGCTGCCCGCAGACCACGCTCACCGCGCGGCACCGGTTCCCAGCTGCGCAGTGAGATCCTCGCCGCCACCGCCGATCTGCTCAACCGCACCGGTAATGCCGAGGCCGTCTCGATCCGCGCGGTCGGCAAGCTGGTCGGGGTGAGCGCACCGTCGATCTACCGGCATTTCGCCGATAAGGACGAGCTCATCGACGCGGTGGTGGCGCAGGTGTTCGAGGATCTGGACACGGCCATGCGCGCCGCCGTCGACGCCGACCCCGCCGCGAATCCCATCGTCCGCCTGCACCATCTCGGCATGGCGTACGTCCGCTTCGCACTCGACCACCCCGAACAGTACCGGCTGGCCACCGCCCCCGCCGAAACCCGCGGCGCCGTCGACCAGGTCCTCACCAGCAGCGCATTCCAATACATGTCCGACACCGTCAAGGCCGCGATGGACGACGGCCTGGTCGACCCCGGCGACCCCACCCCCATCGTGCTGGAACTGTGGTCGGCCGCGCACGGCATCGCCTCCCTGCTGCTGGCGAAACCCTATCTGCCCTGGGGCGATCCGATGGCCGCCGCCGAACGCGTGCTCGCGGCAGCCTGCGCCGGGCACATCGTCATGAACCTCATCGGCGAGCAGGCAACGCCAGAGGAAGCGGCGGGGTGGTTCGCGCGGTTACGGGAGGAGAAGCGGGGAGCGTAGTCCGCCATGCCCGGCGGGCGCGCCGATGCCTCAGGACACCGAATCCGACGACGCAGCCCAGGTATTGCACATTTGGACCCGGTTGTTGCGATACCCGTGCTCGTACCAGCCACCGTAATTCTGCGGGGATCCGTGGTCACGCATATCGCCCGGGAAATCACCGCGGTTGTAGTTGTCGCGCACGGTCTCCATCGCGTCATCGGCGGTAATCGTGCCGACGAAGGTCGATGAGCCGATGAACATGCCACCGAAGCACTGGGCGGCCAGTTCCAGCCGCCGCGAGTGCTCGAGGCCGAGCGCGGTGGTGGGGCCCGCATCGTAGGACTCCTGATGCGACTGTTTCAGAATGCCGGTCAGGTTTTCCACATGATGTCCGTATTCGTGCGCGAAGACCGCCATGAAGACCACGGTGTCGTAGGGGTCCTCGTTCTTCATGAAACTGTCCAGCGGCATGTAGATCGTCTTGTTCGCACCGCAATAGAACGCGGCGAAATTGCTGCTCCCCCCGGTGCACGGCGAAGTCGCTTCTGCGGCAGTCGCGGTCACGCTCAAGCCGGGTGGCGAGAACGGCAGGTTCTCGTATTCGAGCAGCGCACTCCACATCTGGCCGAGGCAAGCCGATTGCGCCTCGAAGAACGCACGCGCCCCCGACACCGTCGGCGACCAGGCCGGATACGAGCAATTGATGTTGTTGAGTCCGGTATCCGCGTGGGTGAACAGCGGGTTGGTGGCCAGCGCGGCAACGGGTTTCGGTCCCGCGGAGGTACTGCTGGTTGTGGTGGTTCGGCGGCTGGTGGTGGAGCTCGACCGCGTGGTGGTCGGACTGGCCGAATACGTCGTCGTCGGTGCGGGCGACGAGCTGTATGTGTAGCTCGGGGTGCTCGTCGGGGTGTAGGCGGTTGTCGAACCATCCGACGAGCTTGCCGCGAATCCCGCCGCGACCAGCAGGCCGACGACGATGAAGACGCCGAGGATCGTGAAGACGGCCGCTACTCCACCGCCGGAACGCGGTGGAGGCATCGGGCGGCCGTACGGCATGGGTGGGCCGTACGGCCGCATCCCCGGAGGTGGGCCGTACGGCATCGGCGGAGGTAGGGGCGCGCCATACGGCGGAGGCGCACCGTACGGAGGCGGCGGTGGGTACGGTGCGCCGTAGGCGGGAGGCGCGCCGTACGGCGGCGGTGCGGCATACGGTGGACGAGGGCCAGGTGGTGGAGGCGGGACGCTTCTCGGCGGGCGGCCGTGCGGCGGCGGGCCGTAACCCGGTGGTGGGCCGTAAGGCGGCTGGGTCATGCTGTTGTTCCTCCCCGATCACACTCTGCCGTCCGGCATCCACGGCCGTGACCCGCAGCGAATGACGACCGTATGGCTTCGGCAGGCCCGCGTCCAGTCGAGTCACCGGCAGACCGGCCACGGGCGACCGGCCCGCACCGCCACTGACCGTAGGCATTCGGAACCGTCTGCGCGCCTCCACCACACATCGAAGCGGCGCCCGTATCTGGCGGCGCGCATCGGTCGGACCGTGGCATCAACTCACCGCGGACGCCGGCGCGGCGAACGTATTGCATTGACTGGTGCGGTTGTCGTCGACGCCGGTGTTGAACCAGCGGCTGCCGTTGGCGGTGCTGCCGTGGTCGCGCATGTCGCCGGGCTGGTCGCCGCGGTGCTCGGCGTCTTCGCGGGCCATGCTCATCTGCGCGGACGTCAGCGAGCCGCCCTGCGCGGACGACGACAGGTACATGCCGTCGAAGCAGTTGGCCTGCAACTCGACTCGGCGGGAGAGCTCCAATCCGCGGGTGCTGCGCACACCGGAATCGACGCGTTCACTGTTGGCGGCGCGGAGAATGCCGGACATGTTCTGGATGTGGTGGCCGTATTCATGTGCGAACACCGACAGGTACACCACCCAGTTGTCGCCGAACAGATCGGTCTGCAACTGGCTGATCGGCATGTAGATGGATTTGTTGGCCGGGCAGTAGAAGGCGGCGAAGTTGCTGGTCGTGCCCGTGCACGGGGTCGTGATGCCCTCGGTGGTGGCGGAGACGTTCACCGTGGGCGCCTGGAACGGCAGTCCGGCCTTCTCCAGCACGGGCTTCCACGCGGCCTCCAGGCAGTTCTCGGCGCTGTCGAAGAACGCACGCGCGGTTTCGACTCCGGTACCCCACGGCGCGTAATCGCAGTTCGCCGGGATCAATGTCGCGGTGGGGTCGGTGACCAGCGGGTTGTCGGCGGTCTTGGCGGGGCCGGTTTCGCCGTTGTCGTAGGTCATTCCGGGGCGCGGACCGGAGGCGTCCTCACGAATACCGGTCTTCACCCCGGCACGCACCAGACCGCCGACAACCACCAGCACCAGCACGACGAGCACCGCGACCACTTTGCCGCCACCGCCGGAACGGCGCGGCGGCGGACCGGGTGGACGGCCGTAGGGAACCGGCGGCGGCATCGGCCTGGCGTAGCCGGGCGGCGGAAACGGTGGGCGCTGAGCGTATCCCGGCGGCGGGCCGTACCCGGGCGGAGCGTAGCCGGGCGGGACGTAGCCGGGCGAAGGCGGGGGCCGGTGACCAGGAGGTGCGGGGTAACCGGGCGGCGGTCCCGGCGGAGGCCGGTGACCAGGCGGCGGATGGTATCCCGGCGGCGGGCCGTACCCGGGCGGAGCGTAGCCGGGCGGGACG
>NZ_JAAGVC010000074.1 GCF_010858045.1 Nocardia cyriacigeorgica
GCGTTGTTCGGCGGCCAGCCGCTGGCCGCCGCCCGCTGGACCACCCTCGGCCTGGACGGTCTCGAAGCCGGACTCTCCGATCAGCTGCGCATGCTCTCGGGCGGCTCCCGCGCCGAGGACCGGCACCGTTCGGTGCGCGCCGCGCTGGACTGGAGCCACGACCTGCTCGACCCGGATGACCGAGTGCTGCTGCGCCGAATCTCGGTGTTCATGAAGTCGTTCGGTGTGCAGGCGGCCGCCCGGGTCGCCGGATTGGACCTCGGTGTCGCCGCCGATGGCTTGGCCCGGCTGGCCGAGCAGAGCCTGCTGGTCGTGACGGCCTCCGCGAACGGCACCGAATTTCGTGCGCTGGAAACCATCCGCCAGTACGGCATGGAACGTCTGACGCAGGCCGATGAACTGCTCGACACCCGGACCCGCCATCTGCGCTGGTGCCTGGCCGAAGCCGAGGCGCTCGACGTGGTCGGCACCGATTGGCGCGCCCGCTTCGACCGGGTGGCCGACGATTTCCGGGCCGCCATGGCCTGGGCCGCCGACCGGGCGGACCAGCGCACCGAGGCCCGCGAGCTCGCCGAGCGGATGGCTCGACTGTGCTTCACCCGCAACCTGATCGGCGAATCCCAGATGCGCTACGAGCAGGCCGCCGCCCTCGCCGACGATCCCGCCGTGGCGGCGGCGATGCTGCGGCAGGCGGCGGGCGCGGCCGGATGCCAGCTGCGCGGCGAAGACATGGACCGCCTGCATCGCGAGGCCGCCGACGCCGCCCGCCGATCGGGCGACTCCGCGGGCGCCGCCTGTGATCTGGCCACCGCGGCGGCCGACTCCTACCGGTTCGCAGGCAAATTCGTCCGGGTGCTGCCGCCGGCGGAAGCACTGGCGCTCATCACCGAGGCGCGGGAATTGGCCGGCGACGACCCACGGGCTCAGGCAGCCGTCGCCTTGGCCGAGGCCGGGCGAACGCTCACCGACAACCTCACCGGGCAGCACCCGGAAGGCGAGGTGGTGCCGGAAACCCTCGCCCGTGCCGAACACGCCGTCGACCTCGCGCAGCGCACCGGCGATCCGCTCGCCGCCTCGGCAGCACTCGACACTCTCGCCGGCGTGCAGAGCTGGGCCGGTGACACCTTCGGCGCCGCGGCCACCACCCTGCGCCGCATGACGGTCCTGGAATCCGCGCCGCGCACCCCGGCCGCCACCCACGAGCTGATCGAAGCGCTGGGCGAAGCCACCGAAGCGTGCCTGGGCGCAGGCGATCTGCCCGGCGCCCGCCGCTGGGCGCGGCAGCTCGCCGATCATCCGCTGCTGGCCGAGGTCGGCCATCGTGCCACGAGCTGGTTGCTGGTGACCGACGCGCTGTCGGGTGAGGTCGAGCGGGTCCGCACCCACAGCGTCCGCTTTCTCGACTCCTGGCACCGGGCAGGCAGCCCCGCCCGCTCCCTGCTCGGCCCCGCGATGGCCGGTGTGGCGATGGTCCACGATCTGCGCGACGACCAGAACGCGCACGCCGAATGGGCCGAGTACGCGCGCCGAGCCGACACCACGCCCGTCCGGACGCACGGCTACGGCGCCGTCTTCGACGCGCTCGCCCTGCTCCACCACGGGCAGCCCGCGCAGGCGTTGCAGCGCATGGCCGCCGGCCCGGACGAGGTGTGGCGCTGGGTCACCTGGATCTGGCTGCACTGGTACGTCGCGCTACGCGCGGAAGCCGCCGTCCTCGCGGGCAACGCCGAGGCGAACGAGCGCATCGCCGAGGCCCGAAACATCGTGGCGGGCAACCCCATTGCGGAAGCTCTCGTGGAGCGAGCCGATGCCCTGCTCGCCGGAGACCCGCAGCGGACGCTCGCCTCGGCCGCCACATTCGAGGCGGCAGGCTGCGGTTACCAGGCGGCGCGCTCCCGAGTCCTGGCCGGCGGAGATCACGCCGCCGCGGGCTCCGCCGCGATCGCCGGCCTCGGACTCACCCCGATGGTCCCGGTCCGCGGGTAGGAGCGAACCCCCAGAAAATCCGGTTGATCGGCTTCCTACAGTGGAACCGTGATCCGTACCGCCGCACTCGCCCACATCCGTGACCGCCGCCTCATCCAGACGCGCTCGGTGGGGAAAGAGGTTTTCTACATGGCGGGCGGCAAGATCGATCCCGGTGAAACTCCGGTGGAGGCGCTGCACCGCGAGATCCGCGAGGAGCTCGGCGTCGGGGTGACAGATGTCAGCGAGCTGGGTGTGTTCCACGCCGAGGCCTATGGGCACGCGCCGGGCACCCCGCTGCAGATGAACTGCTTCACCGCCGATCTCACCGGCGAACCGACGCCGACCAGCGAGATCGCCGAGCTGCGCTACTTCACCGTCAGCGAATACGCGGCCATGGATCACGTCGCACCCGGTTCGATGATGGTGTTCCGGCACCTGCACGAACTCGGTCTCATTGATTGGTGAATGCGGTTGCCGAGCCGACACTTCCGGCACCGCGAGTTCTGGCACCGGGCACACGTGTAAAGCCCACTACCAGTTTGCTTCCCGATCTCTCGGACCTCGGGCAACCACCGTCGCCGTTGGATCTCGGCCGCACAACAAACCCGTAGCAACCGAAAAACCCGGTGCGGTGGGAAAACTCGGCCGGTAGACTGCACAGTGCGCCCGGAACGAGCGCAGCGGCGCCCCCACCCCGAGCTATCGCAGTTCACCAGGGTGAAGCGATGCGCCATCACCGAACTCATCCCGGGCGTCCAAACTTCCGCACCGCGAATCACGATCTGCGGGATCGATATACGAAGCGGATAGGTCCTCGCCGTGCACCGGCCGGATCTCCGCATCCGTCTTGCGAACTCAGCCGATCAGTTCCGCAACCAGCGTCGTCTGGCGACCCCTCCACGCACAGCAGTCGGGCCCGAGACCACCCACGGTCTCGGGCCCGATGTGAAAGCTCAGAACTCAGCCGGTTTCAGCACGTCCGCCGGCATCGGCACGGCCATCGGAATCGGCGCGCTTGTCCGCGTCGTCCTCCGCCTCCGCGCGCAAGGCGATCCCCGGCTCGGTCCCCTCATCGGCGGCTTGGTCCGGCTCCGGATGTTCGGGCTCGAACTGCTCGGGCAGGTTCTTCAGATGCTTGTTCATCGAACGCACCAGCAGGAACGTGCCGACCAGCAGGATCAGCACGATGATCAGGCCGAACGGCGAGGCCTTGCCGAATTCGGGGCCGGTCGGTGTGCCCGGGGTCTGGGCGAGTAGAGCGAGCATCACCGGTGCTCATCCTCGATACCGGCGAACAGATCGTTCTCGGGCAGGGCGGTGCGCACGCGGGTCTGGGCCAGCTCGAACTCCTCGGTCGGCCACAGCCGCTGCTGGATCTCCAGCGGAATGGCGAAGAACGCGCCGTTGGGGTCGATCTGGGTGGCGTGGGCGCGCAGGGCGTCGTCACGCTGCGGGAAGTACTTCGCGCACTCCACCTGGGTGGTGACCCGCGTCATCACGTCGCCGCGCTCGACGGCGTACTTGCGCATCCGGTCCAGCCACTCGCGCATCGGGAACGGCTCACCCATGCGCTCGTACTCCTCGGCGAACACTTCCAGCCTGCGGATGCTGAACCCGTGGTCGTAGTACAGCTTGAGCGGCGTCCACGGCTCGCCCGCGTCCGGGAACTTCTCCGGATCGCCCGCCGCCTCGAACGCGGCCACCGACACCTTGTGGCACATGATGTGATCCGGATGCGGATAGCCGCCGGTCTCGTCGTAGGTGGTCATGACGTGTGGCTTGAACTCGCGCACCACCCGCACCAGCGCCTCGGTGGCCTCCTCCAGCGGGACCAGCGCGAAGCAGCCTTCGGGCAGCGGCGGCAGCGGATCGCCCTCGGGCAGGCCGGAGTCGACGAAACCCAGCCAGGTCTGCTGCACACCGAGGGCAGCGGCCGCGGCCGCCATCTCCTCGCGGCGGATCTCGTCGATCCGGTCCAGCACACCGGGGGTATCCATCGCCGGATTCAGGATGCTGCCGCGTTCGCCGCCGGTCAGCGTGACGACGAGGACATCGTTGCCTTCATCGGCATACCTAGCGGTGGTCGCGGCGCCCTTGCTCGATTCGTCGTCGGGGTGGGCGTGCACCGCCATGAGGCGAAGGCCACTCACTTCACGTTCACCGTCGCTCTCGCATCGCGGGTGGGTCGGGAGAATCCCGTCAGGTCTTCGTTCTCTATAGTTCCATTCCGACCGATTCTGTTCCGACCTACCCCCCGCGAGCGTCCTCACACGCCCGCAACGGGGGCCGAAGGACACCGCATGCCCCCGGACCCCAGCCGCGCCGCCGACGTCGCGGCCCGCAATGCCGACCGCTACGGCGCCCGCCCGGCGGGGCAACGCACCAGGCGCAACCTGATCGCGCTCGGCTTGGGCCTGATCGTGCTGGTGGCCGGGGTCGTGGTGGCCTACCTCGGCTGGTCGAAATACGGTCCGGACGATATCCAGGCCGAACAGCTCGGCTACACCGTCATCGACGATTCGACCGTCGAGGTGCGGATCAAGGTCACCCGCGACGACGCCACCCAGCCCGTCGTCTGCTTCGTCCGCGCGATGTCCAGGGACAATGCCGAGGTTGGCCGCCGCGAAGTGCTGATCGTGGGAGCCGACCCGAACGCCGCCGAGGACTACGGCACCATCGAGCTCACCACCCGCGTCCGGTCCTCGGAACGGCCGTCCTCGGCCAGTGTCTACGGCTGCACCGACAAGGTGCCGCAGTACCTGCGCGCGGGGTGAAATAGCGCCGTTACGGCGCGAACTGTTCAGAAAATAAACTCCGACCTGCGCATTTATGAACCATGCTAAAATGGCTTCACGCACGGTTCCGGGGCACGGAGCCGTGTTTGCTGCATTGGCGGCCGGCGCGGTTCCGGATCGGCGAGATTATCCGGGATCAGGTCTGTGAAGGTTCGAAGAACTTCCCAGGAACGCTCCAGCCGTCTGCTTGTGCATGCCCGTGTGCGGGTAGGTGCTCGCAGTATCAGGGAATCCTGGCTCGCCGGGAACAACTACTAGGGAGTGATCGAGATGACTGAGACGCAAGTGACCTGGCTGACCCCGGAGTCGCACGACAGGCTCAAGAGCGAACTCGACGCGCTCATTGCCAACCGTCCGGTCATCGCCGCCGAGATCAACGAACGCCGTGAAGAGGGCGACCTCAAGGAGAACGGCGGATACCACGCCGCGCGCGAGGAGCAGGGTCAGCAGGAAGCTCGCATCCGCCAGCTGCAGGAACTGCTGAACAACGCCAAGGTGGGCGTCGCGCCCACCAAGTCCGGCGTCGCGCTGCCGGGTTCCGTGGTCAAGGTCTACTACGACGGCGACGAATCCGACACCGAGACCTTCCTCATCGCCACCCGCGAAGAGGGCCTCAGCGACTCCAAGCTGGAGACCTACTCCCCCAACTCGCCGCTGGGTGGCGCGCTCATCGACGCGAAGGTCGGCGAGACCCGCGAATACACCCTGCCCAACGGCAACACCATGAAGGTGACGTTGATCAGCGCGGAGCCCTACCACAGCTGATCCGGCTCGCGGCCGGCGTCGCCCGGCCGGGCCCACAGACGCGAACGGCCGCATCCGATTCTTCGGGTGCGGCCGTTTCGTCATCTGCCGGGTCTCAGCTCAGCGCCTGCTCGATGTCGGCGAGCAGGTCGCTGACGTCCTCGATGCCCACCGACAGCCGCACCAGATCCGCGGGTACCTCGAGCATCGAGCCCGCGGTGGAGGCGTGGGTCATGGCCGCCGGGTGTTCGATCAGCGATTCCACACCGCCCAGCGATTCGGCCAGGGTGAAGATCTTGGTGCGTGAGCAGAAATCGCGGGCCGCCTCGGGGCCGTCGTTGAGCCGCACCGAGATCATGCCGCCGAAGCGGCGCATCTGCTTGTCGGCCACCGCGTGCCCGGGATGCTCGTTCAGGCCGGGGTAGATGACCTGGGAGATCTTCGGGTGCCGAGTCAGGAACTCGGCGAGGGTTTCGGCATTGTCGCAATGCCGGTCCATCCGCAGGGCCAGGGTCTTGGTGCCGCGCATGGTCAGGAAGGCGTCGAACGGGCCGGGGACGGCGCCCGCACCGTTCTGCAAGAACGCGAACGCGGCGTCGAGTTCGGCGTCGTCGGTGATCAGCGCGCCACCGATGACGTCGGAGTGCCCGCCCAGGTACTTGGTGGTCGAATGCACCACGATGTCGGCGCCGAGCAGCAGCGGCTGCTGCAGGTACGGCGTGGCGAAGGTGTTGTCGACCACCAGCTTGGCGCCCGCCGCGTGCGCCACGTCGGCGAGGGCCGGGATGTCACCGATGCTGAGCAGCGGGTTGGTGGGAGTCTCGATCCACACCAGCTTGGTGTTGGGGCGGATCGCGGCGCGCATCTCGTCGACGTTGAACACGTGCGCGGGCGAATGCTCGATGCCCCACTGGCTGAACACCTTGTCGATGAGCCGGAAGGTGCCGCCATAGGCGTCGTCCGGGATGACGATGTGGTCGCCGGGACGCAGCGTGGCGCGCAGGGCGCAGTCGGTGGCGGCCATGCCGGAGGCGAAGGCGCGGCCGTAGCGGCCGGCTTCCAGCGCGGCGAGGTTGGCTTCCAGGGCGGTGCGGGTGGGGTTGCCGGTGCGGCCGTATTCGTAGCCGTCCCGCAGGCCGCCGACGCCGTCCTGGGCGAAGGTGGAGCTCGCGTAGATGGGCACGTTCACCGCGCCGGTCTGGGGATCGGGATCGAAACCGGCGTGCACGGCCCTGGTGGAGAATCCCAGCTCACTCATGTGCCTCAGCCTAAAGGCAGCGTTTTCCGGGCCGACGGCCGGTTCTCCCGTTGGGCGTGTCGGCGCCCGCGAGGCCCGTTTACGCTGTCCCCATGGTGACCGTCGAAGAACTGTTCGCGATCGATGCGCTGCTGTCCGATACCGAACGCGAGATCCGCGACACCGTCGCGGCGTTCGCGGCCGAACGGCTGCGCCCGCACATCGCCGACTGGTTCGAGGAGGGCACCTTCCCGGCCCGCGATATCGCGCCCGAACTGGGCAAACTCGGTCTGCTCGGTATGCACCTGGAGGGTTACGGCTGCGCGGGCATGTCGGCCACCACCTATGGCCTGGCCTGCCAGGAATTGGAGGCCGTCGATTCCGGCGTGCGCTCGATGGTGTCGGTGCAGGGTTCGCTGGCGATGACCGCGATCCACAAGTTCGGCTCCGAGGAGCAGAAGCAGCAGTGGCTGCCGGAGATGGCGGCGGGCCGCGCGCTCGGCTGTTTCGGGCTGACCGAACCCGACTTCGGCTCCAACCCCGGCGGCATGCGCACCCGCGCCCGCCGCGACGGCGACGACTGGGTGCTCAACGGTTCGAAGATGTGGATCACCAACGGCTCGGTGGCCGATGTGGCGGTGGTGTGGGCGCAGGTCGACGTCGACGGCAAGCAGGTCGTACACGGCTTCCTCGTCCCGGCGGGCACGCCCGGTTTCACCGCGCGGGAAATGCATCGCAAGCTCTCGCTGCGCGCCTCGGTGACCGCCGAACTCGATTTCGACGAGGTGCGCCTGCCCGCCGATGCCCTGCTGCCCGAGGCGCGCGGACTGTCCGCGCCGCTGGCCTGCCTGAGCGAGGCCCGGTTCGGCATCATCTTCGGCGCGCTCGGCGCGGCCCGCGACTGCCTCACCGCCACCATCGAATACGCCCGCACCCGCGAGGTTTTCGACAAACCACTGGCCGCCTACCAGCTCACCCAGGCCAAGATCGCCGATATGGCGCTGGAATTCGGTAAAGGGCAGCTGTTGGCGCTGCATCTGGGCCGGTTGAAGGATCGCGGCGAGATCGCTCCGGAACAGATCAGCGCGGGCAAACTCAACAGCACCCGCGAGGCCATCGCGATCGCCCGCGAATGCCGGACGATTCTGGGCGCCAACGGAATCACGCTGGATTACCCGGTGCTGCGGCACGCCAACAATCTCGAATCGGTGCTCACCTACGAAGGAACGGCCGAGGTTCACCAACTGGTGCTCGGAAATGCGCTCACCGGAGCCAAAGCGTTCCGGTAGACGGCGATTCGGTGCGGCGCCGGGCCCTCCGGCGCTCTACCTCACCCAGCGGCCGGGCGCACGCTGCGAACATTGTTACCGCTTGTCATTCGAGGGCCATCTGGATGTCACCCATCGGCCCCGGCGATCGCGCACGCTATGAGTGCACCCGAAGACGGGTCCGACGCAGCAGGAAACGGCGGGTGCGCTGACACCGAAATGCGGAGGTGCGCAATGAACTCGCTGTCGTCCGGTACTACCGTCCACACCACGGTCACCGATTACCGCCAGAGTTTCCGGGCACGCGAACGCGGCACCCTCGCCGACCCGGTCGACGCCCGCCCGCTACCCGATCAGCGCGACCTGGTCGCGGCTTTCGCCGGCCGCCGCGAGGAACATCCGCTACTGGACTGGGCACAGGAACTGGCAGATCTGCACCGCGCCCGGCAACGCAACCCGCTCGCCACGGCCGGAATCGATTGCCGCCGACACGAACTCGTCGCCCGCATCGACAACTGGGTGCGCACCCGCATCCCCGGCCGCTACGCCACCCGGCAACTGCGCGCCGCCTCCCTCGGCGCCACCGTCGACCGCATGGCCGCCGCCCACGTCCACGCCAGCCACCTGCTGCACACCGCCGAACGCGTCTCCGACGACCGCGTGCACGCCGCGTGGTACCGCCTGGCCCTGCTGGCCGACACCTGGACCGACCTGATCACCAGCGCCCCCGACCAGACCCGTCCGCACGGGCGGTACCGGGCGGGCTCGACGCCGTAACCCGGCGATCGGCGCGTCGTCACGCGTGTTTCCCGGCAACGCCGCCGCGACCCTTGCCCGGGCAAATCGGATTTCGATAAGGTCACAGCCAGCCGAGGGGGCGGAATTCCGAATCCGGTCCCGTATTCGCGTGACCAGGATCGGGAGGAGCCGGTGATGAAACTGGTGCGAGGGCGGTACCTGCTCGCTATCGGGGCTGTGGTGTTGGTTGCGGCGGCGTTGCCGGGAAA
>NZ_JAAGVC010000075.1 GCF_010858045.1 Nocardia cyriacigeorgica
GGCCGAGGTCGTCGGGCGGCTGCTGCCCGCGTGAGTGCTTGCTCTCGGTGAGCTGTAACACCTCTCGGCCACCAGAAGATTTCACGCACGAGTTTCCTGGAAAAACAGTGGCGCGGGCGGAGTGAGGCGGGCAGGGTGGACAGTGCGCAGGAGTGGAGTTTCGACGTCCCCACAACGGGAACCAAGCATCTTCCGCCCGACCCGCGGTATATGGAGGCCCTGAGCAGCCAGGGCTACGGCTTCGAAGCCGCGATCGCCGACCTCGTCGACAACTCGATCGACGCAGGCGCCAAGGACGTTGTGATCCACTTTCTGCGCGATGGCGACAATCTGGTGAGCCTGCTGGTCATCGACGACGGACAAGGCATGTCCGAGGATGAGCTCGATATCGCCATGACGGTGGGCGGCCGTCGCGATTACCAGCCCGGTGCGCTCGGCATGTTCGGCACCGGTCTCAAGTCGGCCTCGCTGAGTCATGCCGGGGCGGTGACGGTCGTCAGCCGCACCAAAACGACGCGTCCCGTCGGACGACGCTGGGTGATGGAACACGCGTTGGCCGGTTTCCAATGCGATATCGTCGCGCCCGAGTACGCGATGTCGTTGATCGATCGCTACCACCAGTGTCCGATCCGATGGAACGGCACCGTTATCCGGTGGGATGGGGTGAAGAATTTCCCGACCCGCGGTGGGGGCGGCCAGACCGACCGCTATCTGCACCGGACCATCAACAAGCTGGGACTGCACCTCGGCCTGCAACTGCATCGATTTCTCGCGCGGCCCGATTTCAACATCACGATCGCCGTCGAGGACATCCGCACCGGCGCGATCTACATGAATTTCGGTGTGCAGCCGTTGGATCCATTCGGATATCCGGTCACCGGCCACGCCGACTATCCGCGCAAGTTCGTCGCCGAAGTCCCTTCGCTGGGCCCGGTGTTCCTGACCGCTCATATCTGGCCGCCCAAATCGAATGTCGACCAGTACCGGGCGGTTGGCAGCGTCATCGACCGTCAGGGCTTCTACTTCTACCGCCACGGCCGGGTCGTTCAAGCAGGCGGCTGGAACAATTTTCGCCAGCCCGAACAGCATCTGTCGCTCGCTCGCGTTGCCATCGACGTGCCCGATCAGCCGGGCGACGTGTTCCGGCTCAGTGTCAAAAAAGAGGGCGTGGAGTCTTCACCGGAATTCCTCACCGCTCTGGAAACCGCCGCCGACGCCAACGGCAATCTCTTCGCCGACTATCTCGCCGAGGCCCAACAGACCTACCGGGAGGCGCGGAAACGGGCGGGCGCGACGCGTAAAGCGGTCATTCCACCCGGCCGCGGGTTCGGGCCCGAAGTACGCGAGACGATCGAAGAGGAGTTGCCGCTCATCCCGGGCGAGGAGCCGATTTCGATCCTGTGGCAGAAGCTCGCGGGTGACGAATTCTTCGACATCGACCGCGAGAACCGGGTCATCGCGCTGAACCGCCGCTATCGCCCCGCGATCCTCGGCGGCAGAGCAGGCAGCTTGAACGACGCTCCGACTATGAAGGCCTTGCTGTACCTGCTGGTGCACGAGGTTTTCCAGAAGGAGTACAGCGGCCGACGGATCAAGGACAACCTGCAACTGTGGCAGACGGTGCTGGTCGCGGCCGCGCGGGCCGAGCTAGCGGATATGTCGGACGCGGGAGGACAGCAATGACCAGCGATCCCGCCCTCCGCATCGAGTTGCACACCGCCGTGCTGGCCGATATGGCCGGCAGCCGGCCGAAGCGACTGGCGCGTGCCATGGCGTACCAGGTCGAGGACCTCCCCGACGTTGCCGAGCCGTTCGCCGACGAGACCGACTTCCGTGAGACCCTGCTGAACGCGCAGCCCGGCGATCCGATCGTCGACATGTGGCGCAAACAGCTGACGCAGTGGGATTTCGCTGTGGCACCCGCGTGGTCGTCGGCCGCGGCACGAACCGATGAACGCCGCGCCGACATCTACCGACTGCTGGCCATCGACACCTCCACCGCCAAACTGCTGGAAGCGCTGATCCCTGTCTCGAAGGCCGAACTTCCAGTGGTGATCAGCAAGGAATTCGTACCCTGGTACGACTCCGTGGGCCAACGTGGTCGCCCGTGGTACTGGCCCGCCTACCGTCAGCTGCTCCGGACCAAGGGCTGGTCGGACGAAGCGATCGAAGACCTCAATGTCGCCACCGACAACGTCGTCGAACGGCTCGCTGATCCCGCGAGCGCCGTGGCGTATCAGTCCAAGGGTCTGGTCGTCGGCTACGTCCAGTCGGGTAAGACCGCCAACTTCACCGGCGTCATAGCCAAGGCCGTCGATGCGGGTTACCGCCTGATCATCGTGCTCGGCGGCACCTTGAACCTCTTACGGGCCCAGACGCAGCGCCGGCTGGACATGGAATTGGTGGGCCGGGAGAACATCCTGCGCGGAGCCAGTGAATTCGATTCCGATTACGCCGACGACCCGGATTGGGCACGCGGTCGTTTCGTGGAGTTCGGCGGCTTGCCGTCGGCACTCGGCGCCTTCGATATCGTGCGCATGACAACGCGGGACAACGACTACAACAGCCTGCTGCAAGGCATCGTGGCACTCGAGTTCGAGAAGCAAGAGCCGGCGCTTCCGCTCTACGACGAGCGCAACCTGTACCGTTCCTCGGCTCGACTTATGGTCGTCAAGAAGAACAAGACCGTGCTGTCCAAGCTCGTCAAGGACCTGAACAAGATCAAGACTCCGCTGTCGGAGATCCCGGTCCTGATCATCGACGACGAATCCGACGAGGCCTCGGTCAACACCTCCCGCCCCAAACCCGATGCCGAGCGCACCGCGATCAACCAGAAGATCTCCGAACTGCTCACCATGCTGCCCAGGGCGCAGTACGTCGGCTACACGGCAACCCCGTACGCGAACGTCTTCATCGATCCGAGCGATACCACCGACATCTTCCCCAAGGACTTCATCATCTCGCTCCCGCGCCCCGCGGGCTATATGGGAGCCAGCGATTTCCACGACCTCGACTCTGATATCCCGGAGGACGAGCGCACCGTCGCCAACTCCAACGAACTCGCCCACGTGCGTGATGTCGTCGTCGCCGACGATGACGACATCGCCTGCCTACAACAGGCCATGGACATGTTCGTCCTGACCGCAGCGATGAAACTCTTCCGCACCGAGGTCGACGGGATGGGCGAGGAGAAATTCAAACATCACACCATGCTCATCCACGAGGCGAACTGGGTGGACAGCCACCGGGAACTGCTGGCCCGCGCCACCAAACTGTGGTGGAACGCAGGCTATCTCGGCGAAGCCGGCCACCGCCGTCTCCGCGCCCTGTTCGACACCGACCTGGCACCGGTCTCCGCCGCCCGCGCGGGCAACTACTCGGTACCGCAGTCCTACGACGAGCTCATGCCCTATATCGGCCCCGCCGTCATGGAGATCGGCCAGGACAACAAGCCGATCATCGTCGTCAACGGCGACAAGGACATCGAAACCGGCGAAGCCGACTTCGACAAACGCCGCATCTGGAAAATCCTCATCGGCGGCCAGAAACTCTCCCGCGGCTTCACCGTCGAGGGCCTGACCATCTCCTACTTCCGCCGCCGCGCCGCCAACGTCTCCGCACTGATGCAGATGGGGCGCTGGTTCGGATTCCGCGAGGGTTACCGGGATCTGGTGCGGTTGTATATCGGGCGGGATGAGCAGGGGAGTGGGGCGAACGGCATCGATCTGTATCGAGCGTTCGAGGCGGTCTGTATGGACGAAGACGCCTTCCGTGCCGAGCTCGTGCAATACGCGAAGCCGGTCGATGGTTCGCCGCAACTCACGCCTGCCAAGGTGCCGCCGCTGGTTTCGCAGCACCTTCCGCTGCTCAGGCCGACGAGCCCGAACAAGATGTACAACGCCCAGTTGATCGAGATCCGGTCGCCGGGGCGATGGCGGGAACCGTTCGCCTATCCGACGTCATCGGCCGATCTGCGGCACAACACAGCACTCTGGGAGCCGGTGTTCGGGCGGCTTTCCGCCTCGACGACAGATTTCGCCTACCACTTCGCAGACCGAGGCCGAGTGCATCGGCTTTCTGCCCTGACCGGCCTGCTTACCGCCGACGAGTTCTTGGCTATCGTCGAAAGCAATCGGTGGCGCGCGCCGGCACAATTCGCGCCGCATCTCGAGTACCTGCGCAGCATCTCGACCGGCCCGACGCGACAGGTCGACGAGTGGGTGGTGCTGGCACCGCAGCGTCCGCAGCGCGACAAGGAAATCCGGGTCGGTTCGCGCCTGTTCACGCGGTGGGAGCGGGTTCGTCGCCGCGACCCGCTCTTCGGCGCCATCAGTACGAACCGTCACCGGTCGATCGCGATCCGCATCGCGGGTGGCCTCCCATCGTGCGGCGATCCCGCGACCGAGGGACTGGTGCGACCACGACGGGGTGCGGTGATGGTGCACCCGGTCGTCGAACCACGGCACCGCGGCGATATCACGGCGGACCTGCAGATCGATCCCGGGAAGCTGGTGATGGCGTTCGGGTTCGTCGCACCTGCCTCGGCGACAGGTCGAGACGGGCATGTCATCCGGTTCACGGCCGTGGACTCCGGTGACGATTCGGCCATCGTGGAGGTCGGCGACGGAGCCGACGGCTAGAGCCGTGCTCGTCGGCGGGCCGCTTCGGCAGGGATGCGGCCGAGTATCAGCGGTCAGCCGCGAATTCCTTCTGCGTGATCATCGTTTTGGGCACCGTGATGTCTGCAGTGGAGCGCGGCAGGGCGATATCGATGTCCCGTCCGAGGGCGCCTCCCGCATTCTTGAACTCCTCGAAGCGCAGCTCCAACCCTTGTCTGGACGGACGGTAGTGCTCGGATATCGGGGGCTGGAGCTCGACCTGGTGAAGGTTCTGTAAGCCGTGCTCGAGAATCGGTCCTTCATTCGTGGCCGACAAGATCTCCGGACCGACATGAATTTTCATATCGGGGGACACGCCGATGAGGTTGTGATCGTAGGCAGCGTGGTGGATACGGCACAGGCTCAGACCGTTCGAGATATCTGCGGTTCCATGCTCATGCGCGTCCGGAATGATATGTGCGGCCTCCAGCAGCTGCGGTCTGCCGAGCCGGCACATCGCGCAGCGGTTCGCGTACGCGATCAACACCTGGCTACGGAACTGGGGTTGGTGCAGGCGCTTGTTGGTGACCTCTTGGGCGTACTCGCGTTCGACGGGTGTGAGATCTCGCGGGTTGCTGACCCCGCGCAGTGATTCGTCCAGGGCGATGGTGATCCGTCGGTTCACCGGGTCGTCGTGGATGGTGTAGACCGGAAACACCGGAACATATCGGATGATCTTTCCTACGTTGACCCAACGGAGCAGGATGAATGGAAGCTCGGTTTCCGCAGTCTTGCGTAGCTTGACGTTGTCGCCCTTGTCGATGTCGTCGGCCCGGTAGTCATAGCTGAACAGCGAGTTGCCGACCTCGGCATCGGCGTACGGGCTGTCAGGCTTGGACAGCACGGACAGGGTCGCCGCGAAATCCGCTGGATTGCGGATTCCCCGATTGCGATCGATCAGCGGGAGTCGGGCTCCTCTGATCGAAAACTCAGCCAAATCGGAACGCGAAACGAAGCCACCCCTTGCGTCGACCAGCTCCCTTAATGCCTCGAATATCTCCAGCCGCAGCGCGTGCTCCTGATCCAGCCTCACATGCACAGTGTGCCATGGGATTACGGCTCGAGGTCATACGCCAAACACATTCGAATGACATGAGAGTCGGCGTGATTTCGTATTGCGGGCACCGCCCGTGCCGCTAGCCTGGAACACATGGACCTCGGGGAGCGGCTCCAGCGTATCCGGAAGCGGTGTGGGCTCACCCAGCGTGAGCTGGCGGAATCCGCTGAGGTGTCGTTGTCGCTTGTCCGGAAGGTCGAGCAAGGGGAGCGCGACGATGTTCGGATCGATACGCTGCGTCGGCTGGCGGTTGCGCTCGGCTGCCCATTGACGGCGCTGCTCGGGACCGCTCCCGATAGCCCGGAGAGCGTCGGCGCCGATGCGCGGTGGGGACCGACGCGGGCGGCGCTGCGGTTACCGGCAGCGGATGTGGCCGTGTCGGTACCTGGGTTAGAGGCCGTGCTCGCGCATGCCACGCGTCTGTATCACGACAACGAGTACGAACAGCTCGCCCGCATCCTGCCGCGTTTGATACAGGATGGGGACGGTGCTCCACCGCTGCTGCGATCGCGAGTGCACCAACTCGCCGGGTCGGTTCTGGTCCAAACGCGCCAGCTGGAAACTGCGCGACTTGCCTTGGAGTCCGCGGTGACGGACGCGGAGTCCACCGGCAACGTGCTGGATGCGGCGTCGGCTGTCGTCACGCTGTGCTGGTTGCTGATCGTGGAACGGCGGTTCGATCAGGTGCGTCGACTCTCCACGGAGTGGGCGGACCGGATCGAGCCGCGGTTGTCGGCGGCCACGACGCGTGAAATATCCACTTGGGGCTGGCTGCTGTTGCGTGGTTCGGCGGCAGCTGTCCGCGACAATCGGCCGGACGAGGCCGAGGACATGATGCGGCTGGCTGCCGCGGGAGCGGTCGCGATCCGGCCCGAACGCAGCCCATACCACCAGTACTGGACTACCTTCGACCCAGCAACGGGTGGCGATGAAGCGGGTCGAGAACGCCGTGATCGATGACCGGCCGGACTTCGCGCTGCGCCTCGCCCGCGACATACCCCGCGATCTGCGCCCGACCTCGGACAACCGCAACCGCCACCTGCTCGACATCGCCGCGGCACACGCGGATTTGCGCCGCTACGACCGGGCGGTCGACGTGCTGGCGAAGCTGTCGGATGAAGCACGGCCGTGGTTCGTCGAACAGCGGTTGGCGCGAGAAATCTTGAGCCGCATCATCGCCAAGCGGCGCACGCTCACCCCCCAGATGCGCGAACTCGCCGGAGTGATCAGGCTCGAATACTGACGTGGTACTTCTCGCGGTACGTGCTGAAAGTGCCATAGCCACGAGCTCTTTCCCTCAACAAGGCTGTTGACCGGCCCCGCTGTCGGGACGCAGCCGGATACCCGGTCTCCTCGGCGGCAGGTGCATACCAATCGTCGACGGATGGGGTGGTGCGAAGTGATGCCGGTAGCGCTGGGGTGGATCGACTACGACCGCAGCAGGGCGCCCGGATGGGATGCCGCACAGATGCGTCGCTTGGCCAGGCGGCTGGGCTATCGGCTGGTGTGGCCGGGGCCGATGTCGGTGCTCCCGTTGGGCGATCAGGTGCGCGATGCTGGGGCAGATGCCGTATTTCTGCCCGCGCCCGATCATGTCGGCGTGCTCGAACTCGACGGTCTCATGCACGTCGTCGATGTGGAAACGGTATGCCCACGTTTGTCATTCGCACGCTGGTCGATCACCGGGACTCAGTCGTGAGCGGCTGGGTACTTCCCGCCGGGTACACCATCGTTGTGGGGCTCCCGATACTTGTGATAGTCGCTGCGATCTGGTGGCCGCACGACCGGAGTTGAGGTGACCCGGGCGCTACCGCAATCCCCGGCTCGGGAGGGGTATCCAGGCGTCCACGTTAGCGCTCACTCAACTCCGCAACGATCGGCGCGAACAGCTCGGCGAAGTCGGCGCCGATGACGAAATATGAGAACCCGATTTCTTCTCGGCGTCGCTGGATCTCATCTTTGGCCGCTACCGGATCGTTCGGTAGGACCGTCAGCGCGTCTGCTGCGCGGAGGGCTGCGGGGTCGGTGGATGGGTGGGCCATGTGGGGTGCGACGGTGTCGCCGATGACCGGGACGTGGAGGGCCAGCTCGATGTCCCGGGTGGTGCGGAAGTCCCGTGCTATGCGGGCGACTTCGCTGCGAGGCTGGTCGCCGAGTGTGAAGGTGACGATGTCGGCGACCTCGGCGGCGAGCGTCTGTGCCTTCGGGCCGTATACCGCCATCGCCACGGGGGTGTGATGGTCGCGTCCGTCGAGATCTCGCAGTGTGTCGACTGTTTTTCGGATTTCGCTCAGTCGCTCGGTGGGTGGCGTGGCGTGTACGCCTTTGTCGCGGAGTTCGTCCTCGATCCCGGGCCTGCCGGTGCCGATGCCCATCTCGAAGCGGCCGTCGGTCAGCAGGGTCAGTGAATGCGCTTCCCAGGCGGTCAGCCACGCGGGGCGCAGCGGGGACGCGTACACCCAGGTGCCGACGCGCAGGTCGGTCAGGGCGGCGGCGGTGGCGAGCATGGGGCCGGGCGCCGGTTGGGTCTGTGGGAAGTCGGGCACCAGTAGCGTCGAGTATCCGTAGTCGGCGATGCGGCGGACTCGATCTCGCCAGGTGGGCGGATCAGTTCTGAGCGGGGCGACGACTCCGAATCGAAACGGCCTTGCCATGCCTTGCTCCCATCTGTCGGCTCTTCACCGGTAGGGACGACTCACGCGCCCGAAACTCATCGGTGCAGACGACTCGCGGGAACGTTCTCAGGCCGGAGCTTCACTCTGCGCAACGGGAAACCGGTACCCCAGCAGCTCCTCGGAAATCTCCCAAATCCTCTGTGCCTGGTCCGCACTACGTAGCCGCGAGTACAGCTTCTGTTCCGCGGGTGCTTCGGAAAGGTGGCGGAATCCGTTGGGCCCGTAGAGGTGGGCGCCGCGAGCTTCGGGGGAGGTGGCGGCGTAGAGGGCGGGGAGTAGGGCTGTTTCGACTCGTCCGAAGACGATTCCGCGAGACGAGAGCGCGCGGATCAGGCGGACGAGGGTGGTGTCGCGGGTGCGGCCGAGTTCGGGGCGGGCGGCCAGGAGGTTGGTGGGGGTGGTGCCGAATTGGAGCTCGAAC
>NZ_JAAGVC010000076.1 GCF_010858045.1 Nocardia cyriacigeorgica
GGGCCGGGCGTGGGGCGAAGGTGGCGCGGGCCAGGACGATGTCGGCGCGGATCATGTCGGCGATGCGTTCGAGGTCGGCGTGGCGGCCTACCCGGTGGTGGCGGTTGCCGTAGGTGCGGTCACCGACGGCCGGTCCGGTGCCGGTTTTGGTGAGGATGCGGTCGAGCATGCGTTGGGCGGTGGCGCGTTCGCTGTCGCCGGTGTTGGGGTGCTCGATGAGCGCGCGCAGGCGGGAGATCCGCAAGGTTGCACTGGTCGCCATCGTCGCAGGGTATCGGAACGCGCCTGATCAGCGGCGTAACGCTTGCCGGATGGCGAGTTCGACCGGTGCGAGGTGCTCGGTTGGTCCGTCGATGCGCAGCGCCCGGGTGGGCGCGAGTTTGGGCTGTCCGAGGATGCGTGGGGTGTTGCCGCGGTTGGGTTGTCCGGCGTGCACGAGAAAGGGATGGCACAGGTAGACGTCGCCGGCGTGGCCGGTGGCGTAGGCGGTGGGCAGGTGGGCGGTGGCGGGGTCGGCGCGGGCGGCGAGTGTGCGGGCGTCGAGGCCGGTGTCGCCTTCGGGTTCGAGGAGGCGCGCGATGTGGTGGTGGGAGCCCACGCGCAGCCGGGTGGGGGCGTCGTGTTCGCCGATATCGGTGAACAGGAACAGCATCAGCAGAGCGCGGTCGCGGGAGCGGATGTTGGCGCGCCAGGTGAGGTAGTCGCCCGGTGTGGAGTGTTCGCCGGGGTAGCTGACGTCGACGTGCCAGCCGTCGAGGACCGCGGGTTCGTCGCCGGGGAATCGGATGACGAACCCGCCCAGCGTGTCGCGTGGTTGCCAGCGGCCGCGGCCGACGAGGGTGTCGAACGCGGCGTGCAGGGCCGGGGTGTTGGCGGCGTCGAGGAATGGTTGCTGGTGGTAGTCGCCGAGGCCGAGGGCTGGTCCGGTCCGGGTGGCGGGGTCGATATCGCGCCACAGGATGTCGCGGCATTGTGCGGCGAGTTCGTGGGAGAAGGCGCCGCGGAGCCGGACGAAGCCGTTGTCGATGAAGTCAGCGACCTGTGCGTCGTCGAGCATGCGGTCAGCGTCGCCGATGCGCGGTGTGGCCGCAATCGATTTTTCTCGGGATCGCCAAGGACTCGAGCCGGCGTGACCGTAAACGGGCTGCTGCACTGAATCCGCTGCGGCCACGCCGAACCCGACCGGCCGACCTTCGCGCTACCGCCAACCCACACCAGGCGCGACTTCAGCAGATCACTTCAGGCATCCTTCGCCGCGCCGTCTCCGAGCAGCGCCCGCACATCGGGCAGGTTGCCGATCCGTTGTGTCGCCGGGCGGCCCGGAGCCTCGGTTTGCGTACTCCCGGTGGCGCGCAACCGTGCCCGGATCTGCTCGGGGGTACCGCGCCCGGCCCCTGCCGCCGCGAGCGCGCCCTGGTAGCAGGCGATGGCGCCGACGACGATGGGTGAGGCACTCGAGGTGCCGCTGAAGGTGTCGGAGTACCAGAGGTCTTCGTCCCCGCCGCCTTGCAGATCGCCGTAGCCGGTGGTGGTGACCTCACGCCCCCAGCCCTGGGCGTCGACGCGGGCACCGTAGTTGGAGAAGTCCAGCCGAGAGCGGGCCGGGCCGTGATCGCGCCCGTGGGTGCCCGGCGGCGGCGCACCCGCACCCACCACGATCGCACCGGAATCGGCGACGCCACCGCGGAACGGATTACGCCACGTCGAGGGGAATTCGGCAGGCTTGTTGTCGTAGAGCGCCGCGTCGAGATCCTCGCCGCCGTTGCCCGCGGCTTCGACGACCACGACGCCGCGGCCGATGGCGTAACGGATGGCGGCCCAGTCGTCGGGCCACCATTCGATGGCGATGTAGCCGCGCTGGTCGCCGCGACCGGCGTAGTTGAATCGCGGTCCCGGGCGATGCAACTCGATGAGCAGGATGTCGCCCGCGCTCAACGCGTCGGCGGCCGACCGGATCGCGGCCGCGGAACCGCCGCCACCGAACACCGATACCGCGCGAATCCCGGCTTCCGGTGCGATCCCGGTGATGCCGAAACCATTGACGTCGCCGCTGATCTGCCCGGCCACCGCCGTTCCGTGATTGCGCCACCCCAGATCCGGTGACGGACTGCCGCCGATGATCCCGCCCTGATTGTCGAGCAGATCCTCATGGGTGAACCGCCACGCGCCCTCGACATCGATCACCCTGACTCCGGTGCCGCGGCCACCTGGCCGAGTCCACGCCCACTGCGCGTTCACCCCGTCCGGCGCCGCGCCCAGATATCCCTGGCGGGTCAGGAAATCCGGTGTCACCGCGGGTGGTTCGGTGAGGGCTCGGGCCGCGACATCGGCGACGGTGGTGCTGATCGGCGGTGCCAGCGGCGGCTCGGCGGGTGGTTTCACATAGGCGGCGGCGACGGCGTCATCGGCGCGCAGCCGTTCGGCTTCGGCCTCCAGGTCGTCCTCGACACCGGCGACGGTGAAGTAGTTCAGCAGTTCGGCGCCCGCGGGTTCGACCGGGGTGCCCGCCAGGCGGTGCTCCAGTCGCCGCGGCGGACCGAACACCCGCGACAGGGCCGCATTCGGTAGCAGCTCCCCCAGCCGTGTTTCGGCCGAGGCGTTCTCGCGCAGGGCGGCGGGGTCGATGGCGGCGGCCGCGCCGTGGGTGACGACGACCAGCTCGGCCGGGGTGCGGGGCGGCTGGAACCCGGTCGGGCCGAGCGAATTACGACGCTGATCTGGTGATCCCATACCGCCAAGTCAACCCGCTGGACGGCTGGGCCGCCAGCGGTTCGGCGTTTCAGCGCCCCATGGCGTGTCCGCTGCCGGGTGGCATGACGATGGTGGTATCGACGGCCGGGCGCGGCGGCGCGGGCCGAGGCGGAGCCGGTTCGGTTTCCGCCGGCTGCGACGGCGGCTCGGCGGGAGCTTTACGGGCGGTGAGGATTTCGGTGATCCCCAGAGCGATCATGCAGCAACCGGCGGTGGCGGCCAGGACGTCGGCCGAATCGAATGGCACGATCGCCACCACGATCCCGGCGATCAATGTCGCCAGCCCGATCACTTCGTGCGCACCACGTCCCGGAGTGTCGTCGTCGTCCCATACCGCGGCGATCGCATGCACCACCCCGCGTACTGCCCAACCGATACCGAGCCACATCGCCACCAGCAGCACCCAGTCCCCGCTGCGGAACGCGAGCAGCCCGAGCACCGCCGATACCGCGCCCGCGAGGAACATCAATACGCGGGGAAAACGGCCGAGTCCCGAGGCGAATGCGATGGTCAGTTGCAGTACCGCACCGACCAGCAGATACACCCCGGCCAATGCGGCGAGCGTCGCCACCGATTTCCCCGGCCACATCATGATCACGACCCCGAGCAGCACCGAGCAGATGCCGACAACCAGGACCGTCTGCCGCGCACCGCGACCCAACACCGACATCGGACCCGAATCCTCGTAGGTGGGCATAGCGACATGATATGGCCAACCCGTGCCGTTTGCCGAACGATTGCCACATTCGCCCGGTCAGGGTGGCATTCACCCGCCGCACCCTGCTCGGTCGAGTGTGCTCCCGCGTCGAAGGCACCGAGGCTGCCGGTACGGCTCACTGTGACGGAGCAGTCTCGGGCGACTCTCTGCCGAAGCGGTTGCGCGCGCGGTAGATTGTGGGAGTGAAAGCTTCGCCCCTGTCGATCGGGGCTCTCGTCGGCGCTGTTGTCGGAGCACTGCTGATTTCCCCGGTGGCCGCTTGCTACCTGGCTCCTGCATTGACATTGTCGGCCATTGTCGACAGTGCAGAACTGCTCACGGCAACCCTGCTCGGCGCATGTCTGCTCACCGGAGCGGTCCTCGGCGCATGCGTAGGCGCTGCTTTCGGGTGTGCGGTCGCCGCCGACCGCCGCAACGGCGGTTTCCACTGCCGCGGCCACGGGTGATCTCGGCCCTGCTCCGGAGCCACACCCGGTGGGCGCACCGAGTGACCACCACCGGCGGTCCGCACGTGATATCCGATGTCGTGCTGCCTGTTCGGGTGCTTGGGCGGATCGTGTCAGGACAGGCACCCGCACGCAGCGCCCGCCGGCCGCGGATCCGAGAGCTGCGCCGGCCCTCGGAAAACGCTTGCGGCGCCGTTCATGCGTTCTTGTGGCGCTGGTAGTGCCTGGCGACGCGGGCACGGTTGCCGCAGAGCGCTGGGGAACACCAGCGGCGGCGCGGATGGGTGGGCAGAAAGAGCATCCGGCACTGCGGTCCCTCGCAGGCACGGACCTTCACGACCGCGGGGTCGCCGAGTAGGTCCACGGCGGCCTCGGCGAGCTGGGCGAGCAGGCGAGCCAGGCTGTCGCCGTGTCGACCCGCGATGACGCCGAGATCGGGCTGGAGGATCCGGTAGGCGGGGGCGGTGCGGATCGCCCGGTTGACGGCGTCGAGGGCCTGGGTGGGCACTGGGTCGCCGCGTCGGGCCGCCTCGACGGCTGTGCGGATGTGTTCGCGGAGTTCACCGACCGCGGTCAGCGTCGCGGTCGTGACCGATGACGGTGCGGTGATCCGGTCGGCCTGCCGCGCCAGCCAGCGCTCGAAGGCCTCGACGCTGTCGAGTGCATCGATCTCGCCGTCGCGGGTGGACGCACGAGTGTTGAGCAGGTCCAACGCGAGTGGCTCACCGATCAGCAGATCCATAGTTCTAATGATATCTCAGTGGGTTGACACATTAGAACTAGCCTGATTTGATCTAATGCGTTCTTGATAGAGAGAGGCATTAGTGATGAACGTTCCTGAGGTCAGGCACGGGTTCGTGGACGTCGACGGGGTGCAGGTCTTCTACCGGGAGGCCGGGCCGGCGGACGGCACGACACTGCTGTTGCTGCACGGCTTCCCGTCCGCGTCGCACCAATACCGGCGGCTCATGGACGCCCTCGGCGGCCGCTATCGGCTGATCGCCCCGGACTACCCTGGCTTCGGGCACACCGAGACCCCGGACGGTTTCGTGTACTCCTTCGACGCCCTGGCCGATACCGTCGAAGGATTCGTGCAACGGATGGGTCTGGACCGATTCGTGCTCTACGCCTTCGACTTCGGTGGGCCCATCGGCCTGCGCCTGGCCACCAGGCACCCCGAGTGGATCGCCGGGCTGATCGTGCAGAACGCCAACGCCTACGAGGAAGGCCTGTCGGAGCTGGCCCGCAACACGATCAACGCGGCGGCCGACGAGCTCGGCGACCTGTTCACCTTGCCGGTCACCCGGAGCCAGTACGAAGGCGGCACCAGCGATCCCTCGCTCGTCTCCCCCGACGGATGGACGCTCGATCAGCACTTCCTCGACCTTCCCGGACGCAAGGACGCCCAACTCGCCCTGGCCCTGGACTATCGCAGCAACGTCGAGCTCTACCCCACCTGGCAGGCGTGGCTTCGCCGGCACCAGCCGCCGACGCTGATCATCTGGGGTCGCGGCGATGCGTTCTTCCCCGAACCCGGCGCCCACGCCTACCGGCGCGACCTGCCCGACGCCGAACTACACATCCTCGACACCGGCCACTTCGCACTGGAAGACAAACTGCCCGACATCGTCGCCCTCATCGACCGATTCCTGAGGAAGTTCACCATGAAGATCGCCGTCATCGGAGCAACCGGCAACCTGGGCGGCGCCATCGCCCGAGAGGCCACCGCCCGCGGGCACCGGGTGTCGGCGCTGTCCAGCGCCGATCTCGACGTCCGTGACCCCGACTCCATCCGCGCCGCGGTCGCAGGCCACGATGCCGTGGTCGCCGCGGTCAAAGGCTCCGACCACCTCGTTCCCAAGGCGGCCTCCGCCTTGATCGAGGCCGGCATTCGACGTCTGTTGTTCATCGGCGGCGGCGGAAGCCTGCTCGCCCCGAACGGCCAACGGTTCGTCGACTCACCGAGTTTCCCGGCCCAATACCGGGAGACCGCGCTCGACCAGGCCGATGCCCTCGACATCCTCCGCCGCGACGGCGCCGCCGTCGACTGGACCTACCTGAGCCCACCGCCCATGCACCTCATTCCCGGCGAGCGCACCGGCGTCTACCGGACCGAAGCCGGCGACACCCCCGTCACCGACGCCAACGGCGACAGCCGTATCACCATCGGCGACCTCGCCTCCGCGGCGGTGGACACCCTGGAGCGCAACGCATTCCTCCGCCAACGCATCACGGTCGGCTACTGACAACGCCGCGGTGCCGCTTCCGCGGGGAGCCACGCCACGGGCAGTGGCCGCAGGACGGCAGTCGTTTACCGCAGACGAGCACGCGGGGCCACCTCGATGATCACCACCTCACGGCACCGCCTGGCTGGACGGCATATCCGCCGGGCGTGCCGGAGGTGGTGATCCCGCTGCGGGAATCGCCTCGATCGCGGCAGTGTGCGGGCACTGGCCGGTCCGCTACCCGACATCGGTTGTCTTGCCGGCTGATTCCAGGAGCGCGTCGAGTTGGCGTTCGGCGCGTTCGGCGCGGGCCAAGGTTTGCGCGCGGGCGTCGTCGAGGGCCGCGATGCGGGCAGCCGCGTCGGCGTGGGCTTTGTCGATCGCGGCGGCCGCTTCCGCACGCGCCGCGGTGAGGTCGGTGGCGGCGGTTCGGCGGGTGTCGGCGAGTTCGGTGCGGACGTGGCCGAGTTCGGTGCGCGCCCGCTCGAGTTCGGCGCGTAGCTCCTGGATCGTGTGCGCGCGTTCGGCGGCCGTGCGTTCGGTGCGTTCGATGGCCCGTTCGGCGTCGGCGGCGCGCTGGACAGCGAGATCACGTTCGGCGGCGGCCGCGGTGACCTGCTGGGCGGCGGCGCGGCGAATCTGTTCGATCTCGGTGGCCGCGGTGGTGCGTACCCGTTCGATCTCTTCACGGGTCTGTTCGCGTACCCGTTCGATGTCGTCGGCGCATTCCTGACGGGCGGCGCGAATCTCGGCGTCGGCGGTGCTGCGGGAGGCGAAAACATCGGCGGCGGCCTGTGTGGTCACCGCTTCGACCTCGCGCAGCGCCTCGTCGCGATCGGCGCGAGCCCGGGCGGTGTCGGCTTCGGCGGCGGCACTGCGCGCCTCGGCCGCTTCGGCGGCCGCTGCAGCGTCCTCGGCGGCTTCTTCGGCGCGCACCCGCTGCTCGTCGGCGGCGCGGCGGGCCTGTTCGGCATCGGCGGCGGCCACTTCGGCTTCGGCGATGCGGCGGGCGGCCTCGGCTTGGATCTGCTGAATCTGCGCCTCGGCCACCGACGGGTCGGCCAGCGTGGCGAGTTCGGCGACGGCCGCGTTGAGGGTGGTGCCCAACTGCTGGGCCAGGCCACGGAACTGTTCGAGCAGCTCATCGGCGCGCACCCGCGCCGCCGTCGCCGGACCAGGCTGCGTCACAGTGACGGAATCTCCCGGTGTCGTCGACTCCTGTTGCTGCCGTTGACGTTCCCGCCACGCCCGCCACCGCGTGTGCTCGGGAAGGTCGCAGTATTCCGACGGCCGCCCCGGCCCCCCGCCCTTCGTGATCGGTCGCGCACACCCCGGGAAGTTACATACGTTCGCCACCGGAAAATCGTAGCGTTTGTTTCGTTAGCGGCGACGTAATGACACGAAACGAAATCCAGAGAATCCCAAGGGAATCGGCTCGATCCTGACCGCCGATAAGTGAACATTATCGGCGGTCAGGAATGGCGCCCTTGTTGGCTCGAGGAGTCGGCCGACCGGGCTCGTGCCCGCGGATCCCCGCAGTCACAGGCGATGCGAAAACTGGGGTCGCTGGTACGCGCGTCCCACAATGCGGCGGGTTCGGTGCGGTGCACCCCCTCCCCTACCATCAGCACCCCCATCGGGTGGCTGGGCGCGACGGTCCGTCACGCCCAGCGTCGGCAGTGGCCAGGTGCCGCGCGCCGCTCGGCCGCCCTGGATCGGTTTCTCTGCGGCCCTATGGTGTCCCGGCCGCGGACGAATGCCCTCGGCCTTCGTTGCGAATCCGCTCCGAGCCGTCATCTACGCCGCCCCCGCCCGTGCACACGGCACCCGTATGCCGCGCCGGTCGGGCCATGCCGAGGGCGTCTAGTTCGACTTCATCGGCCTGGACCGCCGGCCGCATCGACGCGCAGAGCGATGCCCGTGTTCATGAGGTGGCGGGCGGCGCCGATGACGGGCATGGGCTCGTGTTCGGCGAGCCCTCCGACGGCCGCCTGGGTTCGCGTCAGTCCGGCAGCCAGTGCAGCTCGTGCGCCACGGTTCTGGCGACGGTACGGATGCGGCGGTGCAGCGGCGACTGTTCGCGTGGGAGGACCAGGTGGATGCTCAGGCGGGGCGCGGCGCGCAGCGGTCGCCAGGTGAGGCCGGCCGGTGCCGCTGTGGCCGCGGCTTCTCCGGCCGGGGCGAGAGTGATCCCGTCACGCAGGTCGCGTTGAGACATGTCGAAGGAGACGGCGGGGGTGTGGAATCGGGGG
>NZ_JAAGVC010000077.1 GCF_010858045.1 Nocardia cyriacigeorgica
ATCCCCAGGCGGCGCTGAGCCCCCGAAGGAGCCAACCTCCGAGCCGCCGACCCCACCGCTGCCGTCGCATCCGCCGCTGCCGTCGCATCCGCCGCTGCCGTCGCATCCGCCGCTGCCGTCGCATCCGCCGCTGCCGTCGCACCCTCCGATGCCGTCGCACCCTCCGATGCCGTCGGAGCCGCCGCTGCCCTCGCATCCGCCGATGCCGTCGGAGTCTCCGCGTCCGGCTGTGCCGACGACACCTTCGGAGCCGCCGGTCCCGCCGCAGCCTGCGCATCCTCCGATGCCGTCGGAAGCGCCGGCACATCCGCTGGCTCCCGCCGAGGTCCCGCAGCAGGCGGAGCCCACCCCACCGGCGCAGCCGGATCAGCCCGCATTGGGCGATCCGGCGGTCCGGGAGCCGGCCGCGCAATCGCCTGCTCCGGTGCAGCGTGCGGAAACACCGCAACGGCAACCCGTGCCGTCGGCAGGCAATCCGGATTCGGATGCCGGAGCCTCGGGTGCGCCGCCGGCGGGCCCGCCTGCACCTCGGGACGTCGACGGCGATGGCGCCGAGCGGAGCTGGGGTTATCGCCCGTTCGCCGATGTGGTCGATTTCCTGCGGGAGGTTGCGCTGCGGGGGCAGGACGATCCGGTGGCGTTGTCGGATCGGGAGCGCGGGTATGTGGCGCGGCTGGCGGAGTTGCTCGGGTTGGGGGAGCGGCTGACGGGGCATCCGGATCCGTTGGGTGCGTTGGCCGAACTGGCCGAGTTGGCCGATGCGCACGGGTTCTTGGACGCGGTGCTGGACCCGGAGGCCGGCCCGCTGCGGCCGATGCGGTATCCGGAGGACTTCACGCATCCGTCGCCCGACGAGCCGGGGCTCTGGTTCCCGCCCGACGACGCGGGCCAGGCGCCCGATCGTGCGCCGCAGCCCGCGAGCGAGCCTGTCGCGCGCACCGGCAATGTGCTGATGCCGCAGGTCAGCCCGATCGCCGACGTCGCCGCCGAGCTGGCCCGCAGGTACGGTCTCGGCGCCGATGAACTCGACCCCGCGCGGTTGGCCGAAACCATCACCGCCGAGCAGTACCGCAATCTCGTGCGGGCGGCGACAGTCGAGGCGCTGGCCGACGCGGTCGCCCGGCTCGACGCCGTCACCGACCCCGGTGAACGTGCCGCTGCCACCGCCGAACGGGACCGGTGGGCCGGACGCCTGAACGTCGACCCCACCGACCTCGACGACCGCGCCGGCCAGACGATCGATCGGCTGCGCAGCGAGGTGCTGCGCCGCATCACCGACATCGATGAGCTGGCCGACGCCGTCCTCGCGACCAGGCAGGAGCAGTCCGGCGAATCCGGCGGCCGCCGCTATGTGATCACTGTCGACGGTGACCGGGTCCCGGTCCGGCTGGTCGACGACGGCAACGGCGGCTGGCGGGTCGAGGCGCCGGAGCGGCTGCGCCCGACCGTCGAGCGGCCCGAAGCGTCCGAACCCAAGGCGATCGAGAAGAAGAAGTCCTGGCTGCGCAAGGTCTGGGATGCGCTGCGCGGCGGGTACGGCGGCGCGAGCCCGAAGTATCCGTCCGGGTCCGGCGTCGATGGTGCCGGCCAATCGGTGCTCGGCCACGAGTATCTGCCGATCGACCTGACCACCAACAAACCCCCCGCGACACCGGGTGGTTCGCCGATCGAGGAACTCACCACCAAGTTCAATCCGGCCCGCATCCTCAAAGAGGGTGTGACGATGTGGAAGAGCCGGGAACTCATCCCGTTCCTGCGTCACCTCACCGACCGGCTGCCCACTCGGACAGGCGACGTGGCACCGATCCTCACCCCCGAGGGCGAGGAGTACGCGCCGTGGATAGACGAAGCAGATCTGGAACTGCTGCGCGAGATCCGAGCCGATCTGGAACTGGCCGGGCTCGACGGCGGCGAACCGCCGGCGCGCAACCAACTGCCACCCGGAGACCAGGCGCCGCCCGCCACGGGCGAACTCGACAAGGAGCCGTCGCTACCGGATTGGGCCCGCGACCTCGCCGACAACCTGCGCACGCGCGCCGCCGACGCCGCCGAGCTCCGCCGTATCGCGGGCCTACTAGGGATGCGCTTGCCCGACGTCGACCCGGAGACATTGCGCCGCGCCGTCGCGGACGCGCGGTACGCCCACATGCGCCGCGCCGGAGCCATCGAAGGCCTCTATGCCGCGGCCCGCCGCTACAACGCCGAACACGACATCGTCCCCTACGCCGACTCCACCAGCTTCTTCGACGAGGACCCGCTGGGTCGTTCGCTGATCGACCGCGCGAGCGCCCGCGGCGAACGCACCGACATCCTGCGCTGGGACGGTGTGGGCAACGGTGGCGAACCGGGGCCGGAGTGGGGTCCGGAAGTTCCGCAGGAGCGAGACAAGGGCAACAGCCTGCACTTCCAGGACGCGTTGCGGCGCGAACAGCTTCGCGATGAACGCGGCGTGTGGGCGCAGCTGCTCGGGGTGCCGATCGCTGCGCTGTCGCCGTCCGCCCGATTGGACGAGACCATCGCCGCCTTGCGCGAGCAGCTGCCCGCGCGCGCCGATCTGGTCGGTGAATTCGCCGATCGGGTCGACGATTTCCTCGCCGCCGACGCCGCTGATCGGGTCGTCCAGGTTCCGGGTGAACCGCCGCGCGTCATCGTGGTCAATGCCAGGGGCGAGCACGAGGCGGCCATCGCCGCCGCCCTGACCCGCGACCCCGATCTGGCCGGCCGGGTGGACCGCGGTGAGGTGGAGGTCGAGTTCTACAGCGCGTTCCTCGACCGCGACGGCATGGTCCACATCGTCGCGCTCGACACCCCCGAGATCCGGCACTTCCGCGGCGAGATCGACGGCAGGCCGGTCGCGGTGACGATGGTGCGCGAGCCGAGCGGGACCTGGCACGTGGTACCGGATCCGGTGCCCGCGGATGGGCCCGCCGGGACGGTTGACGGTACGGCGGGCGACCGGACCGGTTCGGTTCGTCCCGACCGGGTGGACAGCGACGCCGATCGAACCGCGGGAGCGGCGGACCGGAACCGCTCGGAGGACCCCGCCACGAGCGATCCCCAGGCCGATCCCGACGGCACTCGCAGCGCGGATTCCCTTCGCAGCGAACGCAACACACTGGCTCGCCGGCTGGGTATCGTCGACCCCGACTCGCTCGGCCCGCGCCAGTGGGCCGACGCCATTGCCCAGCTGTGGCAGGACAATGTGCTGCGCGCGACGCAGGTCGAAGGCCTACTCGACGCCACCCGCAGCGCCGACGCGATCGACCACTACAACGCCCTCGACAAGGTGCTCGGCCATCTGACCAACCGGCTCGAGATCGAGCGCACCGCGCTGTCTCCGGAGTTGGTCGCGCGGATCATCGCCGATCCGGCGACACCGGACTCGCGGCGGCTTCAGCAGCTCGAGGATCTCGCCGAATACGCAGAAAACCTGCGCAAGCTGGACAAAGCCGCCGTCAACGCGGCGGTGCTGCGGCTGGCGCGGCGGCTCGGCGTCGCCCCGGAGGTGCTGTACGGGGCGAGCTTCACCGAGGATATGCGGCATCTGCGGCCAGACCGGGACACCCTCGATCCCAAGGGGATGCGCCGCGCGATCAACGCCATGGTGTTCTCGATGGCCGACCATCCCGCGGTGGTCGACGCGCTGACCGATTTCGTGCGCGCGCTCGGCGAGGTCGACCCCTTCACCCAGGGCTTGCAGCGCGATCCGAGCGCCGATCCGCGAGTGGGTGGCGACGAGCTGCCCGTGCACGACCCGTCATCGCTGGCGTTCCTGCTCGACATCCTCGGCGACACCGGTCTTTTCGCCCCGTTCGGCGACGGCCCCGCCCCGGATGTCGCCAATCGCAGGCCGAGCCGCGACTATCTGCGCATCCTCGGCGTCGATATCACCAATGCGAGCGACGACGATTGGAGCGAGGCGTACACCAAGTTCCGCGACGGCCGCATGGATCTGCACGAACGCCTGAGCCCCGCCGAGCTGGCCGAGGTCCAGGCCGCCCTGCGCGAGGAGATCCGGCAGCGCGCCGCCGATGTCCGTCACCTGGCCGGGCTCGTCAACGACGTGCACAACGCCACCCCCGGTCCGCAGCCCGATCTGCACCAGCCCCGCAACCCCGACGGCAGCTGGCGCGCCGATCCCGGCGACGATCCCGACGCCACCCCGACCCCCGCGGGCGACACTCCGCCCTCCCGGCCGCCCGCCGCGCCGGGCGAGGCGCGGGCGCTGCCAACCCCGTCGGAGCGGGAAGCCGATGGGGGAGTGGAGGAGCCGTCGGGCACGCCGCCGGAGCCGGAAGCGGGCGGGGAAGCGCAGGAGCCGTCGGGTACGCGGCCGGAGCCGGAAGCCGGTGGGGAAGCGCAGGAGCCGTCGGGCACGCCGCCGGAGCCGGAAGCGGGCGGGGGAGCCCAGAATCCGCCGGGCACGCCGCCGGCACCCGCCCGGCCCGACGACGGGGACAGCGGCGATGGTGAGCGTGACAGTACGGGTGAGGCCGGCACGTCGTCGCATGGGCAGCCCCCGCACGACGGACGGAACGATCCCGCTCAGCCGAACCCGGCTGCGCCTGCGGACGCGGCTGCACCTGCCGACGCGGCTGCACCTGCCGACGCGGCTGCACCTGCCGACGCGGCTGCACCTGCCGACGCGGCTGCACCTGCCGACGCGGCTGCACCTGCCGACGCGGCTGCACCTGCCGACGCGGCTGCACCTGCCGACGCGGCCGCACCTGCGGACCCGGCTGCACCTGCGGACCCGGCTGCACCTGCCGACGCGGCCGCACCCGCCGACCCGGCCGCACCCGCCGACCCGGCCGCACCCGCCGAAGCGGATACACCTGCCGAAGCGGCCGCACCCGCCGAAGGGGATACACCTGCCGCCAGCGATCCCGGCACCGAACCCGACGCGGATCCGCGCGCCCAGATGTCTCCCGAGGTCAGGGCCGAATACGACCGCCTCGCCGCCGAACGCGCCGAAGCGGTGGCGCGGCGCGAAGAGTGGCGCGAGATCCGCGATATGCGCGCCGAACGCCACCCGATCGACGACGCCGACGCCTACGCGGCACTGAACCGGGACAACCTCGGCGCGACCATGGAGGAGCTGCGCGGCCGCACCATGCGCGTCGACGAGATGCCGCGCAGGCTGGCCGAACTCGACGCGCTCGAACGGGCGGCCGAGCAGTTCAACGACGCCGACGCCGACGTCGCGCGCCTCGATCAGGAATTGGCGCGCCTGGAACGCTCGGTGACCCCGGTCGGCGAATACGACCGGCTGGTACAGCAGCGTCAGGAGCTGGCCCGCGAACGTGAATTCTGGCGCGCCAAACGTGATGATCGCGCCGTGCGGCACGGTCTGGTCGACGATGACGGCCGCGTCGACGAGGCGGCGCTACGCGGCGACCGGCTCGAACCGACCATCCTGCGCCTCTATGACGAGGCGGGCGCGGACACCGTCGACCATCCCGGTGGCATGGATGAGGGTCCCAGCCAGTCCCGTTCCCCGCGTAGCAGCGCCGACGCAGCCGAACGGCGCGCCGCGATCGCCAAACTCGCCGACGCGGCGAGCACCTGCAACCGGCTCGACGCCGAAGTCGACCAGGTCGACAGGCAGCTCGCCGAACTCGAGCGTGCAGGCGTCGGTGAGGGCAGGCCGCGTGCCGATGAGGTCGCGGCCGAACTGGACCGGCTCGCCAGGCAGCGGGCCGAGCAGCTGCGGCAGATCAAACCGCGCCGCGTCATGCGCGACGATCTCGCGACCCGGCTCGGCGTCGTCGACGCACAGGGCCGTCCCGACGAGGCCGCTCTCGCTCCCGACCGGCTCGGGGAAACGCTCCGATTCCTGCGCGGCCGAGCCCAATTCGACATGCTCACCGGAGCGGCGGGCGACGGCCAACGCCTGCTGCTGCGCGATATCGACGCCCTCGCCGATGCCGCCCGCGACGTGAACCGGGTGCACAATCTCGTCGGCCGCATCCAGGACGAGATGGCGGGTCTCGCCGGCGCCTGGCGGACGATGATCGAGGGCGAAGGCGGCCGGATGGTGACGCCGCGCGTGGGCATCATCGTCGACGGTGACGCCACCCGGATCGTGGTGTTCGGTATCCGCGACCAGCTCGGCCGCCCGCCGCGCAGCGATATCGACGATGCCTTCGCCACCGCCTTGCGCACGAATTCGCTGGTGGCGCAGTCGATGATGGACGCCGACACCACCGTCGAACTGCGCCGCGTGCGCGCCGACCGCGACGGTGTGTGCACGGTCGAGGAACTCGGGTTGCTCGAGGTGGAGCGGCTGAGCACCGGCTGGGTCGGCGGCGACCGGCTCGACATCACCTCCTGGCGCGACGGCGAAGGGAACTGGCACCGGGTCGACCCCACCCGCCCGGACTGGCGGACCGGCCGCGATACCAGCGAATCGAGCAAACCGAAGGCCGAGCGGTACGGCAAGTACTCGCGCAAAGACCCGCCGGACGGTGTGAGCGGCTGGGCCATGGAGGACGTCGTCAACGACATCACCCTGCCCACCGACGACGTCCCGGCCGGCAAAATTCCGGAGAGCACGCTGCCGGTGAACGCACCGCAGGCGCCGACGCAGTACAACACCTCCGGTCTCGACCCGAATCAGATCTTCGGCCAGCACTGGGGCGCCGACTCCTACAACGTGGTGCGGTTGCTGCTGATGGCGGCGCAAGTGCCCAAGCATCCGGCCGTCAAGGCGTGGATTCAGCGGCATCCGTGGATCGGCCGGTGGGTGCTGGCGCGGCCGTGGTTGCAGCGGATCCCACCGTTCGGGACGGTGTTCCGCGGGTACGAGTGGTTCGCGCCACCGGAACGCAATGTGCAGCCGATGGTTCGGCCCTGGGTCGCTTCCGATCACCGTCAGGGCGTCGACGACGTGCCGGAATCGTTGCGTCGGCAATGGGAGCACGAAGCCGAGCAGTGGCAGCGGGTGCAGGACTGGGCCGATGCCGAATACCGCCGATTCCTGACCGACCCCGACGACTTGGACCGGATCGCCGAGGGGATCGAGGAACACCGGCACGAGCAGCAGGTGGATCGGGCGCGCCAGGTCGTCGACCGGGTGCGGCGGGACCTGGTCGACGGCCACGCCGGGATCGACCCGCGGGGCGATGTGAACGCCCAGCTCGACGCCGTCCACGCCGACATCGACCGCATCGCCGAAGCCCTGGCCGATCAGTTCGCCGCCGATGATCCCGCCGCCATCCGCGACACCATCGAAGACGTACGCGAACTGCTCATGGCCGGCGTCGAGCCGGACATGATCGCGGGCGCGCTGGCCGAGCACATGCGCGACGACGTCCCGGTGTTCACCCCCGAACAGCTCGCACAGATCCGCCACCACCTCATGGAGGCCGAGCTGCTGGTCCGTGACTACGCCGACCCCAACGGCCGTTTCGTGCGCAAACCGATGGACCGCCTCGCCGATATCGCCGAAGCCTGGAACCGCCTGCGCAACGGCACCCCGCTGCCGCAGGACTTCATCCTGCTGCACGACGCCCTGGCCGAATCCGACTACCTGCGCGCCAACCTCCTCGCCACCTGGCAGGACGCCAACGCCTACGCCATCGGCCTCGGCTACCACTGGGACGCCGACCGCCCAGAACTCGCAGCACGATCAACATCCACAGCGGGATCCGCGCCCGCAACAGGATCGAC
>NZ_JAAGVC010000078.1 GCF_010858045.1 Nocardia cyriacigeorgica
CCTCGCCCCCATCCTGTCCCGCCCCACCGCCTGGCGTTTCCTCGACACCCTCGTCGCCATCACCATGCTCACCATGGGCACCGCCCTGGTCGTCCGCGCACTGTGACATGCAAGGGCAACCGCGCGGATCCAATGCCAGCTGGCGCCTCGCTACCACCACCCGAGTTCCACTGCCCAAGAACATTTCCCGCCGACCTACGCTTGCGTCATGATCCACCACGTTCAAGTCAGTTGCCCGGTCGGCGGCGAGGATCGGCAGCGCGCGTTCTACTCCGGCGTGCTCGGCTGGACCGAACTACCCAAGCCACCGCTACTCGCGGCCCGCAGCGGATGCTGGTTCCGAGTACCCGGAGTGACGGGCCCGGACGGTGAGCTGCACGTCGGCGTGGAACAGGACTTCCGGCCCGCTACGAAGGCCCACCCCGCCTTCATCGTCGACATCGACGCCACCGCAGCCGCAGTGACCGCCGCGGGCCACCCCGTGAACTGGCCCGACCCCGCCGAGATCCCCGGCCGCCGCAGGTTCCACACCATCGACGGCGTGGGCAACCGACTGGAATTCCTCGCCGCCGACCACTAGATCGTGAGCGGAGCGGCGGGCGGGAAGGTGACCGGGAGTTCCGCCAGGGCTCGGTGGAACGGTCCGGGGCGCCAGGTGGGGGTGTCGTCGGGGAGGTCGAGGCGCAGGTCGGGGAGGGCGTCGAGGAGTTGGTCGATGGCGTCCTGGGCGATCAGGTACGCCAGGGACTGAGCGGGGCAGGCGTGCGGGCCGACGCCCCAGGCCAGGTGGGCGCGGTTGCCGAGGAGTTCGCCGTTGCGCACGGCGGGGTCGTTGTTGCAGGCGGCCATGCTGATCACGACGGGCTGGTGGGCGGGTAGCCAGACGTCGTCGATCAGGATCGGCTGACGCGGGTAGGTGATCAGCAGGTTCGCCAGCGGCGGATCGTTGAACAGCACTTCGTCCAAGGCGTCGCGCGAGGACAGGTTGCCGCCGAGCACGCTGCCGCCGAAGCGTTCATCACTGAGCACCAGCAGCAGGGTGTTGGCGATCAGGTTGAGCTGGAATTCGATTCCGGTGCCGTAGACCTGCGAGACGTGGTGCGACACCTCCACGTCGTCGAGCGCGGATTCGTGTTGCAGCAGCGCGGAGGTGATGTCGTTGCCGGGCTCGGCGCGTTTGTAGGTCACCAACTTCATCAGCGCCTCACCGAGCAGCTGATTGCCCTTCTCGGCGTCGACTCCTTCGAGCAACGCCGCCGTGCCCGCCGCGACCTGCTGGCCGATCTCGGCTGGGCAGCCGAGCAGGAAGTTCACCACTTCGAAGACCAGCGGGAACACATATTGGCGGATCAGATCCGCCTGCCCGTCGGCGCAGAACGTGTTGATCAGCGGAACAGCGATGTTCTCCACGACGCCGTTGAGCGCATACAGATCGACATTGTCGATGCCGGCGGTGATGGCCTGGCGATAGCGCACGAAATCGGCCCCCGAACTGCGGCTTGCCATCGGCCGCCATTCCAGCAGCGGAAGAATCGGGCAGTCGGCCGGGACGTTCTTCTGCCACGCCCGCGGATCGGCGGGAAAATGCTCGGGATCGTTGAGGATGCGCACCGCGGTGCTGTATCCGATCACCAAGGTGGCGGGAACCTCGGGCGCCAGTTCGACCGGCGCCAAAGATCCGTATCGGCCGCGCATTTCGCGGTAGTGCCGATGCGGGTCGGCGGCGAACTCGGCCGAGTGCAGCGGCACGCGGGGGCCGAGGGTGAGCGTCGGCGATCCGTGGGCCACCGGGCACGAGGTGACCTGCGCCCAAGGGGTGGAGGTAGTCACGCGGGAACTCCAGACTGTTCGGATTCGGTCAGACGCCGAGGGCATCCAATGAGTCGTGATCGTCCAATGCGGTGGTGATGCGTTCGAGCAGGGTCAAGCAGGTTTCGACGGACTGCATCTTGGGCTGGTAGGCGGCGCGGCCGATGGTGAAAGCCCATGCCGCGTAAGCGAACATGGACTGCTGCCGGTAGGCGAGCCACGCCTCGTCGAACGAGGGCGCCGATCCACGGACCCGGGCGAGTTCATCCAGATAGGCCGCCAGCAGATCGCGATCCCATGTCCGCCGATCCTCGGGCTCGCAGCCCGAGTTCACGGTGTAGGCGAAATCGTGTGCCCAGCCGCCGCGCATCACGACCTGCCAGTCCACGAATCCCATTCGCCCGTCGCCGGTGACGTAGGTCTGCCCGATATGCGGATCACCGTGCAGCAGCGTCGGTGGAAGCTCGTCGGTGGCCAGCTCGATCGCCCGCTCGACGCCCGCCCACAGCCGTTCGCTCTGGCCGCGCAGGGATTCGGGGATCACTTCCCCGGCCCGTTCCAGCCCGATCGCGCAGCGCTTCTTCATATCGATCGCGGCGAGATAGGCCTGGAGCATATAGCTCGGGTTGTTGAGGACCGCGATCGACGGATGCTCCCAGAACGTGCCGTGCAGGCGCGCGAGATTGCGCACCAGATCTTCCATCTGGGTCTTGCTCACCGAGGTGGTCGGTTCCACGAACACGGCACCGCGGGTGGTGGCGATGTCTTCCATCAGCGCGATGGAACGCCATGACGATTCGTCGGCGGCGCCCCAGTATCCGACCGGCGCCTCCATCTCGACCTCGGGCCGGAAGTCGCGGAAGAAGCGGGTCTCGCCGGTGATCATCTTGCCGCCGCCGAGCAGAATGCGCTGGCTGAAAGCCGTGGTCGTCTTGGCGAACAGTGCCGTCGGCAGCCCGGCCTGCTCGCCCGCTTCGTTGTATTCGACCGCGATCGCGACTCGGGTCGAGGTGCCCCGGCTGCCGTTGGAGGTCGCACAGGAGATGACCTCGGCGCCGGGGACGTCACGGCACAGCACCGCCGTCAGCCAGGCCGGTGTGATCGTTTCCCCGGATACCGGAACGTCGTCGATGGTTCGCGCCTTCGGCCGGACGACTTTCTCCCCCAAGATATGTCCGCCCACCGCGACCGATCGCCCGAGCAGCCATAGCTTGTGGTTCATTCGCTTGCCTCGATTTCCGAATCATGACGAACTGGTACGAGCGGCCTGCTTCGAATGCACTGGCCCAGACGACAGTACGCGAGACGAACGAAAAATATGGACTGACAACGTATTAAGACTGACCGGCCTGTTTTGTTACCGGTCGCCGATCGCCGGCCGAGCAGGCCGCGCCGGACCCCTCAGAACCGGTCGATCCCGGCGACGAGCGTCGCGATTCCCGACACCAGCAGCCCGGCCATCAGCAGCGTCGCACCCAGCCAGACGCTGACGATCATCCGGTTCGGCCGCTGCGGTTCGCGGCCGAGCACCGAGAGGAAGAAGCCGAGCGGCATCAGGATCGCGGCGACCAGCACGGCGATCGCGCCGCCATCGGCCCAGCTGCGGCTCGCACCCGTCGCGTTGCCGAGGACGGCGAGCAGCAGGCCGAGCACGACCAGCACCCCGGCATGCGCGTGGCCGGCGCGGAAGAAGGATTTCTGCAGATCGTTGGTGGGGTGGGCGCCGGTGAAGACGCGCAGTAGGAACGTGCCGCCGAAGGCGATGGTGACCACCGAGAGGATGGTCGCCCCGAGCACGATGCTCATGAACGGCGAGATCAGCGATGTATCCATGACTGCTTCCTGGCGTCGTAGATCCGATTGGATAGTGTAGCTACCCAATAATGGATAGCTACACTATCCAATGTCAAGGGTGACTCGGAGGAGGACAGACGCGATGCTGATGTCGGAGCTTGCGGCCCGCACCGGAGTGCCGGTGCCGACGATCAAGTACTACCTGCGCGAGGGTGTGCTCATGCCGGGCCGCGCCACCAGCGCCACCCGTGCCGAGTACGGAGAACCGCACGTCAAACGGATCGCGTTGGTGAAGGCACTGTCCGGGCACGGCTTAGCGCTGGCGAAGATCAAGACGATCGTCGGCCTGATCGATGCCCCGGAGGAATCCCTGCTCACCGCCCTCGGCGCCGCCACCTCCGCACTCCCGCCATCACCCGAATCCGGTACCGACACCGAATTGCCGCGCGCCCGAGCCGCATTCGCCATCCTCGGCCGTCCGCTACCCGCCGACCTCCCCGCCGCCGCCCAACTCGAACAAGCCCTCGCCGACGCCGAAGCCGCAGGCCTGCCCATGACCGAGGACCGCCTGCGCGCCTACGCCCCCCACATCACCGCCATCGCCGCCTACGAAATCGACCGCATGCCGCTGGACTCCCCCGCCGCCGCCATCGAATACTCCGTACTCGGCACCGTCCTCTACGAACCCATCCTCGCCGCCCTGCGCCGCATCACCCACGCCGAACTCACCGCCCAGCGCCTCGCCGACTTCGGTCCGGACGCGTAGTTCCGGCCTTCCCACACTCGGGCCACGCGTATCGCAGTGAACCGCTGCCGCGAAGAAGCCCGCCCGTCGAACAGCTGCTCGACGGGCGGGCTCACCTCGGTGCAATCCAGGGAAGGGTGCGCTCAGCTGGTCCAGATGCGCACGGACATATCGCTGCGGGCCGTGAAGTAGCCCGTACCGCCCGGGTCGACTCGGTGAACGGTGCCCGGGCCCCGGCTGTCACAGGATGTCGTGCCCTGGAAGACGCTGGCTCTCCTATTGGTTTTGTTGGTGAATTCGACGACCTGCGTCGAGGCGCCGCCTGGCATGCGATGGCAGCTGCCATCCTTCGGATTTTTCAGCTCGGTGGTTTGACCGTTCACCCTCCAGATGAAGGTGCCGGTGGCGGCATCGGCGGGGGCGGCAGTCGCGGACAGGAGTCCGATCGCGGCCGCGGTAGTGGCAAGGACTGCAAGGCCGAGGACGGATCGGCAAGTGCCCGAACGCGAGCCATCGCGAGCACGCTCAGCGCCCGCCGTGGCGAGATCGGCCCGTGAGCGAGCGCGGATGGTTGCCGGACCGATCCTGGACGATAGATCGAGTGGAACCGGATCGCGGTAAGGTGCGTCCTATTCAGTGTCGGTCTTTTCGCACCGAAAGCAGGAGGGGTATGCGTACCGCGAGTAGTGCACACAGAGGGGTCGCGGTCCGCGCGATGCTCGGCGCAATCGCCGCCGTCGGGCTGGTCGCCGGGTGCTCGACGTCGGTGGATGGGGAGCCGGCGGCGCAGGGGCAGAGTGAGACGACCAGGGAAGAGACGGTGCAGTGGAATCCGTGCACCGACTTGGCTGATGAGGCCTTGGCGGCGACGAAGGTGAACCCCGCATCGAAGGAGGCAGTTACAGATGCACCTTCCGGAGATGTGACCTACCGGATTTGCCGGTGGGATTCGACCGAGGGTCCCTACCTCGTGTACGTCGGGTCATCGACATACACGCAGGCAGAAGCCCGAGCAAATACCAACCTGTCTGGGCTGAAGGAAGTTCAGATCGGCCCCCGCTCCGGCTTGACGTACGGCGAGAAATCGGACGAGGAACGTTCGACCTGCTGGGTGAACCTTCCGTGGGCGAAGGGGACGCTAGAAGTGTCTGTCAGCTGGCTTTACGGCGAGGAAGAATCAATGCCGGAATCACCGCCGTGCAGTGTGGCAGTTCGACACGCTACCGAGCTCGAGCCTTACCTGCCAAAATGATGACGGCTGTGAATCTTCTCGTGAGAAAGATCAGGTCGGCTCGTCTGCAGGCAGTGTTGGGAGGGGAACTGTGACGACACCCAGCAACTCTGAGATGCCCGGATTGCTGAACCACTGGAAAACGATGAAAACCCAAGCCGAGAACGGCGAACTGCGCATGGAGCCGGAAATTGGGAATGCGCTGAAGGGCCGCGCAGATACCTTGCTCACGGAACTGCGCAAGATGGTCGCGGACACCAAGCAACTCGAGCACGTGTCGGGCTTTGGCACCTTGAATTCAGCCGAAGCACTGCGGAAGAAATTCGCAGCGAAGGCGAGCACCGATGAAGATTCGGCTCTGAAACGGCTCCAGGAGAGCATCGACATCGTCACGCTGATGAGTGAGACCTACGCTCTCGCCATTCGCCGGATCGAGGAAACAGACCAGTCCACCGCTGGCGTGCTGGGACAAACGGGGGTGCAGTAGCTATGGGACTCGGCTTCACCGACTGGGTCAGCAACGTCGGCAACTTCATTGACAACCCAGTCGTGTCGACTGTTCAGTTCCTCGGTTTCGGCGAGGCAGACCAGAACAAGCGCGATGATCAGCAGCGCGTGAATGACGAGAAGGCCAAGTGGGATGCCGACCGCGCGATCGTCGGCACCGAGTGGCAGGGCCTGCTCGGCGAATACGGCAGTGATCAGTTCGCCGGTCGCGTCATCACCGTGCAAGACCCCTTCGAAACGATGTCGCATCAGGAGATCTACGACGCGGTAAGAGACGTCGACCCCGCTGCGATCAACACGAAGGCCGATGGTTGGCGCAACCTCACAAAGGACGCCCGAGACGCAATCGAGGTGTTCTCCAAAGGCGTCGAAGAAGACATCACCAACTACTGGAATGGCCAATCTGGTACCGCCGCAATCGAAGGCACTCGCGCATTCGCAACCTCGTTCACCACGATCGCAGCCTGCTTTCAGATGGTTGCCCACGGCCTGGACCTGATGGAAGGCCACCTCGCGCAGGCGAAGAACTCCGTCGGCAAACCCGACAACACCACGGTCGGCGACAAGATCATCAACGCGATTCCGTTCCAGAGCGTCATCAAGGGCCCGGAATACCGGGCGACCGAGGCGCAGGAGAACGCCAGGTTCGTGATGACCACGTATTACCGTCCTGGCGCTGAAGATGTCGACGGCCATACTCCGGTCCTCCCGAAACCCAAGAACCCCGTCGATGACAAGGACGAAGGCTGGAAACCTCCGGTCAACCCGCCCGGCACCTCTGGCTGGCCGCCACCAGCCGTTGGGTGTACTCCTCGGGCAGCAGCTCGATACCGGCCGCGCT
>NZ_JAAGVC010000079.1 GCF_010858045.1 Nocardia cyriacigeorgica
GGTCGTAGCCGGGGCGCGGGGTGGGCGGGCTCAGGTTCAGCGGCCAGCTGCGGCGCGCGGTGACCGCGGTGCGGCCGCCCTGCGCGGGCGCGGCATCGGATTCGTCGGTGGTGTCCAGCAGGGCCATCTCGTCGGCCATCTGCCCGTGCGCGCGCTGGATCGCACGCAGTGTCTCGCCGAACTCGTAGGCCGAGGCGGGGCGATCGTCCGGGTTCTGCGCCATCGCGTGTTCGACGGCCGCGGCCACGTCGGAGGGGATGTCTTGTTCGCGCAGGTCGGGGACGGGCTGGGTGGTGATCCGCAGGAACTGCGCCACCACCTTCTCCCCCGCCTGACGTTCGAACGCCGCGTGGCCGGTGAGCAGCGCGAACAGTGTCGCGCCGAGCCCGTAGACGTCCGAGCGGACCGTCGGCTCATCACCCTTGAGCACCTCGGGCGCGGTGAACGCGGGTGAACCGGTGATCATGCTGCTCGAGGTGCGGAACCCACCGGGCACCCTGGCGATACCGAAATCGGTGAGCTGCGGTTCGCCGTACGAACTGAGCAGCACATTGGCCGGTTTGACGTCGCGGTGCAGAATGCCCGCCCGGTGCGCGCTCTCGATCGCGCCGGCCAGTTTCACCCCGGCGCGCAGCGTGTCCGACCAGGTGAGCGGGCCGTTGTCGCGGACGACGACCTCCAGCGAACCTCGGGTGGCATACGGCATGACGATGAACGGCCTGCCGGTGGCGGTGACGTCGACCTGGAGGATGTCGACGATGTTCGGGTGCCCGGACAGCCGGCCCATCGCGTGTTCCTCGCGCAGGAAGCGTTCGCGACTCTCGTCGTCGATATCGGAGGACAGCACCTTCACCGCGACGACCCGGTCGAGCGCGCGCTGTACGCACCGGTAGACGACGCCGAAGCCGCCGTGCCCGATCTCGCGCGCGCCCGACAGGCCCATGGCCTCGAGTTCGTCCTCGATGGCGATGGGATTGTTCTCCTGGGTGTCGCGGTCTTCTGGCCGGGTGCCGGTGTCGCCATTGCCGGAGACGGCCGGCCTGGCGGCGGCGCCGGTTTCGTCGGCAGCACCGGCTACCGGGTCCGCGCCGGCGGCGGCATCGGATTCGGCCGGTTCCGTGTCGGCCTCGGACTCGGGGCCAGGTGATCGCGTGGCGAGGTCGGGCTGCCAGCGCGCCGTATCGGAGACGACGCTGCCCGACTCGCTCGCGCGGTCCGAACGCGCCCGTGGATCCATCTCACCACCTCGCACTCCCGACGAATCGGCGGCCGACGAGCACATCCTGTTCTCGGGCGGTCGAGCGGATCGCCCGACGGCCGTCGTGCGCTCGGCCTCCGGACCCGGAGTGGCTCCGGTATCCGAATCCTCTGCGCACCTCCAACGTAGCTCGGTGCGCGACGGTGTGGGTGGGTTTCCCGTCCCGCGTGGCGGGCGATCCGATCAGGGTGGGGTGAGGGCGGCGGTCAGTCCCAGATCACCGCGCCGGACGGCCCGGCTCGGGCGCTGCCAGACCGCGCGGTACACCTGGTCGGCGGCGCCGCTCAGCGAGGCGTCCGCGGGGGTCGGCGGGCCGCCGAGGCTGACCCGCAGCGGTTCGCCGTCGGTCGAGAGCCGCACGGTCCAGGCGAGATCGGTATCGACCGCGTGCACGAGGACGCTGCCGCCGCGGGGCGGTGGAATGCGGCGCAACTGGCGCGGGATGGTCACCCGCAGCGCCTCATCGATCCCGTCGGCGGCGAAGCGGGTGTCGAAGAGCTCGCCGACAGCGCCTGGGTCGACCGAACCGATCCTGGCATGCCTGGCATCGAGCCGGTGGATGGCGGTCTCGTGGGCCTGCCTGCGCGCCCAGAAACGCGCGGTCGCGGTATCGGCGCCGGCGAAGACCCAGGTGGGAGCGTCCGGGCCGAGTTCGGTCAATGCGGTGAGCACTGCCGTCAGCCGGGCGTCCCAGTAGTCGATCAGCTCCGGCCACTCGACCGGAGGCTCCTCCGCGCGCGGCGGTTCCGCTACACCGGGCTCGCTGCGCAAGGCCTGTTCGACCCACTGGTACACCCGCGCGAGATGCCGAACCAGTTGCCGCACAGTCCATCCCGGACAGGTGGGCACCGCAGGATCGGGGCCGCAGGCCACCACGTCCGATCGCAGGGCCGCGGCATGCGCCGTGAGCTGCTCGATATGCTCGCCGAATTCCACCCACCCGACGTTAGCCGCCGCCTCACCGCCGGCCCGCGGCCCGGGTGAGCTCGGGTCCGGCACCGCCGATCCGGCCGGAAACCGGCACCGGACGGCGAAGGCCCGCCACCGCGAAACACGGTGACGGGCCTTGCCTTTCGCGATCAGCGACCGCGAGCGATGACTACTTGCGCAGCGAAGCCGGAACCTCGAAACGCGCACCGTAGGTCTTGGCCAGCTCGTCGGCGCGAGCCACGAAGGCCTCCTGGCCGCCCGGGTAGCCGACGATGAACTGGTGCACACCACCGGTCCAGGCCGGGTAGCCGATGCCGAAGATCGAGCCGATGTTGGCGTCGGCGGTCTTCTCCAGCACGCCCTCGTCGAAACACTTCTGGGTCTCGATCGCCTCGATGAACAGCATGCGGTCGATCAGATCCTGGATCGGCACACCGAAGCCGATGTTCGACTTGTAGTGCTCGGCCAGGCCGGACCACAGGCCGATGCGCTTGCCGTTCTCGTCGTAGTCGTAGAAGCCGGCCTTCTCCAGGCGGCCCGGGCGACCCGAGTTCACCATGAACTCGATGACGTCGATGGCCGGGTGACGCTCCTTGCCCATGGTGACCTCACCACGCGCGATGGCCTCTTCGGTCTCCTTGGCGATCTTCAGCATGAGCTTCATGTTCAGCTCATCCGACAGCTGCAGCGGCGCGGCCGGGTAGCCCGCCTGCAGACCCGCCTGCTCGATGGTCGCGGGCGCGATGCCCTCACCGAGCATGGCGATCGCCTCGTTGACGAAGGTGCCGATGACGCGCGAGGTGAAGAAGCCGCGGCTGTCGTTGACGACGATCGGGGTCTTCTTGATCGCGAGGGTGTAGTCGAACACCCGCGCCAGCGCCTCGGGCGAGGTCTTCTCACCCTTGATGATCTCCACCAGCGGCATCTTGTCGACCGGCGAGAAGAAGTGGATGCCGATGAAGTCCTCCTGGCGCTTCACGCCGGTCGCCAGACCGGTGATCGGCAGGGTGGAGGTGTTGGAGCCGAGCAGGGCGTCCGCGTCGACGATGTCCTCGATCTCCTGGAACACCTTGTGCTTGAGCTCGGTGTTCTCGAAGACGGCCTCGATGACGAAGTCGACACCGGCGAAGTCGGCCGCGTCCGCGGTCGGCTTGATCCGGTCCAGCAGCGCCTTGGACTTCTCTTCGGTGGTCTTACCCCGGGAGAGGGCCTTGGCCTCGATCTTCTCCGAGTAGCCCTTGCCACGCTCGGCGGCCTCGAGGGTGACGTCCTTGAGCACGACCTCGTAGCCGGCCTTGGCCGACACGTAGGCGATACCGGCGCCCATCATGCCCGCGCCGAGCACGCCGACCTTCTTGATCTCACGCTTGGGCACATCGGCCGGACGCGAGCCACCGTTGTTGATCGACTGCAGGTCGAAGAAGAACGCCTGGATCATGTTCTTGGCGACCGGGCCGGTGAGCAGGTGCACGAAGTAGCGCGACTCGATCAGCGAGGCGTTGTCGATGTCGACCTGCGAACCCTCGACCGCGGCGGACATGATCGCGCGCGGAGCGGGCATGTTCGCGCCCTTGATCTGCTTGCGCAGGTTGGCCGGGAAGGCCGGCAGGTTCGCCGCGAACGCGGGCGAGGACGGGGTGCCGCCGGGGATCTTGAAGCCCTTCTTGTCCCACGGCTGGACGCCACCCTCGGGGTTGGCCTTGATCCACGCCTTGGCGGCGGGGACCAGTTCCTCGACCGAGCCGACGACCTCGTTGATCAGGCCGATCTCCTTGGCCTTCGCGGGCCGGTACTTCTGGCCCTGCAGCAGCACCTGCATGAGCGCACCCTGCAGGCCGAGCATGCGCACGGTGCGGATGACGCCGCCGCCGGCGGGCAGCAGGCCGAGGGTGACCTCGGGCAGACCGAGCTGCACACCGGGCACATCCGCCGCGATCCGGTAGTGGGTGGCGAGGGTGATCTCCAGGCCACCACCGAGGGCGGCGCCGTTGATGGCGGAGACGACCGGCTTGCCGAGGGTCTCCAGGCGACGCAGGGCGCCCTTGATCTGGCCGAGCTCATCCATGAGGGCCTGAGCGTCGTCCTTGCCGACCTTCATCATGTTCTTCAGGTCGCCACCGGCGAAGAAGGTCTTCTTGGCCGAGGTCAGCACCACACCGGTGATGTTGTCCTTCTCGGCCTCGAGCCGCTCGACCGTCGCGGTCATCGACTTCTTGTACAGGTCGTTCATCGTGTTGGCGCTCTGGTTCGGGTCGTCCATCGTCAGCACGACGATGCCGTCCGAATCCTGCTCCCAACCGATCATGTTGGTCTCGCTCACAGTTTCTTTCTCCTTGTGAAGTATCGGTTGGGGGTCAGACGCGCTCGATGATGGTGGCCACGCCCATGCCGCCGCCGATGCACAGGGTGATCAGCGCGTAGCGGCCGTTGCGGCGCTCCAGCTCGTCGACCATGGTGCCGGTGATCATCGCGCCGGTGGCACCCAGCGGGTGGCCCATGGCGATCGCGCCACCGTTGACGTTCAGCTTCTCGTCCGGAACCTTCAGGTCCTTCTGGAACTTCAGCACCACCGAGGCGAAGGCCTCGTTGATCTCGACCAGGTCCATGTCGTCGATGGTCAGGCCGGCCGTGGCCAGGGCCTTCTTCGCGGCCGGGGTCGGGCCGGTCAGCATGATGGTGGCATCGGCGCCGCTGGTGGCGGTGGCCACGACGCGGGCGCGCGGGGTCAGGCCGGAGGCCTTACCTGCCTCTTCGGTACCGATCAGCAGCAGCGCGGCGCCATCGACGATGCCGGAGCTGTTACCGCCGTGGTGGACGTGGTTGATCTTCTCCACGAAGTGGAACTTCTGCAGCGCCACCGCGTCGAAGCCGCCCATCTCGCCCAGACCGGCGAAGGAGGGGTTCAGCTTGGCGAGGTCTTCCAGGGTGGTGCCGGGACGCATGTGCTCGTCGTTGTCGAGCACGACCAGGCCGTTCTGATCCTTCACGGGAACGATCGACTTGGCGAAGTAGCCGCCCGAGGTGGCCTTGGCGGCCAGCTCCTGCGAGCGCACGGCGTAGGCGTCGACATCCTCGCGGGAGAAGCCCTCGATGGTGGCGATCAGGTCGGCGGACACACCCTGCGGCACGAAGTAGGTGTCGTAGGCGGTGGCCGGGTCCATGGCCCACGCACCGCCGTCGGAGCCCATCGGCACGCGCGACATCGACTCGACGCCACCGGCGATCACCAGATCGTCGAAGCCCGAGCGCACCTTCTGCGCGGCCAGGTTCACGGCCTCGAGGCCGGAGGCACAGAAGCGGTTGAGCTGGAAGCCGCCGACGGTGTCGGGCAGGCCCGCGGTGAGCACGGTGGTGCGGGCGATATCGGCGCCCTGGTCACCGACCGGGGAAACGACACCGAGGATCAGATCCGAGATCCGGTCTTCGTCGAGGTTCGGGAAGCGATTGCGCAGCTCCTGAACCAGACCCGTGGTGAGGTCGATCGGCTTGACCGAGTGCAGCGACCCCTTCTTGTTGCGGCCGCGCGGGGTGCGGATGGCCTCGAAAATGTAGGCCTCTGTGGTCATATCGGAGTGTTTCCTTCCTAGGGTTGCGCCCGGACCGCACTAGGCGGCACCGGCGCGGGTAACCTCGCCGACCGGCCATGAGACCGACCGTGTGTATTCAATTCGCGGTACTCCCGGTGCCAGTCGTGCCACCACGCTCACACCGCCCATGTTCAATTTGCGCTGCTCACGCAACCGCGGTGGTTACTAGAGCTGCCGCCTGCCCAGTCTTCGCCACTACCGCCTAACGCTGTACAAACGAGGACATGGGCCTGCCGACGCAAGACAAGGTCGCCCGTACGCCTGGGCATACGATAGAACCTCGCCTCGCATGAGCTCGCGGCCACCCGCACATACTACCGCCGGATGCGAACTCCGGTTAACTTAACGTCGGGCGGGCAGTGGTTGTCAACCCTCTGGCCGGGTGCGATGCGCCTCACTCCAACCTGACGGCACCCAGCTCGGAGGCGAGCAATTGCAGGGCGACCTCATCCGGGTCCTGCCGGTCTCCCGGCGCCACCGGCCGCGCGGATTCGGCCAGCATCTCCTGCTCTTCCTCCGGCGTCGGCGGCGGGATCGGCGCGCCGCTGTACTCGCCAGGGCCCGGATCGTCGGGCAGATCGGGGTAATCGGGGGGCGGAATGTCGTCGTTTGTACAGCGTTAGGCGGTAGTGGCGAAGACTGGGCAGGCGGCAGCTCTAGTAACC
>NZ_JAAGVC010000008.1 GCF_010858045.1 Nocardia cyriacigeorgica
GCGATCGACGCCGTGAGCTCACCGGTGTTCGCTGCCGCGTCGATCGCGGCCTCGGTCGGCACCACCACCGCGAGCAGATAGGCGCGCACGCTGCTGCCGTAGACGAAGATCTGCCGGATCAGCGGGCTGCCCGCGAACACCGCCTCCAACTGCGCGACAGCGACGAACTCCCCTTGGGACAGCTTCAGCACATTATTGCGCCGATCCAGATACCGCAGCCGATCCGGGCCGATCTCGGCGACGATGTCGCCGGTGCGGTAGAAACCGTCGGCGTCGAAGACCTGCGCGGTGATATCGGGGCGCCGGTAATAGCCGGGGATCATGGTCGTGGTCTTGAGCAGCAGCTCACCACGCGGATGGGGGGTATCGGTGGTGCGGTAGCCGAGTTCGGGGACGTCGACGAGCTTGTAGTCGATCACCAGCGGCCTGCGCACCCGGTTGTCGACCACCAGACCACCACCGGCCTCGGTGGACCCATAGGCGTCGTGCACCTCGATCTCGAGCAGCGACTCCAGGAACGTCTTCAGCTCCGGCGCCAGCGGCGCGCTACCGGTCGACGCCGAAATCAGCCTGCCGCCGAGCACTTCGCGCCGCAGCTGCGCCCGCACCTGCTCCTCGGACCGGCCACCCGCCAACTCGCTCTGATACCGCTGGTAGATCATCTCGCTGACCCGCGGCACCAGCACCATCTCGGTGGGCCGCACCAGCGTGATGTCGTCGAACAACGTCGACATGTCCGCCGCGGCGGTGAAATACGCGGTGCCACCGCGCACCAGCACCCCGGCCAGGGCCAGCCGTCCGGCGAGATGACTCAACGGCATGTAGTTCACACTGATGGCCGGCGGGTTCGAGCCCGCCTTACGGGCCAGCCCCTGCAACCAGATCCCCGCGGCCAGCCGATCGGTGTACATCGCGCCCTTGGGCGTGCCGGTGCTGCCAGAGGTGTAGATCAGCATTGCCAGCGGGTCGGTATCCCGGTCCGCGAAATACGGTGCGACCCTGGGCATATCGCGGCCCGCCTCGATCACCTCGGCCAAGGTTTCGAGCGTGATCGACGTGCCGGCCAGTCGCTCCCGAGCCGTGGCCAGCGCGGACCGGTGCGCATCGAGCTCGGCGACGTGATCGATCACCACCAGCCGCCGCAGCCCCGGGCCGGCCAGCGCGCAGTCGACCGCACGGTCGAGCAGTTCGGGCGTGGATGCCAGCACCCGCGGTTCGGTCTCCGCGACGATCTGGGCCAGCGCCGGACTCGGCGCCCCTGCCTGCAGCGGCACCACCACCGCCCCGAGCCGCACGCAGGTCAGATCGACGATGGTCAACTCGACGCCGGTCACGCCGAGAACCGCGATCATCGTGCCTGCCTCGACTCCGGCCGTGCCCTGCCACGCGGCGGCTATCGCCTCGACTCGATCGGCCACTTCGGCATAGCTGAGGGTCTCGAAACGGTCGAGCCAGCGGCGTTCGGGCTGCCCGGTGACCGGATCGCGCACGATGTCGAACGCGCGCTGCCCGAGCGCGGGACGTTCGGCGTAGCCGGTGAGCACACTGGCCACGATCTGGGCGACACCGGTGCCGGGCGTCCGCACGGCATCGAGCACTGTCTCATCCGGCGCCGCCGCGCGGGCCTGGTGATCATCGCTGTACAGCTGAGCGATGCGCTGCCTGCGCCGAGCAGCCGGCGTCTCGATCGACATGGTGTTGGTGCCTCCCCTGGCCGGCCGAGCACGTCCTGAACGTTAGCGTGCCTAAGCAAGATGCCAGCCGGGGAGCGCTTACGCAGCCGCAATCGGGTGTGATACCAGTCACAAGGGTGCTGATGTCTCAAACGCGGCAGGGGGACCGGTCATTCGACCGAGCCGGGCACGAGCTAAGCGGCAGCCGGTTCGGCCAGTGCCTGCTCCCGCAGGCTCGCCAGCGTGCGCGACAAGATCCGCGACACCTGCATCTGGGACACACCGAGCCGTTCGGCGATCTGGTTCTGGGTCATCGACCCATAGAACCGCCACACCAGCACCTGACGTTCCCGCCGCGGCAGCGCGGCGATCAGCGGCCGCACCGCCATCGCATCCTCGAGCAGGCCGTAGCAGGGTTCCTCACTACCGAGCCTGCGCTGCACCGCACTGCCCGCGTCATCGTCGTCACGAGCGATCGACTCCAGCGAATTGCTCGTATGCCCATTCGCGGCGACCATCGCCTGCGTCAGCTGAGCCAGCTCCACCCCGAGCTCGGCGGCGACCTCACGGGCGGTCGGCACCCGTCCCAGCCGCTGCGACAGCGCTTCGGTGGCCGGACCTATCCGCAACTGAATGTCTTTCATCGTGCGCGGCACCCGCACCGCCCAGGTGCGGTCGCGGAAGTGGCGGCGCACCTCACCCATCATGGTTGGCACCGCATAAGCGAGAAACGTACTGCCGCGGCTGAGATCGAAACGATCCACGGCCTGGATCAAGCCCACCCTGGCCACCTGCTGCAAATCGTCGAAGGACTCACCGCGTCCACCGAAACGACGCGCGATGTGCTCGGCCAGCGGAAGGCACAGCTCGATGATTTCGTCGCGAACATGCGCGCGATGCGGATCGTCAGGGTCCAATGACTCGAGTTTGTCGAACCACGGCTCGATGTTCTCGTAACTGTCCGAAGAATCTCCGTATTTCCCCGCACCGGCACCGACTGATCGGGCCGCAGGAGCGGTTGTGGTGGTCTGAGCGTGCTTCGACTGGTTCATTGGGCCTCCTCGGTTCCCCAATCGGCTGACGTTCGGCTCGACCTGACTGAGGGGTACCCAATTTCCCGTAATCGAAAAGTGATCGCCCACGCCGCCGTTCGCCCCCGCGACGAACTGCACGGACGTGTCGGCGCCGCACACCCGGGTATGCCGGAAGCGAGTCGCATGATCCGCGACCAGAGCGCCGAACACGCGCACCGGGCATCGACAGGAAGGAACCGCGCATGGCAGGCACCGATCTCACCCAGCGCCGCATTCTGGCGATCGTCACCAATTACGGCGTCGAACAGGACGAACTCATGGTTCCCGTGCAGCATCTCCGCGACGCCGGCGCCACGGTCGACATCGCCGCCGAATCCGGCGACGCCATCCAGACCCTGGTGCACGACAAGAATCCCGGCACCACCGTCCAACCCACCGTCACCCTCGACGCGGTGAACCCGGCCGACTACGACCTACTGCTGATCCCCGGCGGCACCATCAACGCCGATTCGCTGCGCCTCAACGCCGCCGCCGTCGACATCACTCGCCGGATCGCGGCCGCGGGCACACCGATCGCCGCGATCTGCCACGGACCGTGGCTGCTCGTGGAAGCCGGCATCGTCGGCGACAAGACCCTCACCTCGTTCCCCTCCCTGAAAACCGATATCCACAACGCGGGCGCCGCCGACTGGGTGGACCGATCGGTCGTCTTCGACGACACCCACGGCTACCCGCTGATCACCTCACGCTCCCCCAAGGACATCGGCGACTTCATCGAACGCATCGGCCTCACCCTGGCCGAGCGAGCGGCCTGACCGCCCGCTCAGCCGTTGCCGCGACGACGCAGCCGCGCCAGATCGGCGTGCAGGGCGGCATTGGCGTCTTCGAGTTCGAGAATGCGGCCGATCCCGGCGAGGTTCACCCCATCGGCGGCCAGCGCCGCGATCCGATGCAGCCGCGCCAGATCGTCGCCGCTGTAGCGGCGGGTTCCGCCGTCGCTACGGGCCGGGGTGATCAGACCGTGCCGCTCGTACAGGCGCAGAGTCTGCACGCCGATGCCGGCCAGGTCGGCGGCCACCGAGATCGCATAGACCGCCTGCGTCGAGTCGGGGAGACGAGGCTCGAAACTCTCCTGCGTCATCCGTTCTCCTCACTCCTGCCATTCCTTTCAGATTTTCTATCCTAAGCCCTTGCGTTCATCTCACCGCCGAGCTATAACGAATCTATGTCAGATGACATAGGTTATCTGCTCATCGATACAGAGAATGGAGTGATCTGGAGGTGGCGACCATGCTGATGCGCACCGATCCGTTCCGTGATCTGGACCGACTGACGCAGCAGGTGTTCGGCACAGTGGCCCGCCCGGCCGTCATGCCGATGGACGCCTGGCGTGCGGGCGACGAATTCCTGGTCGAGTTCGACCTACCCGGCATCGACCCCGAATCGCTGGATCTCGATGTCGAACGCAATGTCGTGACAGTCCGCGCCACGCGTCCAGAACTGCAAGGCGACCGCGAGATGATCGCCGCAGAACGCTCCCGCGGCGTCTTCAGCCGACAGCTGTTCCTCGGCGACGGCCTCGACACCGACCACATCCGCGCCGACTACACCGACGGCGTACTGCGCCTGTCCATCCCGGTCGCGGAGAAGGCCAAACCCCGCAAGATCGCGGTCGAGCGGGCCGAACGGCGTCAGGCCATCGACGCCTGATCCGGCACGGCCCGGCACTCCTTCGAGGAGACAGGGCAATGATCGGAACGGACTCGCGCGAGGACCTGCTCGACACCGAACTGCTCCTGCTCGACCCCGACATCGAGCAGCTCTTCGCCGAAATGGACGCCATTGTGGCCGAAGCGCTGGCCCGTTGGCCCGCACCACAGCACCCCGGCCAACGGGTCCGGCCCGAGCGACCACCGCGCGCACCGACGCACCCCGCGCTCGTCGCGACGCTACGCCGGCGCATCCCGCCCGGCGTGCAGCCGACTCAGCGCGGCCCGCCGCACCGCGCGGTGTCCCCGCAACCGGCCGAGATCGACACGAGTGAGGTGATGCCCCTGTTCGACACGGACTCACAGCAACCCATCTCGAACACAGTCACTCTTCGCGGGGCGACCCGGAACCCTCCGGGCCGCCCCTGGCCCGTCACCCGATCGGACGCAGGGAGGTAACGCGATGACCCCGTTCCCCACCGGCAGCGACGCCGACCGCAGCGACCAGCACACCCTCGCCTACGCCACCGACGTCGACGCCGGACTCGACACCGCGGTACCCCCACTCACCACTCGCATCCGCGAAGCCTTCGACAACGCCGATACCGCCGACCGCATCGATCAAGCCTGGATCACCCCGCTGCCCGACGACGAGTACCCCCTCGCCTACTGACCGCGGGGACACCGGGCCATCAGCGATTCCCGGCCGCGACCCCGTGCTCCGCCAGAATCCGTTCGCGCTTACGCGGAGCGATATTGACCTTGGTGACATCACCGCCGTAATGCGCGAGCACCCGCGGATCCATCACCCGCCGCCACAGTGGAGGGACAGCGGCCAGCAAGATCATGGTGGCGTACCCCGCGGGCAGCTGCGGGGATTCGGCGGAACTACGCAGCGTCTGATACCGCCGCCCCGGGTTCGCGTGATGGTCGCTGTGGCGCTGCAAATGGAACAGGAAGATATTGGTCACCAACCGGTCGCTGTTCCAGCTGTCACGCGGCGAGCAGCGCTCGAACCGGCCGTTGGGGCGGCGCCTGCGCAGCAGACCGTAGTGCTCGACATAGTTGACCGTCTCCAGCAGGGCCGCGCCGATCACCGCCTGCAACAGCAGCCACGGCAACACCTCGAGCCCGAATGCCGCGATCAGCGAACCGAACAACACCACCGTCATCGCCCACGCCTGCACGATGTGGTTGTGCGGTGACCACCAGCCCTGGCCGTGCCGCTGCAACCGCTCACGTTCGAGCGCGATGGCCGAGCGGAACCCACCCGAGACGGTGCGCGGCAGGAACTCGTACAGCGACTCCCCCAGCCGCGCGCTCGCCGGATCCTCGGGCGTCGCCACCCGCACGTGATGACCGCGGTTGTGTTCGACGAAGAAATGCCCGTAACCGGATTGGGCCAAGGCGATCTTGGCCAGCCAGCGCTCCAGATGCTCGGCTCGATGCCCCAGCTCGTGTGCCGCATTGATCCCGATCCCGCTGACGAATCCCAGCGTGACCGCCAAGCCGAGCTTGTCGACGAAACTCAGCGCATCGCCCGCCCACATCGAGGACGCGATCACCAGTCCGAGCAATTGGATCGGCAGGAACATGTAGGTGCACCACCGGTAATAGTGGTTGTTCGACAGCGCCTCGTAGTCCTCGTCGCGGGGGTTGCTGCCGTCCTCGCCGACGATCAGATCGAGGACCGGAATCACGATCAAGACGATGATCGGACCGATCCACCAGAACACTTCGGATCCCGTGCGCAGCACCAACTGTGAGGGCAGCAGCGCACACCCCGGGGCAATCAGCCCCAATACCCACAGATAACGCTTCCGATCCTGAGGACCCCGCGATTCGCCCGCTTGCACTGAGACCAACTCCGAGTGTTGCCTTGTGGCCCCCCACAACGAATAAATCCGGATGCTCACCCGGCCCGTTACAGCCGGCGCAAATCATTGGCATCCCGATTCTCGCACCCGCGACTCGAGTAGATCAATACAGATGATCATGCCCCTTGGATCAACCAAGCGACCGTTCGGATAGGGCCCAATAAAAAGGACAGACGCCGTTCAATTTGCGGAACGGCGTATCGCCGGGCGCCCTACTTTTCCCGCAAACCCGCTGAGCCACATCGTGATCCAGTCGATACCGCTATATTTCGAAAAGATCCGTACCCACATCGACCGGTGCTTTGAAATGCGCGATCCGATCGGCACGCCCGGCGAGCTCAGCCGTGGGCGCCGCAATTATCCGCTCGTGCAGAAACCACACCCATACCACCGAATCGAGCCACCGGATCGTCGAGCAAACTACAGTTTGCAGTGAACGACGAAACCAAGGGGCCGAGACCGATCGCGCCCGACCGGCCGGGCACCCTCGGGAAGGGACCGCACCGATGCACCGCGGCCGAATCAGCACACCCGGGCGAGCTCCCGGAGCCCTCCCATGACCCGCTGGTTCACCGACACCATCGTCGACAACGGCCGCCTGCCGCTGCTGTTCATGATGGTTGCCTTCCTGCTGACGTTCCTGTTCATCCGGATGAGCACCCGGATGATCCGCGCCGAAGTCTCCTGGTGGCCCGGCAACGTCACCCCGGGCGGCCTGCACATCCACCACGTGATCTTCGGACTCGTCACCATGCTGGTCTCCGGCCTACTGCTGGTCGCGCTCGCCGCGCACGAAACACCGGTCCTCAACTGCGTGCTCGCCACCTTCTTCGGCATCGGATCCGCGCTGGTACTCGACGAATTCGCCCTCGTGCTGCATGTACGCGACGTCTACTGGAGCGAGGAAGGCCGCAGCAGCATCGACGCCGTCATGGTCGCCTTCGCCATCTCGGTGCTGTTCCTGCTCGGCATCCACCCCCTCGGCCTCGCCGACGACTTCGACGAATACACCGACGACGGCGAAGTCGCCACCCTCATCGCCTCGATCGCCGGTCTCACCATCCAATACGGCCTCGCCGCCATCACCCTGCTCAAAGGCAAATACTGGACCGGCTTCCTCGGCCTGTTCTTCCCACCACTGCTGATCGTCGGCGCCCTCCGGCTCAGCAGGCCGACCGCGCCCTGGGCGCGGTGGCGCTACCGCCCGGGCTCATCGAAACTCGCCAAAGCCACAGCCCGTGAAACCCGCTACCGGGAGCCGGTGGTCCGCGCGAAGATCACCGCCCAGGAATTCGTTTCGGGTCGCTTCACCACACCCGAACCGGCTGCCGAACCGGAGACGAGCAGAGTTGGGCGAACCGGCAGCGGACACGAACTCTGATGCGGCGAAGGCTCGGACCGTCCGGCGGCGGGCCGCCGACTAGGCGGTAGTCCGTACTCGACGCTCTCCTCCCCTCGCGGCATACTGTCCCGCCGGCTGTAGCTCGGCCCCTCGAGGACTTGGGCCGACCGATTCTGATGAACCGCACCAGGCCCTCACGCCTCTTTGCTGTTTTTACGGAGGGTCGTGTATGGGCGACGTTGGCTATTAGGGTGAGGCACATTCATAGATGCGCATATCTACGTATCGGCAAGATTAACACAGCGAGATTATCGGACCCCTTCTCATACCGAACTTCAGCCCCCACTCGCTCAAACCGGTAGCCGAGCTACGCCGGACCACACTTCCCTGGCCGACATAGTTTGAGTGTCCACCGCCCCTCCCCCATGTCGCCGTGGACGACAACTACACGCCTCAGCTCCCCCGGTCGAACGATCCGAGTCCCTCCTGGTCGTAATACTCGAGCGTGAGCTCATCACCGTCGAAGGTCGCCTTGGAGACCGAGCCGGGGGCGGCGTTCTCCCCGGAGGGTGTGAAGACGAAAGTGTCGCCATCCCAGTGAGTCAGCGGGAAGGCCGTATTCTTCGGGCCGAGCGTCAGGGTCAACGCGCCCGCGGTTTCGGTGATGGTCGCCGGGCCGTAGTACGGGTTGTCGTAGACGCCCGCGTAGTCGGTCAGCGGGCGGGCCGGAGCCGGGTCGGCGGGCGCGGTGGCTCCGGCCAGTTCGCCGGTGGGCGCGCTCATCGGCGCGAACGCTTCCCGGTAGAGGGCTCGCCAGTCCTGCCGGATCTCACCGAATTGCACCAGGTCGGCGAACTCGGCGTTGAGCGTCTCGGGTACGCCGATCGGTGCCGCGTTGGTCAGCGTCACGATGCCGACGTCGGCCGAGGGAATCAAGGTGAACGCGGTCGCCGCTCCGAGTTCGAATCCGCCGGAATGGCTGAGCATCACCCGTCCGGCCGCGGATTCGGAAACATTGAAACCGAAGCCGTAGAAGCTGGCGCGTGCGTCGGCCGATTGCGGTGGGTGCGCGACCGACTGCGGTGAGATCGCGGGCAGCAAGTCCTGCGGTTCGATCAAGGCGCGCCCGTTCACCGAGCCGTTCGCGAGCACCATCGTCATCCATTTCGCCATGTCCGTCACCGAGGAGCTCACTCCCCCGGCCGGCGATTGCGCGTCGGGCTGTCGTCCCGGATTGGTGACCCGGTATTCGCCGTCGACGAAGGTGTGACCGTCGGCCCGGTTCGCGCGTTCGGCGAATTCGCTGTAGCGCGAACTCGTGGCGGTCATGCCGAGCGGCTCGTACAACTCGCGGGCCGACAGTGTTTCCCAGTCGGTGCCACCGGCGCGCGCCACGGCCATGGCGGCGGCGGTGACCCCGAAGTTGGTGTACTCGTACGAATCGCGGAAGGGTCCGAGCGGCAGCAGACGCAATCGCTCGACGACCTGTTCGCGGTCATAGCCGAGATCCTCGAGCAGGTCACCGGCGTGATCGGGTAGTCCGGACCGATGGGCATACAGGTCGCCGACGGTGACATGGTCGGTCACGTAGGGGTCGCCGAGAGCGAAGGACGGCATCAGCTCCTCGAGCGGCGAATCCCACTCGACCTTGCCCGCCGACACTTGTTGCGCCACCACCGTCGCACCAACCGATTTCGACACCGACGCCAGCTGGAACACCGTGTCGGGCCCGACCTCGCTCTTGCTGTCGACATTGCCGACGCCGAAACCCTCGCTGTAGACCACCCTGCCGTCGTGCACGATGGCCACCGCCATCCCGGGGATTCCGGAGGATGCCATCAGCTCCTCGGCCAGCCCACCGACCCGATCGACCGCCTCGCCGACTCGGCCATCCGGGATCGCGACACCCGCGACCTGGTTGGGCAAGACCGAATCGGTCGCCGACGGCGTCGTACTCGCCGACTCCGCCGGTTCCTCACTCCCGCAACCGCTCACCACTAGTCCCGCGGCGACAACAGCCGCGAGAGCCCCGAACCTCGACCGCCGACGCTTCATTACGTCGCCTCCTGGGTGTGGCACGCCCCCGTCCGACAGTAATGCACCCGGGTACCCGGCGGAAGATCATCGATGCGGGCCGCTACGCCGGTGACGTCCTCGACCGACCCCGGCGGCTACCGGCGCTGTGTGCCCGGATCTCTTCGGTGGCCGCTCGGAAAGCAGGTGCGGCCCGAGCGAAATAGTCGAACAACAGGGCGCGCTGCTCGGGGGTGTAGTGGTCGAGGACTTCGGCCAGGTGCCGGCGGGCAGGGCCGACGACCTGCTGGATGCGATCGAGGGCTTCGGGCACCGGCTCGACGAGCACACGCCTGCGGTCATTCGGGTCCGCCGTTCGGCGGGCGAAACCGGACTTCTCCAGCCGGTCGATCAGGCGGGTGGTGGCGCCTGTGGTGAGCCCGGCCCGGGTGGCGAGCTCCCCCGAGGACAGGGCGCCGTGGAACGCGATCAGGCTCAGCGCGTACCACTCCGAGGTGTGCAGACCTGCGGCCTCCGCGCTGGCGAGGCCTTGCAGGCCCACCGCGTCCAGGTACTGCCGGAAGATCACATGTTCGCGGTCACCATCCGCCGTACTTGCCATCAGGTCGCCTCGCCTCGTACATTCAATTTATCTGCATCTGAGCAGATACTTCTTGCATGCAGTATCTGCGCCATTCTAACCACCGAGGGAGTGATTCACCATGCAGCAGGACATCGCCGCGGTGAGAGCGGTCATCGACGGTCTGGTCGCCGCCTGGGCCGCCCACGACGCCGAGGCCTACGGCGCACTGTTCACTGAGGACGCGAGCTACATCAGCTTCGTCGGCACCGTCTACCGCGGCCGACGCGATATCGTGAGCAGCCATCGCGCGCTGTTCGCGAAGTTTCTCGCGGGCACGAAACTCGCCGACGAGGTTCTCGACATCCGATTCTGCGGAACCGATACAGCCGTGGTCACCAGCCGGGGCGATACCTACAAAGGCGGGCGGCCGCGCAAGCTGAGCAAGGTCCAGACCTACACGATGGTCCGTGACACCGACGGACAGTGGCGCGTGGCCGCCTTCCAGAACACCCAGCGCAAACCGGTCATGGAGAAGATCTCGTTCCTCGTCTCCCCCGACACCGTCCCCCGGGCACAGCAGTGATCATTTCTCAGGACGGTTGTCCATAACAGGCGACCAGCGCGGCTGCGCGATCGTGAAGACGGGTGCGCAGCCATTGCGGCGCAAGAGCTTCCGCGTCCGTGGCGAGCTGCCACAGGGCCCATTCCGCGTGCCGGGCATCTTGGAAACTCACCTCGAGGCGTAGTCGACCGTCCGTGTCGGAGTCCTCGGCATGCACGGCCAGGGCGGTAGCGACCAGGTCCTCGCGCCGTGCCGGATCCACCAGCGCCCGCACGGTGACCTGGTCGCCACCGGCACGAAAACGTGTGCTGCGCTCCTGCCAGACACGATCCAGATCGACCCGGCCCGCCCGCTGCGCGGGTTCGGGCAGTTGCTCGGCGGCCAGCACTCGCGACAGCCGATAGGTGCGATCCGCACCCGCTCGGGTGGCCAGCAGATAGACGTGATCGCGCACAGTGACCAGGCCGATCGGGTCCACCGTTCGCCACGTCGGGGCCTGGTCCACGGCGGCGTAGTGGATGCGCAGTTTGTGTCCGGTGAACACAGCACGGCGAACCTCGGCGGCCACGGCCTCGGGCACCTCGTCCTCGACCAGCCGACGTGAGAGCAGATCGGTCTCGGGATCGACGAGCAGCCGCCCGGCCACCTCGTCGGCGGTGGCCCGGTAGCTGTCCGGCAGCGCATCGACCACCTTGAGCATTGCCGAAGCCAACGCCGAGCCGAGACCGAATACCTGTGCGCCACGCCGGGATCCGGCCACCAGCAGGGCGAGTGCCTCGTCATGGTTGAGTCCGGTGAGCTCGGTCCGGAATCCCGGTAACAGCGCGAAACCGCCGTGTCTGCCGCGTTCGGCGTACACCGGGACGCCCGCCGTCGACAGCGCTTCGATGTCGCGCAGGACCGTGCGCGTCGATACCTCGAGCTCGTCGGCCAGCTCCGCCGCCGTCAGCCGGCCACGCCGGCGCAGCAGCAGCACCAGCGATACCAGCCGATCAGCGCGCACACCGGAAATCTTCCCAGAAATACCTGACACAGGATGTCGTGAATCGTTGGAAGGCTCGTCAACACGGCGCCTAGAACAGGCGGCGGTAGGTACCTCGACAATGCGAATGGAGCTGAAGTGGTAGCGCAACGAACGGCAGTGAACCCGGTGACGTGGTCGCTGGAGATGGGGTTCAACCAGGGCGAACTCGTTTCCGGGCACACCCGGACGCTGTACTGCTCCGGCCAGACCGCGATGGGCGAGGACGGCACTCCCCAGCACGACGGCGACATGGCGGCGCAGTTGGCCCTGAGTCTCGACAATGTCGAAGCCGTGCTCGGCAAGGCAGGAATGTCGCTGGCGAACCTGGTCCGGCTCAACGTTTATACGACCGACGTCGACCTGCTCTTCCAGCATTACGGCGTGCTGGCCGCGCGATTGGGCGCCGCCCAGGTAGCCCCGGCCACCACGATGCTCGGCGTCACCCGCCTCGCGATCCCCGGCCAGCTGGTCGAACTCGAGGCGACCGCCGTCGACTGATGCTCGCCCCGTCGCCTCTGGTTGCGATGCCGGAGGCGGCGGGTAGCCGGAAGGTGACGATCACCCGTCGTACGACACGTGGGGCGTCCAGTCGTCATCGGGCCGCTGCACCGCTGCCCACATGGCTTCCGCGATGGGCGGCGGGGAGAACGGACCCGTCTCGGCCAGCAGGCCGTTGATCTGGACGGCGACGGCCCTGATCCCTTCACCAGCCAGGGCGGTGTCGAGACTGGTGACGAGATTGCGTACGCCGGCCTTCTGCACACCGAGCGAAGCCGCGCCGTGCCACGGCTTGTCGGCGGCCGCGCTGCCCGTCACCAGGATGCGCGCCCCGCGCGACATGAAGCGGTATGCCGCCTGTACCGCGGGCAGCAGTGCCGCGACACCGAAAGTGACGTCCTCGAGCAGTTCGGCCACGGTCAGGTGCAGCGGATCCTTCTCCCGCCACGCGCTGGGATTGAAATGCAGCAGATCGATGCGGCCGTGGCGGGACCCGATCTCGGCCACCACGCGGCTGATGTCGTCCGCATCGAGCAAGTCGATGGCGGCGCCCTCGGCAGAGAGGCCGTCGGCGGTGAGCATGTCCGCCAGTCCGGCGGCATCCTCGGTGGTGCGGGCGGTGAGCGCCGCATGGTAGCCCGCGCGGGCGAATCGGCGCGCGACCGCGACACCGAGACCGGGCCCTGCGCCGATCGTCAGATGGACGGGAGTGGTCATCCCGCCAGGCTAAGTCGCCGGAGCCACTCCTGCGAGGACGCTCCCCGCGCCGGTTACTTTCACACGCGTGAGCGCTCCCCCAAGGCAAGCTGGCGGCAGGGCCCACCACCTACCGCCCGGATCGCCGGCATCGATGACTCCGCAGCCGAGCAATCCCACTCGCAGCCACCCCGGCGCCGACAGACGCCCGGTACGCACCCCAAGCCCCTCTCCCCAACAAACCACCAGGTCAGGGCGCGATTTGGCGCTTACCCTGAGCATCCGATAATCTTGCTGGGCACACCGGTCCGGGTGGCGGAATGGCAGACGCGCTAGCTTGAGGTGCTAGTGCCCTTTATCGGGCGTGGGGGTTCAAGTCCCCCTCCGGACACAGACACTACGCACACGGGTGGTTGTGGATTCGTTTCAGCAACCACCGTCCGTGTGGTGTGGTCGTAGGTCAGCTTCAGGCCGAGCTCACGGTAGATCTCGAGTTTTTCGTCTGGTTCGGCCCTCCGCAGAATTTTTTGCCATCCCGCCCATCGCTTCATCGAGGCGAGAGATCTCATCGCGTGTCATCGAGTGACCGCCCTCGTGCTTCGGGTCCAACTCACGAATCCGCGCTTCGACAAGATTTCGTTCCGCCTGCACTTCGCCGATCCACTGACTGACCACGAGAGTGCCAGCGTCGAGCGCGGAGCGGTACCTCTGCAGCTTCCGATCCAACACCGCCAACGACTCGCGCCCCGCAGTCAGGGCTGTCGACTGGTCGGGTTGAGCCGCTTCCATCATCGCCAATGAATGTTCGAGGCCATCGGGATGGAACACCTCCACCAGCCAGTGCCGGCTCATGCGTGAAGAACTCGGCTTGTCGCGGTCGCGTGCCTACATCAGGCACGGGGTCAGCGCCTCCTATCTGTCCGCCATCGAATCCGACGCCGTGGTCCCTAGAATCGAGATGGTCGAGGCCATCATCTCGGGCTATCGCCTCGGCCCGCTGAATGCGCGCTACCTGCGTGACCTACACGCACCACCTCGACCCCTCGAGCCCCTCGACGTGCTCCGATCCCACGTCGCATCGAATGCAGGGCTTGTCGCTCAACTCAACGAACTCGAACAACGCGGTACGCCCGCGGTCCTCGTTGACCCCTTCTGGAATACCCTGGCCAGCAATGACGCGTTCCTGCGCATGCTTCCCGGGATCGACGAATTCGGCTCCATTACCAGCTGGCTGTCCGGACCGGACGCTCGCAGGGTATTGATCGACTGGAATCGGGAGGTCGCCCACTCGATCGCGTCGACAAAATCAGTACTCGCCCGCTACCGCGACTCCCAGCAGGCCCACGATCTCATCCGCGAGTTCCAACACAACAGCGTTTTCAGCCACGCATGGCAATCCCACACCGACATCGGCTACGGCCGAGACTCAACCGACCTCATGCACTGCCTCTCACCCACCGGCGAACCCATCTCCTACCGAGTCGCAATTGCCGAACCCGGCCAGGCACCCGACGTGCAACTCCTCATGGCCCTACCCAGGCCATACACAGGCCCTGAACTCCCGTGACCAACGCCCCGCGACACGCGAACACGACACGCCCGGGGCCGCACCAGCGACGACCACGTGATCGGTTGCGGTCCAGAAGCTGCCCCACCCAAGGACAACCCACCCCGTCACATCGACCGGTAAACACTCCGGCAGACAGCAACACCGCAGCAGAATGGACCAGGCGCCGATTAATCATGGCGCCTGTACGAACTTCGATCAGTCGCCGCAGCATTATTTTTCGCCCATCTCGAACCTGGGCAGTGCGGCGATCGACACCTACGAGGCGGTAGCGCGGCGACCCGCCAGGCGATCGAACTCCACAGCACAATGCGCGGAGAAAACCGTCACCGAATCCGCGTGATCACGAACCAACGCCCGCAACCGGCGCTGGTTTTCCCGCCGCAACCCACGATCCGTGTCCACCGACAGCTGGAACAACGCCGCCCCGATCGGAAGATGAGGCTTCGTCGCCATCTGCCCGTGATAGGTGTACGCGTCGCCGGCGTGAAGCAGCCAGCCCGTACCCGACTCGACAGCCACCCCGACGTGACCGCGGGTATGGCCCGCCAACGGCACCAACACTAATCCGGCCGGTACGCCCCGAAGCCGACCGACTGCCGGGAACCCGAACCAGCTCGCCTCAGTGATATCCCCGTCGTCGTAGACGGCCCACCGCGGTTCATGCGCAACCTGCACCGACCGGTAACGAAACCGTTCCCGGCGACCGAGATCACCTGAGATCGCGGCCAGCTCATCGCAATGCACATGGACTGTCGCCCAAGGGAAGTCAGCCAAACCACCGGCGTGGTCGAGATCGAGATGCGTGAGGACAATGTCACGAACGTCCCGGCGCGAATATCCGAGCGCCTCGACCTGCCGGGCGATCGGCTGATCCAACACCGGGTTCGTCTGCTTGACCACCTTCCGGCCCACCCACAACTCAGGCTCGTCGGAGGCCCGCTCCCCATAACCAGTGTCTACCAGCAGCAATCCATCATCGTGTTCGACCAGTAGGCAGTGCGCCACCATCCGGGCCGACCGGAAAATTCCTGGCCTACCGTCGACGACCCTTCCCCGGAAGGGCCGCGTCCCACCACCATCCAGATGCTGCACTCGCACCGCCGCTCCCCTCTCACCACGACGGGCACAACCGTACCTGTGATCGCGATCGGCCACAGTCCGAACGCCCAGAGCATCGGGGGAATTGCCACCATCGGTGCCTGGCAGCGCTCCTGACGTTTGCCATTTCCGAACTGGAGCTGGCAGGAACGCTGGCCGTTGAGGCCCTGGCTATTCCCAAGAGCTGATGGCTCAATCACGACCCGCCGCAGTGATCCAAAACCGCTGTGCACTAACGCCCTCGGCCCCAACGCACCTGCGCTCCACGAATTCGACGCCGCCCTCGCGGTCTGAGCGCAGCCGAATACAACCGTCACTGCGCTAAGGGGCGTCGCCTGGTGCCCGCTCGGTGCCGACAGCGTGTACGTCCGATCCTTCGCCGAGGGGGTCTGCCGGGGGCGGCATGTATGGGAACCGTCTGATGCTGGGCCCGCGTGCGGGCGTCAATGTTCGAGCATCCACACGAGGTTGCCCGCATTGCGACCGTTGACGGTCGGCGAGCACACGATCGGACGGACGGCCGTACGGATCGACCCACCGGCACCCGCGTCGAGACAGTCGCTGCCGGGCCGCACCGCGTTGTGCGGATCGACAGGCAGCGGGTCCGGAGTCGGCGACCATACGCATGCGTCGGTATGGGAGACCTGCACGCAATAGGCGGTCGCACCGTCGGCGGTGTGACCTCTAGTGACCTACGGTGAGGTCGACCCGCAGTAGTCGCCGTACTTCACGGTCGGTCCGGAGGGCGCCGCCGGGGCGGCGGACCCGGCAGATCCGGCGGCGAACGGCAGGGCCCCAGCGATCGGACTGGCCAACGCAAGGCCGATGATCGCGATCACGAGCATGGACGGAAGACGCATAAGACGAACCGCCTGGTGGAGTGGTTTACGTGTCCGCATCCCCCGACCGATGCGTTCCTCATCCTGCGCCCCGAAGGGGTAGCTGGCAATACCCCGCCAATGCTCCACGCCACTGCCACGCCCGTTGCTCCGCCAGCCACAACCGCCCCCGATGGCGGGTGGGGTCGAACGCTGGCAGTGCGGGTCCACAGCGGCACTGCCACCTCGAGGCGGCGGGCCTGCACCGCGCGCCCGCTGCCCGCAAGGACCCGTCACGCCGGTTCTGCCACTGCGTTTCCCGGGTCCTCCACACTCCGCGTCGATCCCATCATCGTGCGCATCGGCAGCCCGGCCGCAAGAGGCGCGCGATCCACATCAGCGAACCCGAACCCGCAACGCTTCCCGATCAGCTTCAACTCGAAGTCGATCAACCCCAGCTCGATCTCGAAACACCCCAACTCGGCCAACCGGGCGGCGGCCTCGCACCCCACGCCGTCCACGTCTCAGCGACCGCGACCGTCAAGCCACGGTGATCGACGAGATCAGCAAGCTCCTTCGCGGCCTCGACCATTGTCTCCCCCGCCCTTCACGCCTCGCCCGGCCCTCGCTCCCCATCGCAGCCCGGAGCCCCGCGCGTGCGCATGGCTCATCGTTCTGCGCTGAGCTGCAGGAACCTTCGACTCGCCGACAGGCGACTAGCAGACATTGCCGTCCTGGGTCACGACGCCCAATGTGTGGGGTGTTCAGCCGCGCATGCGGAGGGCAAGGAGCGTTGAGCCCGCGAGACGAGCAGCGCTCGCCTGACCGGCCCTGCTCGGGGTCACGCTGCCATCGCTTCAGCGAGTAGCAGCGCGACCACACCTCCCACCCCGGTTACGACAGTCAAAGCGACCCTGGCCGGGGCCGATCGGCGCGGCCGCTGCGTTGCCCGCGCGCGTCACCAACCTCAGACGTCGATGACCTGCTGGCCCTCGAGAATCATCAGCGGGATCTGGTCCACACCGTGGCGACCGTCGAAGTCCGCGAACATCTGGTGGACCTCATCGTGCACCCGGGTGACGAGCGGCTCCCACTCACGGGCCGTGATGATGCCGAATTGCCGGTTCTGCATGGCCTCCAGGACCTGCTCGCCCACCTTGTCCGGATCGGCGCCGAACTGCGCGAGACGCGCCTGGTTGGCAGCGACCATCTTCTCGTCGAACTCGCGACCGAGCAGTTTGGCCTGCACCTCCTCGGCGGTGGCGGAGAGCCGGGTCGCGACCGACCCCGGGAAAAGGATCGAGACGTCGATGTCGCTGTCCCTCAGCTCCTCGCGCAGCACAAGCGCCATACCGAAGCCACCCCACTTCGAGGCGGCATAGGCGCCGTTGTCGCGCATCGGAGCGAGTCCGGCCATCGAGTTCGTCATCATGACATGGGCCCGCCCGCCCCGCTTGCGGAAGCGCGGCACGAAGGTCTTGATGCCGAAGAACTGCGACTCCAGGTTGACATTGAGGATCCAGCGCCAGACCTCCAGCGTCAGATTCTCCAGCGCGGTGCCGCCACTGACCCCGGCGTTGCTGACCAATATCGAGATCGGCCCGATCGCTGCCTCGGCCTCATCGGCCGCCGACTCCCAGCGCTCCGGGTCACCCACGTCCATCTGGATCGCGACGGCCGAACCCGCGCCGCTCCTGTCATTGATCTCCCGGACGACGTCGGCGAGCCGATCGCCGTCGCGGTCGACGACCGCGACCTTGGCGCCGGCGGCAACCAGCGCGCGTACGATGCCGAGTCCCATCCCCGACGCCCCGCCGGTGACAAATGCCGATTCTCCGTGTGGCCAGACCATTGTGTTCTCCTTCATCGTTGTGTGTGAAAGTCGCGCCTTCGGTCATGGCGCGAGTTGTCCTATTCGTTGATTGCGAAGGCCTGCGTCCAGCAGCAATCTGACCAACACCTGGTTGAGATCGGCCGCCCAGTCCATGCGGGCTTGTTCGGCCCAGAAACCGGGCCGGAGCCGTTGCGGCGCCGCCGTGCCGCGCGCAACGGCATTCGCCTGTGTGGCAAGTCCTCGGACTGGGCGTGCATCGCTCTCGGTCGACGAATGCCTTCCGTGGTCCGGCTTCCTATCGTTCCAGCGCCCGGCGGATGAATGCGTCCCGGACCGCAATAGACGTCTGACAGATGGCCGGTTGGCGCACGCCGATGTCGAACCCGTGGAACCCGCCACCCCACATGTGCAGATCGACGCTGACACCGGCCTGGCTCAGTCGCTGGGCGAAATCGATCGCCTCGTCGCGGAAGCCCTCGACCGATCCGACGTCGATGTATGTGCGCGGCAGCCCCGACAGGTCCTGTGCGCGGGCAGGCGCCGCGTACGGGCTCACCTCGTCGGTGCCGCGGCGGTCGCCGAGCAGGGCGGTCCAGCCGAACAGATTCTCGTTGCGGTCGAACACGCCTTCGCCGTCGAGCATCTGGGCACTCTGGGTGCGCAGGCGGTCGTCGAGCATGGGGCAGCCCAGGATCTGGTGGGACAGCGCCGGGAAGCCCTTGTCGCGTGCCATCAGCGCGATGGCCGCGACTAGACCGCCACCGGCGCTGAAACCCATGGCAATGATGTGATCGGGGTCGATCCCCAGCAGGTCCGCATTCTGCGCCACCCAGCACAGTCCGGCGTAGCAGTCCTCGACCGGCGCCGGATGCGGATGCTCCGGAGCGAGCCGGTATTCGATGGACGCCACGACAGCCTTGCCCTCCTCGACATAAGGCAACACCTCGTCGAGCGCGAAGTACCGGTCGCCGGCGACCATGCCGCCGCCGTGAACGCAGTACAGCAGGGGCCACGGGCCCGTTCCGACCGTCGGCGTGAGCACGATCAGGTTCATCTCCTGGGCCGGGCCGGGGATCGTACGCTCATCGACACGGACCTTGCCGCCGGCGGTCAGATCGGGTGAGGGCCGGCCGGGGAAACCGTCCTTCACCGACAGTTTGCGAACTTCCTCCAGGGTGTCGGAGCTGAGCCGGGGCAGGACGGAACGCATCGCTTGCAATACGGGAACCAGCTCGGGGTCGTATGACGGCCGGACCGGGATGCTGCTGGTGAAAGGTGTTGTCAGAGTCATAGGGTTCAGTCAATCTGTTGCTCCAGGATCGCCGCATCCGCCAAGGGGCGACACTTGACGCTCGGAAATACCGCCAATTGGCGGTATGTGTCGCCACTTATCCGACACTGTTGACGTGACGGGCGACACACATCTAGGCTTCGGCCTATAAAGGTCAATCCTATAGATCAAACCACATGAGCGCGACGAAGAACCTCCGGATGAGCGATCGAGGCGTTCGGGCCGTCGACCGCCCCCATCAGGTGGAAGACACCTTCACCGATGAGCACAGGGCCGGCGGCCTCGTCGCCACCCCGGCTGAGCCGCGCCCTGCCCGCCCGACAGCGGTGCACATTGCACGGTCACGACCACGTGGTCGACATGTCCCGCCCGATCGAGCGGCCGCATGCCGGCTGCCTCGAGCCGGTTGGGGACGCGCATCCGACCAGCAACTCCAGCATTTGACCATACCAAACAGTTTGGTTTGGTATGGTCGGAGAGTGGCTACCACCGCTGACGCTGATACCACACGCGACCGCATACTCGCTGCCGCGACGGACGAGTTCGCCCAGTACGGCATCGCGGGGGCTCGTATCGATCGGATCGCGCGCCGCGCGAAGACGAGCAAGGAACGGCTCTACGCGTACTTTCGCAGCAAACAGCAGCTCTACCGGTTCGTCGCAGAGCATGAGCTCGCAACGATGACGGAAGCCACCCACATGGACGCGATGGACCTGCCCGGTTACGCGGGGCGGGTGCACGACTATTTCATGGCCCATCCAGATCACCTGCGATTGATGTACTGGAGCGTGCTGGAGGTCGCCGAGGGCGAAGCTCCCGGAGACCCTTTTCAGGAAGCCATCCGGAAGACCGTGCGTATCGCTATCGAGCAGCTGAGTCAGGCACAGGCGGCCGGGCATCTGGATTCATCCTGGGACCCGATCGACATCATGGTCCTGGTCAATCAGATCGCTCTGACCTGGGCGTGGCAACCCGGCGTCGTCGCATACGCCGACGGGCAGGTCCGCGACCCTTCCCCGGCGGCGCGCCGGGCCGCGATCGTCGCCGCGGTCGCAGGGCTGTTTCCCGCGGCTACCGGCGCGACAACGCCACCGGCGAATCCCGGTGCCGAGGACACGGACCCGAGTCCTGTGCGTGAAATTCGAGGAGGCCGTTCGTGCGGGCGTGGATAGTCAAGCTCAACACGATCGATGGCGGCGCGGCCGAAGCGCTGCGGGTGATCGAACATTTCGACACGCTGGTCGATCAACGATCATCGGCGCTGGCCATGCTCCGCGCCGCAGCGGTCCTGGCCGATTGCCCGGCCGGGCTCGAAGACCCGGAACGCGGTCTTCGAGTGGGCGTGGACGCGGCCGGCCGAACCCTGGCCGATGTGGGCACAGGGCCGGCGTCGCGTCAGGTACAGCGATTCCAGGAAATCACGGTCTGGCTGGACCGAGACGGACCGCCGTGGCCCCTGGACGATCTGATCCTCGAACGATGCGCCCGTAGCCTGCACGCGGTCAAGAAGTCTCGCGACAGTTCGCCGGTGGCGGCCGCCGTGCGCATCGTGTGCGATCCGAATGCGGCTCCAGCCGAACGTGACAACGCGCTGCGCCGCCTGGGCGTGGGGTCGAGCGTGGCTGTCGTGGTGACCCACGCCGTCGACGCGCGGCGGATGCCACCCGGACTGATCATCGATGAACATCAGATCAATCTCTTCCCCGGACCCATGGCGCCGGACACGATCCCACGAGATATCGCTGCCGGTATTCACCTCTGTAGTGCCGCCGAAGTCCCCACTGGGTGGCGGCACGCCCGGACGGCCTTGCGTATCGCGGTCGAAGTCACCACCGGTGAGCCCACCCACGTGTTCTACGACCAGCTAGGCAGTATCGCCACCATCGTGGAAAGCGTCGACGCGGAGGCAGCCGCACAAGCCCCCGATGTCCGCCGGGTGATCGACCTGCAAGCCCAGCGGCCGTGGGTCGCCGCCACTCTCGAGGCAGTACTGAGCCACAGCAGCATCCGCGAGGTCGCCCGTCTGCAGAATCTGCACCATTCGACCATGCGCCAGCGCATCGATTGGCTCGGGCGACAGCTCGGGTATCCCCCACTCAGCAGCCGCGGTTACGCCCGGGCGAGTACCACTTTGACGCTCTGGCGCATTGTGATGGCCGCAGAACGCCAACATCCGGCCGGTACGCCGGTAACCGCCGTCTGCCGGTGATCGAAGTAGTGGTCGCGCCACATCGATCCCTGACGCCTACCGTCTGCGCGTCGAGCCGTCACCCATCAACGTCATCAGCGCCGGCGGTGGGCCGACCCTCTGTCACCCGCGCGTAGCGCACGATCCAGAGGCCCGGAGCGCGTTCCAGGCGGCCTCCCTGCCCACGAGGCACCGAATCACGGCTCCGCGCACCGAGCGGCGACGAAACAGTCGAGCAGAGGCGGCACCTCGCCGACCGGGCCGTCGCTATCGGCGAGCTCGAAGCCGACATCGTCGAGGGCACCCCGAACGCACGCTTACCACACGTCGGGGCCGGCATCGCTCGCTCAGGTCATCCCGAGCGGTCTGATGGGTGCGGAGAACTGCGATCTCACGCAACGGCATCCGGTGCGGCATCCTCCAGCTCACCAGCGTCATTGCCGCTCCTACATATCGCCAATTGGCGGTATGTGACGCAACCCCCGGCGACCTGTTGACGTGACGGGAAACACACATCTACACTTCGGCCATACAGATCAATCCTGTAGATAAATCTACAGCGAGGGCGCCGAGGAGACTCCGCACGCGCGATCGAGGCGTTCACGCCCTCAACGGCTTCCACCAGGCCAAGGCATATCCGCCCATAAGCCGCGGGCGCCAGGCCCACCAGCTGACGCAAACCCGAGCCGCGCTGCCGGCCAAGTCCCGATCGTGAGGAATAACAATGATGCGCAAACTGTCCGGTCGTCGTGAGGGCAGAAGAGCCGCGGGGCTGGCAGTCGCCGCGGCCACGGTTGTGCTCATAACCCCCACCGGTGTGGCCGCGGGTGACCCGACCGCAGCCACCCCTGCGGTGTGCGGGCCCGGATCCAGTCCGGAAACAGGTATCCAAGGGGAAGTGACGCAGGCCGATCGAACGAGTGGCCGCAGCGCCTATTCGTGCAATCTCCGCCTCGTCGGCCGATATGCCGGTAACGGAAGCAGCTGGGTCAGCCCTTCTTTCGAATCATGTGCGTACATGTCTGCCGCGTGGCCGTCGAATACGACCGGATCCGCGCCCGGTGTGCACGTTGTGGAGGTCTCTGATCCGGTTCATCCCCGGCTGAGTACTCGGTTGGCAGAGCCGGCGATGGAATCTACGTGGGAATCGTTGAAGGTTAACAAACCGCGAGGACTGTTGGCGGGCGTCTCCTCGGGTCCCGGACTCGGTGCGGGATACTTCTCGGTCTATGACATCGGCACCGACTGCGCGCATCCGCGGCTACTCAACACCGGTGCCGGTAGCAGAATCGACGTGCCCATCCCGGTCATCGGACACGAGGGCGAGTTCTCCCCGGACGGCAGAACGTATTGGGCATCCTCTGCTGCCGGAGGGGTCCTCACAGCGATCGACATCACGGATCCGGCGAATCCCCGGGTTGCCTGGCAGGGCACGGTCGGGATCGCCGCTTCGCACGGATTCAGCTTCAGCCCCGACGGAAATCGGATGTATCTGGCGAATACGACTCCTGCCGGAGTGACCATTCTGGACACGTCCTCCGTGCAGCGCAGAGATCCGCTCCCCGCGGTCACCCAGGTATCCAATATGAATTGGACAGACGGATTGGCCACCCAGCACACGATCCCAGTCACCGTGCAGGGACGGCCCTATCTGATCGTTCCGGACGAAGCGGGTTCCGGAGGTGTGAAGTTCATCGATATCGAGGATGACCGGGCTCCCCGTCGTGTGGGCGGTGTCAGACTAGACATCAATCTGCCGACGAATATTTCGAAGTGGCTCGGAACGTCGATGACGAATGGCATCTTCAGCTACGACTCCCATTACTGCGCCGTGGACCGCGCGGCCGATCCGACCACTCTGGCATGCAGCTGGTTCCAGTCCGGGGTTCGCGTGTTCGATATCCGAGACATGCAGCATCCCCGGGAAATCGCGTATTACAATCCACCCGGTCAGGCCGACAGGCGGGCGCAGCTGACCAATTCCGAACACGCGTCCGGAGTCCTGGGCGCTCATGTCGCGCCAGCGATGACCGGCAGCCTCTATGTCGCACAGGTGCTGGCAGGTGGCAATGTCGACCTGTCGAAGATTGCGCTCAACCCGCCGGCGAACCCCTTGCAGACCGACCTCACCGCCGACTGGTGTTCCTCACCGCCGGAATTCCACGGCGATGAGCTGTGGGTGACGTGCCAGGACAACGGATTCATGGTGCTGAAGTTCGAGAACGGCGTCCACTGATGACGGCCCGCCGGTTCCGGATCCGCGCCGGAGATGCCGCGGTCGTCTTCGCCGCGGCCATCCTGATGATCTTTGGTGGTTCGGTCGGGTATACGATCCGCGGCTCCGCTCAGGGCGCCGATTCGGGCCTGCCGAGCAGCCACGAGGTGCAATTCGTTCGAGATATGGCCGCACATCACCAGCAGGCCATCATGCTGGTGGACTCGCTCGACCCATCGGCGGACGAGGGCACCGCGCGCATCGCGCGCCAGATCCGCGACGCGCAGTTGTTCGAGGTCGGACAGCTGCGAGGGTGGTTGCAAGTGTGGGGTGAGAATCAGGTGAGCGAACCGGCGATAACCGCCTCCACCCCCCATCACGGCGCTCACGCCGTGTCGGCCACCGCCGATTCGCACGCCATCATGAGCGGCATGGCCACGGTCGAGGAGATTCGGCAATTACAGGGGGCCCACGGCACGGCGGCAGAGAAGCTGTTCCTGCAGTTGATGATTCGGCATCATCAAGGCGCACTCGCCATGGCACAGCCGATGCTGGTCGATGAATCGGTGGGCCGCTTGGTGCGCGGTATGGCCGCGAAGATCTGCGCCGACCAGATGGACGAGATCACGCTGATGCATCCGAGGTTGCAAGAACTCGGTGCACAACCTCTCACCTTTCCGTGATCACAGCGAACAAGGGCCCCTTTTCGGCCGGTCCACTGCTCCGCCGAATTGCGGACCGTACAAAACGATCACCGACGTCGAGTGCGCCACCTCCGGCTGGGTCGGCCGGCGGAACTGCCGACGGTTCCATTCGAGCATCGGGATGGTCCCCCAGCGAGTTCGCTGGATGACCACTACGGTGCTCTCGAACCCGAGCTGAAGTCCGCATAGGAACGGCAGAGAACCTGGCGTGCTTCAGCGTCGGCCCGCGGTTCTTGTCGGGACCGTTGATGATCGGGTGGCGCCCTCAGCCCGCAGCGCGGACGATCATCTTGCCGGGCTGCGGGTCTTCCCGGAGCGCGGCGATGGCCGAGGGCACCTCGTCGAACGACCAGACGCGGCTGATCGGTGTGCGGACGTGTCCGTCGTTCGCCATCCGCTCGAGTGCGGCGAAAGTGGCGCGGTCACGGGCGGGTCCCATGGCACCGGCGAACACGCCGACGATCGTGTGGTTGGCGAGAGCGGTGCGCTCGCCGTCGGGCTGGTGCCAGCTGCCGCTCGCGTAACCCACCACCATGATGCGACCGTGCGGAGCGAGCACGGATACCGCGGAGTCGCTGGCCGCGCCGCCGACCGGGTCGAAGATCGCATCGACGGTTCCGTTGCCGCGCAGCGCCCGCACCGCCTCGTCGATGGGTGTCTCGCGGCGATCGATCACGTCGTCGGCGCCCATCGCACGGCAGAAGTCCGCGGATTGGCGGCCGGCGGCTACCGCGATCACGTGAGCGCCGAGCGCCTTGCCGACCTGGATAGCGGTGGCTCCGCTGCTGCCGGATCCACCCAGTACCAGCAACGTTTCACCGGCCCCGACCCCGCCGCGGTGAACGAGCGCCCCGTAGGCCGTGCGGAAGGGGATGAAGAAGCCGGCGGCCTGTTCGTCGCTCAGCACGTCGGGGGCGCGGCAGACACGATAGTCGTAGGCCAGGCAGTGGTCGGAGAAGCCGCCCCAGCCCTCGGCGTACTGTGTCAACGCCAGCACCCGGTCGCCCGGCCGGAACGCGGAACGCGGCCCGGCCGCGACGACGTCACCGACGACCTCCTGGCCCGGGGATACCGGCGGCGTCTTCACCAGCGGGTACCCGCCCTGGGTCATGAGCAGATCGGGCAGCCCGACGCCGGTTGCGCGGACCCGGATCATGACGCCTTCGTCGGGCACCTCGGGCGCGTCGAGAGTCTGTACCTCGAGAACGGCGCGCGGAGATCCGAATCGTTCGGCCCGCCAGCCTCGAACGGTAGTCACAGCGCTGTCACCTCGCGGGTTTTGAACTCCAGCCGGGCGACCGTGCGGGCATGCACCTCGTCGGGTCCATCGGCGATGCTGACCCAGCGCGCGGTGCGATAGAGCTCGGGTAGCCGGAAGTCGTCGGTGAGACCCGCCGCACCGAATGCCTGGATCGCCTGATCGGTAACCTTTCGCGCCATCCGAGGCACGGCGACCTTGATCATCGCGACCTTGGCAAGAGCTGCCTTGATACCGCGGTTGTCGATCGTATCGGCGGCGTCGAGCGTCAAGAGGCGGGCCATGTCGATATCGATGCGGGCCTGCGCTACTTGCTGCTGCCAATGCTCATTGTCCGACAACCGTCGACCGAAAGCGGTGCGGTCGAGCAGTCGATCACACATCGCCTCGAGCGCCCGCTCGGCCAGCCCGATCGTGCGCATGCAGTGATGGATCCGACCGGGACCGAGCCGGCCCTGCGAGATCTCGAACCCCCGCCCCTCGCCGAGAATCACGTTCTCGGCCGGCACGCGTACGTTGTCGAGCTCGACCTCGGCGTGACCGGTATAGCCCTCGAGTACTCCGAGTACGGGCAGCGGGCGCACGATCCTGACACCGGGAGCGTCGGGCTCCACCAGAATCTGGGTGTGCTGGGCGTGCCGCGGGCCGTCGGTGCTCGAGCGTCCCATGACGATCCAGATCGAGCAAGCAGGGTTGAGAACACCGGTCGCAAACCACTTGCGGCCGTTTATCACATAGGAATCACCGTCGCGCGTGATCGTCGTCTCGATGTTGGTCGCGTCCGAGGAGGCAACATGCGGCTCGGTCATCAGGTATGCCGAGCGGATCTCACCGGCGAGCAACGGCACCATCCAGCGCTGCTTCTGCTCCTCGGTACCGTACTTCCAGAGCAGCTCCATGTTTCCCGTGTCCGGGGCGCTGCAGTTGAAAACCTCTGCTGCCCAGAGGGTTCGGCCCATCGCCTCGGCCAACGGCGCATACTCGAGATTGCTCAGTCCCGCGCCCACTTCCGGGTCGGGGAGGAACAAGTTCCACAGGCCGGCGGCCCGAGCCTTGGCAGCGAGTTCGGTAACGACGGGTGGTGTCGACTTGTTCTCGGTCCGGATCTCCGCGTCCCATTGTTTCTCCGCGGGCTGCACGTGTTCGTCCATGAAAGCACGCACACGGTGCAGCAGGTCGTCCGGAGGGGTGATGTCCCGTAATGACATATCGCTCCTCAGCGAAGGGTGGATCCACCATCTACCAGGAGCATCTGCCCGGTGATGTATGACGATTGGAAGGAGGCGAGGAACAGTGCCGCAGCGCCCATTTCCTCGACAGTGCCCCAGCGACGAAGTGGGATCTTCGCCAACGAGGCGGTGTAGACGTCCTCGCGTTCACGACTTGTCGCCGTCAGCCGGGTCGCGACGAAACCGGGTGCGATGCCGTTGACGCGAATGCCGTCACGGGCCCACGCATCGGCGAGCGACTTGGTGAGTGTGCGAAGGGCGCCCTTGCTGGCGCTGTACGCCGGCTGGCCGGGTGTCGAAATGAAAGAGGATGTCGAGCCGACATTCACCACCGCACCGCCGGCTGCGGCGAGGTCGTCGTGAAATCGCACGCAGCATCGCATCACGCCGTTGAGATTGACGTCGACCACCCGCGCGAACGTCGCCGGTTCGTATTCGGCGCGGCCGTAAGCGACGGTTCCGACGCTGTTGACCAGGATGGCGACCCTGACACCGGGATCGAACTCTGCGACAGCCTCGGCCGAACTGACATCCAGGCAGTGATAGGTGAGGCCATCCAGATCGGAACCGTCGACGTCCGCATAATTCGCGGCAGCCGGCCGCGTCCCGGTGACGTGGACAGTGGCGCCCTGGGCGAGGAACGCTCGTGCGATACCGTTGCCGATCCCGCTCGACCCTCCGGTCACCAGAACGGGCACGTCGGCGAGTCCTAGATCGAGCATGCGGCCACCTCTCGTTGTGCTTGCCGGATGAGTCCCATCGAGGTCCGATGAAATTGCCTGCCGAGCTCGGCCGATGCCTCTCCGCGTTCTGCGCGTACCGACGTACCTTCGAGCAGCACCGCCAACCGGAACGCCGCGAGCACCTTGAACCACGGCAGCGCGTCGACACTTCGTCCCGTCTTCTCCGCATAGCGGTCGACGATCTCCGATTCGGTGGCCAGCCCGGCGAGGGGTGAAACCGGCATGATGTTGCCGAAAGCGTCGTTCCCTTCGGTCCCGGGCCAGCACACCAAGAATTGGGCAAGATCCAGGAGAGGGTCCCCGATCGTGGCCAGTTCCCAGTCGACGATGGCGGTCACATCCCCGGTCTCGGGTGCCAGCACAAGGTTGCCCAGGTGGAAATCGCCGTGCACGATTCCTTTCGATTCGGTTGTGGGGCAATTCTCTTGAAGCCAACCCGCCAGTGTCGACACCGCAGTCGCCGGCAGTGCGTGAGCCGGCTCGTACGAATCGAGCTGCCACTGCCACCGCGATACCTGGCGTTCGACGAAACTCCCGGGACGTCCGAGGTCGGCGAGCCCCACAGCGGCGTAGTCCACGGCAGCGAGTTCGGCGAGCGCTTCCGCTGCGGCGAGACCGACGCGCCGGACCCGCTCCGGCGCGTCGGTGAAGCCCGGCGGCCACCCCGATGGCGCGCTGAAGCCGTCGATTTCCTCCATGAGGTAGAACGCGCTACCGGTCAGAGCGGTATCGAGTTCGGCAGCTACCAGTCGAGGATGCGGAACGGCCGTGCCGCCGAGTGCGGCAAGGATCCGCGCCTCGCGCCGCATGGTGTCGTCGCTATTGGGCCGCTTGACCTCTGGCGGCATCCGCAAGACGAATCGATGTCCGCCGCGTCCGAGGCTCAACAGCTGATTCTGGGTGCCGCCACTCAACGCCCGGACGTCAGCGATCGTCCCGGCGCCGACGCGGTGTTTGTCCATCCATTCGATAAGCCAGGTAGGTTCCATAGCCCTAGATCAGTCTCGATCCGGCATCAATCCGGATAACAATTCGGGTTTCGGGGCCGGGGCGGGCTTGCCGCACCACACCCGGTGGCGGGAACGCTACCACGCCGCAGCTCAAATAGATATATCATTGCGCTGATTACACTCTTGATGCCGCTTCACGGGCCGGACTCGAGGACGAGAACCGAGGCCGGGTAGCCTCGGCGCCCCGCCGTGGTCGACCGGCCGGCATCATGGCTGCTACGGAGTCAGCGGAAGGCGGTTCCACAGCCGACCGGAACAGCTGCTCCCGTGTTCGTCACGACCATTCTTTCGTGAGGGGCGCGGACGCGGTGCCCTGAGCCACACATCCTGTGTCGTCCCTCGATTCGCTGGACGACCGGTCGGCCGGCGACTCCGTACCCGAATCCTGCCGGTCGACGAGGTTCTTGGAAGCCTCGCGGCGAAGGGTCTGCCCGACGTCCTTGTCGGCCCGGGTGGATCGCAGAACGGCCGCCGCGATGACCCCGACAACTGTGATCCCGATCGGGATCACCATGCCGGCCCCGAAGGCCGCTGAGTTGTAGACGGTGACACCCGTCGTTGGATCCACTGTTCCTAGCGCGTTCATCACAGCGAACACAGCTACCGAAATGATCGACGTCAGAAGATTCGCGGACAGCGATACCGTCGAGGACATGACCGCCTGCCGTTCCGGCTTTATGACGCGAATGACCATCATGTAGGCGGTGATCATGGCCATGGCGCCGCCGAGATTGACGGTGAACACGGTGACGATGAACAGCGGCACCGTTGTCCTGGCGAAAACACCGATGACGAATCCGCCGATCACGAGAACCAGTGTCCACATGGCAGTCGTGCCGGGCGACTTCTTCCGTAGCACGAATGCGGTCGCCCAACCGGCGATTCCGGTGGCCAATGCGGCGACGGCCGCTATCTGCGTCTGGTGTTGAGGAGTGAGCCCCAATCCGCCGACAGCCGTCGGCGAGAGCGCGAACACAGGGAGAAAGGCCTGGGTCCACGCGGTCATGGCGGTACCGATAGCGGCGGACAAGAGCATCATCGAGATGGGCACGCTGGTGAGTTCGCGGAGGTCGACCAACGGATAGTCACTACGGCCGGCCTGGGCGAACCAGGCGATCAGCAGCAGGATTCCGGCGATGGCGGCCCCGACGACTCGCGGCGACCCCCACCCCCACGTCGGCCCGAAACTGACGGCGACCAGAACGAGGGCGACGCCACCGCCGAGCAGCGTGGCACCGACGAAGTCGATCCTTCCGGCCCGTTCGCGGATCGACGATTCGGGCACAAACGTCAACACCAGCACGAGAAGGACAACCGACATGATCGCGGGGAGCCAGAAGACATTTCTGAAGCCCAGACGCTCGATGAGGTCGCCGGCGAAGACCTGGAGGGGCACGCCGAGCAACCCGGCACCAGTGATGGCGACCGAGGCCGCCAACGGCATGATCCGGGTCGGGAAGATGTCTCGGCACAGCGATGGCACCAGGAACGGGAATGTCAGTATCGGCGCCTGAAGGACTCGTCCGAGCAGAAGTAGGCCGAAAGTCGGCGCGAACGCACTCACGACAAACCCTACGGACGCCACGGTAAGGGCGATCGCGATGAGCCGACGTTTTCCATACCGATCGGCAAGGGTGCCCGTCATCGGGGCCAGCAGCGCTGCTACCAGGAAGTAGAGTGTCGGGACCCACGCAATCTGCGACGTCCGGTAGTGCTCGCCGATCTGCGGTAGGGCGTTCAGTACGTACACCGAGGCCATCAATCCCAACTCCGCCAAGAAGACCAGGATAGTCAGCAGAATGACGTAGCGAGCATTCCAGCCGCCAGGGCGGTAGGTATCACTGACCGCGGCGTCGACGTCCGAAGGAAGAGAAGGCATATCAGTACCCCATCGCCGATCTGGCCCGCCCGCATTCCGCGGTACGCACGGCCGAGAAGAACTTCGTGAAGACGGCGGCAGGGGCTCGCCTCTTCGCCACCGCGTCGCCTGGTAGCCACCGCGCCGCCTCCGCGCGCCGCATCGGCGCCCAACGCAACGTCTTTTCCAACCTGCCCACGGCAACCTCCATGTTCGATACGAGGATGACTCCCCGGCGCAGCCGAACCAACAGTGCGGAAATCACATTCGACGCCGGCGGAAGCCAGCTGCTCAGGGAATGCCAGCGGAATAATGCTCAGTAGGTTCGGACTGAGGCGGCAAGCACGCACATACAGATAGTCCGCTCGAGAAGCGTGATCATCATGTCCTGGTCGTGCACACCGTCGCCGGGCTTTGCGCCGGGCGAGCCGCCTGCGGGCCATCGTATACCCGAAACCACCGAACATATATAGGTTTAACTTGATTCTTCTTAAATGAGGTCGCGCGGCCGGTTGATGGCGAGGGCCCGCCTTCGCTGTCGAACCGGCGGAACGGGGATTCGTCGTCACGTCGGTCAAAGAGGCAACACCCGTCGATGCGAGCGGATCGGCAACACGCGGCGCAGACGGGCGGTGGCTTCACGCTTCCACACTCTTCCGCGCGGCGTCGCGCCGGATCGATCCGAACAACGGTCGCGTGCGCGCATGCAAGATCGCCCCCCGATATCACCGAGACCCGCTGCGGCACCGTGGCATCCATGTCGGCGGCCACCAGCATCGACGCCGGAAGCGGGCGACGCACGGTGAGGGCGCGTGCCCACCTGGCCGACAGAAGGTCACTTCGACCGAAACCCTCCAGACCGTTGACAGACACTGTGACCCAGCCTACATTCAGACCAACCATCTATAGGTTTAGACAGTTAGACAGCTAGGGAGAGCCCTAATTGACGAGCTCAGGGTCGAAATCGCTCGAGCCAATAGGTGCCCAGCACCCTTCGCCGAGCATGGACTTTCTGATCCGGACGGAGGCCGCGTCTCGCCGATCGCACCCAGCGGAGCCTGCGCGGGCGAGTCGAGCAGGAGCCATTCGCGCTAGAAGTGGACGGTACTAGGGTGACCTCGATAGATATCAGCGATGTGCTTGTTCGCCTCGAGCGGTTGCTTCATGCACAGTTGCCGGACGCCGAAAAGGTCACCGTAACCGAGGGTGAGCAGATCACCGGTGGATTCAGCGCGGTTACAATAAAAGCGAAGGCGTCGATAGACGGTGTAACGCAGAAATTCGTGGTTCGTAGAGACCCACCGCCGGGCCAGCGCGCGAATACATTCGACAGAGAACGCGAATGGGCCATACTTCGAGCTCTTACCGGCGTGGTGTCGGTGCCCCTTCCGGCCACGCGGTTCTATGACGACGGCACCTACTTCGACAGTCCCACGATCGTTGTCGACTTCGTCGAGGGAGAGCCCCTTCTCCGCACCCTTCAGAGCGCGTCGGATGAATTCGCCGACCGCGCGGCCGATGATTTCGCCGACCTCATCGCAATGGTCCACGACACGAACGTCGCTGCTCTTCCCGCAGACTTCGGGCATCCGGGCTCGTGGGACGACCACATCGACGCATCCATCGAGGGGTGGCGGCGCGCAGAAGAGGCCCTGCCTGCCAGGGATCCGTTTTTTCGCTTCGTTGCTTCATGGCTCGACAAACACCGGCCTCCACCGGTGCCACTATGTCTCGATCATGGAGACATTCAGGCGGGCAATATCCTCGTGACCCCCGACGCCGACTTCGTCGTCGTGGACTGGGAATGTGCACACATCGGGGACCCACGCGAAGACCTCGGTTGGTCGTGGATGATGGAGGCATTGGCACCCCCCGCAATCGTCGGCCGGAACATCGAAGCTTTTTGCGCGCGGTACCGCAAGCGCACCGGACTCTCCGAGGATCAGATCAATCCTGCAACCCTCGCGTACGGCGCTTTGCTCGGCTTCGGCCGCATGGTCGGATCGTCCTGCGGGACGATTTCGGCGGCTGCGGAAGGTAATAATCGCTCCATCATCACGGCGTACTCCGCTACCAGCTTTCCAGGAATACATAGTCGGTGGCTGTCGATGATCAAAATCAGCGAGGAATGGCAAGCACGCAGATGAACAACCAGATACCAATTCAACATCTGCTCCACACAGTTGCGGAGACGCTGCGAACTCGAGTAGCGCCAGACGTCTCCAGCGCGGCAGCGACGGCCGCATTGCAAATGGCGGCAGGCATCGTAGATAGTGTCGCCGACCGCAGCGAACGAGAAACCGAGATCATGCGCACACAGATACCTCGAATAGAGACGTTGGCGAAAGAGATCGTCAGCAGTGGTCTCGACGCCGGCCCGCTGCCAGAGTTGCTCCGCGAGTACGAAACGGGTAAGACTTCCGGCCGAGACTCGCTGCACGATGACTACAACGCTGCCACCGCGGTTTTCATCGCATGCATCGAGGTGACAATCGGTCGCGACGACGCGTTCGAGGCGAAAACGCGCGCGGTTCTCGAAGAAATGCTGCTCGACGAGATCGGCGAGGATCCGTCTATGGCGCTTGTGGGGCGCGGATGAACGCCCCCGTAGTTCTCGATGATTTCAGTGCTTGCGTACTGTCCGGGCGCGTCGCATCAACAGAAGGCGGTGAATCTCGGACGGACCGAACCGTTGAGCAGGGGTTGGCGGATGCGGTAGAGGCCGAGCAACTCGGTTTCCGTCGCATCCTGGTTCCTGAGCGGTACAACCTCAAGGAGGCGGGGGCCTTCCTCGGGGGCGTGGGCGCTCTAACGTCGCGTATCGGTTTCGGCACCGGGGCGATGGGGGTGCGGTCGCGCCACCCATTGGTCGCAGCGGGCATGGCCGCAACCATGCAAGCGGCCTACGGGCCGCGATTCGTTCTGGGCTTGGGTCGCTCCCTCGACCTGCTGCTGGGTAAGCCGGGGCATGCTTCGTATCAGGAAATGATCGATTTCTCTACCATTCTCAAGCAGCTCTGGCGTGGGGAAACTGTGACTTACGAGGGCCCAGCCGGGAAGTTCGATGAGATCTCACTCGGTGACGTGCACCCAGGACCACCTCCCGAGATCTGGATTACGATGCTGGGCGGACCGCTGGGGTCGGAGGCCGCGGCGAATCCGGCGTTCGATGGCGTCTTGTTGTACAACATGATGACTCCTGAGGCCACGCACTTGGCGGTGTGGCGGATACACCGCGCCTGCGAGAAGGCCGGCCGGGATCCATCGACTATTCGGATCTGCCAGCCGGTTGTGACCGCGCCGGATATGGATGATTACGAAACGCGGGCCTTGGCACATGCGCGGTTTCTCACCTACATTTCCCAACCACGCGAGTTCATGGCCATCGCGATGAATGGATGGGATCGCGATATCGCATTCGGCATACGGGACCAGATATTTGCCATGATGCAGGGGCAGAATGCCGACCTGGCCTTTCACCGTGAGCAGCTGATCGAACAGACTCGGCTGGTACCGGACTCGTGGGTACGGGACTCATGTGCAACCGGCTCCAGCCGGGACTGCTTCGAGATGCTCCGTGAGTACAGGCGGGCCGGAGCTGATGAGATCCTGACATACGGCAGTTCTCCCGGGCAGAACGCCGGGATCGTAGCCCTCTGGAAGGAGGCAGCAAGCGCTGTGTGATGGTCTGCTGCGGCCGTCACATGGACGACGGCCCGAGTGACCCCAGCGGCGTTGAGGGCATTCTGTTCTGGCCTGCCGGCATCTCCTACGTTTCGCTGGTGTCCAGGCTGAGATCGCGGGCAGTACGAGCGATTTCATCTGTTGCGCCGTGAAGAGAGGGCGAGAAGCCTTGGCCGACAACGCATATGCAAACTTTCGCTCAACCAGATAGAGGTTGACCGCTACTCGCCGTGCGCCGTGCATCATTCGTGGCTTGCGCGGCCTCCTGGAGACACCTGCACATGGGGCCAGGTGCGCAAGCGCTCGATGGAGGTCGACCAGATGAATCCGCACGTGGCCGTGCCCTCGAGGGGCAATCGCCGACGAGATCGGCCACCCGGTTCTCGGTCGATATCCCATCGCCGCAGCTCCACTGTCGAGCCACGGCGCGCCCGAACATCAGCGGTGCCCAACGGACAGCACTCGCGGGTCGGCGCTATCCCTACCGCGCCGGGAGGCACCGGACCGATCACGGCTGCACCGGATGATCCGAACCCCTAGCCACCTCGAACCAGCAACGCCAATTCAGGAGCGCCTTCAAGGACGAGGGCAGAAAGAGGAGAAAATGAACACTACAATGAAAGTTACCGCGATCGCGGCACTCACCGGCGCGGCGATTGCCGGCGCGGCCGGTATCGCCAACGCAACACCCCAGCAGCCCGCACCCAACGCACCACATCCGGTGACTGTCGCGCTGGCCCCTGGCGTTCAGTACACCAGCGACAGCGGCAGCGGCTCTGCGGAGCTGGTCACGCCGTTCGGCGTGGTCAAACAGCAGGCGAGCCAGGTCGCGGTGGCCGATAACGCCGGAAACACGCTGTACGGCATACCAAATGTCACCACCCCCGAACATGCCACGCCGGCTCAGAGCGCACAGACCGACGCTGCTCTTCCGGCTCCGAACGCCGCCAGTGCGCCGAAGACCCCGGCTGAGAAGCAGGCAGCCATCATGGCCGCCATCCGTACCGCCGGCGGTGATATGGGCATGGCCACCGGTCTCGGCGCCGCGGTGGGCGGAGTGAGTGGCATGTTGATCGGCTGTGCATTCGGCGGCGCGCTCGGGATCGTTGCTGGACCCGCATCACTCGCTACCTGCATGCTCGGCGCCGCCACAGTAGGCGGTCTCGGAGCAATGATCGGTGGCGCTGTAGTCGGTGTGCCCGTGGGTATCTCGTCGGCGGCATACCAGTACGGACAACTCGTGGCAGACGGCGTCCTGTGACAACCGGCCATTCTCGGTAGTCACGCCTTCCACGTGACCGGTCGGGCCGGATGAATCCATCCGGCCCGACCGACTCCTTTCGCTCTGCGAGGACCACCGATGGCGACGCCAGGAATCCCCCACGACGCTCAGCACAAACCGGCCTGATGTCGTGGTAGGAGGACTGCTGAACGACCGCGCTCAGCGCGACAGTCCAGCGTCCTTGCTCCCGTAGGCGTCGCGGAGCTGCGGTTTCATCACCTTGCCGCTGGCGTTTCGCGGCAGCTCGGAAACGATGACGAGGTCCTTGGGCTGCTTGAATCGGGCAAGGTTCTCGTTGAGGAAGTCGGCCATCTCTCCCAGGGTCAGAGCGTCGACGCCGGGAGCGAGGACCACCACGGCGACGGGCACCTCACCCCACTTCTCATGCGCGCGACCGATGACAGCCGCCTCGGCAATGGCGGGATGGTTACAGAGGACGTTCTCCACCTCGCTGCAGTAGACGTTCTCGCCGCCGGAGATGATCATGTCTTTTGCTCGATCGACGACGTACAGGAAGCCTTCCTCATCCTCGCGCACCAGGTCGCCCGAATGAAACCAGCCTCCACGGAAGGCCTCGGCCGTCGCCTCGGGATTCTGCCAGTACCCTTTCATCAGAGTCGGCCCCCGGTAGATGATCTCCCCGACCTCACCCGGTGCCACGTCGTTCATCATGGGATCAACGATTCGTGCGGTGACGGCCGGAACGACCTTGCCGATCGAGCCGATCTTGCGCCGGGCATCCTCTCCTCGCAGCACGCACGTGATCGGCGACATCTCCGTCTGCCCGAACCCGGTCATGTTCAGAGCGTCGGGAAAGGTCTCATTCATCGCTCGCAACACTGCGTCCGTGGCAGGCGCCGCACCCCAGCTGATAGTGCGGAGCTTCAGCGAACGAGGACGGGCCCGCTGGGCCGCACAGACGGCCTGCCACTGAGCCGGCACCATGAACACCATCGTCGTACCTTCGCGCTCGAGTGTGTCGAGCATGTCGTCGGGATCGAACGCGCCGAGCGGATGAATAACGGCAGGAGAACCGAGGTAGAACCCCGGCGCGAACGAAGCCAGGCCCGCGATGTGGAAGATCGGCGGCACAACGGACGTCACGTCATGGTCGGCAGGACTCGCCCCGGTGCTCATGTTCGTCATCATCTGCGCCTGCAGGTTGATATGCGTGAGCATCGCACCCTTCGGATTGCCGGTGGTCCCCGACGTGTACATGATGACCGCAACGGTGTCCTCTGGGACATCGACGTCGGGAAGCCCGTCCGCGCCGCGGGCGATGAGTTCCTCGTAGTCGAGATGTCCGGGCTTACCACCGCCACCGACGACGATCACCGAGTCGATGACATCGGTAGCCGCCCGGGACGCATCCACCAGACCCGCGAGCGTGGTATCGGTAACCACGACCTTCGAACCGCTGTCGTTGACGAGGTAGGCGACTTCGGCGGGGCTCAGACGGATGTTCACCGGCACGGCGATCGCGCCGATCAGATTCACGCCGAGCACCGCTTCCATGTACTCGGTGCGATTGAGCATGGCGATCATGACGCGGTCACCGAAACCGACCCCGAGCCTGGTCAACGCGGCCGCGAAACTCCGCGACCGAGCATCTAGATCCCGCCACGTCGTCACGGTGTCGAGGTATTTCAACGCCGGCGCATCCGGCTTCATCAGCGCATGCCGCCTTATCTGGTTGTTCCAATGGTTGCGCCGGGACCGCATCGGCTCGGTCGCCAAGTCATCGCGCGAGTTAAGGGCGGTGCTCATCTGATTGCGATTCCTTCCTCACCGGCCGCCGGGTTTGCCTGTATGCACTCACAACTCGCCCAGAAGGCCGCTCTCTATCGGGCGGCGCCGAACGAGCCGCCGACCGTAACGCTACACGAGGCCCGTTGAATATGTATAGGATTATCTTGATTCCACTAGACGGGATGTCAAAACCGGGTTAACCTGCGGTGAACCCGTCGCCACACAGCCACAAGCACGAGAGAGAGCGCTTCGATGACGAACGAATCACCATCCCGTCCTGGATCCGATTTCACCCACTGCAGCCCCGAATGGGCGACCAGCGCGGGCACGATGACCAAGCCGTTGCGCGATGAGGACTCACTCGGCTTCAGCGAGGAATTCGGCGGCTTCCACATCGCCTCCAGATACGAAGATGTCTGCAAGATTGCCCGCGACGCGATGACCTTCTCCAGCGCTAGTGGGACGACAGTGCCGCCACTGGGTGTACCGATGCCGCCCGTCACTGCCGACCCGCCGGTGCATCTGGACTACCGCAAGATCCTCAACTCGTTCTTCGCCCCAGCTCGGGTGGGCCGGTATCTCGACTGGACCACGGAGTACGTGCGCAACTTGGCCAACACCTTGTTCGCCCGTGAGAAGTTCGAGCTCGTCCACGAATTCGCCAACGAACTGACCCGTTCCCTGACGTTCCACGTCCTGGGTATCCCGAACGAGCGGGTGACAGACGAGGTGAGCGAGTGGGTCGACGACTTCGTCTTCCAGCGGCCGGGCATGGCAGAGTCGGCCGGCAAGATGAGCGCCTTCTTTCTGGACGAGTTCGCCGAGCGCAGGGCGAACCCCGGCGACGACGTGCTGACGGCGGTGGTCCAGGCCGAAGTGCAGGGTCGGCCACTCGATGACGTGGAGCTCGTCGGGGTCGGGATGCTGTTGATGCTCGCCGGACTCGACACCACCAATGGGGCCATCTCCGGGGGGACCCACTACTTCATGAACCACCCGGAAGCGCGCGCGGAGCTCATCGATGCCGACGACCGCACATGGAAGCTGGCGATGGATGAGATCGTGCGGTGGACGAGCCCGGCGTCGGCCAACGGCCGCCTGGTCACGCAGGACACCGAGGTCCGCGGTTGCCCGATGAAATCGGGCGATCGGTTGATGCTGCTGTGGGCCTCGGCGAACCGGGACGAACGCGAGTTCTTCGATCCGGACGAGGTCGTGCTCGACCGTTCCCCGAACCGTCACGTCGGGTTCGGCATGGGCCCGCACCGTTGCCTCGGCAGCCACTTGGCCAAGCAGACCCTGCAGGTCTACTTCGAGAACGTGCTGCCGCGCCTCGACGGGTGGAAGGTATCCGACGAGCCGGATGCCGTGGAGTGGGAGGGTCGCGAGTCCCGCGGAATGACCCGGCTCGTGCTCGAGCGGGTCGACGCGACTCGGAATCAATGAGCGGAGCGATGGCAATGGTGAGCAACCCTGGCGAAGGCCATGCGGTCGAGGTAGATGTCGAGCGTTGTGCCGGCCACGGCCGTTGTTGCCTCGACGCACCTGAGATCTTCGGCTACGACGACAACACCGGACAAGCATTCGTCTACCCGAACGCAGACTTCGCGACGAATACCGCGGAGATCGACATGGCGATCGACGGATGCCCCGAAGCAGCGATCCGACGCATCAGGCCGTGATGCCGGACGTCAGAAAGCAGGCTGCGACGCTGCCGAGGAATCCCGGACAGCGTCGCAGTTTGATTCTGAACCGGGTTCGCAACCGACGCCGGTGTCGGCCGGCATAGTGCCACGACCCGCATGCTCAACCTCGACGGCGACTCCCCCGACTCCGCGAACACCCAGGTTCGGTCGGAGACCCCCGCAAATCACGACCGGCTCGCCAAACGCTGCCGTGATCACCGCATCGTGTCGGGTGTGTAGCCGTCACCCGGGCTGGCGCCGGCAGCCTGCCGGATACTGACTGCCGGCGAATGGCCGACCGGGTTCGAAGGCCGGTCCGGCCTTGCCTAGTACCACCACGCCACCGCCGTCACCGCCGCTCCCCTGTTCATGAGAGCCCACGGCCGACCACCGCGAGAACCGATGGGAAGAACTGACTCGCCACGGCATCATCGGAGAAATCCGACGCGCACGTGCCACCCGGATCGGCACCTTCCCGCAATGCCATGACATGTTCCGACCCCGCCAAGGGCTACTGGAGCGCAAGCCCCTCGGGTCAGACGTCGACGCGGGCCAGGCGGCCCGACAGACGCTCGGTGATGACGGTTTCGGCGTCCGCGACGATCCGGTCGACGAGCTCGCCGACGGTCGGGATGTCGTGAATCAAGCCCTGCACAGTGCCGGCGGTCCAGATACCGCCATCGAGATCGCCGGTCTCGAGGACCTTGCGCCCGCGCGTGCCTGCGACGAGGTCACGGACGTCCTCGAACTTCCCTCCCTTGTTGAGAATGTCCACGACCTCGAGACTCACGGCGTTGCGCGCCACCCGCGCGGTGTTGCGTAGCGGTCGGAATATCAGCTCGGTGTCCGTTTCGCGCCCGGCGACGATCGCTTCCTTGACCGCTCGATGGATCGGTGCCTCCTGTGTGCACATGAACCTGGTACCCATGTTGATGCCGTCGGCGCCGAGTGCGAGGGCGGCGACCAGGCCTCGACCATCGGCGAAGCCGCCGGAGGCGATCATGGGAATCGTGAGGTGCTCGGCGGCCGCGGCGATGAGCACGAGGCCGGGAACGTCGTCTTCGCCGGGATGCCCGGCGCATTCGAAGCCGTCGATGCTGATCGCGTCCACACCGGCGTCCTGCGCTTTGACGGCGTGCCGGACACTCGTGCACTTGTGCAGCACCTTGATGCCGGCAGCGTGGAAATCAGGCAGGTGCGGGGCCGGGTTCGACCCGGCCGTCTCCACGATCTTGACGCCGGAATCGATGATCACTTGGCGGTATTCATCGTAAGGCGGTGGGGTGATGGCGGGCAGGATGGTGAGGTTGACCCCGAACGGCTGATCGGTGAGCTCGCGGGTGCGAACGATCTCCTTGGCCAGGTCTTCCGGGGTGGGTTGGGTCAGCGCGGTGATCATGCCCAGTGCGCCGGCGTTGGCGACGGCGGCGACGAGTTCGGCGCGCCCGACCCATTGCATGCCGCCCTGCACGATGGGATGGCGTATGCCGAACGTCTCGGTGAAGGCGGTAGACAGCACGAGGGCTCCTTGTCGAGGTTTCAGTTGGGGGTCGATGGCCGGCAATTCGGCCGGTGAGCAGCCACCAGGACCGGGCGAATCACAGTTCCCGTTGTCAGCGCCCGCGGACGTTCGGGGTTGATGTACGCGACGGTTCCGCGGCGCGCTCGGACACGGCGGCGGGCGCGGTGGTGGTCGGTTCGTCGGCCAGTTGTTTCCTTCGAAGACAGCGCTACTTATTTAACGCTCGCTAAACTGGCTATCACGACGACGGTGACGCGGTCAATGGCATTCATATCTAGCGATCGCTAAGTCGATCTGGTAAGCATTGGAGCACGCCACTGACGCCGACCGTGGCTCGGCCGACTCCGCGAGAGGTCGACCGGCGCTGTTGGATTCGCTGCAATGTCGAGCGGTGACGCGGTGCGACTTCCTCGAGACTCGTTCCGCCCCTCGAAGTGATCCCCCGGCATCCGCAACCCGAGCAACCGAAGGAGCTCATCGTGACAATCACCGAGTCGGGTGTCATCCGCACCGTCGAGGACGGTGTCCTGCGCGTCACCATCGACCGCCCCGCGAGCATGAACGCGGTCCGGATCGAGACACTGGACGCTATCGCGAATGCGTTCGAGGACCACTTCCTCGATTCCGATGTGCGGGTAGCTGTGCTGTCGGGCGCCGGGCGCGCGTTCTGCGCCGGCGCCGACCTGGCAGGCCTCGACCTCTCCGCCGAGCCGTCGGCCGAGACGATCGATGCCGCCAACCGGGTTGTCGACAGCGTTCGAGCGTTCCCGCGGCCGGTGATCGGAGCCGTCCGAGGACCAGCCGCGGGAGTGGGCGTATCGCTGGCGCTGGCGTGCGACCTCACGGTGATCTCCGAATCCAGTTACTTCTTGCTGGCTTTCACCAGAATCGGGCTGATGCCCGACGGCGGTGCCACGGCACTCGTCGCGGCATCGGTGGGCAGGGCGCGGGCGATGGCACTGGCACTGTTGGCGGAGCGTCTCGAGGCGGCCGACGCCTTCCGGGCAGGACTCGTCGCCAAGATGTTTGCGGACGACGAATTCGAGGCGGAAGTCGAGTCTCTCGCGAAGCGCCTGGCGGCCGGCCCCGGTGATGCCTACCGCCGGACCAAGGGGGCGATCAACGACGCGACCCTCGGCCAGCTCGCCGCGGCCTTCGAACGCGAGCGAGCCGGGCAACTCGAGTTACTCGTCGCACCGGACTTCGCCGAGGGTGTGGACGCGTTCGAGAACAAGCGTCCGGCGCGATTCGGAGGCCGCTCGTGACCGGGCCCCTCCACGGACTGCGCGTGATCGAGCTCGCCGGCATCGGGCCGGGACCGCACGCCGCGATGATCCTCGGTGACCTCGGCGCCGACGTCGTGCGCATCGAGCGGCCGAGTTCGACCGCCCCCGACATCTTCGACGGCGAACCGGATCACGGACTGCGCAATCGCCGTTCGCTGTCCGCGGACCTGAAGAACAGCGCCGACCGCGCCCTTGTGCTCGACCTGATCGCGAAGGCCGACGTGCTGATCGAGGGATACCGGCCCGGAGTTGCCGAGCGCCTCGGACTCGGGCCCGACGACTGCGCTGGGGTCAATCCGGGGCTCGTCTACGCCCGAATGACGGGCTGGGGACAGACCGGGGCGATGGCTGCCCGGGCCGGCCACGACATCAACTACATTTCGCTGACCGGCGTGCTGCATGCGATCGGGCGGCGTGGAGAGCGACCCGTACCGCCGCTCAACCTCGTGGGTGATTTCGGTGGCGGCTCGATGTTCCTGTTGGTGGGAATCCTGTCCGCATTGTTCGAGCGGCAGCGATCGGGGCTCGGACAGGTGATCGATGCCGCCATGGTCGACGGGGTGAGCGTCCTGTCCCAAATGATGTGGGCGCTGCGCGGTTCCGGTAAATGGTCGCCGGACGCGGGGACGAATCTACTCGACGGCGGTGCGCCATTTTACGACACATACGCCTGCTCGGACGGAGCCTACGTGGCGGTCGGCGCCATCGAACCGCAGTTCTATGCGGCTCTGCTCGACGGTCTCGGGCTCGCGGACGCGGACCTCCCGGATCAGAACGACCGATCAACGTGGCCGATGTTGCGGGAACGGTTCACCGAAGTATTCGCTTCCAAGGACCGCGATCACTGGACGATGGTGTTCGAAGGCACGGATGCGTGCGTGACACCGGTGTTGTCCTTCGACGAGGTCGCCGGTGACTCCTACCTCCGCGAGCGAGGTAGCCTCCTCGACCTGGACGGAGTCACGCAGGCTGCGCCGGCCCCGCGGTTCTCGCGCAGCACTCCGGCGCCGCCGACACCTCCCCGGCGGGTGGTCACCGATGTCACGGAGCTGTTGCGCGAGTGGTCGAGTCGGTAGCGGCCTACGACCGCGCGGGAAGAAGCGCCGCCCGGTGGTGGTCGAGTCCTCCGAACGTGGGGCGAGTCGACGTAGTCTTGGACCGTCGATGAGCGTGAACGATAGGTGTGGGATCAGGTGACGAAGGTGCCGACAGACGTGGCCGACAGGGCGGATGGGCCCACCGACTGGCGCAGTGTCGAGGGGTTGGAACTGGCCCCTATTCTGTCGGCCTCGCTGGACGCGTTCTTCGAGTTCGGATTTCACGGTGCGTCCGTTCGAGAGATTGCCCGTCGAGTGGGGGTCACCGTTCCCTCGCTGTACTACCACTACCAGAGCAAGGAGGGGCTGCTCATTGCACTCCTCGAACGCTCGATAAGTGACCTGCGCTCGCGGGCACGTGCCGCGAATGCCGCCGGCGACGGCGATCCGGTGCAGCGATTGGCGAACGTGATCTTCACGATCGTGTTGCAGATGACGAACCAGGCCCGGCTGGCTGCCCTCGAAGGCGAGGCGAGGTACCTGTGCCCCGAGAACTGGGAACGGTACCGTGCGATGCGCAAGAGCATCGAGACGCTGGTACTCGAGACCGTCCGCGACGGAAATTCGGCCGGCGACTTCGCCGTGGACGATCCCGCGGAGACCACACGAGCGATTCTTGGTATGTGTCAGGCGATCCCACGCTGGTATCAAACCGAGGGCAAGCTCAGCCCAGCTGCCGTTGCCGGCAAGTATGTCGTCATCACGCTCAAGATGGTCGGCGCTGTCCGACGGCCCGTTATGCCCCGCAGCACCAACAGGACTCGCCTGACACGCGCATAGCTCGCCTGACCACGCGCATTGGCTCGCAGGCCAGCGAATCGTCGACGAACATCGGGTAGCGCGATCCGGGGCCGCTGTGGGGAGTTGACCGCGAAGTCTCGTTCGGGTCGGGCGTGCTGTTCGCGCCGACGGAGGTAGGCATCGATCGCGGCGTCTTGTCCGGCGTGGCTGCGGTGGTCGGCGCCGTTGTCGGCGCATCTGATCGCTCACCAGCGCAGGCGGCCGGCGCTGGTGGTAACGCCCGGACAGGGGACGGACTGTTCCGGCGCACGACTGTGCGAGGCGAGGCCCGGGTGCCGCGGGTCGTGGCACCCGGGCCCGCCCGGATGGCGTTGCGGAGGATCCGGTCGTATCCGTCGGCAGCAAACCGTGCTGACCTGCGGCGGCGCGGGATCACAGCGAGGATCCGCAGCAACGCCGACCAGGCCCCCTGGCCACTGTCCGCGTCGCCGCGATCAACCTGTGGCTGTCCGGCCGCAGCTGATGAAACCCGGCCGAGCACTGCCGGGACCGAGGTTGCCCCCAGTCCCGGGGGACGACGTCACCGCCCGCGCGACCAGAAACCGTAACCGTGGTTGGTGGCGCCCAGCGAACGGTACGTCGCGTCCACGAGCGCCTGACCGCGAGCGTTCAGCGCGGTTCCCATGCCGTGCTTGTTCATCGTGTAGGCGAAGGCCAAGCGGTGCGAGGGGTCGGCGAACCCGGTCTGCCCGCCGAGCCCGGTGTACCCGAACGCGTCCTCGCCGAAGATTTGAGAGCCGTCCGGGACCGCCGGGTTCCACCACGACTTGGCGAAGCCGCGACTGAAGGCCGTCGAAATGCCGAGGACCAAGTCCTTGCCGACCGCGGTCCGGTGATAGCGCATCGCATCGATCGTGGGCGGCGACACGAAACGCACACCGTTGAACGAGCCGTCGAGGGAGAACGGGACGTACGCCCCGGCGAGGCCTCGAGCGTTGGTGAGGGCGCCGACCGGGTTCTCGGCCGCGTGCGCCTGCGGGAGGTCGCAACGATCTGGTACCCACCCGCCCCCATTGGTGGCCAGCCGCACGCTGAGTGCGTCCGGGTTCGCCAGCTGCTCGGCAAAGAACTCCGGCGGCATATCGGCCGGATCGAAGGTGATCACCTTCGCGGCGCGACCCTCGAGTTCCGGCGGAAGGCCGATCCACGCCTCCAGACCACCGAGCGGCTCGGCGATCTCCTCACGGAAGAACGTTCCGATCGAACGTCCGTCGATCCGTCGCACCAGCTCACCGATCAGCCAGCCGAACATCATGCCGTGATAGCCGGCGGCGGTCCCGGGTTCCCACGCAGGGCGGGTGCGCTCGAGGAGCCCGATCATGAGGTCCCAGTCGTTGAAGCCGTCGAGGGGAATGATGTCGTCCACGTGAAACACACCGGAGGTGTGATTGAGCGCGTACTTGACCGGGATGTTCTCCTTGCCCTGCTGCGCGAACTCCGGCCAGTAGTGAGCAATCGGCTTCTCCGGGTCCAGCAGCCCGCGGTCGATGAGCATGTTCGCGCACATCGATACGAAACCCTTCGTGCAGGAGAAGACCACTCCGATGGTGTCCTCGGCCCAGGCCTCGCCGGTCGAAGCGTTCTTGGTGCCACCCCACAGGTCGACGACCGGCTTCCCGTCGACGTACACACACACTGATGCGCCGACCTCCCCGCGCTCGGCGAAGTTGCGCTCGAACTCCTCGCGCACAGCCGCGAACCGCGGCTCACAACTCCCCTGCACAGTCTGCCCTGCACTCACAACAAACCTCCGATGATCGAACTCGTCGTCGACGCGCGACCCCGGGCGAGTCGCTTGCGGGCCATCGTATACCCGAAACCATCGAACATGTATAGGATTAGCTCAATTCGCTGGACTGGCGGCACACTGTCGGTTAACGTCGAGGTCATCCCCTTCACAGCCGTTCCGGTCGAACGGGGGTGTCGCCGTCACGTCGATCATGGAGGTTGTCATGGGCAGTTTGGATGGGAAAGTCGCGTTCATCACCGGTGCGGCGCGGGGACAGGGCCGTAGTCATGCGGTGATGTTGGCCGAGCAGGGCGCCGACATCATCGGGGTCGATATCAGCAAGCAGGTGTCGACGGTGCCGTACCCGACGGCTCAGCCGGGCGATCTCGAGGAAACCGTGCGGCTGGTGGAGGCGACCGGTCGTCGGATGCTGGCCTCGGACGTCGATGTGCGGGACCTGGCGGGCTTGCGCGAGGCGGTCGACCGCGGTGTCGCCGAGTTCGGGCGCCTCGACATCGTCATCGCCAACGCCGGCATCAACACCGCGGCGCCGACCATCGAGATGGAGGAGGAGATGTGGAACGAGATGATCGACATCAACCTCACCGGAGTCTGGAAGACGGTCCGCGCAGCCGTGCCGCACATCGTGGCCGGCGGACGCGGCGGATCGGTTCTCCTGATCAGCTCGATCGTGACGGAGATGCCCAACAACAACATCGCTCACTACGCGGCCGCCAAGCACGGTGTCGTCGGACTGATGCGCGTCCTCACGAAAGAGCTGGGGCAGCACAATATCCGGGTCAACTCCATCCACCCGACGACGGTGGCCACCGATATGGTGCTCAACGACATGACCTACCGGCTGTTCCGTCCCGAGCTGGAGAACCCGACCCGGGAGGACTTCGAGAGCGCGCTGTCGGCGATGTATCGGTTGCCGATCCGGATCGTCGAGCCGGTCGACATCTCCAACGCCGTGCTGTACCTGGTCGGCGACACCGGCCGCTACGTCACCGGCGCCACACACTACGTCGACGCCGGCGGGCACCTGTAGATTCGTCCGCGACGCCCCTCCGCTGACAAGAGAAGCCGGACCTCACGGTCCGGCTTCTCTCATTCTGTCGGTTTACCGACGGCGGCGGGAATCGACCCGATGCCGGGCACCAGCTCGCCCGGCACGACGTCAGCGAATAGGTAGCGATCCGGGTTCCAGCGGCATGTCGTCGATGGAGCGCAACGGCGCGAACTGCGGCGCACGCCGCTCGAGGAATGCGGAGACACCCTCGGTGAAATCCGGCGACGCGATGAGATACTCCAGCAACTGCGACTCGAGGCGGTGGGCCTTCTCCATGCCACCCGATTCAGCCATCGCCCACAACATCCGTTTTGCCGCGGCGAATGCCAGCGGCGAGACGTTCTGCGCGATCTCTCCCGCGATCGAGTACGCGGTGTCCAAGAGCTCGTCCTCCGCACAGACGCGGGAGACCAGACCCCCCGACAACGCCTCGTCCGCACCGAAGACGCGACCGGTCGCGATCCACTCCATCGCTCGGGACATGCCGACCAGCCGTGGCAGCACAAAGGTCGAAATGGTTTCGGGCGGGAGACACCGCCGGGCGAACACGAAACCGAACTTCGCCTTCTCAGACGCGATCCGGATGTCCATCGGCAGTGTCATCGTCGATCCCACACCGACCGCCGGACCGTTGATCGCCGCGATGACCGGCTTGTTCAGCTTGGCGAAGGCCAGGCCGACGAGCCCGCCCGCGTCACGCGGCAGACCGTCGTCGAAGAACTCGCCGTCGTAGCTCATCTTGTCGAACTCAGCGGCTTCCGGATCGAGGTCCGCGCCCGCGCAGAACGCGCGGCCGCTCCCGGTGACCACCACGACCCGAACGGCCTCATCAGTGGCGATCGAGTCGCAGGCGCTGGCCAGTTCGCGCGCCATCCGGTAGGTGTAGGCGTTGAGCCGTTCCGGACGATTCAGCGTGATCGTCGCGATGCCGCCGTCGGACACCGAGTAGTCGATTTGTTCGAAGTCCATGCTTCGGCCTTTCCCTAGTTCGTCAGTTCTACAGCCCGAGGGATTTCGCGATGATGTCCCGCTGGACCTCGGCGACGCCGGCCCCGAACGTCAGGGCCATCGCGCGACGGAACTGCCCCTCCATCCCGAACTCGACGGCATAACCCGCTCCGCCCATCAGCTGCATGGCCTCCAACGTGGCGCGCCTGGCCAGATCCGCGGACTGGAGCTTGGCCATCGACGCCTCCCGCGGGAAGGTCTGGCCGGGATTCGCATCGACCAGGCGAGCAACACCGTAGATGAGGTACCGCGTCGATTCGATCGCTCCGGCGAGGTCGGCGAGACGGTGGCGTACCGATTGGAAGCTCCCGATCGACCTACCGAACTGGTGACGCTGCTTGACGTACTCGACCACGTCGTCGAACGCGCGCTGCGCCAAGCCGAGTCCCTGCGCCGCGCCGATGAGGCGCTCGAGGTTCAGGCCGGCCATCAACTGCCGCCATCCGTTGCCCGGCGTGCCGAGCAGACGCTTCTCGGGAACCTCGACGTCGGTGAAGAACAGCTCGTTCACCTCACTGTCGCCCATGGTTTCGATCCCCCGGATCTCGAGACCGTCCGACGAGGTGGGCACGCTGATCATGCTGAGCCCGTCGTGACGAGAGGCGGCCGGGTCGGTGCGGCACACGAGGAGGATGTGCTCTGCCACGTGCGCGGCGGTGGTCCACATCTTCTGCCCGTTGGCCACGTAGGTGCCGTTGTCGAGCAGTGCTCGGGTCTTCATGGCGGCGACGTCCGAACCCGCTTCCGGCTCGCTCATCGCGATCGCCTCGACCCGCCCGGCGCAGATGCCGCCGAGGATCTCTTGCTTCTGTTCCTCCGTACCGAACATCAGATACGGCCCCGCAACGATCGTGCTGACCGCGAGCCCGGCCACCGGCAACTGGCCGCGAGCCACCTCTTCCAGCATCAAGCAGAGCTCGACCGCTCCGCCGCCTCCACCTCCGTAGGCCTCCGGGATGGCGACTCCAACGAATCCCGCCTCGGCCAGCTTCGTGTACAGCTCCTGGTTATGGCCCCGATTGCTCGCGGCCTGCAGCGCCCGAAGCTGCTCGGTAGTGCCGGCCTCCCGTTGGCAGAAAGCGCGGACGGACTCCGCGAAGAGCTTCTCCTCTGGAGACAGAATTACCGACATCGACCCTCCTAGTGATGAGTATATGTACCGGACCGTACACAGACTGGTGCCGAAAGTATATAGGATTGGCCTAATTGATCGCCTTTGAGGTGAGTGGCCGGACAGGGTCGTAGTTGCCCTTGCCGATGTGTCCAGCGGGGGTCGAACGATGCTCGTGAGGAGGGCGCTGCGGGGGAACCGCGCGTCATTGACCGCCCGGCGTTGCAGGCCCGGATGCCCGAGGGCGCCCTGCCGACCAGAGCGATCGAACGAGGCGCCGCTGGGCCGCCGCTGGCAGAACGTGCCGACGCTCGGCTCGATGGACAGCGACCGAGGTGCACGCCGACGTGATAGCGCCGGCAGCCCTCGTGAACCGGGAACCGGCGTCCGGCATCCGGGTGACGCCGTTCCTCCCGAACCTCGTGGCCGCGGCGAGAGCACGCTATGGCGGTGTCGACCTCGACCCGGACGAGACCGACACCGGCCCGACACCCGCCGGGCCGTGGGCGCGCAGCGCCTATTAGTCCATTACACTAAAGGAATGGCGAGGACCAAAACCATGAAGACCGATTCTGCGCACGTGCGAGTGCCCAAGACCGCAGACGTGGTCGCGGCTGCGCTGCGTCGGGAGATCATCCGCGGCGGGTTCTTCGACGGTCAGGTACTGCCTACCGAAGCGGAATTGATGGCCCGATACGGGGTTTCGCGCCCCTCCCTGCGTGAGGCATTACGCATCCTGGAGTCCGAGAAGCTCGTCCACGTGCGGCGCGGGAATCAGGGCGGTGTGCAGGCGTGCAGGCCCAGCATTTCGGTCGCAGCGAACTACCTGGGCATGATCATGGAGTCCGAACGGGTGACGCTTGCCGACGTCTTCGTCGCGCGCGCCGCCATCGAGCCGGTCGCCGTACGGATGCTGGCGACTTCCCGGCAGCGCGACAAGGCAGTCGCCGAGTTGCGCGAGATCCTGGCGCAGGAAGCTGAGGCGCTCGACGATGCCGAAGCCTACGCAGCTGCGACACAGCATTTCCACCATCGACTCGTCGAGCTGTCCGGCAACAAGACCATCGGTCTTCTGTGGGGTGCGCTGCAGTACGTCGTCGCCGCCGAGGTTCGCGATATCGGGATGAACCGGAGCGCGCCTCGGCGCGCCGAGCGGGTGGAGGCGGTGGAGCACATGCTCTCACTCGTCGAAGCGGGCGAGGCCGACGCCGCCGAGACCCTGTGGCGCGATCTGATGGCGGGAATCGCCAAGAAGATCTTGGCCAAGCACGGAAGCAAGACCCTGATCGACGTTCTCGGCTAGGAAACACCACCCCGACGCGACATAAGGCGCGCCCGGCGCCTTATGTCGCGTTCGTACGGTTACAGCACGCCGCCATCCACGCGGATGACCGATCCTGTGGTGTAGCTACTGGCGTCCGAGGCACAGTAGACCGCGGTTCCGATGATCTCGCTCGCGTCGCCAACTCGTCCGAGCGGCGTGGCCGCAGCGGCGATATCGAACATCTCTGGCGTCCATGCCCTGGTGATATCGGTGCGGAATACTCCGCACTGGATGGCGTTGACCCTGACGGCGGGACCGAGGGTCCGGGCCAATCCCACGGTCAGTGCGTTCAGGCCGGCCTTCGCGGCCGCATACGGAAGAACCGTTTCATCCGGTCGGATCGAGGCGATCGAGGAAATGTTGATGATCGATCCCGCTCCAGCCGCCACCATGCGCGTTCCAATTGTTGCCGAGAGTCGGAACGGACCTTTGAGGTTGACACCGAACACTTTGTCGTACAGATCCTCGCTCACCTTGTCGACACTCGGGTACACCGGCGACAATCCGGCATTGTTGACCAGCACATCGACGCGTCCGAACTCGGCGTACGCGGTTTCCACCAGGGCGTCACACTGATCCCAGTCACCCACGTTCACCGCGACCGGCAACGCGCGTCGACCGTAGCGCTCGCGAACTTCCTCGGCGAGGGATTCGCACGACTCCAGCTTACGACTGGCGATGATCACGTCGGCGCCACGCTCCGCGAACCCGAGCACCATCGCGCGGCCGAGTCCGCGACTGCCCCCGGTAACCAGAGAAACCTTGTCGGTGAGGTCGAATCTATCGGGCATCTCTGTTCTCCGCTCCATGTGATCGGTTCATATCAAGCAGTGGACTCGCCGCCTTGGGGACGCGTGCGCGACCAGGAGTCGAGCACCGCACGGAGGGCAGCGATGAGGGGAAGGGGCTGGTCCAGCATGGGGTGATGACCGGCGTCGACCAGCTCGACGTACGGGCCGTTCATTCCGAGGACAGAGCGCAGTCGACCAGCCATAGGGGCGGACGCCTGGCCTTTTTCACAGCGAACATAACCCATCCGATCCGTCAAACGGGTCGGCAACGGCTCCAGTCGGTCGAAGGCCGCCGACGGCATCGGGTCGCGGAGGTGGTCGCCGAATGCCGCCGGATCGAACTTCCACGTCCACTCGCCGCCGATGGGTTCGACCGATTCTGCGGCAATGTGTTCGGCGACGTACGGTAGCACGGTTCGCTGCGCCGGGAACGGCGCGAATCGACGGACGATCTCGGCCTTCGATCCGTAGCGCTTGTGATTGCGATTCTGGATACGCTCGTTCTCGGGGACCTCATCCCACGGCGGCGAATCGATGATGAGCACGCTATCGATTCGATCGGCGAAGGACCGAGCCGCCGCCGCCGCGATCCATCCGCCCAGACTGTGCCCGACGATGGTGGGCCGGCGCGGACCGCTCATCGCCTGTGCGACGGCGAACACTTCGCTCGCCCACGTCTGGACCGCGTAGGAGTCTCGCACGTCGCTGTCGCCGTGCCCGGACAGATCTGGGGCGATGACATAGTGTGTGCCCGTCAGGTACGGCGCGATATGGTTCCACCAGCCCGAGTGGGCACCGCCGCCGTGTACGAGGACGACCGGAAGTGCGGCCGGGTCGCCCCAGGTCCGCACATGAATGCCGACTCCGTCCAGATCGATGTCGTGGCGCTCCGGAACGGTAGCGACCGCATCGGCAAACCACCCTGGGATCATCGTCAGAGCAGCTCGAGGATCGTAGCGTTGGCCATGCCGCCGCCCTCACACATCGACTGAAGGCCGTAGCGAATCCCGTTGTCCTTCATGTGATGCACGAGGGTGGTCATGATGCGCACACCAGATGCGCCCAGCGGGTGCCCCAACGCCATGGCGCCCCCATTCGGATTGAGCCGCTCATAGGACGCACCGGTCTGCTTCTGCCAGCCGAGCGAAACCGAGGCGAACGCCTCGTTGATTTCGTATACCCCGACCTCGTCGAGCGCGAGTCCGGCACGCTTCAGCGCCTTCTGCGTCGCCGGAATCGGGGCGGTGAGCATCCTGACCGGATCGGCGCCAACGACAGTTCCGGTATGGAACCGGGCGATCGGATTCCACCCATGACGTGCGGCGATCTCACTGGTGGTGATGAGCAGCGCCGCTGCGCCGTCGGAGATCTGCGACGCGTTGCCTGCGGTGATGACGCCGTCGGACTTGAATACTGGCGCGAGCTTGCCCAGCGTTTCCAGCGAGCCTCCCCGCCGGACGCCTTCGTCGGTGTCGAAGACACGGCGGGCGCCCTCGGCATCGGTGACCTCGACGGGGACGATCTGCGACTTGAATCTGCCTTCGTCGATCGCCGCTGCGGCTCGCTCGTGAGAATCGAGCGCATGCTGATCGAGCTCGGTACGACTGAGTCCGAAGTCCCCAGCGATCAATTCAGCACCGATGCCCTGGTTGAAGGTGACGTGGTTGTAGCGCTCCGAGACCAGGGGCCCGCCGGGACGGCCGAACGATTCGTCGACCGAGGCCGAACCCATCGGTACCCGTGACATCAACTCGACGCCGCCGGCCACCGCGACGTCGTACTGGCCCGAAATGACGCCGGCCACAGCCTGATGAACAGCCTGCTGAGAAGATCCACACTGTCGATCGATGGTGAGTCCGGGAACGTGCTCGGGCCAACCTGCCGCCAGCACGGCGAACCGGCCGATGCACCCGGACTGGTCGCCGACCTGGGTGACACACCCCCAGACCACGTCGTCGACCAGGGCCGGGTCCAGGCCGGTGCGTTCGGCAAGCGCCGTCAGCACATGGGCCGAGAGGTCGGTCGGATGAATTCCCGACAGCGTACCGCCGGGCTTGCCTTTGGCAATGGGGGTACGGACCGCATCCACGATCACCGCGTCTCGCATCGGAAAAATCCTCCAGAATCGCAAACAGATAGATGATTGATCTGTACGGTAAGATCCTTCCGACATCGTGTCAAGGATCCATCAGCCGCGCCCTCCGCGACGCATTCGTTCACTCCCGGGCGCATCCGAAGTGGATTAGTATGCGTGCAACCATATATAGGATTGAGGTTCAGAATGACTGTGCTCGTGTTGCTCGAGTGCCACACCAAGCCGGACAGGACAGAGGACTGCCTCGCGTATCTGCGGGGCATCCTCGCCGACACGCGTGGATATGAAGGCCACGTGTCGTTGAGCGCGGTGCGCAACATCGACGACCCGGCTCACCTCGTACTCGTCGAGCAGTGGGCTCGCCTCGAGGACCAGAAGGCTTACCTGGCGTGGCGCGCCAAAAGCGGGGCCCTGGACGAGATAGCCGAATTCATGGCCGCTCCCCCGTCGATCACGGTATTCGACTACAGCGCCGGCATCTGAGACGCACGAGAACCCAGCACCGCACACGACGTTCTCCGCGGCAGCCTTCGCCGAACCAGGTTCTGGCGGAACACGAGACTCGCATCTACGACTACGTGGAAAGCGAACGGCGGTCCAACTCTTCGCTTCAGCTCGCCACATTGTCGGTGACCTATTCGGCATCGTGCAGTCGGTCCAGCGACGTCATCGTCCGTCCGCTGATCACCGAGCACTGGATCACCTCGGAGCCACCCATGGAAATTCTCGTCGAAGCACACACGGTCCGTGTCCGGGATTGGACGGATCTTCGACGCATCGATGTCCGCACCACTGTGAACGAATCCGACACATGCGAGCGCTTACGGCAGCGCGGTATCGGCTACGTCGATGGTAACTCCGCCTATATCAACGCGTTCTGGCTGCAGTCGGCGAGCGACAGTCCTGTGTGGCACGACGCGGTCCGCGAATTGTTGTCGTTTGCCGAATGCCACGGGTGGTTCGACGGCGTGTATCTGCGTTTGAACTTCGCTTATGTTCGTGGTGCCCGTCCGAGGATCGCTTCGCGGGCATTGACGTGACCGGCACACCCGTGCGCGCGTTTCGTTCTGTGGCGAGCACCTGACCAGTCGTTCGACCCCGCTTCGGCCACAGGTTTGCGACGGTGAGGGCGCCGTCGACCAGCAGACGCTGCTCCACCCGGTCGGGCTCTCGCAGAAGAGGACAACTCCCACGCCGAAAGGCGTGGGAGTTGTCCCGTATTGCTGGTTTTGCGCTATCTGACCAGGTGTTGATCCTGGTCAGCACCGTGTCGGTCAGTATTTCTCGCCCTTGGCGGCCTTCTCGACCAGCGAAGCCGGCGGCTCGAAGTGCTTGCCGTACTTCGACGCCAGGTCGCGTGCGCGGTCCACGAAGCCCTGCAGGCCGCCCTCGTATCCGTTGATGTACTGGATGACACCACCGGTCCATGCAGGGAAGCCGATGCCATAGATCGAGCCGATATTGGCGTCCGGGACGGAGGTGAGGACACCCTCGTCGAAGCACTTCACGGTCTCGATGGCTTCGCCGAAGAGCATGCGCTCCTTCATGTCCTCGAACGGAATCTCCTTGGAACCCGACTCGAAGTGCTCCCGCAGACCCGGCCAGAGCCGGGTGCGCTTGCCGTTCTCGTCGTAATCGTAGAAGCCTTTGCCGTCCTTCCTCGCGGTGCGGCCGTTCTCGATCATCCAGTCGATCACGGCGTTCGAACCGTGGTAGGGGATTTCCTTGCCCTCGGCCTCGAGCGCCGCCTCGGTCTCCTTACGGATCTTCTGCGGCAGGGTCAAGGTGAGCTCGTCCATGAGCTGCAGCGGCGCGGCCGGGTACCCGGCCCGGGTGCCCGCACGCTCGATGAACGCCGGCTCGATACCTTCGCCGACGGCCGCGATGGCCTCGTTGACGAAGGCGCCGATGACACGGCTGGTGAAGAAGCCGCGGCTGTCGTTGACCACGATCGGGGTCTTGCGGATCTGCAGGGTGTAGTCGATCACCTTGGCGAGCACCGCGTCCGAGGTCTTCTCGCCCTTGATGATCTCGACCAGCGGCATCTTGTCGACCGGTGAGAAGAAGTGGATGCCGATGAAGTCCTCGGGGCGCTTCACACCCTCGGCGAGGATGGTGATCGGCAGCGTGGAGGTGTTGGAACCCAGGACGGCGTCGGGCTCGACGATGTCCTCGATCTCCTGGAACACCTTGTGCTTGACCTCGACCGACTCGAAAGCGGCCTCGATGACGAGATCGACACCCTTGAAGTCGGCGGCGTCGACGGTCGGGTGGATGCGAGCGAGCAGCGCATCGCTCTTCTCCTGGGTGGTCTTGCCCTTGGCGACAGCCTTCGCCTCGAGCGTCTCCGAGTATCCCTTACCGCGCTCGGCGGCCGCGAGGTCGATGTCCTTGAGGACGACCTCGATGCCTGCCTTCGCCGAGACGTAGGCGATGGCCGCACCCATCATTCCGGCGCCGATGACGCCGACCTTCTTGGCGGTGAACTTGTCGTAGCGCGCAGGCCGCGAGCCGCCGCTCTTGATGTGCTGCAGATCGAAGAAGAACGCCTTGATCATGTTCTGCGCCACCTGACCGGTGACCAGCGAGACGAAGTAGCGGGTCTCGATGATGTCGGCGGTGTCGATGTCGACGTAGGCACCCTCGACGGCGGCGGCAAGGATGGCGCGCGGAGCAGGCATGTTGGCACCCTTGATCTGCTTGCGCAGCAGGGCGGGCAGAGCAGGCAGGTTCGCGGCGAACGCCGGGTCGGTGGGGGCACCACCGGGGATCTTGTAGCCCTTGACGTCGAACGGCTGCTGGGCCTCGGGGTTCTCCTTGATCCATGCCTTGGCGGCGGGGATCAGTTCCTCGATGGAGCCGACGACCTCGTGGATCAGCCCGGTCTCCTTGGCCTCGGTCGGGTTGAAGCGCCGGCCCGTGAACAGGACCTTGGTGAGGGCGTTGTGGATACCGAGCAGGCGAACGGTACGGACGACCCCGCCGCCACCCGGCAACAGGCCGAGATTTGCCTCGGGCAGACCGATCTGGACACCCTTGACGTCGGCCGCGATGCGATAGTGGGTGTGCAGCGCGATCTCCAGTCCACCGCCCAGCGCGGCACCGTTGATGGCCGCGACGACGGGTTTGCCCAGGGTCTCGAGGCGGCGCAGTACCTTCTTCATGCCGTTGGTCGTCTCGGCGATCATCGCGGCGATCTCCGCCTTGGACAGGCCTCCGTGGTCGCTCGACATGTCCTTGAGGTCGCCACCGGCGAAGAAGGTCTTCTTCGCCGACGTGATGATGACGCCGGTGATCTCCTCCCGCTCCGCCTCGAGGCGGTCGACGACCGCCGCCGTCGAGTCCATGAACCGCTGGTTCATGGTGTTGGCGCCCTGGTTGGGGTCGTCCATGGTCAGGATGACGACGCCGTCGGCATCCTTCTCCCAATTGATGACGTTGTCACTCATAGTGTTCGAGTTCTTTCTGGTGAAGTGGGAGGTCAGAGACGCTCGATGATGGTCGCGATGCCCATGCCGCCACCGACGCAGAGGGTGATCAGGCCGTAGCGGCCGCCGGTGCGCTCGAGCTCGTCGAGGCAGGTGCCGTAGATCATCGCGCCGGTGGCGCCGAGCGGGTGCCCCATGGCGATCGCGCCACCGTTGACGTTGACCTTCTCGTGCGGGATCTTCAGATCCTTCATCCACTTCAGCACGACCGACGCGAACGCCTCGTTCAGCTCGAAGACGTCGATGTCGTCGACGCTCAGGCCGGCCTTCTTCAGCGCCAGCTCGGTAGCCGGGGTGGGGCCGGTGAGCATGATGGTGGGCTCGCTGCCGATCTGGGCGAAAGTGACGACGCGGGCACGCGGGGTCAGCCCGTTTCGCTCGCCCGCCTGTTCGCTGCCGATGAGCACGAGGCTCGAACCGTCGACGATGCCGGAGCTGTTGCCTCCGGTGTGGACGTGGTTGATCTTCTCGACGCTCGGGTACTTCTGCAGCGCGACATCGTCAAAGCCGGCCATGTCCGCGAGGGCGGCGAAGGCAGGTTTCAGCTTCCCGAGGCTCTCGACGGTCGAACCCGGACGGCGATGCTCGTCGTGGTCGAGGATGGTGACGCCGTTGATATCCTTGACCGGCACGATGGATTTGGCGAAGTAGCCACTGGCCCAGGCCTTCTCGGCGCGATTCTGGGATTCGGCCGCGTAGGCGTCGACGTCCTCGCGGGAGAAGCCCTCGATGGTGGCGATCAGGTCGGCACTGACGCCCTGCGGAACGATGTGGTGGTCGAACGCGGTGGCGGGGTCGGCGAAGAGCGCTCCCCCGTCGGTGCCCATCGGGACGCGCGACATCGACTCGACACCACCGGCGAGAACCAGGTCGTCGAAGCCGGATGCCACCTTGGCCGAGGCCAGGTTGACGGCCTCCAGACCCGATGCGCAGAAGCGGTTGATCTGCGTGCCGGGGACGGTCTCCTGGAGACCACTGTTGAGGGCCGCGGTGCGCGCGATCACCGAACCCTGCTCGCCGATCGGCGTGACGACACCGAGAACGACGTCGTCTACGTCAGCCGGGTCGAGGCCGCCGTGACGGGCCAGGACCTCGTCGATCAGACCCGAGACCAGATCGACCGGCTTCATACTGTGCAACGCGCCGCCGCGCTGCTTGCCACGAGGCGTGCGAACGGCCTCGTAGATGAATGCTTGCTCAGGCACTGATGTTCCTTTCCCACGAACCATGGTCACGTACGACCCGCAGCCCACACGATACCTATAACTATTAGACCTGATTGTACCTTAATGACCTATCAGCCTGTATCCTCCCCGTTATGGACATCAAGGGAACAAGTGCAATCGTCACCGGTGGCGCCTCGGGCATCGGCGAGGCCACGGCCCGTCGCCTCGCCAACCTCGGCGCCACCGTCGTGATCGCTGATGTGAACGCTGCGGACGGCGAACGGATCGCCAAGGAGATCGCCGGCAAGTTCGTGGCGGTCGACGTCACCGACACCGAGCAGATCAAGGCCGCGGTCGACACCGCGACGGATATCGCTCCACTGTGGGCCACCGTCAATTCCGCCGGCGTCGGCAAGGCGCAGCGCACGGTCGGTAAGGACGGCGAGTTCTCGTCGGCCCACGACCTCGACCTGTACAAGAGGATCGTCGCGATCAACCTGGTCGGCACTTTCGACATGGTCCGTCTCGCGGCGACGGCGATGAGCCGGAACACCCCGAATGAGAACGGCGAGCGCGGAGCGATCGTCAACCTCGCCAGCGTCGCAGCCTTCGACGGTCAGATCGGCCAGGCTTCCTATTCATCGGCGAAGGGCGGCGTGGTCGGCATGACTCTGCCGGTCGCGCGCGATCTCTCGGCCATCGGAGTGCGCGTCAACTGCATCGCTCCCGGCTTGATCGACACACCGATCTGGGGCTTCGGCCCGGAGGCGGATGCCTTCAAGGCGAAAGTCGGTGAAAGCGTCCTGTTCCCCAAGCGCTTGGGCTCGCCGGACGAACTCGCGTCCATGGTTCAGGAGCTGATCACCAATTCGTACATGAATGCCGAAGTGATTCGTGTCGACGGTGGCATCCGGATGCCACCGAAGTAGTCCGCGAGTGTCACCAGCCCGCGCCGCCCAGGCGCGGGCTCGGTACCGCCGACGTCCCCATGATCACCGCGATGAGGTTCGAGCGCATCCACCCTTCGAACCTCATCGCCTGAGCTTCTCGCCACGGCCGCTCCACGACGAGGAGTCGACGCCGCCGGCGTCGGACACGTCCGAAGACCATTTCTGACCGACGCCGAACATTCGCATGCTGCCATGCCACACGGCTACTGCGACTCCCCACCGAGGTTCCTCCTGGGCGCTGTACCGGTGTGCGCCGGACGCAGCGGCCGATCCGTCGGCCCTGGCGAATCCGAAGCTCGGCGCATGCGTGGTGGTTACCGCGTTCCTCGAACGCGGGGTAACCACCACTGTCTCGATGACGACCCCGTTACTGGAAGGGCGAATCCAGGTGACTCATCTTCGACGCGTACCGCCAGTCGGTACCGATCTTGACGAAGGTGTCGATGTAGAAACCGGTTGCCTGCACGCGAGGGCCGTTCTCCTCGACCACATACAGGGTGAGATTGGAGACGGCCACGACCCTGTCGTCCGACTCCTCTCTGAACCACGTGTTCGTGACGACGTGGCGCAGCGGCTCGCTGCGCACCGCGAACCGATCCACGAACCGCTCGCGCAGTGCCTCGCGGCCCACGGTCGGTCCGAACTGTTGCTTGCCGCCCTGCACGATCGTCGTGAAGCTACCGTCCTCGGCATACAGGTCCGCCAGCTCGTCGGCCTGCTTGGTGTCGTACAGCCAGGCGGAATAGGCGATGAGCTCGAGGATTTCGTCGCGTGTGCTCATCGGGCGGCACTTTCTGTGGGCTCGGCAGCGGCTACCTTCGTTCCGTTGCCCCGCAGTACCTGCACGTCCCGGCGGGCCGTCAGACGATAACCACACTCCGGGTCGTCGAGCGTCCAGTTGCGCAGGATGTCGAAGTAGGCGAGCGGTCCATCGGGATAGCGCAATCCTGTGAAGAGTTCGGCGCTGCTCTTGGCCGACCCTTCGGCGTTGAAGTAGCCAGGGGTGCATTCCTGGAGGAAGGCGAGCTGACTCTCCTGTTGCGGCGCATCGACGATCACCTTCACCCAGGCATCGACCGCATCGGAGTCGGCCTCGACGATCGCGGCGGCGTGCGTCGCTCCGACGATGGCTCGGGAGATGTAGTGGGCGTGTTCGTCGAGAAGGTGCACCGCGTTGAGAGCCGCCGCCGTCTGCGCGTTGCCCCCCATGAAGAACAGGTTGGGGAACTGATCGGTAGCGACGCCGTGCAGGGTACGAACACCATCGGACCAGTGCTCGCTCAGCGTGCGACCATCACTGCCGGTGATCTCGAAGCCGGTGAGCTGCTTGAAGGAATCCGGTGCGTCGAATCCGGTCGCCATGATCAGGCAGTCGATCTCGTGCTCGGTGCCGCCGACCACGACGCCGGTGCGCGTGAACGCCTCGATCCCGCGGCCATTGGTGTCGACCACGCGGACGTTGTCGCGGTTGAATGCTTCGAGATATTCGTCGTGCCAGCCTGCGCGTTTGCACCACCATCGGTACCACGGTTCGAGAATCGCAGCGGTGGCAGGGTCCTTCACCGTCTCCCGAATCCGGGCCCTGGCCTGGTTCATCAGGCGGAAGTCGTTCATCTCGGTGATGAGGTCGAGTTCTTCGGGCGTCGGCTTGCGGCCGAGCCGCGCAACGGTGACTGCTTCCGGCTCGGCCAGCACTGCGCACGCCTCGGTCCAACCGTCGGCAACCAGATTCTCCGCCGGCGGCACGTAACCCGGGGTCGTGGCGTTCTGGATGTGCAGCTGGAAGTTGTCGCGTCGCCGCCGCTGCCAGCCCGGTGTCGACCGGTCGACCCAATCCGATCCGACCTCGCGCTGACCGCGCACGCCGACGGTGGATGGTGTGCGCTGGAAGACGACGAGCTCCTTCACGTGCGGTGCCACCGCAGGCACCACCTGCAGCGCGGTCGCACCGGTGCCCACGACGCCGACGCGCTTCTCGGCCAGGCCGGTGAGCTGTCCATCGTCGCGGCCGCCGGTGTAGTCGTAATCCCAACGGCTGGTATGGAAGATGTGGCCCGCGTATTCGTCGACCCCCGGAAGACTCGGGAACTTCGGAATGCTCATCCGGCCGCAGGAGACCACGAAGAAGTCGCAGGTCAGCTTGTCACCGCGGTCGGTGGTGACCATCCACCTGTTGGCGGTGTCGTCCCAGCGCGCCGATGTCACAACCGTCTGGAAGCACGCCTTGTCGTAGAGGTGGTACGTCTCGCCGATCTTGCGGCTGAGCGCCCGCATTTCCGGTGCGTACGCGTATCGATGCTTCGGAATCCATCCGAGTTCCTCGATGAGCGGGAGATAGGTATGCGCCTCGATGTCGCACATGGCGCCCGGATACCGGTTCCAGTACCAGACGCCGCCGAAATCGCCGCCGACCTCGATGATGCGGACGTCGGTGATACCGGCTTCGTACAACCGGGCGCCCATCAGCAGACCGCCGTACCCGCCGCCGACGACGATCACCGAACTGTGCTCGGCGATCGGTTCGCGAGTGAGGGGTTCGGTCCACGGGTCGGCACCGAACCGCGCGTAATCGCCCTTGGGTGGGGTGTATTGGGACTTACCGTCGGATCGAATGCGGCGGTCGCGTTCCGCGCGGTACTTACTGCGGAGCGCCTCCGGATCGAAGTCGATCTCGCCGACGACTGGGTCGATTGTCATTGCGCCTTCGCGGGTGTGGTCGGGGAACGTCATGTCAGGCCGTCCTGCCGCCGTCGACGGCAAGGGTCTCGCCGGTGATGAAACTGCTGTCGGTCGACAAGAGGAATCGCACGGACGCGGCGATTTCGTCGGGACGGGCCAGACGATCCATCGGTTTCTGGCTGAGGCCGTCACCGGCCGGTGCGGTGACGCTCATCGAGGACTGGATCGACTCGATCATGCGGCCTTCCACTCCGGCGGGACAGACCGCATTCACCCGAATGCCCGCCCGTGCCGCCTCCATCGCCGCGGCGCGAGTCAGTCCGACCACCGCATGCTTGGACGCGACGTAAGCCGCCATGTTGGCGCCGCCTCGCAGGCCGGCGGTACTCGCCATGTTCACCACCGAACCGCCCGAGTTCATCCGTCGCAGTGCATGTTTGAGGCCCAGAAAGACGCCCTTGACGTTGACGGCGAGCACCGCGTCGAACGCCGGCCCCGGGTAGTCGGCGAGTGGGCCGATCCAGCCCTCGATACCGGCGTTGTTGACGAACCCGGTGATCTCACCATGGCTGCCCGCGACCTCGACGTACCGCGCGACATCGGCTTCGGACGTGACGTCGGCCGCCACCGTGACGATGTCGACACGATCGCTCAGCTTTTCGGCCGCAGCCGCGAGGCCGTCCGGGTCCCGATCGACCAGGACAAGCGCACCCAGATCATCGGCCAGGGCATCAGCCACCGCGGACCCGATCGTCCCCGCGGCGCCGGTGATGATGGTGACGCCGCTTCGGTTGTCGTTCATTCTCCTGCTTTCATCAGTCCGGCGCAGACTTCCGATGGCCTGCGCGCACCCGGCAGTCGACTCGTGACGAAGTCGGCGATCTCGTCGACGGCCTGCTGGGCCTCGGGCAGGAATGACCAGAACAGCGGCCAAATATGGAACAGGCCCGGATACACCGACAATGTGGCCTGGCCACCCGCGGCGGTGACACGCTCGGCCAGGTCGACGGCCTCGTCGTAGAAGAACTCGGTATCCGTCACGACGATGAGGAGCGGCGGCAGGTCGTTGCCCGAGCCGAAGTGCGGTGACGCGTAGGGCGTCGCGCGCGGATCGCGGCCACCCAGATACCTGCCGCCGTTCCTGCGGACGCTTGCCTGCTTCACAACAGGATCGCTGTCGCGGGGCCGCTGCCCGGCCGACGAGGCTGTCAGGTCGAGCTCCGGGCAGATCACCACACCGCAGGCCGGTGGGGCCACACCCGCGTCGCGAAGCGACATCAGCAGCCCGGTCGTCAACCCGCCACCCGCGCTGTCGCCGAGCACCACGACGTTCTGCGCGCCGTATTGCGCGGCCAACGAGTCGAATGCGGCGCGCGCATCGTCCAGCGCGGCCGGGAACGGGTGCTCCGGCGCCAGGCGATAGTCGCACGCGACAACTTCGGTTCCTGTCGCGTGCGCGAGCGCGCCGGCGAAACCGACGTATCCATCCGCGGAACCCATTACATACCCGCCACTGTGCAGCATCAGCATCGCTGCCGTCGGCGACGCGGTCGCACGAACCCGGAGACAGCGAACGCCGCCGAGGGGCTCGTCGACGATGACGAGTCCCTCGGGGACCGGCAGCCCGGCGAGCATGCGCTCGAATCCGGACCGGGTGTCGGCGAGCGTCGGATCCGGCCCCGGGGCGAAATTCGTGATCAGTGCCAGGGCGCGCACGAGCGGCGCCGGCTCATCTCCGGCTATCGCGCCGTTCTCGACATGCGTGGATTCCACCCGCATCCCTCCATGCTGTTGTCGGTGAGCGACAGACATATGTTCATGACCGCTATGTGAAACGGGATCCGCATCGATGCGTCAGCCGAACCGGCCTGCTGCCGACTCGCCCGTGCACAGATGGCGCAAGGCGCGCTCTTGACGTGGTCGGCACACCGCAAGCGTCAGCGCGTGCGCCGCTCGCCGCTAGGCAGAAAGGCAGCGCCCGGATCCGTGATCCCAAACCCTATCCTTTATAGGATTAATCGATTCAACTACCCTAGGTCTCCCCTGCTCGCATGTCAACAGCCGCCCAGGGCAGTCGACCTCGCGGGTTGCGCGACCATCGACCAACCCTTACATTCCTATACATATTTAGACCTATACATGTCCGTAACCCCGAGAGTGCTGGGAGTCGTATGCCGTCGAAGGATGCGCGGGCGTCGATGCTGTCGACGCCGGGTGTGGTCGACGAAGCCCTGATGCGTGAGATTCGCTCTTATGCCGATAAGCCGACCGAGAACGACCTCGGCGTGGTCACGGCATCGACGATCTCGCGCTACGCCCGTGCAGTGGGGCTGACCGATCCGATCCACTACGACAGCGAGGCTGCCCGTGCACACGGGTTCCGCGATGTCGTCGCCCCGCTGAATCTGCTGCCCTCGATCGTCGACTGGACCGCGGGCGCGCCGGTGGAAGAGCTTCGGCCCGACGGGACATCGGTAGACGAATCGACAGTGGGGGTGCCGACGAGCGGCTATCGCATCATGGGCGGCGGCGAGCGGATGGAGTTCCACGAACCACTCGTGGCCGGAGATCGGGTGATCGTGACTGCCCGCCTCGTCGACGTCGACCTACGACAGACACGAAGTGGGCCGATGCTGGTCGTTCGCTACCACAACGGCTACCGCACCGACGCGGGCGTCCTGCTGATGTCCTGCGAGCGCAGTGTGCTGGTGCGGAACGGAGAGGACGCATGACCGCGCAACTCTACTTCGAGGACCTCACGGTGGGCGATGAGCTGCCCGAGACCACGGAGCACACGACCCACGTTCAGCTCTTCCGGTACAGCGCAGTGACCTGGAATCCGCACCGCATCCACTACGACAAGGACTACGCCGCCACCGAAGGCTACCCGGACGTGCTCGTCCAGTCGCACCTGCACGGCGCGTTTCTGACTCGATTCTGCACCGAGGTCGCCGGACCGGCCGGCGCCGTGGAGATGATCGACATGTCGGTCCGCCGGTATGCCGTTCCCGGCGACGTGCTGACCTGCCGCGGCCGGGTCACCGCGCTGGAGCCGGACGACGATGGCCGCACGGGCACCGTCCTGATCGATGTGGAAGAGGTGCGTGGGAGCGACGGGGCGGTGTGCGCACCCGGGACCGCCCGCATCCGGCTTCCGCGACGGGCCGCAGGAGGAACGAAATGACTCGAGAGATGCTGCGGATCGCGAACTGTTCCGGATTCTACGGCGACCGGATCTCCGGAGCCCGGGAGATGGTCGACGGCGGCCCGATCGATGTGCTCACCGGCGACTATTTGGCGGAGCTCACGATGATGATCCTCTGGAAGACACGCCGCCGCAACCCGGATGCCGGATACGCGACAACGTTTCTCGCGCACATGGAAGAGGTGTTGGGAACCTGCCTCGACCGCGGCATCAAGGTGGTCGTGAACGCCGGCGGACTGAATCCCGCCGGGCTGTCCGAACGCCTGGGTGAACTGTCGAGCCGGCTCGGGCTGAACCCGTCGATCGCGTATGTCAGCGGCGATGACGTCTTGCGCGAGCTCACCACCGCGGATCTGCCCTTCGCGCACCTGGATACCGGGCGGCCCCTGCGCGACCTGGACAAGGAGATCGTGACCGCCAACGCATATCTCGGCGGGTGGGGGATCGCCGAAGCGCTCGGTGCGGGCGCGGATGTGGTGATCTGTCCGCGCGTGACCGATGCGGCGCTGGTGGTCGGGCCGGCCGCGTGGGCATTCGATTGGGCACGCGATGATTGGGATCGATTGGCGGGCGCGGTCGCGGCGGGCCATATCATCGAGTGCAGCGGGCAGGCCACCGGCGGCAACTACTCGTTCTCGGCCGATATTCCGGATATGCGCCATATCGGATTCCCGATCGCGGAGATGTTTCCGGACGGATCATCGGTCATCACGAAGCACGAAGGCACCGGTGGCGCCGTCACCGTGGGCACGGTGACCTCGCAATTGCTGTACGAGATCGCGGCCCCGCAGTACCCCAATCCGGATGTGACCGCGGATTTCACCACCTGCACGGTCGAGCAGGTCGGGCCCGATCGAGTCGCAGTGACCGGAACCCGCGGCACGCCGCCGCCGCCGGAGCTCAAAGTCTGCGTCAACTACCTCGGCGGATACAAGCAGACGCTGACCGTGCTGATCACCGGTGACGAGGCGGATCTGAAGGCACAGATGTTCCTCGACGGACTGTCCCACGAGCTGGGAGGCCTGGACTGTTTCGACGAGGTGGAGACGACCCTGCTACGCGCCGATCCGACGGCCACGCATAACGCCGATGCCGTCTCGCGACTGCTCGTCACGATCAAGGACCAGGACCAGGACAAGCTCGGACGCCCGCTGTTCGACGCCCTGGCATCGCTTGCGCTCACCAGCTACGCCGGTTTCGCGGCGGATCTGGACAGCAGCCGCTCCACCAGCGCCTACGGGGTCTACTGGCCCACGCTCATCCCCCGAGAAATGGTGCGCCACACGGTGAATTTCGCCGACGGGACCTCGACGGTCATCGTCGATCCGCCGGTCGCGCCGATCCCCCCGGCTCGGGAAATGACGAAAGAACCTACCGATCTCGGTGGGGAGACCATCCGGGCGCACCTCGGTCAGCTGGTCGGGGCGCGTTCCGGAGACAAGGGCGGAAACGCCAATGTCGGCCTGTTCGCCCTCGGCGATCTCGGACATGCCTGGCTGCGGGAGTATCTCACCATCGACCGGTTCCGGGACCTGTTGCCCGAGACAGCGGATCTGCACATCGACCGATACGAGCTTCCGAACCTGCGTGCGGTCAACTTCGTGATCCGCGGGCTGCTCGACGACGGAGTGGCCTCGACGACCAGGATCGATCCCCAGGCCAAAGGACTCGGGGAATTCGTGCGGTCGCGCACCGTCACCGTGCCCGAGAGCGTCCTCGACGAGGCGGTGGCGGCGCGGAAGGCCGAAGCGGCCGCGCTCGCGCGGGCGGCGGGGGTACCGGCATGAACGCCGCGTCGATCCGCCATCCGTGGGCGCCGCTGACCGCAGAGGCCGTGCGGAAGTGCCCGGTATCGGTAGGGGTGTACGAACTCGCCGACGAGGCGGGCCGCGTGATCGAAGTCGGCTATGCCGGCGGCCGCGCGCTCTTCGGCCTACGGGGCGAACTCCGCGACCGTCTGGCGTCGGCATCGGCGCCGTTGCTTTTCCGCTACGAGGTCAACGCCCAATACCTCGACCGCTATCACGATCTGCGGCGCACGCATGCTGCCGCGGACCGGACATGACAAGGGGAGACCTGGCAATGTCACTCGTTCTCACCGATGAGCAGCTCGAACTCGTCCAGATGGTGCGCAAGTTCGTCCGCACGGAGGTCGTGCCGCTCGAACATGACCTCGACCCGGACGCGAGCCGGATCGCGCCCGAGGTGCGGGACAGGCTGCGCGACCGCGTACGCCAGATGGGCCTGTACAACATCGAACTCGACGAGGACCACGGTGGACCCGGGCTCGACGTCTTCACCCGCAGTCTCATCGCCATCGAGACCTCGCAGCACCGCGCGGGGCTGTACACGCCGTGCTACGAAGCATTCGGCCCGATGCCGCTGGCCGCGCTGACCGATGCCACCGAAGACCAGAAAGAACGCTATCTCTGGCCGACGCTGAACGGTGACAAAATCGGTTGCTTCGCCTTGACCGAGCCCTCGGGCGGCAGCGACCCGCGCGGGTCGATCAGGACTTCGGCTCGCCGCGACGGTGGCGACTGGATCATCAACGGCTCCAAGATGTGGATCAGTCTTGGGGCCGATGCCGATTACGCGTTGGTGTTCGCTCGCACCGAAGCCGACGGTGACGCGAAGGCAGGCATCACCTGTTTCATCGTCGACACGGACTCTCCCGGATTCGAGGTCCGGCGCGTCATCCCGACCATCCGTACCGGCCACGAGGCCAGCGAACTGCAGTTCACCGATGTCCGGGTGCCGGGCCGCAACGTACTCGGGCAGGTCGGTCGCGGATTCGCGTTGGCCAACAAGAAGCTCACAGCCAACCGGATCCCGTACAGCGCAGGCTGCATCGGCGTCGCCGTCCGCGCCCAGGAGATGGCGATCGAATACGCCAAGGTCCGTTCGGTGTTCGGCAAAACGCTTGCCGAACACCAGGGCATCGAGTGGATGCTCATCGACAACGAGAGAGACATCCGCACCGCCACACTGCTCGTATTGGAGGCGGCGTCCCGCGCGGATGCCGGTCTCCCGTTCCGGGCCAACGCCGCGATGGCGAAGCTCGTCGCGACCGAGGCCGCCGCGCGGGTGGTCGACCGGTCGATGCAGATCCACGGCGGCATGGGCATGGCCAAGGAGATGCCGCTGGAACGCTGGTATCGAGAGCTGCGGATCCGCCGGATCGGCGAGGGACCGAACGAGGTGCAGAAGATGCTCATCGGCCGCGATTTGCTCGACAAACCATACCAATTCTTCCTGACTGCTACGTCCTGAGCGAGGTCGGCAGTGGTCAGCACACGCCGCAAGGGTTGCCCGACCGAGACGACCGGCACGAAATTCACGCGAATAGTCGAAGGGTGGCACCAATGGCCGCATTGTCCGGTGTGACAGTTCTCGATCTCGGCCAGGTATACCTGGGACCGTACTGCTCGATGCTGCTGGCACGCTTGGGTGCCGACGTCATCAAGATCGAGCCGCCCGGCGGTGAGGCGGTGCGGTTGCGGCGGACCGAGGAGCCGACCGCCGCGTTCGCACTGCTGAATGCCGGCAAGCGCGGGGTGCGCCTGGACCTCAAGACCGAGCGAGGACGTGAACTTCTCAAACGCCTCGTCGTCGATGCGGATGTGCTGGTCGAGAACTACGCGCCCGGGGCGATGAACCGCCTCGGTCTCAGCTACGACGTCCTGCGCGAGATCAACCCGCGCTTGGTGTACGCCTCGGGCACCGGGTACGGCAGCACGGGACCCAACGCGCACCTCAAGGCCATGGACCTCACCATTCAGGCGACGACCGGAGTAATGGCGGTGACGGGTTTCGCCGACCGCCCGCCGGTGAAGTCCGGGATCGCGGTCGCCGATTTCATGGGTGGTGTCCATCTGGCAGCCGGCGTACTGGCCGCATTGGTCGAGCGTGACCGGACCGGCGTCGGTACCCGGGTCGAGGTATCCATGCAGGACGCCGTTCTCCCGAGCCTGACATCCAATCTCTCGGGCTACCTCGACAGCGACGGCACCGCTCCGGAACGCACCGGCAATCGGCACGGCGGACTCGGCGTCGCGCCGTACAACGTCTATCCGACCATGGACGGCTGGGTGGCCGTACTCGGGATCAGCGACCGGCACTGGACCGCACTATGCGGGCTGATGGGGCGTCCCGAACTCGATGCGGATCCGCGTTTCACCTCCAACGAGGCGCGGGTTCAGTGGATCGACGACGTAGACGACTACCTGCAGGGGTGGACGTCCCAGCACTCGACCGACAAGGCCGTCGCGCTCTTGGAAGAAGCCGGCGTGCCCTGCGCTCCCGTCCGCTCGCTGAAGAGCCTCTTCGACGACCCGCACCTGCGCGAGCGCGGCATGCTGGCGCCGGTGACCACCCGCGGCGGAAACCAGCAGTGGGTGTTCGGCTCACCGGTGCGGGTCGGCGACGTTTCCGTGCAGGACAGTCCGGGCGAGGCACCGCGGCTGGGTCAGGACACCGACGATGTCCTGCGCGAACGACTCGGCATCGATACCGAGACGCTCGGGCGCCTGCGGCGTGACGGGGTGATCTGACAGCACATCGCCGTTCACCGTCCACTGAATCGAAGGGAAGAGAAAATGGGTCGACTCGACGGAAAAGTCGCATTCATCACGGGTGCCGCTCGGGGACAAGGTCGTTCACATGCGGTCAGAATGGCCGAGGAAGGTGCGGACATCATCGCGGTCGACATCTGCGACCAAATTCCTACCGTGCCCTATCCGATGGCCACGCCTGAGGACCTGGAGCTGACTGTGAAACAGGTAGAGGCCGCGGGTCGGCGAATCGTCGCCAGGCAAGCGGACGTTCGGGACCAGAATGCCCTGCGGACCGTTTTGCAGGCGGGCGTGGATGAGTTCGGCCACATCGATGTGGTGTGTGCGAATGCAGGTATCTCGGTGCTCAGTGTCGACGAACCAGATCCGATTCGATCCTTCCGCGATGTGGTGGATGTGAATCTCACGGGAGTGTGGAACACGATCCGCGCGGCCACTCCGATCATGATCGAGTCCGGCCGTCCGGGATCGATCGTGCTGACCGGATCGACCGCCGGGCTCAAGGGTTTCGGCCTCTTACGAGCAGGATTCGAGGGCTACACGGCAGCCAAGCACGGCGTGGTCGGCCTTACTCGAATGTTCGCCAATTCGCTTGCCGAGTACAATATTCGGGTCAATGCAGTACACCCAACGGCGGTGAATACTCCGATGACGGTCAACGCAGCGTCCGATGCCCTATTCGAAAAGTACTCGATGATGGGCGAGATCATGAAAAATGCGCTGCCGGTTCAGCTGACCGAGCCCAGTGACCTCTCGAATGCGGTTATCTGGCTGGTGTCGGATGAAGCTCGCTACATCACGGGAGTCAACCTTCCCGTCGACGCGGGTTGCACCAACAGGTAATGGTGCAGACCGTAGTAGCTGAACGTGTCGATGCCCGGGGTGCGGACGATGAGCTCGAGCGCTACTTCGGACCGGCCGCGGATCTCGTCGAGCGAGACGTCCGAAGGCGTCCGACTGCAATAACGTGTTCCCGCGCGCGGTCAGCAACCGACTGGCACACCAGGGCTGGGTCGCAAAGCTGGCCAGATATGTGCTCCTTCCCCAGGTGGCTCGCTCGCGCACCGCCTAGTTGCGATTGCAACCGATGCCGTCGCCATCGCGTCCAGCCGGTGCGGGTCGCCCCGCGCCCCGACCCCTCGCCCGGGAAATCGCTGCAGTCGGTGTCGGGGCCCAACCGCTGGGGCGTAGCCCGCCCTCCGCAGAATTGTTGCCATCGCGCCCAACGCTTCAGCGAGGCGAGAGATCTCATCGCGTGTCATCGGGTGACCGCCCTCGTGCTTCGGGTCCAACTCGCGAATCTGCGGCGTCGTCAGGACCGAACGGGGCCGATAGCACGAGACGCAGGCAGTGCGATCAGGCCGCCCGTCAGCACATCATCGGAATGTCCTTCGGTGTCTGATTTTTCGCTGGTGCGCAGCAAACCGTGGGTTCGGATGACTCTTGTGAGTGAAGGGGCGTTCATCAGTTCGACGCCCGCCTTGATATGCGCGCGAAGGCGGCGGCCGGAAGCACCGGTGTCGCTGCATGTCCCCGAGGACGCGGATGCTTCGCAGGTGTGCTCCCCCTCTCGCAGCGCCGAAGACGGTGTCGCTCGTCACCCCTTGACCTCAACGGAAGTTGAGGTAGGACCCTCGAGTGGTGCAACAAGATACCGAACCCCAGATCCGCGCACTCCTCGCGGACTACACAGATCTCTGGGTGCGCCACGACATGCGCGAGTGGGGCAACCTGTTCACCGAGGACTCCGACTTCATCACCCATCGTGGACTCTGGTGGCGCTCACGAGCGGAGAACGTGCATGGTCACGAGGACGTCCCCGAAACGGTGATCGCGCAGAAGCGCAACTATTCCCAGGACATCCTCGATATCCAGCACATCGCGCCCGATGTCGTTCTGGTCCACACCCGCTGGAAGTGGCCGGAGCACCGGATCCCCGCTACCGAGAAAGCCGAGGACCGCCATGGCCTGATCACCATGATTCTGGTACGGCGAGACGATCGCTGGCTTATTCGGGCTGCACACAACACGCGCGTCAACGGTCTCGACGACTTCACCCCACGGTAGAACAGATCGGCCCAGCCGGTCGGCGACGGCCAATTGTCGTAGGGACGCGCCGGCTAGGAGCGTTACGATCCGCAGGGTTTCCGCATGCCGATGGGCAGCGCGACCGACTACTTGTCGAGCGGTTTGTCCATCACCATCGATGCGACCTGGTAGCCGCTGCGTCGGTAGAGCGCGATCGCCGTGTAGTTGTCACCGACGACATTGAGCCCCAGCCGTGTTCGGCCCTCTTCCGCGACCAGATCCTCCACGGCGGCGAGGATCGCCGAACCGTAGCCGCGGCGGCGGTAGGACTCGACGACGTTGATGTCGTACAGCCATGCCGACTCGGCTGTTCCGGTGGTGCCTTCGGGATCGGGGCCGACCCATGCGTTTCCGACGACCTCACCGGATTCGTTTTCTGCGACGAGGAGATGATGGCCCTCAGTGTCGCGTCCGTCGGGAAGGAAGTGTGCGGTACCCTGCGTCACCCGATTTCGTGCCTCATCCTCGTCCATGAACCGGGTGAGCGCGCGAATGCCCTCGCATTCGCGTTGTTCGGTAGCTTGCCGGTACTCCGCTTCCGACATCTTCCGCACTGTCACCTTCGGCATCTCCATGCAATGTTCCTTCCCGAAATCGGATTCGCCGGCCATACACGTCTCCTCGGTATGGTCCGGCGTGTTCGAATGCCCGGCGCCTCCTGCTGCGATAGGCGTCGAACGTGTCTTCCTCGATGGCGGGGCAGCCGAGTCGATGGACTCGGCGGCCGGGCTCATTGCCTGCGCACGGCCGTGGCCTCCGGGTACAGCACTGCCTCAGCACGCATCTTGCGGGCCTGCGGGGTGGAGTTCCGCACCGGTCAGCGTTCGTCGGCCGCGCTGTGAAAGAGCGAGGACGCAGGCGAAAACTTCCGCGTCGTCGACTGCCTCGGGGCAGGTGTCGAGCCCCGCGTCCACGACAGGTCAGGGTGGTGGAGGACGACTTCCTCCACTCGGCCCTGCCCACAGGAGAAGCAGCCAACTTCAGGCACCTGCTCGCTCGGCTCGCGGACCTCGGCTACTCGGTCCGGCAGGCGGGGCTGTAGCGGTGAGGCAGACCGCTAGGCCCGGTCGATCGCCGGGCGCTTCAGGAGCCGGTACACGATGAACATCGGCACTCCCGCTACCGGACCGAGTTCGTCGGGCCACCGCTCGAGCGCCTCGGCGCTGGGTTGCGGCTCACCGATCCGGTCGACAACGAACCCGGCACCCGCGAAGGCGGTGACGACCGCCGACAGAGGCCGGCGCCAGAAGTGTTGGGTGACTTCGACTCCATTCTTGGTCCAGGTATCGCTGACGAGCTCGGTGGCGAAGTAGCCGCCGTGCTGATCGGGTAGCGGCGGCCCGAACGGATGATCCAGCGAGAGCACGAGCCAGCCACCAGGCCGTAGCGCGTCGGCGAACGATCGAAGCGGAATAGTCCAGTCGCGAACGTAGTGCAGGGCGAGCGAGCAGGTGATTCCGTCGAACGATTCTGCTTGGAGCCGAAGAGGCTCTGCCAGGTCGGCTACCATGAACCGGCCGCGTCCGGCGCAGCGGCGTTCGGCTTCCTCGACCATTCTCGGGCTGATATCGATTCCGGTCACCTCGGCGCCGGCATCGAGAAACCATTCGCACTGGGCACCGGAACCACAGCCGGCATCGAGTATGACGGCTCCCTTCAGTGGAGTAGGCACAAGCTCGCGTAGCGCGGGTCTTTCCAACCCTCCGTTGAAGGGACCCTCGTCGGTCGACGCGGACCAGACCGGCGCCAACCGGTCATAGGCCGCCCTGATTCGGCGAGTGTGTTCGGCTGGGTTCGACGACAGATCCGAAGACATGACGAAAATCCTTACTCTTCACGCTCGCGAATCGCGAAAAATGGCTGCCACGAGTCCATTCGACTGTTGACGGGAATCACGAACCGTGCCTGGCGTCGGGATCACCGCGTCATGGTGATGATCTCGGTGCCGTGCGACAGGACGGCTGTCGCGGTGAGCCCGAACAGGGCTCGGAATGTGTCACTGAAATGGCTTGCCGAGGCGAACCCGGCATCCGCGGCCGCGGTGGTCAGATCCTTGCCCTCGGCGACAGCGGACCCGACATACAGCAGCCGGGCCCACAACCGGTACCGACGATAGCTGGTGCCGGACTGAGCTGTGAAAAGGTGCAGGAATCGGGATTCCGACAATCCGGCCGTGGCGGCCGCGACCGTCGCGGCCGGCGCTCCTCTGGGATCGGCGAGTTGCGTTTCCATCGTCTGTCGGATCCGGTGGTCGATGGGTGAAGACGTGCGGTCACCGAGCACGATTCGCCGGATATCGGCGGGATCGGGCCGGCCAGGACCGGTCAGGTAGCCGATCAGCTTTGCCGTAGCTCCGTGTTCGGCGGGGGCCGATGTCGATCGGTCCCGCATCGCGCTGCGCACGCGCTCGATGCGGCCGCTGTCCGCATCCAGGTAGAAGAACAGCATTCGCCCGCTGCCTTCGATCCGGTGCGGCATCCGCGCTGGTATCAACACGCTGCGAAGCCGCCGAGCCGGCCTCCGGCTCGTTGTGATGGTGAAGGCGGCATCGATCCCGAATGCCAGAGTATGGACAGCGGCGGAATGTGTGTCGAGGTGGAAGGACGGGCCGAAGTAGGCAGCCTGGCCCGGCCACAGCCACACCACGCGGCGCCGCGCCGTCGCGGTCGTCGGTGTGATGGCATCGCCTGCTGTGGTGGCCACGATCGCGGCCCTGCTTCCGCCGCCGTGCACACGACGGACGCGCCGATCGCCATCCCGGCCAGCGCCATACCCACTGTCAAGGCCGCACCGCCCTGCGTCGCCCCGTCGCCGACGGCCGACCAGATCAGGACCATCGCCATCGCCAGTCCGAAACCGCCGTAGACTGCCCGGTTTTCATAACTCAGGATCGCGAACAGCAGTCCGCGGTGGCGCAGGAGGAGCCTGACATCATCGACGGGTTCGCGCTCGTCCATGGCGCATCCACGATCGATCGAGAAGACAGCCGCGGCCGGCGATTGGTTCACAACCGCGGCACACACCAGCAAGAGCCGGCCCCAGCAATGTCGTCGCATCGTTCTCCTCGGTGTCGAAGTCACCGACGATCCTTACCGGCAGATCAGCAACGTGCTTCCGAAAACCTGCTGTCCTCGCTCATCGTCGACGGATACCCCCCGCCGCCTGTCGTGTACGACCCCGCCGTTGTCGACGTCAGCCGTGCACTCCCCCTGAGGTCGATCGACGAGTGGGCAATCCGGCCCCGGACAGCCGGATACTCGGCGGCCAAGTGGTCGGCGAGAGCCCAGCCTGTCGTCGCCGTACAGCCAGACACCAAACCCGCGGTTGCGAGAACATACGCCTCTTAGCAGATCGAGGCGACCCGTGCGCCGCGTAACCCAGCACGGACACAACCCGCGGGGGCACCGGCCGGTCGAGATCGACACCGGGAACGGAAATACCGAAAGCTGCTCTGCCCCGCCGTTTCACGACCAACTACCACAACAGGATTCGGGTCGCATATCAAACAAGGATATTGGAACTCCAGCGCGAGGCGAATCGTCTGAGCCGACCCTCGCTGCTCCGCAGCCGAATCAGCGCTTTCAGTCGCCGGTGAGGTCGGTTCCGTCTCGGCTGGAAGAAAGCGAAATGACTTGCAGGAGTGCCGCGGCCGTTGCCTCGATGTCGGCGGTGGTGTGCGCTGTGCTGAGGAATATTTTGCCGGAAGGCATGAACAGGAAACCCTGCCGCAGCATCCCTTCCATGATCGTTGTCCAGAGCCCGCCGGTGCCGTGGAGTCCGGTGGTCCCGCCCGCGGGGACGTATTGGAGGAGCGAGCCGACGCGGTTGAAGCTGCCGCTGCCGGGAACCGAACCGAGAACAGCGCCGACGACGGAGTGGAACTCGGCGGAGATCGTCTCGAGTTCCTCGTAGACATCGGGGTCGGCCAGTACGCGCATCGTCGCCTCGACGGCCGCGAGTGCGATGGGGTTGGCGTTGAAGGTGCCGGCATGGGTGACGCCGTTGGTCACCTGGTCGACCAGGTCCGCTCGGCCGACGACGGCGCTCTGGGTGAATCCGCCGGCCATCGCCTTTCCGAAGACCGACAGGTCGGGGAGCACACCGTATTTCTCGGCGGCGCCGCCACGTGCGATCCGGAACCCGGCGATCACCTCGTCGAAAACGAGGACGACGCCGTGGCGGTCACAGAGATCTCGCAGCGTGGACAGGAACTCCGGCGCGGGCGCCTCGACACCGGCGTTGCTCATCACCGGGTCGATGAGCACCGCCGCGATGTCCCGTTCGCTGGACTCGCGCAGGAGACGCTCGGCCAGGTGGACGTCGTTGAAGCGCGCCACGACCAGATCGTCCAAAACGCTGGGCGATTGGCCTTTGCTGCCCGGGCGCGCGGGTCGGTCGCTGTCGTCCTCGGACATCCCGGCGTAGACGGTGTCGTGCCAGCCGTGGTAGCTCTTGGCGAACTTGAGGACGCGACGCCGCCCGGTCGCGGCTCGGGCGAGCCGCAGCGCGACCTGCACCGCTTCGGTTCCGGTATTGCTCCACAGCAGCCGCTCGCCATGCGGTACGGCGTCGAGAACCGCTTCCGCGGCGAGATATTCGAGGGCGTGGCCCGTGCCGACGACCTGCATCTTCGTCGCGGCCTCGGACACCGCGGACAGGATGCGCGGATCGCTGTGTCCGAGCACGAGCGGGCCCCAGGCCATCACGTAGTCGACGTAGCGGTCGCCGTCCAGGTCCCACAGCTGCGCGCCCCGTGCTTCTCGCACGAAGAGCGGATGGGGACGCATCGCGGCGCGCAGGCCGGACCCCACGCCGCCGCCGACGCTGCGGCGGGCTCGTTCGAATGCGGTCCGTGACGATTCCAGGGCCATGGACGACCAGCGCCTTTCTTCACAAAGCCGGGCAGGCTCGAGGATTTCAGTTCTTGATCACCGAGCGGAGGGCGATGCCGCTTCCGGAGCCGACGTGCGCGCGTCCGCCTGCGCGTTGAGCCGTTCGAGGGCGAGGTAGCCGCGCGAGAAGGTCACGATCATCAGTGCCCAGATCGTCAGCGAGATGATGTAGAACAGCGTGTGCTCCGCGTCGTCGCCGGGGATCGGGAAGTAGTCGTAGATGATGGCCACGTAGGCGCCGAGCGCGGCGCCCAGCGCCACCCAGGTCGCGTTGCCGCGATCGCCCCCGCGCCACAGCTTCGGCACCAGGTAGACGAACACGAACAGCGCGGCGGCGAGGTTCATCACGAGGTAGAAGATCGCCCAGCTCGGTTCCACCGGCCGGGGCTCGAGGGCACGGTTGAGGCCCACCGCGATACCGGCCACGATGGCGAGGGCCTCCACCACCCAGCTCGGGCGGTATCGGTGCGTCACCGCCATCAGGCCGACGACGAGGATCACCGTCATACCGAACGAGCGGGAGAAGGCGTCGAAGAAGACCATGGCGTGGTAGCTGAGGCTCTCGTGATCCACGTTGATCGCGGCGAGGTACAGCACGTTCACGCCGGACACCGCCATCACGACCCATTCGAGACCGAGGAGGAAGTTGCGGAAGCCGCGGAGCAACCTGATGCCGTAGTAGAACCCGGCCCCGACCATCGCGAGGTCGGCGAGCAGGACGAGAATCATGCGGGTGGTGCTCATCAGGACTCCTCGAGTGCGGTACGGACAGCGTCGGTGACCCGATCGAGCGCAGCGCGGGCCGTGGGGCTGATGCGCGTCATCGAGACATAGCCGTGCACCAGGCCGCTCTCCCGGAAGACACGAACCGGGATGCCTGCCTCCTCGAGTCGCGCGGCGTAGGCGAGCGCCTCGTCCCGGAGGGGATCGAAACCGGCCACGGTGATCAGCGTCGGCGGCGTGCCGGACAGGTCCTCGGCGAGGATCGGCGAAACCCGCGGGTCGAGTGCGTATGTCCGGTCCGGCAGGTACAGGTCCGTCAGCCAATCGATCTGCTTGGCCGACAGTGCCGCGTTGTCGGCGAACTCCTTGCGCGAGGCGTAGTTTCCCACCGCGTCCACGACCGGGTACATGAGCACCTGTAGGAAGGGCCGGACCTGTTCGCCCGCCACGATGTTGGCCAGCACGGCGCACAGATTGCCGCCTGCGCTGTCGCCGAGCAGCACGATCCGCGCGGGGTCGATCCCCCACTGGGCGCAGTGCTCGACGGCGAACCGCCAGGCGGTGACCGCGTCGTCGACGGGCCCGGGGAACGGTGATTCCGGCGCCAAGCCGTACTCGACCGAGAGCACGTTGACGCCCGCACCGTCGGCGATCAAGCGGACGGGCACGTCGTAGTCCTGCCTGCTGCTCAGGACGAAACCGCCGCCGTGCAGGAACAGAACCAGGGCATTCGAGGGCACCGCCGGCCGATACATGGTCGCGCGCAGGCCGGTCGGCAGCACGATCTCGGGCTCGACCCGCACGCCCGCTGGTGCCTTGTCGGCGAACACCCGCGAGTCGTTCGCGACCATCGCTCGCGCCTGTTCCGGAGTGCCGTCGCTGAAGTCCGGTGCGCTTGCGGTGGCCTTCAGCAGTAGCGCGATCTCGGGCGCCATCACGTCGCCGTCGGCGTTGACCACCCGCGGCGCGATCCGGCGGAGCAGACCGCCGGGGATGCTGCCGAGCGCGGCGCGCTGCAGCCGCTCGGCGACGCTCAGCGCGGCGGGCGCCTGTGCGGGCGCGGCAGCCTGCGCGGTCACGGTCATGACCGTGCTGCTTCCACGACGGTGCGGCCGCTGAGCTCGCGCTCGAGGCGGGAGCTGAACCGGAGGTTCTCATCGATCACGGAGCCGCGATACATCTTCCGGTCATCGAGAAAAACGTTCTCCGTCTTCCAGGGCATGGCGTCGCCCTGGCGCGGCAGATCGTTCTTGGCGCGCTGCATGTAGCCCGAGTTGAGATCGAGCATGGAGCGGGTGCCGACGCCTGCGGGTGCGTGCGGGACGGCGGTGTCGTAGCCGTGGGTGTCCATGTGGCGCAGCAACTCGACGATGCTCTTGCCGAGCAGTCCGATCTTGAGCGTCCAGGACGACTTGGTGTAGCCGATCGCGTTCATCCAGTTCGGCACGCCGGAGAGCATCATGCCGCGGTACACCACGGTGTTGGGCAGGTCGACGGGGCGCCCGTCCACGGTGAGGTCGATGCCGCCGAAGAGGCGCAGGTTCAGCCCGGTCGCGGTGATGATGACGTCGGCGTCCAAGTGCTCGCCGCACTCGAGTTCGATACCGGTGGCGGTGAATCGGCGAATGCGGTCGGTCACCACCGAGGCGCCGCCGTCGCGGATGGCCTGGAAGAAGTCACCGTCGGGCGCGAGACACAGGCGCTGCTCCCACGGGTTGTACGGCGGGTTGAAATGCTTGTCGACGTCGAAGCCTGCGGGCAGCTCCTTGACGTTGACGCTGCGGATGAAGCGGCGGGAGGCGTTCGGGAACCGAGTCAGCAGCTGGACAACGGTCCAGTCGGTGAGGATGTTCTTCCACCGGGTGGCCAGGTAGCCGCCGCGCTCGCCGAGCAGGCGGGTGAGCTTCAGACTCAGGGAGTCCACCCGCGGCAGCGTCAGGATGTAGGTCGGCGTGCGCTGCAGCATCGTGACGTGCGCGGCCGCGCCGTCGCCCTTGAGCATGGACGGGATCAGCGTGATCGCGGTGGCGCCGCTGCCGATCACCACGACCTTTTTCCCGGAGTAGTCGTAGCCCTCGGGCCAGTGCTGCGGGTGGATGATGTCGCCGGTGAAGTCTTCACGGCCCGGGAACTCCGGGGTGAAGCCCTTCTCGTAGTCGTAGTAGCCGGTGGCGCCGAACACCCAGCCGGCCTTGACGACATCCCGGCGCACGGTGCCGTCGGTCTCTGTCACGTCGACGTTGAGCAGCCACTCGGCGTCATCGCTCGACCATGCGGCCGAGACCACCTTGTGCCGGTAGCGGATGCGATCGGCGAGGCCGTACTCGTCGACGGTTTCCGCGAGGTAGTCGAGGATCAGCGGGGCGTCGGCGATCGCGTTCTCGTCCTTCCAGCTCTTGAACTCGTACGCGAAGGTGTGCAGGTCCGAATCGGAGCGAATGCCGGGGTACTTGAACAGATCCCACGTGCCGCCGATGGAATCGCGCCCCTCGAGGAGCACCACCTTCTTGTTCGGGAACTCCTGGGTGATGTACGTCGCGGCGCCGATACCCGAGATTCCTCCGCCGATGATGACGACGTCGAAGTACTCCGGGCCGGGTGCTGTATTGCTCATCCCCTCGCTACCTTCCTGTGCCGAGCGCGTCGTGAGGTATTCAGGTTGCCGGTCCCTGTGTGGCGCACACCACAACGAATCTCAGCGTCTTGTGGGGCGCAGTGGTGGAAATCTCACCCCTCCCGGCTCGCGCCGGACTCGGACTGGTGCGCGGAGTGCAATCTGCACCGCTTCGCCGCGCAAGTGGCTGAAACATGCTGTGGCCGATCCACGCACCGAGCCGCCACAGTGAGATGCACGCCACACCGCTTCAGCAGCTGAGCCGGCCCATGACGGGTGTGTGGTCCCACCAATCACCTTGCCCCGCAAAGGAGTCGAGTCATGCGCGCCGCATTGTTCACCGACAAACACACCGCCGTCGAGACCACCGACATCGACCTCGCTGCGCCCTTGCGCAACGAGGTCCGCGTCCGGATCGCGGCGGCGGGGGTGTGTCACTCGGAATTGCACCTCGTCCGGGGTGAGTGGCCGGTCCCCGCGCCCCTGGTGCCGGGTCACGAGGGCTCGGGTGTGATCACCGAGGTCGGCCCAGATGTCACGCATCTGGCAGTGGGCGACCACGTCGTGCTGTCGTGGAACCCGTACTGCGGTGAATGTCGCGAATGCCGCGCCGGGCGGGAGACCCGGTGCCATCAAGTCGCGACGGTCATCAACACCACCGGCAGCCTGCTCGACGGCACCAGCCGGCTCAGCCGCGGTGGGCAGCGCGTCAACCATTACCTCGGAGTGTCCTCGTGGGCCGAGGAGGTCGTCGTCCCCGCGACCGGCGCGATCAAGGTCCGCGACGACGCACCGCTCGAATCCATCGCGCTGGTGGGGTGCGCCGCCGCCACCGGCGTCGGTGCTGTCGTCAACACGGCCAAGGTGACGGCCGGATCCACCGTCGCGGTGATCGGCTGCGGCGGAGTCGGACTCAACATCGTCCAGGGCGCCCGCATGCAGGGTGCGGAGCGGATCGTCGCCGTCGATCTCTCCCCCGAACGGGCCGCGCTCGCGAAGACCTTCGGCGCCACCGACGCGATCGGCCTCGATGGCGCGGACGCGGTCGACGCGTTGCGCGACCTGATGCCCGACGGGGTGGACTTCGCCTTCGACGCGATCGGGCACGTGAGCACCACCGAGGCCGCGATCCGTGCCCTCGCCCTCGGCGGTGCCGCAGTCGTCGTCGGGCTCCCGGCCGCGGGCGCGACGGCCTCCTTCGAGCCGCTCGCGCTCGCCGAGATGGACGCGCGGATCCTCGGTTCCAACTACGGCAGCATCCGGCCGCAGTTCGACATCCCGAAACTCGTCGACCTGTACATGAGTGGCGAACTGCTCCTCGACGAGCTGATCACGGCCCGCAGGCCACTCGACGAGGCGGCGCAGGCTCTGGCGGATCTCGCCGGCGGTGCCCAGCTGCGCCAGCTGCTGATCCCCTGACCGCGGCGGCGCGGCGAATCATCGCATGAAGGATGACATGACCATCAGGACCCACGAGAGCGCGGTGTCCGAGCGTCCGGCCCGTCTGCACGGCAAGCTCGGCGTTGTCGCGATCTCTCTCATCATCATCGCGGGCGCGGCCCCGCTCTGCGTCGTCGGAGGGCCGATGGCGCTCGGGCTCGCGCTGGGCAACGGTGCAGGCCTGCCGACCGCGTACCTCGCGACGCTCGCCGTGCTCCTGCTCTTCGTCATCGGATTCACCACCATGACGCCCTTCGTCCGATCCGCGGGAGCCTTCTACTCCTACGTGCACGCGGGGCTCGGCCGGATGGCCGGGATCGGCACCGGCTACCTGGCCATGCTGTCCTACATGTGCATCTACATCGGCCTGTACGTGCTGCTCGGGATCGGCACCGATGCGATGGTGACCGCGTACGGCGGACCCTCGATGCCGTGGTGGGTCTGGGCCGCGGCCGGGCTGGCGATCATCGCTTTCCTCGGCCACCGCAACGTCGAGGTGTCGGGGAAGGTGCTGGGCGTCCTGCTGGTCGCGGAGGTAGGCCTCGTCGTCGTGTTGAACGCCGCGATCCTCGTGCGCGGCGGCGGCCCGGAGGGTCTGTCCGACGGCGTCGTCTCCCTCTCGGACACTTTCAGCGGCGCGCCCGGCGTGGCTCTCATCTTCGCCGTCCTCAGCTTCATCGGCATCGAGGCCGCCGCCGTGTTCCGCGACGAGGCGAAGGACCCCGTGTGCACCGTGCGCCGGGCGACCGTCGTCTCGGTGACCGTCGTCGGCCTGTTCTACGCGGTCAGCTCGTGGGCGGTGATCAGCGGAATCGGTGACGGTCAGGTCGTCGCGGCCGCCACCGCCGATCCCGAGGGGCTGCTGTCGTCGGTCGCGCTGCAGTACCTCGGCCGGGTCGGCGCGGACCTGATCGTGCCCCTGTTCGTCACCAGCACCTTCGCCGCAGCCCTGACCTGGCACAACATCCTGTCCCGATACACCCTGTCGCTGTCGTCGCGTGACCTGCTCCCGCGCCGCCTGGCAGCCGTTCACCCGAAACACAATTCACCGCACCGCGGTTCACTCGCCGTAACGGCGGCGGTGGTCGTGGTCGTGGCGCTCGCCGTCGCGATCGGCCTCGATCCGATGAGTCAGCTCTACACCTGGACCTCGGGGCTCGGCTCGGTCGGATACGTGATCCTGCTGGTGCTGACGTGTTCGGCCGTGCTGGCCTTCTTCCGCCGCGAGTCCCACGACACCTCGGTCTTCCGGGCCCTGGTCGCACCCGTGCTCGGCCTCGGCGGACTGCTCGTGATCCTGGCGGCGATGCTGCTCAATCTCGATCTCCTCGCGGGGGCCGAGCAGAGCGTCTCCGTCGCCATCATCGTCGCGCTCCTCGGCTCCCTCGCCCTCGGACCCGTGGTCGGGCGACTCCGACCGACTGCGGGAACCCAGGAATAGCCCCTCTCCGACGCCGGCAACCATTCTCCCTGAAGGACAAGACCTTTGACTCACACGATCGTCGTGGTCGGCCTCGGCGCCACCGGGCTAGCCATGGCCGAATCCCTGCTGCGGCGCACCGGCGTGCGGATCGTCGGCGCGCAGGCCTGCGGAGCGGTGGTCGGCCATGACGGCTTCGAACAGACCATCAGCGCACCCGCCTTCGAGTCGTTCGTGAGCACGATCGCGGCAGCGGCGAACGTCGCGACCGCGATCGTCGACGCTCCCCCCGGATTGCTCTCCATGGGCGACCTCCCGGTCGCGCGGATCGCGTCGAAGGGCACCCACCTGGCCGAGGCGGAATCGCTGTGACACATGCGTTCTCCGCGCTGACTCCGGTGCGATTCCTCGACCGCGCAGCATCGGTCCACGGCGAGCGGACCGCCGTCGTCGACGGCCCGCGCACGCTCACCTACCGCGAACTGCACGACCGCTGCCGCAGCCTCGCCGGCGCCCTCGTCGACCGCGGCGTCCAGCCGGGCGATCGCGTCGCGGTGCTCTCGCACAACACCCTCGAAATGCTCGAAGCCCACTACGGGATCCCCTATGCCGCAGGCATCCTGGTGCCGCTCAACGCCCGGCTCAGCGCGACGGAGATCGCCTTCATCCTCGATCACAGTGGGGCGCGGGTGCTGATCGCGACCGACCCGTTGACCTCGCTCGCGCTCGAGGCTGTCGCACTGACCCCGGGTCCGATAACGGTGATCGCCGGTGCCGAGGAATACGAGGCGATCGTGTCCTCCGGTGCGCCGGTGGACATCTCGTCCCACGACGAGCTCGCACCGATCGCCATCAACTACACCTCCGGGACCACCGGGAAGCCCAAAGGCGTGGTGTACACCCACCGCGGCGCCTACCTGCAGTCCGTGGCGATGGCCTTCCACTCGGGCATGGACCTCAACTCGGTCTACCTGTGGACGCTGCCCATGTTCCACTGCAACGGGTGGTGCTTCACGTGGGCGGTGACCGCAGCGGGAGCGACCCACATCTGCCTGCCCAAGGTCGAAGCGGACGCGATCTGGGCGGCGATCGGCGATGCCGGAGTCACTCACCTGTGCGCTGCGCCGACCGTCATCTCGACCATCACCTCGGATGCTCCGACGACGATCTCGCCCCGGAGGGTCTGGGTCGCCACCGGCGGCGCCCCACCCGCACCCGCACTGCTGGCGCGGGCCCGTAGCTGCGGCCTGGACGTCACGCACCTGTACGGCATGACCGAGACCTACGGGCCCGCGGTGATCAACGAGTGGGACCGCGCGTGGGACGCGGCGCCGGAGGCCGAACGCGATCGGCTCAACGCACGCCAGGGCGTCGGCAACATCATCACCGGCGGTGTCCGCGTGGTGGACGAGGCCGGTGGTGACGTACCCGCCGACGCGACGACGATCGGCGAGATCGTGCTGCGGGGGAACAACGTCACCGCCGGGTACTACCGTGATCCCGCGGCCACCGCGGCGGCGGTATCCGACGGATGGTTCCGGACCGGAGATCTCGCCGTCCGGCATTCCGACGGATATATCGAGATCCGCGATCGCGCGAAGGACCTCATCATCTCCGGCGGGGAGAACATCAGCTCCATCGAGATCGAGCGCGCGATCCTCGAGCATCCCGCGGTCCTCGAGGCCGCGGTGGTCGGTGTTCCCCACGAGCACTGGGGCGAGCGCCCCGCAGCGTTCGTCTCCCTCCGCCCGGGCGCGGAGCTCAGCAGCAGCGAGCTGCGCGCCCACCTGCTCGATCGCCTGGCGAAGTTCAAGGTCCCCGACCGGATCGAGTTCGCGACGCTCCCCAAGACCGCCACGGGAAAGATCCAGAAATTCCAGCTCGAACAACAGCTGATCGCTCACCCGCCGGACTGAGTTCCACCGGCCACCTCACCCCACCGCATCCGACAACAGGAGATCACCATGCTCGACCCCAGTGCCTACAGCGCGAACAACCTCATCAACGGCGAACTCGTCGCCGCCGAATCCGGACGGCTGCTCGATGTCCTGGAACCCGCGACCGGCGAGGTCCTGGCCCGGGTTCCCGCCAGCGGAAAGGAGGACATCGACGCGGCCGTGACCGCGGCCACGCAGGCATTCCGCTCGTTCCGGCGCACCACCCCGGGCGAGCGGGCGGAGATGCTGCTGACCCTGGCGGCCAAGATCGAGGAACACGCCGAGCACATCGCAGTGCTGGAGTCGCGCAACGTCGGCAAACCGCTCCCGGTCGCCCGCGACGAGGTGCCCTTCGCGGTGGACAACCTGCGATTCTTCGCGGGTGCGGCGCGGACGATGGAGGGCCGCGCCGGCGGTGAGTACCTGCGCGGCTACGAGTCCTACATCCGGCGTGAGCCGATCGGCGTCGTCGCCGGCATCGCCCCCTGGAACTACCCGCTGCTCATGGCGACCTGGAAGATCGGTCCGGCCCTGGCGGCGGGGAACTGCAGCATCCTCAAGCCGTCCCGCCAGACCCCGCTGACCGCCCTCTATATCGCCGCGCTCGCGCAGGACGTCTTCCCGGCCGGTGCGTTCAACGTGCTGTCGGGGTCGGCGGCCGACATCGGCGATCACCTGGTCGCCGATCGCCGCATCGGCCTGGTCTCGCTGACCGGCGACACCAGCACCGGGCGCCACATCGCCGAGGTGGCCGCGGCTCACGTCGCGCAGACGCACCTCGAGCTGGGCGGCAAGGCGCCGGTCATCGTCCTCGACGATGCCGATCTCGACGCGGTCGTCGCGGGCATCGCCACCGCGGGTTTCGCCAACAGCGGCCAGGACTGCACCGCGGCGTGCCGGGTGATCGCCACCCCGGGGATCTACGACCGGCTGCTCGAGGCGCTGGTGCCCGCGGTCCAGGCGATCCGGGTCGGCGATCCCCAGGCCGGCGACGACATCGACATGGGTCCGCTCATCTCGGCCGCGCACCGGCAGTCCATCCTCGACGTCCTCGCCAAGACCGACGGCACCATCCTGACCGGCGGCAAGGCACTGCCCGGCAACGGCTTCTTCCTCGAGCCCACGGTGGTGGCGAACCCGAGCCAGGCAGACGTGCTAGTGCAGACCGAGCAGTTCGGACCCGTCGTCACCGTGCAGCGGGCCGACGATATCGACCAGGCCTTCGAGTGGGCCAACGACGTGGAGTTCGGCCTGGCGTCGTCGATCTGGACGCAGAACCTCAGCCACGCGGCACGCGCGGTTCGCGATCTCGACTTCGGCTGCGTCTGGGTGAACGACCACATGCCCGTCCTCTCGGAGATGCCCCACGGCGGGTTCAAACAGTCCGGATACGGCAAGGACATGTCGATCTACGCACTCGAGGAGTACACCCGCATCAAGCACGTGATGACCAAGACGAACTGATCCGCTCAAATCCTCACCAGTAGAAGGGAACACACCATGACATCAGTCGATGCGACTCTCCAGCGAGTCGGCAACACGACCGGCATCACCGAGATCCGAGAGATCGTCGATCGCGACGGCGGCGTCATCATCGAGGGCCTGCTCACCGCCGACCAGGTCGCGCGGTTCAACGCCCAGATCGAGGAACCGCTGGCCGCGCTCACCCCCGGCGGGAAGCACGAGCTGGAGATCGTCAACGAGTTCCACGGCGCCAACACCAAACGCCTGACCAACCTCGTCACGCACAGCCAGGTGTTCCGGGAGGAGGTGATCGACCACGACCTGGTGCACGCATTGTGCGAGGCGACCTTCCTCGAGGAGTCCGGTACGTTCTGGATGACCACCGCCCAGGTCATCGAGATCGGCCCCGGCAACCGCGCCCAGATGCTCCACCGCGACCTGGAGAACTGGTTCCCGTTCGTCGGGATGGGTCCCGCCGGCCCGGAGGTGACCGTCAACTTCCTCATCGCACTGACCGACTTCACCGAGGAGAACGGCGCCACCCGCGTCATCCCCGGCAGCAATCACTGGCCGGACTTCCAGGACCGCGGCACCCCGGATCAGACCGTCCCGGCCACGATGAAGGCCGGCGACGCACTGTTCTTCAGTGGCAAGACCGCCCACGGCGGCGGTGCCAATATCACGACCGACCAGTACCGCCGCGGGCTCGCGTTCGCCTTCAACCCCGGCTACCTGGTCGGCGAGGAGGCGTATCCCTTCCTCGTGGACCGGGACATCGTGAAGATCCTGCCCGAGCGCGTGCAGCGCATCCTCGGCTTCCGGTCCCAGTACCCACTGGGGTCGCCCGGCCTCTGGCAGGTCGATTACCGCGAGCTCGGCGAGTACCTGGGTCTCGACTGACTCGTGCGGTCCGCGCGCGCCGCCCGATCGCCGGGGCGGCGGCGCATACTCGTTGTCACGGCGAGCGATGGAGGTTGATGGAATGACCGTGACATCCGACGAGCTGTGGCCCGAGCCCTCCGACCGGGTGCGCGAACTCTTCCGCGACGTCGCCGAGACCATGCTCACCAGGCACACCGAGATCCTGGCCGACATGGAGGAGGCGACGCTCCGGGACCCCCGTTACCTGGCGATCGCACAGGACCCCGTGCTGGCCGAGTCCAGCGACCGCGTCGGCGTCTTCGCCCTCAAGAAGTGGCTCACGTCGAACATCGCCGCACCCGGCGCGCGGGTCCCGCCACCGGACAGCGAGGAGACGCGTACCTACGCGCGCAACGTCGTTCTCCGCGGCCTCACCACCGACGAGGTCACCTCGTGGCGGGCCGGACAGTACGTCGTGTGGCGGTGGTGGCTCGCCGAATGCTTCAGGGTAGCCCGCGATCTCGACGAGCTCGAGTCGCTCGTCGCGGTCTCGGCCTGCTCGCTGACCACCGCCGTCGACGACGCCATCGCGGCACTCGCACAGCAGGTCGACGATGTCCGCGAAGAGTTCGCCGGCGGCGCGCAACTGCAGCGCTACGCCACCGTCGAACTGCTGCTGCAGGGTGCCGACATCGCGCCGGCACGGGCCGAGGCCCAGCTGGGCTACGCGCTGACCGGCTCGCACATCGGCGCTGTGGTGTGGACGGATTCGGAGCGCGACGCGCACGCGCTGGAAGCCGTGAGCGAGCAGTTGATGCGGGCCTGCGGCGCGGCGAGCCGACTGACCGTGGTGGCGGGGACCGCTGCGCAGTGGCTGTGGATTCCGGCGAAAACGGTACCGCCCGCCGCGGATCTCGAGGAGATGCTCAGTCGGCACCCCCGTGCTCGCGTGGCGCTCGGCCGCGCGGCATCGGGTATCAACGGATTCCGGCGGACTCACCTGGATGCCGCGGCGGCGCAACGCCTGCTGTCGCGGCTCCGCTCGAACCTGGCCGTGATCCGTTACGAGGACGTCCAGATGATCGACCTGATGTCGGCCGATGTCAGCCAGCTCGATCAGTTCGTCACCGATGTCCTCGGCGACTTCGAGGCCGCGAGCCCGGTCCTGCATCAGACCGTGCTCACCTACGTCGAGGAAGGCCTCAACCGGTCGAGTACCGCGGATCGGCTGTTCACCCACCGCAACACGATCGACCGGCGGCTCGCCCGCGTCGACGAACTCCTCCCCCGCCCCTTCGCCGACCGGCCGACCGAAGTCGCGACGGCGTTGACGGTCCTGCGGATCCGCGGCACGGGCTGACCGGCGCCCGCTGGCGACGGCAGAGTCGCCCCCGCTGCAGCTTGCCCGAGCCAGCGGAGGCGACCTCACGTCAGCGCTTCGCGCGTCCTCGGCGACGCAGCTGCCGCCGCGCCAGCATCTTGCTGCCGCTGAAGAAATCGTTCATCCGGTCCACGATCCAGACCAGCCGCAGCACCAAGGGGTTCATCACCACGTCCATCGATGCCGGGTACTTCGAGACGTCCGACCAGATGCCTGCGAGATCCTCGGGCATCTCGTCGTCGACGATGTAGTCGGCGAGCATCTTGCCCACATACGGAACCTGACAGAGGCCGTGGCCGTTGCAGGCCATCGAGTAGTAGACGTTGTTGCCCACCTGGCCCGCGACCGACAGCCAGTCCGCGCTGATGCCGATCCAACCGCCCCAGGCCTGCGCGATGGATACGTCGGCCAGCGTCGGGAACCGGGCGGCCAGGTCGGCCGCCATGTCTTTCACGAGGCTCGGGGACGGAATCCGATCCGGCAGCGGGTAGCCCGCGCCGCGCTCCGGCCTGCGGACTCCACAGACGATGGTGTTGCGCTCGGTGAGCCGGTAGTGGGTCATGACCTGGTGCTGGGTGATGATGCCCGACCGGCTGGTCCACTCCAGCTCGGCGAGCCGCTCGGGCGCGATGGGTTCGGTCTCGATCTCGATGACGTACAGCGGCACCGAGAGATTCTTGGGCGTGATGTCCCATTCGCCGGCGTAGGCGCTGGTCGCCAGCACCACCTTGTTCGCCCGCACCGTGCCGTTCGGGGTGGCGAGTTCGACGATGCCGCCCGTCCTGCGGACATCGCTCACCGGGGTCCGCTCGTAGAGCCTGACCGGCGAGTCGAGCACGGCGCGCCGTACACCGCGGGCGAGTTTGCCCGGGTTCAGCATGCCGCCGATGCTCTCCCGCATGCCGCCGACGAAGCCGGTCGGCAGGCCGAGCTGTTCACGGTTGCCGACGGTCCCCTTCCCGCCGACGGCGCGCAGAATCGCCGCCTGTGTGCGGACCCGGAGCATCATGATGGGAGAGACCGCACCCCACACCAGACCGTTCGGCACATAGTCGCAGTCGATGTCATGGGTCTTCATGAGATCTTCCACGTAGTGGCCCGCGTGCTCCGCCAGCTTGGCCATCACCGACAGCTTGCTGCTGGAGAACAGGCCGAGCATTCGCAGGTCCCCACCCGGCGCCCCGGCGATCTGACCGCCGTTGCGTGAGGCCGAGCCGTAACCGCAGAACTCGGCCTCCAGCAGGACGACGTCCTTGCCGCGTTCGGCGAGGCGCAAGGCGGTGGCCATGCCGCCCATGCCGCCGCCGACGACGGCGATGTCGCAGGCGAGGTCACCGTCCAAGGCGGGTCGCACATCGTCCGGGCGATCGATCCAGCCGGTGAAATTGCTGTACCTGGTGGCGTCGGTTCTCATGCTCTTCGATCTCCCTCGAATCGTGGGTATGACGGTGCGGTAGAAGCCGCGCTGAGATCACGTAATCGGGACCGTTGCCGGTGCACTATCTCTTCCTCCACTATCGCCATCCCTTCATCGGGTCACCATGGTGAGACGTGGCAGGTTGGCGAGGATCGCGGTGCGAATTGCACACACCGCCCGCTACGATCGGCTGGTCAAGGCCTACCGCGCCGACGCGGCCGCGGTCACCGCGCTGTCGCGCTGGCTCAATGGACAGATCCAGCCCTTCGCCGCAGCGGACGACGACGCATGGCCTACGTGCCGGAGACGAAGATCCGCACCCTGCTCGGGCAAAGCGGCGACGGCGCGACCTCAGTCGCGCGGGGACTGCTCGCACTCGACTCGGTGCTCACCGGTCTGATCGAGGTCGACTTCGATCGGAGCGCGACGGGCGCGGGACCGATCGAGACCGCCGGCGACCTGACCCAGCTCATCGCCGACCTGCGCACCCTCGCCGCCGGTCCGACCCGAACCCTGCTCACCCAGCTGAGCAACAAGCTCAGCGGTGCCCGGCCAGTGTGAACGATCAAGAATCGCTCCGCCAGGGCTTGGGGCTGCCGAAACACCCTGCTGCCGAGAGGAATTGACATGTCGACCACCACAACGGTGACCGTCGGCGCTCGGCTCCCCCACCCGAGCAAAGTCGCGATGGCGACGGCGGGCCTGGCGATCGGCATGCTGCTCTCGGTGCTCGACCAGACGATCGTCAGCATCGCCTGCCCGATATCGGTGCCGGCGCGTTGTTCGCCGTCCCGACGATCGCCCTCGCGGAACTGTTCCCGGTCGAGCTCCGCGGGCGAGTACAAGGCGCGGTGGGCGCCATCTTCGCCATCGCCGCCGTCGGCGGCCCGCAGCTGGGCGGCTTGATCACCGACACCGTCGGTTGGCGCTGGATCGTCTACATCAACGTGCCGCTGGGCGCGCTCGCAGCGGTTCTCGTTGCGCTAGTGCTTCGGCTGCCGCGTCCCGAGCACCGGGCCGGCTCGATGTGATCGGCTCGACCCTGCTGGTCGGCACGGTGATGGGCGTTCTGCTGATCGGGCAGATGCAATCCCGTCCACCCTGCTCTGGGTTCTGCCACTGGCAGGGGTACTGGTGCTACTGGCCATGGCTCTGCCGAACCCTGGTCGGCCCCTTCGACCCGGGAGCTGACGCCATGAGCGCCCGATAGGGTCGAGCACATCGTGTTCGGAAGGGGGCCGGCGGGCTTCGAACCGCCAGGACCGGTCAGCCCGGTTCGCAGTCGCTGTCTGCGGCCGGAAGTCTTCCCTCGGCGAGGTGGGCGCCTGTGGGCGACCCGCCGCCGGCGGTGGCGAACTAGCATCCGGCATCTACTCGGCCAGCTGAAGCGCCAGCGTCGCCGCGGCCGGTGCGAGGTACAGCAGTGGAAACACCGTGGTCTTGTAGGAATGCGCCCGCACCGTGGTAGCCGCTGCTCCGAGGAAGTACAGGATCAGGCCCACCGCGGCAACGACACCGATCGCGGGAATGAACAGTCCCAGAATCAGTCCGAGGGCGCCTGCGGATTTGGCCAGGGCCAGCCAGGGCCACCATGACCGCGGGACTCCATATTGCTCGAGTGGCTCGATGACGAACTGCCGTTGCGTGAACAGCGAGAACCCCGAGAAACCGATCCACAGTCCGGCGACGACAGCGACGATGTGGTAGGCGTTGCTCATCGAAATCTATTCCATCCTTTGCGATGCTCGCGCAGATTGCGCTAGTGGTCAGTGTCGTTGGCGTGCGTGCTTCGAAAAAGAGGAGTTCGCTGACGAGACTGTTAACCTGCAGCTTCACAATGTGGAGGACCGGTGGAGTTACGGGATATCGAGATCTTTCTGACGTTGGCGCAAGAGCTGCACTTCGGCCGCACAGCCGAACGGCTGCACGTCAGCCCGGCTCGGGTGAGTCAGGCCATCAAGCAGCAGGAGCGGCGCATCGGTACAGCGCTGTTCGAACGCACCACGCGCAAGGTCCGCCTCACTCCCGCCGGGCAGCAGCTCTATCGGGAGCTCCACGCCGGATACCGGACGATCATGCGCGGCATCGAGACAGCGTCGGCAACCGCCAGGAACTCCGGCGCGACCCTGACACTGGGCACCATGGGACCGCAGGCCTGGATGGTCGACAAGCTTGTCGAGCTGTTCCGGTCCCGCTTCCCGGACGTACTCATCGACCACCGCGATATCAACCCGGTTTCTCCGTTCACCCTGCTCCGCTCGGGCGAGATCGACATGGCGCATCTGTGGTTGCCCGTCCACGAACCGGACCTCACCGTCGGGCCTGCCACCCACACCTCGGCGATCCTGCTGATGCTGGCCACAACCCACCCTTACGCCGACCGGACATCGGTCCGGTTGGAGGACTATGGCGATCTCACCTTCGTCAACCCGACCTCGCCGGTCCCCGCGTCGATGGAAGCCGCGTTTCAGCCATTCCGGACCCCTTCCGGTCGCCCGGTCCCACGCGGTCCGGAGGTCTCGAGCTGGGACGACCAGGTCAAGGCGGTCGCCTCCGGCCAAGCCGCCCTCGCGGTTCCAGCCGAGGCTGCCCGCTTCTACGCGTGGCCCAACCTCGTGTACGTACCGGTGCTCGACGCCCCGCCTGTTCGATGGGCCTTCGCATGGCAGACCTCGGAGGAAACGCCGCTGATTCGCGCGTTCGCCCAAACCGTCCGTGAGCACGCGACGCTCACCTGATCCCAGCCGAGGTGCGCTGTACGGGCAAACCAACAGGCACCGAAACGAGACCAGCGGTGCCGCAGCCATCCTCCTGCGTGCCCTGGTAAGTGTGTCGGCGGGCGCAGCTGCCCAGGAAGCTCTCTGCCACACGGTGATGCCTCGTTCACAAGCCTGTTCACACCGTCGTCGCGTGCGGCGATCAGCTCTGTGACCGAGGTGATCGGTCCAGTTACGGATCTATCCGGCGCCCGGTGACCGTCGAGCGTGGTAGCCGGCCTGCTCGGGAATGACCCGACATGGTGGCGCCTGTGATGACGACGTCGAAGTCCAGGTTGAGTCGCATCGGCTTGGTCACTCGCTGCGACCAGGTGACGCGGTGGCCGTTGGCTGTCGCGGTGGTGCGGATATCGGACAGCGGCACGGTTTCCTTCGAACTGGAAGCGGTCCCTGCGTAACCGCCTGCGGTCGCTGCGAAGTGGTATCGAACGTGCAGTGTTCCCACAGGGGTTTTCAGGTCGAGGTCCCAGGTTCCGGGCAGGCTGCTCATGGGGCTCACAATCGTTTACAGTCGATGGGTGGGGTGCTCGTTCATCTGAATGCGGGCAGATCCCGGTGTACCCGCCAGACAGTGCCTCGGCGCTCGTATTCGAAGAGGTCTTCGACCGCGCGGGCGACCGAGGGACCGAACTCGCGATCGAGCAAATACAGTGCCACGTCCAGACCGGAGGTGACCCCGCCACCGGACACCAGGTCGCCATCGTCGACCACCCGCGCGCGCACTGGAGCGACTCCGGTGGCTTCGAGCACGTCGATACCCAGATGGTGGGTGGTGGCGTGGCGACCCTCCAGCAGGCCTGCCATCGCCAGCCCGAGCGAGCCACCGCACACGGTCCAGACCTGCACATGCGGATCGGCCAGAGCCTGGCCGATCAGTGGGATAGCCGCGCTGTCGGCGAACCTGGCCAACAGCACCGGGATCGTTTCATCGCCTGCGTCCGGGTCGCCATCGACCGGGCCGGACGCGCCCGGCACGATGATGTAGCCGCGACGGCGGGGGTCGAGGGCCGACGTCGCGGTCAGCGTGAGTCCACGGGTGCCGGACACGACCGCGCCGGGCCCGTCCGCGCAGACCAGTTCGACATCGAAAGCTCCTCCGAGCACGTCACTCCCCGCGGCGAGCACCTCGAACGGCGCGATCACATCGAGCGGGTCGAAACCGTCGAAGAGCACGATCTGAGCGATAGGGGGCCCTGCGGCCTCATCGGATTCGTGATTCATCAACCGCAATTCTGGTTTCGCCGGTTATCCGCGACCAGTGGCAGCAGTGCCACATTCCGACTGGATCTGGCCACCTCGAACGCGGCGCACGGGCGGTACAGTCGCCCCTGGCAGACTCCTGCCAATGCACACTGTCGCGGTCATCGCCGTCCCTGATGTGATCGCGTTCGATCTCGCCACACCGGTCGAGGTTTTCGGCCGCGCCCGCCTGCGGAACGGCCGCCCGGCCTACCGGGTAGTCGTATGTAGCGACCGGGCAACCGTCACCGCGGGCTCGTTCCGCATCGCGGCCGATTCGGGCCTCGACGTGCTCGATCGAGCAGACACCATCATCGTTCCGGGCCGCAACGACATCTCGGTGGCCACACCGCCGCCGGTCCTCGACGCCCTGCGGGCAGCGGCGCGGGCCGGAACCCGAATCGCCTCGATCTGCGTCGGCGCTCTGACGCTGGCCGAAGCGGGGTTACTCGACGGACGTCGCGCGACCACACACTGGGCGGCCGCCGACCTGCTGGCCGAACGCTACCCGGCGGTCGAGGTGGACCCGCAGGTGCTGTATGTCGACACCGGTGACATCCTCACCTCGGCCGGCGCAGCGGCCGGGCTCGACCTCTGCCTGCATATCGTCCGACGAGACCACGGCGCCGCGGTGGCCGCGGATACCTCGCGCGTAGCCGTCGCTCCCTTGCACCGCGCCGGGGGACAAGCGCAGTTCATCGTCCGCAACCGCCCGGCGGGGCCCGCGTCATCCCTCGACGAGGTGCTGACGTGGATCGAGGAGAACGCCCACGACAACAGTTTGTCGCTGACCGCTATCGCAGCCGCCGCGCACACCAGTGTGCGGACGCTGAACCGGCACTTCCGCGCCGTCACCCGGCAAAGCCCGATGGAATGGGTGGCGGGAGTCCGTGTGCGCCATGCGCAAGGACTCCTCGAAACCACCGACCATCCCATCGATCGCATCGCCGTCCAGGTGGGATTCACCAGCCCCAGCACCTTCCGCACTCACTTCCGCCGGCTGGCCGGGGTCACCCCACGCCAGTACCGAAGCACCTTCGCACGGCAACGAACGCCCGAGCACGGCCCGCATCGGCTCGAAGCCGAGACCACCGCGCGATAAGCGACATACGCGGATATCGTTCGGCACCGCCGAGGCGCGACGCGGGCGGCAGACCGTCGGTGCCGAGACTTCGATTCAGGCGACGACGGCCAGCAATGTCGTTGCCGCGTCGGTCAGTTCGGGGTCGCCGTCGAGATCGGCACGTCGACGTGCATCGTCGACTGTGATCCCGCGGGTGGCCAGCCGCCAGACCGTGTCCTGATTCATTCGCACGGACGCGGCGGGCGCTGTGGTCGGCGTAACCGTGAGTTCCCAGTTCGCGCCGTCGGACACGGCCGTCCAGCAGCCCCCTGCCGGACCGGTGATCTCGAATCGTACTGCGGTTCCGGACCGGCGAGTGCGTTCCCGCAGGGCGGTCGGCAGTGCGTGCAGGAACGTGACGAGCACCGGATGCATCATCGATACCTCGTCCGCGCCCGGACGGGATACCGCGTCCCGGATCTGCTGCTGATGGACCCAGAATTCGGTGTATTCACGTGCGATGTCGAGCCAGGCCGGGCTGTCACCTGAACCTGCCCAGGAGACGTCGAGGGCGGCGGGTCCCTCGAGATCGGTTGCCGCCCACAGACGATCCAGCTGCGGGCCCAGATGGTCCAGCAAGTCGATCATCAGCTGCGGGCTACATTGACGCATCGCGCGAACGAACTCATCGTTGACCCGTGCCAGATAGGCAGGCAAGGTTTCGTCGTCCTCGAAGATGGCGCCCGCGTAACCATCGCGACCGCCGGAGATCCGCCGCAGATAGTCGTTGAGGATGTGCGCCGTCACGTCATGAACCGTCCAGCCGGGGCAGATGGTCGGCTTCGCCCAGTCGGCCGCGTCCAGCGACCGCAGCAGCTCCAGCAACATCCGCCGTTCCAGCGGAAACAGCGGCCGGGTATCGAGTGGGATCACTGATTCAGTGAACCGATCATGCCGTCGTCCCGCCAGCGAATTTTGATCTGGCCGCTGCCTGTCGCCGGCGGCGATGTCGTCCAGGCACGGCAGTTGTTGTGGTCGAGGCGGAGCAGCGGGGAGCGGGCGTAGGCTTCTCCGAACCGCCCACGAGCCGCTCGAGGGCGCGGCCGGATCAGTGGTCGTGTGCTGTGTGACTCATGGCGAGTTGAGTTCTGCATGCGTTCTGTATCGCACGCTCGAGTTGCTGTTCCGTTCGGCCCCAGCCCCCTACCCACTCGTCTTCGAGATGGACTATTCGGCCGAGCGGAAGTGCGATGACGCTGTCGGCATAGTCGGACCGGGCGACGATCTCGCACACCTTGGCGAGTACCCATCTCTCGGTTGCTCGGTTGTCGGCGTGCATGCGGGCGAGTGTGGTAAACGCCACGTGGGCCGCGGCTGCGTTCGAGTCCGGGATGGCTGCGCCGCAGTCGGTCAGGGCCGCGGGCAGAATGTCGCGGACCTCGTGAGGATCCGCGCCACTCAACCCGGCCAACACCCGCAGCGTTTCACCGTCGTAGCCCTGCGTCAGCCAATGCGCTGCCCAGAGTGGGATTCGTTCGGATGGGAGAGTATCGAGCGCTACCCACGCGGCGACCAACTCCGGGCTCGGGATCTCGCCCGAGTCGGGTGCGGGCCAGTCGTGCATGCCGGCCATGATGCCCGATCGCATCCGAGGGCACACGGCTTGGCGGCCTCGGCGGCCAGATTGTCGAATGCGGCCCGAAGGGAGTGCGCCAGGGCCGAGGCGAAGTGCGCTCTGTCGGCACGAACCCGTAGCACGTTCCGCGCCATCGCCTACCGGAGGCGCAGCATGCGAAGCGCGAAGTCCGCGTACTCGGCGGCGATCTGTTCCGGGGAGGCCGGGCCGTCGAGCCGGAACCACTGCGGCAACGCGGTACACATCGTCGCGATCGCTCTGCCCGCCACCCGAGCATGCTCCGCGGGCAGGTTCGCCTCGGCGAGTGCGGCACCGATATCGGCGTCGAGAAGGTATTGAAGCTCGTTGCGGGAGGCGGTGATCCGCTGCCGATCGACAGGGTTCAGGCTGCGCATCTCGCTGGCGCCGATGAAGGCGAGTTCGCGGCGGTGGGTATGGAACAGCGCCAGGGATTCGACGACGCGCGTCAGCCGTTCGAGACCGGTGGTGGCGTCACGACGGGCTGCGCGGACCCGTCGATGCAGTTCATCCATGGTCAGGTCGAGGGCGCGGACGAGTAGATCCTGCTTGTCCCGGTAGTGGTGGTAGACGCCGGGCACGCTCATGCCCGCGCGGTCCGCGATCGAGCGCATGGTGGCCCCGTGGTAGCCGGTGTCGACGAACGAGTCGATCGCGGCGGCGAGCACAGGATCGATGGCCAGCGGGGGGAACTCGCGCCACGAGCTGAACATGCTGTCGCCGACGTCCTGGTCGGCCTCGACGTCGATGCCGGCAACCGCATCGGACCGGTATCGGCAGGACTCGCTGGTTCGGCTCGTCGGCCCGCCGACGATCAGCCAGGAAGCCGTCGTACCGAGCTCGGTGGCAAGAGCCATCAGGCGGGCGACCGATGCGCCGGTCTTGCCGTTCTCGATCGCGCTCAGTGTCGCCGGGCTTACACCGATGCGCCGTGCGGTGTCGCGCAGCGACAAGCCCGCCGCGGTCCGCGCCTGACGTACCCGCGCCCCGATCTCTTGCTGATTGACACCCAAATCCGGCATGTGTTCAGGATATCTGAACAGCAACGGCCGACGAAAATCTGTCTTTGACAGGAAATATCCGACTGTGCCACCCTCGTGGCAGTCCAACCGCCGAACGAACGTTCGGCCCGTGATGTCGAGGAGTTGAGCCGTGGCGATCGATCTGTCCCCTCCGCCCGAGGTGCGTGATCTGGCCGACCGCACCCGCGCGTTCATCCGTGAGCGCGTGCTGCCGGTCGAGGACGCGCACGACGGTGACATCGCCGCGGGTGGTGGTGAGCGGTTGCGTCTCGAATTGCAGCGGGCCGCCCGGGATGCGGGTATTTTCGCCCCGCACGCGCCGGTCGAATACGGCGGCCACGGACTCGGCATGTGCGACCGCGCCCCGGTGTTCGAAGAGGCCGGCTACTCATTGTTCGGCCCGACGGCGCTCAATATCGCCGCGCCGGACGAGGGCAACGTGCATATGCTCGCCCACATCGCCGATCCCGACCAGAAGCAGCGCTTTCTCGCCCCGCTCGCCCGTGGTGAGGTGCGTTCGGCGTTCGCGATGACCGAACCGGCACCAGGCGCGGGATCGGACCCGTCCGCGCTGACCACCCGAGCGGTCCGTGCCGCGGGCGGCTGGCGGATCACTGGGCACAAGTGGTTCATCACCGGTGCCGACGGCGCCGACTTCTTCATCATCATGGCCCGCACCTCCGGTGAGCCCGGCGACCGCGGCGGCGCGACGATGTTCCTCGCCCCCGCCGACACCGCTGGTCTGCGCGTCGGCCGTCATCTCGACACGCTCGACAAATCGATGATCGGCGGTCACTGCGAGGTGTTCTTCGACGATCTCCTCGTCCCGGATTCGGCGGTGCTCGGCGAGGTGGACCGGGGCTTCGACTACGCCCAGGTCCGGCTCGGCCCCGCCCGCATGACACACGTGATGCGTTGGCTCGGTGCCGCACGCCGCGGCCATGATGTGGCCGTGGCCCACGTCGCCGATCGCCAAGGCTTCGGCTCTCGCCTCGGCGATCTCGGCATGGTCCAGCAGATGATCGCCGACAACGAGATCGACATCGCGGCCACCCGCGCCCTGCTGACCCGCGCCTGCTGGGAACTCGACCGTGGCGAACCTTCCGGCGACGCCACCTCGATCGCGAAAACCTTTGCCGCCGAGGCGATCTTCCGCATCGTCGATCGCAGCATGCAGATGTGCGGCGGTCTCGGCGTGGCCGCCGACCTGCCGTTGGCGCGCCTCGCGCGCGAGGTGCGCCCGTTTCGGATCTACGACGGGCCCTCCGAAGTGCACCGGTGGGCCATCGCCAAGCGCGCGGTGCGCGCCGCCAGGCGGGCCGGGCGGGAGTCGGCATGACGCTGCCCGGTATGGATGTCGCCGCGCTGGCCCGCTTTCTCCGCGAGCAGGGAGTGGAGGTGCGGGGCGAACTCCGCGTCGAGCTGATCAGTGGTGGCCGATCGAATCTGACGTTCACCGCCGCCGATGACGTGTCGCGCTGGGTGGTGCGCCGCCCGCCCGTCGCCGGGCTCACCCCCTCGGCGCATGACATGGCGCGCGAGTACACCGTCACCAGTGCGTTGCAGGGCACGGCGGTGCCAGTGGCCGCGACGATCGCATTCGACGCCGCCGGTGCGACGCTCGGCGCGCCGATGACCGTTGTCGAATTCGTCGACGGAACGGTGGTCCGCGATCACGACGATCTCGCCGCGTTCACCGATCAGCAGGTCGACGCGAGCGCGGACGCACTGGTCCGGGTGCTCGCCGACCTGCATGCCGTCGAACCCGCCGCCGTCGGCCTCGCCGAGTTCGGCCGCCCGGACGGCTTCCTCACCCGCCAGGTGAAACTGTGGGCGTCGCAATGGGATCGGGTGAAGACCCGCGAACTGCCCGACGTGGCGACCTTGCACGCCGCCCTCACGGACGCGGTGCCGACCCGGTCGACGGCCGCGATCGTGCACGGCGACTTCCGTATCGACAACACCATCCTCGACAACGACGACCCGGCACGGGTGCGCGCGGTGGTCGATTGGGAGCTGTCCACGATCGGTGACCCCCTCACCGATGTCGCGCTGATGTGTGTCTACCGATCACCGGTCTTCGACCTGGTCCTCGGCTCCGCGGCGGCTTGGACCAGCGACCGGCTACCCACGCCCGACGCGCTCGCCCAGGCCTATGCCACAGCCTCCGGCCACGACCTCGACGACTGGGGTTTCTACCTCGCCCTGGCCAACTTCAAACTCGGCATCATCGGCGAGGGCATCACCCACCGCGCCCGCCTCGGCTCCGATTCCGGCGCGGCCGCCGAACGCGCGGCCGACGCGACGCCGGAATTCATGGCCGCCGGCCTGCGCGCACTGAAGGGAGCACGAACGTGAGCAGTTCCACCACCGCGCTGATCAGCGGTGCGTCCCGCGGAATCGGCCTCGGCATCGCGAACCGGCTGGCCCAGCAAGGCTTTTCCCTCACCATCACCGCCCGCGACGCCGAACGCCTCGACTCGGTGGCCGCGCAGCTGCGCGCCGCGGGCGCACCCGAGGTCGTCACCGTCGCCGCGGACATGTCCGACGAGGACGGGATCGCTCGCGTGCTCGATGCGCACACGGACCGGTTCGCCACCATGTCGGCGCTGATCCTCAACGCCGGAGTCGGCACCGGTGGCTCGCTGGCCGAGTCCTCGATGCGTCGCTACGACAAGACCTTCGCCGTGAACGTCCGCGCCCCACTGCAACTCGTCCAAGGCGCCCTGCCGCTGCTGCGCGCGAGCGCCGCCGCCCACCCGGCCCGTGGCGCGAAGGTGATCGCCCTCGCCTCGATCACCGGGGTGTACGCCGAGGCGGGCCTGTCGGTCTACGGCGCCGCCAAAGCAGCCCTCATTTCGCTGCTCACCACCCTCAACACCGAAGAATCGGGCAATGGCGTCACCGCCACGGCGATCGCCCCCGGCTACGTCGACACCGAGATGAGCGCCTGGATCCACGACCGCATTCCACCCGAGCACATGCTCGCGGTCGATGACGTGGTCGAGATGGTCGACTCCCTGCTGCGGTTGTCCGCCCGTGCCGTGGTCCCGACGATCGTCATGTCCCGGGCCGGCACCGACGGCTACCGCGCCTGATCGCCCCGGCATCGTGCACCGCGCCAACACGATGACGCTCACCGCCCGGCGGCTTCCTTCAGGTCGGGGTGGCCGCGGGCAGGTTCCGGCAGCTGTCGTGCCGGGTGGACCCGCGGCAGCAGTACGCCCGCCATCGCCGTCGTCACCAGTGCCATCACCACCATCAGCGAGTACAGCTCGGAGCCGATGACGCCGAGCTTCAAGCCGAGAGTCAGGGCGATCAGCTCGGTCAGCCCTCTGGTGTTGAGGAGGATCGCGAGTGTGCTCGCATCGCGCGGCGGCACCCGGCGCGCCCGGGCACCGAGATAGGCACCGATTCCCTTGCCCCCGATGGCGACCAACAGGATGAGCAGCAGATCGGTGAGGGCGACGCCGGTCGGTGTCGAGAGGTCGACGGCGAGGCCGGCGATGGCGAAGAACACCGGCAACAGCAGGGCGGACACCCGCTGGATCAGCGGCAGCGCGCACGAGCGGAGCCGGCGTCCGGCCTCGCGCGGCATCACGACACCGAACAGGAAGGCGCCGAATATCAGATGCAGGCCCATCCACTCGGTCGCCGAAGCGCACAGCGCGAGGCCGAGGGCCAGCACCGCCGTGGCACCCGCCCTCGCCAGGATGGTGCGCATCGGCCGCTCGGCGCGCTCACGCCCGTCCGCCCACGCGCCCCACCGCGCCAGCAGCGGCCGCAGCACACCGAACAACACTGCGACGAACGGCACGACGAGCGCGATCCGCCACGGCGCCGTGTCGCCGCCCGCCACGATCGCCACCACGGCCAGCAGCGACCAGGCCACGACGTCGTCGACTGCCGCGACGGCCACGGCCAGCGCACCGACCCCGGTGTGCAGCATCCCACGGTCGGTGAGGATGCGTGCCAGCACCGGGAACGCGGTGACCGACATCGCCGCGCCGAGGAAAAGCACGAACGCGAGGCGGTTGTCGGTGTGATGCCGGTTCAGCAGGTGCAGCGCCAGCACCACCCCGAGCCCGAACGGCAGCACGATCGAAGCGACGGCGACGCCGGAGGCAGTGCGCCCGCGCCCGCGCAGTAGCGAGCCGTCCAGCTCGATCCCGACGAGAAACATGAACAACACCACGCCGACGGTCGCCAGCGCCTGCAGGGACGGGCGGATGTCGGCGGGGAACACGGCGTCGGTCAGCGCACCGCCGAGCAGGGTGGGTCCCAGCAGGATTCCCGCCACGATCTCACCGACCACCGGTGGCTGCCCGATCCATCGCGCCAAGCGACCGAAGAGCCGCGCGAGCACGACGATGATGGCGAGGCCGAGCACCAGGTGCCCCACCGTCTGCGCGGTCATCCTTCGTTCCTTCCCCCGGTGGACCGGCATGATCGCAATGCGGCTGCCTCGCGCCGGCTCCGGGACGATCGAGCGACGGATGATCAGGCAATGACCTCGGCTACGCCGTCGCGGTGCGGGCCGGAAACCCTCCGACCATTATCGGTAATGATAACCATATTCATCAGCGCGATGTGAGTCACCGGTGGGAAACCCGACAGCGGCGAGGTTCGAACATCCGGCTGCGCAACGTCTTCCAGCCCGCCCGGGCATACCCCTACCCGATCGCCGCCGGGCAGCCGGGCCGGCGGCACCGCGCAGGTGCGCCGAAGGCTCGGCCACCACGATCGGGGCGGCAGCGAAGTGTCACAGCAGCACCTCCGCGCCGAGCCCCGTGCCCGCACCGAACTTCACCACGGCGCCCTCGTCCGCGCCGCTGCCCGCCGCACCGACAGCGGGGTGAGCCGCTCGGCCGACACGGGCCAGGCCGGCGCGGAGAGCCGGTGCAGTTACTGCGCGGACGACGAATACTCCGTGTCGCCAGTCATGACCGGACCTCCTGCACTGCGACGGCATTTTCCTTCGGCTCGGCGGCCGTCCGTGGGACGAGCAGGCCCGCGATCACCGTTCCGATGGCGATCAGCAGGCCACCGAGCAGGAACGCGACGGAGTAGCCGTCGCTGAGCCCGGCGGGCGAGCGGTCGTCACCCGCGACGGTGGCGGCCACCGTGGTGAGCACCGCCAGGCCGAGCGCGCCGCCGAGTTGGCGGGAGCTGTTCAGCAGGCCGGAGGCCATGCCGGCCTCCTCGGCGGACACACCGCGCATCGCGATGGTTCCCATGACCACGAAGCTGATACCGATGCCGACGCTGGCCACGATCGACGGGCCGAGGATGTCGGTGAGGAAGCTACCGCCCGGTCCACCCGCACCGAACCAGGCGATGCCGACCGCGCCGAGCAGGCCGCCCGTCACCAGGGCCGCTCGGTAGCCGAACCGGCCCACGATCGGCGCGACGAGGCGCATGCCGATCACGGCGCCGAGCGCGAACGGAACGAAGCAGACACCCGCGACGGCCGGCGAATACCGCAGCACCGACTGCATGTGCAGCGAGACGAAGTAGAACGCGGTCAGCTGACCCGCGGTGATCATGAAGCCGAAGATGTTCGCGCCCGCCACACTGCCGTGCGCGAGCAGACCGAGACGCATGAGCGGTTCGCGAACCCGCAGTTCCACCACGACGAACGCGGCCAGCAGCAGCGCCCCGGCGCCGAGCGTGCCGAGCGTGACCGCCGATGCCCAGCCGTGTTCGTCGGTGCGAACAACGCCGAAGATCAGCAGCAGCATGGCCGCGGTGACCAGTACGGCGCCGAGGACGTCGAGCCGGGGCCGCTGCTGCTCCACCGCGCCGCCGATGCCCCGCACGGCGGTGCCCAGCGCGGCGAGCACGATCGGGACGTTGATCAACAGGACCCACCGCCAGTCGGCGAAATCGGTGAGCAGACCGCTGGCGACGACGCCGAGGGCGCCGCCGAGCATGGTCGCCGCCGCCCACAGGCCCACGGCCTTGGTTCGAGCGGGTCCCTCCTCGAACGTCACGGTGATCAGCGCCAGCGACAGCGGCGAGAGCGCGGCTGCGCCCAGACCTTGCACCGCACGCGCACCGATGAGCACCGATTCATGGGTGGCCAGACCACCGGCGAGGCTGGCCACACCGAACAACACGAGCCCGGCGATCATCGTGCGGCGGCGGCCGATCACGTCGCCGAGCCGCCCGCCGAGCAGCAGGAAACCGCCGAAGACCACCGCGTAGGCGTTGACCACCCACTGCAGCATGGTGGCCGGGATGTCGAACTCGGCCTGGATGGCAGGCAACGCGACGTTCACCACCGACAGATCCAGCGACACCATGAACTGCACGATCACCACGGTCGCCAAGACGGCGGCCGGTTTGTTGACTTGCGACATCCGACTCTCCACCACGTGATTCGATTTTACGAACGCGTATTTTTTCTAGGTCAGCATAGCCTCGCCCTGGCTTGCGTGGGCGTGCTCCGTGGCAGCCACGAATCGGACGTCGTCGTGGTCATGGAGCGGCACCGGGTATCTAGATGCTAATGATAATCTTTTTCATTAGTGAGATTGCGCGACAACGAAACAGGAGATGCGCATGGACGACTACTACTCCCCCGTGGCCGAGTTCTACGACCTCGTTCCCCGCGCGCACGCGGAAGGCGAAGCGGCGCTGCGCAAGATCCTCGCGGAGGTCGATCCGGACGCGGGCACGGTGGTCGACATCGGAGCGGGGACGGGACGAACCTGCCGGGTGGTGGCCGAGGTGCTGCCGACCGCGAAAATCCTGGCGAGCGAACCCTCTCCGGCGATGCGCGCGGTGCTGACCCACGACGTGCTCGCCGACGAGGACCTGCGCCGCCGGGTCACCATCGTCCCGGAACCCGCGGAATCGGTGCGGCTGCCCGAGTCGATCGCGGCGCTGATCCTGTTCGGGGTGCTCGGCCACATCGGCGCCGAGGACCGCCGAGCGCTGTGGGATCGGGTGCTGCCCCGCCTGGCTCCGGGCGCGCCGGTACTGGTCGAACTGCTGCCGGTCGCGCGGCCCACCGTCCTGCCGTCGATGCCGTTGGGCCGCGAACAGATCGGGGATCTGACCTATGCGGGCACCATCGAAGCCGAGCCGATCGGCGGCGATCTCATCCGGATGACCTCGACATGGCACGTCACCGGAGACGCGGCGCCGGCGCGGACGGTCCGCAATGTCAGCGAGTGGCACACCTTCGGTATCGAGGATCTGGCCGAGGAAACCGGACTGGCCGGCGAGCAGCTCACCGAGCAGGCGGGAGTGCTGCGCGTTCGACGCTGACCCGGAGCGGGCACCCGCGCTCGGGTGCCCGCTCATCGCCTCGCCGTGATGCGCACGGTGATTCCGTCCGCGGGGTACATACCGATCAGCCCTGCGGGACGGGCATCGGTTGTCACCAGCTCCGCGTCGATACGTGCCGCGACGGCGGTGAAGGCGGCCTTGATCGCCATGGTGGCGAAGTTGGCGCCGATGCAGCGGTGCGGTCCGACCCCGAACGGCAGGAACTCGTGCGGCGCCGGACGGCGGTATCGCGCGGACCCGGGGTCCCACCTGCCGGGGTCGAACCGTTCCGGTTCCGGCCAGACCCCGGCCAGCCGGTGGGTGTGGAACGGGCTGAAGATCAGCAGGTCGCCCGGCACGAAATCGGTTCCGGCGAGGGTGAATCCGGTAGCGACCTTCCGGGAGATGACCGCCGTCGCGGGATACAGCCGCATCGCCTCCGAGACGAGGCGGTCGAGTTCGGCGGGGTCGAGCCCGGCGGTGGCCCGTGCCCAGATCTCGCGGTCGCGCAGTGTGCAGTAGAGCAGCCAGGTCAGTTGCGCAGCGGTGGTCTCCGCGCCTGCTTCGAGGAGACTGACCAGCTGGTCGGTGATCTCGTCGTCAGTGAGCCGGGAGCCCTCCACCCCGCGCAGCAGCACGCCGAGCACATCGTCGCCCGGTGTGTCACTGTCGCCGCGCCGCCGGATCTCGGCCACCACCCAGCGGTGCACCGAGGACCTGGCCAGCAGCGCCCGTCGCCAGACCCGTGAGCCGGACCCACGGTCCATGCTGCCGCCGACGACATCGGTGTCGATGGCACGGTGGATGTCGTGCAGCCAGTCGTCGAGCCCCTCGGATCGATCGACGGCGGCCGCGCCGAACAGGCTCTCCAGTGTTGCCGCGCGGGTGGCCCGGCGCAGCGGCGGGTGGATGTCGACGAGGTCGCCGGGCGCCCAGTCCGCCATCGCGGCCTCGAGGTGCCGAGTGACGGTTTCGAGGTGGCCGCTCACCCGGCGCGCGGTCAGGGCCGGGGTGACCAGTCGGCGCAGTCTGCGGTGCCGGTCGCCGTCGTTGACCAGGAGTGCGGACGGTCCGGTGAGCGGGGCCAGCGCGGTGAACGCCGCTTCCCAGCTGAACAGGTCGCTGTTGGCGAGGATGAAGGCGCTCGCCTCGGGGCCGAGAGCGAGGCGGAAACGCATCGGCCCCGCACCGAGTTCGGAGATGGCTCCGTTCTCCCGGTAGAGCCGGTCCATCGTGGTGAACGGGTCGGCCGAAAAGTCGTGCAGATCGGCCAGTTCGCGCGGTGATCCGGTCGTCGTCATGCGGAATCACCGGCGTGGCTGCGGTTCTCGGCGAGTAGCTCCGGCAGCGGCACCGGCACCGGGTCGGGCGGCCGGATCAGCTCCGGCGGGCCGAGTGCGGTGGTGAGCCGCTGCCACAGGGCGGTGACCGTCACGGCCCACTGGGCGGCGGCCGTGGACCGGCCCGGATCGGCGATATCGGCACGCAACTCCCCCAGCGCGAATCGGACGCTGCCGGGCCACACCTCGTCGAAGACGGCCCGGAAGGTCGGCGTCTCGGCCGGTCCCAGGATCTCGGTGCTGGGCACGTCGAGCCGTTCGGTACCGGGCCCGCCCATGATCAGCCGCCCGGTCGCGTCGCGGCCGGTGTGCAGGCGCGGGCTCCACAGCACCGGGCCGTGGGTGTCGGCGAGGGACAGGACGCCGCCCTCGAACGCGATCGCCAGGCGGTGCAGCAGTAGCGCGTGGTTGTCCGGGTCGCCGGGGTGGATCTGGTTCTGCACCCGCAGCGACACCGGGACACCGCCGATGACCGCGTGCACCGGCGTGTAGGGCGGGCGGGTACCGGCGAGTGCGGCGATGTCGGCCGGGAGGGGCGCCGGGTCGGCGATCGTCCACGGCCGGAGTCCACCGACGGCGCGGCCGATGATGTCGAGCAGTGAGTACACCACCTGGCTGCCCGCCGCCGCGTCCACGTGCAGCGGCCGCCCCCGCTCGCGCAGGATCTCGGCTGCCGCAAGGAACAACCGCACCGGCGGCAGGTGCGGATAGAACGCGTTGAGCCGGTAGCGCACACCGTGTTCGCGGGCGGTCCGCAGGCAGGCGGTGAGTTCGTCGGGATGCAGCAGATGCTCCTGTAGCACGTGGATGCCGCGGCTCAGCAGGCGCTGCGCCAGCTCGGCGCCGTCACCTCCCGCGGCGCCGGCGCGCACCGCGACGCAGGCGATGTCGATATCGTCCGGTAGTTCGTCGACGCTGGTGAAGTGCGGCACCCCATAGGATTTCGCGTACCCCGCCGACGCCGCGCTGCCCCGGGAGACGACGCCGGCGAGCTCGACCTCCGGGTCGTCGTGGACCGCGCGCAGATAGACCCGCCCGAATGCGGTGCCGCACACGACGATTCTCGGTGTCGCATCGTTCACAGGCAGCCTGCCTCCATCGGCTCGTCGTGGGCATGACGGTGGGTGTGGAAGACCGGCAGCGCGCCGAGGGCGGTCACCGCGTCGAGCAGTCCACGGGGGTCGAGCACGTCGTCGGCGTAGTGCAGGCCGGGGGCGACCGCGCCGGACAGCACGGCCCGCACCGTGTGCGCTGCCGTGGCCGCGGTGAGCTCGAAGCTGCTGTGGGTGCGCAACACCGCGGTATCGGTGTGGTGTGCCCGGTGCAGCGTGAACGCCATCAGGTAGAAGGGATCGAGTCCGGTCAGGTCGAGTTCCGCGGCTGCGGTGATCTCGGCGACGACCGCGGCAAGGGCCGCGGGGGTGGTCGAGACGCGGCCGCGCAGCCTGCTCAAGGTCAGCCGCAGCGCGTTGCCCACGAAGACGTTGTGCCAGTGCAATTCGGCCAGGCCGGTCGAGTGGGCCAGCCGTTCGGCGTCGGCGGTGAGGAACGGCATGGTGGTGACCCGGCCGGGGAACCCGGCGACCTCGACGTCCTCGCGGGCCGGCAGGGCATGGCGGGCGCGCCGACCAGCTATCCAGGCGGCGAGTGTTTCGCCGTACCAGTGACCGGCGCCGTCGGTGCCATCGGAGCTGTCCAGCGACAAGGCCAGATCGCCCGCCGAGGCCGGTGCGAAGGGCTCGATACCCCCCGCGTAGACGACCAGCCGGGCGTCGGTCAGGTCGGCGGCCAGCATCCGGGGCACGACGTTGGCCAGCCCGGGCAGCATGCCCGCGGAGAGCACCGCCGTCCGTTCGCCGTCCAGCAGCGGCGAACCCTCCAGCAACCGGTACGCCGGACCGTCGCCGGAGACGTCCACGTAGTCGCTGCCGGCCGCCAGCGCCGCCCGCGCCACCCGATCCGCCAGCAGGTAGGAAGGGCCCGCGCAATTGAGCACCAGCCGTGTGCCCGCGCAGAAGCCGGCCAGCGAATCCGGGTCGTCCGCATCCACCGGCCGCCAGTCGACGCCGGGTGAATCACGGTGTCGCCGGGCCGAATCCACTCGGCGGGCACCGACCCGGACCCTGTCGACGCCGAGCCGGGTGAGCATCCGCACCGCCGCCCGGCCCACCACACCGGTGCCGCCCAGCACCGCGACCTGTCCGCGTGGTTGGTCGGTCGGGGCCGGGCGCCGTCGGGTGGTGACGAGCGGCGTGGACTCGCCGTCGATGGGTGGGTGCCCCACGGAACCGGTCACGACGCGGTGCCCGCGGACGGAAGCGGCGTGGTGATCCGGGCGGCGAGCGCGGCCGCGTTGGCGGCCGACATGCTGGTCAGGTGGTCGCCCGGAATCTCCTCGATGACCAGCTCGCCGAGCCCCACCCGGGACCAGAACCGTTCCACCTCTTCCCGTGTGCCGAGCAGCGTCGCGGTGCCACTGTTGCTCAGTACCCGCACCGCGCCGAAATACGGCTCGGCCCGGTGCGCGCCCATCGCGCGCAGGTTGTGCGCGAAGATCTCGAACTGTGCGCGGAACTGCGCGAACGGGGTCCCGTTCGCCCGGTAGGGCCCGGTGCCCGCCTCCGCCGCGGCGTGCAGCGCGGTGAGGCGCTCGGCGCGCGGGACGGACGCCAGCTTCCGGAATTCCGCCGCGGGCAGCGCCGGGTCACCGTTCAGCCCGGCGAGCGCACCAGCGGGAACCCGGTCCGGGGTGCGGTCCAGGATCGTCCGCAGCGCGGCCGCGACCGCCGCGTCGTCGGCGGGGAAGCCGACCGTGGCCGGGTCGATGCCGATGGACTGGGCGAAGACGTACTCGGTCAGCAACTCGTCGTGGACGGCGGGCGGCTGGTAGGAGCCGATCACGGTGAGTTCGTCGACCGTCGCGCCCGCCTCGGTGAGGGTGCGGGCGATCTCGGCGGCGAGCAGGCCGCCGACCGAGTAGCCGATGATCCGGAAACGCCGGTCGTGGGTGAGCAATTCGGTCGCGTAGTCGGCGGCCTGTCTGCCGATCACCGTGTCGGCGGGCAGGTTCAGGTATTTCGCCGGGTCGGTGACCTCGAGCCCGAGCAGCGGCCCGGGATGCGCGGCACGCAGATGCGGTAGCAGCGCGTCGTAGGGCGACAGCGTGCCGGTCCCGCCGTGCACGAGCACCCAGGTACCGCTCGGGTGCCCGGGCTCACCGCCCAGGGAGCGCACCGCGGTCCGCTCGTGCGTCGGCGCCACGGGGTGCTGACCGCGGCGGCGGGCGGCGAGCGCGGCGACCGTGGGGTTGCGCAGGACATCGCGCAGCAGTTCCTGCCATTCGATATCGGCGACCTCGGGCACCCGATCGCGCAGCTTGCCGACCATCTGCGACAGCAGCAGCGAATCGCCGCCGAGGGTGTAGAAGTTCTGGTCGCGGCCGACCTTCGGGACGCCGAGCATCTCCTGCCACAACTGCGCGATCCGCTCCTCGATCTCGTCGGCGGGCGGAGTGTAGGACGGGTCCGCCGTCGCGGCCGGGGCGGCGGTGACGCGGGCGACCAGTGCCGCTCGGTCCAGCTTCCCGTTCGCCGAGCGCGGTAGCGCATCGAGCAGGTTCAGTTCGCCGGGCACCATGTGCTCGGGAACCAGGGTCGCGACGTGCTCGAGCAGCTGCTGTTCGGTGACGGTGCGGCGCTGCCCCTTGAACCTGGCGAGGAAGACACCCTGACCGGAGGCGGCGAGGGGGGCGTCCTCGGCGGGCAGCACCCGCACGTGCTCGGCCCCGGCCGCGTCGAGCTGGCGCAGCCACTGGTCGCGGGTGAAGAACGCCTGTCCGGTGCCCGCCCGGACGTCGGTGAACGCGGTGAGCTCACTGAAGAATTCGAATTCCATCGACACCAGCAGCGCGTAGTTGTGGCGGCGGGTGGGTTCCAGGAACACCAGCCAGCCGCCCGGGGCGAGCAGGTCCCGCAGCCGTGCGAGCACCTCGTCGGCGTTCACCGAGTTGTGCAGCACGTTCGCGCACAGGATGACATCGGCGGAGTTGGGGCGCAGCCCCTGCTCGAGCGCTTCGGCGTTGATGTCGAAACGCCCATAACGCATCCATGGGTACTGCGCGAACTTCGCGCGGGCCTCTCCGAGGAAGTACTCCGACAGATCGGTGAACAGGTAGTCCGGCTCGAACTCGGCCAGCGCGGGAATCAGGTCGGTGCTGGTGCCGGCGATACCGGCGCCGACCTCGAGCACCCGCAAGCGGTGCGGCAGCCGCGCGGCGATCTCGCGCACGGTGTCGATGACGACGCGGTGCGAGCTGCGCGCCACCAGGTTGGTGCGGTACACCGCGTGCGCCGCACCCGCCTTTCCGGCGGGGAAGAGCAGTTCGCGCACGTCGAGCTCGCCGCGCAGCAGGTCGTCGAGGCGGGAGCTGCAGGCCCGGATGTAGGAGAGGGTTTCGCTGCCGTATCCGACGATCGCCTCCAGTTCATCGATCCGCTGCCATGCCTCCTCGACCGCGCGCGGCCCGGCCGCGATCAGATCGCGGTAGCGGCCGGTGTGCGGATCGTGTTCCACCGCGCCGCCGTCCGTGAGCGCGGCGAGCCACCGTTGCAGCAGGCCGTGCTGGCGGTCGGAAACGCCGGTGGCCGTGGCGATCTCGGTGAGGTCGTGGGAGTGCTCGCGATCAGCGAACAGTCCCTTCGCGCGCAGTTCGGCGGCGATGGAGAGCATGGCCATCTCGTCGACGGCGTTCATCAACGCGACGAACGCTGCGCCGTCGATGTCGCGGTGGGCCGCCGCGGTGGCGTTCTCGGCGGCAGCGAGGACGTCGGCCGCGGCCTGGTCGCCGAGTCCCTGCTCGCCGTCGGTGGCGATCTCGGCGAAGCCGACCAGCCGCGCTGCCGGGCCTCGTCCGTCCACGAGCACCGCGGCGTCGGCGACGGCGGGGTGGCGGCGTAGCGCGGATTCGATCTCGCCCAGTTCGACCCGGTGACCACGGATCTTGACCTGGGTGTCCTCGCGGCCGAGGAACTCCAGCCGCCCGTCGGGGTGGAACCGGCCGAGATCTCCGGTGCGGTAGAGCCGGGCGCCGGTGCGCGGATGGCGGAGGAACCGGCGCGCGGTCAGCTCGTCGTCGCCCAGGTATCCCTCGGCCAATCCGCTGCCGCCGATGAAGATCTCGCCGGTCACGTGCTCGGGGCAGTCCTGCAGTGCGTCGTCGAGCACGTGCATGGTCTGGTTCCGCAACGGGGTGCCGTAGGGAATGCTGCGCCATCGGGGATCGATGTCCCGGATCGGGTGGTGCAGCGACCATATGGCGGCTTCCGTGGCGCCACCGAGACCGATGACGTCGGCCTCCGGGCAATGTGCGTGCATCCGGCCGGGCAGGTCGACGGGGATCCAGTCGCCGGAGAGCAGGACCAAGCGCAGCGACTCGGCGCGGGCTCCCGGGGTGCTCTCCAGCACGTCGAGCAGCATCTGCAGTTGGCCGGGCACGCTGTTCCACAGTGTTACCGCGTGCCGCTGCACCAGCTCCAGCCAGTGCGACGGGTCGCTCACCCGGTCCTGTTCGGGCAGCACGACGGCGCCGCCCGCGGCGAGCACGCCGAAGATGTCCCACACCGACAGGTCGAAGGCGAGACTCGCCACGCCGAGGACCCGGTCGGCTGGTGACACGGCGAAGCGTTCCTCGATGTCGTCGAGGGTGTTCGCGGCGGCTCGATGACTGACGACAACGCCTTTCGGTTCGCCCGTGGAGCCGGAGGTGAAGATGACGTAGGCGGGCGCGTCGGGATCGCCCGCCACCTCGGGCACGGTGTCCACACCGGCCAGCAGGTCCACAGCGAGCGGCGCTGCGGCCGCGGGGACCTCGCCTGCGTCGCGCAGCCAGGACTGGGTGAGCACCACGGCGGCCCCGGCGCGGTCGATGATCCGTTCCCGCCGCGCCATGGGCTGGGTGATCGCGATCGGCACGTACGCCGCGCCGAGCACCGAGGTGGCGAGCACAGCGATGACCTGTTCCGGCCCCTTGTCCATCAGGACCGCCACCTGGTCGCCGGGCCGCACCCCGGCCTTCCGCAGCGCGGCGGCGGTGGCGGCGACACGTCGGCGCAGTTCGGCGAAGTCGAGGACGGTGTCCCGGTGGATCACCGCTGGGGCGTCCGGGTCGGCGTCTGCCCGCGCCAGGATCCGTTCATGCAGCAGACGCGGCGCGTGCTCGGCGGCGGTGTCGTTGTAGGCGTCACGGCGGGCGCGTTGCGCGGGTGGCAGCGCGACCGGATACGGCTCGGTCCAGGTGCCGGGTTCCTCGGCGAGTCGGGTGAGCAGGTCGAGGAACGCCGCGAAGGCGTCGGCGGCGGTGTCGCCGGCCAGTACGCCGCGCCGCACGTCCCAGGCGATCATCAGGCCGTCGTCGTAGGGGGTGACCTGGCAGTCCAGCCAGACCTGGGGGGTGCGGGTGATGCCGCGCCGGATGCGGCCGCGCAGGGCACCCGCGTCGTCGGAGCCGAGGGTACTGGTGAAGACCACCGGCATGAGCACCGGACTGCCCGCGCGACGGGTGAGTTCGCTCAGCACCTCCACGCCGTCGAAGGACCGGTGGTCCAGATCGGCAAACAGCTGTGCGGTGATGGCGCGCGCCCGGCCGGCGAAACTGTCCTGGGCGTCGAGATCGATGCCGAGCAGTTCGACCGAGGTGAAGTCGCCGAGTACCGCGCCGATGTCGGGGTGCGCCGGAAGCCGGTTGAAAATCGGCAGGTTGAGCGTGAACTTTCGCTTGCGGCTCCAGCGGCCGATGATGTCGGCGTAGGCGGCGAGCACGGCGCCGGACGGGGTGAGCCCGTGCGGTGCCGCCGCGCGGGTCAGCCCGGTCAGTACGGCGGCCGGGAGGTGGTAGTGCAACCGGTCGAAGCCGGGGTCGGTCTCGGCGTCGTCGTCGGTCCGGGTCGGCAGGTCCGGGGCGGCGGGCAGGGTGTCGATCCGCGCCTGCCAGTAGTCGCGGTCGCGCTGGTAGCGGGCACCGTTGCGCAGCTTCTGGACGCCGAGGACGTAGTCGCGGAAACCGATCGCGGGGGCGGGCCGGACCGCTGCGTCGGCGCCGTCGGCGTGCACGAGTTCGTCCAGCTCGGCCAGCAGCAGCCGCATGCTTGCGGCATCGACCACCAGCAGTTCCACCAGCAGATGCAGGACACACCCGGTGTCGGTGCGGGTGAGCCGGGCCGCGAACGGTGGCCAGGTGCCGGGGGCGGCTGCGGGGCCGAGCAGTTCGTCGCGCTGACGGTCGAGCACGGCGTCGACGCCGACAGCGTCGCCCCGGATGTCGGTCACCGGGATCGGGTAGTGCGGGACCGTCGCGGCGACCTGCTGGTAGCCGTCGGGGTGCACGGTGGCGCGCAGCATGTCGTGACGGCGCACGAGCGCGTTCCACGCCCTCTCCACGCTGTCCGGTTCCACAGCGTCGTAGTGGATTTCGAGATAGTTCGCGCAGGCGACGCCGCCGAACGGATAGGTGGGGTCGCGGCCGACGAGGTAGGCCTGCTGCACCGGGGTGAGCGGGAACGGTTCGTGCGCGGCGGCCGGATCGGCGGTGACGGTGAGCGTCGCCTGATCCTCGGCGAGGTAGGCGAGTACGGCGGGTTTGTGCGCTACCAGGTGCTCCCGGTCACCGGCGGTCAGCACCCCCTGCGGGGCGCGGAATCGCAGTTGGTCATCGTCTGCCCACAGGTGGACGCCGCGCTGTCGCAGGTCCGTTACCAGGTCGGGGATGTTCACAGAGCACCTTCTTCGATATCGAGCGCGTTGTGCGAGTGGTTGCCGGCAAGGCCGGCGATGGTGGGTGCGAGGAAGAAATCGCGGAGGTTCACCGGTAGGCCGAGTTCGCGGGCGAGGCGGCCGACGAGCCGGGTGGCCGACAGCGAGTCGCCGCCCGCGCCCAGGAAGCTCGTGTGCCGATCGGCCGGAGGCGTGCCGAGGATGTCGGTCCAGATGCCGGCGATCCGGGTCTCCAGCCCGGCGCGGACCGGCTCGCCCACCTCCGGAGTTGTCGTACTCGAACCGTTGTCGGCACGGAGGACCAATGCGGCGTGGTCGATTTTGCCGTTGCCGGTCAGCGGCGGATCTGGCAACGCGATCAACTCGGGCAGCCAGCCCGTGGGAATCCGCTCCGCGAGGAATCCCGAAAGAGCCTGCGGCACAGTTGGTTCGACGAACGCCACCAAACGTGCGTGCGCGCGTTGGCCGATCGCGAGGACGAAGGATCGCCGCACCTCCGGATGGGCAGCAATCGCCTGCTCGATCTCACCGAGCTCGATCCGATGCCCACGAATCTTGACCTGACGATCAGCACGGCCCAGGAACTCCAGCAACCCATCCGAGCGATACCGCCCCAGATCCCCCGTCCGATACCACCGGGTACCGTCGGCGTCCTCGAAGAACGCCGCAGCCGTCAGATCGGGCCGGCCACGATAACCCCGCGCCACCCCCGCACCACCGATCAGCAACTCCCCCGGCACCCAATCCGGGCGATCATCACCGTTCCCATCGACCACCCGGAAACGCTGATTGCGCAACGGAGTTCCGTACGGAATCGACGTCCACGCCGGATCGACCGAATCGACCTCGAAGAAGTTCGACCAGATCGCCGCTTCGGTAGCTCCGCCCAGAGCGACGAATCGGCAGTGCGGTGCCCGGGCCGCGAGGCGGGCGGGAAGGTCGAGGCCGATCCAGTCGCCCGACAGCAGGGCGAGACGTAGTGATGGCAGTGCGGTGGCCTCGGTGTCGGTGACGGTGAGCAGCATGTCCAACATCGCCGGCACCGTGTTCCACACGGTCACCTCGTGCTCACGCACCAACGCCAACCAGCGGTCCGGATCGCGGCGGTCCTCGTCGGCCACGATCACCGCGCGTCCACCGGCCCCGAGGACACCGAACACGTCGAACACCGACAAATCGAAATCCGCAGCCGCAACGGCAAGGACACAATCGTGCGCGCCGAGACCGTACCGATCCTCCAGATCGGCAAGAGTGTTCACCACCTGCCGATGTTCGACCTCCACACCCTTCGGAACACCAGTCGAACCCGACGTGAAAATCACATAAGCCACATCACTCCCACCACCCCCATACAACGGCACAGGCTCACACGCGCCAGCATCCGCGATATTCAGCACCGGGACCGGAACAGCCCGGTCAGTGCTGATCACCCCCGAACCCGCGGCCTCCCCGCTGACGACCACCGAGCCCGCAAGCTCCGCGGACCGAGCGGTTGTGGCCGCCGCGTCCGGCGCACCAAGGGGCGCCAGGTCAGTGGGATTCGCGCTGCCCGCGCCCACTCCTGGCGCCTCCGCGCCGTCTGGGGCCACCACGCCCTGCGCGCCACGAGGCCCCGAAGCAGTGAAGCGGCGGGTGTCGTCGGTCAGCACCGCCGCCACCCCGGCCTGGGCCAGGATCGCGGCCCGCCGCTGCACCGGCTGGTCCACCGCGATCGGCACATACGCAGCCCCAGCGGCGAGCACCCCGTACAGCGCGGCCACCAGCGCGGAACCCTTTGCCGCGCATACTGCCACGGCGTCGCCCGGCCGGACTCCATGCTCGGCGAGCAGGGCGGCGATGCGGCGGCTGTGCTCGGCGAGCGCACCGAACGACACGGTCACCTCGCCGTCGATGAGCGCCGTTCTGGCGGGATCGGTGGCGGCGACCTCGAACATGGCCGTGTGCAGCAGCCGATCCGCCGGAAGGGCGGCCGGTGGCCGGGTGTCGTTGACGCGGTCACGGATCGCGCGCTGCGGTTCGGGCAGCACCGGTTTCAGCGGTCGCGCCCAGTCGAGTTCGCCCAATTCGAGCAGCAGTCGGTGGTAGGCGTCGAACATGTCGTCGACCAGGCCCTCGGGGAACAACTCGTCCACCGAATCCCAGCTCAGCACGAGCCCGTCCGGCAGCTCGATCACCTGGTGATCCAGCCACACCTGCGGTGTCTGGGTGCGCGTGAAGTCGGGCCAGCGCACCGAGCGCGCGAGCTCGTCGTCCACGCCGAGCATGGAGGTGAACACCACCGGTACCGGTTCGGCCGGTGTCGCGCTGTCGCGGGCGAGTTCGCGCAGGACACGGATCGCCGACACCTGTTGGTGGTCGAGGTCGCTCCACAGTTGTTCCTGCAATCGCCGCGCTCGCTGCGCCCAACTCTCGCCTGCGGCCGGGCGGTCGGCGACGAGCAGCAGGGAGCTGAAATCACCGACGATGCGCATGATGTCGGGGTGCACGTCCTTGCGGTCGAAACGCGTCAGCGTCACCGACAGGTCACGTTCGGCACTCCACTGCCCGAGAATCCACGTGTAGCACGCCAGCAACACCACGCTCGGTGTCACGCCGAGATCCCGCGCCCGCCCCACGATCCGCGCCCAGACCTCCGGTGCGAGCTGCACTTCCCGGCGAGTGAACCGCTGACGCTCGATCATCGCAGGCGACAACCGCACGGGCAGCTGCGGACCCGGCGGCAAGTCCGGTAACCGCTCCCGCCAATACGCCAGCCCCGCAGCGACTTCCGCCTCCGTCGGCGCGGACCCGAGGACATAGTCCCGGAATCCGAGCGCCAGGGGCTCGGGTTCGAATGCTGGATCGTGGTACCACTGGGTCCAGTCGGCGATCACCACCAGCGCACTGAGTCCGTCGACGACCAGGCTGTCGAAGACGACACACACGCGCGCCCGATCGCCCTCGCGCAGCACTCGGATGTCGAAGAGCGGTCCCGCCGCGGCGTCGAGAGCACCGCCGGTCATGTCCTCGCGCAGCGCGGCCGCGGCCGTGTCGAAGTCACCTCCGGCCGCTTCGACGTCGCCGGGCGTGACGACCGGGATCCGGTGGACGGACGCGTCGGGCAGGATCCGCTGCCGGCCGTCGGCGTCGATGACCGCCCGCAGCATGGGGTGGCGCAGGATGACCCGGTTCCACGCCTGTTCCAAGCGTTCGGGGTCGAGGCCGGGCCAGTCGTACTCGAAGTACAGTTGCGCGCCGATCCCACCGAGGTCGAAGTCGGCCGAGCGGCCCAACCAGTACGCGACCTGAATGTCGGTGAGCGGGAACGAGTCGAAGCGGTGCGCCGGGTCGGCGGACGGCGTGCGGGTGTTCCTCGACTGAGCTTCGCCGGTGCCGGAGCGGGCGAGTGCGGAGACGGTCGGGGCGAGGAAGAACTCGCGCAACCGCACGGTGATGCCGAGTTCGCGGGCAAGGCGGCCGACGAGCCGCGTGGCCGACAGCGAATCTCCGCCGGCGGCGAAGAAGTTGGTGGTGCGGTGCGGTATGTCGCCGCCGAGCACGTCGCCCCAGATCTGGCCGATCCGGGTCTCCAGCCCTGGTCGGAGGACCTCGTCGTGCCCGGCGTCGGATGTGGTGGAGACGGCGGCCGCCATCCGGCTCAGTGCGGCGTGGTCGATTTTGCCGTTGCCGGTCAGCGGCGGATCTGGCAACGCGATCAACTCGGGCAGCCAGCCCGTGGGAATCCGCTCCGCGAGGAATCCCGAAAGAGCCTGCGGCACAGTTGGTTCGACGAACGCCACCAAACGTGCGTGCGCGCGTTGGCCGATCGCGAGGACGAAGGATCGCCGCACCTCCGGATGGGCAGCAATCGCCTGCTCGATCTCACCGAGCTCGATCCGATGCCCACGAATCTTGACCTGACGATCAGCACGGCCCAGGAACTCCAGCAACCCATCCGAGCGATACCGCCCCAGATCCCCCGTCCGATACCACCGGGTACCGTCGGCGTCCTCGAAGAACGCCGCAGCCGTCAGATCGGGCCGGCCACGATAACCCCGCGCCACCCCCGCACCACCGATCAGCAACTCCCCCGGCACCCAATCCGGGCGATCATCACCGTTCCCATCGACCACCCGGAAACGCTGATTGCGCAACGGAGTTCCGTACGGAATCGACGTCCACGCCGGATCGACCGAATCGACCTCGAAGAAGTTCGACCAGATCGCCGCTTCGGTAGCTCCGCCCAGAGCGACGAATCGGCAGTGCGGTGCCCGGGCCGCGAGGCGGGCGGGAAGGTCGAGGCCGATCCAGTCGCCCGACAGCAGGGCGAGACGTAGTGATGGCAGTGCGGTGGCCTCGGTGTCGGTGACGGTGAGCAGCATGTCCAACATCGCCGGCACCGTGTTCCACACGGTCACCTCGTGCTCACGCACCAACCCCAACCAGCGATCCGGATCGCGGCGGTCCTCGTCGGCCACGATCACCGCGCGCCCACCGGCCCCGAGGACACCGAACACGTCGAACACCGACAAATCGAAATCCACAGCCGCAACCGCAAGAACACAATCGTGCGCGCCGAGACCGTACCGATCCTCCAGATCGGCAAGCGTATTCACCACCTGCCGATGCTCGACCTCCACACCCTTCGGAACACCAGTCGAACCCGACGTGAAAATCACATAAGCCACATCACTCCCACCACCCCCATACAACGGCACAGGCTCACACGCGCCAGCATCCGCAATGTCCACCACCGGGACCGAGACCGCCTGGTCGGTGCTGATCACCCCCGCGTTCACGGCTTGCGAGCCGGCCACACCCGCGCTGCGCACACCGAAACGCGCGGTGTCCGCAACCACAGCGGCCGCCACGTCCTGCGCACCAACCGAATCGGTGAAGCGCCCGGTGTCGTCGGTCAGCACCGCCGCCACCCCGGCCTGGGCCAGGATCGCGGCCCGCCGCTGCACCGGCTGATCCACCGCGATCGGCACATACGCAGCCCCAGCGGCGAGCACCCCGTACAGGGCAGCCACCAGCGCGAAGCCCCTGGCCCCACACACCGCGACAGCGTCACCCGGCCGCACACCGCGATGCGCGAGCAACGCCGCGATGCGGCGGCTCTCGTCGGCGAGTTCACCGAAGGAGACGGTGGCCCGGCCGTCCACGAGCGCGATCCGGTCGGGGTCGGCGGCGGCTACTTCGAACATCGCCGTGTGCAGCAGCCGACCGGCCGGAACAGCTGCGGCCGTGTCGTTGACCCGATCGCGCACGGCGCGCTGGCCGGGCGGCAGCACCAGTTCGAGCGGGCTCTCCCACTCCAGGTCCGCCAATTCGAGTAGCAGCCGGTGGTAGGCGTCGAACATGTCGTCGACCAGGCCCTCGGGGAACAACTCGTCCACCGAATCCCAGCTCAGCACGAGCCCGTCCGGCAGCTCGATCACCTGATGGTCCAGCCACACCTGCGGTGTCTGCGTGCGCATGACATCGGGCCAGCGCACCGACCGCGCCAGGTCGTCGTCCACACCGAGCATCGAGGTGAACACCACCGGTACCGGCTCGGCGGCGAGTTCGCTCTCCCGTCCCAGTTCGCGCAGTACCCGCACCGCCGACACCTGCTGGTGGTCGAGATCGCTCCACAGTTGTTGTTGCAGGCGCCGGAGACGTGCCGCCCAGCTCTCCGCTGGGCCGGGGCGGTCCGCGACCAGCAGTAGTGAGCTGAAATCGCCTACGACTCGGATGATGTCGGGGTGCACGTCCTTGCGGTCGAAACGCGTGAGCGTCACCGACAGTTCACGTTCGGCACTCCACTGCCCGAGAATCCAGGTGTAGCCCGCCAGCAACACCACGCTCGGTGTCACACCCAGGCTTCGCGCGTGCGCCGCGAGCCGCGTCCAGACCTCCCGGTCGAGCCGGACCTCCCGACGGGTGAACCGGGGACGCTCGATCATGGCGGGCAGCACCCGCATCGGCAGTTGCGGGCCCGGTGGCAATTCCGGCAATCGCTCCCGCCAATACCGCAGCGCTGCGCTGACTTCTGCTTCCGATGGCGCACAGCCGAGCACATAGTCGCGGAACTCGAGCTCGGGTACCGGCAGTTCGAGGTCGGGTTCCGCATAGAGCCGCGTCCACTCCGACAGCAGCACCAGCACGCTCAACCCGTCGGCGACCAGCGTGTCGAAGGCGGCGCAGACGGTGACGCCGGTGCCGTCGCGCACCACCCGGATGTCGAAGAGAGGCCAGGTCGCAGCGTCGAGCAGAGCGCGCGAGACCGCCTCCCTGACGGCGGTGACGTCCCCGTCGATCACCGGAATGCGGTAGGCGGGCACCGATTCGAGTACCCGCTGGGTGCCGTCCGCCTCGATCACCGCACGCAGCATCGGATGCCTGTCGACCACGTGGTTCCAGGCCGTGGCCAGGCGGGCCGGATCGACGTCTGGCCAGTCGTATTCGAGGTAGAGATGGGCGCCGATACCGCCGAGGTCGAACTCGCCGGAGCGGCCGAGCCAGTAGGCGACCTGAATATCGGTGAGTGGGAAGGGGTGGTGCCTGCGTTCGGGGTCGGCCACGATCTCCACGGGCCGGTGCGCCGGTGCCCGAGTAAGGGTGGCGGCGAATCCGGCGAGGGTCGGGGTGGCGAACAGGTGCGCCAGGGTGGCACCCGCCACGCCCTCGGCGTGCAGCCGGCGGACCAGCCGGGTCGCGAGCAGGCTGTCACCGCCGAGCGCGAAGAAGTCGTCATCGCGCCGGATGCCGGCGACGTCGAGCACCGCCGCCCATGCGGCGGCGACGGTCTGTTCCATGCCCTCGCGTGGCGCGCCGCCCTCGACCGAGTTCCGGCTCGCCGCGGCGGCAAGGGCGGCGTGGACCGCCGCACGGTCGATCTTTCCGTTGCGGGTGACCGGGAGTTCCCCGTCGCGGGCGAACCGCCGCGGCACCATGTAGCCGGGCACCCGAGCGCCGAGCCAGTCCCGCAGCGCGTCGTCGGTGAGTTCGTCATCGGCGACGACCAGTGCCCCGAGCGAGCGCGCGGGGTGCTCGAGCACCGTGGCGACCGCCGCGGTGACTGCCGGGTGGTCGGCCAGGATCGCTTCGATCTCCCCCAGTTCGATGCGGTGGCCACGGATCTTCACCTGGTGGTCGGTGCGGCCGAGGAATTCCAGCAGGCCATCCGGCCGGTACCGCACCAGGTCACCGGTCCGGTACCAGCGCACCCCGGCGTGCTCGACGAACTTCTCCGCGGTGCGCTCGGGATCACCGCGATAACCCTGTGCCAGCCCCGAACCGGTGACCCACAGTTCGCCGGGCGCCCAGTCCGGACAGTCCCGGCCGCGACCATCGACAACGCGGCAGCCGACGTGCGGCAGCGGCTGCCCGTACGGCACACACGACCAGTCCGGATCGACCGCATCGACGTCGCACACGGTGGCGTGGATGGCGGCCTCGGTCATTCCGCCGAGCCCGGCGAACCGGCAACCGGGCACCAGCGCGCGCAGCCGATCGGGCAGGTCCACCGTCACCCGGTCGCCGCCGAGCATGACCACCCGCAGCGCGGTACCGAGCCCGGATCCCACGGCCGCGGTCAGCAGCATGTCCAGGAGCGCCGGAACCGCGCTGATCACGGTGACGTCCCAGCGCCGGATCAGCTCGGCCCAGGCGACGGCGTCCCGCCGACTCGCCTCGTCCACCACGACCACCGAGCCGCCGAACGCCAGGAAGGCGAACATGTCGTACGCGGAGAGGTCGAAATCCAATGCCGACAACGCGATCGTGCGGTCGCCCGCGCCGATCCCGAACCGGGCGTTGACCGCGTCGACGGTGGCCGCGACCGCCCGATGCGGCACCTCGACGCCCTTCGGCGCCCCCGTCGAGCCCGAGGTGAAGATGACATACATCGTGTCCTCGGCGTCCACCTCCGCGATCCGCTCCGCCGGGGCCACCATGCGGGCCTGCTCCAGGAGGACCGCCTCGATGTCCTCCGGCCATCCCGCGGCCACGGTCGCGCGATCGGTGAGAACCAGCCGCGTGCCCGCGGTGCGGTAGACCCGTTCGCGCCGGGCAGGCGGCAGGTCGATACCGGACGGCACATAGGTCGCGCCCGCTGCCAGCACACCGAGGACCGCGGCGATCTGCTCGATCCCCTTGGGCAGGGTGATACCGACGCTGTCACCGCGTCCGATCCCCTTGGACCGCAGTAGTGCCGCCACCCGCCGGGCCCGTTCGGAGAGCGCGCCGTAGGAGACCGTCGCGTCGTCGGCGAGCAGCCCGGGCCGCTGCGGCTCAGCGGCGGCCAAGGCGAAGAACCGCTGATGCAGCGGTACGCCGGGTTCCCCTGTGGCCGGCAGGGATTCGCGAGGGGTCGCCGGCCACGGAGCGGGCCGGTGCCACGCGTTCTCGTCGTCCAGGAGCAGCTCGACGAATCGGGTGTAGGCATCGAACATGGCGTCCAGCAGACCGGGCGGGAACAGCGATACCCGGGCGTCCCAGTTGAGCAGGATGCCGCCGTCGAACTCGGTCACCTGCGCGTCCAGCCACACCTGCGGGCCCTGCGAGATCGTCCAGACCGGCTCACCCACACAGGCCCGTACCTCGGGCGCGTACAACTCGCCGAGGCTCAGCGCACTGGTGTAGACCACCGGTGCGTAGACGCGGTCGCCGCTGCGGCCGAGGTCGCGCAGCACCTCGACACCGGTGTAGGCGGTGTACCCCAGCACCTCGCGCAGCCGGCGCGTGATCGCGCCGGCCCGCTCGGTGACCGTCATCGGATCGGTCAGATCCACATCGAGCAGTACCGAACTGGAGAAATCGCCGACCAGTCGGTCCACGTCGTCGTGCAGCGGCTCCCGATCGAAGACCGGCAGGTTCAGCAGGAACCGGTCGGCGCTACTCCAGGCGCCGATGATCTCCGCAAAGACGGTCGCGAGCACACCAGCGGTGGTGAGCCCGGCCCGCTGCGCCCGCTCCCGCAACAGATCCGCGCGCTCCGGGGCGAGCCAGTGGTGCCGCCGGTCGACCCGCGGCCCGCCGCCCGCCTCCGCGGTGAGCAGCGGAAGCTGCGGCGCGGCAGGCAATTCCGGCAGCTGGGTCTGCCACCACCGCCGTGCCTGCTCCCGCGCGGTAGCCCGGGCGATCGCACGGTCGGCGAGGTACCGGCCGTAGTGGTATCTCAACGGGGGCAGCGCTTGCGGGCCGTGCTCGTAGGCGGTGGCCAGGTCGGCGAGCAGGTTCCGCAAACTCAGTGCGTCACCCGCGATCATGTCCAGGTCGAGATGCACACGGCTCACGCCGCCGGGCAGCAGTGAGACCCGCACGTCGATGACTTCGCCTGCCGCCACGTCCATGGCCCGGTGCGAAAGGCTGTCCCGGATATCGGCAAGACGCGCAACGCGCTCCGGCTCCGGCAACGTCCGCAGGTCCTCGACCACCAATCCCGCCGGGTGAGGGTCGACCACCCGTTGCATACCGGTGGGGTCGACAGCCACCCGCAGCATCGGGTGCCGGACCAGCAGGGCGCGCACAGCGTCCTCGAGCCGCTGCGCGTCGAGCCCTCCCGCATGGTCGAACTCGCAGTAGAAGTGCGCGGCGACCCCGCCGAGCTCGTGCGTTCCGTCGCGCCCGATCCAGAAGGCGTGCTGCATCACTGCCAGTGGAAAGGGCTCGGTGAGATCGACCGCGGCAGGTTCCGCGACGGGCGGGGCGGCGCCGGGTTGCCGCGCACGTACCAGCTCCGACCAGGCCCGCAGCGTGGGTTCGCGCACGAGATCGCGGAACTCCACCCGCGTGCCCGCACGGCGCAGCTGCCCGGAGATCCGCATGACGGTCACCGAGTCCAGGCCCAGCTCCAGCAGATTCGCGTCGTCGGCGAGTTCGTCGGTGGCCAGCCCGGCCAGCTCGGCGACAACGCGGCGCAGGCCGCCGGCTTCCTCACTCCCGGCCGTCGAGCGAGTGGGGGCGGGGAACACACCGAGCTTATGCTGCATCACGATCCTAATTCGAAACGACAATCATTTTCAGTTACGTTAGAATCTACGACGCCCGAGCAATTCGGTCAAGCGAGATGGACCGTTCGGGGACACGAAACCCGCAGGTGGACAACATCTTCGGCGCGGTACAGGAAGCAGGCATGGCAGCTCACCAGCGACTCATGAACATGATGTTCGGAACGATCTGCTCCCAGGTGGTCGGCACGGCCGCCCGTCTCGGGCTGGCCGATCACCTCGGCGACGACGAACTCGATCATCGGGAACTGGCCGCCCGCACCGGGGCCGACCCCGGTGCGCTGGCCCGGCTGCTCCGGGCATTGGCGGCTTTGGAGATCGTCGTCGAGACGGGCCCGGGCCGGTTCCGACTGGGCGAGGCGGGAATGCCGCTGCGCACCGACCGCCCCGACTCCCAGGCCGCGGCGGTGCTGCTGTTCACCGACCCGGCTCTGCTGGACTCCTGGAAGCTGACCGAGGAGGCGGTGCGCACCGGCCGTCCGACGTTCGAGGGGCTCTACGGCACCGACTTCTTCGGCTTCCTCGCCACCCGCCCGGATCTGTCGGAACGGTTCAACGCGACCATGCGGCAGGTGAGCCTGCCCATCGCACAACTGGTTCCGGTGAGCTACGACTTCACCCGGCACGGCACGGTGATCGATGTCGGCGGCGGCGACGGCACCTTGATCTCGCAGATCCTTCGGGGCGCGCCCGCGGTGGGCGGCGTCGTCTTCGACTCGCCGAGCGGCGTCGCCGAGGCCGGCGCTACGCTGGCCGCGGCCGGTGTCGCCGACCGCTGCCGAATCGAGGCGGGCGATTTCTTCGCCGCGGTACCCGAAGGCGGCGACCTGTACGTGCTGAAGAACATCCTGCACGACTGGGACGACGAGCGCTGCGCCACGATTCTCGGCCGCTGCCGCGAGGTCACCCCCGCCGACGGCAGGTTGCTGATCGTGGAATCGGTGCTACCCGACCTGGTCGACACCGCCGATCCGGCCCCCTATCTCACCGACATCAGCATGCTCGTCAACATGGGCGGCCAGGAACGCACCCGCACCGAGTACGAGACCCTGTGCAGCCGAGCGGGTTTCGCGGTCGTCGCGGTGCACCCCACGGTCATTCCCACCTCGTACTCGCTGATCGAGGCCATGCCGGTCTGAACGGATACCTCACCGATGCCCGAGACACCCCGGCCGATCGTGGTCGACCTGCTCGCCGACGATTTCCACGCCCGCGCCCATACCGTCTACGACGAGTTGCGTGCGCACGCACCGATCGTCTTCGCCGAACTGCCAGAACAACCCGGTCGCGGATTCTGGATGATCACCGGATACGCCGTCGCCGAGGCCGCGCTGCGTGCGCCCGGGCTGGCCAACAATCCCCGTGCGCTGCTCACCCCGGCGCAGCGCACCGCCCGGGCCCGGGCGGGCATCACCGATCCGCCCGACTCGATGCTGCTGTCCGACCCGCCGCAGCACACCCGATTGCGCCGAGCCGCACAGCAGGCATTCACGTCGCGGTCGGTCACCGCGTTGCGCCCTTCCGTGATCCGTCACGCCGAGCGCCTGCTGGACGAAGCGGACCGGGCCGCCCGTGACGGCGACGGCACCGTGGACCTGCTGCACACCTACGCCTATCCGCTGTCGCTGACCGTGCTCGGCGACATCCTCGGTTTTCCCGCGGAATGGCACCCCGGTCTGCACGATCTCGCGGTCCGCGCCGCCACCGCCGCCACCCCGCTGTCCGGACCGGACCCCGTGCTGCGCGAGCAGCTCGACGCGTATACCCGCGAACTCGTCGTCCGCAAACGCCGCACACCCGGCGACGATCTGGTCAGCAGGCTCGCCCACCCCGCGTCCGGCCGGGACGCGCTCTCCGACCCCGAACTGCAGGCCATGATCGGTCTGCTGGTCGCCGCGGGATTCGAGACGTCGGCGAGCCTGATCGCCAGCGCCGTGCTGTCGCTGCTCGCCCACCCGGACCAATGGGCCGCCCTGTGTGCGGATCCGTCGCTGGCCGCGCCGGCCGTGGAGGAGACGATGCGCTACTGGGGTCCGGTGGAATCGGCGACCATGCGCCTCGCGCTGGCGCCGTTGCGGCTCGGCGGGCAACGCGTCGAACGCGGTGATCGGGTGCTGGTGTGCACCGCCGCCGCCAACCGCGACCCCGCCCACGTTCCCGATCCGCACCGCTTCGACATCCACCGCGCGCCGCGCCCGCACCTGGGTTTCAGCGGCGGCATCCACAACTGCTTGGGTGCGGCGCTGGCCCGCACCGAGGTCGCGGTCGCGCTCACCACCCTGGCCGGGCGCTGGCCCGGCCTGCGTCCGGCGACCGGCCCGGCCGAGCCCCGCTGGCGCCCGGGCATGGGCCTGCGCGGCCTGCGCGCGCTCCCGGTCCGCCCACCCGACTGAGCACCGAAAGCACCATCAGCACAAGGAGTTCGACCATGACATCGCCCACCGCACCCCGATACGACGTCGCCGTTCTCGGTGCCGGGATCGCGGGCAGCACGCTCGCCACGATCCTGGCCAGGCACGGCCTGGCCGTCCTGCTCATCGACGCGGGCGTGCATCCGCGCTTCGTAGTGGGCGAATCGACCATTCCGCACGCGAGCACAACCGTGCGCGTGCTGGCCGAGCGCTACGACGTCCCCGAGCTCGCCGCGCTGTCCACTTTCCAGGACACCGCGGAGAAGGTCGTCAAGACCTGCGGGCAGAAGCAGAATTTCGGCTTCGTGTACCACGAGCAGGACCGCCCGTCCGATCCGCGCAAGGCCAACCAGGTCGTGCTGGCCTCCGGGTACCGCCGTGCCGAGTCGCACTGGTTCCGCCAGGACATCGACGCGCACGTCTACCACCTCGCCGTCCGCTACGGCGTCGCCGCGCGGATGAACACCCGGATCGACGACATCGACGTCGATCCCGACGGCGGTGCGACGCTGCGCTCGGCCTCCCGTGAGACGTTCACAGCGAACTATCTGGTCGATGCCACCGGATTCCGTTCCGTGCTGGCCGAGCGTTTCGGGCTCCGGGAACTGCCCACCCGGGCACGCACCCGCTCCCGCTCGCTGTTCACCCACATGATCGGCGTCGAGCCGTTCGACGACGTCGCGCCCGTGCCCTACGATCCGCCGACCCGCTGGCACAACGGCACCCTGCACCACATCTTCGACGGCGGCTGGCTCTGGGTGATCCCGTTCGACAACAACGACGCCTCGACCAACCCGCTGTGCAGCGTCGGACTCACCCTCACCGGAGACGCCGTCGACGACGACCGCCCGGCCCCCGAGGAAGAGTTCCAGGCCTTCCTCGACCGCTTCCCCGCGGTGGCGAAACAGTTCGCCAACGCGCGCGCGGTCCGGCCGTGGGTGAGCACCGGCCGGCTGCAATATTCCGCGACCGAGACTGTCGGCGACCGCTTCTGCCTCACCGCACAATCCGCGGGGGCGATCGACGCGCTGTTCTCCCGCGGCCTCGCCAACTCCTTCCAGACGGTGAACGCGCTGGCCTGGCGGCTCATCGAAGCGGCACGCACGGGTGACTGGTCCCGCGGGCGGTTCCTCGGTCTGGACGCGGTGCAGCAGCGGATGTTCGACGTGCACGACGATTTCGCGTACTGCTCCTACGTCGGCTTCCGCGATTACGCGCTGTGGGACGCCGTGTTCCGGGTCTGGCACACCTACAGCTTCTACGCCGACGCCGCCCTGGAACACGCGCTGTCCCGGTACTACTCGAGTCGCGACGACGCCGTGTTCCGCACTCTCGAGCGCGCCGATTCCCCGCTGGCGCGCAACATCCGCGAACTGCTGGCGTCGACGCGGGCGACCTGTGCAGCCGTCGAACGCGGCGAGCTGACCTCCGAGGCGGCCGCGACCGCGATCATCGAGCGGATCAACCAGGAACGTTTCTTCCCCGAGTACCTGCCGCACGGCAATCCGGAACACAGGTACATCGACATCGGCCAGGACACGGCGATGGAGTTCATGCGCTGGACCCGCGCCGACGCGCCGAAGTGGATCAGCGAATCCTTCGCGTGATCGCGCCGGCCGGTGCCGCTGCGGCACCGGCCGCGCATCCCCATCCCCGAATCGAACAGTGAGCACGATGAACCGGCACACCACGCTCGACGCCGACGGCTATGTACACAGCGTGCGCCCGCACACCGCCGACCCGCTCGCCCTGACGACCGCGATCGCGGCCTCTGGGCAGCTCACCGACTACATCGTCTACGAACAGCCCGGCCGCTGGTACCTGGCGGGCAACCCGGTCGGCGCGATCAGCGTCGGGCCGGATCGGCTGCACAGCACCCTCGGCGGCGACCACACCGCATCCTGGTCGGGCACGCCGTGGCCGCATATCCGCGCCGCACTCGACCGGGCGTCGATCCCCGGATGGAAGGCCTACGGCTGGGCCTGCTTCGAACTCTGGGATCCCGCACCGCGACGCCGGGCGACGTCCTCGCGCACATCATGGTGCCCGGGGTGGAACTGGAGATCACCGCCACCGAGGTCCAGATCAGGAGCTACGGCACCCCGTTCGACCTCCACCTACCCGATCCCTCCGGTGTCGCGGCCGGACTCACGCCGATGCCGGTGGGCCGAGTCGACGTCGCGTACCTGGCCAGGGTGGGCGCGGCACAGGAGCGCATCGACGGCGGCGAGTTCCACAAGGTGATCATGTCCCGCCGCGTGGACCTGCCGTTCGCGGTGGATATGCCCGCCACCTATGCGGCGGTCCGGCGCGCCAACACTCCCGCGCGCTCGTTCCTGCTCGATCTCGGCGGCTGGCAGGCGGCGGGCGTCAGCCCGGAAACCGTACTCGAGGCCGACGGCGCCGGGCTCGCCACGACCCAGCCCCTCGCGGGCACCCGAGCCAGGACCGGCGACCCCGTACGCGACCGCGCGCTCCGGGAAGAACTGCTCGCCGACCCGAAAGAGGTGTACGAGCACGCGATCTCGGTCCGGCTGGCGTTCGACGAACTGGCCGGTGTCGGCACCGCCACCCGGGTCGGTGAGTTCCTGGCCGTCAAGGAACGCGGCAGCGTTCAGCATCTCGCGTCCCGGGTCGAGACGCTGTTGCCGCCCGATCGCGACGGATGGGACGCCCTGGCCGCCGTGTTCCCGGCGATCACCGCCTCCGGCATCCCCAAGGCCCCGGCGTGCGCCGCGATCGACCAACTCGAGCCCGGCACTCGCGGCCTCTACAGTGGCACCGTCCTGCGTGCCGACCACACCGGAGTCCTGGACGCCGCACTGGTTTTGCGTGCTGTGTATCAACGGGACGGTCGCGCTTGGTTGCGCGCCGGAGCCGGCATCGTCACCGGCTCGACACCGGAGCGCGAGCACGAGGAGACCTGCGAAAAGCTCTCCTGCATCGCTCCCTATCTCGTCGCGGACCGCGCCGGGCAGCCGAGCACCTCTCCCCCGCGGCCGATCCCCGCGTGAACCAATTCGAGTGAACGCTTCGCCCGCGAGGGCAGGTCGCGCTGCCGTCCGGCACGCCCTCGGAGCCCGGTGATCCGGCCCGAGGGCGATTTCCTGTGCAGACCAGTTCGGCATTCGGGTCGACACGCAGTGCCGCAATCGCTTTCGTGGGCACCGTGGCGGTGGGCCTCCCGTGCGCCCTGGTCTGGGCCACCCACGTCGGGCGCAAGCCGCCCTCTCGTCACACCGCGGCGGTGACCTTCCAGTGCCGAGCCCTGGTCTGCGCCGCCCACATCGCGCTGTAGCGCCCCTGCTGTGCCAGCAGTTCGGCGTGGGTGCCGCGCTCGGAGACCACACCGTCCTCCAGCACCAGGATCTGATCCGCCGCCACCACGGTGGACAGCCGGTGCGCGATCACGACGACGGTCTTCGCCGCGACCAATGCGTCGATGGCTTCCTGGACGTACACCTCGCTCTCGGTGTCCAGCGCTGCGGTCGGCTCGTCCAGCACCACGATGGGCGCGTCTTTGAGGATCGCGCGCGCGATCGAAATGCGCTGGCGCTCACCGCCGGAGAGCGCGCCGCCGATCTCGCCGACGCGGGTCTCGTAGCCGTGCGGGAGCCGTTCGACGAAGGTGTGCACATTGGCGGCCCTGGCGGCGGCCTCGATCTGCTCCTGGGTGGCGTCCGGTGCGGCCATCGCGATGTTGGCCTGGATCGTGTCGTCGAACAGATACACGTCCTGGAACACCACCGCGATATTGCGGTAGATCTCTGCCGGGTCGAGGTCGCGCAGGTCGGTGCCGCCGATCCGGACGCTACCCGCGTCGGGGTCGGCGTAGCGGGTCAGCAACCGGGTCACCGTCGTCTTCCCTGAGCCGGACGGGCCGACCAACGCGGTGAGCGAGCGCGCCGGCGCGGTGAAGGACACCCCGCGCAATACCGCGCCGCCGTCGCCGTACCCGAAGTGCACGTCGGCGAATTCCAGGTCGTGCGCGGTGATCCGCGCCTCCGGGGCACCGACCGGCAGCACGGGCGTATCGAGCACGTCGCCGACGCGCTCCAGCGCCGAATCGATGACCTCGAAGATCGCCGACAGGTTCGCCATGGTCGACAGCGGTTCGGCGAAGCGCACGGCGGCGGCGACCACGGCGATCAGCAGCGCCGCCGACAGCCGCAGGTCCAGCACCAGGGCCGCGCCGACGGCCACCATCGCCACCAGGCAGAGTTGAACGACGCTGGAAGCCAGCAGGCCGGGCCAGGTCAACCGCTTCTGCATCGCCGACATGGCTTCGTTCTGCTCGCGCAGAGTCTCGACCAGCCGCTGCGACGAGCTGCCCACCTGCCCGGTCGCCCGCAGCACCGGCAGTCCCTGCACGTACTCGACCACCCGGTTCGCCGCCGCGGCATCGGCCGCGTCGGTCCGGCGGGCACCCACGCCGGTGATCTGCTGGATGCGGCGGACGAAGAACACCGCGAACGGCAACGACACCGCGAGCACCAGACCGAGGCGCCAGTCGACCGCGAAGATGATCACGCCGATGATGACGGGCACTGTCACCATCTGGATGAACAGCAGCGCCATCCCGGACGATCCCATCGTCGCGTTGGCGACATTGCTGCCCATCACCGTGGTGAGATCGCCTGCGGCGCGGCGTTCGAGGTCGGCCTGCGCCATGGTCCGCAGTCGCTCACCCAGCCGCAGCCGGGTGCCCGCGAGCACGTCGGCCCAGCGGCCGAACTCGAACCGGAGCTGCCCGTAGTGGCAGGCCGCCTGGAGCACCCAGCACACCACGAGCACCGCGAACCAGCGCCATGCGGCGGTGGTGTCGACCTCGGGCCGGCTCAGTTCGTAGAGGATCGGAACGAGGGTGGCGTAGGCGGCGGCCTGCAGGATCGACGCGAGCAGCGCGAACCACAGGGTGCGGCGGAACTCGTCTCGGTAGTCACCGGCGGCGAGCAGCATGAGCCGCAGGATTCTTCTCATCGGTGCGTGATCTCCTCGGTGGTGCCCGCGCCGAGGCCCCAGCCACGGGCGCGCTGGTGGTGCTCCCAGAGCCGGGCGTAGGTGCCGCCGGCCGCGACAAGTTCGCTGTGCGTGCCGGTTTCGGCGACCCGGCCGGATTCGAGCACCACGATCTGGTCGGCGTCGACGATCGTGGACAGCCGGTGCGCGACCACGAGCACGGTGCGGCCGCGGGTGAGTTCGGCGATGGCGCCCTGGATGGCCGCCTCGTTCTCCGGATCGGCGAACGACGTCGCCTCGTCGAGGATCACGATCGGTGCGTCCATCAGAAGCGCCCGCGCGATGGTGATCCGCTGCCGTTGGCCGCCGGAAAGCCGGGCGCCGCGCTCGCCGACCGGGGTCTCGTAGCCCTGCGGCAGTTCCGTGACGATGAAATCGTGTGCCCGCGCGGCCCGCGCCGCCGCCTCGACCTCGGCGTCGGTGGCCGACGGCCGGCCCAGCCGGATGTTCGCGGCCACGGTGTCCGACAGCAGGAACGGGTCCTGAAAGACCATCGCCAGGTGCCCGAGCAGGACCTCGGACGGGATCTGCCGCACGTCGACACCGCCGACCAGCACCTGCCCGGAGTCCACGTCCCAGAACCGCGGAATCAGCCGCGCGACCGTCGATTTCCCGGACCCCGACGGCCCCACCAGCGCGCACACGGTCCCGCTCGGCACTGTCAGATCGACACCGTCCAGGGCGGCCCGGTCCGCGCCCGCGTAGCCGAACCGGACGGACCGGAATTCGATCGACCCGTCGACCGGGCGCTGCGGGCGCTCCGGCTCCGGCAACGGCGCGATCTCGAGCACGTCGACGATCCGCGCCGCGCCGGCCTTGGAGTCGTTGATCAAATTCGACAGATTCATCAACGGCACCACCGACTCCACCGGCAGGGTGCCGATGAGGATGGCCGCGATCAGCGTGGCGGGCGACATGGACCCGGCGGAGGACAACCAGATGCCCACCGCGGTCACGATGACGATGGTCGGCAGCGGCGCGACGGTCAGGTTGGCGAAGATCATCGCGCCGCGATTGTTGTTCTGCCAGTTGGTGGTAGCGACATTGAACTGCCGAACCCGGTCCACGAACCGGCGGAAGGAGACGGTGCCGTCGTCGAAGGTCCGCACCACGGGCATGCCCTGCACGAATTCCACCGTCGCCGCGTTGATCGCCTCGTTGGCCTCGTCGTAGCGGCGCCGGGTCTCGACGTAATCGCGCAAGCTCAACTGCATCCCGACGAACACCACCGGCAGGAACAACGCGACCGCCAGCAGCAGCCGCCAGTCCACGAACCCCAGGGCGATCAGCGCCGCGACCGGCTGCGCGATGGTGAACCCGGCGAGCGGCACCGCGTCGGCCACCGCCATGTGCAGCCCGCGCACATCGTCCTGGACAACCTTTTTCACCGCGCCCGAGCCCAGCCGCTGCGCCTCCCCCAGCGGAATCCGGGCCAGATGTGTGGCGAGATCGCGGCGCAGGCGCTGCTCGAGATCGAACGAGGCCAGGTGCGAGAGCAGGAAAGACCAGGCACGCAACGCGAATCGGGCGACGAACCCGGCGGCGGCGAGCACGAGGCACAGCACGACCGTGCTGCTCGCGGGATCGGCGGCCAGGAGTTCTCGCAACGCGAGTGCCAGGCAGACGAACCCGGCGACTCCCGCCGCGCCCCCGAGCGCGGCGACCGCGAGCGCGGCCCCGAGCCGTCCGCGGACCGGTTCGGTCACCCGGAAGAGCGCGCTGCCGGGCGTCACCTCGGGTGCGTCCCCGGCCTGCTGCGGCTCCTGCTCCACCTCGTCCGCCTGGAGCGTCGCTCCGGTCCCAGTCATGTCACGGCTCCCGTCGATTCCCCGCGTACAGCTCCCGGCTCGACCGCCGGTCAATGAAAACGATTATCATTAACAAGAGCTCGACCTTAACACAGTCGGAGGCCGCCCGAGAAGGCGGCGATCAGAGCCTACGGCGATTTTCCCGACGCGTGTTTTTATCATGGGACCACACCCCGGCTCTCCTGTCGAGAGCGCCATCGGAAGAATAGAGCGCCATGCCGATCTCCACGCCCCGCCGCCGCGGCCGACCGGTCCGCCTGGAGCGCGAGGCGGTCGTCGCCGCCACCGGCGACATGCTCGCCACCGACGGTGCCGACGCGTTCAGCATGCGGCGCCTCGCCGCGCGACTCGGCGTCAGCACGGCGGCGATCTACCATCACTTTCCCACCAAGAGCGCCCTGTTCTTCGCCGTTCTCGATGCCCGCGCCGACGACCTGCAGCGCCCGGACCTCCCCACGGACCCCCGGGGCCGGCTGGTGGCGATCGTCCTCTACCTCATCGAGACCCTGCACGAATTGCCCTGGGTGGTCGACATTCTCGTCACCGGCGAGACCTACGGCCGGGCGGCGATGTGGATCCTCGACGAGTTCGTCGGCTGCGCAAGGACGCTCGGCGCCACCGATGAGCAAGCGGTCTACCTGTATTCGGTGCTCTGGCGCTTCACCCTCGGTGAACTCGCCGCCCGCCGGGCAGCCGACGACCGCGCCGCCGCGACCCGCCGCGGCCAAGCGCCTCCGCACTGGACCGAGTCCGCCGCCACCGACCTACTCGACGACTACCCCACCGCCGTCGGTGTCCTGCCGCAATGGACGACCGCGGTGGCGCGCTACGACGTCCGCAAGGCCGTCAGCGACGTCGTCGACGGTCTCGTCGCGAATCTCGCATCGGCCGACGACTGACCGCGCCGTTCATTCGGCCGTCGCCCAACCGCTCACTCGACAGATCAGCCGACAGGCCCAGCGCGGACGGCACCGCTCGAGAACACACCAGAACACCGTCATCGCCACTGTCGACCAGCGACACACCGCGCAAGGTAGCCGTGATCGCCGCGCTCGCCGATAGCGTGAACGTCGGCGCCGGCCGAGCGCGGCCGGACACCCCTTTCGTCCGGGAGGTACGTGTGTCGGTGGTGCTTCGAGGTATCGGATGGATCGTCCTGTACGTCGCGGTCGCGGTGGTGCCACTGGCGTTCGCCGTTGCCGGTCCGGTGGAAGGCGGCCGGGGCTTTTGGGTAGAGTTCTCGGTCGCGCTGGGGTTCGTCGGCATGTCCATGCTGGGGTTACAGTTCGCACTCGTCGCACGCTTCCGTGCTGTGGCAGCGCCCTTCGGCGAGGACGCGCTCGTGCAGTTCCATCGCCAGATCTCTTATGTGGCACTGGCTTTCATTCTCGCTCATCCAGTCCTGCTACAGGCGGGCGGCGTCGACATCGTGGCTCTGTTGAATCTCGCCGAGGCGCCGTGGCGGGCGCGCTGCGCGATCGCATCGACGGTGCTGCTGCTGATCGTGATCGCGACCTCGGTGTGGCGGCAGCGGCTGCGCATTCGCTACGAGGTGTGGCAGCTGATCCACGGTGGTCTCTCGGTCGCGGTGGTGGCGCTGGCACTGGCGCACATGCTGCTCGTCGGCTACTACCTCGACGCGACGTGGAAGGTGTGGCTGTGGATCGTGATGACGGTGGCGCTGGTGGGGCTGCTCGTATGGGTGCGCGTCCTCGCGCCGCTGCGACGGCTGCGCAGGCCGTGGCGTGTGGCGAAGGTGACCGCCGAACGCGGCGACGCCCACACGCTCACGCTCGTTCCGGACGGTCACCACGGATTTCCCTTCGCACCCGGGCAGTTCGGCTGGTTGACGGTCGACCGGTCCCCCTTCGCGGTGACCGCCCACCCGTTCTCGTTTTCCTCCAGTGCGGAGGACACCGGCCAGATCACGATCACCATCAAGGCACTCGGCGATTTCACCGCCACCGTCGGCGACATCACCCCCGGCACCAGGGCCTTCCTCGACGGACCGCACGGCGTGTTCACCCCCGACCGCCACGAAGGCCCCGGCTTCGTCCTCATCGCGGGCGGCGTCGGCATCACCCCCGCGATGTCGATCCTGCGCACCATGGCCGACCGCGGAGATCGGCGCCCGTTCCTGCTGTTGTACGCGGTCCGAAACCTCGCCGAACAAACCTTCGACGAGGAGATCGCCGGCTTGACCGCGCTCCTCGACCTCACCACCGTCCTCGTGCCCCAGAACCCGCCGCCGGACTGGGACGGCGAGAGCGGCTTCATCGACCGGGCGCTGCTGCAGCGACACCTACCCGCCCGGTACCGGCACCACCAATACTTCATCTGCGGCCCGGCGCCCATGGTCACCGCGATCGAGGACGCACTCGCCGCCGCCGATGTCCCCGCCGACCGCGTTCACACCGAACGCTTCACCTTCGTCTGATCCCGGAGACACGCATGCGTCACACCTACACCACCCGCGCGGTCTGGATCATCGCACTCATCCTGCTCGCCGCCTGCGCCCTCTTCGCCCTCGGTTCGGCCTGAATCGGCGCACCACTTCCATAGGTCAGCGATCTGCCCGGACAGGTCGGTGATCCAGGGTGCGCTGGTTCAAGCCCTGACGCCGGTGCACTCGTCGCTATCGCCCGCAGCGATATCCGTGTCCCGGCAGAGCGCGGCTGCCGGGTGGTCGCACCCGAGCCGTCGCGGTATGCGCATCGGCTAGGAACGAAGCAGCCCGCAAAGCCCCAGCGGGCGGAACGGTTGAGTGGTCACACATCCGCCTTCGCGAGCGACAGCAGTAACTCGATCGCGTACTGCACCGACTGGTCGAGAACCGCTGCCGGGTCTCCGTCGTATTGCCGATGACTCGCTCGGGACTCGGTGCGCGAGACCACGCAGAACCACACCGACCCGGCGGGCTCCCCGTCTTCTGGACCGGGGCCACCGACCCCCGTGGTCGCGACCGCGATATCGGCATCCATCAGTGATCGCACGCCCTCGGCCATCGCCCGCGCCGCGGTCTCGGATACCACCGGCACCTCCGGAACATCCAGCACTCGCCGCTTGACCTCGCTGGAGTAGGCCACGATTCCGCCGCGGAACCACGCCGCCGAATCCGGCGCGGCACCGAGGGCCGCGGCGAGATTGCCCGCCGTCAACGACTCGGCGACAGCGACCGTCAAGCCACGGCGATCGACGAGATCAGCAAGCTCCTTCGCGGCTTCGACCATTGTCTCCCTCGCCCTTCGCGCTTCGCCCGGCCTCGCTCCCCATCGCAGCCCGGAGCCCTCGCGCATGCGCATGGCTCATCGTTCTGCGCTGAGGTGCAGGAACCCTTCAACTCCCGACAGGCTACTAGCAGCCATCGCCGGGACGGTGTCAGGACGCCCGGCGTGTGGGTGTTCAGGGGCGCATCCGGAGGGCAGGCCGCATTCAACGTGCTACCCCGTCTGGCCACCGGTGCGATCGACGTCGTCACCGAAGCTCTGCACGCCACACCCGAAGCGCTGATGGGGCGCCTCGGGTAGCGAAGTAGAGAAACCTCCAGGCGAGCCATCACGAATCACGCGATGCGGCCGTGATCGGCATCGATGATCCCGACGTCGGAACGATTGCGTGCCTTTCTCGTTGCCGGCCCGCACGCAACCGCCGACGGGCGCACGGCGCGCGAGCGAGGACGTCGGCAAGTAGATCTACGTGCCTGTCGGTCCACGCCTTTGCTGTCGTCAAGCCGATCCCGAGCCTTTCGGCGCGGGGTTGATCGTGTCGCCGTCCCAGCTCAGGTCGGATTCCTCGGTGACCTCGAAGGTCTCGAAACGTTCGTCGGCCAGCACCGCGTCGACCAGGGTGCGTGAGCCGGCGACGATCGTGGAGTCGAAGTCGATTTCGCTGGCCACGACCCATGCCTGATCGGCGGGCCAGAGCAGCTGGGGCGTCACGCCGGGGAAGTCGGTCGTCCATCCGAGGCCGGCGGCATACACCCAGTCGGGGTCGGCGAGTTCGGTGAGACCGGTGTCGAACAGCATGTAGTCGCGCCCGGGCCACGGCAGGAACGGTCCGGCGTCGAACGCTCGTCTGACCTGCGGCGAGACCGAGGCTGCCAGTTCGGCCTCGATGCGCGCTCGCTCCCGGGCAAGAGTGTTCGGATCGCCATCGGTGGACGCGATGCACACCACACCCGTTGATGTGTTCAGCTCGCCGAATCCATGCCACACGGCGGCCGTCACCTGGTCCGGCGTCTCGGTGGTCGCGCGAAGGTGATCGGTGAGCGCGGCCAGCAAGCGCGGATCGAACCAGCCCTCGTCGGACTGGCCGACCTCCCAGCCGTCGTCGAACGTCATCGCGGCCTGATTCTCACCGTCGGTGAGGTGACGCCACTGCACCAGCGGATGCATCACTCTGCCATTGCGCGCCGCGACCTCGGCCCACGGCCACATCGCCTCCTCGACGACCGCGGATCCGCCCCACTCGTCGGTGACCTCGGCGTCGCGGCGGACCGCCTCCACCGGGTGCAGGATCCGCGCGTATGCCTCGAAGCCGATCCCGGCGACACTGCCGACCCCGTGCTCGCCGGCGCGCGCCAGCAGCCACGCGCCACGCTCGACGTCCGTTGTGAATTCCACTCGGCCAGCGTAGTGATCCACATCCTTCGGGCAGCCCTGTCTCCGTCGTCGGGCCGGTGGGTGGATCGCCCGCTCCTGCCGCACGCCACGCCCTACCGGTTCGGGCCAGGCCGGACGTGGCAGGCCTATCGAGATGCGCGGCGAGGACCGGCGAGGCGGCGTTGCAGGTTCGGCGATAGTTCCCGGAACCGTTACCGCGACCACGATTCGGCGTCAGCGCGTCGGTGTATCCGGTAGTGGGTGCGTCCCGTGCCGGATCGACCCGCGTAGCGCGAAGAAGGAGCCGCCCCGATGTCCGCGAAGCTCACCACCTCCCCCAGCTCCGGCGACGACCTGCCGGCGGCGTTGCGTTGTTTCATCCGTGCCCGAGGTGCGGGCTACCTCGACGATCCCAATATCACGTCCATCGGCGTCGGCTACAAGATCACCGATGGCGCGGCGACGGATGTGTTGTCGGTGCAGTTCACCGTCGGCAAGAAGGTGGGCCCCGAGCAGTTGGAAGCGCTGGGCACCAGCATGATTCCGGAAGCGATCGACGTCGATGGTGTCGCGGTGCCCACCGATGTGCTCGAACGCCGGTACGAGCCGTCGTTCCGCATCGTGGCCGAGGCCGAGCCGCCGCAGACCAAGGTGCGCAGGGATCCAGTGGTGCCCGGTATCAGTGTCGCCAATATCAACGGGACCGCGGGCACCCTCGGGTGCATCGGCTACGACGCCGCCGACGGCATACCGCTGGTGTTGAGTAATTGGCACGTCCTGCACGGACCCGGCGCAGCGATCGGTGACATCGTCGTCCAGCCCGGCCCGCACGACGACAACCGCACCGACCGCAACCGGCTCGGTGTGCTGCGGCGCTCGCACCTCGGGATCGCCGGCGATTGCGCGGTCGCCACCATCGAGGATCGCCGGTTCGAGACCGCGATCCTCGGACTCGATCTCACGCCGACCGACATCGGCGATCCCGAGCTCGGAGACACGGTGGTCAAGAGCGGGCGCACCACCGCCATCACCCATGGTGTGGTGCGGCGCGTCGACGTCATCGTCAAGATCGGCTACGGCGATGCCGGCGAGCACCGAATCGGCTGCTTCGAGATCGGGCCCGACCCGGCGCATCCGGCCGCCGATGGGGAGATCAGTCGCGGCGGCGACTCCGGCGCGGTGTGGATGGCCACCACCGGCACCGCGCCCACCACCGTGATGGTCGGTCTGCACTTCGGCGGCGAAACCGACTCCAGCCCGGACGAGCACGCTCTGGCCTGCCTGCCACGCTCGGTGTTCGAGAAGCTCGGAATCACCCTCACACCACCGTCGGCGACGCAAACCGTCGCTGCCACCGGCTTCGATGTGGACTTCCTCGGCACCCGCGTCGACCTACCCGAACTCGATCCCGCCCTCGTCGACGACACCGTCACCCTCGACGGCTCACCGGTTCTCACCTACACCCATTTCTCGCTGGCGTTGAGCAAGTCGCGGCGGTTCGCGCGCTGGGTCGCCTGGAATATCGATGGCAGTGATGTCAAACGTCTCGGCCGCAACGGAATCGATTTCACCCTCGATCCTCGGATCCCGGCCGAATTTCAAGCCGGCAACGAGCTCTACCGCGACAACCGCATCGATCGCGGGCACATCGCCCGCCGCGCCGACCTACTGTGGGGTCCGCGCCCCGAGGCCGAACAAGCCAACCGCGACTCGTTCTACTACACCAACATCACCCCACACATGGACGACTTCAACCAGTCGGGCCGCAACGGCATCTGGGGGCAACTCGAAGACGCCGTCTTCGCCGATGTCGACCTCGACAACCTCCGCGTCACCATCATCGCCGGCCCGATCTTCCACGACGACGACCGCAGCTACCGCGGCTTCCGTATCCCCCGCGAGTTCTTCAAAATCATCACCTACATCACCAACGGCCGACTACACAGCCGCGCGTTCCTTCTCACCCAGAACCTCGACCAACTCGAAGCACTCGACCTCGACGAATTCCGCACCTACCAAGTCACCGTCACCGAGATCGAGAAACGCACACAACTCACCTTCCCCGAAACGATCCGAACCAGCGACTCCACTACCGAAACCACCACACAACCAACACCACTCGACACCGTCGAGGGCATCCGCTGGTAGCCGCCGAGCCGATTCCGGATCGATTCGGTCTGGCGCGCGGCGAACGACTCGGGCGTGCGGCGCCCATCGCCCAGAGAGGGTTCGACAGTTGGGGGTCACGATGGTCACGGCCGCGGTGGACAGCAGGAACCCGAAAGGTGTGCCCAGTTGCATGATTCCGGCCCAGCGCCCGCGGTTGCCCGCGTCGGCGTGCTCGACGACCATGAGCGCCGCGCCACCCCACTCCCCTCCCACCACGATTCCCTGCACGATCCGCAGCAGCACCAGCCCGATTGGCGCAGCAACACCGATCGCGTGATACGTCGGTAGCAGGCCGATCGCCGCGCTGGACAGGCCCATCATGACCATGGTGATCATCAGCATCGATCTGCGGCCGAGCCGGTCACCGAAATGCCCGAATGTCTCCCCGCCGAGCGGACGAGCGATATAGCCGGTCGCGAGGGTGCCGGAGGAAGCGATTGTGCTGAGCGCCGATCTCGATACTGCCGCGGCCACGCGGACGCTCGGCAAGGCTGCAACGCAGGCGCACAATGGGCAAGGCTGAGGCCCGCTCAGCGGAATGCGCGCCCGGCACGCACTTCCCGCCCACCGGGAGCAGGGCTCGCGCTGAACTCGGGGGGTCAGTGAGATGGGCGTATGCCCCATCCAGCGATCGCGACGCCCGGTCGGTTGCTGAACGGCCGGCGCGCAGTGGTCACCGGTGGTGCCGGCGGGATCGGCACGGCTATCGCGGTATCGCCGGCCACTCGTCGACGGCGGCACGCCTGGCAGCGGCGGGTGGGTACCGCGTGCCTCGGGTGGCTGGACGAACCGTCCCCGCGACCCGTGACCGAGGAGGCCCGCCGTGATCACCGCTGAGGACCGTGCCGAGCTGTCCGATCTCGTCCACCGGTACGCGAGTTGTGCCGACCGCAGGGAACTGGGCGAGCTCGCCCACTTGTTCACCGAAGACGCGGTGCTCGCCGTGCCGGATCCACCGCGCACCATGCGCCCGACGCATGAAGCGCGCGGCCGCGCCGCGATCATCGAGACCTGCCGCACGCTCGAACGCACCCACGCCACCCTGCATGCCATCGTGGGCAACGTTTTCGACATGGCCGCGGCGCCCGACACGGCGACCGGCGACGTCGCGTGCATCGCGCACCATCTCACCGGCAAGCCCGGCAATGCCGTCGATGTCGTGTGGCATCTGCGCTACCGAGACCGCTATCGGCGCGTCGACGGACGCTGGTTGATCGCGCGCCGGGTCCTGCACCTGGGATGGACGGAGCGGCGACCGGTTCTCGCACTGGGTGATCTCGACTCCTGAAAGGGTTTTCATGAAGATTCTGATCGTCGGCGGCACCGGCATGATCGGCGCGCACGCAGCTCTACATCTGCGCGAGCACGGCAACGAGGTCACGGTGGCGGCACGCAATCGGCTGGACAGCCGTTCCCCTGTCCACGATTTCCCCGTGCTCATCGGCGATTACACCGAGCAGACCTTCACCGCGACCCAGCTCGCGGCGTTCGACGCCATCGTTTTCGCCGCCGGCCAGGACTTCCGCCATATGGGTCGCGGAGCCGACGAATCACAGTTCTGGCAGAAGACGCAATCCGAGGGTGTCCCGCGATTCGCGGCGCTGGCCAAAGCGGCCGGCGTGCACCGTTTCGTCCAGATCGGCAGCTACTACCATCATGTGCGGCCCGACCTCGCCGACGCGCTGCCCTACGTCGCGGCCCGCCGAGCCGCCGACGAGGGCGCAAGGGCACTCGCCGATGAGTCCTTCAACGTCTCGACGCTCAACCCTCCGAACATCCTCGGCGCCATCAGCGGCCGCTCCGCCAAGCGCTATCGCAAGCTGTTCTCCTGGGCGGCAGGCACCGAACCACAGATCCCTGATTTCGCACCACCCGGTGGCACGAACTACATGTCCGCTCGATCGCTCGCCCAGGCGATTCGGGGTGCGTTACAACATGCCGAACCGGGAAGGGCTTATCTGATCGGCGACGAGAACCTCACCTTCCGGGAGTACTTCCAGATGCTCGTCGACGCCGCGGGCGGTAGCCGGGTGATCGATGAGCGCGATGACGAGCATCCACTCCTGCCCGACGGATTCATTGTCCAAGGCCGCGGGAATGTGATCAGCTACCAGCCGGACCCGACCGAGACCGAGCTGCTCGGCTACGACCGCAATGACTGTTCGCGAGCGATCGAGCAAATGTACGAAACGGTCCGGGCAGAACCGGCTGTGTGATCCCTCATCGAGCGACGCCAACAGACGTGCTCAACGAGCGGCAGCGCGCGGACAGGCCGTCGACCATCCATGCCCCTGAGCTGAGCCGGATCCGACCGATAACGGCCGGGCGGCGTTACCCCAGCCGAGCGGCGCGGTGCAGGTCAGACGGCTGTCGCCACCTCGCCGACCCACGGTAGGACAGCGTCACGCACGCGCACTGTGCGCGGCAGCAGGCCGTTGGCGGCCAGTAGGTCCGCCGCGCGCTGCTGCTCGTCCAGGAAGGCCTCGTCCACCGGGTGGACGCCGAAGGGGCGGCCGCGGAGCGCTGCCTCCCAGGCGTCGAGGTCCGCGCCGGCGCCTTTGGCGCGTGCGTCGTCGACGAAGTACTGGGCGGCCGCACGGGGATTCTCGGTGATCCACGTGTCGGATTCCTCTAGTGCGGCAAGGATTTCGGCGATCGCCACGCGGTTCGACTCGGCGAAGTCGCGGCGGGTGAACCACAGTGAGGGATGGCTGAACAGCGGTTCGGTTGCCACCAGGGTGTGCAGGTCGGTGGTTGCTTCCACCGCGGCAAGGCCCGGGTAGGCGCCCACCCACGCGTCGAGCGAGCCGTCGAGCAGCGCGGCGCCGCCGTCGTGGACGTCGGTGTCGACCGGGGTGATGTCCGACCAGCGCAACCCGGCCTGGTCGAGCGCGAACAGCAACAGCGTGGTCTGCCAGGAACCGTGCGCGATGCCGACTCGTTTGCCACGCAGATCCGCCGGGGTGCGGATGCCGCTGGCGGCGGTGGTGACCAGCCTGCCGTTTTCCACCCGCGGCCCGGAGATGCCGAGGTACACCAGGTCGCGGCCGTGGGCGAGGCCGGTGATGGGCGGTGTGAAGCCGGTGCCGATCACGTCGTAGCCGCCCTCGGCGAACAGCCAGTCCGAATGCAGGGTCGGCAGGCCGGATCGTGGGTCGACGCGCTGGCCTGCGGGCAGGTCACGCAGATCGACCCATTCCACGCCGGGCAGGCGGCGCTCGAGGATGCCGCGGTGACGCAGGACGAACAGGGAGTTGTTGTGCGGGAAGTAGCCGATTCGAATGGTCATGGGAGTGGCTCCTGTGGGCTCAGAGGAGGCCGCGGCGGCGGGCCTCGTCGGCCAGGCCGGTGCGGCCCCACTGCACGGCGAGGTTGGAGGGGTCGAATTCGACCGAGCCGCCGAGGGTTTCGGCGATGGCTTGATACTGTGCGCCTTCTTCCAGCAGGACGACGAACTTCGCCAGCTCGAGCAGGCCGGCCCGGCCGATGACGTTGGCGCCGCCGTTGGCCTCGAAGATGGCGACGAGGTCGGGGTCCTCGGCCAGCCGTCGCAGGATGAACTCCCCCGCGCCGATGCTGCGATCGATATGCGGCGGGATTTCCCGGGAGAGCGTGAGCCGCTGGGCGGCGGCGTAGCGGATCGGCAGCGTTCGGTGGGTCTGGGCCCAGCCGCCCAGCCAAGGGCTGTGCACGTGGACGATCGAGGTGATCTCCGGGTGACGGCGGAACACCTCGGCGTAGCCGGTGACGAAACCGGCCGGGCCGGCGCCGTCGAGCACCGTGCCGTCGAAGGCGGCCACGATCGGGCGCACGGTCTGGTCCTCGGCCCAGGGGCCCGGGGCGTTGAGTGCGATGGCGATCTCCTCGCCTGGCACCCGTTCGACGAAGTTGACGGTGCCGTTGCCGGTGACGGTGCCGGTGTTGCGGAACACCCGCAGTGCCCGCTCGGCGTCGCGGGTTGCGGCGGCGGCGAATTCGGCGACGGCGGCGGGTAGACGGGTCTCGGTGGTGGTCACGGTGTTCTCCTCTTATCGGACTGTGGTGAGCGCGGTGGATTGGGCTCGGGCGGTGAGCCGGGAGCGACCGAGCAGCGGCAGCACCTCTTCGCCGACGCGGTAGGCCTCCTCGAGATGCGGGTTGCCCGCGAGGATGAACGCGTCGACGCCGAGCGCGATGAGCTGGTCGAGCCGTTCGGCGACCTGTTCGTAGCTGCCGACCAGCCCGAAGGCCGGTCCGCCGCGGATCAGGCTGAACCCGCACCACACATTCGGCGACACCTCGAGATCGCGGTAGCCGGTGATGGTCTCGGGCACCCAGCCCTTGATGCGGGCCGCACCGACCGAGTCGCCGCGGGCCGCGCGTTCGGCGGCGCCGCGGTCGACGAAGGCCCAGCCTTGTTCGATCTCGGCCCAAGCGGCTTCCTCGGTGTGCCTGGCGACGATGTCGATGCGGACCGCGAATTTCGGTGTCCTGCCCAGGTTTTCGGCATGCGCGCGCACGCCGTCGAATTTCGCGCGCAGATCGTCGAACGGTTCCAGCCAGGACAGGTAGTAGTCGGCGTGCCGCCCGGCGGCGGCGACGGCGGCGCCGGAAGAGCCGGAGAAGTACACCTCGGGGAACGGTTGCCCGGCCAGGCCGGGCGGCAACGCGGCGCCGTGGGTGGTGAAGAACCGGCCGTCATGGTCGTAGGGCTCGCCGTCCCAGACTCCGCGCAGCACGTCGAGGAATTCGCTGGTGCGCGCATAGCGATCGTCGTGGGCGACCTTATCGCCCCACCACAGCTGCGCCGGTCCCCCGCCGCCGCTGATGATGTTGTAGACCAGCCGGCCACCGGTGGCCCGCTGCAGACTCGCCGACATCCGCGCCGCCTGCACCGGATGCAGAAACCCGGGTTGGAAGGCGACCATGAAGCGGTAGGTGGTGGTTTCGCGGGCCAGCGCCGCCGAGACCGCCCATGGATCGTCGGTCACCGGGAAGGACGGCAGCAGCCCACCGAGAAAGCCCGCCGATTCGGAGGCGCGTGCGACGGCGGCCATATGGTCGATGTAGCCGTAGTCGTCCAGCCTGCCCCCTCGAATCGCCGGGGCGATATTGCCGGGGCGGTAGCCGTTGGCGTGGCCGCGGTTGTAGCGGCGCGGGGTGCGCAGGGAGGCGTGGTCGCCCTCCATCCCGATGCGCCAGTAGATGTCGATGGTCACGCCGGAACCTCCTCGGCGGCGGTGAGCGTGCGCCCGGCCGGGTCGGCCAGGTGCAGCAGGTGCTCGCCCGCGCGATGTACTTCTTCGATGTGCGGATGGCCGCTGAGCACGACCGTGTCGATGCCCGCCGCCGTGTACTCGCGCAACCGCGCGGCCACCTGCTCATAGCTGCCGACCAGGCCGATCGGCTGCGGGTAGCCGAGATGGGTGAAGCCGGCCCAGCGCCCGTCGCCGAGATCGAGCGTGTGCGCCGCACCGGCGTCGTGACCCAGCTCCTGCCACTGTCTGCGGACTCGTGCCCACGCTTCCTGCTCGGTCTGCCTGGCCACCACCGGTACCTCCACCGCTGCCCGGACCGTGCGGCCCGCCGCGGCGGCGCGCTCGCGCAGGGCGCCGACCGCCGCGGTGGCACCTTCCGGAGATTCGGTGAACACGTGCACGTCACCGTGACGAGCCGAGAGATCCAGTGCCGCAGCCGAATCGCCGGTCAGGTGGACCAGCGGGAACGGCAGGCCGGACAGGATGCCGCGGAAGCCGCCGTCGACCACGTCGTAGAAGCGGCCCTCGAAGGCGAAGCCCGTCCCCTCGAAGCCGGCGCCCGGCACCGGGTCGGCGTTCCACACACCACGGGCCACGGTCAGGAACTCGGCCGCGCGGGCATAGCGGTCGGCCCCGGCCACGGTGTCGCCGCGGGCGGCCGCCGCGTCGTCGTCGGTGTCGACGACCAGCCGCCAGGCGAGTCTGCCGCGCGAGATCCGTTGCAGGGTGGCCGACATCTTCGCGGCGTATACCGGTGTGCCGAAGGCGGGGTCGAATTCGACCACCACGGTGGCGTAACGGGTGCCGCGCAGCGCACCGCCGGCGACGATCCAGGACTCCTCGCCGAACGGGTCGTAGGGTGCGAGCACACCGTCGAGGCCTGCGAGTTCGGCGGCGTCGATGATCTGGGCCAGATCATCGAAGGGTCCGTAGCGGCCGGGGCGCGGATCGGTGGCGGGACTCGGCGGCCGCTGCGCGCCGAAACCGCCTCGGTGCCGTAGCTCGGGCCGGGCGCGCCTGCCGTCGCCGCGAGTAGGCAGGCGCCAGAGGAATTCGGTCATGCCGCCGCCTTCTCGGCCTCGACGAGCTCGCGGGCCCGTGCCAGTGGTTCGGCCGCCACCCAGGAATCCAGATCGAAGTCCTCGGCCAAGAATCCGTGGGAGTAGAGGAACTGCTTCTGCACCCCGAGGAGTTCGAGCCGGTCCTGCGACAACGAGGGGTGCAGGCCATGCCGGAGCCCGGCGCCATAGGCGGCGAGTACGCCCTCGGGCCCGGCGAAGGTCTCCCGTTGGAGTACGTCGCGGACACCGTCGGGGTTGTCGGCGGCCCAGTCCGCCGCGCGCAGGCTCTGCGCAAGGAATCCGACGACGACCTCGGGCCGGCGGTCGAGCAGCTCGGCGTGCACCGTGATCGGGCGCGGTGTGCCGTTGTTGACGCGCAACCGGGTGTCGGTGGTGGCGTCCAGATCCACCGCTACCCGCAGCCCGTGTTCGACGGCCACGTCCTTGGCGCGTGCACCCTTGACGTAGATCGCGTCGACTCGGCCGTCGAGCAGCTCGGCCACTCCCCAGGTGGTGGACCGGTCGCGCGCAATGCCGTTGCGCACCTGTGGATCCCGATCGACGGCGAGCTCGACCACGGTCACATCGGCCAAGGTGTGCCCGCTCAGCCGCAGGGCGTTGGCGAAGCCGTGCAGCGCCATCGCCCGCGGGAAACTCCGCGCCTGGTCGGCGGCCCACGCGGGGACACCGATCCGGATGCCGGGCAGGTCGGCGGGGCCCGCGACCGCCGAGTCCGGGCCGACCAGGATGGCCTGCGCCTCGTCGATCCAGGTGAGCCCGACCAGTCGGGTGGGTGAACCCTGCGCGCGGGCAGCCAATGCGGGCACATTGCCACCCTCGCGGATCAGGCTCGGCAGCTCGTGCAGAAAGTGGTGGCCGGCCAGTTCCGGCCCGGCGTCCTGCAATACGCCGAAGTCGAGGCCCGCGGCCGACGCGGTCTCGCCGAGCCAGCCGAGACTGTGCGCCAGACCGCTGGCGGTGGGGACCGGGCAGCGGGTGTACCAGAGAGTGTCGGTCATGGGGCGCTCCTGAGGAGGGGGCGGTCGGGGTCGCCGACGCCGAGATGGGCGAGGAAATCGGTGTGGTAGCGCAGGATGGCGGGGTCGGTGCGCTGCCGCGGGCGCGGCAGGTCGATGCTGGTGTCGACGGCGAAGCGGCCGCGATCGAGCACGATCACCCGGTCGGCCAGTCGCACCGCCTCGTCGACATCGTGGGTGACCATCAGCACGGCGGGCCGGTGCCGGGCGACCAGGTCGCCGACCAGGTCCTGCATCCGCAGCCGGGTCAGCGCGTCGAGGGCGGCGAACGGCTCGTCGAGCAGCAGTAGTTCGGGATCGCGGACCAGCGCTCGGGCCAGCGCGGCGCGCTGGGCTTCACCGCCGGACAGGGTGGCGGGCCACTGGTTCGCCTTGCCGTCCAGCTGGACCTCGGCCAGCGCGGCCAGCCCGGCCTCGCGGGTGATCCGGTTGCGGCGCAACCCGACCAGCACGTTGGCCAGCACCCGCTTGGACGGGATGAGCCGCGGCTCCTGGTAGACCGTGGTCCGCCGGCCCGGCACGAGTATCTCGCCCGCGTCAGGGGTCTCGAGCCCGGTCAGCAATCGCAGCAGTGTGGTCTTTCCGGTGCCGCTGGGTCCGAGCAGCACCACGAACTCGCCGCGCCGGATGGTCAGGTCGATCCCGTCCAGCACGGTCTTGTCGCCGAAGGACTTCCGCAGGCCGGTGAGTGACACCGCGACGGGCTGGTTGCCCAGGTCCTCGATCATCGGATCGCCACCTGCTTGCGCCACGGCATGGCGAACCGCTCGAGCAGCCGGACCAGGCCGTCGAAGACCAGACCCAGCAGCGCGTAGAGCACCACGCACAGCACCATGTAGTCGGTGCGGTTGTACTCCTGAGCGAGGGTGACCAGATAGCCGACGCCCTCGCGGGTACCCACCTGCTCGGCGGCGATCAAACCGGTGATGCTGATGGACAAGCAGACTCGCAGGGCCATGAGCACACCGGGCAACGCGGACGGCAGCACCACTTCGCGCACCAGCCGCGGACCGGAGAGCCCGAAGCCGCGGGCGGCCTCGACCATCTTCCGGTCGACGTTGCGCACACCGAGGTAGGTGTAGGCATACATCGGCGCCACGGTCGCCACCGCGATGAGCAGGATCTTGTACAGCTCGTCGATGCCGAACCAGGCGATGAACAGCGGCACCAGTGCCAGGAACGGCACGGCCCGCAATATCTGCATGGTGGAGTCGACCAGTTCCTCGCCCAGCGCGGACAACCCCGACACCAGCCCGAGCAGCAGGCCGGCCGAGACGCCGATCCCGACGCCGAGCGCGGCCCGCACGAACGAGGCGGTGGCGAAATCGATCAGCTGGCCGTTGCCGAGCAGTTCGGTGAACGCCGTCCACACCGCGGGCGGTCCGGCGATGACCCGCTCGGAGATCGCGCCCGTGGCCGAGCCGATCCACCAGGCGGCGACGAACACCGCGGGCAACAGGAAGCGCAGCGGCACCGACACCCATGCGGGCCTGGGCTTGGCGGTGCGGGCACGCGGCGCGGTCAGCGGGGTCGCCTGCGCCGCTGTGGGCAGTGGTGGGGTGAGCACGGCCATGTCAGTTCCCCGCTCGCACGGCCGCCAGCTGATCCCGGTTCAGCTTGGAACGCAGATCGTAGAAGATATCCGCCGCGGTGATCGTGCGGCTGATCACGCCGTTGGCGGCGAAAACCTCCACAACGTCGGCGAGCGCGTCGGCGTCGTCCTGATCGGGCAGATGTGGCACGGTGGCCTCGGCGCCGACCCGGAGCGCGTCGGCCAGCCGTTGGCCCGACAACGCACGCGGTCCGGTCTGCTCGAAGACGTTCTCGAACTCCGCAGGGTTGGCCCGCTGCCGTTCGCTGAGCTGCTGTAGCACCTCGAGGTACTTGGCGGCGATGTCGGGGCGCTCGTCGAGCACCTCCGTCCGGAACACCACTACCGTGTTGTCGCGGGACCCGATACTGGCCTCGGTGGCGATCTCCACCCCGCCGTTGGCCTTGGCTTCCTGATAGGGCACCAGGAACGACGCCCAGGCATCCACCTTGCCGGTCGCGAAGGCGGAGGCGGCCTCCTTCTGCTGCAACGGAACCCGGGTCACCTGATCGGCGGGCACGCCCGCTTGTGCCAGAGCCCGCAGCAGGATGTACTCCCCCTTACCCGCCGGGTTCACCGCGACGCGTTTGCCGACCAGATCCCGCACCGTGCGGATGCCCGATTCCGGGGTGGCGATGATGCCGCTCTGGTCCTTGCCCGCGGGGTCCTGCGCGGCGATGATGCGCACCCCGACATCCTTGGACAGTGCGCCGACCACCGGGCTGAACGCGGCGCCGGAGACATCCAGTTCGCCGGTGTTGAACAGTTTGAGGTTGGAGCTGAAACCCGGTGTCGTGCCGACCCATTCGATCCGCGCGCCGAGCGGGGCGAGTGCCTGGTCGAAAAGACCGTCGCGCTTGCCGACGGCGAGTGGACCGGAATTGCCGGGGTCGGTCACCTTCAGGACAAAGGTGCCGGGATCGGATGCCGGACCGGACTCGGAGCCACAGGCGGCGACGAGTGCGACGACGGGGGCGATCGCGAATGCGATACGCAAGAAGGCGCGCCTGCGGGACATCGTGGGTGACTCCTGTTCGGGGACGTGATCGAGCGAATGCCCTCGAGAGTAGGGAGACCACCCCCCGGCCGACAGGTAATCCTTGCCGGAGATCGGAAAGGTTGACAATCGCTGACTGGCGTGCGTAGCCCGGAATGGCCCGATTACCCCCAGATTCACCGACCCGGTATCTATCAGCGGGCGTAAAGACGCACCACTGCTTTCCATATAGCGGAAAGGAGGACTGCTGCTGAACAGCCGGCCGTGTTACCGTCGGTCCGTGGAACCCTCCGGTGTGCAGACCGTCACCCGTGCGCTGTCGGTCCTGGACTGCTTCCGCGGCGGCGAGACCCGCGGCGTCTCCGAAGTCGCTCGCGCCCAAGGAATTCCGGTCAGCACGACCCATCGCCTGCTCACCGCGCTCGTGCAAGCGGGGTTCCTCGAGAAGGACCCCGTCTCGAGCCGCTATCGCATCGGCCGGGCGCTGGCCGAGTACGGGCAGATCGCCTACCGGCAACACCGCATCTATCTGGCCGAACCGCTGCTCGAACAACTCGCCGCCACCACCGGCGCCAGTGCCTCCATCGCCACCCGCCACGGCATCCACGCCGTGTTGCTCGGCACCAGCCGATGGCGTGAATCCGAAGGACACCGGCTACAGGGTCTGCGCCTGCCGCTGCACGCGAGCGCCCTGGGCAAAGCGCTGCTGGCCTGGTCCGCCGACGAGAACGAGGACCTGAGCGCCCTCCCCTACGAGCAGGGCACCGAGCGCTCGGTGAGCGGGCCCGCCGAACTGCGCGCCGAACTGGAGCTGACCCGCACCCGCGGCTACGCCTACAACGACGAAGAACTCGATCCCGGGTTCCGCACCATCGGCCTGCCCATTCCGGATCCGAACGGCGGCTGCCGCTTCGCGCTCGGCCTGCGCGGAGCCACCAGCCTCATGATTCCCGAGCGGGTCCCCTTCTTCGTCGAGCTCGCCAAGGTCACCGCCCGCGACATCGCGAGTGAATTCAACACGCCATGACCGCCGGTCATGACCCGGCCGATTTGCCAGGTGGCACACCGGCCGGCCGAGGTCCGGCCTTGCCGGGGGCGCTGACAAACCGAGCGACCGCGTCGAGACCCGGCTCGTACCCATCGGTAGTGGTCACTGTCATTTGCGCGACGTCCATGGTCACGGAGATGAAGGACTCGGCGGTGCCTGTTCCGGCGGCGATCGCGGCGAGCAGGCTCGCGTCGTTGTGAGCCGCCCGGTGGGTGTCGTGCTCGGCGCGATGGGCGATCCGATCGTGGAGCACCTGTTGCGGGGCCGTGCAATGGATGATGCGGATCTCGGCGAACTCAGCCAACCGCAGCAGGTTCGGGCGCCAGAGCCGGTCTTGGAAAGCGGCTTCGGCGACCGCACTGACACCGCCGCGGGCCAGCACGGCCAGCACATCGAAGAACGTGTGCAAGACGGGCATGTCGAGGTCGTCGTAGTCGCCATCGCTCGTGGGTGCGGTGGCGGCGACCATGCCCTGTTTGATCTCGTCGCGGATGATCGCCGGAATGCCGACGCGTTCGGCCAGGGCTCGGGCGAGGGAGGTTTTACCCGATCCGGGCGGGCCGCTCACAACGGTCATCACCGGAGACTGTGCGGAAGAGGACATGTGGCATTGTGGCAGGGCACGTACTGCACCGATTGGTCGAGGACCGCTGCTGGGTCTCCGTCGTAGTGCCGGTGACTCGCTCGGGACTCGGTGGCGAGACCACGCAGAACAACACCGTGCCGCAAAGCACTGCAACAGGATCGCGGCACCGACGACGGCGCAGGCTATCGCCATGACAGCCGGGATCGGCTGAAACGCCATATCGAGCCATATCCCCGATTCCGGACGCGATCGAAGGAGCCTCACGCTTCGCGCCGAGCTCATCGACGGATTCACTGAACACGACGGTGATGCCCGATATGGCGGGCAGTATTCCTGTGCTGGGCCTTAGGTCTCGTGGGGTGAGCGATGACCGCCGTGGTCCAGTGTCCTCGTCAGCTCTCAGCGAGTCGGTATCGGCGGATGGGGTCGCCTGCGCCGGTGGTGAGCAGTTGCGGCAGGCTCTTGGTGATGTAGAAGGTCCAGCCGCGCGAGCAGGCATCGAAGCATTCGGATTCCGCTGCGGTGAGGCCCTGATGGGTGAAATGCAGCGTCGTGCCGTCGGTGGTTGCCGCGATGTCGAAGATGACCTTGGTGTCGGTCCACTCCTCGTGGTCGTCGATGAAGTTGAGGTATGCGTCCACGACGTGCCAGACCATCCGGCGGCCGGGGACGGCCTCGGTGACCTGGAAGCGGGCGAATCGGATGCCTCCCCCGGCTGTGGCGGTCTCACCGGCGTACTCGGCGTCGTCGGTGAAGATGAATTCGTCGCCGACGGCGGCGCTGTCGCCGATGAGGTTCTCGTTCCACCAGCCGCGGACGTCGGTGATGGCATCGAAGAGCTCGGCCGGCGTCCGGTCGACGGTCACGGTGGCGGTCAGATGCTCGGTGTTCGACATTGTTCTTGCCTCTCTGTTCGGTGGGTTCGCCCCACCGACGAACGAGGCGGCCGGCGATCGACATCGGCCGGGAAGAATTTTTCGGCACGATCGACCGCGACGACCTTCGCCCTGGTCAGAGGTCGGAAATTCGCCGCGTCAGATAGTTGCGTTCGGCCTCGGTCGGCGCCAGGCGCAGCGCGTCGTGGTAGGACCTGAGCGCCTCGGCGCGGCGGCCGTCTCTGCGGAGCAGGTCGGCCCGGGTCGCGGGCAGCAGATAGTAGCCATCGAGCTCGCCCGACTCCGCGAGCCGATCGACCAGGCCGAGCCCGGCGCCGATCCCTTCGGCCATGGCGACCGCCACGGCGCGGTTGAGCTCGACCACCGGAGACGGCGCCAGCCGGGCGAGCTCGGCATAGAGGGCGGCGATCTGTGGCCAATCGGTAGCCGCCGCGTCGGGAGCGGTGGCGTGGCAGGCGGCGATCGCGGCCTGCACTTGATACGGACCTGGACGCCGCATCGTCAGCGCTGCCTCGAGCGTCGCGACTCCTTCGGCGATCAGCGCGCCATCCCAGCGGGACCGGTCCTGGTCTTCCAGCGTGACCAGCACGCCGTCGTCGGTGCGCCGCGCGCGCCTGGCCTCGAGCAGCAACATCAAGGCCAACAGCCCGCGCGCCTCGGGTTCCGCGGGCATCAGGCGAGCGAGTACCCGGCCGAGGTGGATCCCTTCGGCCGCCAGCGCCCGGCGCCCGTCGGCTTCGTCGTACCCGGCATTGAAGATCAGGTAGAGCACCGCGAGGACGGCAGGCAGCCGGTGCGGCAGGAGCTCGGCCGGCGGCACCCGGTACGGGATGCCGGCCTCGGCGATCTTGCGCTTGGCGCGCACCAGGCGCTGCGCCATCGCCGGTTCGGTGGTGAGCAGCGCCTTGGCGATCTCGTCGGTGCTCAGTCCCGCCAACGTACGTAGCGTGAGGGCCACCCGGGCGGGGAACGGCAACGCGGGGTGGCAGCAGGTGAAGATCAGCCGCAGCCGCTCGTCCGGGATCTCCTCAGACCACGGCTCGATCGGATCACGCGCCAGCACCGCGAGCTGCCGCAGCTTCGCCGCGCCGGCGGTCTCCCGCCGCAACCGATCGGTCGCCCGGTGCCGCGCCGTTGTCGTGAGCCACGCACCCGGACGAGCGGGAATGCCGTCGCGGGCCCACGTCGCCAGTGCGGCGGCGAACGCGTCCTGCGCGCAGTCCTCGGCCAGATCCCAGTCTCCGGTCAACCCGATCATCGTGGCGACCACCTGGCCCCACTCGTTCCGGTATGCCGCCGCGACGGCGGCACGAACCGCCTCGGGCGCGGTCATTCCCACACGGGGCGGACCTCGATACAACCCCAGCTCGCGTAGGGATGCTTGGCCGCGAGGGCGAGCGCCTCGTCCAGATCCGCACACTCGATGATGTCGATACCGCCGATGAAGTCCTTCGTCTCCGCGAACGGGCCATCGGAGATCAGTGTCTCCCCATTGCGAACCCGGACCGTCGTCGCGTCCCGCGCCGGACGCAATCGCGCACCGCCGCGCCTGGCGCCCCGCCGATCCAGCTCCGCCGAGTACGCCTGGTGCGCCGGATCCGCCGCGATCTCCGCCATCGACGGCGACACCGACTCGTCGTCACAGATCAGCAGCACGTACTTCATAGGCCCACTATGCCGGACCACGTCGCCCGCCACCATGCCGGCCGGAACGCCCCGCGGCATGTTCGAGCCGCCGGCTCGGCACGGATTCGCGGGCCTCGCCGGCCGGGTCAGCGCACGGCGAGGGCGATGAACTGCGTGGGTGTGTCGGCGCCCGGGGTGGCGCCGAAGTTGTCGTCGGCGACCAGGATCAGCGTGCGCTCACCGGAGGGCAGTTTCGGGCCCCAGGTCATGCCTTCCACGATGCCGAGGCGGGCGAGGCCGAGCGTGCCGAGATCGGCTACGAGCTTCTTGCGGGCCGGCCGAAGATCCGATCCGGCTGTGAGCGAGTCGATCTGAGCGGTATCGGTCGCGCCGCGCAGATCGGCCTCGAATATCCGGATCGTGACGCCCGCCGCGCTGACTCCGCGTTCCAGTACGAGATAGCGGTGCGGGTCCTCGCTGCCCGAGGTCAGGATCGCGGACACACTGTTGATCCCCGGGCCGGGCCCGGCCATCGGCTCCACGGGATAGGCGACTTGCTGACGGACTCCTCCCTGCCGGTCCTGCACGGTCAGTCGCACCAGCGCGCCGTGATCGGGTGTGGCCTCCGGACCGTCCTGGGCCAGCGGACCCTCGAGGATGCTCGCGATGCGGCTGCCGCCGGCACTGAAGGTGAAGCCTTCGATGCCCTGGTTGGCGCGCGGGCCCTTGCCGTTGTCGTCGATGTGGTAGTTCACGGGCAGTTCGAGTTCGCCGTCAGCGGCGCCGTCCGGTGTCGCTCGCCGGATCGAGGGATCGGTGAGCAGACGCGGTGGATTACGGTCGCCCTCCTGACTCCACCACACGTGCGCGCCGTGTGGGTCGATCCGGATGTCTTCCGGATCGACCGGAGCGAGTCGATCGCACACCGCACGCGATTCGGTACACGGTTGCGCAGCCCATTCGGCAGCCGACGGATAGGTGCTGCCGTCGGCACGCCGCAGGCTGTGCTGCCCGGTGAGCCGGATCGGTCCGAGCCCGGCCTCGGTCACCTCGATCTCGGCGGTGTAGAACCGGGCCGGATCGATCGCGGACCGATCATCCGACAGCAGTACGAACGAGCCGGTCTTCGGATCCCGGTCGATACCGGAGAGCCCGCCGACCGTCGTGCCCGCATACTCGAGCCCCGTGGGTAGCAGCTGCTCGCCGAGCAGCCGCACTCCGTCGGCGGCCGTCGCGTGTGCCGGGTACACCAAGGTCAGTAGTGCCGCTACCGCCGTCGCGGTCAAGGATCTGGCAATCATGGGTGGCATCGAAACCCGGTTCCGGTCGCGCGCCGACCCTTCCTCCCATCTGCCGGGAGGATGTTGTCCGGGTGTCGCTCAGCGCTGAGCGCGAATGGGCAACAGCCCTAGGACGGCTGGGATAGTCGCACCGTCACCTGCAGTCCACCGGCGGTGCGCGGGGTGAGCGTGAGTGCCCCGCCGTGCGCGCGAACGATGCTGTCGACGATGGCGAGGCCGAGGCCGACGCCCGCGTGGTGGGTGCGGATGCGCTCGGTGCCACGCTGGAACGGCTCGACGAGGGTGGCGACCACCTGCGGGGTGAGCATCTCGCCGGTGTTCTCGACGGTGAGCAGCACACCTGCGGAGTGGGCGCCGGTCGTGATCCAGACCGTGCCGCCCTCGGGCAGATTGTGGACGATCGCGTTGTGCACGAGGTTGGTCGTCAACTGCTGCAGGAGAGCGGACGAGCCGATGGTCGGCGCCATCTCGCCTGCGGTCTCGAGGACGACGCCGTGGCGCTCGGCCAGCGGGAGAAGCGTTTCCACGGCTTCTTCGGCGAGCAGGGACAGGTCCACCGGCTCCCGGGTGAACGATCGTCGGTCGGCCCGGCTGAGCACGAGCAACGCTTCGGTGAGGTCGATCGCCCTGGCGTTCACCGCGTGGAGGCGGTCGACGAGTTCACCCAGGTCGGCGTCGCGATCGGTGCGGGCGACGTCCAGCAGGGTCTGCGTGATCGCCAGCGGTGTGCGCAGTTCATGGGAGGCGTTCGCCGCGAACCTCTGCTGCTCGACGACATGCGCTTCCAGACGCGCGAGCATGGTGTCGAAGGCGTCGGCGAGTTCGCGGAACTCGTCGCGGCGGCCCGGCAATCGGATGCGGTGGGAAAGTGAGCCATGCGCGGCCAGTCGAGTGGCGGCCGCGATGGGTGTCAGCGGGGCGAGCATACGGCCCGCGAGCAGCCACCCACCCAGCAGACCGAAAACGAGAAGGAAGACCAGCACAAGGCCCATGAACGGAGCGAAGGCCCGCAGGAGCAGCGAGCGGTCGATCCAGAAATTGCCACTGGCGTTGATCCAGCCGGCGGGTAGGAGGTACAGGTAGAACACCAGCACAGCTGCCAGCAGGAGGACACCGGCGAGCATGAGGAAGCCCGCGTAGCTGAGCGTGAGCTTGAGGCGGGTGCTCAATCCAGGAGCTCTATCCACCGGTGTCGCCCCCACCGTTCGATGGTGCGTCGATGCGATACCCGGCGCCGGCGACGGTCGCGATGATCCAGGGTTCGCCGAGACGTTTCCGCAGCGCCGACACGGTGATCCGCACGGCGTTGGTGAACGGGTCGGCGTTCTCGTCCCAGGCCCGTTCCAGCAGCTCTTCGGCGCTGACCACACCGCCCTCGGCGGCGACGAGCACCTCGAGCACCGCGAACTGCTTGCGGGTCAGCGCCACGTAGCGGCCGTCGCGGTAGACCTCGCGCCGGAACGGATCCAGCCGCAGCCCCGCGATCTCGCGCACCGGCGGCCGGTTGTGTGCTCGCCTGCGGTCGAGGGCTCGCAGGCGGAGCACGAGCTCGCGCAGGTCGAACGGCTTGGTGAGGTAATCATCGGCGCCGAGGCCGAACCCGCTCGCCTTGTCGTCGAGCCGGTCGGCGGCGGTGAGCATCAGGATGGGAAGACCGCTGCCGGAGGCGACGATGCGCCGCGCGACCTCGTCGCCGGAGGGCCCGGGAATGTCACGGTCGAGAACGGCGATGTCGTAGGCGTTGACGCTGAGCAACTCCAGAGCCGTCCCGCCGTCACCGGCGATATCGGCGGCGATCGCTTCCAAGCGCAGCCCATCGCGGATGGCTTCGGCCAGATAGGGTTCGTCCTCGACGATCAGTACACGCATAGGCCCTCGATCTTCTCAGTCCGGGCATATCGTCGGCGTATCCGAAATCGCATACGTGCCGGCAACACCAGGCTGTCTTCACTGACCGTATGAATCACAGCGAACCAGCACGAACCGCGCCTCACCGTAGCCGATCCGGCGTCATCGCCGCCTGCGTCCTCGCCGGTGCGGCGCTGGCCGGTGCCCTCGTCCATCAGTCGCCGGCACAGCTGTCGGCTTCGACCGCGGCAGCCATCGAGGCCCTTCGCGGCGAACGCCAGGGCCCGCCGGGTGCCGCCACGTTCGACGACGGGATTCCGTCCGTGTCCGACCTCGACCCCGCGCTGCTCGACGCGCTACGGCGCGCCTCGGCCGACGCCGCGGCCGACGGCGTCGAGTTGGTCGTCACCAGCGGCCGGCGGTCCCCGGAATACCAGGACCAGCTGTTGCGTGCGGCGGTCGCGAAGTACGGTTCGCCGGCCGAAGCCGCGCGATGGGTGGCCACCGCGGAAACGTCGGCCCATGTATCGGGCGACGCGGTCGACATCGGGCCCACCGAAGCCACGGCCTGGCTGTCGGCGCACGGCGCCGAGTACGGGCTGTGCCAGATCTATCGCAACGAGCCCTGGCACTTCGAACTGCGTCCCGCTGCCGTCGACGACGGCTGCCCGGCCCAGTACGCCGACCCCACCGAAGACCCGAGGATGGGCCGGTGACCGGCACGCGGGAAGCCACGGCCGCCGGCGCCCGAGGAGCGGCCTGGCATCCGGCGACGCGTATCGCGTTCCGATTCTGCGTCCTCTACTTCGGTTTGTTCTGTCTGCTCATCCCCTATATTCCTGCCGCACTGCTCGGTGCCTTCGGCCGCTGGGTCCAGGGCCACGCCGGGCTGTGGACCACGGCCATGACCGATCCCGTCACCGGATGGGTGGGCGAGACGATCTTCGGGGTCGACGCGCTACTGCACCGGGACTCGGGAGCGGGCGACCAGACGGCGATCTGGGTGCTGGTGTTCTGCCTGCTGATCGTCTCGGCGGTGGTCACCGCGGTGTGGACGCTCGTCGACCGCCGCAGCTCCTATCCCCGGCTGCTGGCGTGGTTCACGCTATTTCTCAGGCTGTGCCTGGCCGGGCAGATGCTGTCGTTCGGGCTCGCCAAGCTGATCCCCAACCAGATGCCCGGACCCGGTCTCGCTCAGCTGTTGCAGCCGTACGGCGAGTTCAGTCCCATGTCGGTGTTGTGGTTGCAGGTCGGTAGCGCGCCTGCCTACGAGATGGCGCTCGGTGCGGTCGAAGTGGTCGCCGGGCTGCTGCTGTTCGTGCCGCGGACCGCGATCCTCGGCGCGATCGTGAGCTTGGCGGGCACAGCGCAGATCCTGTTGCTGAATATGGCCTTCGATGTTCCGGAGAAGCTGCTGTCGGCCCACCTGCTGATGATCAGCCTGGTTCTGCTCGCCCCACATCTGCGTCGTTTGTTCGACGTGTTCGTGCGGCACCGTGCCTGCGCGCCGCTGACGTCGCCCGCGCTGTTCACCGATGCCCGCAGGAACCGCATCGCGACCTGGCTCCAGGTGGCCCTCGCCGTCTGGGTCACGCTGAGCGGCATCCAGGACAACTGGCGCGTCTGGCAAGACCAGTACGGCGCCGGAAGCCCCAGATCCCCGCTGTACGGGATATGGGACGTGCGGGACTTCCGCCTCGACGGGCAGCCGGTGGCTCCGCTCATCACCGACGAGAACCGTTGGCAGCGAGTGGTTTTCGACGGGCCCGAGGAAGCGACGTATCAGCGGATGAACGGTGATCTGGTACCGGCACACGCCCACTTCCGCCCCGACGGCCGACTGGAACTCACCACCATCCCATCGAACCGCCACGCCGAACCCGGCCCGCCGTTCGCCACAGTGTCAGCCGAACAACCCGACCCGGACCGGCTGATCCTCCGGGGCACCCTGAAGGACCGCACGGTCGCGATCACCCTCGAACGCGTCGATCCGAACACCTTCACACTGCGCAGCCGCGGATTCCACTGGGTACAGGACTACCCGTACCTCCGGTAGGCGCGAGTTCCGCACTCGGCTTCTCCGGAAGCCCTGGCGTTCTCGGCGGCGGTCACATCCGGCGGCTCGTCATCAGCGACGACGAGATCGGCGGTAGGCGGAAGCCGATGCGGCCGCCGGGTCGAATTCATCCCGCCGATCGCCGTGGCTCCGATGCCTCGTCGACACGGCACTCGCCCGATCCGGGCCCTTGACTCTGTGACCCACCACACGTACTTTCATCTGAAATCATTTCACATGAAACCATTGGTGGTGGTCATGGCCGACGTCGGTCTGCTCTATGTCGGAGCCGTTCTCCTGGTCAACGGGCTCATGCTGCTCGGGGTCGTCCCGCCGCGCTCGGCCGCCCTGCTCAATCTGTTCGTCGGGGCGTTGCAATGCGTCCTGCCGACCGTCGCACTGGCCCAGGCGGGCGGCGATAAGGCGGCGATCCTGGCCGCGTCCGGGGTGTATCTGTTCGGTTTCACCTATCTCTACGTCGGAGTCAGCACCCTCGCCGGAGGTGAGGCACAAGGAATCGGCTGGTTCTCCGCCTTCGTCGCCGCGACCGCCCTGGTGTATGCCTGGATCTCCTTCGCACGCACGGAGGACCCGGTCTTCGGCGTCATCTGGCTCGCATGGTCGCTGCTGTGGGGCTTGTTCTTTCTCGTCCTCGGCCTCGGCAGGGTCGGGCTCACGCGCTTCACCGGCTGGGCCGCCGTCCTACTGAGCCAGCCGACCTGCACCGTCCCCGCCCTGTTGGCGCTGACCGGCACCTACCACCCCACCGCGGGCATGGCGGCGATCTGGGCTGCCGGGCTCCTCGCGGCTCTCGGCGGCGCCTGGTTGCTCGCCGGCCGCTACCACCTCGCGACCACAAATGTTCCCGCGGCGTCCTGAACAGCGCCAACCGCCCGCCATGGGCCCGATAAAAGGAGAAATCGAATGCGACACGGTGATATTTCGTCCAGTCCCGACACCGTCGGCGTGGCGGTGGTCAATTACAAGATGCCGCGCTTGCACACGAAAGCAGAGGTCATCGCCAACGCGCAGAAGATCGCCGAGATGCTGATCGGCATGAAAACGGGTCTGCCGGGGATGGATCTGGTGATCTTCCCGGAGTACTCGACCCAGGGCATCATGTACGACGAGCAGGAAATGTACGCGACCGCGGCCACGGTTCCCGGTGCGGAAACCGAGATCTTCTCGGCCGCGTGCCGGCAGGCCGGCGTCTGGGGCGTCTTCTCGATCACCGGCGAACAGCACGAGGACCACCCGAACAAGCCGCCCTACAACACACTGGTCCTGATCAACGACCGGGGCGAGATCGTGCAGAAATACCGGAAGATCCTGCCCTGGTGCCCGATCGAGGGGTGGTATCCGGGTGACACCACCTACGTCACCGAGGGACCCAAAGGCCTGAAGGTATCGCTGATCATCTGCGATGACGGCAATTACCCGGAGATCTGGCGCGACTGCGCGATGAAAGGTGCGGAGCTGATCGTGCGCTGCCAGGGCTACATGTATCCGGCCAAGGATCAGCAGGTGCTCATGGCCAAAGCCATGGCCTGGGCCAACAATTGCTATGTCGCCGTGGCGAATGCCGCCGGATTCGACGGCGTCTACTCCTACTTCGGGCATTCGGCCATCATCGGGTTCGATGGCCGCACCCTCGGCGAAACGGGTGAGGAAGAGTACGGAATCCAGTACGCCCAGCTGTCGGTGGCGGCGATTCGCGACGCGCGCGCGAACGACCAATCCCAGAACCATTTGTTCAAACTGCTGCACCGCGGCTACTCCGGCGTGCATGCCGCCGGCGACGGCGATCGCGGCGTGGCCGACTGCCCCTTCGAGTTCTACAAGTTGTGGGTGACCGACGCGGTCAAGGCCCAGCAACAGGTGGAGGAGATGACCCGCGACACCGTCGGCGTCGCCGAGTGCCGGGTCGGCGCGCTACCCGTCGAGCAGACCACCGAAGCGTAGGAGGACCCGTGCCGTACCTGACCGACATGCTCCACGACCAGAATCGGTCACCCGCCGCACCGGCGCGCACCGATTCGGCCACCGGATTCGATCGGCAGGCGCTGGCAGCACGTCTGAGCGAGTCCGTCCTCGGACAAGCCGACGCCGTCGACGCCGTCGTGCGCGCGGTCACCCTCGCGCACGTCGGCGCCACGGACCCGCACGGCCCCCTGGCCAGCGTGCTGCTCGCAGGACCCACCGGAGTCGGCAAAACCGAACTCGTCCGCCGGCTGGCCGCCGAGTTGCGCAGCGGCCCGGACGATGTGTGCCGAGTGGATATGAACGCGTTCGCGCAAGAGCATTACGCCGCGTCCTTCAGCGGCGCGCCGCCCGGGTACGCCGGCAGCAAGGAGTCGCTGACGGTGTTCGACCGGGACACCGTCGAGGGCACAACCTATCGGCCGGGAATCGTGTTGTTCGACGAGATCGAGAAGGCCGACGTCACCGTGCTGCGGGCATTGCTGCATGTCCTCGACACCGGAGAACTGCGTTTGGCCAACGGGAAGGAACGCATCTCCTTCCGCAACTGCTATGTCTTCATGACCTCCAATCTCGGCTCCGCTCAATGGGTGCACCGGCGGGCCCGCCGGTGGCGGCCGTCGATGCCGCGGGGCCGCACCGATGACGGCGCGCGGCATCGAGAGCTCACACTCGAGGCGGTGCAACGGTTCCTGGATCCGGAGTTCTTCAACCGGATCGACGAAATCGTCGTATTGAATTCCATCACCGCCGACACCGCACGGCGCATCGCGCGACTGGAGACCGATCGGCTCGCCGCCCGGCTCCGCCACCGGGGCGTACAGCTCACCTGTGCGGATTCGGTCATCGATCTGCTGGCCGTGGAGGGATTCGACCCCGCGTTCGGTGCTCGCGCCATGCGGCGGCGGATCCGGAGCCGGGTCGCCGCGCCGGTCGCCGACACGATCGTGCGGTATCGAACCCCTGGCGAACCACTGACGTTGTCGGCGGCCGTTCGCGACGGCCGGGTTGTGGTCTATCGCATGGACGAGATCGACTGACGCTGCGCTGATCGGCGTGCCCCGCTCCGGATACTCCCGGCACGCCGATCAGAGGCAGGTCACGATGTCGAAATCGAAACCGTTCGCCACGGCCAGGTGGATCCGCTGACGGGCCTCGTTCCCGTGGAACTCGACCGTCCCCCGCGGCCCCTCGAAGGCGATGCCGTGGGGGACGGGGTCGGGATCGTCGAACCGTCCCGATCGCCGAGCCATCGCCGCCAGCAATTGCCCTCCCTCATAACAGGATTCGGCTGCCGCGCCGATGGCGGGAGCGACCGCGCCGTGCAATCCGGTGTATCCGCGCACCAGCTCCATCGCATTGCCGTCGGTCAGCGAACGGAAATAGCCCGAGGCCACCACGAGCCCGCGAGTCGCGTCCGCACCGCTGGCCAGCAGCATGTTCTCGTCCATCAGCGGGCTGAATCGCAAGATCGAGTCCTGCAGGCCCCGCCGCGCGAAGGCTCGATTGAACTGCACGGCGTCCTGGCCGACCAGCAGCATGAGCACCGACTCACAGCCCGAACGCGCGACCCGCTCGACCACCGTGCGCATATTGCCGCCCCCGAGCTTCACGAACGCGCCCCCGACGAGATCCAGCCCGAGCTCACTCGCGAAGTGCCGCACCGCACTCAGCGATTGCTGCGGCCACACGTAATCGTCGCCCACCACGAACCATTTCCGGGTGCCGGTATGGTCACGCAGCCATCGCAGCGCCGGCGCGATCTGCTGACGCGGCGTCTCGCCGCAGCAATACACACCGGGCCGGGTCTCCCCGCCCTCGTACAGCGAGCTGTACGCATAGGGTATCCGCCCGGCCAGTACCGGAGCCAGCGCATTGCGCACCGACGAAATGTGCCATCCGCTCACCGCGTCGATATGGCCGGCATCGGCCAGCCGGGCGACCTCCGCGGCCACCCGCTCCGGCGCCGCACCACCGTCGACGATCTCGAGCTCCACTTCGCGGCCGAGGACCCCACCGCCGGCATTCAGATCGTGGGCGAGTAGTTCGCCGACCGCCTCGCAGGAAGCGCCGAACAACCCCGCCGGCCCTTGCAGCGGAATCACCAGGGCCAGCCGCCAGACATCGGCGCGGGCGCGCCCGAGCACCGGTCCGCCGGTCATCGACTTCTCCCGCAGACCGACAGGCGTGCTGTCCCGATCGAGGCTGATATCATTTCAAGTGAAAGTATTCAGGTCGATCGACCCGGCCGCAACGGTTCGAGAGGATTCGATGGAGCACCACGTCGCAACGACCGACAGCGAGCCTTCGCTGACGACGCTGCTCCTCACCACCACCCGCGAACTGACCGCCGCCGTCGAAGGGCACCTCTCCGACACCGGACTCGGTATCGACGACTGGCTGGTCATCGCCACGCTGGCCACCGAGCCCGAACTCACGATGACCGAACTGCGCCACCGCACCCTGACCTCCGCGCCCACGCTCTCCCGGGTCACCGATCGCCTGGTGTCGAGGGCGCTGCTGTTCCGGGAGGTCGACGCCGCGGACCGGCGGCGGGTACGCCTGCACCTCACCAAACGCGGCGCGGAGCTGCATCAGAAGCTCGACCCCGTGATCCGGGCCGCCGAACGCGAGTGGACCGCCGCGAACGACGGCAACCTGCTGCTCACCTCACTCCAGCGCCACGGATTCGGTACCCGCTAGCGCGTCGCCCGAGGTGTCTTTGAGGGCGACGCCGGAGCGGCCGAGCGCGCGGGCGCCCGCGACCAGGCCCGCGGTGATGGCCGCCGCGCGGCGGTAGCCGAGGCCTTCGGGCGGGTGGATATTGGAGACGCAGTTGCGGTCGGCGTCGGTGCGGCCGGGCCGGGGCAGGTGGGTGAGATAGATGCCGAGGCTGTCGGCGACCGAGAGACCGGGGCGTTCACCGATGAGCATGATCAGCGTGCGCACGCCGAGCGCGGCGCCGATATGGTCGCCCAGCGCGACCCGGGCCTGCACGGCGAGCACCGGCAGGGCGAGGCTGTAGTGCGGGCGCAATTCCTCGGCCAGCGCCGCGAGCAGGCCGGGGCCGTGGTCGTCGAGTGCGCGCGGCGACAACCCGTCGGCCAGCACGAAGCCGATGTCGGCACCGGTCTGCGACAGCGGTGACAGGTCGGCCGGGGCGCGGCCGAGATCGGGGCGGCGCAGGTACTCACCGCGGTCGCTCGCCTTGCTGCGCACGACCGCCGGCGCGCCGAGCCCCAGACCCGCGATCCGCTCGCCGAGCACCTCGGCATCGAACGGCAGATGCACCGCATCACGGGCGGCGGCGTGCGCGGCACGAAACTCCAGCACCCGCTGGGTGGGCAGCGCGCTGCCGGCGCGGCCGAGCCCGATCCTGGCCTGGGTGGTGCGGCGCAACGGCGCCCACACGTCGGGCGGGGAATCGGCGGCGTTGTCGATCTCCACGGGCAATCCTCCTGGTCAGCGAGCGGTCAGGGCGAGCAGCGGTGACGCGGCGGCGTCCACCGGCAGGATCCGGCCCGATTCGTCGGCCATCCCGAGCCCGTGCAGCCAGGCCTCGAACTCGGGTGCGGCCCGCAGCCCCAGCACCTGACGCACATACAGCGCGTCGTGAAAAGACAGGCTCTGATAGCCGAGCATGACGTCGTCGGCGCCGGGCACCGCGATCACGAACGCCGCTCCCGCCACGCCGAGCAGGGTGAGCAGAGTGTCCATATCGTCCTGGTCGGCCTCGGCGTGGTTGGTGTAGCAGACGTCCACGCCCATCGGCAATCCGAGCAATTTGCCGCAGAAATGATCCTCGAGCCCGGCACGGATGATCTGCTTGCCGTCGTAGAGGTATTCGGGTCCGATGAAGCCGACGACGGTGTTCACCAGCAGCGGGTCCAGGGCCCGCGCCACCGCGTAGGCCCGCGCCTCCAGCGTCTGCTGATCCACCGGTCGCCCGCCGGTGCCCAGGTGGGCTCCCGCCGACAGCGCCGAGCCCTGACCGGTTTCCAGATACATCACGTTGTTCCCGGCCGTCCCCCGCCCCAGCGCACGGGCCGCGTCGTTCGCCTCGGCCAGCAGCGGCAGCGTGACGCCGAAGCTCGCGTTGGCGCCCTCGGTGCCCGCGATGGACTGGAATACCAGATCGACGGGGACGTTCTTGTCGATGAGTTCCATCGTCGTGGTCACGTGGGAGAGCACACAGGACTGCATCGGAATGTCGAAGCGGGTGCGCACGTCGTCGAGCAGATACAGCAGATCCGCTGTCGCCCTTGGTGAATCGGTGGCCGGGTTGATGCCGATGACGGCGTCGCCGCAGCCCATCAGCAGCCCGTCGAGGGTGGCGGCGGCGATGCCGCGCGGATCGTCGGTGGGATGGTTCGGTTGCAGGCGCGTGGCAATCCGGCCGGGCAGACCGATCGTGGTGCGGAACGCCGAGGTCACGGTGATCGCCTTGGCCACCGCGATCAGGTCCTGGTTGCGCATGATCTTCGAGACCGCCGCGACCATTTCCGGGGTCAGGCCCGCGGCGATCCCGGACAGGGTCGCCGCGGCATCGGGCGTGGCCGCGGTGGCCAGCAGCCAATCCCGGAAGCCGCCGACGGTGAGGTGCGCGATCGGGGCGAAGGCCGTCCGGTCGTGGCCGTCGACGATCAGCCGGGTCACGTCGTCGGTTTCGTAGGGCACCACCTGCTCGTCGAGGAAGGTGGTCAGCGGCAGGTCGGCCAGCACCCAGCAGGCGGCGGCGCGCTCGGCGTCGGACTCGGCCGCGCAGCCGGCGAGCTGGTCGCCCGAGCGCAGCGGGGTGGCCTTGGCCAGCACCTCCACCAGCGAGCCGAAACTGAAATTCCGGCCGGACACGCTCTGGTGATAGGTCATTCGAGTTCCTCCTCGGCGCGGGCCAGCACGGCGAACTCCTCATCGGGCGAGTTCGCGACCAGCCGGTGGCGGCTGTAGAGGCCGAAGTAGGCCAGGAAGGCGGCGAACACCGCCAGGCAGCACAGCGCGGCCTTGGTATCGACCAGGAAGGTGGCCACGACCGCGAACGCGGCGACAACCAGCGCGAAACCGGTGGTGGCGATGCCACCCGGGGTGCGGTAGGGCCGCGGCATCCCCGGCTCGCGGCGGCGCAGCACGATGTGGCTGGTCATCATCAACACATAGCTGAGCGCGGCGCCGAACACCGCCATATTCAGCAGCGTCGCGCCCTGACCGGTGAAGGTGAGCCCGAACCCGATCGCGCCGGGCACGATCAGCGCGAGTACCGGCGCCTTGCGAGAGTTGGTGACCGACAACGACTTCGGCAGATAACCTGCCCGCGAGAGCGCGAACAGCTGGCGGGAGTAGGCGTAGATGATGGAGAAGAAGCTGGCGATCAGGCCGGCCAGACCGATGTAGTTCACGACCGTGGCCGCGCCGCTGTCGCCGAGCGCCTCCACCAGCGGGTTGCCCGAGGACTGCATGGCCTCGGCTCCACCCGCGCCGGTGGTGAGCACCAGCACGAGGGCGCAGGTCACCAGCAGCACACCCATCGCCGCGACGATACCGCGCGGAACATTGCGCTCGGGATTCCTCGTCTCCTCGGCCGCCAGCGGAACCCCCTCCACCGCGAGGAAGAACCAGATCGCGAACGGGATCGCCGCCCAGATGCCGAGGTAGCCGTGCGGCAGCACGCTGGAGGCGCCCGCGGCGTCGCTGACCGGAATGTCGGTCAGGTTGGCCACATCGAAGTGCCCGATCGCGGCGACGACGAACACGATCAGCCCGACCAGTGCGACGGCGGTGATCACGAACATCACCTTCAGCGCCTCGCCCACACCGCTGAGGTGGATGCCGATGAACACCGCGTAGACAGCCAGATACACCCACCAGCCGTCCTGGATGCCGAACAGTCCGAGCGATTCCACGTAGGCGCCGATGAAGGTGGCGATCGCGGCGGGCGCGATGGCGTATTCGATGAGAATGGCCGTTCCGGTGGCGAATCCACCCCACGGACCGAGCGCGCGCCGGGCGAAGGTATATCCACCGCCCGCGGCGGGCAGCGCCGAACTCATCTCGGCCATTCCGAGCACCATCGCCAGATACATGGCGGCGATGATCACCGCGGCGATCGCCAGCCCACCGAAACCGCCCTGTTCCAGGCCGAAGTTCCAGCCGGAATAGTCGCCGGAGATCACATAACTCACACCGAGCCCGGCCAGCAGCAGCCAGCCGGCGCTGCCGCGCTTCAGCTGGCGTCTGGCCAGGTAATCGCTGGATTCCTCGTGCGATTCACTCCCCTGATCCCGGGATTTGTCGGCGTCGAGAACAGACATCTGCGGCTCCATACGGACATCGGATATTCGGCTGCGAGCAATCGCGGGCACAACCCGGAAATGCTCGTGTCGGCACAACGTACTGAGCGGATATGACGCGCTGCCTACGTTTGTCGAATCTGTTGTGAGAAATCGTGCGCCGGAAATTCCCACCCCGCGTAACACGGCGGAAACATTCATCCTGCGCGCTTGTGATAATCGTCGTTACGGCGCCGGCCCGCGGCGTCGTGCAGACAGGACGGAGCGCGATGCCCGAGGGGCAGGGTCGGCACCTGATCGCCGAGAAGTCGCCGGTGCGCGGACTGGACCGGCGGCGATTGCCGTTCGCGCCCGTACTGGCCCAATCGGTGGCAGCGGTGGCGCCCGCAGGCACCGCGGGGGTCACGCCCGCGCTGGTGCTCGCGACGGCGGGCGGCGGTGGCGCGCTGATCGCGTTCGTGTGCGCGGCGGTGCTGACCGTGCTGGTCGCGGCCTGCATTCGGCCGATGGCGCAGCGCATGGCGTCGGTGGGCGGGCTCTACACCTATGTCGCCCGGGGGCTCGGGCCGAAAGCCGCGGTGCCGACCGGGTGGTCGGCGATCGTCGGTTACGGGGCGGTGTCCATCGCGGGCCTGATCGCGGTGGGCGCCTATCTCGCGCATGTGGCGGCGAGTGTGGGGCCGGCGCGCGGGACGCCCGCCGTGACCGTGGGGGCGGTCGCGGTGGTGGCGGCGCTGGCCGTCGGGCTGGTCCTCATTCGTGGCATCCGGATGTCGGCGTGGACGACGCTGGGAGTGGAGTGTGTGTCGATCGTGATCGTCGCCGCGGTGCTGTTGGTGTTGCTGACGCGGCAGCACACCGGCGAACCGGTGCGTTCGGCGTTCACCTTCGACGGTGATCTCCAACTGCTCGCGGTCGGTGTGGTGGTGGCGGTGAGCGCGTTCGTCGGGTTCGAGAGCTCCACGACGCTCAGCGGCGAAGCGCAGCAACCGTTTCGGTCGATCCCGCGCGCGGTGGCGTGGACGCCCGCGCTGTCGGCGGCGATCTATCTGACCGCGGTGCCGATCCTGGCCATCGCGCTGCGGCATGCGCCTGCCTCGGGCAGCTCCACACCGTTGGTCGAACTGCTCCTCGCCGATGGTTCCCGCGCACTGGCCGCGTTCCTGGATCTCGGCATCGCCGCCTCCTTTTTCGCCTGCACGCTGGCCTCGATGAACGCGCTGGTGCGGGTGCTGTTCTGCATGGGCCGGGAGGGGGTCGCGCCGCGCACGTTCGGTCACGTGCATCCGCGGTTCCGCACGCCCTCGCACGCCGCGTTGGCCGCGCTCGCGGTGGTCGCGGTGGTGCCGGTGGTGGTGCTGGCCGTGGGTGCGACGCCGGAGGACGGCCTGCGCGCCTTCCTCACCCTGAGTGCGTGCGGATATCTGGGGAGCTATTTCGCGGTCTGCCTCTCGGCGCCGGTGCTGTTGCGGCGCATCGGGGAGAACAGTGCGCGATTGTGGGTGCTCGGTGGGCTCACCGCGACGCTGCTGTTGTTCCTCGCCGGCAATGCGGCGATCTCGACGGTGCGCGACGGCAACCGGGTGATCCTGGTCTACGGGCTCATCATGGCGGCCGCGGTGCTCTACACCGGCTATCTGGCCGTCGTCCGGCCCGCGCGGCTGGCCGCGGTCGGCATCTACGACGAGACCCAGCGCTCCGACCTCGCACGGGCGGCCACGTTCCGATGAGTCCGCTGCGCGATCCCTCCCGGCATCACCCGAGTACCGTCTCCAATTCGCTGCGCATCCTCGAGGTGGTCGCCACTCTCGGACTCGGCGTGACGGCCAAGGAGATCGCCGCGGCGCTGCACATGCCCGCGGCCACGGCCTACCGGCTGCTCAACGCCCTGGTCGCCGAGGAGTATCTGGTGCGCACCTCCGATCTGCGCGGCTTCGGGCTCGGTGCGCGGCTGGACGGATTGATCACCGCGGCCGCGCGCCCGATCATGCCGTTCGCCGCCCGTTCGGCGATCGAGGAGTTGCGCTCGTCGGTGCGCTTCGGGGTGCACGTGATGGGGTTCCGGGCAGGCGCCGTGCACGTCATCGATGCCGACCCGGATCATCCGGTGCGGGCCGAGCGAGAACTCGTCCGGTATCCGCACGCCTCGGCAGCCGGCAAGGTGCTGCTCGCGCACGACCCCGAGGCCCTCGACGCGCTCCCCTCCCGGCTCCCCCGCCTCACACCCGCCACGGTGACCGACCACGCTGCCCTGCGCGCCCACCTGGAGGCGGTGCGCCGCGACGGCGTCGCCACCCAGATCGACGAACTGGAGCCCGCACTGAGCTGCGCCGCGCTGCCGATCAGGGACGCGGAGGGGGTGGTGCGCGGCGCCCTGTGCCTGGCGGGGACGTCGGCCCGCGCCCAGGTGATCCAAGCCCACGTCGATGCCGCCGCCAGGTGTGCGAAATCCCTGGGGCCGCTGCTGTATTGAGCGACGGTTCAGGCTGATCACTCGCCGCCCGCGACACGACTCGGCTGCATCGCGCCGCGCCGGCGAGCGCGGATAGCGTTCGCGACGGCCAGTGCCGCACCGAGCGCGAGCAGCAGCAGACCGCGCGCCCAGACCTCGCCCTCGATTCGGGTGAACAGGAAAAGGCACGAGGCCAAGCCGAGCCAGGGAACGACGGTGGGGATGCGGAAATGCCCGGGCTCGCCCGCGTCCCGGCGCAGTGCCGGCACCGCCGCGTTGACGGCGGCGAAGACGAACAGCAGCAACAGCACCAATGTCGCTGCCAATGAATCGATTTCACCGGTCAGCGCCAACACCAGCGACACCGACGACGTCGCCGCGATCGCCACCCACGGCGTGCGTGTACGCGGGGAGATCCGAGCCAGGACCGGCGGCAGGAGTCCGTCACCTGCCATGCCGTACGCCAACCGCGACGACATGATGCCGGTGAGCAACGCACCGTTGGCCACCGCCACCAGTGCGACGACACTGAACAACCAGTCCGGCACCCACCCCGCGACTCGGACGACCTCGAGCAGCGGTCCACTGGAGCCCGCCAACTGCTCGGTGGGCACACACGCACTGGCGACCACACCGATCAGCGCGTACACCACGCCGGCGGTGAGCAGCGCGCCGAACAACGCCATGGGATACGAACGCCGCGGATCCTTGACCTCCTCGGCCAGGTTCACCGAGGTCTCGAACCCGACGAACGAGTAGAAGGCCAGCACCGCTCCGGCCAGTACCGCCGCGGCCGCTCCGTGGCCGGGGGTGCCCACCTGCGCGAGCCGGGCCGGGTCGGCGTCACCGCGCAGCATCACCCACACACCGAGGCCGATGATCAGCAGTAGCCCGGACAGCTCGATCGCGGTGGCGACGACGTTGGCGCCGAGGGATTCCTTGATCCCACGGATATTGAGCGCGGCCAGCGCGACCAGGAAGATCACCACCACAAGCAACGTCGGCAGCGACACCAGTGCCCGCAGATAGTCACCGGCGAAGCCTCGGGCCAACGCCGCCACCGAGACAATCCCCGCGGCCAGCATGCAGAAGCCGATGAACGATCCCGCCGCGGGACCGAACGCTCTGGTGACATAGTGTGCCGAGCCGCCTGCCCGCGGATACTTCGTGGCCATCTCGGCATACGAACCGGCGGTGAGCGTCGCCAGCCCGAGCGCGATCAGCAGCGGAAGCCACACCGCCCCACCCGACTCGCGTGCGATAGTGCCGACCAGCACGTACACCCCGGCACCGAGGACGTCGCCCAGGATGAAGAAGTACAGCAGCGGGGTGGTTACCGCCCGTTTCAGCATGACCGCCATGGGAGACACATACCCGCGCGTTCTCTCGGCAAGCGTCGATGAGAACGGCGGCCCCCGGACCGGCTTGCGGATCGTCTCATCTGCCCTGGTGAATGCGTTGTCAGCGCTCGAGATGCCCGGCTGGAGCAACCAGTGTGTGGCGCGAGCAATTCGCTGGCGCTGATCGCGGAGTCGGCACGACAATGATGTGGGTGAGACCGGAGGTCGGTGCCGCCCTGATGCGATGCGTCGAGTGTGGCGGTTATGAGTACGGTGGCGCACCCGATTGCCGTCGATGTCGGTTCCTCGTCGACGCCCTGGTCGAGGAGGAGTGGCAGGGCTTCGTCTATCAGTGGCGAGATGACACTGAACTGGACGTTGCCCGGTTGATAGCCGCCGAACCCGACCAGCACGACTGGCGAATCGTCGATGGCGCGCTCGACCGGATCGTCTGCGGCGACTGCGGTGGCCGCCTCAGCCGCGGTCCGATCGACTGCTCCCCCTGCAACCTCGCGCATGGTTTCCGTTACGCCGCACGAGAATCCGACCGGCCCGGCGTCCCACCGGGCAACGAACACGCGATCCGCGTCAACGTTTCGGTAATCCGCAGACCTCACGTGACATCGGCGCAGGAACTCGTGGCCCGCCGACTCCTTCTTCCTGCGCTCTTGGTCGGGTTCTTGCCCACAACCGCACAAGCCCAGCGCATCAGCGCCATGATCAAGAACGATCCCACGCCGGAAGGCGCTTCCGGTCTCATCGACGACTGGTTCCGCGATCAGCGGGCGCGGTGAAGGGCCTCGCGTCTGGTAGTCAGCGCCTCGGCCAGTCCCACAGACGGGATGCCCGGAGCCGAGCACGCCCGCGCCGTCGACGGTATTTCGGGCCGGCCCGCAGGCTTCCCGGTCTCCCACACTTGCACCAGATGATCACCGGGGAGTCGTCCGGGGCGAGATACGACGGTTGGCGGCACACCGGACGGTCGACAGCACGGACCGGGCGGTGCATACGATCGTCGGCATGAGATCGACCAAGCTGCCCGCCGAGGCTCGGGCTCGTCGCAGTGCCGAGATGAAGGAGTTCCTGCGGTCCCGGCGAGCCCGGGTGACGCCCGCGGAGGCCGGTTTGGCGGTCGGTGATACCCGCGGCCGGCGTACCCCCGGATTGCGCCGCGAGGAAGTCGCGATCATGGCCGGAGTCGGGGTCTCCTGGTACACCTGGCTCGAGCAGGGGCGTGACATCAATGTGTCCGGCGAGGTCCTGGATGCGATCGCACGGGTGTTGCGCCTGGACGCGACCGAGCGGGAACATCTCTACCTACTGGCCGGGCTCAACCCGCCGCGGCCGGGCCCTGCGGGCCGTCCGGTGCCCGAGGGCCTCGGCCGCCTCATCGACTCCTGGCTGCCGCGCCCGGCCTACCTGCTGGACCGGCATTGGAACCTGGTGGCGGTCAACCGCGCGGCCGAGCTGGTCTTCGGATACCGCGAAGAAGACCACAATTGCCTGGTCACCTTCTTCACCAGCACCCGCTACCGATCATCGCTGTGCCACTGGCACGATTCCGCCCGCGCCATCGTCGCCCAGTTCCGCGCCGACGCCGCACGCTATCCGGACGACCCGGAGTTCGGCCGGCTCGCGAACGACATGTGTTCGGTGAGCGCCGAATTCGCCGAGATCTGGGCTGAGCACGACGTTCGCGACACCACAACGGGGACGAAGGTGCTCACCCACCCGGAGGTCGGCGAACTCGTCTTCGACTACACCACCCTGCTGCTGCCCGACCTGCCCGACCACCGGCTGCTGCTGCACACGCCGTCGGGCGGCACCGAGACCGAGCAGCGGCTGGCCGTCCTGCTGGGCGCAGCAGTCCGATAGCGGGCAAGGGTGTCCGGCCCAGCACGCGGCACCCCGGACCTACCCGTTGCGGTGAGACGTGCACACCCCCCAGCGCTCGGTAGCGGTCAGAACAGGAGCTGATCGATCATCTCGGCCCAGCGCGCGGTGACCGCTTCCCGGCGGACGGTGTCGTCGCCGATGAACCCGGCGAGGCCGAGGCCGCGGGCGCTGTCGAGGAAGGCCTGGATGGTGGCGCGGACCGTGCGGTCACGTCCGTCCAGGCCGAGCAGGTCCACCGCGGTCCAGAAGATCTTGGCGCCCATTTCCGCCTCCATCGCGGCCACCCGCGGGCGCAGCAGTGGGTCCGCCGCGGCGGCCACACACAGTTGCAGTGTGGCCGCGAAGGCTTCGCCCTGGTGATATTCGACGAGCATGCGCACCACCGCCTGGGTGCGGCCCGCGCCGGCCGGGAGGTCGGCGGCCGCGGCTTGGAATTCCTCGATGCGGATGTCGAGCAGGTGCGCGATCGCGGCGGCGAGCATGCCCTCGCGATCGGTGAAATGGTGCTGCACCGCGCCGCGGGTGACGCCCGCGCGCTTGGTGACATCACTCACCGAAGTCGCCGACCAGCCGCGCTCGGCCAGTACCGCCGCGGCCGCCTCCAGGATGCGCCGACGCGTCGTGAAACCACGTTCCTGCTGCGGCTGCCTCGGCGTCATCGTCATCCCTCGACTGTAGAGAGCGCGTCGCGCAGATGGCGCGACCACCCGGGCGCCGAAGCAGCGTGACGCGACCCGTTCGGATACCATGCACTCCTGCATGGTTATCCATCGTGGATGGTGATCCGCATAATCGCAGATCAAATACCACAACCGTGGGATCAACGCCGGTTAACCATGCAGAAGCAAATCTACACCGCACCCCGCCGATCGCCTCCGAACAGCGAAGGAAGACCCGTGAACAATCCCCTGAAGGGACGCACCCTGCTGATGTCCGGCGGCAGCCGCGGCATCGGACTGGCGATCGCCATCGCCGCCGCGCGCCAGGGCGCCAATATCGCGCTGCTCGCCAAAACCGATGTGCCGCATCCCAAGCTGCCGGGCACCGTGCACACCGCCGCCGCCGAGATCGAGGAGGCCGGCGGGCAGGCCCTCGCCGTGGTCGGCGACGTCCGCGACGAGGAACGGGTCCGCGAGGCCGTCGACGCCACCGTGGACCGCTTCGGCGGCATCGACATCGTCGTCAACAACGCCAGCGCCATCGACCTGTCCGGCAGCGAGCAGCTGTCGCTGAAGAAGTTCGAGCTCATGCAGCAGATCCAGCTGCGCGGCACATTCTTGCTGACCCGCACCGCGGTGCCGCACCTGCGCAAGTCCGACAACCCGCACATCCTGTCGCTGTCGCCGCCGCTGAACCTGTCCGAGAAGTGGCTCGGCGAGCATCCGCCGTACATGCTGGCCAAGTACGGCATGACCCTGCTGACCCTCGGTTTCGCTTCGGAGTTCCGCAAGGAGGGCATCGCCGCCAACTGCCTGTGGCCGCAGACCCTGATCGCCACCGCCGCGGTGCGCAACCTACTGGGCGGCGAGGAGGCGGTGGCCACCGCGCGCAAGCCCGAGATCGTGGCCGACGCCGCGATGCTGGTACTGGCCGGCCGTGCCGCGGCCACCACCGGTGAGACCTTCCTCGACGTCGACGTGCTCGCCGAGAACGGCATCACCGACCTGTCGGAATACGGCCCCAGCAGTGACCTGGCCTTCGACATCTTCGTCGATCCGGCCCGCTGATCCCCACCCACCAGCACAGGAGAGCCATGCCCTACCTCACCCGTGACGCCTCGGTATTCATCCTCGACCTCGGCGAACCCGGAGTCGCCGATACCGAGAACCGTTTCAGCCCGGACTGGATGGCCGCGGTCGGCGCCTGCCTCGACGAGGTGGAGCAGAGCTCCGGCGACGCCGCCCTCGTCACCACCGGCACCGGCAAGTTCTACTCCAACGGGTTCGAGCCCGAGCGCTTCGCCACGGAAGGCGCCGGGGAGTATTTGCTGGCCGGCCAACGGCTGTTCGCCCGCCTGCTGACCCTGCCGGTGCCGACGGTGGCCGCGCTCAACGGCCATTGCTTCGCCGCGGGCGCCATTCTCGCCGCGGCGCACGACGCCCGAGTGATGCGCGCGGACCGCGGCTTCTTCTGCCTCCCCGAGATCAGCCTCGGCTTCGGGATGCCGGGCGGGCTGGTCATCCCGGGCGGGATGGCCGATCTGCTCACCGCGCGCCTGCCGGGGGCCGCGGCGCATGAGGCCATCCTGACCGGCCGCCGCTACGGCGGTGACGACGCGCTGGCCGCCGGTCTGGTGGACGCCGCGCTCCCCGCCGAGCAGGTCCTGCCGCACGCGATCGAGATCGCGGCCGGGCGGGCGAGCACTCGCGGCCCGGCGCTCGGCGCGATGAAATCCTGGATGTACCGCGAAGTCGTCGCCTCGCTGCGCACCCTGGCACTGTCGACGGACTCCTGAAAACACCGGTGCCCCGGCTCCTTTCGGGGCCGGGGCACCGAGCTGCGGTGGAAGCGCGGGCCGATCAGAGATCGAGGGTGAGCGTGCCTTCGGCGCGGGAGACGCACGGCAGGAAGTAACCCTCTTCCTCCTCGGCCTTGCTCAACGCGGCCGAACGGTGCTCGGGAGCACCGTCGAGGACCCGCACCGCACAGGAGCGGCAGAAACCCTGCCTGCACGAATAGGTGGCGTCGGGCCGCTTCTCCAGCAGCGCGGTCAAGGCCGTGGTGTCGGCGTCGACGGTGATCCGCTCGCCGGTGCGGGCAAGTCGCAACTCGAAGGGCTTGCCGTCGACCACGGGCGCTTCGCTGAAGCGCTCGAAGTGGAATTCGACCGTCGGGTGCTCGGCGAGCGCGGCGCTGAGCGAATCCAGCATGGGAGCGGGTCCGCACGTGTAGACGGCGGCACCGGGGACCAAGGGACCCAACAGTTCCTCGGCGCCGGCCAGGCCCTGCTCGTCATCGACGTGGAGGGTGATCCGGTCGCCGTAGGGGGCGAGTTCGTCGAGGAACGCCAGGGATTCGCGGCTACGCCCCGCATAGATCATCGTCCACTCGACACCGAGCTTGTCGGCGGCGGCCAGCATCGGCAGGATCGGCGTGATGCCGATACCGCCCGCGATGAAACGAACCGCGGGATGGGCCTGGTTGTAGCCGCCGAGGGCGAGCGGGAAGGCGTTGCGCGGCTTGCTGACCTCGATGCGGTCCCCGACGGCGAGGCTGTGCACCTCCGCGGATCCGCCGCGACCGTCGGGTATCAGGCGCACGGCGATGCGGTAGGTCGAATGATCGCTGGCGTCCCCGCACAGCGAGTACTGGCGCACCGCGCCCGAGGGTAGCTTCACGTCCAGGTGCGCACCGGCCGACCACCGGCCGAGCGGTTCGGTGCCTGCGAAGGTCAGTGCGACCACGTTCTCGTCCAGGGCGACGATCTCCCGGCCGATCACGGTGACCTCGTGGAAGTCGACGTGGTCCACGCTCGGCACCGGCGGCAGATGGGCGAACTTCTCGGCGAACATCAAACCGTTCAATCCCACCGACAGGAACCGCATCAGGCGGTCCGGCCGGCCGGGGCGGTGCAGACTCGACGGGAAGTCGGCGGTGCGGAAACCCATGACGTCAGGCCGCCTTTCCGCGGGCCTCGACCGTGGCCAGATAGCCGAGGGCCTGAGCCATCGAGCCGGTGCCGTCGGGGGTGTAGCCGGGGCGCAGGTAGTCGACCATCGACTTCAGGACGGTCCCGACCGAGGGCAGCACACCCTCCCGGCAGGCGCGCAGGATGTCGCGGAGGGTCTGCAGGCGGGTGCGCTGCAGGGTCGGGTCGTTACTCACCAGGTACCAGACGAAACGCGCGGAGATCCAGATGGTCAGCGGCAGCGTCACCAGGGTCATGCGCAGGCGGCGGACGTAGCGCGGGTCGAAGTATTCGGCGACCTCGTGGGCGACCATGCGGTGCTCCATCTCCTCGGCGCCGTGCCAGGTGAACAGCGCCGTCATATTCGGGTCGGCGCCCTTCTCCGGCCACGAGCAGTTCAGCACGAAGTGGCCCAGGAAGGCGGTGAAGTTCTCCAGCGCGGCGGTGATCGCGAGACGGTTGTTCAGGTACTGGCGGGCCTGCTTGTGGGAGGTGAACTCGCGGGGCCCGAGCAGGCGGCGCAGCAGGAAGCGGGCCTGTTCCAGCGGCGGCTCGGGATCGATACCGTTGCGGGAGAAGAAGTCGGCCAGCGACTCGTCGTGGGTGTTGGCGTGCATGGTCTCCTGGCCGATGAAACCGAGCACATCCGACCGCAGGGTCGGATCGGTGATGTGCGGCAGAGCTTCGGTGAACGCATCGATGAAGAAGCGTTCGACCTCGGGGAACAGCAGATGGTAGGTGCTGACCATGTGCGAGGCGACCGGGTAATCCGGGATCCAGTGCAGCGGAGTCCGGCTCAGATCGAAGGAGACGTTGCGCGCGCTCAGCCGCAGCGGACCGAATTCGTGGGCGTCCATCACGGGCTTGGACTTACGGAAACGCAGCTTCTTCATGCGTCGGCTCCTTTGCCGAGATAACCGAGGACGAGTGCGGCCACTGCCTCGGGTTGTTCCAGATGAGCGAAATGACCGGCGTCCGGAACGACCTCGCGGACGCTTCCGCCGGGCAGATGATCGAGAGCTCGGGCGCTGGTGCGCGCCAACCCGCAGGTGTCGTCGCGGCCCTGGATGAGCAGGGTGCGGTGCCGCATCGGGGTGAACGCGGCGCGCTGTTCGGTCTCGAAACCACGCGTGCGGCGATACAGCGGGTTCCAGACCGCTCGGTAGTAGCTGAACGCCGCTCGGCGGCGCGCCCGGGTGCCGAGAGCCCGCAGGCCGAGCTCGCGGGTCGCCGACAGGTCGACGCCCGGCGCCCACAGACGCCAGAGCAGCCGGATCAGCGGGCCACCGAGGTACTCCGAGAACGGCGTCGAGACCACGCTCATGTACCAGCTGCGCGGCAACTGACGCACGATCACCGCAGCGTTGCGGCGGATGTTGCGGGGATCGAGCAGGTCGGCGATGACCGCCAGCGGCGGAATCCCGATGACAACGGTGCGGGCGAACAGTTCCGGATGACTGCTCGAGGTCGCGCTCACGATCGCCCCACCCCAGTCGTGGCCGATGAGCACGGCGCGCTCGTCGGCGCCGAGGGCCCGGTGCAGGGCGATGATGTCGCCGACCAGCGAGCCGATCGAGTAGTCGTCGTCGTAGGCGAGCGAGCTGGGCGCGTAGCCACGGGTGAAGGGCGCGACGACGTACCAGCCGGCCGCGGCCAGGGCGGGACCGAGCTCGGACCAGGTCCACGCCGAGTCCGGGAAGCCGTGCACCAGCAGGGCCACTGGATCGCCGGGGTCGCCCCAGGCGAGCGCCGCCAGCTCGGCGGTATCGAGGGAAAACCGCAGTTCAACGGGTTCGGACACCGCTCCTCCGCTCCGATGACGACAGGCCGGGAATCGACCTTCGTTTCCAAATATGCCACAATTGTAAATGTCCGCGACGGACGGTAACACACAACCCGCGAGGAGCCCGCCCCATGACCGCATTCGACCTGGTGATCCGGAACGGCATCGTGTTCGACGGTTCCGGTCGCCCGCCGCAGATCGCCGACGTGGGCGTGCGCGACGGTGTCGTCGCCGAGATCAGCACGGCCACCCTCGACACCACCGGCGTGGACACCGTGATCGAGGCGCGCGGCAAATGGGTCGTGCCCGGCTTCGTCGACATCCACACCCACTACGACGCCGAGATGCTGGTCTCCCCCGCGCTCACCGAATCGATCCGCCACGGCGTCACCACCGCGATCATCGGCAACTGTTCGCTGACCACCATCCTGGCGAGCAACATCGAATGCGCCGACATCTTCAGCCGGGTCGAGGCGGTGCCGCGCGAGGCCGTCATCCGCGTGCTCGACGAGAACCGCACCTGGTCCACCCCGACCGAATACGCCAAGGCCATCGACGAACTCGATCTCGGCCTCAATATCGCCGCCTTCCTCGGTCAATCCGATATGCGCGTGCACGTCATGGGCATGGACCGCGCCGTCGACGAGAAGGTCCGCCCCACCGCCGCCGAGCTCGAGCGGATGACCGCCCTGCTCGAGGAAGCCCTCGACGCCGGATTCCTCGGCCTGTCCGCGACCACCAACTGGATCGACAAGCTCGACGGCGATCTCTACCGCTCGCGGTCGCTGCCCTCGACCTTCGTGCGCGGCAAGGAGTTCCGCGCGCTGAACAAGGTGCTGCGCCGCCGCGGCCGGATTCTGCAGAGCACCCCGCGCATCTCGCTCACGCCCAATATCGGCAAGTTCTTCCTGGCCGCGGGCAGCCGGTTCAAGAAGGGCAAACTGAAGGTCTCGCTGCTCGCCGCCGCCGATTCCAAGGCCTACCCGCCGCTGATCTACTTCATGCTCTACAGCGCTCCGGTGCTCAACAAGCTGTTGAAGGGCGATTTCCGGTGGCAGCATCTGCCGGTGCCGTTCACCGTGTACGCCGACGGGATCGACCTGGTCGTGTTCGAGGAATTCGGTTCCGGCGCGGCCGCTCTCGATATCAAGGATCAGATCGAACGTAACGAACTGTTGCAATCGGAGGAGTACCGGCGCTGGTTCCGGCGCGACTACGAGAACAAATTCTCACCGAAGATCTGGCACCGCAACCTCTTCGACGCCGTCATCGTCGAATGCCCCGACGAATCCCTGATCGCCAAGAGCTTCGGCGAGATCGGCCGCGAACGTGGCATCCATCCGGTCGACGCCTTCCTCGACCTGGTCGTCGAATACGGCAGGCAGATCCGCTGGCGCACCACCATCGCCAACGACCGCCCGAAATACCTGGACAAGCTGGCCGCCAGCAGCGGCGTCCACATGGGATTCGGCGATGCGGGCGCACATCTGCGCAACATGGCCTTCTACAACTATCACCTGCGTCTGCTCGAACGCGTTCGGTCCGCGCAGACCGTGCGCACACCGTTCCTGAGCGTGGAGCGCGCCGTGCACCGGCTCACCGCCGAACTCGCCGACTGGTTCGGCATCGACGCCGGGCACCTGCGTGCGGGCGACCGCGCCGACATCGCCGTGATCGACCCCGAGCGGCTGGACCACAACGTGCACGAGCTCGGCGAACAGGAGATGCCCGAGTACGGCGGCATCCGCCGGATGGTCAACCGGGACAACGGGGCAGTGACCGCCACCATCGTCAACGGGCGCGTCGTCTATCGCGACGGTGAGTTCGCCGAGGGGCTGGGCCGGACCTGGGGCCCCGGCCGTTTCCTGCCTGCCGGTGCCCAGGTGCGCGGTCAGCGTTCCTGACCGCGCATTCGCCCCCGTTACACTGCTCGACGACAGCAGGCAGGAACGGTGGCCGACCCACCGGTAGCGAGCGAAGAGGGCCGTGACGACCGCAGAGGAGTTCCGCACCCGCATCCTCGCCGCGGCCAGGCTCTGCTACATCGAGCAGCCGAACGCCGAGCGCATGCACACCCTCATCGCCGAACGCGCCGGGGTCTCGCGCCCGACGGTGTACAAGTATCTGGGCGATCAGGCCGCGATCAAACGTGCGCTCATGCGTTCCGAGGCGATGGACTACCTGGTCGCCTTGCAACCCGCCTTCGCCCGCCGCTTGCCGTTGCGGGAGCACTTTCGTGAGCTGGTGGTGTTCACGGTGTCCTATTTCCGGGGCAACGATCTGTTCCGTGCCATGCTCGAGGCCGCTCCCGAGGAACTGGCCCGCAGTCTGACCATCGATCTGGCTCCGGTTCTGGCCGAGGGCACCGGGCTGGCCGCGCCGCTGCTGCACGCCATCCATCCCGCGACCGCGGATTCGCCGGTGCCGATCGAGCTGGTGCTCGAGTGGGGGGTGCGGGTGAGCCTGTCGCTGGCCACCATGCCGAGCCCCAATCGCGAACTCGATTCACCCGAGGCGATCGCCGCGCACGTCGACGCGCTGTTCGCCATCGCGGCCACCCCCGCCGGGTGAGGCCGGTCGAGCGTCGGCCGAGCGGATACGATCGGCGAATGCCCACCGCCAGCACGCCCGTCCGCGCTCTCACCGCGCGCTCGGCGATCCTGAGCGTCCTGCTCGGCGCGCATCCGGCCGAGGCGCCGGTCGGATGGATCGTGCGGGTGGGCACCGGTCTCGGCCTCCAAGAGTCGGCGGTGCGCGCGGCGCTCACCCGCATGGTGGCGGCGGGCGACCTGGAACGCAGCGATGCCACCTACCGACTCTCCGAGCGCCTGGCCGAACGTCAACGCCGCCAGGACGCCGCCGTCTCCCCCGATCCCAGACCCTGGGACGGCCGATGGGTTCTCGGGGTGGTCACTGTCGGAGCCGCCGATTCCACCGATCGGGCCGCGTTCCGGGACGCCTTGCGTCAGGCCCGCCTCGGCGAGCTCCGCGAAGGTGTGTGGTGCCGACCCGACAACATCGGGCTCACCATGCCCGCCGCAGCGCGGGAACGCCTGGTCATCTTCCACGGCGATCCCGAGGAACCCTCCCCTGAGCTGGCTCGCCGCCTCTTCCATCCCGAACGCTGGGCCGCCCGCGCCGGCGAGCTGCTCGCGGCCTTCGCCGCGGCGGATACGATCACCGCCCGGTTCGAAGTGGCGGCCGCGACCGTCCGCCACATTCTCGACGACCCGGTCCTGCCGGTGGAACTCCTGCCCGCCGACTGGCCGGGCGCGGCGATCCGCGCCCGCTACGCCGAGTTCCGCGCCGAGTTCTACGCCTTCGCCGCCGACCACATCGGCGAGAACCCGCAGCAGACAGCCTGATTCAGCGTGGACCGGGCGTGCGGTCCGGCTCGCTGCGGTGCCGCGAGACCCGGCCGTCGATGCCCAGCGCCTGCCACAGCCTGCGGGATACCGGGTTCATCATGCCGATCTCCTCGGCCAGCATCCGCACATCGCCGAAATAGCCGCGCAGGGTCGCGCGCGATCGCGGCGATCCCCAGAACACTTCGCGCCGGACGTGATCGGGGATGTCGAACTCGCGCCAGAAATCCCGCGGCGGCACCGCGATCAGATCGCAGGCCACCCGCAGCGCGACCGGAAACACCAGCGACAGCGCGAGCCGCGCGGGCGCCGACGCCCTCGGCACATGCCTGCGCAGGAATTCGTGCGCGAAGGAGATATGCCTGGCTTCCTCTGCCACATGGATCCGCATGACGGCGCGCACCATCGGGTGATAGCCGTCCTGCTCGCGTAGATACTGTTTCTGGATGTGGTCGATCGGTTCCTCACCGGCGAGAACACACATGAAGAAGAAGGACGACGAGATCCGCGGGAACAGCGCCACCAGGGGCGAGACCGCGTGGAACAGCTTCCCGAATCCGGGCGCGTCGATCTCGGACCGGTTCACCGCCTCCTGAAACATCAGGGTGTGGTTGCACTCCTCGATCACCTCATGGGTGGCGTAGCGGAATTCGGCCGACCCGTTGGGCAATTGCCCGAGGTAGACCATGAAGCCCGCGATCAGCAGCTGCTCGAATTGCAGGCCCACCCGCGCGGTGTTCGCCTGGCGGTACATGCCGATGGCGATCTGCCGTTCCCTCGGCTGGGCGCGGTACCAGGGATGGCCGCCGAGCGGGTCGAACTTCGGCAGGATCCAGCGCGGGTCGTCGGGTACGACCTGCACCTCCGGCGCATCCCAGGCGACATCACGGTAGGGGTCGAAATGCCGGTGCACCGAGGCATCGGCCAGTTCGTGCAGCAGGCGGGCGTAATCGGCGGGTTCGCCGGCACGGTTGCGGGGGCCGGCGATCGGGTTCGTCGCGGTCATCGTGCTTACTCCTCTCGTGCCGGTCGATTCAGCCGAGCTTCGGGGTCAGCCGATCGATGATCGCGCCGGTGTCCAGCCCCACCGGCAGCGTGCCGAAGACGTCGCCGCGGTCGCGGCCGAGCCGGGTCCGGGTGAATCCATACGCGACAGCGGGATGACCGAACCGGACCAGCAGTGAGCCCTGCAGCACGAGTGCCATGTCGCCGACGATGCGGCGGGCGCGATGCTGCGCGGTGTCGAAATCGGTGAACTGCGACTCCAGCCGGGCGATCGCCCCGTCGAGCTCGGCGTCGGCGCCGGCCGCGAGTTTCACCTCGTCGAGGAAGGCGCCGAGCGCCGCGGGCTGTTTGGCCATGGCGCGCAGCGTGTCCAACGCGGCGACGTTGCCCGAGCCCTCCCACACCGACATCAGCGGCGCCTCGCGGTAGAGCCGCGGCATGCGCGAGTCCTCGACATAGCCGTTGCCGCCCAGGCATTCCAGCGCTTCGGCGGCGTGAATCGGCCCGCGCTTGCACACGTAGTACTTGCTGACCGCCAGGCTGATCCGGCGCAGCAGGTCGGCCTGCTCGTCGCCGGTCACCGCGCGGTCGGTCAGCTCGGCCAGCCAGAGCGCGACCGTGCTCGCGCCTTCGGCCTCGATCACCAGATCCGCCAGCACATTCCGCATCAGCGGCTGGTCGACGAGGCTCGCGCCGAAGGCTCGCCGGTGCATCGCGTGGTGGATGGCCGCGACCGCGCCGGCGCGCATGGCGGTGGCGGAGCCGAGGGTGCAGTCGAGCCTGGTCAGGTTGACCATTTCGATGATCGTCGGTACGCCGCGACCCTCGTCACCGACCAGCCAGCCGACGGTGTCGTCGTATTCGACCTCGCTGCTGGCATTGGAGTGGTTGCCCAACTTGTTCTTCAGCCGCTGGAGCCGGAAGGTGTTGCGGGTGCCGTCGGGCAGCACCCGCGGAACGAAGAAGCACGACAGGCCTCCCGGCGCCTGAGCGAGCACCAGGAAGAAATCGCACATGGGCGCCGAGGTGAACCATTTGTGCCCGGTGATGCGGTACGTCCCGTCCGGCTGCGGCACGGCGGAGGTGGTGTTCGCGCGGACGTCGGAGCCGCCCTGCTTCTCCGTCATCGACATGCCGGCGAGCAGCCCCGCCTTCTCCGTGGGCGGTGCCAGGACCGGGTCGTAGACGCGGGAGGTCAACAGGGGCTCGTATCGCGCGGCCAGCTCCGGGTTCGCGCGCAACGCCGGGACGACGGCGTAGGTCATCGAGATCGGGCAGCCGTGCCCGGCGTCGACCTGGCCCCAGACGCTCAACTTCGCCGCCCGCACCAGGTGCGGAGCCGGCCGGGTGTCGGCCCATGGCGTGCCGTGCAGTCCGAAGCCGACCGCGTGCCGCATGAGTTCGTGGTAGGCGGGGTCGTAGCGAACCTCGTCGATGCGATGGCCGTACCGGTCGTGGGTGTTCAGCACCGGCTGGTGTTCTTCGGCGAGGTCACCCAGTTCCTGGGCGTGCGCGCTGCCGGCCAGCCTGCCCACCTCGTGCAGTTCGGCCAGCGCGTGCTCGGCGCCGCCACGCCGCAGCGCCTCCAGCACCACCGGCTGATCGGCGGCGTCGAAGTCGACCAGAGGCGGGACCTGGTTGGTGACGATATGGGTGGACATGATGAGAGCTCTCCCTTCGCGGGGCGGACGACGATGACCGCACGAGTCACGCCCGGTGTTACGAGTTTGAAGCGCTCGACGAGAATTTGCAAGAGCCGCGGCGGTCCGGGTTCCACCAGCACGCGGAAGCAGCCGTAGGTGAGGGCGTTGCCCCGGTCCCGAAGGTGGTGGTGTCAGACCCATGTTCAGCGCGCACTGCTGCAAGCCGCGCCCCAGCGGCAGGCTCATTCGCATGCAACGATTCACCAACCGCACTGTCCTGATCACCGGCGGCACCTCCGGCATGGGCCTGGCAACGGCCCGCCGCCTGCTCGATGAAGGCGCCTACGTCGTCATCACCGGACGCGACGACGCCCGGTTGCAGCGGGCCGCCGCCGACCTCGATGCCGGCCCCCGAGTGCTGACCGTGCGCGCCGACGTCTCCGACCTCGACGACCTGGATGCCCTGATGCGCGCCATCCAGACCTGGCGCGGCCGGCTCGACGCGGTCTTCGCCAACGCCGGCACCGGCATCTTCAAACCCAGCGCCGAGCTGACCGAACACGACTTCGACCGCTCGGTCGACGTCAACTTCAAGGGCGTGTTCTTCACGGTCCAGAAGGCACTGCCCCTGTTGCGGGAGGGCAGCGCGATCGTCCTCAATGCCTCATGGACGTTGCACCGCGGTCTGCCGGTCGCCTCGGTGTACTCGGCGACCAAGGCCGCGGTGCACAATCTGGCCCGCACCCTCGGCTCCGACCTCGCGCCACGAGGTATCCGCGTCAACTCGGTCAGCCCCGGCTACATCGACACCGAGATGTACCGCGACGCCAACACCGACCCGGACGCCGACGCCCGCAACGCGGCCCAGGTACCGCTGGGCACCGTCGGCCACGCCGCGGAAGTCGCCGCCGCCGTGGCATTCCTCGCCTCCGACGACGCCTCCTACATCACCGGCCAGGATCTCGTCGTCGACGGTGGACTGGTGGGGTCGTTCCCCAGCGGGCAGTCCGAGTAGCGCCACACCGTCGGGCCCCGCTCGTTTCGGGCGGGGCCGGACGGACGTGGAGCGGGCCGCCGCGGCTCGGCACGTCGGATCCGGTTACTTGGTTGCGACGATCACGGTTCGCCTGTCCGGATCGACCGGGCCGCCGTACAGATCGCCCGCGAATGTGATGTCGAGGAAACCGACTTCGCGCAGTGCCGTTTCGAGTTGCCGCCTCGAGTACATGCGGAGCCGACACCGTCGCGACCATCCTGGGCGGGCCCAGTGCAAGGCGAGTTCCTGTTCGGCCCAATCGAATCGAGCTCGGCCGAGCAGGTCGTGTCGTCGGATGAGCTGATGGCTGATCGGTTCGTCGCCGCTACGCACCCGATGCTCGAAGCTTTCGAGCACATCGATATCCATGACGAGTCTGCCGCCCGGCGCCAGCACGTCGGCCCACGCGGCCAGCGCGGCGCGGTCGTCGTCACGGGTGTCGAGTAGGCCGAAGCTGGTCCAGAGGTTCAGTACGGCATCGTAGGGCCCGGCCGGCGGCGTCCGCATGTCCGCCAGAACGAACGTGCAGTCGGGGTATCCACGCCGGGCATCGTCGAGTTGACTCGGTGAATTGTCCACCCCGACGACCTGGTAGCCCCGGCGGCCGAGCGGGCCGGCATGCCGGCCGAATCCGCAGGGAATATCGAGTATTCGAGCTCCGCGGGGAAGATCGAGCAGGGCGACGATCGCATCGACCTCCGCGTCGGTATCGTCGTAGATCCCGAGCGTGGAGAAGGTTTCACGGAATCCGCCGTCGAAGAATTCGACTGCCCATTGTCCTCGCATGATGCTCCCATAAGCAGCCCTCCGACTACGGCACGGCGGCGAGTATAACTGGGAGAGTGCCAATTCTGGTTACCAGAAATCCCACCTCCGAGTCCCCTGGAATCCGGCCATCGCCGTCGCCAGAGCCAGCGAAAGTAGTTGTCGCCGAGACACTCCCACGTCCACCGCGTCGCGGTCGGCAGTATCGTTCCGGATGTCGAGAGAGCATACCGATGCGCAATAGCCAGGCCGTTTCCCGATCATGGGAAGCGCACGTGCGGGCCGGTGGGTGCTCGTGCGTAATTGTCGACAGATGCGAATCGCATCATCACTAGTCACCGCCGTCGCCCTCACCGTGTCCGGCACCGGACTCGCTGCCGCTCAACCGATTCCGTCGGGATCCGCGCTGCTCCAGCCCGCCTGGCCGCTACCCACCGACGTCGAAGCCGCGGTCCATGCCGCCGGGCTCACACTCTCACACACGATCATGACGACGTATCACTACCACGTGCACCTCGATGTCATCGTGTACGGACAGCACGTCACCGTCCCGGCGTCGGTCGGCATCGACGAAGCCCGGAAGATGGGGTCTCCGTTGCACACTCATGACACCTCCGGCATCGTGCACATCGAGTCCGGCGAAGACATCCCCTTCACCCTCGGACAGTTCTTCACCGAGTGGGGCCAGCCGTTGACGTCCGACCGGGTCGGCCCCATCCAGCTGACTCCACTGGAGACCGTTCAGCTCTATGTCAACGGCACCCGGTACGAGGGCGACCCGGCCGCCTACCGCTTCGTACACCACGATCAAGTCGCACTCGTCGTCGGCACGCGATGGATGACGCCCGCCGTCCCGAGTAGCTACGAGTTCCCTCCCGGACTGTGACGTCCAGACGAACAAAGTTGTTGCACAAGCTATTTAGCCAACCAACATTCCCAAAGGTGAATCATGTGATGTTTGACGCACCACACCGATGCCTCGAAGATCGAGGAGCTCCGGCGCTGCTGGAGACCTGTTGGCCGACATGGTGAGTTCTGATCGAATCGAGGAACCAGGCTATGACCACCGGCACCACTCTGACCGAAACGCAAACACCGGTCCCCCCAGCCGATTTCGATGACTCCCATATCCGGGAGAACCTGCGGTGGGGGCATCTGTTCTGGCCCGGCTCGACCGCGCTGACCGAGGCCCAGATCGATGACCGGGTCTCGCGCTACCGGAAATCACTCGAGCGATACCGCGCGAGTGGGATGAAGGGCAACTACCTGCCCGATGATCTCGAAGTCGACTCGGCCTGGCACGCGCACCAATGCGACCCCGTCGGGTACGCCGAATTCTGCACACGATACTTCGGCGGCATCCTCGCGCATACCGTGACGCTCTGTGTCTGCAAACTCGTCGAGCTCGATCAGAAATAACGTGCCCACATGGGTACACCGCCGGCCGAATAACGTCACCCCGGCGGACAATTGAGACAAGGAGAAGTATATGGACGTGTTGTTGAATCTGATCGCGGCCATGCTGGCATCGCAGACGCCGGCCGCGCCGGCCACTCCGGTGGGTAACTGCCAGACATAACACCGGCACAGACCGACAGCGGAGCTCCGGCGAGACGGCCGGGCTCCGCTGTCGGGCGTTGTCGGGAGTCGTCGAGCGTTCTCCGTGCGGTACCGGGGCGGGATCGCCGCGGTTTCAGCGGGTCGCGATGATCGCCGAACCGTGGCCGAACAGGCCCTGATTCACCGCGATTCCCGCGCGGGCGTTCTCCACTTGCCTGCCGTCGGCCTGTCCGCGCAACTGCCAGGTGAGTTCGCAGACCTGAGCGATGGCCTGGGCGGGGATCGCCTCGCCGAAGCAGGCGAGGCCACCGCTCGGGTTCACCGGAACGCGACCGCCCAGCGTGGTCGCGCCGCTGCGTAACAGGTCCTCGGCGCCACCCTTGTCGCAGAGGCCGATGTCCTCGTACCAGTCCAATTCGAGTGCGGTCGAGAGGTCGTACACCTCCGCGAGGGACAGCTCGTCGGGGCCGAGACCGGCTTCCTCGTAGGCGGCGTGCGCGACAGCGGAGCGGAATTCGCGCGGCGGCGGTTCGACGGCCACGGCGGAGTCGGTCGCGAAATCGGGAAGATCGAGCACGGTTTTGGGGAAGGTCGGGGTGACCGTGGACAGGGCCCGGATGCGCACGGGATCGGTGGCCCCGTGGCGGCGCGCGTACTCCATCGACGTCAGCACCAGCGCGGCGCCACCGTCACTGGTCGCGCAGATGTCGAGCAGGCGCAGCGGATCCGAGACGATGGCCGAAGCCGCGACCTCCTCGGCCGAGACCTCCTTGCGGTACCGGGCATACGGATTGTTCAGCCCGTGCCGGGCGTTCTTCACCTTGACCGCGGCGAAATCGTCGAGCGTGGCGCCGTGCAGCGCCATCCGGCGGCGGGCGTACAACGCGAAATAGATGGGATTGGTCGCGCCGAGCAGGTGGAAGCGCAGCCAGTCCGGATCGTCGCGGCGTTCACCGCCGACCGGCTGGAAGAAGCCCTTGGGGGCGGCGTCCGCGCCGACCACCAGGGCGACGTCGCACAGTCCGGCCAGGATCTGGGCGCGCGCGTTGGCGATGGCCTGGGCCCCGGAGGCGCAGGCGGCGTAGCTGCTCGAAATCCGCGCACCCGACCAGCCGAGCGCCTGTGCGAAGGTGGCGCCCGCCACGAACCCGGGGTAGCCGTTGCGGATCGTGTCGGCACCGGCGATGTAGCCGACGTCGCGGTGATCCACCCCGGCATCCGCGAGCGCCGCACGCACCGCTACCAGCCCGTATTCGACGAAGTTGCGCCCCCATTTGCCCCACTGGTGCATGCCCGCACCGAGGACGGCGATATCGCGGTCATTCGATTCAGGCATCGACCGGCCTCCACATCCACACCGTGTGCTCGGCGTCCTCGTCCTCGTACAGCACGCCGAGGGTCAGCTCGACGGGCATGCCGACGGCCAGATCGTCGACGGTGAGACCGCGCACGACCTGGCCGAGAATCACCATCTGCTCGACCTCGAGTTCCACCGCCGCCACGACATAGGGCTCGAATGGATCGGGCGAGACGTACGGCGCCGGCGGTTTGTACCGGGCGTCGGCATACGACCAGATCCGGCCACGAGTGGACAACAGGTACTCCGTGAGCTCGGAGCCGTCCTTCGGACCGGCGCACTGCGGGTTCCGGCAGGCCAGGGTGTTGCGCGGGAAGTACGGCGTGCCGCAGGTCGTGCAGCGGCTTCCCTTCAGGCGCACCGTGCCGTCGTCGGCGGTGAACCAGTCGGCCACGGCGGGGCGTTGTTCTTTCTGCACGATCCCGACGTTATAGGAACACGTTCTATTTTGGGTCGGAATTCCGCTTCACGGATTCGGTGCGGCAGGTACGGTGAGGCCGGATCGGGAAGGCGATCGCCTCCTGGAGTCGATCTGGAGATCACCACGCGATGGGCACCGAACTCATTGACCCGCAGTCGATTCGCAATGTCACGGTCGTCGGCGCCCCGGAGGATACGAGGGGCGTCGTCCACCGTCTGCGCCGCGCCCTCACCGGGGCCGGGCCCGTATCGGCCGCGTGGCCGACCGGGCACACGATACGACTGGACGAACTGTCGACTCACGCACCGATCCCCCTGCTCGAACGATCCATCCGCCTGGCCGACGGCATGCTGGCCGTCATGAACGCCACCACCGACTCCCCGCGGCTCGAGGCAGCGCTGCGCGTCGCCGACGATCACCAGGTCGCGCGGCTGTGCCTGGTGACCGGCCTCGATCGGCCCGGCGCCGATTTCGATCGCTGCGTCGGCACCATCGCGGGGACCCACGGCGCGGTGCCGCTGGTGCTGCACGTCCCGCACGGACTCGGCACGCTCTTCGACGGCGTCGTACAGCTGATTCCGGTGTGGGCGATGGAGCCGGTGGCCGCCGCCTACTACGGACGGCAGTGGAGTTTCGCCGAGCCGTGGTATCGCCGGTTGCGGGCGGCGATCATCCATTCCGACGCCGCGTTCGCCGATACCGGTATGCCGGATATGCCACCGGAGAGGGTGCACTACCATGTCCGCCGCCTCACCCACGTCGGCGACGCGGTGCCCGTGCTGTGCGATGCGGCCGCTCGCGGCGACGTCACACCGCTACTGCATGCCGTGGTGCGATATCTGCCGTCGCCCCTGCAGGTCTGTCAGCCCGCACACGCGCTCGACTACTGACGGGCCGCACCCGGAGCCGACCCCCACGCGCGAAGGGCGCAGCTCCGGCGGCCGACAACCAGACCTCTTATCGCACAGCGTAATTCGCTCAGCTCAGCGTTTTCAGTGCCGTCGCCTCATATGGCTTCAGCTCGTCGAAGCGGCCGTCGAGCACCTTCGACGCCCACTCCGGATCCTGCAGCAGCGCGCGGCCGACGGCGACGAGGTCGAATTCGTCGCGCTCCATGCGATCGAGCAGGTTGTCGAGGTTGCCGAGCTCGGCGCCGCGGCCCCGGAACGCGTGCAGGAAATCGCCGTCGAGACCGACCGAGCCGACGGTGATGGCCGGCTTGCCGGTGAGCTTCTTGGTCCAGCCCGCCAGGTTCAGGTCCGAACCGTCGAACTCCGGCAGCCAGTAGCGGCGAGTGGAGGCATGGAAGGCGTCCACACCGGCCGCGACCAGCGGCGCGAGAATCGCCTCGAGCGCCTGCGGGGTCTCGGCCAGCCGCGCGTCGTAGGCCTCCTGCTTCCACTGCGAGTAGCGCAGGATCACCGGGAATTCCGGCGAGACGACCGCTCGGACCGCGGCCACGATCTCGGCGGCGAACTTCGTGCGGGCCACCGCGTCACCGCCGTAGCCATCGGTGCGGCGGTTGGTTCGTTCCCACAGGAACTGGTCGATGAGATAGCCGTGCGCACCGTGCAATTCGACGCCGTCGAAGCCGATGCGCTCGGCGGCCGCAGCGGCCTCGGCGAAGGCGCCGATGACATCGTCGAGATCGGACTGCGTCATCGCCTTGCCCGCGCCCTCGGTGCCGTCGACCCGGATGCCGGAGGGGCCGACGGCCGGAGCCTCGGGGTAGGGCTGTTCGCCCTGATTGCGGACCATGCCGATGTGCCACAGCTGCGGCACGATGGTGCCGCCGGCCGCGTGCACGTCCTCGGCGACCTTCGCCCACCCGGCCAACTGTTCCTCGCCGTGGAAGCGCGGCACCCGGTCATGGTTGCCTGCCGACTCGTGGCCGACATAGGTCCCTTCGGTGACGATCAGGCCCACGCCGGCGGCGGCGCGGCGGGCGTAGTAGGACCGCACGTCGTCACCGGGGATACCGTCGGGCGAGAACATGCGCGTCATCGGCGCCATCGCGATGCGGTTGGGGACGGTCAGGCCGTTGAGCTGCACGGGCCGTGACAAGACCTCGGCGGTGCGGGAGGCCGCGGACGCGGTGGTGGTCACTGAATACTCCTATTACTTGACAACATCAATGGTTGAGCACTTCAAGCAATGGCCACGCTAGAGGTAACTATTTGAGATAGTCAAGTTTCTGCGGATAGGGTGGTGACATGACGCAAGCACCCCACGTCGAGACGGCCCGGCTCATGGAGTTGCTGTCGGTGTCGCTCGGCGCCTATTACGGGGACTTCACCGTCGCGGCCGCGAGCGAGAACCTCACTGCGAGCCAAGGCAAAACGTTGACGGTGCTGCGCCGGGGGCCGGTCGCGATGCGCGCCCTGGCCGACACTTTGGCCTGCGACGCGTCCAACGTGACGGGAATCATCAACCGCCTGGAGAAGCGCGGTCTGGTGCGCCGCGAGCCGAGCGCGGTCGACCGGCGCGTCACCACCCTGGTCATCACCCCCGAGGGCGAGCGCGTCACCGACGCGATCCGCGCCAAGATGCGCACCACCCGAAAAGGGCTGGACCGGCTCAGCGACCAGGAACGCGATCAGCTGCGCGTTCTCCTGGAGCGAGTTTTCTGCCACCGGCCGGACTGATCCGGGCCGCTCGCGGACGTCATCGCCGCCGACCGGCCGGACATTCCCGCGCCGTCGCGACAGGCGTCCGCATCCCCGGCGGGCCGTGGTGGACGGCGGAGCGAGCAAGCCGGCCTGCGTCGCCGAAACCCTCGTGCTCATCGTCGCCTGATCGCAGCCGGCACAGCGGAGGTCACCGCCCCCTATCGCGCCTGAGCCTCTTCCCGCCGAAAGATACAGCCGCGCAACGGCTCTCCCCGCGGCCCTCCTGATCTTGCTTCCAGAACGAGCACCACCGCCCCCGGGCGAGCAAGACCAGCAGCCCGAACGCGTGCGCAACGGGGCAGCTCCCATCGGCTGTTCGAGCAGATCAACGCCGCGAAACCCGCCGTGCCCACGGCGCTCTCCACGGTGTCGAAGCCACCACCGAAGCCGACCCTCGTAGTGCCGACGCATCCCCAATCCTGCTATTGCTCTGAGAGTTCTGAACCTAACATAGACGGCTATATTGCCTGTTAGAACTCGTTTCAGTGACAGAATCCACATTAACTTATCGCTTGCGTGGCTACCGCCGGTTGTGACAAGGTTCCTTGCGTCGCCAACTGAAGGGGGAAGCCGATGTCCGATGCCGACGCCGGTTCGGGTGCGCAGCTGAACGCCACATTGACCGACCTGTCGCAGCGGGCACTGGATGAGAACTGGCTCGACGATCCGGCCACGTTCCGGCAGGCGCTGAGCCAGCTGCTCGCCACCGGCGTGATCGAAACGATCCTCGATCCCCCGCCGGCAGCGGCACACCCGTCCCGCCGCTTCTGCGACGCTCTCGCCGACATCGCCGAGGTGTCGGTCGAACTGGCGGAATCGGTACAGATCCAAGCCTTTACGGCGAATACGATTCGCCGGAACGCCGGGCCGGAGCTGTGGGGCGAGCTGTCGGCGGGGATCCGTACCGGGTCCACTGTCGTCGCGAGCTGCGTCAGCGAGGAGCAGAGCGGATCGGATATGTCGGCCATCGCGCTGGCAGCCGAACGCGATGGCGCGGATTTCCGGCTCACCGGGCACAAGGCGTGGGCCGCGCATGCTCCGTTCGCCGACGAGCTGATCGTGTACGCGAGGACCAGCGCGGCGGGGCTCGGCGGGATCACGGCCTTCCTCGTGCCCGCGGGCGCGCCGGGTGTGCGCACCGGAGCACCGGTGGTGTCGGTCGCCGGTTTGGCCGTCCCGACCTCGGACATCACCTTCGACGACGTCCGCGTGCCGGCCCGGCGCGTACTCGGGCGGATCGACCGCGGCGCTCGGGTGGCGAATGTTCTGATCACCCAAGGGCGCGTCGGTGTCGCCGCGTGTGCGCTCGGCCTGGGGACGGCGGCGTTCGACGAAGCGCTGCGGTACGCACGGTCGCACGTGCGATTCGGGCGGCCGATCCTCGAACATCAGGGCATCGGCTTCGCACTGGCCGATATGGCCACCGAACTGGCCGCCGCCCGCGCCCTGCTGTACGTGGCGTGTGACAGCGTCGACGACGATCCCGACGCCGCCGTGACGGCGTGCGCGCAAGCCAAGGTGTTCGCCACCGACGTCGCACTGCGCGTGACGACCGGCGCCCTACAGACTCTCGGCGCCGTCGCCTACCGCCCGGACAATCGCGCCGAACGCCGTTTCCGGCAGGCCAAGCTGCTCCAACTGTTGCAGGGCACCAATGAAATCCAGCGGGTGACGGTCGCGAACCGGCTCGTCGCCCGCCCCGCGAGCACCACATCCGCCTGACCACATCGACATTCACCGCACTCAGCAGGGAGGGGCACGTTGCTGCTGCATGAGGAATTGACCAAGGCGCTACGCGATCATCCGGAGGCTCGGGTGTCGGCGTTGCGCGAGAACCGATCATTCGCCGGAATACACCTGGACGCCGACGCCAAAGCCGAGCTCCTGCGCCGGATACTTCCCGGCCGTTCCCGGGTGCTGGTGATGAGCCGCAACCGACCCGGTTATGTGTCGACGCTGCTGGCCATCTGGCGCAGCGGCCACCTGCCGATTCTCGCCGACCCGGATCTCAGCGATGCCGAAGTCGCCGCACTGATCGGTGACTGCGGGATCGACGCGGTGATCGACGAATCGCGGGTACCGGGGCCCGGCCGCACGGTCGTGCGCACCACCGACCTGGACGAACATCTGGCGGTCCACCACACGGGGCTCGACGGTGCTCGACCCGACCTGGCTCCCGGCACCGAACTCGGCCGCCTCACCTCGGGTTCCACCCGCACACCGGCCTGCATCGAGTTCAGCGGGCAGGCCGTGCTGGCCGCCGCACGGGGCTGGACCGCCGCCAGTGCGCTCACCTCGTCCGATACCAGTCTGTGCTTCGCCGGTCTCTACAACGGGCTGGCCTTCAACACCACGCTCATCCCGAACATTCTCGCGGGCGCCGATATCGTCGTGCCGGGCGTGCCGCCCACGGCGGGCGTCATTCTGCGGTATGTCGGCGCGATGCGGCCGACGATCCTGGTCGCCTTTCCCGCTGCCTACGAACGGCTTTCGTCGTATCCGGTCGACGACATCGCACCGCATGTGCGTACCGCGCTCGGCGCGATCCGACTGCGACTGTCCTCGGCGGCGCCGCTGTCGGACGAGGTCGCCGACCGCGTGACCGCGCTGTCGGGCCCGATCTGCGACTACTACGGGATCGCCGAAACCGGGCCGATCACCTTCCGCGCCGACCCGGACGATCGGCGATCCCTCGGCAAGCCGCTGCCCGGGGTGACGGTGTGCACCGGTCCGCACGCCGCCGACGACCCGGCGGTGTTGTGGGTGCGCACGCCCTCGATGGGCACCACATACCTCAACTATCCCGGCGAATTCGAGGCCCACCGTACCGCCGACGGCTGCTACGTCACCGCTGATGTCGGCGAGGTCGTCGGCGGCCGGGTCTATCTGCGCGGTCGCGCCCTGCCCACGCTGAATATCGGTGGGCGCAAGTTCGGGCCGGAGGCCATTCGGTCGGTGATCCTGGACCATCCCGGTGTCGAGGACTGCCACGTGGTGCAGGCCCGCACGCCGACCGGCCGCGATTGTCTCGGTGCGGTGGTCCAGGCGCCGCACGGGATCGACGAGGCCGCGCTGCGCCGGCATATGCGGGCGGCGCTGGCCGAGTACAAGGTCCCCGAAGTCGTGGTCGTCGTGCCACGGTTGCCCCGCGGTTCCGCGGGCAAGGTCAAGGCAGCCGCGGCTCGTGAGCTGGTGGCTGCGGCATTTCCCCACCCTGCGTCGAAGGCTCCCTCATGAATTCCACTCATCTTGCCGATATGACCACCGCGGTCGCCGATCTCGTCGCCACCGCCACCGACGGTCTCATCGACAGTTCTTCGGCCCGCGCATCGGCCCGCACGTTCGCCGAGCACGGCATGTCGTCGCTGTCGTTCCTGCGCCTGGTCGACGCCCTCGAGATCACCTACGGCATCGAGATCGACCTCGAGACCGAGCTGGACGCCCTGCGCACCGTCGCTTCCATCGTCGACTATCTGAGCGCGAAGGGGGTGCGATGATCGAGGCCCCGGTCGCGATCGCCGGCGTCACCGGCCGCCTCGGGTCGGCCATCCGCACGGCGTGCGCACAGCATGCGATCACCGTCGCCGCGACGTCGTGCGGGGCGGGTTGGACCTTCGACGCCGAGGGCATCGGGCTGGTCATCGATGCGAGCGTCGCGGCGGCGGTCGACGAGACGATCCTGGTGTGCGATCGCGCCGACAGCGCCCTGCTGTACTGCGTGTCGAACCCGTCGGCGACCACGCTCGCGAAACTGCGCGCGTTGAGCCGGCGCGTCCCGGTGGCCGTCGCCGCCAATCTCAGTCCGCTGCACTGGGTTCACTCCCGTGCCACCGCGCTCAGCTGTGACCTGCTGGCGGCGGCGGGGATCGCGACTCGGGCCACGGTGGTCGACCGCCATCCGCCGACCAAGCGGGACGCCCCTTCGGCCACCGCGCGGGTGCTCGCCGACTCCATCCCGGAGCCGGTCACCGTCGTCAGTGAGCGTGCGGGCGGGCCGGTCAGCGATCACCGCGTCGTGCTCACCGCGACCGGAGAGACCTACGAGCTGTCCCACTCGGTGCGGGATCTGCGCCTGGCCGCGTCCGGCGCGCTGTGTCTCGGCGCCGAAATCCGCGCTGCCGCACCGGGAATCTATTCCGCCGACGATCTGTACGCACGCATCGCCTGCCGAGAAAGGCACCCCTGATGTCCGATATCTCACCGCTGGTCGTGCACGCGGCCATCGGTTCGCGCGCGCTGTCGGCGGCCGGCCACGACGACTTCAACCAGGGCCAGATCTCCTGCCGCAGGCCGGGGAGCGCCACCTTCATGATCAAGGGTGCGCTCACCGGATTCGACGAGGCCACGCCCGACGACTTCGTGGCCGCCGACCTGAGCCCCGCGCAACCGCCCACCGCCCTCGCTCCCCCGGAATTGCCGCTGCACCAAGCGATTTACACCGCTAGGCCCGAGGTGGCGGCCATCGTGCACAGCCATGCGCCGGCCGGTCTGGTCTTCGGTGCGCTCGATACCGAACTCGTGCCGCTGAGCCACGAGGGCGCGCTGCTGGCCGGCAGTGTGCACCGATTCACCGATACCAGCCACACCGTGCTCACCCTCGACGTCGGTGCGGCGATCGCGCATCGCCTCGGCGACGGTATCGCGGTCTTTCTGGTCAATCACGGCAGCGTGATCGTCGGCCGCAGTGTGCGGCACGCGGTGGTGTTCGCGCTCATGCTGGAGCGGGCCTGCCGGCTGCAACTCGATGCTCTCGCCAGCGGCCGGCCGTTCACGGTGTCCACGCCGGTCGACGTCGACGCCAAACGGGACTACATCTTCTCCGACCTGTCGGTGCGCACCTATTGGGACCACACCCGGCGACGGGTGCTGCGCAAGTTCCCCGAGGCCGGGCAATGGTGAGCGGCAGCGCGCTGGCGGCGCGCCCGATGCGCTGGGCCGATCTGGTCGATCCGCGGCCGCCGCGTATCCATCGGATCGAACCGGTGACCGGCCCGCTCGCGGCGGCGGTGGGCCGGCTCGACGCCGTGCTCGGCCGCCACGGGGAGTCCGCGGCCCGCGCCGTCCCCTCGGCCGGGGCCATCTACCCCTACGAAATACTGCTCACCACGGCCGATCACGGCGCGTGCGCGCTGGTCGATCCGGCCCGCAGGCAGGTACTGGTCCGGCATCGCGACGACTTCCGGATCGCCCCCGATGGGGCCGGTTATCTGCTGGTGGGCCGGCCCTGGCTGTCGATGCGCAAGTACGGTTCGCGCGGCTACCTCTACCACCTGATCGACAGCGGTCACGCGCTGCTGAATCTGGCGCTGCTCGACCGGGCCGGCCCGCCGGCCTCCGCCCCGGACCGGTGGTTGCCCCCGGTCCGCGCGGCCGGCGCGCACGATGCGCTGGCGGTCGGCCATCTCCGCACCGATCCCGGCCCTGCCGATCCGCTGCCGCACTGGCGGATGGTGGTGACCACCGATGACACCGTGCACACCGGCCGCACCGCCTACGAGCAGTGGGCCACACAGCTGATTCCGAGCGGTCCGAGCCGGCCGGTCCTGATCAGCGGCGTCGCGGAGCGCGCAGAAACGCTGCGAGGACTGCTCACCACCCGACGATCCGCACGCGGCTTCACCGCCACGCCCGCCCCGCGCCTGGCCGACGCACTGCACGACGGCTTCCAGCGAGCGGCGATGATGTTGTCCCAGTTCCGGTTACCGATGCCGAGAACCCACATCGTCGACCCGTCACGTGGCGCGCCCGGGCTGGGCGGCGACGACCTGCTGGCCGGGCTGGGCGGGCAGGAACATCTCCGGCACGCCGCCGCCTTCGTGGTGATCGGCGCACCCTCGTCGCCGTCGGATCACATCGACGACGAACGCAAGAAACTGCTGCTCGCGGTCGGGGTGCTCGGGCAGGCACTGTATCTGGCCGCCACCGAGCACGCGGTGGGCGTCACCGGCGTCGGCGGCATCGATCCCTCGTATTGGCGCCGCTTCCTGGCCGCGGGTGAGCAACCGCTGTATCTGATCGCGCTCGGCACCGCTGCCGATGATGCGGCAGGCAAGGTCGACGCCCTCGCCCAGGGATCACATGAGTGAAGGAATGAATCGATGACCACCGCGCAAGCAGCGCAGCTGCCTCGCTCCAACGTTTCCCGCGTGGACCGGCCGCAGGCCGCCCGGATTCTCGCCGAGGCCTTCACCGACGATCCGGTGTGGAACGAACTGAAGCCGCGTGGACGGCGGCGTGCCGCGGCCGCCCTGTACTGGGTGTTTCGCGCTGAGGTCGCGATCGCCGCCGCGCTCGGCGCCTATCTGCAAGCGACCTACGATCCGGCGGGCCGGATCACCGCGGTCGTCATCGCGTATGCCCGAAGCGGGCCCGGGTTCCCTTGGTGGACAGCGTTTTTCCGGCTTCCGGCGATGGCGCTGCTCGGCGTCCGCCGCACCGTGCAGGCTGCCCGCATGGCAGCCGCGGCCGAATCGCATCAACCGCATGAACCCCATATCTACGCCTATTACGGCGGCTCGCGCACCCTCGGCGGTGGCGCGACCCTGATCAAGCGCGTGATGCGGGAGGCCGCCGCGCGGAATCTGCCGGTGTACGGCGAGGCGAAATCCACGGAAATGCTGGAGATCTTGCGGATTCTGCGCTGGCAGATCGAACCACCGATCGATATCGGCTACGGCCGCACCCTCACTCCTGCCCGCTGGCGAGCCGAAGGACCGCGATGATCACCCGTCTCACCGGCGTCGCCACCGCCGCGCCGAAGCTGCTGCTCACGATTGTCGGCGTGGCGTTCGTGGTGTTCGGCGCACTCGGTTCCCTGGTCACCGACCGGCTCTCGGCCGGCGGGTTCACCAGTCCCGATGCCGAATCCAGCCGCGCCGCCGAGGTGCTGGCCGAGGAATTCGGCATCACCGGGATGCAGCTGATCCTGGCGGTCGACGCCGACTCCGCGTCGAGCCCCGCCACGTCGGCCCGTGCCGTCGAGATCGTCACCCGGCTGCGCGGCGAGCCGGATATCTCCGGGGCGATCTCGCCGTGGACCGAACCCGCGGTGGCGCCCGAGCTGATCAGCGACGACGGCCGCACGGGACTGATCGTGGCGGCCGTGCGCGGTGACGACAACAGTGCGCCCGCCGCCGCGGCGGCGCTGGTGGATCGTTATACCGGCGAACACGATGGCCTCACCATTCGCGCGGGCGGCCAGGCGGTCGTCTTCCACGAGGCCAACAGCCAGGCAGCGCGCGATCTCGCCCTCGCCGAGGCCATCGCGCTACCGCTGTGCTTCCTGTTGTCGACCTGGTTCCTGCGCAGCGCGATCGCCGCGGCGATTCCGGTGCTGGTGGGTGCGGTATCGATCGTGACGACCACGGCGATCCTGTATGCCCTCACCTTCGTGGTGGAACTGTCGATCTTCGCGATGAACCTGACCACCGCGATCGGCCTTGCCCTCGCCATCGATTACTCGCTGCTGATCATCAGCCGGTACCGCGAGGAGATCGCGGGCGGCCACGAACCCACCGCGGCCCTCACCGTCGCGATGCGCCATGGTGGGCGCGCGGTGTGCTATTCCGGCATCACCGTGGCGATCGGCGTGGTCGCCATGGTGTTCTTCCCCCTGTCGTTTCTGCGCTCGGTGGCCTTCGCCGGGGTGGCGGTCGTCGGGTTGTCGGTGCTGCTGACGCTGACCATGGTGCCTGCGCTGCTGGCGGTGCTCGGGGCCCGCATCAACCGCAAACCGCTGCGCGAGGCCACTCCGGTCGCCGAGACCCGGCTGTATCGGATCGCGCGGGCCGTCCAGGCCCGGCCGCTGGCATGGGCCGTGCCGATCGTCCTCGTGCTGCTGGCGCTCGGCGCACCCGTCACCGGTATGCGGCTCGGGCTGCCCGACGAGCGGGTGTTGCCGGCCGAGGCCACCGCGCATCAGGTTGGCGACGATGTGCGCCAGCGATTCGGCGCCAACCCCACCGGCGTGGTCCAGATCGTGCTCACCGGTCCCACGGAATCGCACGCCCTCGGCGCCTATGCCGCGCGGCTGTCGGAGGTCGCCGGGGTGACCGACGTGACCAGCGCTTCGGGGATCTTCGTCGACGGTCGGCGCGTTGCCGATGGTGAGGCCGCGATGGCCTCTCCCGCCGCCGCCCATCTCACGGTGTCGACCACCTCGAACCCGTACTCCGAAGGCGCGCGTGACCAGCTCGATGACCTCAGGGCCGTCGACGCCCCCGCACCGGCCCTGTTCGGCGGGCTCGCTCAGCAGACCCGCGACACCGCCTCCGGCATCAGCGACGCGTTCCCGAAGGCGCTGATCTGGATCGCGGTGGTCACCTTCGCGCTGCTGCTCCTGCTCACCGGCAGCCTGGTGTTGCCGCTGAAGGCGCTGGTACTGAACACGCTGTCGTTGTCGGCGACCTTCGGCGCGTTGGTCTGGATCTTCCAGGACGGCCATTTCGCGGGCCTCGGTACGGCCGCGCCCGGCTATCTCGCCGCGACCGTTCCGGCCCTGGTGTTCTGCACCGCGTTCGGGCTGTCGATGGATTACGAGGTGTTCCTGCTGACCCGGTTCCGCGAGGAATGGGACAGATCCGGCAAGACCCGCGCCGACAACGACACCGCGGTCGCCGTCGGCATCGCCCGCTCCGGCCGGGTGATCACCGCGGCCGCGGCGCTGATGGCCGTGGTGTTCGCGGCGGTCATCAGCAGTGACCTGTCGCTGTTGCGGGCCTTCGGACTCGGTTTGACGCTCGCCGTCCTGGTGGACGCGACCCTGGTCCGGCTCGTGCTGGTGCCCGCCTTCATGCGGGTGGCGGGCACCTGGAATTGGTGGGCACCGCGGCGGCTACGCCCGGCCCTTGACACCTTCGCGCTGCGCGAGTGATCACGCTGCCGAAACCCCCTGAAAGGCAACCACTGTGACCATCGACAAATTCGCCACGCGGATCGAATTCGCCGCGATGATGCATTTCGTCCGCGATCTCGAAGAAACCGGGCAGGCCCCCGTGTTCCGGGTGATGGAATCGGCGACCACCGACAAGGTCCGGGTCGCTGGAGCGGACCGGATCATGCTCGGCTCCAACAACTATCTCGGCCTTGCCACTCACCCGGAGGTGCTCAGGGCGGCTCGCGACGCCATCGACCGTTACGGTGCCGCCAGCACCGGCAGCCGGGTGGCCAACGGAAGCTACGCATTGCATGCCGAACTCGAAGCCGAGCTCGCCGATTGGCACGGCTGCCAGGCCGCGGTGTTGTTTCCCACCGGGTATCAGACCAATGTCGGCACCATCAGCGCGCTGGTCCGCGACAGCGACACCGTCATCTTGGATTGGGCCGCGCACGCCTCACTCAACGACGGCGTGAAGCTGTCCGGCGCCGAGGCCGTGCGGGTCCAGCACAACGACGTCGGCGAGCTCCACGAATTGCTCGACCGCACCGCGCGGTCCGGCAACCCGACGCTGGTCGTGGTCGACGGGCTGTATTCCATGGAAGGCGATATCGCGCCGCTGGACCGCATCGCCGCGCTGTGCGACCGATACGACGCGATGCTGATGGTCGACGAGGCGCACAGTGCCGGGATCCTCGGACCGAACCGGACGGGCGCCGTCGAGTTGTTCGGCGTCGCCGGCTCGGTGGATATCCGGATGGGCACGTTGTCGAAGGCGATCGGGTCCATCGGCGGTTACGTGGTCGGGCCCAGCGATCTCACCGACTACCTGCGCACGCACGCGCGCGCCTTCCAGTTCACCACCGCGGCCACGCCCGCGTCGGTGGCCGCCGCCCTCGCCGCCGTGCGCGTCATCCGGTCCGCGGAAGGTGCTCAGCGCGCCGCCCGGCTCATCGACAACGTCCGCAGGCTTCGCGACGGGCTGGCCGCACACGACATTCCCACGCTGGCACCGTCGATCGGCCCGGGCGGTGACGAACTGCTGGGGCCGATCGTGCCCGTGCCGATCGACGGCGAACCCATGCTGGTCGAGGTCTGGAACGAACTGTTCCGGCGCGGAATCTTCAGCGGTATCAGCGTCTTTCCCGGCGTCCGGATGGGTAAGCCGCTGCTGCGCCTGTGCGTCACCGCGGAGCATTCGACCACCGATATCGACGCCGTCGCCGCCGCCATCGCCGAGGTCGTCCCGGTGTCGTGCCGACCTGTCCCGCTGTGAACGCACATCACACCCTCTCAGAACGGAATACAACCATCATGGGCACCATTCGGGTCGAGGCCGACCTTCCCGCCGCACCGCACGACGTCTTCGACGTGCTGCTCACCCCAGCCACCTGGCCTCGGTGGTTCACCATCCACGACCGCTTCGTCGATCTCCCGCCCGCGCGGCTGCGCGTCGGCTCCCGGATGAGCGCCAAGGTCACGCTGCTCGATATCAGCCTGCACGTGGCGTGGGAGGTCCGCGCCGTCGACGAATCCGCCGCCCTCACGATTGCCGGGTCCGGCCCGGTGGGGGTCGGATGCGAATTCACCTACACGCTCGCAAGGAGCGGCACCGGCACTCTCATCAGCGCCGACGGCAGTTTCGGCGGTCCGATGGTGCGCGGCTCGCTCAGCCGTGCGCTGGAGAAGAACGGTTCCATCCAGCTGACCCGCTCGCTCGGTCTGCTCGGCGAACTCGCCGCCGCGGTCGATGACGGTGGCGTGGTGTTGTCGGCGAGGGAGTGATCGGTCCGCGGCAGCGGCGCTCCCGCAACCGCACCGCCGGTCAACCGAACAGCCCGGCGCCGATCGTCTCGCCCGGTCGAACGCCCGGTGGCATGGCGAAGAATCCGCTGCCGGTGTGTTGGATCAGCGGGTTCAGACGGTCGGTGGCCATGGCCTGCTGAGCTCTGATGAATTGCTCGGGCGGGTTGTTCTGATACGCGGCGAAGAGCAGGCCGACGTCGAGCTGGCTGTGGCCGCCGTGGGTGTGTTCGGGGGTGCCGGGCGCATGGGTGTGCGGGCGGGCGATCGACGAAGCGGTCGTGGATGGTGAACCACCGAGGCCAGGTGGCTGGGGTGAGCAGC
>NZ_JAAGVC010000080.1 GCF_010858045.1 Nocardia cyriacigeorgica
GAATTCGATGGATCCACACCGATCGTCCCACCCCACGCCCCGGCCGCGCTGCGCCTGCCGATCGTTGGGTTCGGGCCGCAGCCCACCCGGACCGCCCCGAAGCCGGGCGCGGTCGGCGCGTGATCCATCGGTGGTCGACCGGTGTGGATCCATCGAATTCCGCACCGCGACTGCGTGTTCGGTCGCTGGCGCGGGGGATACGGTTGAACGATGGAGCTCGAGTGCTTGATCTGCGCCAAGCATCGGGGTGCGGGCCGACTGGTCGGCCCGATCCTCTACACCGATGACCTGGTGGTGGTCAGCCACCGTCCCCTCACCGAAGGCGCACCGGTCCCGGGCTACCTGTTCGTCGAAAGCCGGCGGCACGCGCCGACGGTGGCCGATCTGACCGATTCCGAGGCCGCAGCAATCGGCTGGGCGGTTCGCCGCTGCGCGCACGCGTTGCGCCACGAACTCGAACCCGAATTCGTCTTCTCGGCGATCGCCGGACGCAGCGTGGACCACTTCCATCAGCACGTTTTCGCCAGGCCGACGGGTACGCCCGCGACGATCCACTGGTTCGACGTCGATTCCTGGTCCGATGGTCCCCGGATCGACGCGGCCGGACTCACTCGTCTCGCCGCCCGTCTATCAGCCCACTTCGTGGATCCGACCGGCGACGCCCGCTAGGCGTATCGCCCGAGTCACGGCTTCCTCTGCCACCACCCGCTTCTCGAGTGGGTGAAACTCGTGCCACCGTCCAGGGCGCTCATCGGGTTCCCTCCAACTCCCTGGATTCGATCGATGCCGATCCAGGGGTTGCGTGAACTAGCGTCGATGTGAATACTTAGGCATGTGCCTAAGTATTCACGGGATGAGCCGGACGGGAGCCTGGACAGTGTGTTCCGGGCGCTGACCGATCCGACTCGTCGGGCGATCGTGGAGCGGCTGGCGCAGGGGCCCGCTTCGGTTTCGGATCTGGCCGCGCCGTTCGAGGTCGCCATGCCGACGATCGTGCAGCACCTGAAGGCGCTGGAAGCCGGGCTGATCGTCAGCTCGGCGAAGATCGGGCGGGTGCGGACCTACCAGCTGGTTCCCGGTGCCTTCGGGCCCGCGATCGACTGGATGCGGCGGCAGCGTCCGCCGGCCGAGCGCCGGGTGGACCGGCTCGAGGCATTGCTCACCGAATCAACGACCACCACCGAAGGAGAACGACCATGACCGACACTGTGACCCGTTCCATCAACCACGCCCAGTTCACCATCGAGCGCGAGGTGCCCGTCGCCCCCGCCGTCGCCTTCCAGGCCTTTGCCGACCCCACCATCAAGAGCAAATGGTTCGGCAATGAAGAAGGCTGGGAGCAGGGTGAGGTCTCGGTCGATTTCCGGGTCGGCGGCCAGGAGATCAACGAGGGCACCTTCGAGAAGAAGATGACCTCGCGTTTCGTGGCCACCTACACCGACATCGTCGATAACGAACGCATCGTCTACACCTACGACATGTGGGTCAACGGCCAGCACATCTCCACATCCGTCGCCACCTGGGAATTCGAGCCCACCGCGACCGGAACCAAGTTCACGCTCGTCGAATTCGGCGCTCACCTGGACGGTTTCGACACCGGAGCCCAGCGCGAGGAGGGCACCCGCACCATCGTCGACGCCCTCGTCGAATACCTCACCGCGCAGGCCTAACGCCGCGGGGTCGACCGCGACGGCCGGTCGATTCCGGCCCCGGCCGGAATTCGAGGTGACGGCTACTGCTGCTCGGGGAGAAACGCGGGGTTGAACGCGACCTCCCACAAATGGTCGTCGGGGTCCTGGAAATAGCCCGCGTACCCGCCCCAGAAGGTGTCCCGCGCCGATTTGACGATCCGGGCTCCGGCCCCGGCCGCCGCCGCCATCACCTGGTCCACCTCGGCGCGGCTGCCGACATTGTGGCCGATGGTGAACTCGGTCGGGCTGCGATCCGACCGGTCGATGCCGGCATCGTGGGCGATATCGGCGCGAGCGTACAGCGCCAGTTTCAGCCCGGGCTGAAGGTCGAAGAACGCGACCGATCCATGCGGGAACTCGGTGCCGATGATCCCCTCGGTGACGAGGCCGAGCCCATCTCGATAGAATTCAACCGATTTCCGCAGGTCATCCACACCGATGGTGAGGACGCTGATTCGTGGCTGCACTGCTGAACTCCTTCGTCGACTCGGTGCGATCCCGGTACCGGCCCGGACCGCTCGAATTCGATCCTGCTTGCCCTCGGCTCTCCGGTATTGAACGTTTCGGCCACTGCCGATGAGGGCGGAACTCGCCGGCGCGGTCGGCATCTACCGGGAACAGCCGATGTCCATCGGACCTTTCGGCTGGGCCTGGGTCCACCGGATGCCGGATCAGCGATCTGTTCCGGTGCTGATCACCCCGGACGCCACCATCGATGTGCAGTGGATCGATGGCGGGCTGCGGGTCGCGGGGCCCGACCGGGAACCGCAGACCGAGGTCCTCGCCGCTGGTGCGACCGTCTGCGGTCTGCGGTTCCGGCCCGCTACCGCGTCGGCCTGGCTGGGCGTCCCGGCATCGGAACTGATGGGGCAGCGCGTCGATCTCGCTGAGTTCTTGGGTGCCCGGGCTCGGCGCCTCGCGGGCCGGGTCGACGCGACCTCGGCCGAGGCGACGATAGCGTCACTCGCCCGGCTGCTGGCGGTCGAAAGAGATTCGCGGACAACAGATCCTGCGATGCTCGCCGCCTACCGGCTGATCGAGCGCGGCACCCCGCCGCAGGCGCAACTGATCCCGTTTCTCGGCCGCGCACTCGGCCTCAGCGAACGCACGCTGCGCCGGCGCTTCGACGAGAGCTTCGGCTACGGACCCAAGACCCTCGTCCGCATTCTGCGTTTCCAGCGGTTTCGCCGCCTCGCCGCAGCCGCACCCGGCACGAGCATTGCCGAACTCGCAGCGGCCGCAGGCTATTCGGACCAGCCGCACCTGATCCGGGAATCCAGGAAGCTGACCGCGTACACGCCCGCCGAGCTGGTGGCCGTTCGCCCGGCCGCCGGCTAGGCGAACAGTGTCGGCTCGAGGGTGGAATCGAGCACCCACTGCCGGTACCCCGGATGCGCCTGCACCACCGGAACGGCGAGCACCTGTGGTGTCTCGTCGGCGTGCTGGGCGTCGGCGCGTTCGATGATCGCGCTCACCAGTGAACGCCGGGTGTGCAGGATCACCAGGTTCTCGCCGTTGGCGTGCACGGCGTCGTTCCAGCGGTAGATCGACCGCACACCGGAGATGATATTGCCGCAGGCGGCCAGCCGGTCGGTGATCAGGCTCCGCGTGAATTCGGCCAGCCATTCCGGATCGTTCGCGGTGATCGAGACATCAACGATTTCCTCGGACATGAGGGCATTGTCTCGCAGCGGCCCCGAGGGCGCTGACGCTGTGCCGGTCGGGACATTCTCACTCGGTCTCCGATCGGGGGTCTTGCTCCATTTGTAACCGAAAAAGGTTGCACATATAACTGAAACACGGCTAGGCTGAGTGTGCTACCAGCAGCAACAGCGATTCGCATTCGGGAAGGAGGACTGATGGAGACCCTGCATCGCGATGGGCGAGCCACTGTGTCGGTCAGTCCGCGAGAGGTCGAGCAGGCCCGCGAGGTGCTGGCCTCCGCTGACGGCGCCGCCGAAGCTCAGGCGGCGAGTGTCACACTGTCCACCGGTGACGGCCAATGCCTCAGGATGCCGCCCGAGCTGTCGGCGCTCGTCATGCAGATCGTCGAGCTGATCGGTCGCGGATCCACGGTCACCATCGGCCCGATCCCGGACGAGGTGACAACAACCGCCGCCGCGCAAATGCTGCGCGTCTCGCGACCATCTCTGATGAAACTCGTTCGGGAGAACAAGATTCCAGCCCACAAGGTCGGTTCGCACACCCGGCTCTACAGCAGGGATGTCCTCGCATTCCGGCGGTCCCAATTGGAGCGCCAGAGTAAGGCGTTCGACGAACTCCGCGCCATGGAGGAAGAGTGGGGCGTGCTCGACTGAACCTGAGACCATCTGTACCCGTAGCCTGCTCGCCGACTTGTGGCATGTCGGCATGATCGGTGGGCGGGCGACGAGAGTGCTTGTGGACGCGAACATTCTGTACTCCTGCACTCTTCGAGATTGGCTCAGCCTGCTCTACCTACGCGGCGGCCACGAGATGTTCGAGGTCTTCTGGACCGAAGACATCATGGCCGAAACCCTCTACCACAGGCGAAGAAACAACCCATTTCTCGCTGAGGAGCAGGTGGGAGGTATCCGTCGCAAGATCGCCCAGACCTTTGGTGAGAACAGCCTGATCACTGGATACACCGTGGACAAGGGGCTGGACTATCCGGATTCGTTCGACGCCCACGTCCACTGTGCTGCCGTCCACGCCGACATCGACATCGTGCTGACCGCGAATGGTTGTGACTTCGAAGGCATCGACGACCTGATCTACGAGATACACAGTGCCGACGACTTCTTCCCGCTGATCGACGACCACAATCACCGACTTGTGCGGAAAGTGGTCTGTGAGCAGCTCGCCTACTGGGTTCCTCGCCGGGGGAAGGCACTGCCTCAAGTGATGCGTGAGGCAGGCGCGCCTGCGTTTGCCGAACGGATCAGGCAGCATCTGCAATCGGCGGATGCCGAGCGCGTACTCGCCTCTTTGTCCGCGGTGTGACGGCGGGTGGCTCCCTGACCGCTGGCGTCGGCCGGCGGTGAGTACGATCCCGGACGTGGTGAAACGCGGCGGCCGGGGGGTGGGGGAGGTTCCGGGGCGACGGGTGGATGCGCGGACGCAGCGCTGGGCCGAGCATCGGGTGAAGGTGCGGGCGGAGTTCGTCGACGCGGCGTTTCGGGCGCTGGGGGATGTCGGGCCCGAGGTCAGCATGGGGGAGATCGCCAAGGCGGCGGGGGCGGCCAAGCCCAAGCTGTATCGGCATTTCGCGGATAAGGCGGATCTGTACGACGCCATCGTGGATCGGATGCGGGACCTGCTGTGGGAGCGCATCGTCGAGGGCGTCGATCTCACCAATGACCCTGTGCGCGAACTGATTCGGCGTGGAGCGCACGAATACGTTGCGGTCGTGACGCAGCATCCGAACGTTTTCCGGTTCATTCTGAACGGGCATTTCGCCCAGCGCAGGGACAGTGCAGCGCAGTCACCGCGTTCGCTGCTATCGGCGCGGCAGGCGGCCGGGCAGGTGGCCGATCTGTTCATGGGAACGGTGAACGAACGCCCGATCGACCCGAATGGTGTCGAGCTGGTGATCTATTCGGTTTTCGGTGCGGTGGCCTCGGCCACCGACTGGTGGCTCGGCGCCAACCTCCGCGAGGATCCGATGCCGGTGGAGCGTTTCGTCGCTTACCTCACCGAGATGGTCTCGGCCCTGGCCCGCGCGGATGCCAGGCTCAGCGGTTTCACCATCGATGCCGATCAGCCATTGCACCTCGCCTTCACCGCGGAGTGAGCGAATCCGCCCCGCGGCTGGACCAACTGTGCCGCGTGCACTCGAACCACGCTGTTCTCGCTGTGCCGCGCCGTTGAGGCCAGCGGTGCTTCGCGACGACCTCAGTATGCGCCGACCCACCGACAAAAACGGGTCACGACAGGCCCGTGGACTCCAAACGCCACAGCGGTGACACCGGGCCATGGCCTTTGCCCAGGTCGTAGGAGGCGGCCAGGCAGCGGCGGGTCCATTCCTTGGCGAATTCGAACGCGTCCGGCACCGAGTGGCCGTGCGCGAGCGCGCAGGCGAGGGCCGCGGCGAGGGTGTCGCCGCCGCCGTGGTCGTTGCCGGTGTGGATGCGGGGTGCGGTGAATTCGAGGAACTGCTCGCCGTCGAAGAGCAGGTCGGTGCTGTTCTCCGAGGAGCGCAGATGCCCGCCCTTGACCACGACCCAGCGCGGCCCGAAGGCGTGCAGGGCCTCGGCGGCCCGGCGTGCACTCGCCTCATCGGTGACCTCGACGCCGCTGATCAGGCGCACTTCGTCGAGGTTCGGCGTGACGATGGTGGCAATCGGGAACAGCGTGTTGCGCACCGCGTCCAGCGCCTCTTCGTGCAGCAGCGGATCACCGTGCATCGAGGCCGCCACCGGGTCAACCACCAGCGGAATCTCCCCGTCCCGCCCGATACCGACCTCCCGGCAGACCCCCGCCAC
>NZ_JAAGVC010000081.1 GCF_010858045.1 Nocardia cyriacigeorgica
CCCCCGGGCTCCGCCCGCCACTCGAGCCCACGAGGGAGACATGAGACTGGCGACATGCCGATGCGACCTGCCTCATATCTCCCTCGCCGGTTAGTCGAGGTGGAAGGGGTGGCTGTCAAGGGCGGTCGAAGCGGCCAGAGCGAGCGCCGGTGAGGAAGGCATCCCACGCGCCCGGCGCGAAGATCAGGGCCGGGCCGGTGGGGTTCTTCGAGTCGCGGACGGCAACGTGATCGGTAGGCAGGTAGGCAATTTCGACGCAATCGTCGCCAGTTCCGCTACGGGTGGACTTGAACCACCGTGCGCCCGCAAGATCGACTTTCATCGCTTGTACTCCCTTGCTATTTGCCTGAGTAGCCGCTTACTGTCCGCCGACGTCAACGCTACCCGCTTCAATGCCTCGTGAGCTCGCCGATATTCGTGGACCGTCCGCGGACGGTCGTAGTAGATGCTCGACCGAAGGTGTTCGAGATGCACCACTGACGGCTCGTTCGGCATATCCAGAACGAGAAAGGAACCCGGCTGGTATCCGATGGGGAAGGGCGCTCCTATGGGGATCACCCGCAGCTCGACATTCTCCGGCACATCAGCCATGCGTTTGGCCTGTTCGGACATGACCGTCGAGTTACCAACCATGCGCCGCAGCACAGATTCCTCGATGAGTACGTCGTACTCCAGTGGGCTTCGCGTGCGGGCGATCAACCGCTGGCGTTTGGCGCGGATGCGCACCTGATCTTCAACCTCTTCGGGAGGCCAGTCCGCCAACCGTCCGAGCGCCCTGGTGTAATCCGGCGTTTGCAGCAATCCCGGGCACAGATAGGGCTGGTACTGAGTTATCTTCGAAGCGCTGGCTTCCAAACTTAGATACGAGGTGAAGATCTCGTTGAGTGCATCCGAGTACTGATGCCACCACCCTTGGTCGGGTTCCCCCGCCTCCTCCGCCAGCTTCACCAGCCCCGCAAGCTTCTCTTCCGCATTACACAGCTCGCAGATCCCTTCCAGATCGCTGATCCGGATCGTGTTCGCCGTCCCGGTCTCCAATCTCTGCACCGTCGTGGCTCCCCGTCCGAGCAAGCGGGCGAGGTGTTCGATGGAAAGTCCGGCCCCCTGGCGGATTTCCCGTAGCTGCCGACCGAGCTGCCTGCGTGGGATGTTGGTCGGCACCGGCTTGGTGGTCATCGTTCGCCTTCCCCCTCGTGGATGGATGTGCGGTCGATTCGTGGATGGGATTCGGCACCGCCACGGAGGGCTCTCAGGGGAACTCGACGAACTCCTCCGAGCCGCCCGTGAGAACTGGAAACCGCTGGCAGAGCCATGTTCTCCTGTCGCCGGCCACCAGGGCCGGGACAGCCGAACCGGGAGGATGGGACCCCTTACCGACCCCCGGAACGGACATTCGCACGATGCCTGGAGCGCGGGTTGCGGATGGCGATTGCCCCTCGCCCCGGCCCTGGCGGCTCCCAACCAATCGTGAGGATGACGTGGACGACGATACACCGGTAGCACTGGCGCTCATCCGTTTTCGCAGCGCGCCGCGCCCCTCGACGTGCTGGGACGAGGCACGCATACACAAGCTCGCCACGCGGCTCGGCTACACGCTGGGGCACCCTATCTTCGTGTTCGGGCCGGAGGCCTCGTTCTGGGAATCCGATATCACCGACGCGATCGGCCGATACCGCGCGGAGGCGCTGTTCGTGCCCTCACTCATCCACCTCGACCACGCCTTCCGGGCGTTGGAACAACAGGTCGACGTCATCACCCTCGATCCGTTCCACGTCTACGCCCGCTGGCCGCTGAAGAATCTGGAGCCCTTCGAATGATCACCGGAGCCATGCTGGAACCGCTGCTCGGGCACGCCCGCCTGCCCGTCATGGACGTGACCACCGCCCATCTGGTGATGCAGAAGCACCGGCACTGCCTCACCACCAACTGCCCGATCCGGCATCAGGCGAAAATCCGTCTGGTGGAGGCGAAAAGGATGGTTCCGGCCGACTGGCCGCATATGTAGGACGCCCGGTACCGCCGCGCCTCAGCGCGCGTACGGCATCACCGGCGGTTCCTCGCTCAGCCGCGGCGCCGACAACGTCGACTGGACCGACACGTTCAACGCCATCGCCGAATTCTGCACGAACCCGGCCGGGTCGACGCCGGGCATCAGCATCGCACCGCAGCCCGCTGCGCCGACCCGCTCCGGTCGCGCGGTCCCGTTGTGGGTGAGTGCGTCGAGGGCGAGCTCGAAAGCGGTGTTGTCGTAGGCCATGCCGAAATGTTCGACGAGCCGGCCCGGGCACAGGTCCTGAACGGACACGTTGGTCACGTTCGGGCCCGTCGGCAGGTAGGAGGAGGTGTAGGGCACGACGATTTCGTCGAGCTGGGTGGTGATCACGGTGTAGTCGATCTGCGGGAACGTTTCCGGCTGCCGGTTGAGTGCGTTGAGGAACGCCGATCCCGCGGTCTGCTGCCAGCGGGCCGCCGAACATTCCCTGGTGCGGTGACAATCCTGCACCGGGTTACGGGAGCCGTGATTCGACGAGGCCAGCCCCACGTAATCGTCGACCATGGCGCGGGTTTCGGGCCAGAACGCGAACGCCCAGCGCGCCACCATCCCGCCCTGGCTGTGCCCGAGGATCGAGATGGGGCGGCCCGCGCGCTCGAACATGATCGTGATCGCGCGGGCGACGTACTCGCCGCTGAGCTGGATATCGCCGTTGGCGTTGTCCGGCGATTGCAGATCGCAGTGTGCCCAGCCCCGCGCGTCCAGATAGCGGTCCCAATTCCAAGACCAGTTGGCGACGGCGGTCGAGGTGGTGCCGTGCAACAGCAGCAGTGGGGTGGGTCCGGTGCGCGGATCGCCGGTGCAGGTCAGCGCCTCTTCGACGGTCTGCACCGACGGTCGCGGCTCGGGTGCGGGGGCCGCGGCGGACACGCCGGTGCCGGAGGCCAGCAGGCAGAGGGTCGCTACGGCCGGGAAAACGCGGCGGATGATCAGCCTCATCGTCGAGGGTCCTTCGGTTGTGCGGGAGCGGTCAGCGGTTCAGGGCACCGGAGCGGGTGATCGCGGCGACGATCAGGTCGGCGACGCCGCGATGGCCTTCCGGCGTCGGGTGATACGGGAGCAAGGTCTGGTCGGCGAGGATCGGATCGAACCAGCGCACCGCCGGATCGGCGCACATGCCCGCGGGCGGGGAGGCGGCGATGGTGTCGAGGTAGATCGCACCGTGCGCGGCGGCCTCGCGGGCGACGACGGTGTTGAGGCGGGCGAACTTCGACTGGATGTAGCGCGCGTCGGCGTCACGCAGGCCGAGCATCGCCGCGCAGCTGGATTCACCCAGGTAGGTGGGCCAGCCGTCGACGAAGATCGTCGCCTGCGGCGCGCGACGCGAGATCTCGTCCAAGGCAGCGGCGTAGGCCGGGGCGATCGCATCGATATCGGCGTCCCACTGCGGATCCGCGGCCGCCGCGCAGCCGCCCGTCGCCAGACCGGCGTGGCAGCCGCCGAGAATGTATCTGGTCATGTTCGCGTCGTTGGCTCCGATGTGCAGGGTCACGATCCGGGTGTCCGGGCCGAGCGCCTCCACTTGCGGTGCGACACCGGGAGATTGCGAGCGCGTCAGATCGGGGATCTTGGCGCTGCTGCACGTCCGGTCGTCCAGTTCGAGGCCCAGTTGCCGCGCCACCAGGGTCGGCGCGTTCGAGTTGGACCGGATGCACGCCAACGGCGCCGTCGGATCGATATCCACCACACCCGCCGTCGCCGCCCCGGAATCACCGAGCGCCACATACTCGGCACCGCCGGCCGCACCCGGCGCCGCATGCACCGCCGCTGCCGGCGACAGCGCCAGCATCGATAGCGCGAGCGCGGTGAAGAGTCGAGTGCGAGGGAGGGCCATCGGATGTCCTAGGTGTCGAGCGATGGTGGCGTGCCCTGCGCGCGGACGCCACCTTTGAGACTGGGCCGTCTCAATTGATGGCATCGTAGCGAGACGGATCGCCGAGCGTGGGCACTTTCCCGCTTCGAGCAAGTGACCCGGAGCCCCTACTGGCGAAATCGCAGGCAGCTGGCGACGAAATCATGCACGGCCGAGTCGGCGGCGATCGCCGGGTCCCAGGCGACGGCCACCTGGGTGGGCGCGATGCCGTTCACCGGGCGATACACCACACCGGGACGCTGGAAATAGCGCCCGGCCGATTCCGGCGCGAGCGCGACGCCGTAACCGTTGGCGATCGCGCTGAGCCATTCGTCGGTGTGCTCGGTGACGGCACCGATCCGCACCGGATGGCCACGGCGCTCGGCGATGGCGAGCCAGTAGTCGCGCCATTCGCCGGTCGCGTCCGGGGCGGAGATGAACGGCTCGTCCCACAGTTGCGGGAAGTCGATGGTCTCGGCCGCGGCGAGCGGATGCGTGCTCGGCAGCATCACCCCGCGCGGTTCGCTCAGCAGCACTTCGACGCCCCACGACTGCTGGCCGGGGAACGGCACCCGCAGCAGCGCGGCGTCGACCTCGCCGTCGGCGAGCCCCGCGGTGGGATCCCACCAGGAACTCTGCCGCATCTCCACCCGCCAGCCGGGACGCAGCTCACCGAACGCGGCGATGATGTCCGGCGTGGCCTCGTTCGCCGCGCTGGCGAGAAAGCCCACGCGCAACACGCGGTCTTGTTCGGCCGCAGCGGTTTTCACCTCGGCCACCGCCCGCTGCCAATCCGTCAACAGGGCCGGTACCGAGCGGGCCAGCGCCTTGCCCGGCCCGGTGAGCGCCATGCCAGCGCGTGAACGCACGAACAGCGTCACCCCGAGCAGTTCCTCCAGGCGGTGGATCTGCTTGGTCAGCGACGGCTGCGACACGTACAGCCGTTCGGCCGCGCGGGAGAGGTTGCCCTCCTCGGCGACCGCCGCGAAATACCGCAGCAGCCGGGTGTCGACATCCATGCCATCAGGTTATGGATGCGGGTATTGGACGGGCAACAGGGCCGGGCGCGAGGGTGGAAGCAGCCCCCGTCCACGCAAGAAAGGCCACCGATGTTCGCCCTGTACGTGATCTCGACCTGTCTCACCGCGCTGCTGTGCGCCGGCGGGGCGTGGATGAACTTCACCCGTCATCCGGTCACGGTGGCGGCGGCCGAGCAGGTGCAGGTCCCGCTGTCGTGGACGCGGCCGATCGGCCTGGTGTTCGCGGCCGGCGGAGTGGGTGTGCTCGCGGGATTCGCGCTGCCGGTCGTCGGCGTCGCCGCGGCCGCCGGGCTCGTCTTCCATTTCGTCGGCGCGATCATCGCCCATCTCCGCGTGCGCGACCTCGACCTCGGTAAGGCGGGCGGCGCGCTCGCGCTCATGGCTGGGAATTTCGCAGTGACCCTGGCGTATCACCTCGGCTGAGGGGGTGGGTCCGCGCCGCCGAGCGGGAGGGCCGCGGCGGGGCGGTTTCGCGCCGACCCGACCCGGCCCGCCGTAGCTCGGCCGAACCCACCGGGCGCAGCGGCGCATCGACCACCCGTCCCGGCCGGGCGGCCGCTGCTCGCCGACCCCGCCGTAGGCTTCTTCCATGGCTCTCAGCGCAACCCTGTACACCTTCACCATCCAGCTGGCCGACGTCGATCGCGGCGTCTACCAGGACCTGGAGCTGCGGGTCGCGCGCCACCCCTCCGAAACCGCCGAATACATGCTCACCCGCATCCTCGCCTACTGCCTGGAATACGCCGACGGCATCACCTTCAGCGACGGCGGCGTCTCCGCCACCGACGAACCGCCCGTCCTCATCCGCGACCTCACCGGCCGCCTCACCACCTGGATCGACGTCGGCGCCCCTGACGCCGACCGCGTCCACCGCGCCGCCAAACTCGCCGACCGCGTCGCCATCTACACCCACCGCGACCCGCAGCTCCAGGTCCTGGTAGACGCCGCGATCGACGTCGGCCAGCTGGATGGTGAAGGTGTACAGGGTTGCGCTGAGAGCCATGGAAGAAGCC
>NZ_JAAGVC010000082.1 GCF_010858045.1 Nocardia cyriacigeorgica
GAATCGGCGCCGGCGACCGCATGGGCACAGCACCGGCGGCGCCTGTTCGGAGCGAGCTGGGAGGCGCTCGAGGCGCTGCCGGGCGGGGTCGGGGAGGGCGGCGACGGCGTCGAGGGCGCGTTGGTAGCGGTGGCTGCCCGGGGCGGGGCCGAGTGAGGTGGCGTGCAAGCCGGTGAATCCCAGCGCCAGCGCGACGAGCGTCAGGTACAACACGGGGGTGGGGGTGGTGCCGCCGGTGGCCGAGCCCCAGATCCGGCTTTCGAGCATCCCGATGCCGATAGCGGGGGCGAAGCCGACGGTGAACACCACGCCGCCCCATATCGCGTCGGCGCCGGTGCCGTAGCCGCGCCAGGCGCGCACCCATCCGGTGATCTGGAGTCCGGCGCAGACGCCCATCAGTGTGCCGGCGATCATCCAGGCGGTGCGCGGGTGCGCGGAGCCGAGCCAGAACGCGACCACACCGGCGGCGGCGACGGTGACCGCGGCGGCGCAATACCAGCCACCACGCCACGGCAGGACCCGTCCGCGGACCCGGAGCAGCAGCTGAATGTGCGGATAGTCGGTGAACAGGTGCGCCTCGAGCGCCTCCCAGCTCGCTCCGAACAGGCGCCGCCGGTGCTGTGCCCATGCGGTCGCCGGCGCCGATTCCGCTGATACGACACTCATCTAGGCCTCCCACCTGCTCGCCACCAGTGTGACAGCTGGTCATTGCCTGTTCGAGCGGCACACCAGCGGGCGGGGTGGCTGGTTCTCGCCGACCAGGACGCGGGGCACTGTGACGTCGCGGTCAGTGCAGGTGGATCGGCATGTGCACGAGCCCGTGCAGGGCCAGCCCGTCGCGGGGGACGGGGGTGGCGGCGAGGGCGAGGCCGGGGAAGCGGCGTAGCAGGGCGGGGAAGGCGATCTGGGCTTCGAGGCGGGCCAGGGGCGCGCCGAGGCAGTAGTGGATGCCGCCGCCGAAGGACAGCGGTGGTTCGCCTTCGCGGTCCAGTCGCAGGTGGTGTGGGTGGTCGAAGATGTCGGGGTCGTGGTTGGCGGCGCCGAGCAGCATGACCACGCGCCGGCCGGCGTCGAGGTGGAGTCCGGCGACGTCGATGGCTTCGGGTGCGGTGCGTGAGGTGAGCAGCTGCACGGGGGAGTTGTAGCGCAGCAGTTCCTCGACCGCGGTGGTGGCCAGTTCGGGGCGTTCACGCAACTGCTGGGCTTGGCCGGGGTGGTCGAGCAGGGCGCGCAGGCCGTTGGCGAGCAGGCCGGTGGTGGTTTCGAATCCGGCGGCGAACAGCAGCGCGGCCATGGTGATCAGTTCGTCGTCGGGCAGTCCGTCGTCGGGGGCGGCGAGCGCGGAGAGCAGATCGTCGGCGGGTTCGCGGCGGCGGCGGGCGATCAGTTCGCGCAGGTAGTCGGTGATGGTGTCGGCCGCGGTGTCGGCGGCGGCGACGGTGGGTTCGTCGAGCCGGTCCAGGACCGCGGTCCAGTCCCGCACCAGTGGCTGGAAGCGCATCCGGTCGGCTGCGGGGATGCCGAGCAGTTCACCGATCACGGTGACCGGCAAGGGGAATGCGAATTCGTCGATGAAGTCGATCGGGCCGTTCATGGCGGCGGTGTGCATCCGGTCGAGCAGCCCGTCGACCAGTTTCTCGATCGCCGGCCGCAGCCCGGCGACTCGTCTGCTGGTGAACGCGCCGGACACCAGCCGCCGCAGCCGGGTGTGTTCGGGCGGGTTGGCCACCAGCATGCTGCCGAAGATCAACCGCAACCCGGGCCGCTGCTGCCAGTGCGGGAATCCGTTGGCGGCAAGCGAGGTTTCCGGCCGTTTGCGCAGCCGATGGTCGCGTGCCAGTGCCGACACCACACGGTATCCGGTGACCACGATGGTCCCGTCGGGGGCGGGAACCGCCGGTCCGCAGGCCCGTAGCTGCTCATACAGCGGGTAGGGGTCGGCGCGGCCTTCGGGTTCGGCGAGCTGCATCAACACTTTTCCCACGATGTGCGCCGTGTCCGCGCTCATGCACGCCCCCTGGTCCGTCGTGACAACGTTCCCCGACGAGGCTACCGGCTGTACGCGGCCCGCGCCGCCGCCTCCGCGCCGGGACCTGATGCGGTTGTGTCTTTCTCCAATCGGTGCCGGGCGTCGCGGTGGGAATGCTCGGATTCGCGGTCGATGCGGTCCGCGCCGGTGTCCGGAACTTCTAGCGTCGCGACGAGTTTCGAATCTGAACCGGTGAGTTCCAGTGCGATCGATGCGGTGGCTTGCCGGGGTGCGTGAGAGGACGACACATGGGTTGGGCAATACGACGGGCCGCGCAGGCCGCAGCGGTGCTCGCGGGATCGGCGCTGCTGGCCGCCGGGCCGCTACCACCGGGGAACGCGGCACCCGAGCCGGCGGTGACCGAACAGCAACTGGCGGACCAGATCAACGCCACACAGCCGGGCGCAGCGCAGGCCGGTGCGGTGTCGGGTAGCGCGGGCGCGCCGGCCAGCCGGTCGATGGTCGCGGCCGGGCCGGGCCCGGAGGCGACGGCCGCGCTGGCCGCCTTCGCCTACGGTCTGCTGCATCCGAATGCGGCGCCGCCGGGCGCCAACGACTGGAATTGCCGCCCCACTCCGCAGCATCCGCGGCCGGTGGTGTTGATGCACGGGTCGTGGATGAACGCCTATGACAGTTTCGCGTACCTGTCGCCGCGTCTGGGGCGGGCGGGTTTCTGTGTGTTCGCCCTCAATTACGGGCAGTTGGGTGTGCTCGAGGGCGGCGGTCTCGGTCCGCTGATGCCGGGCCGGAACGCGGTGGGGCCGATGGCACAATCGGCGCGCCAGCTCGCCGATTTCGTGGATCGGGTGCTGGGGGAGACGGGCGCGGAATCGGTCGATATCGTCGCCCATTCCCAGGGCGGTACCGTGGCCGCCCACTACCTGAAATTCGAGGGCGGCGACACCGACGTGGACCGGCTGATCACCCTCGGCGCCACCCATCACGGCACCAGCCTGCTCGGCATCGCCGCGCTCGGACGCGCCATCAATGATCTCGGCCTGGACATCCTCGGGTTCAATCAGCTGTTCGTCGGCCCCGCCAATATCGAGCAGGTCATCGGATCCCCATTTCTGCACGCGCTCAATGCCGGCGGTGACACTGTTGCCGGTGTCGACTACACCGTGATCGCCTCCCGCTGGGATGAAATCGTCAACCCCTACGATCTGACGTTCCTGCGGCCCGGCCCCGGCGCGACCGTCGCCAACCTGACGTTGCAGGACGGCTGCGAACAGGATCTGTCCGATCACCTGACGATGATGTACTCCCCGCGCGCGATGTCGATGGTGCTGCGTGCCCTCGACCCCGCCGCGCACCCGGAGCTGGTGTGCGCCTTCAATCCGTGGCTGATCGGTGGCGGCGGCGGGCTCTGACGGTGCGGGCCGGGCGACTAGGCGGATGCGGCTGCGCGGCGCAGCGCGTCGAGGGTGGTCTCGGGAGAGGTGTTGAAGCAGAACCGGATTCCCGGCGCCTCCTCGACGAGGACGTTGACCAGGCGTTCGAACAGCAGAGTGTGCTCGGGGAGGGCCCGCACCGCACCGCCGAGCATGACGAGGTCGAACGTCTGGGCGGCCAGCAGCTCGCGGACTGTGGATTCGGCCTGGGCGGGTGAGGCCTGCACCATGCAGGGCGTGACATCGAATTCGGTGTCGCGGAGGGCGGCGTTGGCGGCGTCGACCCTGGCCGTGAGTTCGGCCTCGTCCAGGCCCGGGTTTCGACCGTAATCCATGGCGTGTGGATGCAATCCGATGGTCAGGGCTCGCAGGCGGGCGGGTGGTTCGGACACTCGTCGATACCTCCAGGAAGGGTGTGTGACCGCCCGTCCGCATGAGACGATGGGCCCTGTTCACCTCGATATAGCTTTAACAACAAAGGTATTTTAGGGAGAAAGGTATGTCAACCGACGACGCTCTGTCGCTGGACGACAGTGTCCGGGCAATGGTGCTGCTCATGCCGCGCCTGGTCGGCCGCGCGAAACGCCTGCCGGTGCCCGAAGCGCTGCGATCGTTCGATCTGGCACCCCGGCACCTGTCGCTGCTGACCTACGTCCTGTTCGACGGACCGCTCACCGTCAACGAGCTGGCGAGGCGACTCGAGGTCGCGCCCACCACGGTGAGCTTGATGGTCGGCGATCTCAGCCGCCAAGGCGTCCTGGACCGCCGCACCGACGACAACGACCGCCGCCGCACCCTGGTCGCCATCGCCGACGAGCACCGCGAAGCGGTAACGGCCTGGCTCGGTGGTGCGGATCGGGGATGGCGTGCCGCGCTGGGCCCGCTGACCGCCGACCAGCGCGCCTTGGTCATCGCCACACTCCGCGCCTATGAGGAGGCCGTCGCTTCCGAGTGAGCGTGGCCGCCGGTGACGTGCCGCTACTGGTGTCCGGTCCAGTCGTAGCTCAGGGCCGCGGCGCGGCTCCACTGCCGGTAACCACGGTCGCGGACGGCGGCCGAGACGGCAGGCTCCCAGCGCCCGGCGATATGGCGGTTACGGCGCAGCCCATCCACATCGGGCCACAACCCGACCGCCAGCCCCGCCGCGTACGCCGCACCGAGTGAGACCGTCTCGGCGAACAGCGGCCGCTGCACCGGCACCCCGAGCGCATCGGAAATCTGTTGCATCAGCAGATTGTTCGAGGTCATGCCGCCGTCCACGCGCAGTTCGGTCAGGGGCCTTCCGGTGTCGGCGTTCAATGCCTCGACGACCTCCCTGGTCTGCCATGCCGTGGCTTCCAGCACCGCCCGCGCCACATGCCCGCGGGTGATGTAGGAGGTCAGCCCGGCGATCACCCCGCGCGCTTCGGCCTGCCAGCGGGGCGCGAACAATCCCGAAAACGCAGGCACCACCGAGCATCCACCATTGTCGGCGACGGTGGCGGCGAGCGTTTCGACCTCGGGTGCGAAGTCGATGAGCCCGAGCCGGTCACGCAGCCACTGCACCAGCGAACCGGTCGAGGCGATCGAACCTTCCAGCGCGTAGTGGGCGGGCTCGTCACCGAGCCGGAAACCCACCGTCGTCAGCAACCCGTGCTGTGACCGCACCGGCGCGGTACCGGTATTCGACAGCAGGAAAGCCCCGGTGCCATACGTGCATTTGGTTTCCCCGGCCGCGAAACAGGTCTGCCCCACCAGCGCGGCCTGCTGATCACCCAGCGCGGCCGCTATCGGGATACCGGACGGCTCGATCACGGTACGGCCGTACACCTCGGCGCTGGAACGGATCTCGGGCAGCATCGCCCGCGGGATATCGAAGAACTCCAGCAGCCGCCGATCCCAGTCGAGGGTGTGCAGGTTCATCAGCATGGTGCGCCCGGCGTTGCTGACGTCGGTGACGTGCACGCCGCCGGTGAGGTTCCAGATCAGCCAGCTGTCCATGGTGCCGAACAGGATGTCGCCGCGTTCGGCG
>NZ_JAAGVC010000083.1 GCF_010858045.1 Nocardia cyriacigeorgica
CCAACCCCGACCACCGCCCCACCCGACGAGATCGTCCGCGCCCTCCAGCACACCATCGACACCACCCGCCGCGCCACCGCCCCTGCGTGGTGAGCCCCTCGACGAGGGGGCATGAGGCCGGCGACCTGCCGCAATCGTCCGGCTCATGTCCCCTTCCCCGCGCAAGGACATGCGGCACCGCAACGTTGTGAGACGCCTGCGATTATCGCGGCGCCGCACAGGACGAACTCGACGATGCCACCCGCACGCAAGCTCATCGCCGACGTCCGCCGACTCCGTTCGCGGGCGTCGGCACGGAGGCGTCCGCGCACTGCGCTGGGTGCGAGCGGTGGGGCTCGGGTGACCTCCGGCGGTTCGGGGCGGGTCATCCCGTGAATCGCACGGTTACTTGTCCTGCTGGCGGCGGACCATTTCGTTGATCCAGATGGGCGCGTAGGGCGAGGTGCAGCCGGGGGAGGTCGGGTAGTCCTTCAGAACCTCGAGGCGTTCGCCGATGGCGAGTGCGCGGGGGCGGTGGTCGGGGTTGGTGATGCCGATGTGGGCGAGACAGGTGTTCATCGACCATTGGAGGCGGTCGGGGGCCGCTTTCATATGCGCTTCGATGAGGTCGAGCAGTTCGGTGAGGTCGAGGCCCTCGGGGTTCTTGACCACGCGGTCGGCGGTGAGCGCCCAGCCCGCGCTCGCGACCAGCGGGTCGGGGTCGGCGAACCAGGTGCGTCGCAGCTCTTCGGCATGCGGGTTCTTCTTCACCACGTAGTTGATCAGCCAGTCCTGGACCTTGGGTGCGGTGGCCTGGCGCATCATGGCGTCGAGCTCGTCGCGGTCGAAGGCCTTCGGGCGGCAGATCAGCAGAGACAGCAGTCGCGCCGCGGTGTCGCCGGTGTTCCAGAGTTCGCGGGCGAGATCGTGCTGGGTCTTCAGCCGTTTGGCAAGCGCGCGCAGCTTGGTGAGGTTGACGCCGTGATCGTCGCCGTGCTTCTCGTTCACCGCCCGCATCTTCGGGTCGTCCAGCGCGGCCAGCTCGGCCAGCACCTGCGACACCGTCGTCTCGGTCGACATCGTCTCGGCCACGGCGAAACCTCCTGTCCGGCATCTGAGAGCTTCAGGCTACGACGGCAGGCGCCCGATCGCCGGTGATCGACGGCAAACCCGGCAGCCGCCCACGCCTCGGATATCCAGCGATTTCCCACTGTGGGGAATCTTTGCGCCCGGGCGCGGTGCAGGATCTTGACGGATCATGTATCGGCATTCCATTACCGCCGCTACGTGGTCGCTGGATTGTTTCTCGGAAGGAAAACTACAAAGATGCGCGTGTTCCACTATGGAGCCAGGTTGGGCCTTGCCGTAGCGGCAATTCTCACTGGATCGCTCAGCCTGGCCGCTCCCGCGAACGCCGCGACGCCGGCCTCCGTATGCGGAGGCGGAAGCTACCGAGTCATCGACACCCACGACCTGGGCAGTCTCGCCACCATCTACCTGCTCTACAACGGCCGGACCAATTGCGTCGTCACCTGGAAGAACGCCTATGTCGGAACCAAGACCCCCACGAGGGCCATGGTCGCGATCTGGGGACAGCCCAGCAGCCACCGGCAGGACTATGACCACTACGCGTATTACGCCGGCCCGGTGAAGGTGGATGCCCCCGGCAAATGCATCGCGTGGGGCGGTAGCGCACTCCGGCCCGGCGACATCACATCAGGAGGCGGAATCCATTGGGACTCGCCGTCGCCGAGCCACTGCGGTTGATTCCGCACTCCCGGTCCCTCGAACGCATAGAAAGCGCGTTCGTCGACGACGAGCGCGAACTACTCCTGGGACCGCCGGAAGATCCATCGGCAAACGATCGCCCGCCCATGTTCGGCGGTTGATCTTCTTCAGAAAGAATATGAACAATGCGTGTGATCAAGAACGGAGCCCGGCTGGGCTTGGCCATCGCAGCGATCCTCACCGGATCGCTGAGCATGGCCGCGCCTGCAAACGCCGCGACCCCGGCTTCGGTCTGCGGTAGCGGCTACCGCGTCATCGACACCCATGACCTGGGCGGTCTCGCCACCATCTACCTGCTCTACAACGGCCGGACCAACTGCGCAGTCACCTGGAAGACCGCCGATGTCGGCGTCAAGACCATCACGGGGGTACGCCTCGGAATTTGGGGGCAATACAACCCTCAGGAGGATTTCGGCATGTTCGCGTACTATGCCGGCCCAGTGAAAGTGGATGCGCCCGGCAAGTGCATTGGGTGGGGCGGTGGCGCGACCAGGCCCAACAACGGGACCGGTTACGGCTGGAATTCGCCTGGCCCGAGCCACTGCGGCTGAGCCCTACAGGCCGGGATCACGACGGACACCCTTCGCCATCAGGACGCGGGGGCGCACCAAAATCCGTCAATGAGACGGCCCGTCCCTCGGCCGTAACAGGCTGGGAGACGGGCCGTTTCGATGGGGCGCACACCGGGCCGACCCGGCAGGCGGCTCAGCTGTGGTCGAAGCGCCCGGCGCACGTGCGGCTCAGGAAGGCATCCCACTCAGACGGCGTGAATACCAGGGCCGGGCCGGTGGGATTCTTGGAATCACGGACCCCGACCCTGCCACTGTTGAGGTGTGCGACCTCGACACAGTCGCTATCTCCAACACTGTGACTGGACTTGAACCATTCGGCCGTGCTCTCCTCAACACTCATACCCGCGCTCCCTTCAGGCAGGATCGAAATGCCCAAGCCGCGCCCGCGAGAGGAAGGTATCCCACTCCGAAGGCGTGAAGACGAGGGCAGGACCGGCGGGGTTCTTGGAGTCGCGCACCCCGACCAGTCCTGCCTGCAGATGCGCGACTTCGACACAATCCTGGCCGCCGGCGCTCCGGCTGGACTTGAACCATTTCGCACTGCTCAGATCAACGCTCACGCTCGCACTCCCTTGCTCTTGCGCGTAGCAGACTCTTGCTACCAGCCGCATCCAACGCTACCGCCTGGATTGTCTGAAACGCCTTGCGATAGCGATCAACTGCGAATTTCCGGTCGTAGTACATGGCTCCGGTGTAAGACTCAACGTAGACGGTCGTTGGCTCTTTCGCCGCCCGGTCGAAATCGAGGATCGTAAAAGGACCCGTGGACATTCCGGCCGGAAACCCACTCGCGAAAGGCAACACTCGCACGGTGACGTTGGGCGGCAGATCGGCGAGGTGCCTCAGCTGCGCAGCCATCGTCTTACGCCCGCCGACCACCCTGTGCAACACAGCCTCGTCAAGGATCAGAGTCGCAGTCACCGGGTTACGTTTCCGTGTAATGATCCGTTGCCGTCCAGTTCGGACTCGCACCCGGCGCTCGAGTTCCTCTGGACCGTCGGACGGGAAGTACATCGCATCCAAAGCTCGTGCATAGGGAGCTGTTTGGAATAGCCCGCTGACCATATCGGGTCGAAACACCGTCAACGACGACGCTACCGACTCCAGTCCGACATACAATTCGAAACTGTCGGGGATCAGTTCCCCGTATTCGTGCCACCAGCCCCTGTTCTGGGGCTCCTCCCCGTCCGCCTCCTTCGCCAACCCCAGTAGCGCCTCCTGCTGCTCCACCTCGTCATACAGCTCGCACAACCCCACGATGTCCGGGATGTGGATCTTCCCGGGATGCCCGGTCTCCAACCGCTGCACCGTCCCGGCTCCGCGCCCGATCTGCCGTGCGGCTTCGGCGATGCTCAGGCCTGCCGCCTGGCGCATTTCGCGCAGGTGCCTGCCCAGTTGACGTCGCGGCACCGTGTTGCCCGATGTGGGCATAGTGATCCCCTCCTGCGAATGGCACCCCTGCCGAGGACCCATTGTGGCCCAATCCTGGACGCGGCACAGGGAAAACGTGCAGATCGGTGCGATTTGCCTATCACCGCAGGTGGAACACCATCGCGGGCTGGTTTTCTCGCTTCCGGCATCGGAGTCCGGGCCCGCCGTCACCACGCCCCTGCCGTGGCGGCGCATCCGGCACCGGCCATGGCGGCCGCGCTGGGTGGCGATCCATATCGCCCCGGCCTCCGATGCTCCATACCGGCGAGGCGGCACACTGGGAGATATCAGCGTCCGAGACACACTTCACAGGGAACTTACCCAGGAGTAAGGTCGGTGCATGGCGTGGAAACCTGAGCAGATATCCGATCAGACCGGGCGCACTTTCGTCGTCACCGGAGCCAATGGCGGCCTCGGTGTCGAGACCACGAAGGTGCTGGCCAGCAAGGGCGCGACGGTGGTCATGGCCTGCCGTAATACGGCGAAGGCACAAGAGATCGCCGACCGCATCGACGGCGATGTGAAGGTCGCGCCGCTCGATCTGGCCGATCTTTCGTCGGTGCGCGAATTCGCCGACAACTGCGGCGAATTCGATGTGCTCGTCAATAACGCGGGCCTGATGAACGTGCCGTTCTCGCGCACCAAGGACGGTTTCGAAACCCAGTTCGGCGTCAACCACCTGGGTCACTTCGCCCTCACCGGCCTGGTGCTCGACCGCGTCCGGGATCGGGTGGTGTCGCTGGCCAGCATCGCGCACAAGCAGACCCCGAAGCTCTGGATCGACGATCTGAACTACGAGAACCGCCGCTACCAGCGCAATCTCGCCTACGCGCAGTCCAAGCTGGCCAATCTGATGTTCGCCCGCGAACTCCAGCACCGCCTGGAGGCGGCCGGCTCGACCAAGCGCTCCTACGCAGTGCATCCCGGTGTGTCGGCCACCGACCTGTTCGCCCGTACCGAGACCCCGCTCGACCGCATCAGCAAGCCCTTCATCCGGCTCATCGGCCACGCGCCCGCCAAGGCGGCCCACTCCACCCTGTTCGCCGCCACCGACCCCGACGCCGACCCCAACACCTACTGGGGCCCCACCCGCCTCTTCCAATCCCAGGGCCCGGTCGAACCC
>NZ_JAAGVC010000084.1 GCF_010858045.1 Nocardia cyriacigeorgica
GGGTTGGGTCGAGGGTGAAGCCGACGTCGGGGTCGTCGGTGTCGGCGTCGCTGGCGGTGGCGGCAGCGGTCGTGGCGGTAGCGGCGACGTCGCTGACGGTAGCGGCGGTGTCGCTGTTGTCGGCGGTGGCAGCGGTCGTGGCAGCGTCGGCCTCGGTGACGGCGGCGGTTGCATCGGTGGGGGTTTCAGCGGCGCCTGCGGCCGCATCGGTGCCGAGCATCGCGCCGGCCGAATGCGCGGAGGAACGTTTCCCTTCCGGCTTTTCGGCTGCCGGTTCGGGCTGGTCGGCGGGGTTGTTCACTCGCGGCACTCTCCTCGTCTGCGCACCCGACGGGCGGGAAGTTCGAAGCGGTCATACCACCGCAGGTGAAACGGCGCCGGAACAGCCGGTGACGGCGAGCCGACCCGGAAAACCGTTCAGTCCTGCCGCGCCAAACCCAGAGCAGGCAAGTCCAAAGGACGATTTCCGTCGCTCTCATCCCACGCCACATACGACAGCGCCGCCGGGTCCGAGATCCCGAAGGCATCGCGCAGGCCCTCGACGATCATCGCGGCCAGTGCGCGATAGCGGGCCGAGGGCAACGGCCACGACCATTCGACCCACCAGTTGCCGGCGTGATCGGCGTCCGGCCGCTGCCAACCCGCCGCGGTCAGGATCCGCGCGCCGTCGGCGCCCGCCCCGGCTTCGGGGCTCAACCAGCGATCACCGACCAGTTCGGCCCAGATGCGGTCGTCGAGTTGACGCAGCTGCGCGAAGCGCGGCGACTCCACTCGGTCCTCGCCGATACGCAGCACCGAACCCGCGCCGAGCCGCATCAGCTCGGCGGCCAGGCCCGTGCTCAGCTCCGCCCACTCCGTCACAGCAGGCCTTGCTCGTCGAGCTCGACATTGCGGTCGTCGCGGGCGAGCCTGGCGTTGTCGACCAGCTTCAGCACCACCGATACCGCCAACTCGTTCAGCACCAGAGTGTGGTCCTTGCCTGCCCATCGCAGCTGCGGAAACTCGCCGGGGATGCGGGCTGTCGGCTCGCCGAGTGCCTCGGTGAGGGACTCGCCCAGTGCCGCGAACGCGTCGCGGATGCGCTCGCGTCCGGTTGCCGATTCCTCGGCGAAATCGGTCACTCGGACCTCGATGACCTCGGCTTTGCCGTTCCTGCCTCGGATCTCACCGCTGCCGAGACCGAAACCGGCGTCGAGCATCACCCAGTTCGCGTCGCTGTGCAGCACCCGCCAGCCGAACTCGGTGGCCAGCCGCGGACCATCGGCCACCAGCCACGACCAGTTCAACGATTGCAAACGGGTGCCGAGCTCGGCGATCTCGGTGCCGGGCATCGCACGCCATCGCGTCATAGGCGCATCCCCGGTTCCGTCGGCGGTCATCGGGCCTGCCCGCGCCGATCGAGTTCCTCGATCTTGCGGGCCAGCGCTTCCCTGCGCTCGCGGGCATTGGTGCCGTCGAGCTGGCCGGCGAAGGCGGCGCGGGCGGCGACGACCAGGTCGTCGGGCACCTCCGGGTAGACGTGGGCGATCGCCCAGAGCGCGTTCTCGGTCTTCATGTCGAGGCCGGTGGCGGAGCGTAGACCGCCACCGCTGCATACCGAGGCGAGCATTTCCTCGAAGTTCGACCGAAGCTCGTCATCGGTCGGTGGACTCACCCGCATGGTGCCTCCTCATCTCTGTCGGTCTTCCGGTCATCCGCGGAAGGTTTGTTCCCGGCGCTGTGGGTCGGCGAGGACACTGTGGACCAGTGCACCGAGGTCCATCTCGGGTGGCAGCGTCCGGTAGCGCACCTCGAACACGACGACACCGTTCTCGATCACCGCGAACCGCGTGGTCCGCCGCTCGAGCAGAACCCATTCGACGCGGACCGGGCCGCCGAGGTCGATCGTACGACCGTCCACCCGCAAAGCCAGCCCGGCGCTGTCGCGGTAGAACACCACCCGCGATTCGCCGAGGTCGCCGTACACCCCGGCTCTGGATCCGTTCGAGGCGGGCACCGCCTGCAAGGCGCCGGTCGCGGGATCGAACTCGGCCGCCACGCCGAACCCGGCGAACGGTTGCACGAGGATCGGGGCCTGCGCTGGTTCCGGGCGTTGCGCGGGGCGACCGTAAGCCCGGTTGGCGCCGCGGTTCGCTCCGCCTCCGCCCGCACCGAACGGGGGCGGTGGAGGCATCGGGCCCCAGGAGCCGGGCTGGCCGTTGGATACATGGTGGCCGCCGCTGGGTGCGTGGTCGCCGTTCGGCTGGTAGGGCGTCTGACTCCATCCCTGGTCGACCGGCGGTTGTCCCGGGTTGAGGTTCGCGTGGCCTTCGCGGTAGTGCTGGGCGGGAGGCGGCAGTGGGTCCGATTGCGGGGGCGCTGCGAATTCCGGGGTGCGTGCAGGAGCGGGATTCTGGAAGCCCGGGGGCTGAACCGCAGTCGGCTGATAAGGCACCGACTGATGCGCAGGTCTCGGATCACCCGGTGGGCTCGCCGGTGCGGGTGGAACCGAACGCTCTTCGGGTGCGGGCAATTCCGGCGGCGCGGTAGGCAGCGGCAGCTTCGACTGTGCCGAGTCAGAGATAGCCGGCATCGCCGAAAGCTCTGGAAGAGCGGCTGCTATCGGCGGCGCCGCAGGGTTCGCCGGAACCGGCGGCTCGGTCGAAGCCTGAGACGCCGGCGGCACTGGCGTGCCCGCGACACCGGGGTTCTCCGGCCACACCGACGACGCCGGTGGAACCGGATGTCCCGGCGGAACAGGCACTTCCGGAGACATCGGTGGGACCGGAGGCTGCGGCGGCGCAGACGGGGCAAGCTCCGGAGGCGCAGTTGGCGTCAGGCCCCCGGGAGACTGCGACGGCACGGGCAGGACCGGCGGCGCCGAAGAGACCGGCCGAACCGGCAGTTCCGGTGGAGCCGCCGGCTGCGGCAGCGGCGGCACGACCGGCGGCTGCGGCGATTCCGGCGGGGCGGACGGGGCCGGCGCCGCAGGAAGCACCGGCGGTTCCGGCGGTAGCGGCTGGCCCGGAGGCGCTGGTAGCTCGGGCGGCGCCGGAGGCAGCGTCGGCGGCACAGGCAATTCCGGCGGGACCGGTGGTTGCGGCGGCACAGGCAAGCCCGGCGGCACCGGCGGTGTCGGCGGCACCGGAAGCACAGGCAACTCCGGCGGCACAGGCGGAATCGACGGCTGCGGCGGCACCGGGAGCTGCGGTGGGACGGGCGGCTGCGGTGAAACCGGTGGCTCAGGCAATTCCGGCGGCACGGGCGGAACCGGCAGCGTTGGCGGCATCGGCAAGCCCGGTGGCGCCGGCGATGTCGGCGGGAC
>NZ_JAAGVC010000085.1 GCF_010858045.1 Nocardia cyriacigeorgica
CGTGCAGGGTGCGGTGGCGTTCCGGCGAGGGTGGGGTCGACGGTGATGAGGTCGCGGATTTCGGTGACGGCGCTGCCGTAGCGGCCGAGCAGGTGGTCGATGGTGGCCGGGGGCAACCGCATCTCGTCGGCGAGGCGGGCGCGCGACAGTGACAGTTCGGTGTAGCCGTGGGCGCCGACGAGGGGGACGGTGTGGGTGCGGCTGGGGCCGATGCGTTGCGGTAGGTCGGCGATGGCGGCGTCGACGGCGTCGGCGGCCATGACGCGGTAGGTGGTGTATTTGCCGCCGGCGACGAGGACGAGCCCGGGGGCCGGGGTGACAACGGCGTGTTCGCGTGAGAGTGCGGTGGTCTGATCGGTGTTGCCCGCGATCAGGGGGCGTAGTCCGGTATAGACGCCGACGATGTCGTCGTGGCCGATGGGGTTTTCCAGTAGCCGGTTGACCTGGGTGAGGATGTAGTCGATGTCGGCGCGGGTGGCGGCGGGGTGGGCCAGGTCGTGGTCCCAGGGGGTGTCGGTGGTGCCGATGACCCAGTGCTGGTCGCTCCAGGGGCACGGGATGACGAACAGCAGGCTCTTGTCGGTTTCGGTGATGAGCCCGGTGGTGGCGTCGATGCGGTCGCGTGGGACGACGATGTGGACGCCTTTGGAGGTGCGGATCCGGAATTGGGGGGTGGCGTCGAGCATGGCCTGGATGTCGTCGGTCCATGGGCCTGCGGCGTTGATGACGCGGGTGGCGCGGATGTCGAAGCGGTGCCCGGTTTCGAGGTCTTCGACGACGGCGCCGGTGATGGTGTCGCCGTCGCGGAGGAAGTCGAGGACGCGGGTGCTGGAGGCGCAGAGGGCGCCGTGGGTGGCGGCGGTGCGGGCCAGCATCATGGTGTGGCGGGCGTCGTCGATCTGGCCTTCGTAGAAGCTGACGCCGCCGCGGATGCGGTCGCGTTTGGCGCCGGGGAATCGGTCGAGGGTGGCGCGGCGGCCGAGGTGGCGGTGGTGGGCGGGCACGCCGCGGCCGGCGCCGAGGATGTCGTAGACGCCGATGCCTGCGCCTGCCCAGGCGCGGTCCAGTAGTGGGCGTTGCAGGGGGTAGACGAATTCGACGGGGGTGGCCAGGTGCGGGGCGAGGGTGTCGAGGATGAGGGAGCGTTCGCGTAGCGCTTCGAAGACGAGGCCGAAGTCGAGTTGTTTGAGGTAGCGCAGGCCGCCGTGGATGAGTTTGGAGGAGCGGCTGGAGGTGCCGGAGGCGTAGTCGCGGGCTTCGACGAGGCCGACGCGCAGGCCGCGGGTGACGGCGTCGAGGGCGGTGCCCGCGCCGACGACGCCCGCACCGATGACGAGGACGTCGAGTTCGGTGGTGGCCATGGTGTGCAGGGCGTGGGCGCGGGTGGTGGGGTTGAGCGGCAGGGGTGTGGTGAGCGTGCGGCCGGTCATGGGGGTGTCTTTCTGGTTAGTGGGTGGTGGTCAGGGGGGTGGACCGGTCGAGGGTGCGGCCGACGGCTTCGGTCCAGCCGGAGTAGCCGTCGGCGCGTTGCTGTTCGGTCCACGTGGGGTGCCAGCGGGTGTCTTCGCGCCAGTGCCGGCGTAGTTCGGTGGTGTCGCGCCAGTAGCCGGTGGCCAGGCCCGCGGCGTAGGCGGCGCCGAGGGCGGTGGTTTCGGTGATGACGGGGCGGCTGACGGGGACGCCGAGGATGTCGGCTTGGATCTGCATGCACAGGTCGTTGGCGGTGACGCCGCCGTCGACGCGCAGTACGTGCAGGTCGACGCCGGAGTCGCTGGTCATGGCATCGATGACGTCGCGGGTTTGGTAGCCGATGGCTTCGAGGGTGGCGCGGGCGATGTGGGCGCTGGTGGCGTAGCGGGTGAGGCCGACGATGGCGCCGCGGGCGTCGGAGCGCCAGTGCGGGGCGAACAGGCCGGAGAAGGCGGGCACGAAGTAGACGCCGCCGTTGTCGGTGACTTGCGCGGCGAGTGTTTCGCTGTGGGCGGCGGCGGGGATGATGCCGAGTTGGTCGCGGAGCCATTGGACGGCGGATCCGGTGACGGCGATGGAGCCTTCGAGGGCGTAGACGGCGGGTTGGTCGCCGAGTTGGTAGCAGACGGTGGTGAGCAGGCCGTTGGTCGATCGGACGGGGGTGGTGCCGGTGTTGAGGAGCAGGAAGTTGCCGGTGCCGTAGGTGTTCTTGGCTTGGCCGGGGTCGAAGCAGACCTGTCCGATCATGGCGGCCTGCTGATCACCCAGCGCGGCCGCTATCGGGATACCGGACGGCTCGATCACGGTACGGCCGTACACCTCGGCGCTGGAACGGATCTCGGGCAGCATCGCCCGCGGGATATCGAAGA
>NZ_JAAGVC010000086.1 GCF_010858045.1 Nocardia cyriacigeorgica
GGGCCAGGCGGTACCACGCGGCGTGCACGCGGTCGTCGGAGACGCGTTCGGCGGTGTGCAGCAGGTGGCTGGCGTGGACGTGGGCGGCGAGCACTAGTACTACAGATGGGTCGATTCCGGAGAACGTGCCGAGTGGGTTCGATCCATGCGCCGATATCACGCAGGAAGTACTTGACTCGGAGGGGCTGCGAAATAAGCAACCGTCCTCAAACGAGGGTTCAAACGGAATCAAGTGGCAGGGCTGCCGCTGGATCCAGTCGGACGGCTATGGCGCGACCATCAGCGTCACCAACATCACCGTTGGCATGGTGCGCGACAACCCGGACAGAACAATCCGCGACGAATACGCCATCGGCGGACGTGAAGCTATTGCCTCTCACGTCAGTGACGAGAAGGACCCGAAGTACGTCTGCACCCTCCATGTCGCGATGGAAGGGGGCAGCCTCGAGTTCGGCCTCAGCAATTCGCCTTCACGTCGGAAGACGGGCTCAACGGACACATGCGTGCTGGCGCGAACTCTGGCAGAGAAGGTAGTGCCGTTGATCCCAGCCGGCACCTGACAGTCAATCGTTCGCAAGTACAACGCCAACCAGGGGGAAACACGACCATGAGCGACGAGACAACACCTGGGCCGTTCTCGGGTTTGATCACGGAAGCTACCGAGGGCCGACTGTCGACGCAGTTGAACGGTGACGTTCGGGTCAACGCCGAGGAGTTCGTCTATATCGATCGTGACTGCCAAGCGTTCAAGGACCTGATCGTCGACCTACAGGAAATCGCGCGAACAGTATCCGACCAGGCGAAGTGGGGCCTCGGCGAGGACAAGGACCCCCTGTCATCGGCGAGCATCCTCGTCAGTCGATTCCGCGAAAAGGCCAAGGGTTCCGACAACAGCATCCACGCGATCCTCGAAGAGCACTACAAGATCGTCGACGAAATCCAGCAACTCCATAAAGCGATCGCTCAGCGCTACATCGACACCGACGAGACGTTCGCTGCCCGCTACAACCAGCTCGTGGCCGAACTACCACCTCCGGGGCCGATTGCGCCGACACGCACCCAGCCCGGCGTCACCCCCGTGGCGAAGTAGGCCACGATGTCCAAAATCCCTACCGAGCAGCCGCGTATCAAAGACGGCGAGAACCCCGACAATCTCGATCACTCCCAGATCAATGATTCGTTCAATCCGCTGAACACGACAGAGGCTTTCGCCGCGGCCAACAAATTCACCGAGATCGAGAACAAATGGACCGATGGGGTGAAGGTTTTCGCGGCCCGCATCCAGCGGTCGAGCTCGGCGGCATGGGACGGCCCGGCCGCCGAAGCCGCCCGGACGGCCTTGTCCAACTACACGACTCGCGCCCAAGATCTCTCCCCCGCCCTGCAAGCGATGGCCGCCCGGGTCTACGGCGCAGTCGATTCGATCAACACCACCAAGCGCGAGTTGCCCGAGGTGGTCGAGAAGCGCCCGGCGTGGAACCCGACGAGCTGGCCGTATGTCGGCTCGCATTCGGCGTCCAAGCGTGACGATGCCGAAGCCACCGCGCGCACCGTGATGGGCACCCACTATGTGAAGCCGTTCGTCGACACCGACCGAGAGATTCCGGTCCTGCCCAAGCCGGACGATCCCACCCAACCACTGGTCCCGCCGGTGAAACCGCCGACCGATGACCGCGAGTGGGAAGGTGGTGGCGGCGATTCCGGTGGTGGCGACGGCGCGGGCGAGGGCTCCGGCGGCGGCACTGGCGGCGGCGGCACTGGCGATCAGGGCGGTTCCGAAGGGGAAACCGAGGAGACCAAAGGCACCGAGGAAACCGGCGGCGAAACCACCGAGGAGCAGCAGGATCCGACGACCACGGCGGCGAATACCACCGCCCCGTCGAGTACGCCCACGAGCACGACCTCCCGCGTGACGGACCCGTCGCTCACCTCCACCACACCGGCGGGCGTCAATGCCGCCGGCTACTCCCCAACCGGTGTGCCGGGCGGCCGGCTACCAGACCGGTTCCTGGGCATCCTCACGTAGCCGCTTACGGGCGCGCACGATCCAGTTGGTGAACATCTCGGTGAACATCTGCGGGGCGGCCGGGCGGACGTTC
>NZ_JAAGVC010000087.1 GCF_010858045.1 Nocardia cyriacigeorgica
GCGGCGAGCAGGCCCGGCTGGGTGTCGAGCAGCCAGCGGATTTTGCCGCCGGAGAAGTAGGTGGCCGGTGGCAGTCCGGTGCGGTGGCGGATGAGTGGGCCCGCGGTGGCGTCGAGTTCGGCGGCGATGCGGTCGGTGCGGGTGTCTTGCCAGACGATGGCGTTGTGGTGCGGGCGGCCGGTGTGACGGTCCCAGATGACGGTGGTTTCGCGTTGGTTGGTCAGTCCGATGGCGGCGAGGTCGCTCGAGCGCAGGCCGTGGCGGTCCAGGGCGGTCCGGATGACGGTGCAGCTGCGTTCCCAGATGTCGAGCGGGTCGTGTTCGACCCAGCCGGGGCGCGGCAGGATCTGCTGGTGTTCGAGCTGGTGGCCGGCGACGACGGTTCCGGTGTGGTCGAAGACCAGGAATCGGGTGCTCGTGGTGCCTTGGTCGAGGGCGCCGATGAAGTCGGTCATCTGTTCTCCGCGGTCGGGGCTCGCTGCCCCGTCGCAGGAGCGGCCACCGCCGAACGTAGGCAGCCTCGCCACTGCCCACAACGGGGTGCGTTCGACAATGTCGAACGGTTCGCCCGCTACGGTGGTGGGGTGCCCGGACCCATTCAGTCGATCGAGCGAGCCGCCGCGATCATGGCGCTGGTGGCGCAGGCGCCGTTCGGTATCGGGGTGAGCGAGGTGGCGGGTGCGCTGGGGCTGCCGAAGGCCACGGTGCACGGGTTGCTGCGCACCCTGCACGGGGTGGGGTATGTGACCCAGGATGCGCGCACCGGGAAGTACCGGATGGGTGCGGCGCCCTCCGGGGCGGGTATGGACACCAATGTGCTGCGCTCGTATGCGATGAACTGGGCCGACACTCTGGCGGCGCGGTCGGGGGAATCGGTGCGGATGGGTGCGGTACACGATGAGGGGGTGCAGATCGTGCATCACGTGTTCCGCCCCGATCGGTCGCCGCAGCGGCTGCGGGTGGGTGTGGTGCTGCCGTTGCATGCGACGGCGCTGGGCAAGGTGCTGCTCGCCTACACACCCGGCCTCGCCGAACGTGGCGGCGAACTGCCCGGCTACACCCACCGCACGATCACCGCACCGCGTGCGCTGCACGCCGAGATCGCGCAGGCGCGGGCGCAGGGGTTCGCCATCGACGTCGGTGAATTCGCGGCCGAACGGGCGTCGGTGGCGGCGCCGGTGCGCGATCCCGGTGGACGCGTCGTCGGCGCGATCGGTGTGGTGGGGTCGGTCGACCGGGTGAGCGGTGCCGCGCGGGCGGGGCTGGTGGAGGTGGTGCGGTCGGCGGCGGCGGCGATCTCGGCCGATATCGCCGCCGATCGGGCGCGGGTGCGGCGATGAGGGCGCCGCGGCGGGCGAGCAACCGGTATGTGCTGGCCGTCGATCAGGGCACGACGTCGAGTCGCGCCATCGTCTACGACGCGGCCGGGCAGCTGGTGTCGGTGCTGCAGCGTGAGCATCGTCAGCTGTATCCGGCGGCCGGGCAGGTCGAACACGATGCGAACGAGGTGCGCCGCCAGGTGCAGGCGTTGATCGGGCGGGCGATCACCGCGGCCGGGATCGGTGCCGGGCAGGTGGTGGGGATCGGGATCGCCAATCAACGTGAGACGACGGTGCTATGGGATCGGCGCACCGGCCGCCCGGTGGGCAATGCCATTGTCTGGCAGGACACCCGAACCGACGACCTCGTCGCGCACCTGTCCGCCCGGCCCGGGGTCGACGAGGTGAGCGAACTCAGTGGGCTACCGCTGCTCGGCTATTTCGCCGCCCCCCGCATCCGCTGGCTACTCGACCGCGACGAACGCCTGCGCGCGGG
>NZ_JAAGVC010000088.1 GCF_010858045.1 Nocardia cyriacigeorgica
AACCCCGCCCCCGCTCGGCGGCCCGCAAGGTCACCGGCGCCGCCCTGCGCCGCGCCGCCCGCTGGGTCCCCGGCACCCACTGGTGAGCCGCGAACGGTAGCCGGCCGCGCCACCCCGGCAGCAGCCGATACCGCGCGGTCGGCCCGCGGACTCGCCCGGGCAGCCGGCCCGGTCCTCAGTGGCCGAGGAAAGGCAGTACGGCGGCGGCGAATTCGCGGTAGCGGTCGCGATGGATGCTGTGCCCGCAGGTGAAGGCGGTGACCGAGCAGTCGGGGATCGAGGTGCGCATGACCTCGAGTTTCTCCGGATCGACCATGCCGCCGGGCCCGCCGCGCAGCACCAGTGTCGGCGCGCTGATCTCGGTGAGCCGCTCCCACCATTCCGGATGCGGTTTGCGGAACTGTTCGAGCGCGGTGCGCGTCATCGACCGGTCGAAGGCCAGCACGGCGCGCGGATGACGCACCAGGCTGGAGGTGGCGTGCCACAGTTCGGGCGGGGTCGGCAATCTACGGGTGAGCGTCAGCTCCTCGGTGCCGGAACGCAGCGGCAGCGGGCATTCCTCCATGACCAGGCGGCGCACCAGGCTCGGCCGCTCCTGCGCCACACAGGACACCGCGTAGCCGCCGAGCGAATGCCCGACCAAGTCCACCCGGTCCAGTTCGAGGTGATCGCACAAGCGCAGCACGTCGGCGCCGAACTCGCCGAACAGATACGACTCGGTGTGCGCGCTGCGGCCGTGGCCGCGCAGATCGGGGATGATGACGCGGCGTCCGGCCCGCACGAGTTCACGGGCGAACCGGTCCCAGGTGTGGCCGTCACCGCCCATGCCGTGCACCAGCACCACCGGGACGTCGTCGACCGCGACCGCCCCGGAGTCCCGGTAGGCGATCAGCACGTCGCCGAGCGCGACCCTGGCCGTCGTCAGATTCACGATTGTCGAGAATACCGGCGATCACCAGGGGAAAGTCGATGATCTGGCACACACGGGCAGGCCCGCGCTCATTCGTAGAGCCCTTCCACATGCCACCGGCCCTCGCGGGTGATGAGCAGCAGGCTGTGCGGGCCGGGTAGTTCGACCTGCACGCGGGCGGCGGGCGCGGATCCGGCGGACCACCAGAGCTCGTCCATCGGCCACGGACCCGCCCACGCGGTCAGCTCCCACTGCTTACCGCCCCAGCGCAAACGCGCGGGAGTCGCGCTGAACAGCCCGCGCTCGGTGACGTGCACCGGGGCGCCGCCCGCCGATTCCAGCTCGACCCGGGGCCGGTTCATCATGAGCACCGCGGGCGCCGGTTCGGGCAGCCTGCCCGGCCACGGCAGCGTGGGATCGGCGGCGGGCACCTGTTCGTCGCCGAGCGCGACCATGGTGATCCGCTCAGCGGGGCCGCGTCCGCCGCTGAGCACCCCGACCTGCACCGCCGCACCACCGAGCAGGCCCTGCACCCGGACCAGGGCGCGCATCGCCCGCGCATCGGTGCTGCCGGCATCGCCCCACAGCCCGAGCTGGAGCGCCGCGGCCGGAATCACCTCGACCGGTTCCAGCCGCAGCAGGGTGATCGGGGCGGTGGGCCCGCCGGAACCACCGGTGTCGCGATGGGTGAGCCAGCCGTCCAGCTGCCAGCGCACCCGGTCGGCGACGCCGTCGGCGGTCAGCGGTTCGGCGCAGCGCCAGACGCGGGTGAGCCGTTCACCGGCGGCGGTCTCGGCGAACACCGCGAGCCTGGTGCAGGCCACCGCCGCGGCCGAGAACGCGGCATGGGCGCGGGTGGCGAG
>NZ_JAAGVC010000089.1 GCF_010858045.1 Nocardia cyriacigeorgica
CCCCGCCCCGCCCCGGACGCCGACGATTTCGATGGCTCCGCCCTCCCGCCCGCCATGTTCGTCATCCCGCCGCCGGACTTGGTAGGCGGTGTTTCCGGGCGGGACAACGGCCCTGGCATGAACCGGATCGGTTCGCGTGATGCCGCGCCAGTCGGCGACTCGGCGGGTACATCGTCGTCGGCACCGCGTTCCGGCGACGGCACGCGCGATGGTGCCGGGCGGCGTGGTCGCTGCGCCGAGCTGGCGCTGCGCCTGATTCGGGAACTGACCGGTAGCCGGGCGATCACGCCGCCGGTGCATCCGGTCGGCCCGGAAGGCATGTCCGCGGGGGAGGTCGAGGCGGCCGCGGGTGGGCGGCTGCGGCCGTTCGACGGGCATGACGCCATCGCCGATCAGTTGGATGTGCTCGGGCCCGGCTCGGCAGCGCTGGTGGTGGACGATTACTCCGGGCCGACCAACCGATACCGGGTGGGCGCGCACGCGTATGTGCTGGTCAACGAGAACGGCACGATCATGGTGCGCGATCCCGGCGCGGGTCGCGTCGAGGGCTTCCCGCCCACGCTGCCGCGCGAGGTGCGCGGCACCTACGGCATCGTCTACGACGCGGCGGGCAATCCGCTGCACCCGATCGAGGAGACGGTGCCCGCGGCAGCCGGGCTCGACGCCGACCGGCGAGTCGGCGCCCCGGACGGAAACCAGCCCGCGCCGCTGCGTGCTGTACCGGACGGGATGTACCGCGGCAGCGACGGCAACTGGCACCACACCGATGACCCACCGAATACCTGGCGGGACAAGAACTTCCAGCTGCGCGACGCCCAGCGCTGGATCCCCGATCCGCGCACCTCCTACGGCTACCTGTACGAGGCTCAGCCCGGACCTGCCGCGCCGTACCAGGTCACCGATGCGGCGATCGCGGATCGACTGGCGCAGGCGTCGGCGGATCGCATCGCCTTGCAGGCGGAGCGTGACGCGCTCGGCAGCCTGGTCAAGCAGCATATGGGCGAGTTCGGCATCACCGATATCCATGATCTCGCGCCGAAACGCCTCGACGCCGAGATCCAGCGGCATATCAACCGAATCTCCAGCGACCGCGACATCCCCGAGCCGGAGCGGATCGCGAAGCTGATCCGGCTCGGCGAGCTCCGCGCGGAGGCCGAACGGTACAACGATCTCGGCCAGGACATGGTGGCCACCTCCAAGTTGCTCGGCGAACTCGGCGCAACCGCGTTCGTGCTCGATCCGGCCTTGCGGCCCGGCGCGGTGCAGCTCACCCCGTTCCCCGGGGCGTTCGACGGGGCGAATACCGTCGATATCGCGGCGCTGGAGCCGGGTGCGGGTGGCAAGCCGCCGAAGCTGGTCGTGGTCGAGGCCAAGGGTGTCGGGTCGACCCTCGGCGGTTCGAAAACCGCCAGCGCACAGCAGGGTTCGCCGGAGTATCTGCGCCGCACCCTGGCGATCGACACCAACCTCGCCACTGTGCTGCGGGCCACTCCGGAACAGCTGCGGGCTCTGGACAGCGATCCGGAAGGCCGGGCCTTGCTCGCCGCACGGAACGAGCTGCTGCGCGCCCACCGTGACGGCACGCTGGAGATCGAGTACTACCTCGCGCACACCTCCGAGCACGGTGAGGTGACCATCCGCCGGTTCGACCTGAACCGCGACGGGCTGCCGGTGCCGATGGACATCATCGGCGGTGTCGAGGCGAGCCGGTCGGCGCCGGACGACCCCGCCGGTGTCATCGATGGCGACGCCCGCATCGGCGACCGCCCCGACGACCCCATTCCCGTCGATCCCACCTCCGACGAAGGCTTCCATGGTCCGCCCGTCGAAGGCATCGGGAAGAGCGGGCCCCGCGCCGGGCTCCTCGAACCGGACCATCACA
>NZ_JAAGVC010000009.1:0-142644 GCF_010858045.1 Nocardia cyriacigeorgica
GTGGACCGCTGTGCGCGGCCACTTTCGTGGACGCGACTCGTGGACACGAGCGGGACGGACGGCCGGAAATGCCATCTGACCTGCTGCGGAAGTTGTGGAGCCTAGGGGAATCGAACCCCTACGGGTGCCCCACGCTGCCTACTGTTACATGCCTGCGACCTGCGGTTAGTCGGGATCTGTCGGGACTCGTCGGGTGTGGTCGGGGCAACGATAGCCCGTTTCGTGGACGGCGTCCACGGGGATGGAGCCGTCGACAGCGGCTCTCCGTCCCAGAGGGCGCGACCTGCGCGTGAGGTAACGGGAGTAGAGATTCGACGCAGCCAGATCGTGATCGAGGCGAAACGGGCCGGAGTGGTCCAAGCCACTGCCGAACGGTCCAACCCGTGCTAGCTTTGTTGTCAGGACATCCCTACACGGATTCCGATTAGCCTTCGACCCCGCCCGCTGCGGGGTCGTCGTGCATCACGGGCACCAAATATGCTTCGAGTGGACCCTAGGCTCAACCTTCGACCACAGCATTTCGTTCGCCTTCTTCGCGCGTTCGTCCGTGATGGGCGTCCGCCTCATCCTGAAGTGCAGGTACGACACGAGGTCAGCCGCTTGCACCAGCCTACTGTCGCAGGACGGGGCGAAGTGGATCGTATCCGCAACGTTCTTCAGCTTCGTTCCCCAGTATCCGCCGGTTCCCATGTGCTGGTACTCCCAGAGGCTCTTGCGATGCGAGTCGTGGTCTCCGACCTCGTCAGCGATCACGAGGACTGGCTGCTGTTGAACAGCGGCGTAATCGTTCAGACGCTGAAGGATATGTTCAAGCACCACCCGGTGCGGATGGTATGGGCTGACATATCGAGCCTCCAACCGTTTGCGGTCGACGCCCCGAAGAATCAGCTTCAGCCCAGGAGTGGCAGCAATGGCCGCGAATGCGTCGCGGTAGATGCCGATTCGGGCACGAATCTGAGTCGCCATGCCGCTCCAGTCACCTTTGCCTTGCACGAGATCGTTGCCATGCAACTCTGCACGAGCATCGACGCCCCATGCTTGGGCAGCCTTAGCTACCACTTGGTCAAGGCCAGCCGCGAGGCCCAAGACTTCTGTTGAGGGGCAAACGACAGCCGAGATCCAGTACTCGCCTCGGTCGTACGACTCATCAAGGTATGCCAGCAGCACCCAACGAGTATTGCACTGCGACAGGACAACACGGCCCGACCTTTAGGGCTCCTGTGGACAGCTTGTGGACAACTAGATGGCGGCGGGTAAGTTGTGATCTTCGTCGTGTTCGGCAGCACCCTGTTCAGGGCATGTGGCCGTGTGTCAGATATACGAGCCGCCCCTGGTCGAGCTCGGCCCGCCAACCGAGCAAGCGATCGAAGCGTGGCAAGACTGGATCGGCCGATTCCGCCCCGACGAAAAGCCCGAGTAGAGGTTAGCCGCGTGCCCCGATGCGGTCCGCGAACGCGCGCAACGGGGCACGCCGGTCGTGGTCCAGCAGCTCGGCGACAATCTGGCGCAGTAGGGTTTGGTATTTCACCCACTCGGGCCCGCCGACACGCTCCGCGGTGAGCAGCATGTCGAGCGCCTTCTGATACTCGCCGATTCGCGCCAGCGCCGCGGCCTTGTCGAGCAAGTGCCGCGCCTGCGATACCTGCGTGAGCCCGGTCGCCCGGTTCGGCATCGCGCGCGCCGCCGTCAATGCCTCGGGGTACCGCTCGCTCGAGACGTTGATATCGACGGTCTGCATGACGACTTGGCTTGGGCCGAAATTGCATTCGTAGTGCTTGGTGTCGGCGCCGACGCGGTCAGCTACCTCGCCCGCGGCGTTGGCGAGGGTCAACGCTTCGTCCGTGCTCTGGTTTCGTCCGGCCGCGGTGGCGCCTTGCAGGACAAGCGAGCCGTAGACGGCGAGGTGAGCGTCCGACGCCGTGCCGGTCGGCTCAACTCCTGCCGCCGCACGTAGAGCAACTTTGTGCGATTCCTCGTAGCGGCCTTGCACGAGCAGTTGCCACGCAACGGAACCCCGCAGGGTTGCTGCGAGCAGCGGGTCGTTTCCACGCTCGGCCGCAGTGAGCGCCTGCCGGACGGCCATGAATGCCGAGTCGGTCTGTCCCATGTGCACGAGCGTGCAGCCGGTGACCCAATACATGCGCGCGAGCAGCTCGTGCGCGATCGGGATGTCTGCGGCCTGCGCAGCGTGAGCGGTAGCACGCAGCTGCCCGAGGCCGGGCGGCAGGATCGCGGTCAGAGTCTCGTACCGGCCGTTCCAGTACGCACCCCATGCGTAGTCGACCGACCGGCGCGCCTCGTCGACCGTGACCGCGCGCTCAGTATCGCCGTCGTCGATGAGGTCGTCGACAGAGGTGAGCGCTTGACGGATTGCGACGACGCCGGCATCCGGGTCGCCGGACGGAATGCCGTAGCGCTTGCCGACAAGGTCAGCGATATCGACGTCGAGCGCGCGCGCAATCTTCTGTAGCGAGGCGATGCTCGCGCCGGTCCTGGTGCCCTGCTCGAGTGCCCGGATCAGGGCGATACTCACGCCGGACCGCTCGTGGAGTTCGCGTTGTGTAAGAGCTTTGCCGCGGAATCGGCGGATACGGTCGCCGATCGTTTCGTCATCCATGTTGACCGTCTCTTGTCGGTATTCCCCTGAACCTCGACGGTACCGGCAATCTCGCCGGAAAGTAATACACCTTGTGGTACCCGCGTAGCACTGGCTGTACCTAGCGTCACAATCAGCCCCCGGCGCCGGGCGCGTGCCCCCTCATCCCCGGCGCCGGGCGGTACCCAACAACCAACAAAGCAGGGGAAACAATGGCCGAATATGTGGCTGCCTTGGCAGTCGGTGGCGCCGTCGGCGTGCTGATCGTTGGCACCATCTTCGTGTTGCCGTGGCTCGTCGAGCGAGACGACGAGCTCAAGTTCAGGTCAGAGCCGTTACCGCGGATGACGGTCCAGCGGGCCCACGACGTGATGCAGCTGTACCGGCGGCGCACCCTCGAGGACTGCGCCGAGAAACGCGCCGCATTCAAAACGCTGGTCGCGGCCGGGCACATCGTGCCGGACCCTCGCGTCGAGCGATTCGTGCGATGACGTCCACCACGCTGCAACCATCCGCGCGGCGGGGCGATCCGAGTTACGAACACTGCCACGAGGTTCCGGCTCAGATGACCGAGCCGCACGCTCACGGAATTGTCGGCATCCACACACGTATCGGTTGCACGTTCGATACGTGTGCTCGGCTGCGCGCAGCGCGCCTACGGCTGGTGGCGGCGCGGTGACCGAGCCCGAGGACGCCCCGGAATCGTGGGTGCAGTGGGACGACGGCAGTTGGTCGCCTGTCTACGCGGACGGGTGGACGGGTGATCGTGTCTCGCTGGCCGACGTGCTCGAGGCCGCGGCCGGTCCGGCCGGAATTGACCGCCCGATCATCGACGTTGCCCCGATTTCTGTGCGCGACCGCGAGGGGGTGAACATGCTCGAGCCCGGACCGGACGGATCAGCTTCCGATGAGCCACAAACGCAGCGCGACCAGCCGTAGCCCGCAGAGAAAGCCGCACCGATGACTCAACCGCCCGACGTGGTCTCAGATGGACGTCGCATCGCCGCCCTGGCGGCCGCAAATAACCTGTACACAGAGTCATTGACGATCGCCGCCTACGCACAGACTTCCGAGGACAATCGGCTCGCCCGCGATGTGCGCGAATTCGCCGATCGACTCTCGAAGTGGGCCGAGGCGGGAATGCCTCGCCCTCAGCGGCGTACGCCATGGCATTGATCTGCACCGAAATCGAGAACGCCTCCGGCAATGCCCAGCCGGGGGCGTTCTGCGCGATGCACGCTAACGCCTAGGGCCGTGGCGCCGATCACTGATCGACCAGACTCGCACCCCGAGGGGGATTTGTGACCCAACAGGACCCGGCCGCCAAGCGCCGCAAGATCAACCAATGGATATACGGCGTGGCCGGCGCCGTGCTGCTGCTCATCCTCGTAATCGTCGTCGCCGGTGCCCTCGCCGGTGGGGGCGAGGACTCGGTGCCGGCGTACACGTCGAGCCGCGACGGCGATGTGATTACGGCCGTGGTCGATTTCGACGACGCCGAGCAGCTGCGCGCCGTGTTCGACGACATAGTCGCGCAGAACGAGGGGTTGCCCGAGGGCGGCTACCACGTCGAGATCAACTGCTCGACCGGCGGCACCGCGGCCGTCGACGCCCGGCTCGGCAACGGGCGGTTCGCAATCGGGAACCTCGGCGCCGCGCAGGTCGGCCTCGAGGCGGGCGGCAGCACGTTCGACACCACATCGGCGAAGTGTCCAGCGGCATAACGCCAACGAAAAAGAGCGCCCCGGCCAGACGGCCGGGGCGCTTCTCGTTCGGGGTGAATCAGGCGAGCGTGTAGTACAGGTACGTCGCTGCCGCGCCCTGCTGGACGGTGCCGGACTGGCCCGAGGGCATGACATATTGCATGTCCAGCGTGTCGCCGGGGGCCAGGCTCGTCGCCATCGGCGAGAACGTCGCCGCATTGCTGTTGAACCCGATCTGCACCTGTCCGATCTGGACACCGTTTTTCAGCACCCGGAACGTGGGCAGGGACGCGTTCACCCAGTTACCTGTCAGTTGGATGCGCGCCTGGACGGTCACGTTCCCGATGCCGTTGGCGACGAGGGATGTATCACTCGCGATCGCTGTGGCCGGGAACCCGGACCGGGCTGCCCATCCCTGAATGAGGCCTGTGCCGCCGGTCGGCATCGCGAACGTCCCGGCTTTGTCCATGCCCATCGCGGCGAGCACCGCCGAGGGGGTCTGGATCACTATGCAGGGCATCAGGCCAGCCCCTCGATTTCGACGATCAGGCCCTTGCCGGGTGTCGTGCCCACGCCGGTGATGTACGGCAGCAGGATGTCGCCCTTGGCGAACGCCCACGATCCGGACGACGTGCCGCCGGCGACCTGATTCGCCGCCGCGACGCTGGTGCTGGTGCCCGAGACCGTGGCACCGTTCTTGCGCAGCTCGACGACGAGGTTGCCCGACGCGTCGGCAGTGTTCGCGCGGACGGTGATGCTGGTAAACGTCGCTGCCCGTTGCAGTTTGATGCCGAACGGGAAGTCGCCCACACCGGCCGCGCGTGTAGTGTCCTTGCCGCACACCACGATCGACAGGTCATACGGCACGGTGCCAACGGTCGGGGTGCGGGTGTCCGACAGGCGCGCGTCGTTGCCTGCGGCGGCGGTGCCCGCGGTGGTGCCGAGGGCGAGGCTCGAGGTTCCGGCACCAATCGCGGTGCGCGCGTCGGCCGCATTCGCCGCGGTGAGCACCGCGCGACCCACCGCCGACGAGTCGACGATGTCGGTGGCCGGGTGTGTGTGCACCGCCGGCGCCTTGCCTGCGAGACCGGGCACGGTCGGCGCCGCCGCGGTGCCGCCGAGGTCGCCGGCGAGTTGAACGAGGCCTTTTACGCTGGCGGTTGCGTCGGGCGCCGGCGGGCCCTGGTCGCCGGTGTCGCCCTTCGGCAACACGGCGTTGAGGTGGTACTCGGGGCCGCCGGTGATGGTGATCGAGGCGGGGTCACCCGGCGCGCCGGTGGTGACGGTGCCGACCGTCAGCCCGAAGCTGTCGACCGCGGCCTGCGCCGACGCCGCCGCCGTTTCGGCGTCTGCCTCGCTGGCTGCCGCGGCGTCGGCGGCGGCCTGTGCGGCGGCGATCTGCGGCACGGTGACCGGGTCCAGATTCTCGCCGTTGTCGAGCACGAATACCAGCGCGTCGCCGACGAGGTTGACGTCGACGACGCTGAGTCCGCGCACGACGGCCTCGCCGTTGCTGGCGGGGACGGGCGAGACGAGGGCGAGGTCGACGAGCCCGGTCGATCCTTCGTCCGGGTCCTCGGGGTCCGGGCCGGGCACGTACTCGGGTACCTCGAACCAGTACGGCGCCATAGGCACGCGCTCGTCCTCGAAATACAGGTCGAACTCGACTTTCCACGTCCAGCCGGTCGGGTTCACCTCGGCGGTCGGCGCGACGAGCCGCACGCCCCGGTTCCCGCGGTGGGTGACGTACCCGAACTGGTCGAGGGCGCACACGTAGTGCGTCGGCAGCTGCACGAACGTCGCCGGATCCGGCTGCGCGGTCGGCACGAGCACTTTCGGCGGCGCAGCGGTGAACGTGAGCGAGCCCGTCAGCGGCGCGAATTCCGGGGTGTCGCCGATATCGGGGCCGTCGGCGATGTTGGCGAGGAAGCGGCCGACGACCTTGCCGTGCTTGAGCGGTGCCAGATCAGCCATGTCTAGATGTCCTCCAACGGTGGGGGCGGCGCCACGTCCTCGCCGAGGGCGCGCAGCGAATCGGCTACCTGCTCGTCCCAAGCGGCGTGTTGCGCGGCAGCGGCGCGCCGACGCACGCCTTCCTCGGCCTTCTCGGCACGCACGGCGGCCAGCTCACGAGTCACGGTGTCGAGCTGCTTGGTGAGCGGGTCGACGAGCACCGACGCCGCGCGTGTGAGCACGTCGACGGCCTCGGCGCGGGCCCGATCGGCGGTCGCTTCGTCCAGTTCGACGCCGGACCGGTTGCGGCGACGACTGAACATCCCGTTGACGAGGGCGACGCCGACGCCGCCGACGCCGAGGGTGCCGAGCGCGGCGCCGATTTCGAGTAGCACGTCATCCCTCCTGATATGCGCTGTTGTCATGGGGGATCACTCCCGGTACTCGGCACCACGATCCGTCGACCGTGGCGGCTTGACGAGGCGCTGCACGTAGGCCGCGCCAGTGGCGACGACGGCCGCGATTGCGGCGCCCGCTACTGCTTTCCAGTCGCCCCCGGATGTGACATCGAATCCGTCGCCGCTGATGACGCCGGCGATCGCGAGCACGACGGCGACGAGCACGGTTGCGGCGGCGCCTTGCAGTGCGGTGCGCCCGGCGCGCTCCCTCGCGTCGGCCTTGGTGTCGACCGGCTCGGGCTCGGGCAGTGCCATCGTGGGCAGGCTGCGCAGGAATTCGTCGAGGCGCCGCTGCGCGTCGGCCTGCGCGGCACGCACGATGTCGTCGACGCGGCCGATGCCCTCGGCGCGCAGGCGCTCGACGACCGCGGCGGTGACGAGGTCGACGACGTTGCGGCTCATGCCTTGCCGCCCATCTTGGTTTCGATCGCGGCGAGCCGGGCCTCGATGCGCTCGAGTGTGGCGTTCTGCGCGGCCTGCGAGTCGACGAGGGTGAGCGGTTCGCCCTTGTCGTTGACGCCGAGCTGTTTCCAGCCGCGGGCGACCTGGTCGCGAATCTGGTTCACGGCCTCGTCGATGTAGTAGACCGCGGTGCCGTAACTGACCTTCGTTTTCTTGAAGTTCTCGAACATCTCGCCCCACACGGTGCCCTCGCCCCTTCCGGCTGTCGGGTTGCCGATGGCCTTCTGCACATCGGCGCGGAAAATGGTCATGTCGATGGCGCCGGGATCCCACTTGCCCTGTGCGGCGCCTGCCCACTCGCGATGTGCGATCACATGCGAGGCGTCGTGTCCGAGGTGGCGCAGGATCGCGGCGACGCCGCGTACGTAGGCGTTGTACTGCGCGTCCGACCATGAGGACCGGTGCGGGCGGCCAGGGGTGCCGCCGCCATCGTTGGCGGCCTCGATCCCGATCGTGTACTGATTCGCGGCGTTACGGGGAAGGCCTGGATACGAGCCCTCGCCCGCGTGCCATGCAATTCCGGCGCCCACGACGGTGTACACGCCGTCGCTGCCGAGGTGGAGCTGCGAGCACAACCCGAGTTGCGGGTGATTGGCGATGCTGCCGGGGGTCGCGCCGAAGCTGCCGGTGTGGTGCGCGACGACGCCCCAGATCTCGCCGAAATCTCCGTGCCCGCGATCGCGCCAGCCGGAATATTCGCGCACCTCGAGGCCCTCGGCGCGCAGCACCTCGGGCAGCCAGACGGGGTCAGGCATTGTTCTTGGCCTCCTCGATTTTCGCGCGCAGACGGCCGACGATGCCCTCGTACGCTTCGGATTTGGTGGACGCTTGGAACGCAATTCCGCGCGGATGAGTCGCCGACCATTCGCCGCTGTTGAGTTGCTCGACCTTGATGTCGTCGAGGTCGTAGAACTGCTCGGGGTCCGGCGCCGGCCATTCCCCGTTTTCGTCGGGGTGGATGTGTAGGCCCTGGTCGTACGGGCCGGGTAGGCCGCCGGGTGTCGGGATCCAGCGCACCCGCTCGCGTGACGGGTCGCGTATCCAGCCGCGGTCGATGAGGTAGGCGGCGAGGCGCGGCGCCTGCGGTATCGGCACGGTGGTCGGACCGGCGAGCACGCGCCCGGCAGGGTTGCGCCACTCGGGCAGATGGACGACGAGCAGCTCGGCCGCGAGCTCGGCGACGAGCGGGTCGACCTCGGGCACGTCGCCGAGGTCGGGCAGCTGCCCGTCCACAACTTGCCGCAGAAACGCGCGGAACTTTTCGGTGATCTCGACGCCGTCGACGCTGCTCGGCTCGTATGCGCCGGCACGGGCTTGCCGTCCGGCGGGGGTGATGATTTCCTCGACGACCTCGCGGCCGTCGTTCTCTTCGCTCATGGCTGCTCCCGTAGTGGTTGGCCCATTACGAGCAGCTGTGCGCCTGCCGTCGCAATGGTGTAGTTCCGCGATCCGATGACACGGCGCGCGAGTATGTAGAGGCTCGCGGTTTGGTTGGCGGAGACGACGCCGTGCGCGGCGCCCGGCTCGGTGGGGTACTCGTAGCGCGGGAACATGAGCACCATGTAGTTGTTCGCCGCGGGCATGCCGATGCCGTAGCCGATGAGGTCGCCGTCGATGGCGCCGAGGCGCATCTCGATATCGACTCGGCTTTCGTTGAGGCTCGCGACATGGGTTTGCATGCCGAGGTTCCCGGACAGCACGATCGGGCGCCACGCGATCGGCTGCGCGGGCAGCGTCATCGTGGCGAGCACTTTCGGCGAGGTCGCCATATTCGAGCCGCCCGAGAACTGCCCGCCTGCGATCGCCCACGGGCCGAGCAACTGCGGCGACGGTATCGGTTGGAATTCGCCGGGCGGGGTGCGCCAGGCGAGCACCGAGTCTTGCCGGGCGCCGGCGAGGTCGCCGACGTCCTCGGCGTCGGAGATGGCGCCCGGTTCGCCGGGCGGGCCCTGGTCGCCGGTCTCGCCGCGCGGGAACGTGATTGCGAGCGTCTGGCCGGGCGCGGTGCCGGTGATCTGCGCGGACGCGGTCGACCCGGTCGGGCCCGCGATGCCGACGCCGACGAGTGCGTTCGGGGCGCCGCGCTTGCCCGGTGCCTGGAACGCGTCGTCGAACCGAATCCATTCCATGCCGGTCCACAGGTAGATCGCGTTTTCGGCGACGACGCGCCACGCGCGCCCGGCCTCGTCGTATCCGAGGTTGAGGGCTTGCAGCGTCGCGAAATCGGCGGCGTCGCCGCGCCATTCCCACGGCCACGACGACGGGCCGACCGGGCCGAGCTCGCCGCGCGGTCCTTCGCGCAGCTCGACGAGCGCCTCGCGGTCGTAGAGCTCGAACGGGTTCACCGTGTAGGGCAGCCCGACGGGGTCGTCGACGCCGCGCATGGTCACGCGGATGTCGGCCTCGTAGACGATTTCGCCGGTCATGCTGGCGCCCCTGTCACTGGCACGGCCCACACCGCGACGTGCGCCGAGGTGCGGGTGTAGGTGTAGTTACCGCTGCCGACGTTGCGGCGCAGCACGATATAGATTTGCGCGGGCGCGCCGGCGGCCACGACGCCGACGCCCGAGCTGGGGGTGACCGCGGCGGTTGCGTAGTGCGGTTGCAGCACGTTCGCCCAGTCGACGGCGTAGCCCATACCGGCACCGAATCCGAGGATCTGGCCGTCGGCGCCACCGAGGCGCGCCTCGAGGTCGACGCGAACCGACGTGTCGGTGACGATCGTTCGCACCACCGCGGCGCCGAGCACCAGCGGGCGCCAATCGCAATCCTGCGCGGGCACGTTGACGATGGCGATTGTGTTCGGCGAGGTGGCGACGTTGGTTTGCGAGGCGGCGAATCCGGCGCCGCCGTCCCACGCCTGCCCCTCGAGGATGGTCCACGGGCCGCGCCAGCCGGGGTACGGGGTGGGCACCCACTTGCCCGCCGAGGCCGACCACAGCGGCACCATGCCGTCGATGTGGGCCGGGGTGTTGTCGTAGTCGGTCGACAGGCGAAGCGGGCCCGGTGATCCCTCGGGGCCGTCGACGCCCTTGACGCCGCGCGGCACGACGAGGTCGACGGTCTGCGCGGGCGGGGTGCCGGAAATGGTGACCTCGAGGTCTGCGCCTACCGCGCCGGTCGTCACGGTGCCGAGGGTGAGGGTGTTCGCCTCGCCGGCCGGTCCGTGGGCGCCGAACGCGTCGGGGTGCGCGTCGAAGCTGCGCCCGTTCCACACCATAAGCGTGTTCGTGTCGAGTAGCCGCCATGCCTTCCCGGCGTGCACCGGGCGCAGCGTGGCCGCGAGGGCTTGCAGCGCAGTGTCATCGGCGATGTCGCCCTCGTGCCGGATCGTCCAGCCTGCGGGGCCCTGCTCGCCGTCGGGTCCGGCCGGGCCGGTGGGCAGCTCGAGCGAGCCATCGGCGGGGGTGCCGACGAACGATTGCACGATGCCGTCGCGGTCGAGTCCCTCGTCGAGGCCGCGCAGGTTGGTCGACTCGAAATACTCGCCGACAGTGGACACGTCACACCTCCTATGCGGGGATCGCCCAGACGACCAGCGAGGCGCGGCCGACGCTGTAGCCGATTTCGGCCGCTGAGTTGGTGCCGCCGACGCGCTCGGCGGTGACGACGAGCGTCGCCTCGGTGTTCGCGGGCACGGTGGCGTAGGTCGACGACGGTCCGAGCGGCTTGGTGCCCTCGTCGCCGAACGTCGGCACCATCGCGACTTGGAAGTACTGACCGGTGAGGCGGGCGCCGGCGCCGTGCGCGACCGATACGCCGTTGCTGTTGTTGAGTCGCACGTAGCCGACGGCGTGGCTGTTGTGGCCGTTCTGGCAGTAGATTTCGAGCTGCGCCCATGCCAGCGGGCGCCAGCGGAACGGCAGCGCCGGGATGGTGAATTGCCCGGCGGTGAGCTTGGCGGCGTTCACGTTGCCCGAGGCCGCGTTGAAATCGGTACTTCCGTACCACGACCACGGTCCGAATCCGTTCGGCGGCGGCAGCGGGCGCCACTTGCGGGCGCCGACGTTGAGCCCGAACATGCTGCGTTGTGTCGGGCCCATCGTGTCATCGAAATCGGTCGCCTCGGTGATCGCGCCCGAGGATCCCGACGGCCCCGCGGGGCCGCGGAGCCCGGCAGGCACGGTGACCGACAACTGTTGATCGGCACCCGAGCCGGTGAACTTCACCGCGGGCACGGTGAGCGCCGGATTGTGCACCGTGGTTACCGCGATCGTGTTCGGGTACGCCGTCGGCCCTTGCGGGCCGACGGCGTCGGGCGAGTGCTGCCACGCCGTACCGGTCCAGACGTCCATGCCGTTGGTGTCGAGGCGATGCCACCAGCGGCCGCGATCCTCCGGGCCGAGGCCGGTCGGTCGCGCTGCCGCATTCGCGATTTCGCCGGACTTACGGAATGTCGATTGCGTGGCGCCGCGCGGTCCGGGTGGTCCGGGCGGGCCTGCGGGCAGCGGCAGCGATGCCGCGGACTCGACCGGGATCACGGTTGCGGTGAGTATGGGCAGGCCGTCGTCGGTGACCTCGCGGGTCACGACCAGGCGCGCCGGAAACGACACGTCAGGCAATGCGGGCTCCTAGAAAATGATGAGGTCGAGGTCGGCGCCGACGTCGGTAAACAGCTGCTTGATTGCGCCGGCCATCTGGCCCATGCGGCCCCACGCCTTCACCGTCGCGTCTTCCTCGTCGCTGCCGTCGCCGATGGTGAGCTCGAGGTGCGCCGCGGTGGTGCGGTCGTCGGTGAACGTGTACTCGGACACGATGTCGGTGAAAAGCATGTCCTCGTCGAGCTGAAACCCGATTTGGTCGCCGAGGTCGAAATCGCGGCCGAACGTGTACGGGCCGCCGGCGGCGTCGACGGTGACCTTTTTCGACACGTAGCCGCGGGTCTGGTGCACGCCCTGCCGCCCGGCCATGACGCCGTCCATGGTGAACGCCTTGTCGCTGCCGGTGATGTACAGCTCGCGGAATGCGAACGGTCCGGCGCGCTCGGCGCGACCGGCATCGCGGTACACCATCCACGCGAGAAACACGTCGTCCAGCTGCCCCTGATACAGGGCGTCGAGACCGGGCATGCCGATCAGCAGCCCCAGCCACGACAGCAGATTCTTCATGGCGAACTCAATGCCGGCGTTCACCCAGCCCGGCGACTTGCCGCCGACAATGACGTCGATCGCTGTCGGCTTGTGGATCGCCACCTCGGCGGTGCCGATACCGGAGTATTCGCCCTCGAGGTACCACACGTGCGGCAGCCCGCGGAACGTGCCGAACGGGCCCATATTCCCGTAGACCGCTTCGTATTCCGACTGCGCGTTGAAGTTGGGATACCGGACCAACGTCGTGTCGTCGACCCATTCCTCGAAAAACGAGATGAGGCCGTCGAGCAGGGTGCCGGTCGGGCCGACGCTGCCGGACTTGTCCAGTCCCTCGAGCACGACCGTCGGCCGGTCGAGGTAGTACCAATCGGGCGCGGGCTGCTCGTCGCCGTCCTCGGGCAGGAAGAACCGCGCCGTCAGCATCACGCCGGTATCGGCGACCAGCGGCTCGAACAGCTGGTCGGCCTGGTCCATGCGCGCGACCGCGGCACGCCACGGGCTCGTATCGGTCGGGATCCACACCGGCACGAGCGCGATCGGCCAGAGTGCATCGGTGCGCGCCCACTCGGGGGCGTCGCTCCACTGCTGCGGAAACGCAAGCGACTGCTGCCGAATGAGATTGCAGGCCATGAAAATAGCCCACAGCGTAAGAACCGGGCCGATACCGATCATGTGCCGCGGCCACTGCGCCAAGATCGGCGCGAACGGTGACGGATACAGACACGTCGTCGCGATGTGGTGCCAGCAGTGAATAGCCTCGACGTCGATCGTCTCGGTACCGTCCTGATCGCGCATGCGGGCAATGCGCGTGATGTAGCCGTCCCACCGCTTGCCCGCACTGAAATTCACGGTGATCGGGATCGTGGCGTCGGCGCCGTCCGGGTTGCGAAACAGGTGGTCGTAGTTCGTGATATCGCGCGGTAGAACCATTTTCAAGCCACCGGCACCGAACACCTTCCCCGTGCACTGCAACGACAGATAGCGGCCTTCCTCGCCGACCTCTTGCAGGAATTTGTCGTAGTAGCGCACCAATACCCGTTGGTCGCGGCGCGCCTCGGCGTCCTCGCGCTCGAGGCGATCCATGCGCCGCGCTTCGGCGGCGTGATCCCACATCAGAACGGCCTCGAGCTGCGCGGGTCGACGTCGAGACGCACCGTTGACTCGGTGCTGCCGCCGTCGGTGACGCGCACCGGGATAGAGACGCTCGACCATGGGTCAATGGATTTGAACCAACGCCTACCGGCGAGCGCGCCCCACACATTGCGGCCGGACGGCAGCGCGTCGGAGTAGACACGCGCGGTGCGGTGCCGCGGGTGGGTGTCGATGCGCAGCGTTTCGCCCTCGAGGATCGGCGGCGTTTCGACGATGCGCGGGGTATCGCCGCCACCGAGGTCGCCGATATGGAACCGGCCCGGCCCGTTCATCACATACCGCGGCCACGCCGGCTGATCGGCGGCGTTGCGGCCGACGACGACACCCTCGCCGAACCCGTCGGCGTTGACCCATACCGACGGCTCGGGCATGTGATGCTCGAGCGGGTCGAGGGCAACAATGCCCATCTGATAGGCCTCGTGCAGGTTCAGCGCCGGGTCTATGCCGGTAACCGGCGCGGGCGCCGAGTCGAGCCGTACCTGCTGGTATCGCCAGCCCTGATAGCGCGTCCAGAACGCCAGCGTGCCCGGCTTATCGGTCGACCAATCGCGAAACCAGGAGTCATGCACGGCGTACCAGTGCCGCGGGCGGGTGAGCAGCAGCGGCAGCGTGTCGCCGCCGATATCGACGATGAAATCGATTTCCTTCTTACTGCGCACCGAACGCAGGAAATCCGCGCCATCCTGGCGGGCACCCTCGGATACGAGAATGCTCGTCGGCGCGAACATGTGCCCGGACGGCGAGTCGCCAAGCGCGACACCCTCGGCGCCGGCGCCGACGCCTGCGAGATGCCAGCACTTACCCGAGATGCCGAAGTAGCACACCTTCGTCGTCTCGATTTCCAGCAGCGGATGCAGTGTCATCGCCCGAATCCCCCTCGCCGCATAGACGCCATGGCCTCGCGCCGGTGCACCCGCTCGACAGCCATCGCCGCCTGCCGCGGGTCCGGGCCCACGATGTTGTAGGTGTTGCCGCCCCCGCCGACGGCGCCCATTCCGAGCATGGATAGACCGCTGTTGAGCATCTCTTTCCAGTTGTTCTCGAGGTAGCCACGGAATCCGTCGCCGACGCCCTTGGCCCACTCACCCCACGGGTCGGCGGCCTGCTCGGGTGTGGCCGCGAGCTCTTGCCCGGCGCCGTAGTGCTGCTCGACGCCGCCACCACCGACCGCGGGCGCAGCCGGATCCGACGCCGTGCCACCGACGCCCGGCGTCGAGGTCGTCGACGTCGACGCCGCGGCGCCGAAGTTGCTCGGCCAGTTATCCACCCACACCGGCGTAGCGGTACCTGGCGGCCGGGTGCCGGTCGCGCCAGCTGCGCCACCGGGCGAGGTCCCGCCAGCGCCGGATCCAACGCTCGGGCTCGACGCGCCTGCGCCGCTCGCGCCACCAGTGCCGCCTGGCGTGAGTCCGCCGCCGGAACCGGGCTCGACCGTGCCGACCGACGGCGCCGAGGCCATGGCCCAATGCACATGGTCGTTATGTCCGGCCATGGTGTCGGGACCGAAAAAGCTCATGCCGTCGCCGACGTTCTTGCCCTCGTCGATATTGCGACTGAATCCGTTTCCGTGGATGAGCTCGAGCGAGCCGGGGTAATTGCTCGCGATCCAATCGGCCATTGCCGCCATATTCGGCCCGGCAATATCAATTGCCTTGCCCTGCATGTGAAAGTCGTAGCCGCTGCCCACGTCAGCTGTGCGCGTGGCCGAGGTCAACTGCGCCTCGGGAAACGCATTACGCAGTGATTCCCACATGCCCTGTTGCACCGGCGTCATAGACCCGGCGCCGGGCACGACGCCACCACCGGCGAAACCGGGCAGCGACGCCAGGAATCGGCGCGCCTCGAGCGCCGCAGTAACCGCGGGGTTGTCCTCTTGGATTCCGAAGCGGCGCAGGTTGCCGGTGTAGTCGCCGCGCAGTAGCCCGCCGAGGCCGAGGCCGGCGTCGACGAGTGCGTCGTCTTCCTGGATTCCGAAGCGGCGCAGGTTCGCGCGGTAGTCGCCGCGCAGCAGGGCGCCGCCACCGATCGCGGCGTCGACGAGCGGGTTATCTTCCTCGATGCCGAACTGCCGCAGGCGGCCGTCGTAGTCGCCGCGGGCGAGCAGCGAGTGCCCACCAAGGGCGGCCGAGACCAGCGGGTGATCCTCCTCGACGCCGAACGCATCGCGCAGGTTGCCCGTGTAGTTGCCCTCGTGCAGCAGCGACCGCAGGCCGAGCACCGCGGCCACGATCGGCGAATCCTCGGTGATGCCGAGGCGGTTCAGCGACCCGTCGTAGTCGCCATGCGCCAGGCGGGCGCCGCCGCGCACCATCCCGTGTAGCCACTCGGCCGGGGGCGTCCATCCGCGGTTCAGTGCGGCAACGAGTTCGGCGCCGCCGCGGCGCATTGCGTCCTCGGTGACGACGCCCTCACCGGCCGATACGCGCGCGGTCGGGATACCGTCGGCGCCGACGCCAAGAATGCTGTCCGAGGTGCCGGTGCCCGGCCCGAACAGCAGCCCCGCCGTCGTGCGCCCTGCGACGCCACCTTTGGCGAGCAGCGGCAGGTCGGGAGTGTCGATCGAGAACGAAATGTGTTTGTCGATAACCGGAATAGTGAAATCGAATCCGAGCCGGAAATTATTCCACTTGGAAATGAGCCAATTCAGCGCGGTTCGGAATCCGTCAGTGATTCCGTCCCACAATCCCGAGGCGGCAGACTTCACCTTGCCAGGCAGGCCGGTGATAAATCCGACCAGCTTGCCGAAATCGTCGACTATCCGGTCCTTGACCTCGCGCGCTTTGTCGGCGAGGCCGGTAACGATGTTGCCAGCGTCGGCGAATCGGTCGCCCCACCAACCGAAAAACGGTTTTAGCACGCTTTCCCAGACAAACGAAACGGCTGTCTGTATGGCGTTCCACGCGCCCTCGACGATATTGCGGAAAGTCTCGGACTTTTGGTAGGCGACCACGATTCCGGCGACCAGCGCGCCGACGGCGAGCACCACGGCGCCGATCGGGTTCGCGAATAGCGCGGCGTTGAGCGCCCACTGCACCGCCGACCATGCCATCGTCGCGCCTCGAATGACGCCCGTCGCGACCGTGTAGGCGCCGAGGGCAAGCGAATTCGCGGTCAGCGCCGCAGTTCCCGCGCCGGTCGAGGCGGCCATGATGCCTTGGGCGACGGCGTATCCGGTCGCTGCAACCTTGGCCGTGACGAGGGCGCCGGCGAGCACGCCGAGGGTGATGCCGAGGCCCTTCGCGACGTTCTCATTGTTCTGGATCCATGTCACCGAATTGGTGAGCGCCTCACCGAGCTCGGTTTGTATCGACCGTTTGATCTTCTCGACGCTGGTCGCGGTGTTGTCCGACAGGGTCGTGCCGAGCTGTGCGGCCGCGCCTTCAACCTTGCCGAGGCTGTCGACGGCCGCGGACGGGTCGAGCGCGAACAGCGCCCCCGCCAGGTCCTCGGCCTGCGTGCCGAAGATCCCGATCGCGGCGGCATTGCGCGCTACGGGGTCCTCCATGGCGCGCAGCCGGTCGAGCACGGTGTCGAGCCCCTCGCGCGCACCCGCGCCACCGGCGGCGATCTTGGCCGTCATCTCTTCAGCGGACAGCCCGAGTGCCTCGTAAGCGGCCTTCGACGTCTCGCTGCCGTCGGTCGCCCGGATCTGGAATTCCTTGAGCGCGTCGGCGACCTTGTCGGCGTTGAATGCGCCAGCGTCGAGGCCTTGCGCGAGTAGGCCCGTGGCTTCAGTCGCGGACAGACCGAGCGCTTGGAACAATGCGGGGTACTCGATGAACGTGTCGAGCAGGTCGCCGCCCTTGTTGGCGCCTTCCTGGAACCCGCGGGTAATGGTGTCCATCGCCGATCGCGCGTCGGGCGCGAGGCCGGTCTTGAGCAGAGTTCCGACAGCCGCCGCCGCAGCGGAAACGTCCTCGTCGAACGCGCTTGAGAGGTCGAGCACCGAGGCTGTGACGGCCTCGATTTCGGCGGTAGCCGCATCCTCGGCGACGAGGCCCTGCTGCCAAACGTTCTTGAGGGCGTCGTTTACCTGGCCGAGGCTGTCGCCGTAGGCCTGCGAGTACAGGTTGCCGGCGATCTGCCCGAACTCGGCGGCCATCTTCGGCGAGGCGCCCAACTGTGCGGCCAACTTGTCGTTGAGCGACTCGGTTTCGATCGCTGTCGACGCGGCCACCATCGCGGCACCGATGCCGGCCGCGGCGGCGCTCGCGGCGGCCATCTCCTTGGTGGTGGTGCCGAGCCGGTCGCGCAGCCCCGACAGCGCCGCCGAGAAACGCCCTTCGCTCTCGGTGGCGTCGTCGGTGGCGTTCGCCAGCCGCACCCGCGCGTCGGAGAGGTCCTGGACGGCGCGCTGGCGGGCGGCCGAGGCGCGGGCGCCGTTGCGCTGCGCGGTGGCGAGCGCTTCCTCAGCACGGGCGAGCTGGCTCGCGCTGGCGTTGCCCTTGGCGCGCAGCTCTTGCAGCTTGGCCTCGGCGACGCGGATCTTGCCCGCGGCGTCGGCTTCCTTGTCGCGGGCCGCGGCGAGCGCCTGCGAGGCACGCGCAACCTCGGCCCGCGCCGCCTCGAGCCCGGACGCCACCGCGCGTCCCGCGGCGCGTCCGGCCGACCGGCCGGACGACACCAGCGGGCCCGTCAGCTGCCCGTCGATCGCGCCCTGCACGCCGTCGAGCGACGGAATGACCTGGAGCGCCGCATAGGCAATCGGCTCAGTCAATGACTACCCCCCTTCGGCTTCACGCCTGCGCTTCTCGGCGATACGCCGTCGACGCAGCGCGGCACGCCGCGGCGTCTCCCGTTCCCGCTTGCGCGGTTTCGGGCGGGCCGGGTGCGGCTTGCCGGACAGAACGTGCACGATGTCGGACAGCAAGAAATCGGCATCCGACCACCGCGGGCGGCCGTCGTTGCCGAGCATGACGAGCTCAGAATCGCCGGGTAGCTGCTGGATTCGGACCCAGATTTCGCGCAACGTCAGCAGCGGCACGCCGTGCTCGTCGTAGCGCCAGCGGTCGGTGTAGCGCAGGCCGTTGCAGTGGTGGGCAAGGTCCGCCTCGAGCTGGTCCTCGTGATCGCGGATCAGCGCCAGCAGCGTTGTTAGTTTCCCGAGTTGCCGAACCCGCACGCCTCAGCAATGGCGTTGAACAGCTCGGCGAACATCTCGGCGGCGTCCTTGTTGGTCAGCTGCGGGTATGCGGCGTGAATCTGGCTCGCCTGCCGCGGACCGAGCAGCCCGAGGCAGGTCTCGGGGTAGTTGTTCTGCGACAGCGGACGCGACACGGCCCAGTAGTCCCACAGTTCCGGCCGAGACGGCACGGTGAACTTGAATCCGCGCCAGTGGACATTGACGGTGTCGACGCCCTCGGCCTCGCGCTGTGCGGGCGACTTGGGCGCTTGGTGGTCGCGCGGCTCGGGCGCTCCTGCGGGGCGCGGACGGCGGCGACGGTTGTTGTTGGACATGTGCGGGTTCCTCTCTATGCATGCGGGTTTCATCAGTGAGTGAGGGGTGCTGGCGGCGCGGTGAACCCGCACAGGAACCGCGCCGCCAGCGGCGGCAGCCGCTACGGGGTGACTGCCGGGATCTGGCGGTCGAACACGTCGCCCGTGCCGTCGGCGAACAACTTCGTCTGGACTTCCCACTTGGTGATGTCCGACTCGTTGCGGTTGTTCGCCGGCACCCAGATGCGGGCGCGCTTGGTGGCGATGAGGCGCTCGCGGTCGCCGAAATCGCTGTCGGTCTCGAACGCAATCCAGCGGTAGACCGGCTTCGGAAGCTTCAGCTTGATGTCGGTCGAGCCCGGCCAGACCAGGCCCCGAATGACGGGGTTGTCCTCGAGCGGCGACCACGTCCGGGACAGGCCGTAGTTCCGGCCGCCCACCTTTATCAGGCCGATGCCCCAGCCGAAGAACTCGCTTTCGTCCTGCGAGCGTTCCTCGCCGAAACCGTCTTCGCCGTCGAGGATTCCGGCCTCTTCCCAGCCGGTATCGAACGCCGTGTCGACGTCGCTCGGAACGGCGGGCCGGGTTTCGCCGATCGCAAGGAATACCCTCGCGTCCGACCAGATCTTGACGTTATCGGGATCGCGTGCCATGACGGCACCTCCTTGTGTGTGTGCTCGGCCCGAATCAGGCGGGCAGAGTGCGAGAACGGGCGCGGACCGTGAACGAGGTCATTTGCCCGGCGTTGTTTGAGTCGCGAGCCTCGAGCAGCCCGGACGGATCGGTGATCGTCGCGATACCGGCGATGCGGTGCGACAGCAGTACGCCGAGGGCGGCCCCGGCTATCTCCCGGCCACGGTCGCGGCCGTTCGTCCACACGGTCACCCGCAGCAGCGGGCGCGTTTCGACAGGCCACCGCGCCGAACCGCCGTCGTCGAACACGACGACCGCCGGCGGGCTGGACGGCGACCAATTGGCGGGCAGGACCATGCCGAATGTCGGCGACGGTGCGGCGACCATTGCGGGCAGCACGGCGGCAAGGTGATTCTTCGCCGCCTTGGCCGGGTCGGCCGGTAGCCGAAGCGGTTTCACGGCTTCTGCTTGACCTCGAGGCCGGCAGCTGCCGCACCGCGGGTCAGCACGCCGTCGCGCGCCTGCTCCTCGGCGGGCACCACGACAGCGGCGGCGCCGCGGTCGGTGGTGTACCGGTCTACGTGCACGTTGTCGCTGACCGACGCCGCAGCGACGCGGATCGCGGCATCGTTGACGAGGTTCGCGAACGCATCGGATTTGAGCAGCTTCTCAATGTTGCGGTGGTTGAGCCGCACGCGAGGCGGTGCCATGGCTACCCCTCCCCTCTGCTGCACAGCGCGAGCGTGCCGGTGCGGCGGCCGGGCCGGTCGGCGCGTGGCCGCCATTGCTCGACCGCTACCCAGTAGCGCTGTCCGTCGACGGTGAGCTCGTCGGTGCCGACGAGGTCGACCGCGGGCGAGAAATACACCGTGCACTCGACGCGCTGCCCATTCCGGCCGCGGTCGAGGTAGTCGGGATTCGCGCCTGGCGCGACCGCGACCGCTGCAAGCTCGGTGTCGGTCGACGGGATCGGGTTGCCGTCGTCATCCATGCCGCCGCCGCGGTGACGGATCACCGTAATCACGGCAGCACCGCGCCCGCTGGTGGGTACCGGTAGTCGCACGGGTCGCCGAAATCGCCGCGCGGCACCGGGTCCGACGAGATACCGAGCATGCGCTCGTGCGCCTCGCTGAATATCAGCACGCCGGCCGGGGTAGCCAGCGTTCCCGAGGTCGACCACGGGCCCATGGTGTCGGCGTACGACACGTGATTGGTGAAATCAGGGCCCGCCGCGAGCGCCGCTCGTACTACCTCGAGGACGACCCGTTTTCCGACCGGGTCGTCGTCGGCGATGTCCGGGCGGCGCTCGGGGTCGCGCACCCATGCGACCGCGGCGTCGATGAGCAGCTGCGCGTCGGCTTGCTGCTCATCGGTGAGCGAGCGCCAACCACGCATGACCTCGTCGACAATGAGCAGCGGCACGACTACGCCAACTTCGCGATCAGCTCGGGCTTGGTCATGGCCTCGGCGTCAGCCGCGGTCATGCCATTGAGCACGGCATAGTCAACCCATGCCTCTTTCGGTGCGGCCTGCTTCGGCCGCTCGGGCACGGGCTCGCCGGACGGGCTCTCGGGCGGCTCGCCGACGCCGCCCTCGGCTGCGCCGCCCTCAGCTTCGACGGCCGGACCGACCACGGCCGCGGCGGCGTCGACGATCATGCCGTCGCCGATGAGCCGGTCGTAGTCGCGCTCGGACAGTTCGTCGATGACTGCGCCGCGGTAGAAATAGCGCAGGTTGCCCGCGGCGTCGGGCACGACGACCAGCGGCGCCGTAACGATCACGTTCACGGCGTCACCACACCGGTGATCTTCCACGCCGCGCGCGGCTCGAGCACGACCGGGACAGTGACACGACGCGACCGCAGCCGGTACAGGTCCTTGTCCTCGTCCCGGATGCTCTTGACCTCGACGCCCGGAATGCTGCCACCGGCCGAGGCGTAGCCCGGTCCGGCGAGCTTCTCGTCGGCCATGCCGCCGAGCTGCGTCGAGTCGACGACGAGTGCGGTATCGGCCACCGGCAGATTCGGCGTCGGCAGGAATCGCAGACCGCCGATTTCGGGGAAATTGCCGGTGTAGACCGGCGCCATGCCGTCTTCGCGCCGCAGCAGGGACGCGATCTTGTCGTCGGACATGACGTTGGCCCAGGTGAGGTCGTCGACGACGATGATGTCGGGCTCGTAACCCTCGTTGAGCGCCCGGATTTCGGCGACGACGCGCAGCACGTCGCGCAGGATCGTTGGGGTGCCGGTGTCCCACGGCGCCGAGGCGGCCGAGGTCTGGGTGACCTGCGATGCGATCGCGGCCAGCGCAACCGAGTCGATGGTCTTGACCATCTGGTTAACCATCTTCTTGAGGGCGCGGTTAACCGGGTCCATCTTCCGGCGAGCGATGGCCTCGTCGGTGATTTCGGTATCGCGGCCCCACTTGACGGTCTTCGCGACCTGCGCCGGGCCCTCGGTGATCGGGGTCAGCGGGTACTCGGCGCCGGGCGCGACGGCCTCGGGTGCACGGTCGGAGTAGATCGACTCGCCCTGTTCGTAGGCGATCGACCCGCCGACAGCGTCGTAGCGGCCCGACAGCAGCACGTCGGCGATGAACCGCTGCTCGGCGAGCTCGCGCAGGCGCCGCGCGATCAGGTTCGGTTCCTTCAGGAACCGAGAAATGGTGACGTTGTCGCCCGAAATGGTCGGCGCCGCGGGCGGATAGGTGTACGGCATAGCGTTTCTTCCTGTTCTCCCGAATCAGCGGGCGAGCTTGACGAGGACCTTGCCGCCGGATGCCGCCGCGAGGGCGACGCCGACGACGGCGGCGTAGTTGGTTTCCGAACCGATGGTCGCGACCGCGCCAGCGGCGGCCGGGATCACGGCGGCACCGGCGGCGATCGCGCCGGACGCGGTGAGCTCGTGCACGCCGCCGGACAGCACAGTGACGGGCGCGCCGGACGCGGCATCGTAGGCGGCGACGCCGAGCCACGCGGCCGAGGCGGCCGAGCTCGGGGCGACGGTGTTGTTACCGGACACGATCAGCAGCTGACCGCCGGTGACCGCGGCCGAGGTGTTGCGAGTGATCGCCTCGCCGGGCTTGAAAATTGGGGTGTGCTCGGCCATGGTCAGGCGTCCTTTCCGAACAGCGCGTCGTAAACGTCGTCGCTGTTGTCGTCGTGAATGGGTGCGGCGTGGCCGATTTCGGCCCCGACCGGGTAGACCGGCGCGAGCGCGGCCAGCACCGACGCCTCGCTCGGGTCCTTCTCGAGTCGCGCAATCCAGTTCTCTCGCTGCGCGGGCGCGATACGACCGGTGCGCACGGCGTTGTCGACCGCAGCCACACGCTCGGCGCGTTCCTGCTCGCGGCGGGCCTGGTCGCCGCGGGCGGCCTGCGTGCGCAGCTCGGCGAGCGCGGCCGACTCGATTGCGACGACGCCATCGGGCAGCTTGGCCGTCGCGGCAGCCGGGGCGGCGGGCGCGGCCGGCGTCTCGGCGGGCTGCTCCGGTGGCGCGGTCTGTCCCCACGCCTCGAGCGCCTCGTTCGCGGTCTCGATGGCATCGGGGAAGCTGTCGACGATCGGCTGCGCCAAGGCCTTGGCGTCGGTCGACTTGCCGTCCGATACGACGGCGTTCGCGGCCTCGAGCAGCGCCGGGCCGACGTCGGCCAGCACTCGCACGAAATCGACGTCGGCCGGGGTGTACGGCAGCTCGACGGGGTCGATGTTCTTCGGGCGACCGATCGCGGCGTCGAGCGCCGCGGTGATGGTCGCCTCGTCGGCATCCTCGGCGACGCCGAGGCGCTTCGCGATGGCGGCGAGTGCAGTCATGCGCGATCCCTTCTGGTTGGCCTCGGCCTCGGTGGCTGAGGGGGTCATTGGCGCGGGTGCGGCGCGGCGCCCCGCGTAGTTGAAAGCTGAGAGGTCGAACCGAGCGACCGGCGCGAGCTCGGCGGCGGGCGCCGCCTCGACACGATCGGCGAGGCCGGCCGCGACTGCTTCGGCGGCCGAGAACCACGTTTCGGCGCGCATGATTTCGCGCCACTGCTCGGCGGTGCCGCCCGCGCGCTCGGCATAAATCGAGGCGATGTTGTCGGACACCCTGTCGAGGTATTCGGCCTTCTTCCGCAGCTCGTCGGCATGGCCGCCGGTCCACGAACGCGCGTCGTGAATCATCATCTCGGCGTTGCGGCCCATGACGATTTCGTCGCCGCCCATGGCGATAAAGCTCGCCGCGGACGCCGCGAGCCCATCGACAACGACCGTGATTCGCGCGCGGTGCCCGCGTAGCGAGTTGAGGATCGCAAGGCCTTCGTAGACGTCGCCACCGGGCGAGTTGATACGCACAGTGATCGCCTCGGCGTCGATTTGCGCGAGGTCACGCGCGAACGTGGCCGACGAGGTGCCCCAGTACGGGTCGATTTCGTCGTAGATCAGCACCTCGGCGCTCATCCCACGGCCGCCGCTGTTCTTGATCCGGTACCACGGGTCGCGAGACTCGTTGTCTCGGCCGCGATTTGGTGTGTTCACCACAGCGTCAGCGCTCCATTCGGCTCGATTCGGGCACGTGCGCGCCGCGCGACGGGCGCGAGCGCGGGCGCGGCAGCAGGTTCGGGGGTGTCGACAGCGTCGGGATCCTTCGCGGGTAATCCGTAGTCCTGCCGTGCCGCTTGCTCGAGCGCCTCGTCGGGCGTGATGAGCCCGGCATCGACGAGGACTTTCAGCGCGTCGGCGGTCGCGGCCTGCCGAGTGCCGATTTCGTCGAACACCAGACGCGGCGCAGGCTCATTCGTGCCCCAATTCGCGTCGACAAGATCCTCGATGACGTGCGCTTGGGCCGTATCGCGCACCATTTCGCCGACCGTCTGCAACGACATGACGAAAAAGTCGGCGAACGTGCTTCCGAGGGCCCAGGAACCGGTCTGTGTGCCCAAGTTCAGGAAGTGGGCGAGCACCGCGCGCCCGATTTGCTCATCGTGGTAACGAATCGCCGGGTTCGCATCGGGCAGATTGCCCTCGACGCCGGCGAGCCGGAGCTTGGCTTGATATGGCGTGGCCGCGCCCGACGCCTGGCCGGATTTGTAGCTCTGCGCAATCTTCTTTCCGGCGTCGAGCTGGCGCTGATCGTCGTTCGGGCCCGCCTCGTATACCGGCACGCCCATGCCGTTGCGCTCGATCGTCTGCGCCTGCACGCGTAGCAAACGGTCCTTGATGAGCCAATGCTTGTAGGCCGGTCGCAGCAGCGAGTTACCGGTCCAGTCGCCGCCCTCGCGGTCGACGACGTATGCGACGAGCCGATCGACCGGAATCCGGGTAGCCTGCGCCGCCTCGCCGAATCCGTATTGCTCGATCGACAGCAATCCGCCGTCGCGGGCGATCTGAATATCGGAAATCGTCTCGGGCAACCGCGGGCCCAGCTTGCGCAGGTGGTACAGCCCGTCGTCGCCGACTCGGTACACCTGCTCGAAAAACGCGTGCCCGTACCGCAAGCAGCGCAGCGCCGCCGCGAGGTGCTCCTGCCACGAGAACCGGCCACGCTGGCGAGTCGGCACCTCGGCGCCGCCCTTGACCGGTAGCCCGAGGTCGGTCGCGATGTGCGCGACGACCTCGGGCCGGGCCCCGGCCGGGTCTATACGCCACTTCGTCCGCAGCACCGGCAGGGTGACCGCGCGCAGAACCGACGTGATCTGTGCATCCTGGCGCGCCATCTGGCGATACACGCGGACGTTCCGCGGCCAGCGCAGCTCGGGGGTTTCCTCCGACGACTGCCAAAACGTCGTCGAGTCGGCGCCGTAGCTCAGACCGTCGGTGCCGTAGCCGATTTCGGCTGTCGGCATCGTGAGCGGCTTGTCCATCGCGCGCACCTCCCCTCTAGAAACCTGCGACCATGAGCTCGTCCTCGACGAGGTCGCCGTCGTCGGCCTGCGTGGCGATCTGTGGCGGTCGAATATCGAGGCCGAACGTCAATAGGCCCCATCTGGCGAGCGTCACAACCTGCACTCGGGTCACGTCGCCGGCGGTGTAGTCCCAGCCGAACCGGCCGCCGCCGAGTGGTCGTTTCTTGGCCGATGCCACAGCGTCGTTGAGTCGGGCATCGTCAGCATGTGAGAGGCGTCCGGCGATGGCGTCATCGACGAAACCGACCGCAGCGTCCGCGGCTTGCGTGCCGCTGGTGATTTCCGGCTCGATACCGGCCTTTCGCAGCTTCGGCACCAGCGATGCAGCAGTCGATGACGAGTTGATGACGACCGCGCACGGGTCCCAGCGGTCCACTAGGTCGACGATCCGTTCGACCAGGCCGTCAGTTGTGCCCTGGTGGCCGATTTCGATTCGGATCCGGTCGTCGACGGTGTAGGTTGCGGCTCCAATCGCGCACGTCGAGAGGTCTTCGCTCATGTCGACTGCGATCGCGATCGGTCCGCCCACGCGCACATTCAGCTCGGCCATGTTTTCCCAAGTCGTCGGCGGCACGACAGGCTCGTGTTCCTCGGACGGGCGCGGCCATCGACCAACCGAGAGCCGCTCGACTTCCCACTTTTCGAGCTGCGCGGCGAATGTCGCCATTTCGCCTTCGATGAACTCCTCGTCGAACAGGTATCCGAGGCTCGGGTTGGCTGCTGCCCAGTTCGCGCGATCCAGTCGCCACGCCGCACGCTCGGCCGGCGACGCATCCTCGGGCGGTTCGGGCGCCGACCATTCAAGCCACAGCAGCCGTTTCTCGGACTTGCCGAGGGCACGCGCCCGAAGCGACGACCACTGGCCGCACTGCTCCTGACTGTCGGCGTCTGCGGCTGATCCGAGGTACCAAATCTGCGGGTTCGCGGCGGTGGTGAGTAGTGGAGTCAGCGCCGCGAGCGCCTCGGGTGAGCAGATCATCGCCTCGTCGACGATCAGCCGGTCGAAACTGCCGCCGCGGCCACCTTGTTTCGTCCTGGTTCGGAAGTAGATCGCCGAGCCGTTGCGCAGCGTGATCGACTCGCGCCCGTTGCCCTGCCGCGGCTGCCGCGGCATGAGCTCGCGTTGCAGCATTTCGCAGCCGTTGAACAAGGTCATGAGCTTGTTCATGGTCTTGAGTGCGGTCGCGAACTCGTGTGCGGTGTACAGGATTTGCACGCCCGGCTCGTTGAGCATCCAGCCAAGCACCACGGTCTCGAGTGAGCCGTTCTTGCCGTTCTGTCTGCTACAGAGCACGCAGACCTCGAACGCAGCCCACTTGCCGTCTGCTCGCCGTGCCATCCCGTCGCGAACGACGGTCGCCTGCCATGGCGGCAGGCGCCGCCCGGCGATATCAGCGAGGTCGATTGCGTCCTCGGCGGCGAGGTAGTCGACCGCCGTCCTCGGGCGCCAGGAAACTCTAGGTTCCTGTATCCCTACCAGCCCGTCGGCGGGCCAGCTCGTCAGCAATCGAACCTCCCGACGATCCCTGGTCGGCGGTCGAGCCGACGAGCTGGGCAACCAGCTGGCGAAGAGTGTTCGTCGCCTGCCTTGCCTCGCCGGCGGCCGAGTCGACGATCAGAACGGCGTCGTCATTGCCTTCGCGGTGACGTAGCCGAGTCCAGCAATCGACGTTGCCCGAGAGTAGCTGATCTAGCTTGTCGAGCCTGTCCGCCAGCCGGGCGGCCTCGCCGGCGAGGACGGCGCGAGGCACGTCCTGCCCCCTGTCGTCCATCAGGGCGTCCCATAGGGCCGAGCCTCGTTCGCCGAGGGTTTCCGGCCGTAGATCTGCCACCGACTCGTTCACGGGCAGTGCGCCCCCTCTCGGCATCCGCCCCCAGCGTCCGCCGGGGGAGAGAGAAATCGCCTGACTGCCACGGCCGAGTCAGGGGCCGGGGGCCTGGATTTTCACCAGGCCAGCGCGTTGCTGGTCGTATGCTGGTCCGATTGCTGGACGGTCGCCGAACCTGGCACGCGCGTCGGGGCCTCGTACCAGCGCTTAACTACCTGCTGCATCCACCAGGGCCGCTCGGCCTTGGCGCGCGCCATGACGACGTCACGGCCAGGGTCGACAACCACGACCTTCGCGCCCTTGCGCCGGTAGTCGGCGACGAGCCTCGGCGAGGGCGTCGAGTGGATCACGTAGACGTCGACCATGCCGGCCAAACCGACCGCGGTGTCGATCGCGGCCCGCCTTGCTGCCTTGGTGACCTTCTTCAGTGCGTCCGGGTGATCGTGGCCGGCCGCGTCGTCGCGCACGCTGAGTGCCTGCGCCAGCCGATCGAAGTCGATCACGATGTCGTCGGGCCCGGCCTGCGAGCGGCACCATGTGCTCTTGCCGGCGGCCGGCGGTCCGATCACGAGGTACAGCATTCAGTCACCCCAGGCGAGTGCGTTGCCGTTGTGGCCGCCAGCCATGCGGACGAGTGCCGGCCGCTGGTGGTCGCGCGAACCATCGCCGCGGGCCTTGTTGCACAGGTCGTGCAGTAGGCGGTCGGCGATGGTGCCACCGTGGGCGCGGGCGTGGCTGTGATCGGCAGCGAGGGCGCCGCCGTCCGGGTTGCGGGCAGCGTCGCGGTACATCGGTTCGCCGCACCACCAGCAGCGGTCGCCATCGCGGTGACGGGCGAGTAGGCGTGCCCGCTCCTGCTGGTGACGCCAGCCGAGGCCGCGCTGCGTTGTGGTGCGACGTGCGACCATCTCAGACGACGACGATGTGCGTCACTTCGCGCGCGAGCTTGTCGGCCGCGGCGCGCCGATGCTTGGCTGCGCGGGCTCGGACGTTCGCAGCGTCGTTCCGGTGTTGCCGCTCGAGGTACGGGCCGAGCGAGCCGTCGTGTATCTCGGCCATGCGGTCGAGGTGGTCGGCGATTGCGTCGCATTCCTGCGCGGCGATCTCGTGTCCCTCGGCGGTCAGGTCCGGCAGGTTCATCGTCCGTACCCCATCGGGCGCCGCGGTGGCGGGTCGATGCGGTCGGCGAGGTTGCGCAGCACGCCCGCGAGGTACCGGCTCACCATGTCCAGTAGCCGATCGGTGCGTGATACGGCGCCTCGAGCGTGCGTACCGGGTGGCAGCGCAGCATGGCGACGATGGCGGCGAGCGTGTCCATTACTCGGTTCCTTCGCTGGTTGGTTCGGCGTAGACGAGCTCGAGCTCGTACCGCACGCCGGTCTCGGATTGCGCGCGCTTGGCGAGCGCGGTTGCCTCGTCGAGGTTCTCGTGCACGGTGCCGCCGTCGTAGTCGGCGATCCATGGGCCCTCGACGCGCTCGCGGCGGGCGATGCGGTAGCCGATTAGTTCCATTACGCCGCCTTGTGGTGCGCCCACGCGAGCGCGATGTCCTCGGCAAGGCCGTCGAGCACGTTCGGGATTCCGATCACGCTCGCGAACGCCTCGCAGTGGGCACGCGCGACCTCGATGCAGTAGGCGATGACGTGGGCGCAGTGATCCATCGTGCGGGCTCCTCATGGTGTGGGGTTCGCAGCGCGCAGCGTGCCCCCCGGCGTATGGATGCGCCGGGTTGCGGAGAGTCGGGGGTCTCTCCCTAGGTGCTTGCCGTGCTTCGATGCGGTTTGACGCGCTGCGAACGATCAGGGGTCAGACCCGCGGCGGCCAGTTCCAGTGGCCGGGGGTCGGTTCGGACGCCCAGGGCACCATCTCTTTGTGCGACGTCCCGTTCGGGTAGATCACGAACAGGTCCGCCGCGGCAGCGGGGTGTATGCCCGTGACGATCGCGGCGACGGTCTGGGATGGATGCTCGCCGCCCGGCGTGCCGTAGGTCTGGAAATGGACCGTGCGGCCGATCGTCGGTAACGGGCTCATCAGATGAACACGCCGATCACGGCGACGGCGATCTTGCCGGCGACGATGGCGACCTCGGTCCAGGGGACCGCGGTGAGGGCAGCGGAAAGCGTGGACAGCACGACGGTGCTCCTTGCGATGCGAGAGTGGCGCCCGGACGTGGGCATGAGAAAACCGCCGTGACGTCGGATCTTGGGGTCGCGTCGTCAGCAGCGGTTTCGAGTCTCACTGTACAACATGCTGTCGAGTTGATCGACAACGTTGCAGGTCAGGACGTCGTGTTGGCCCATTCCTGTTGATAGTCGGGGTGATCCGACCAGATTGCAGCGACCCGCCTGTGCATCAGCGCCCAGGTTGAGTCGGGCTCGCCCGTGTGGTTGTAGAAGTGCGCAACCTCGCCCATGAGCCAGTGAATCACCGCGCACTGCCGCAGTACGCGTGCCGGATCCGCCTCATCCTCGGCGAGGCGGGCCTCGATGAACTCCTCGATGGACACCGGCGCCCGCTCGTCGAGCCGCTGCTTGAGCCGGTTCCATCCGGCGTCGACGTCGTCGGGCCCGGACGCTGCGAGGAAGTACTCGCCGAGCGCTTTGAATCCGGCGGCCACCAATTCGCGCTCGTCGACCAACTTCCCGCCGATCACGAGCCATGTCCGGCGCCGTCCGTTCGGCTGGTCGACGGTCAGGGCCCCGTCCTCGGCGAGCTCGCTCGGCGACGGTTGTTCGTGCCACTGCCCGATCTGCCGCCATTCGCGGTCCCACGCACGCCAGAGCGGGCGCGGGTCGGGCGCGTCGTCCTCGTAGTGGCTTTCAAGCGCAAACCGATCGCCGCCGTGCGGTTGGTAGGTCATGCTGCCGATCCTCTCTGGTTGCGGGCGGCGTACGCCAGCACGTCGCCGAGTCGGTACACCTGCGGGTCGCCGGGCGCGATCTGCCGGTCGGTGATGCGCACGCCGCGGTCGTCGGTGTGCTGCCAGCCGCGCGGGGTGATCCTGTGGTCCTTCGCCCACCGGTACAGCGTCGGTTTCGGCACCGGTGCGCCGATCGCGGCCGTCAGCCGCACGAGGTCGGCGACGGTGTAACACTGCGCCTCGGCGAGCGCGCGGGCCTCGGCCTCGATCGTGGCGACCTCGAATTGCGTTCGGCAGCTGGCGCGCCCGCACCTCACCCACGGTTGCGGGCGGCCTGTTTCGTCGTCGATGTCGACGCGCAGCTCGTACCCGCATGTCTCGCCGCGCGGCAACGTCGCCGGGCACGCGCCGAGGTAGCGGCGCTCGGGCGGTCGATCGACCAGGCGCTCGAGCGCGTCAACCGCGCGGGTGATGTCGTGGAGCAGCTCGCCGGCGGCCTCGTGTGCGCGTAGGGCGCGGTGGTGCCCGGCGAGCCACACCGCGGCTTGAGCGACGACGCCGGGCGCGGTAGCGGGCAGGGCCGCGCCGGTGCGGTCGTCGGTGTGCGGGCTGCGCTGCGCCTCGGTGAGGCCGACGAGCGCCGGGCCGCCGATGTAGGGCTCGACGCCGTGATCCTCGGCGAGTAGCCGCGCCCATGTGGTCACGGTGTTGCCGATGGCGGCGAGTTCGTAGTCGCCGACCATGGCGGCACCGACGGGTGTCCATACCTCGGCGGACCCGGCCGGTTGCACGGGCAGCGGCACCTCGCCGCCGCGTGATTTCGTCGCGGTCGCCGCGGCGTTGCGGCCGAGGCCTGCGCGGGTGATCGCGAGCTCGTCGAGCAGCGCGGGCACGCGCAGCAGGGCGTCGGCGATGCTCTGGCCGCAGGTGCGGCACAGCGGCGCGGAATCGCCCACCGGTCGGGCGCAGCGAACGCACTCGGGCTTGCTCATCGGCGCACCCCGATCGCCGCGAGCAGGACGGCGACAAGCGACTCGCCGGCGCGCCGGAGGTACCCGCTCGTGAGCACGGTGTCGCCGTGGTCGTCGATGTAGTAGTCGCGGCCGTAGATCATGGGTCGGCCGTCGGGGATCTGCTCGACCGGCACAGGCGACGGCTCGTCCGGCTGCTCACGCAATCGGGCCTCGCGGATGCGGTGGGCACGCTCGAGCGAATCCAGCCACGGCGTCGGACGTTTCTCCATGGGGTCACGCCTCCTGCTCGGTCCATGTGATTTCGAGCCACAGCGCGCCGGGTCGACCGCGCTCGGCGGGGTGGATGACGGGCTCGGGGGTCGATACGTGCCGGGTCGAGTCGTCGGGCACGAATCCGTAGCCGGAATGCACGACGGGCCCGCGCTTGCGGCCCATGACGACTTTCGGCGGGGTGAGCCCGTCAACCACGGCCTTGACGGTGGGCGCGAGGTTGATTGAGTCGCGGGCGCGGTTGTCGCGTGGCCGGTAGTGCAGCGTGATCGTCGCCGTGTCGACGTTCTTCGGCAGGCGAGCGGCCTTGGCGAGGGTGACGACGGTGTCGCGTATGTCGCGGATCTTCTCGGCCTTGGCGAACCGCGCCCCGCGGCTCGCGCCGTTGTCGTTGAGCGACAGCGGCGGCCGAGACCATGGCAGCGCGATCGTTGCGGACGTCATTCGGGCGCACCTTCCGGGTAGTGGACGCGTTCGGCGTCGAGCAGGGTTGAGGCGGCGGCGAATTCGCGGTCGTCGCCGTGTAGCAGCGGCAGCACATCGGCCGATCGGAATATCGGCGGGTGCTTGTCCGGCCAGTTGCGGGCGTACGCCTCGACGACGCCGACGATCACCGGGCCGGTGCACGGCATCGGGGCGGCCTGCGAGGTCATAGCCCGAATTCCCACCGGTTGATGTGGACGCCCTCGAGGTCCGAACTGCGCAGCAGCATCGCGTCGTCGCCCCCGTACGCGACGAGGCACGACGGCGCGCCCGCGTTTCCGTGGGCGCGGCTGCCATCGGGTAGGTGGAAATGCAGGCGCCCGTACAGGAACAGCACCGCCGAGGCGCGGGCCCAGACATGCTCGACGAACCAGCGCGTTTCGGTGCGCGCGAACACGAGCGCGGTGCCCTGCCCGTGGTCGGCAAGCTTGTCGAGCCAGCGAGCGATATCGGCGTATGGCGGGTTGAGCCACACGCGGCCGTTCCACGGTGCAGCGAGGCCGTCGTCGGGTGGGGCGATGTGCTCGCGCGCGGTGTCCCATGGCCGGTCGTTTGCCGCACACGGGTCGAGGTCGAACGTTCCGAGCGCGTGAATGATGCCGGGCGGGGTCAACCACACATTCGAGCCGCTGCGCGCCGACTCATGCGCGCCGAGGGAGGTCATTTGGCCACCTCTCGCCGAGACAGTTCGGTGATGGTGCGCTGAGTCCGAGCGACTTCCTCGCGCTGGAATACGGCGTCAAGGGCGTCGATTGTGAGGTGCAACAGGGCTCGGCCGCGGCGGATCGGGCGGCGCGGGCGGCGCCCTTCTGGGTAGAGCAGTCGCCAGACGTACTCGCGGGACGCCCACCGGCGAAGACGAGGGCCGGTCATTGCCCGGCCCCCTGCTCGGGCTCGGGCGTTCTCCCGCTCGAGGTCGCCGTCTCTTCCTGGTCGGCGTCGCAGCCGGGGCAAGAATCGGTCAGGTAGTAGTCGTGCGGGCAGAAAGTGCGCGACGCGACCGCGCGGCCGGGCCCAGAGATGAAGAAATCCGGCCACCGGCACACATCGGCTTTCGTCGGCGCGTCCTTGGCGAGCACCTCGGCCGGTGGCCGCGGGATCGCGAGATGCCGCGCGTAGAGGTCGCGAATCTGCGAGGCGTCCCAACCGCTGATCGTGATTCCGCACGCACAGGCGGCGCGCACCCGCGGCCGTCCGCCGAGCTGGCCGCGAGGTGCGATCGGGCCGAGCTGGCACGGGGTAACGTCAATCACGGTCAGCCACCTCCCGCAGCTCGTAGACGCGGTATTCGGTGTCTGGGTCCTCGGCGGTCACCTCGGCGAGGAACACGCGGGCAAGGGCGAAGTTGGGGTGCGTGATCTCGCCGTCGTCGTAGGTGATACGGAACTGTCCCTTGTCCTGCCAGCCGACGACGTAGCCCGCCGGGGCATGGTCTCGGCACGGCTCGGACTCCACCGGCTGACCGCACACCGAGCACACCAGCCCGCCCGGTGGCGTCTCGTCGGACCACACCTCGCGGTACGGCAGCTCGGCCTCCAGCTCGGTGGCACGGGTTTGCCAGTGCCGCCGCGACTCCCACATGGACCTGATGGTGCGGCGCGCATTACGGGCATAGAGCGACAGGCGGGCGCGCTCCATCTCGGCGTCGGCCAGCGCGGCGACATGATCCTCCAGCTCGGCGACGCGGGCGCGCAGCCGGTCCCGCTCGTTCAGAGCGGCACTGAACCGCGCCACGGTTTTCGACACCGCCTCGGCTGCTTGGGCATCCGCAGCCTCCAGCTCGGCGACACGGGCGCGGAGGGCGCACGCCTCGGTGACCAGGCCGTGGCGATGCAATTGACCCTTCTCTGCGCGCTCACGCCACAGGTCCCGCTCGGCCTCCAGCTCGGTGATGCGGGCGCGGGCCTCATTGAGCAGCGCGCGCGTTTCGTCGGCGTCAGTCTCGGCGGCGTTGCGTAGCCGGACGAGGTCGGCGACGGTGTCGCGCAGGTTGTCGCGCTCGGCAATCAGATCATCGACGGTTGGCAGCCCCAGCTGGTCGGCAAGGGTCCGCCAGGCGCGGGCCATCATCTCGGCGAGACGAGCCTCGAGCTGCTCGTCGGGCAGCGGGGCGGAGGTCTGGTCACTCGTCATCGGTCGCCGCCTTCGGGTAGTCCTCGATGCCGCGGACGGATTCCGGCACTGTGGCGAGCTCGGCGACGGCGAACGCTACGTCGGGGTCCGGCGCTTGGTCGTAGTAGGCCGCGGCGATCTTGTCGCGCTGCCGTTCCGCCTCCGCTTTGGGCAGGACGTCGGTGTAGACGACCTCGACATCGCCGGGCCGTTCCAGGTTGTGTGCGAGTACAACCCAGCCTCGGAGCACACTGAGCTCAGGCATTGGTCGCCCCCTCGACGCGCACGAACGAGCGGCCGGTGAGGCGCTCTGGCGTCATGGACGTTTCGCGCATTGGCTCGGTGGTCCGGCCGTCGCCGTGGTCCTGGCGGACGACGATGCAGTGCACGGTCGCGCCGTATCGGTCGATTTCGATGCGGTCGACGCGCAGCGTGCGGATGTTGCTCGCGCGGTTGTCGCGGTAGTGCTCGCCGACGGTGACGGCGTCACCCTTGGCGGTGACGTAGGTTCGCGGGTTCTCGGGCATGTGCGGGTTCCTGTTCGTTGTTGGGTAGGTCATGGTTTGGCGCCGAGGCCGACTGGCTTGCCGGTCATGCGGGCGAGGCACGGGATCCGCTGCTCGCGGCCGAGTGCCGACGTGCACGGGTCGCCGGTCGCGGCCTTGCACTTCGGGCATGCGCGGCGGATCGCGTCGTTGGTTTCGTAGGCGGCCGGGACGGCGCGGCCGGTCGCGTTGATCGGTAGCCCGGCGTATCCGGCGCCGGCGGGCAGCTGCGCCGCTTCGGCGTGCACCTGTGCGGCCTTGTCGCGTTCGGCGCGCTGGCGCCGGGACTCGCGGGCGTGGTGCAGCAGGTCGCCGATGCCGATCGTGCGGCCCTCGGTCTCGCTCTCGTAGTAGCGGATGACGCCCTCGAGCAGGTCCGGCGTGCCGAGCTCCCAGCGGTCGATGCTCTCGGCCCAGGCGGCGAGGCGGGCGGCGTCCGGGTCGCCGAGCTTGTCGTCGTAGATGCGTGCGCGGGACCAGGCGGCCGCGGCGGCACGCATAGCGGCGTCGCTGGCGGCGATTTCAGCTCCCATGGGTCAGTCCCTCTCGAATCAGCTGTTCGGCTATCTGCGTGGCGTCCAGGGCGCGGTCTGTGGGCTTGCTGCGCCCGCGCCGGGCCGACTTCGTGGCGGCCTTGTGGATGAAGCTCGGGATCTGGGATGTGGCGCTGATGGGCGACTGATGCCATGCGGCGAGGCCGTGGGCGATCTGCTCGGGCGGGACGCCGGAGGCGAGGCACTCGTCGACGCGCTGCGCAATGTCGGTCAGGACCTTGCCGGGAACGTTGCCGCCGACCTCGCGTTCGTATTCGCGGGCGATGGCGTGCGCCTCGACAGAGTGCGCAGTCGCGTTGAGTCGCGCGGCGACGTCGTACCGCCCCCGCTGCGATTGGAGCTGGACGAGTTCGCCGCCGGTGTTCCGCCCTCCCGTTTCGCGTTCGCGCGCGCGGTCGTGAGTTGCGTTTGAAACGGGGGTATTAGGAGTTGCGTTAGCAACTCCCTGTAGGGAGGGGAGGGACGTAGTCCCGACCCTCCCTACGGTCGGGTCGGGGGTAGAAAACTCACGCGTGTTGTCACGCGTGACATGCTGCGTGACAACATCACCCGAACCGTCTTCTACCTGCGACGATTCCGAATGCCCGTGCTCGTCGCCGTAGACGCCCCTCTCTCGTGAGCCTTCCCAATGCTGGGCAGTCTCGTCACTAACGGAAGTGTCACGCGTGACAGACCGTGTGACACGCGGCGAACTCGACTGTGACTCACTGCGTTTCTTCTCACGTGCTGCGCGCGAACGCCGCTGTCGGTCACGCGCCATTTCACGGCGTCGCTTGACCGCGTCGCTCGTCTCCTGATACTCGCCCCAATCGTGAAATTGGTACCCGCCGGCGACCCGCTCCCAGAGCCCGGCGTCAACGAGCTCGTCGGCCGCTTCGACGCTGCCGAGCATGCGCAGCATTGGCGGCGAGACGAACCCGTCGGTGAGGTGCTGGCACGAATACGAGCCAGCGCGAACCCAAGTAGCGATGGCGTCGGCCGACAGGACAGCCGTTTTCGGATGCGACCAGAAACCGTCGTCGACCTTGAACCACGTCACCTATGGCACCTCCCCCACGTCGAATAGTGGCCCGTAGTGCTGCGCCTCGATCGCGGCCCGTTCGGCAGCCTCGGCGCCGCGCCGCGCCTCACGATCGGCGGCACGCTGCTGTGCGGGCGTGACCTTTTCCGAGCACGAGTACCGGCCGTGCGTGCCCGTCCATTCCGCCGGCGTGCGCTCGGTGAGCGCGATCAGGATCAGTGGACAATCCTCGCCGTCGTCATTGACGCAGCGGCGAGCGTCGTTGCCGCCGCCCTCGCACTCGTTGAAGTTCCAGATCTCCCACTCGGCCGAGTTGGAGAACGGGCGCCCACCGCGGGCGCCCTTCTCGTATTCCGCGTACGACCTCACGGCGTCGTCTCGCCGCCCGTGGCGTGAGCCTCTGCCTCGGCGACGCCGACAACTGTCGCCTCGGCGACGGTGTCGAGCCGTTCGCCCTCGGGGTTTTCGAGGTACCGGGTCAGCGCGACGGCCTCGTCGGCGGTGAGCTCGCGGGCCGAGTTGATCTGACGGCCGAACTGCTCCGAGAGGTACTTGCGCTTGCGAACCGCGCTGTTCAATCCCTCTCGCTCGAGCAGCGACGACAGCCGTTGCAGCTGCTCACGCGTCGCGGGCTCGGGCGCCGGTTCGCTGGCGGCGTCGACGGATGGCTCGTCGACCGGCGCAGTGTCCGGTTTCTCGCCCTCGGATGCGTCGGCGTCGGCCGGGCCGCCGTCTGCGGCCTGCCACTGCTGCACCCGCGGCGCCTCGGGCTGGTCGGCCGTGGGCTCGCCCCCGGACTCGGCGAGCAGTTCGTCAGCCGTGATCCGTTCGGACTTCACGCGCACAGGCTCGGGCCCAGCGTCGCGCGCCTCGGCGACCTCGGAGATTCCGAGCAGCACCTCGGGCGCGGTTCGGCGGCAGCACTCGGCGGTAGCGCGGGCGTAGAGCATGTTCTGCGGCTCTTTGCGGTACATCTCGTTCGTCTTGTCGTAGCCCGCGGCGCGTACGCGGTCCATATCCCAGACCGACTCTTCGTAGTCGTCCTCGGCGGCGCCAGCACGCCAGCCACGCACGACGCACCGCTCGGCCGAGCTCTCGATTGTCTTGACCGTGTGGCCTTTGACCGAGAGCGCTGCCTTCATCACGATCGCGTACGTGCTCGGTCGTCCGTGGATGATGAACACGTTCTGCATGGACTGGATCGCGTCGAGGTAGAGCCGCGAGCCATAGAGGATCGCGATCGCGCCGTCTTCGGGCTTGCCGCGGAAGTCCTTCGGCGCGAATGCGGTTTGACACACCGATTTTGCGATCGTGTACGCGGCATCGAGGGCTTGCACCTGCTGTTGCAGGTCGGACACGATCGCGGCCGTCATTGGCACGGGGGCGTATCCGCTGCCGGTCGCGAGCTCGAGTTCAGTGCTGGTCATGATGCGTATTCCTCCTGCTTGTAAGCCCATCTGGACGGTTCGATTCGGGTGCTGTGGTCGCCGTCGCCGCGGCTCGGCCAGTGGCCGGACTCACGGCACGCGGCGTAGATGTCGATCGCGCGCCGATTGCGCTCGGCAGCGCGCTCGAAATAGCGGTCGGAGAGGTCGACGACGTATGGCTCGTATGGCGGCTCGTCGCAGATGACGGCGAACTCGAACGCCGTCGTGACGCCATGTGCGGCGAACGCCGCTTGATACCAGTCCTGCTGACAGTCGTAGCCGTACTTTTCGACGCTCGCCCGGAACTCGTCGGGGCCCTCGGCTCGCGACTTCTTCACGTCGAGAATCAGCGCCGTTCGTTTGTCGATCCAATGGACCCAGTCGGCGCGGGCCCGCAACATCACGCCGGTGATCGGGTCGCGGTGGTAAACCGACAGCTCGGGCTCACCCGAGGCCAGCCAGCGGCGAACACGCTCGTGGTTGCGCAGGTTCTCGGCCGCCTGGTGGACGGCGTCGAAATCCTTCGGGCGCAGCGGTATGCCGCCCGCCCCGCGGATCTCGGCTACGCGCGCCTTGGCGTCGGTGCTCTGCCACTTGTCGAATCCGGTATTGACCGGCGGTGCACCGACGCCGAGGACGAGCGTGTGCACGGCCGTGCCGAATTCCATGTCCGGCGACGGTGCCGGCGGGTGCTCCTGCTCGTATCGCCACCGGTGCGGCGACAGCTTGAGCAGCTGCCGCGCACCGGTTGACGACAGCGAATCGCGGTCGCCGTGGTAGACGTCCTCGGGCACACCGGCGTACAGACCGGGCTCGGTTGGCGCGCTCATCCGACGCCCGCCGCGGTGAACTTGGTCTGTTTGGGTGTGAGGCTGACTACTGCGAGGATTGCGTCGGCGACCTCGCGCCGCACGGTCTTCGTGCGCGGCGACGCCACTGCCACAACGGCAGACTTGGTGAGCCCGGCCGCCTGCCCAATCTGCCCGTATCCGACGTCGAATACCTCGCGCAGTGCGTCGATGTGCGCCTGCACCGGCCGGGCAGATACGCGGTCGCCGCGGGCGAGCAGTCGGCACTCGGCGCACTGTTGCAGGTTGTTGACGGTGTCGAATTCCTTGCCGCAGTCATCGCACTTGCGCAACGGCCGGTGCGGTTTCCCGGTCGCGTACTCGACGAGCTGGCGGCGCTCGGTGGGTAGATAGAAACCTGCGAACACGCCGTCGGTGGTGCGCGCGCTGGTCGCCAGCGCCGCGCACTGTGCCCGGACCGGGCACTCAAAGCACACCGCGCGTGCGTCGCCGACGGCGTCGATGTTGAGCGGGAACCAGATCTCGGGATCCTGGCCTCGGCACGCGGCGCGGTGCTGCCATGTCTGAGTCGGCATCACGACGCCCCCGCCCGGTCATCGAGCCAGCGATCGCGGGCACGGTCCCACTCGTCGCCCCAATCGGGCTCGTCGTACTCGGAGCCGTCGACCTCGTCGTCGAGGATGTCGGCGTATTCCTCGGCGAGGTCGTCGTCGGGATCACACCCACACGGCGAGCCGTCGATCGTCCAGTGCCAGGCGCAGGGTCCCGGCTCGCCGGGGTCGTGTCGCTGGTCGGGGTCGCACTCCTCGCACCCGCCGCCGCTGCACCAACCGCACACGTCGACGGTCACGACGCGCAACGCGCCGTTGAGGTAGTCGGCGATGGACTGCCCGGCGCCCATCACCAGCACGCCGGCGAGCGCGCCGCCGACGATCGCGATCTGAATGACGTGTTCGAGTTGGCTCACTTGCCCGCCTTCCTGATTCGGGAATGCCGGGCGGCCACCGCGCGCAGGTGGTCGATACGGCGCTGATAGTTGGCGGCGGCGAGTTCGTGGACTGCGTTCGCGATTTCGAGCTGCGCGCGCAGACGGTGAATCTCGTCGATGTGGGCGGCGCGCTCGACGTCGCCGATCGAGTACTCGCTCATCGGGCACCCGCCATCTCGCGGGCGCGGTCGATGTCGTAGCCCGCGCGCTCGCGGTCGAGTGCCTTGCCCTTGTCGCAGGTGGCGAGGATGATTGTCGACCCGGCGATGTGGTATTCACCCCACGGGTCGGGGACGAAACACCGGTGCCCGCAGAATTTGCAGTACGGTCCCATCACTGCTCACCGCCCATCCGCAGCGCGTAGTCGAGCTCGTTGATGGGACGGCCGCCGTCGATTTCGACGTCGACGGCCTGGTCGAGCTCGGGCCGGTCGTCGGGCTCGCAGCGGCACGCCTCGCCGCCGCAGGCCGCGCACACGATCGGCGGCCAGACCTTGCGAATGACGACCGCGGCGGCGACGCTGAGCACGACGAACAGCTCGGCGGCGAGGAACACGTAGCCGAGGTTCATTCGGTCACCTCGCCGTATCCGATGCGGCGCAGCACCTCGGCGTGATCGCGGGTATCGGTGCAGCTGTAGAGCGTCTGGCCCCAGTCAGACACGACGCCGAGCGGGTCGCACGGCAGCGCGTATGTGGTGACGCCGTCGTAATCCGCGGTCGCGATGATGATGTGGCGGACCGGACCGGCCTCGGTGTCGAACGGCGGGTCGAGCTGGTAGACGCGGGCCTCGGGCAGGAACGGGATCCGAGCGTTGACCATGGCGCGGACGTCGAGGCGCCTCGCGGTGCCGGTGGCTCGGTCGATTGAGTGGGTCACGGTATGCTCCCTTGTTGTTGGGTAAGTGGGTGGCCCGGCGAGGTAGCAGCTCGCCGGGCCGCTGGCGTTCTAGGCGTAGGGATTGCTTGGGAGACGGCCCGGCGCGGGGACGGAATCACCCGCGCCGGGCGCCGATTCGGGGCGACGCGCATCGAGCAGTAGGGCCACCGACGCGGCCGACTCGGCGATCGCCAGCAGCGCGACGACGTACGTGCAGTCGTCGGCCGTAGCGGTCGGCGCGTCGTAGGCGGCTCGGAATGTGCGCGTGATGAGCCGGTCGAGCTGCGTCACGACGCCGTCGAGGTTGCTCGGTGCGCTCACAGCGCGGGCCCGGACATATGCGCGAACCACACGACGAACAGCGCGAAACCGGCCACGATGTACGCGAGGTCGAGCAGTAGGCCGACCGTGTTGCGGTCGAGAAATCTGGTGTTCACCGGCGCCTCCTGTGCCTTGGTTGGGTGGTGGGTGCGTGACCGATCGGGTTCGGGCGTGAGGGGGGCGCCCGGCGGTCCCCCCGATCGGTCACGCGCCCCGCGGCGGCATTCGGCGTGCCGCCGCGGGGAAGTCATGCGGCGGCGCGTTTGCGCGCCATGCGGGCGGCGCCACGCTTGGACAGCCCGGCCCGGTTGGCGGGCGCGGTGGTGCCGGATTCAGTGGTGCGCGCGGTGCGTTTGGCCAGCTGCTGCTCGGCCGCGACGCGCATGCGGTCGACGAGGTGGCACATGTCGCTACGGGTCATCCGCCACTCGCGACCAGACAGAACGGCCGTCAGCTCGCCCGAGACGATGCGGCGGTACAGCCAGTCGGGCGAGGGCGCGCCGGTCATCTCGCACACCTGCGCGAGGGAGAACGTCTCGAATTCGCCGGCGGTCATGTCAGCAACGCCTCGGGAATGAGCGAGCCGAGCGACCGGTCTGTGATCCGGGCGATGCTCAAGAGTTCGGCGACGTCAAACGTGGTTTTGCCTCTACCGCAAACCTTGCGGTGCAGCGTGGTTGCCGCGATACCGGTCATGTCGGCCGCTTGGCGGATGCTTAGCCCGGCATCGTCGAGCGCCTCCCCGACCGCCCGCCCCAGCGCTACGTTGACTTGTTCCATACGGAACACATTAGTAGGCAAACGGAACACATGGCAAGCATGCCGCTACACCCGTTTGGATCAGAAAGTGATCCGACCGGGTTGCGCATTACTTGACATAGAACAGATACTGCTCTGTATGAATGTTGAGCAGGCGAACGCGATCGTCGGCGCGAACCTGCGCGCATTGCGCGCCAAGAACGACTACAGCCGGGAGCAGCTACACGAGCTATCCGGCGTGCCGATCATGACAATCAGGAGGATCGAGAAAGGCGAGCGCGCCGCACAGATACCAACTCTGATGATGCTCTGCAAGGCACTCGGCACGAACCTCCGCGACTTCATGGACTCGGTACAGGACGAGCTAGATCAGGTCGCCGACGCGGAGCCGGGCGAGTGACGCAGCAACGACCAACTCGGAGGCGTCGAACGGCACGCGCCCACTGAGCCGTGCATGTAAAGCCTTGGGAGACAGGGCGAGCGCGCGCTCGACTTCTCCCCCATCGCGCTGCTGCAACCGGCGTCGCAACTCCTCTAACCCTGCCCTCTGCATCACACCTACTCCAGTGTCTATAACTCGCCCACCCTCAGCTGCCCCGGCCACCTTCGAACATACATTCGAACCAATTGAAACGGAAGAATGTCCGCGAAAATCTGGCAATCACCGTTGGTGGTAATCCGCCAACCCAGCTACGCAGAGCTCGGTCGAGCGACGGGGGCCGGAGGCAGGAGTATGCGGCATCGTGTACGCCTCACAATCAGCAATGATGCTGAAATGGTTTGGTAGTTCTTGGGACTGAGCCCCGATCATAGGGGCGTGCAAGCTTCAACCACAGGGGGTTTGGAGGTCTATCCTCCGTTTTATCCAGACCGTTACGTCCGTTTCCAGCTACCGGGCAGTAAGCACTTCAACGACAGCGAAAGCCCGTGGTGTATCAACGGGATACACCACGGGCCACGGAGGATTACCCCTCCACTATGCGGTCTTGCGCGGAAACCGATCATGCACTATATGCGCGGTCACGGCCCGCGCGATTTCGGCATCAGCAACCGCGGCAACCTGCGCTACCTGCTGATCGCAGTCCTCGCGCATGCGCGAAATCGCCTCGGCCGCTTCTTCGCGCGCCAGGTCGCGCAACGCGAGCGCGGCGTCGCGCTCACGCCGGGCCGCGTGCGCGTCACGCTCCGCACCATGCCGGGCCCGCTCGGCGTCGGCGATGAGCTGTCGTGCACGCTCGAGCTCGGCCGCGAGGTCGCCGGCGGTTGGCTCGACCTGCTCGGCGAGCTGCGCGTACCGACGGGCCGCACGTAGCCGGGTGACCGGATTATGCCCAGGATCAGCGCAATACACGCTCGGCCGCCCCGGCCCGGACCGCGGCGGCACCGGCGCTCCGCACAGCGTGTTGGGTCCGGTCGGAAACTGGCATTGACCTGCGAGGAATTTCATTTCATTGCAGCTGTCATGAAATGGATTGCCGGTCATGCTGCGGCCTCAGTCGGCTCGTCGGCCGGTTCGTCGACCTCGTGTAGTGCGATGTGCTCGACCGCGGCGTCGAGGTTGTCGAACAGCTGCGAGTGCACGATGCCGGCGGCGTCCATCCAGATGGCCTCGAATCCTTCGCCGGTCTTGTCGATCTCGCCGAGCAGCCCGGCCCGCGCCGCGCGCCGCCGGCGCGCCATCTCGAGGCCGACGACATTGCTACGCAACACCGGCAGCCGACCGCCAACGAGCTCGGCCGCGGCGACCGAGGCGCGGCTGTCGATGTGCCCGTACTTGCGGTCGGTGGTCGTGACGGACTCGTGCCCGGCATCGCGCGACACAACCCAAATCGGCACGCCATCTTGCAGACGCCACGAAATGCCGGTGTGGCGGGTGATATACGGCGTGAGCCACTTCGCCAGCAGCCCGACCACAGTGTCGCGGCCGAACCGGGCGAGCAGCTGCGCGGGCGTCTCGCCCTCCCAGCGCGCCATCCTGCCGAACAGGTTGCGGCCGGGCTCCTGCTCGTCGCCGAGGGCTTCCAGACGGCGCACCGCGGGCAGCCAAATCTGCTTGTAGAACCCGACCACCGTGAACGCTGTCCCGACGCCGGTCGGGAACAGCAGCTCGTTGGCGGGACGGTCGAGGTCGATCCGGGCGAGGGTTTCGAGCGGGACATGCACGGTGCGAGCGCCGCGCTCGGATTTCGGCGGGCCGAGAACGCGTTTCCCGTCGGCGTACTTCCATGCCTTGTCGATGGTGACGGCGCCGGTTGCGACGTCGACGTCGCCGACGGTGAGCGCGAATACCTCGCCGGGACGGCACATGGACATGACCATGAACTCGAACATGGGCCGGTACTTCGGCCACAGCAGCGCCTCGAACAGCTCGAATTCGGCCGGGGTGAAGAACTCCCGCCGACGGCCGTTGACCCGCGGTAGGCGAGTGTTCGCACACGGATTCGCCGGCACCAGCGGCTCGGGCCGGTGCCGTGCCGCGGCGGCCATCGCCTCGGACATGAATCCGTGCTTGTTGCGAATCGTCTTCGGCGCGTTGCCGGGACGCGCGCCGGGCTTGTGGCATACGTCGTGCTCGAGCCACAGCACCCAGGCGGCGTCGAGTTCCTCGGTGTAGGCCTTGAGCGGGGCGTGCTCGCCGAAGAATCCGACGACGTCGAGGTCGATGAATCGGTGATACCGCTTGCGGGTCGCCGGTTCGATGCCAGTGAGCCGGTCGACGTAGCGGCGCAGCCACGCGGCGATGGTGAGCTCGGCCTCAGCCTCGGCGGCGAGCTGCGCGGACAAGATGGCCTCGGCGCGGTCGGGGCCGAGGCGGTCGAGCAGGGCGGCCCAGCGGATTGCGGCGACCTCGTCGTCGAAGACTTGGGAGGTGGCGACCGTCTTGCCGTTGCGGACGATGGTGTAGCGCACTTGCCATGCCACCGTCCCGTCCTTGCGGGGACGCGGGCGGGGGGTGTGGGTGCGCTTGCGCTTGTTGGGTGCGGGCATCACGAAACCTCAGCGGGTCGGTGCCGAATCCCCTCAGATCACGGTGGACCGCTGTGCGCGGCCACTTTCGTGGACGCGACTCGTGGACACGAGCGGGACGGACGGCCGGAAATGCCATCTGACCTGCTGCGGAAGTTGTGGAGCCTAGGGGAATCGAACCCCTAACCCCTGCCTTGCAAAGGCAGTGCTCTGCCAATTGAGCTAAGGCCCCGGGTGGCTGCCCGAGCTGTCAGCGGGTGGTGACCTCGTGCCACAGGTCGGCGTCGTTGCGCTGGCGCAGTTTGGTTATTCCGATGAGAACCGCGACCACGACACCGAGTGTGAGGAGAATTTTCATGGTTCCCACCCTACTGTGATGTTCGGGAGTGGGCCTAGGAGGACTTGAACCTCCGACCTCTTCGTTATCAGCGAAGCGCTCTAACCGCCTGAGCTATAGGCCCGTGTGTTCGTTGTTGTGTTCAGCCGGGTACTGCACCGAACGCAACGACCGAGAACAGAGATTACCCGACGCGCCGACTACGACCAAAACGCCTGGTAGATGGGCTGAGGACGAGGGTGGGCCGAGCTTGCCCCGGCAACGATAACGGCCGGCACCGCGCCCGGCGGAGGGCGTCGGTACCGGCCGTCGGGTGGGGTTCTAGTCCGGGTCGGCCAGGGTCACCTGGATGCCGCCGACCAGATCGCAGCACTGGTTGTAGATGAACGTTCCGACGGTGGCCAGCGCGGTGAACAGCACCACGTTGATCAGCCCGATGACGCCGGCGTAGCCGAACACCGTGCCCGCATCGATCAGGCCGGTGGACGCGCCGCTGTCCTGCGACACCATTTCGGTGAAGGTGTCGTTGAGCCGCTCCCACACGCCCATGCCCTCGAGCACGATGTAGAGCAGCCCGACGGCGAGCATCCACACGAAGAACAGCGCCACGCTGATCACCAGGGTGATCTTCAGCGTCGACCAGGGGTCGATGCGACGGATCTGGACCGTGGCGCGCAACGGCTCACCGGCGACCGCCTGGGCGACCGCGACCGGCACCGCGGGCGAGACCGGGGTGGGGCCCGGCTTGGGCGCGGTGGGGTTCTCCGGGGGCAGCGGATGCCGGATCTCGGACAGATCCGGCATGTCCTTGGTGAGTTCGGGGCGGGAGATGCTGCGGGTCGGCCCGTCGAGGCCCACCGACTTCACCATCGCCGCTTCCTTGCGGGCCGCCTTGGCCGCGAGATCGGCCGTGGTCCTGGCATTGCCGACGCCCCCGCCGAGACCGCCACCACCACCGAGGCCGCCGCCTCCGGCGGGCGCCTGCCTTCCGGCCACCGGCGAATGCCCGGGCCGGGGCAGGTTGGACTGCGGCTCCCGCTGCGGCAGCGCCGACCAGCCGTCCTGGTACCGCGACTGACCGCCGCCGTTGCCGCTCGGCGCACCCGAATCGCCCTGCGGCGCTTGACCGGAACCGTTCATCCGGACGGTCTGATCGGAGGCGCTACCGCCCTCCTTCGGCGCCGATTCGGCGCTGTCGGAGCCGAAATCGCCCTGCTTGTCGTCATTTTCGCGCGAAGGTGCGGCGGGCCCGGCGCCGGCCTGCGGATTCGCGCCCGCCGGACCGCCATTGGACGGTTCGGACTCCGGTCGTTGGATCGGCCGGGGCGGAATCGGTGACGGTGCGACCCGTTCGGTCACGCCGTTCGTCTGCTGCCGCTCGTCATTCGGCTGATTCGGAGTGGTCAATGCAATCCTCAGATCCGTTCGTTGCCGCCGCTGTGTTTATTGCTCGGAAGAATCGCTGGTGTCGTCGTCGAGAGCCTCGGGCTCGTCGGCGTTGCGCGCGATCGCAAGCAAGGTATCGCCCTCGCCCAGGTTCATCAATCGCACGCCCTTGGTCTGGCGGCCTGCCTTGCGAACCTGCTTGGCTCCCGTGCGGATGACACCGCCCCCAGAGGTGATCGCGTACAGCTCATCGTCGTCGTCGACGATGAGCGCACCGACCAGCGTGCCACGCCGGGTGTCGTACTGGATGGTCAACACACCCTTACCACCGCGACCCTGTGCCGTGTACTCCTCGATAGCGGTGCGCTTGGCGTACCCGCCGGACGTCGCGACCAGCAGGTATGTGCCCTCACGCACGACGTTGAGGGAAAGCAGCTCGTCCTCGGCGTTGAACCGCATACCCTGCACACCGGAGGTGGCCCGGCCCATCGGACGCAGTGCCTCGTCGGTCGCCGCGAAGCGGATCGACTGCCCCTGCGCCGATACCAGCAGCAGGTCGTCGTCCGCCGAGCACAGCACGGCACCGACCAGTTCGTCGTTGTCGCGCAGGTTCACCGCGACGATGCCTCCGCTGCGGTTGGAGTCGAAATCCGACAGCCGCGACTTCTTCACGAGGCCATTCTTGGTGGCGAGCACCAGATACGGGGCGTCTTCGTAGGATTTGATCCGAATGATCTGGGCGATCTTCTCGTCCGGCTGGAACGCCAGCAGGTTCGCCACGTGCTGACCACGGGCGGTCCGGTTGGCTTCGGGCAGTTCGTAGGCCTTGGCCCGGTACACCCGGCCCTTGTTGGTGAAGAACAGCAGCCAATCGTGGGTCGAGGTGATGAAGAAGTGCTTGACCAGGTCGTCCTGCTTGAGACCCGCGCCCTGCACACCCTTGCCGCCGCGCTTCTGGCTGCGGTACAGGTCGGTCTTGGTGCGCTTGGCGTAGCCGGTCTCGGTGATGGTGACGACCACGTCCTCGCGGGCGATCAGATCCTCGTCGGCCACGTCGCCGTCGGCGGCGATGATCTTGGTGCGCCGTTCGTCGCCGTACTTCTCCACGATCTCGGCCAGCTCGTCGCGCACGATCGCGCGCTGCCGCTCCGGCTTGTCGAGAATGTCCTTGAGGTCGGCGATCTCGGCCTCGATCTTGGCCAGTTCGTCGACGATCTTCTGCCGCTCCAGCGCCGAGAGCCTGCGCAGCTGCATATCGAGGATGGCGGTGGCCTGGATCTCGTCGATGTCGAGCAGCTGCATCAGGCCGGTGCGCGCGGTATCGGTATTGGCCGAACGCCGGATCAGCGCGATGACCTCGTCGAGCGCGTCGAGCGCCTTGACCAGGCCGCGCAGGATGTGAGCGCGTTCCTCGGCCTTGCGCAGCAGGTAGCGGGTGCGCCGGACGATGACTTCCAACTGGTGCTCGACGTAGTACCGGATCATCTGATCCAGGCGCAGGGTGCGCGGCACACCGTCGACGATGGAGAGCATGTTGGCGCCGAAGCTGGTTTGCAGCTGGGTGTGCTTGTACAGGTTGTTCAGCACGACCTTGGCGACGGCGTCGCGCTTGACCGTCACCACGATCCGCATACCCGCGCGGTCGGAGGACTCGTCGTGGATATCGGAGATGCCGGCGATCTTGCCGTCCTTCACCTGCTCGGCGATCGAGTTGATGAAGTTGTCGGTGTTGACCTGGTACGGCAGCTCGGTGATGACGATGGTGGTGCGGCCGCGGGTGTCTTCCTCGATCTCCACCACGCCGCGCATGCGGATGGAACCGCGGCCGGTGGTGTAGGCGTCGTGAATGCCCTGCCCGCCGACGATCAGGCCCGCGGTCGGGAAGTCAGGGCCCTTGACGCGCTCCATGCAGGCGGCGAGGGTGGCCTCTTCGTCGGCGTCGTAGTTCTCCAGCGCCCAGTAGATGGCGTCGGCGAGCTCGTTGAGGTTGTGCGGCGGGATGTTGGTCGCCATGCCGACCGCGATGCCGTTGCTGCCGTTCATCAGCAGGTTCGGCACCCGGCTCGGCAGTACCACCGGCTCCTGCGAGCGGCCGTCGTAGTTCGGCGTGAAATCGACGGTCTCGTGGTCGATCTCGCGCAGCAGCTCCATCGCCAGCGGCGTCAGGCGGCATTCGGTGTATCGCATGGCGGCCGCGCCGTCGTTGCCCCGGGAACCGAAGTTGCCCTGGCCGTCGACCAGCGGATACCGCAGCGACCAGGGCTGGGCCATGCGCACGAGGGTGTCGTAGATGGAGGCGTCGCCGTGCGGATGGTAATTACCCATGGTCTCGGCGACCGGGCGGGCGGACTTCACGTAACCGCGATCGGGCCGGTAACCGTTGTCGTACATCGCGTAGAGCACGCGCCGGTGCACCGGCTTGAGGCCGTCGCGCACATCGGGCAGCGCGCGGCCGACGATCACGCTCATCGCGTAATCGATATAGCTGCTCTGCATTTCGTTCTGGATGTCGACCGGCTCGATGCGGTCGCCTGCGCCGCCGTTCGGCGGCAGGGTGGTCTCAGTCATGAATGGCTCTCCGTTGGAAGGCTCGGGGGCTGCGGCGGTTCCAGGCAGCGGTCAGGGGGTCGATTCCCCTGACCCTGCCGAACCGGCTACACGTCGAGGAAGCGGACGTCCTTGGCATTGCGGGTGATGAAGCTGCGGCGCGCTTCGACGTCCTCGCCCATCAGCACCGAGAACAGTTCGTCGGCCGCGGCGGCGTCGTCGAGGGTGACCTGACGCAGCACCCGGACCGCCGGATCCATCGTGGTCTCCCACAGTTCCTTGGCGTTCATCTCGCCCAGACCCTTGTAGCGCTGGACGCCGTCGTCCTTGTTGATCTTCTTGCCCGCGGCCAGACCTGCCTCGAGCAGACCGTCGCGCTCGCGGTCGGAGTAGGCGAACTCCGGATCGGCGCGCTGCCACTTGAGCTTGTACAGCGGCGGCTGGGCCAGGTAGACGTGCCCGTGCTCGATCAGCGGACGCATGAACCGGAACAGCAGCGTCAGCAGCAGGGTGGAGATGTGCTGGCCGTCGACGTCGGCGTCGGCCATCAGCACGATCTTGTGATAGCGCAGCTTGGAGATGTCGAACTCGTCGTGGATACCGGTGCCGAAGGCGGTGATGATCGCCTGGACCTCGTTGTTCTTGAGGACCTTGTCGATGCGCGCCTTCTCGACATTGATGATCTTGCCGCGCAACGGCAGGATCGCCTGGTACATCGAGTCGCGCCCGGACTTGGCCGAGCCGCCGGCGGAATCACCCTCGACGATGTAGATCTCGGACTTGCTCGGATCCTTGGACCGGCAGTCGGCCAGCTTGCCCGGCAACCCACCCAGATCGGTGGCGCTCTTGCGACGGACCAGCTCACGAGCCTTACGCGCGGCGACCCGGGCCTGCGCCGAGGACACGGCCTTGTTCACGATGGTCTTGGCATCGGCCGGATTGGCCTCGAACCAGTGCGCCAGGTGCTCGTTGCAGGTGCGCTGCACGAACGACTTGACCTCGGTATTGCCGAGCTTGGTCTTGGTCTGGCCCTCGAACTGCGGTTCGCCGACCTTCACGCTGACGATCGCGGCCAAGCCCTCGCGGATATCGTCACCGGTGAGGTTGCCGTCCTTGTCCTTGAGGAGCTTCTTCTCCTTCGCGTACCGGTTGACCACGGTGGTCAGCGCGGCGCGGAAGCCCTCTTCGTGGGTGCCGCCCTCGTGGGTGTTGATGGTGTTGGCGAAGGTGTGCACCGACTCCGAATAGCCCGAGTTCCACTGCATCGCGACCTCGAGCTCATGGCCGGTGCCCTTACCGGTGAACGCGACCACCGAGTTGTGGATGGGCTGCTTGGTGCGGTTGATGTGGCGCACGAAATCCTCGAGACCACCCGGGTAGTGGTAGGTGCGCGACTTGACCTTGTGCTCGGCCTGCGGCGCCTCGGCGTCGGCGTGCTTGGGCGCCTCGGCGGTCTCGCTGACCACCTCGTCGGTGACCTCGGCGTCGGAGACCCGCTCATCGGTGAGGGTGATGGTGAGGCCCTTGTTCAGGAACGCCATCTCCTGCAGGCGGCGGGCCACCGTCTCGAAGTTGAACGAGGTGGTCTCGAAGATGTTCGGGTCCGGCCAGAACCGGATGGTGGTGCCGGTGCGCTTGGTGGCCTCGCCCTGGATCAGCTTGCCGGGGGTGGCGTCCTTGTACTCCTGGGTCCAGTGGTAGCCGTCGTGATCGATCTCCGCCTCCAGCCGCGTGGACAGCGCGTTCACCACCGAGATGCCGACGCCGTGCAGACCACCGGATACGGCGTAGGAGTCGGAGTCGAACTTGCCGCCGGCGTGCAGCTGAGTCATGACCACCTCGATGGTGGGCACGCCCTGGGCATGCATTCCGGTGGGGATACCGCGGCCGTCGTCGATGACCTCGACGCCGCCGTCGGCGAGCAGCGTGACGTCGACGCGGGTGGCGTACCCGGCCATCGCCTCGTCGACGGAGTTGTCGACCACCTCCCAGATCAGGTGGTGCAGACCGCGCTCGCCGGTGGAGCCGATGTACATGCCTGGGCGTTTACGGACGGCTTCGAGCCCCTCGAGAACCGTGATGGAGGAGGCACCGTAGTCCTTGTTGCCCGCCTTACCCGAAGACGCCTTGGTCGAGCCCGATGCATTGGAGTCGTTGGCAGCCACTGGTCGGTAGCTCTCCTTACTTGCTGATCCCCGGCACAGCGTCGCCACAGCACACGGAGGGGCCGGATTCTGAGCTGGTCGAGATTCACGGTCCACCGCGCGGGCTGTGCGGAACGCGCCGAAGGTATCGCCGCTAGTTACGTCACCATCCTACTGGTACGCCCAAACTACAGTGCACCTACGACACCCCTGACGGCTACGAGAATGCGAGAAATCGGATCACGGTGGGTCCGATCCGCCGTCCGGCGGTTTCGATCCATCAGGGTTGGCGTGAGAGTTGTGTTGCGACTCGTCTCGTTCCGCGTCCGCCCGGATCGCTCCCGCCGGTCAGCTTTCGGTGCCGCGAGCCACGAATTCCGCGGTGAGCCGGGCCAGATCCGCCGGATGCGACAGCGGCGACCAGTGCCTGGCCGGAATCTGGCGCATCGTCAGGTCCCGCACCCAATTATCCGCTTCGAGATGCACCACCGGGCGCACCGCGCGATCGCCTGTCGCGACGATCACCTGGACCGGAACGTCGATCGGGCGCGGCCGCGGGTTGCCGAGCCTCGGCCGGATATTGGCGCGGTAGAGCTCGAGGCCGTTGATCATGTCGGCGCGCAGGGTGGGCGCGGGCCGCACCAGGGCGGGGTCGATGCCGTCGAAGAAGACAGAAATCGCGGCCAGCGACCGGACAAACCGCGCAATACCGGGTCGGGCAGTCCGGGGATCTGGAAAGCGACGGTATAAGCCGAGGCCACGCCCTGGGCGAGAGAATTGCGCAGCCGGGCGAGGGAGAAGGGCCCGCGCAGGTAGGCACCGAGGAAGTCGAGGTTGGGGCCGGAGACCGAGGTGAAGGAGGCGATCGCGCCGGCGGCATCGGGCATCGAGGCCAGTTCCCAGCCGATCACCGAACCCCAGTCATGACCGAGCACGTGCACGCGCTCACCGGGCGCCACGGCCTCGGCGACCGCGCGCACGTCGGCGGCCAGCTCTTCGATCCGGTAGGCGGCCACCTCGGCCGGGACGGTACTGGCTCCCGCTCCGCGATTGTCGAAGGCGATCACCCGGAATCGGTCGGCGAGCAGGGTGGCGACACCGTTCCACAGGGTGTGCGTATCCGGCCAGCCGTGCACCAGGATGATCGCGGGCCCGTCGGTGTTTCCGCATTCGAAGACGGCGAGTTCGATATCGCCGCGCCGGACCGTGCGGGTCGGCAACGTGGGAAACGGCTCGGTAACGACGGTCATCGGTGACAACTTTCGACGAGTGGCGCGGGCCGGCGGCCCGGATCGCCGCGCTGTTCCACGTGAAACCGCAGTTCGCGGCGCCAGCACGACCCGGGACCGGCAATTCGGATCAATGTAACACCGGGTACCACACAAAGGAACGGCTCAGCCGTAGGTATCGCGAGGTCCGCGGCCCTTGATATGGCGTTCCCCCTTGCGCCAGCTCGGTGCGGCCGGACCGGAAATCTTCACCGACGTCACCACGCCCTGCCCGACGGCGGCATTGATCTTGGCCAGGATCTGCGACTGCAACATGCGCAACTGAGTGGCCCACGCGGTGGATTCGGCCGCGATGCTCAGCACCCCGTTCTCCAGCTTGACCGGCGTCGCATGGCTGGCGATGTCCTCACCGACCACACCGGACCATCGGCCGAACACCATGCCCTCGGCCACCTTCGTCGACCAGCCTCGACTCTTGGCGATCGAGCCGGCCAGCTTGGACAGCATCTGTGGATCACGGTCGTCCGGCCGAGGACCGGACCATCCACTGCGGCGGCGGGCACCGGTCCGCAGGCTCCGCCGCGGGGAAGAACGACCCTGGCCCACCGATTTGCCGCTGGCCTTGGCGGCAGCGCGGGCCTCTTCGAGGGCTCGGCGAGCCAGGTCGATCCCGCGCAATTCCGGTTCCGCGTCCGGGCTCCGGCCGCCCGGCGGTTCGGCTCGATCGGTCATCGCCGCTCCGTTCGATTCGTCGAGTTGTCCCCAGCTCTGGCGAGTTGTCCCCAGGCTCCGACACGCTGTGTGTACCAGTACGTTCCGAGGCGGCCGGGTACCGCGACCTGCCGCCTCCGACCGGCATACCAGCAGGTAGAAGGCCATTTCCGAGTCCAATGCGGCCGTTGCCCGGCGGTCGCTGTCGAGCTGCGGCCCCTCGCCGAGCTCTCCGGCGATACCGAGTTATCCACAGGCTGTTGACAACGCGGGATCGATGCCCGTGACCAGGCAGGCAGCGCTGGACGCACGGGAGAACTGTACGGCAGCGCCTCCCCGCGCACCGGGACGACGAGCGGTTCCGGACGCATCGATCAGCCTGCGGCCGAGGAGTCGACGCTGCGGACGATCCGGGAGGTGCGGCGCTCGGCATCGCCGGAAGTCTCCACCCGCAGCGTCGCTGCCGACAGCTCCGCCGGGACGTCCTCGGCCACCGCCGCGGTGATCAGCACCTGTTCGGCGCCGGCCGCCACCGCGGCGAGGGCGGTGCGCCTGCGCCTGTCGAGCTCGGCGAAGACGTCGTCGAGCAGCAGCACCGGGTCGGTACCGCCCGCGCGCAACAGCTCGAACGAGGCGAGCCGAAGGGCCAGCGCGTACGACCAGGACTCGCCGTGGCTGGCGAAACCTTTGGCCGGCGCGTCGCCGAGCATGAGCTCGAGATCGTCGCGATGCGGGCCCACCAGGCAGACCCCTCGCTCCAGTTCACGGGGGCGAGCCGCGGCGAGTTCGCGCAGCAGGATCGCCTCCAGTGCGGCGGCGTCGCCCGGCTCGGGTGCCCGCGCGGGATCGAGCAATTCCACCGGTAGTGCGGCGCTGCGGTAGCCGATGGCCGCGGGCCGCGATTCCGGGGCGATGGCGGCGTACGAGGCCGCCAGATGCGGCGACAGCTCATGGACCAGCCGTAATCGCTCGGCCAGCAGCACCGAGGCGTGCGCGGCCAGATGACCGTCCCACACGTCGAGGGTGCTCAGATCGGCACGGGAGCGGGCTTGCCTGCCCGCGCTCTTCAACAGCGCCGACCGCTGCCGCAGCACCCGGTCGTAATCGGCCCGCACCGCCGCCAACCGCGGCAGTCTGGCTGTGCACAACTCGTCGAGGAACCGGCGCCGCTCCCCCGGATCGCCCCGCACCAGTGCCAGATCCTCCGGCGCGAACAACACCGTGTGCAGGATCCCGAGAATCTCACGCGGCCTGCGCACCGGCGACCGGTTGATCTGCGCGCGGTTGGCCGAACCCTGATTGAGTTCGACGTCGATGCGCAGCTCACGACCGGTGTTGACCACCGTCGCGCCGATCCTGGCCCGCTCGGTGCCCATCCGCAGCAATGGTGCCTCGGCGGCGACCCGATGGGAGCCGAGGGTGGACAGATAGCCGACGGCCTCGAGCAGATTGGTCTTGCCGTTGCCGTTGGCCCCCAGGAAAACCGTTCCGCCTGTGGATAACTCGATCTCCGCGTGCTCCCAGGACCGGAAGTCACGCACCGTCAGCGCTCGGATGAACATGCGCTCAGCTCGCCGAACGAGATGTCACAGTTGTATCCACAACTGTGGACAACTTTTCTTGTGCCACATCGGTTTCCGGTTCGGTGAGGATGTGCCGCACCGAAACGTCGTACCGCACTGCCGGTTTCGGATCCTGCTCGCACCCGACGGTCACACCCGGCCTCAGCCCGGGAGCCGGACCGGCATCAGCAGGTAGATGTAGGCGCTGTCCAGGGCCGCGAAGGAACCGGAATCCAACGGCTGCGGCTCTTCCTCGGAGGCAGGCAGCAGCACCGCGGGACGGCTCGGGGTGGTGAAGCCGAAGGTGACCCGATCCGAATGCAGCGCGGACAGCCCGTCGATGAGGTAACCGGGATTGAAGGCGATGGTCAGCGGCTCGCCGCGGAAATCGGCCTCCAGCCACTCCTCCGCGCGGCCCGCGTCGTCACCGCCGGCCGACAGCAACAGGCCCTCACCGGAGAACTCCAGCCGCACCTGGGCGCCGCGCTCGGCCACCAGGGCCACGCGCTTGATCGCATCGGTGAGAGTGGCGACCGGCAGCGTCGCGATGGAGGTGTGCTCCTTGGGGAGCAACTGACGGAACTTGGGGAATTCCGCGTCCAGCAGGCGGGTGGTGGTGCGCCGGCCCGCGTTGACGATGCCGAGCAGGCCGTCGGCCCCGGCACCGGTACCGAGCGACAGCTGCACCGGCGCGTCGGTGGCGCCGAGTGTCTTCGCCGACTCCGACAGGGTGCGGGCGGGGATGAGCACCGCGGTCTCGATGTCGGGCCGTGCGGGCTGCCATTCGATGTGGCGCACCGCCAGCCGGAAGCGGTCGGTGGCCGCGAGGACCACATGCGGGCCCTCGATCTCGACGCGGATGCCGGTGAGCATCGGCAGCGTGTCGTCGCGGCCTGCGGCGACGGCCACCTGACCGACCGCCTCGGCGAAGACGTCGGCATTGAGTTCACCGCTCTGCTGCGGCACCTCGGGAAGCTGTGGATAGTCCTCGACCGGCATGGTGGGCAGGGAGAACTTGGCGCTGCCGCAGCTGATCAGCACGCGGGTGCCGTCGACGGAGACATCCACCGGCTTGTTGGACAGCGCCTTGGTGATATCGGCGAGCAACCGCCCGGAGACGAGCACCTGGCCGGGACCTGCGACCTCGGCCGCGACCCGCATCTGCGCGGAGACCTCGTAGTCGAAGCCGGAAACCGTGAGCCCGTCTTCGTCGGCTACCAGCAGCACACCACCGAGCACCGGCACCGGGGGCCGGGACGGAAGGCTGCGTGCCACCCAGGCGACCGATTCCGCGAAATCCTCACGGGCGACCCGAAACTTCATGCTCGAAAGCTCCATCGCCCGATCTGTCCTCTCCCGGTTCCGTGGTCTAGCAGTGATCGAACGGTGTCGTCCGACCCCTGACGGCTGGTCAGCGTTGGTTCTCGAAAGACGTGCTGTCGCGGCCGCCTTCGAAAGTGTGGCACAGACGACCGACAACCAAACGGTACCGCGTGCGACCCGGCACCCGGGTCCGACCCTCCGGTCCCGTCCCGCTCGCTCGCGGCTCCGGCTCGGCTATCGGTGATCGGGCTCGGTTCCTCCGCGATCCCGTTCGCGCGGTGCGCCCGTCTCTTCCTTGCCTGTTGTCCGGGACCCCATCGCCGAGCCGAGCCTGCCCAACCGACTTTCCACACAGCCTGTTTTCAAGAGAGATCTATTTGAAGAAGAACCGAAGTAGTAATAGGCCCTGTGGATTCTGGGGAAATCGCCCGTCTGCGCAGGTCACAGGGCGTGGTGGCATGGGGATGAGCGTGGAGTGTCTCGAGGATGAACGTGGGGCATCTGTGGAGGCACGGAATCTGTCCCACGTTCATCCACCGCTGATCCTCGAGTTGTTCCACCGGATTCACCCGGTTGTTCACACATGTGCACCACAGCGTGGACAACCGGTGGAATCCTCGAGGACTCCACACGGTTTCCTCGAGGATTCCACAGGCACAACTTCGGACATCGCCCGCTCAGCGCCTGTGCACGCACCACCCTGTGGACGCTGTGGACAACTGCCTGTGCGTAGATCCGCGACGCCCGTCCCGGCTGCCTGTGGGTAAAACGGTGCACAAACGGTGGATTCCTCGAGGACTCCACAGGAATTCCTCGAGGAATCCACAGCCCTCGGGCATGCGTCAACCCAGGTCAGGGACTTTCACAGGGTGTGTACGGCGATCAGCGCGAACGCTGTTTGATGCGGGCTGTGAGTTCTTGGACCTGGTCGTAGACCCGGCGCCGTTCAGTCATCTCCTTGCGGACCTTCTTCTCCGCGTACATGACCGTGGTGTGATCGCGGCCGAACGCCTGCCCGATCTTCGGCAACGACAGGTCGGTGAGCTCACGGCACAGATACATCGCGATCTGGCGCGCCTGCGCGAGCGGGCGGGCCTTACCGGGGCCGGTCAGCTCCTCGAGCGTGGTGTTGAAGTACTCCGCGGTGACGGCCATGATCGTGGCCGCGGTGATCTCCAGCGCGGCGGTGTCGGGCATCAGATCCCGCAGCACCACCTCGGCCAGTGGCAGATCCAGCGGTTGACCGTTGAGCGAGGCGAAGGCCGTCACCCGGATCAGCGCGCCCTCGAGCTCACGGATATTGCGCTCGACCCGGCTGGCGATGAGTTCGAGCACGTCATGCGGCACATCGAGCCGGTCCATCCTGGCCTTCTTGCGCAGGATCGCGATCCGGGTCTCCAGCTCCGGCGGCTGCACATCGGTGATCAGGCCCCACTCGAACCGGGTCCGCAGCCGTTCTTCCAGCGTGGCGAGCTGCTTGGGCGGGCGATCCGAGGACACCACGATCTGCTTGTTGGCGTTGTGCAGGGTGTTGAAGGTGTGGAAGAACTCCTCCTGGATACCTTCCTTGCCCTCGATGAACTGGATGTCGTCGACCAACAGGATGTCGGTCTCGCGGTAGCGGCGCTTGAACGCCACCTTGCGGTCGTCGCGCAGGCTGTTGATGAAGTCGTTGGTGAATTCCTCGGTGGAGACGTACTTGACCCGCATCCCGGGGAACAGCCGCTGGGCGTAGTGCCCGGCCGCGTGCAGCAGATGGGTCTTGCCGAGGCCGGAGGCACCCCAGACGAACAGCGGGTTGTAGGCGCGCGCCGGCGCCTCGGCGATGGCGACCGCCGCGGCGTGCGCGAAACGGTTGGACGCGCCGATGACGAAGGTCTCGAAGGTGTACTTGGCGTTCAGGCTCGCCGAGGAGGACTGCGGCGCCTGCGACTCCTGCGATTTGGCGAAGTAGGTGGGCCAGGAATCGCGCACATTGACCACGGGTTCGTCGTCGTGATCGGGGCGCGTCCCGTCACCGGCGGGCTCGCGCACCGAATCGCGCAGCGGCTCCCGAGCGGAATCGGGTCCGGCCTCGCGGATCGTCTCACGCGCGGCGGCGGGCGCGGTTTCCTCGGTGGGGCCGGGCTCGCGGGCCTGGATCGGGGCCCGGGGCGCGGGCTCGGGCGTGAACAGGGACTCTTGTCCCGGCGGCACCGACTCGCGGCGCGGTGTGGCCGGGTCGCGGCGCGGCGCCGGAGCATTGTCGGCGCGGCCCTCGGCCTCGCGTTCGGCCTCGGATGCCGGGTAGTCGCCGCGCGGGTTGTACTCGCCCTCGCGATAGTCGGGCGCGGGACGGTAATCCTGCTCGGACCGGCGTTCGCTGGACTCGGCGAATTCCGGTCCGCGGGCGAACTCGGGCCTGCCGTAGCTGTCGCGACCATCGCGCTGGTCGAAGTTGTCACGCTGCTCGTAGCTATCGTCGGCGCCGTAGCCGCCGCCCTCGGCGAATCCGTCGGCACGGGCGTAGCTATCGGAGCGGTCGAAATCCTGACCCTGTGGATAATCCTGGCCCGGCGGGTAGCTGCGTCCGCCCGCGTAGTCGGCGCTCGGATAGTCGGGGGCGTACTCGTTGCCCGCGGCGTAGCGCGGCGGACTGAACTCGCCGCGGCCCGCGGACTCCGCGCCCGGGTACTCGGGCCTGCGGACCGGCTCACGCGGGCGTTCCGGCCTGCTGGTCATCCTGGCGTGCCGGGGCGGGGCGCTCGGACGTTCGGCTCCCGGTGTGGTCGGCGCGGCGATACGCACTCCGAGACCCTCCACCTGCGGACCGAGCCTGCGGGCGAGCGAACGCAGGATCGGCTCGCGCAGATCACGCTCGATCGCCTCCTGGGCGAGCGACGACGGCACCGAGAGCAGCGCGAATCCCTGCGCGACGGTCAGCGGCTTGACGAGCTTCAACCACGCCTGCTGTGCGCGCGAGACCGACGGGATGGCACCATCGGGAGAGCCGGTGGTGAGTTCGGCCACCACCTCCGGCCAGACGGTGGCCAACACGTTCTGCTCGTCGTCCATGCAGTGTCCTCCCCGGAAATTGGTCGATGGGAGCAGACGGCCGGGGTACGCAAGACGTCTACCGTGGTGGTTCGATCCGATCCCGCGCAGATCCGTGACCGGTTCGCCACGCATCCCGCGTTCGCGGATTCCGGATGGCGGCGCGGCACCGTCGGCTTAACGAATATGCCACTCACGGGGTCTTTCCACACAATTATCCACAGATGTGGAGAACTCCTGGGGATTGGGGAGTACGGCAGCGTTGACCGGCCGCGACGCCCCGACCTGCGGTGCAGCCGGCAATCGTCCGGCTACACCCCCGGTGGTCACCGGGGCGGGCCGATCAGGGGTGTGGACGAGCTCACGCCCGCACACCCCTGATATGGGCGAGTTTGACCCGCTCGTAGCCGCTGAGTACCCTCGTACAGTCACCCCTCGGTGCGGTGGCTGTCCTGTGCTGACTGTTCGCCAGGATCGCCGCACGTCGAGGACGAACGAATCACCGAAAAGCTTCGGGCGCGACAGGCGCCCACCAACTCGAGGAGTGTTGACCGTGGCCAAGGGCAAGCGGACGTTCCAGCCGAACAACCGTCGTCGGGCGCGGGTTCACGGCTTCCGCCTCCGGATGCGGACCCGTGCGGGCCGCGCCATCGTTTCCGCGCGTCGCCGTAAGGGCCGCGCCAGCCTGACGGCCTGATCCACCTCCCGGATTCGGTGTCGGATGCCCGTTTCGCCGAACGCTGCGCTCCTCGTCCCTGATCGCTCACTCGCCCCCGGACTCTCGGGTGCTGCCTGAGCCGAATCGGCTGCATCGTCGTGCCGACTTCTCCAGGACGGTGCGTCGCGGCCAGCGAACCGGGAGGCGGGATCTGGTGGTGCACGCGTTCGTGCACGCCGTGGATCCTGCCGCCGAACCGGCCGAGGATGTGCTGATTCGCGTCGGCGGTCCGCGCTTCGGATTGATCGTCAGCAAGGCGGTGGGCAACGCGGTGATTCGTCACCGGGTGGCCCGCCGCCTGCGTCATATCTGCGCCGAGATGCGCACCGAGATTCCCGTCGAGGCCGACATCGTCATCCGCGCTCTGCCCGGCGCCGCCACCGCCGATTCGGCGGAGCTGCTGCGCCAGCTGCGCGGCGCGGCCCGCAAACTCGGCCTCGGCCCGGCCGTCCGCTCAGACGTCCACCCGGGTGCACCGGCATGAGATCGCCCGCGGTCCTGGTCCGGTTGCCGGCCAATATTCTGATCTTCCTGATCGAGCTCTACCGGACGTATGTGTCCCCCACCCGGATGCCGGTCTGCCGCTTCACCCCGACCTGTAGCGAGTACGCGGTCACCGCGTTGCGCACCCGAGGGCTGTTCATCGGCCTCGGACTGACGGTCGTGCGTCTGGCCAAATGCGCACCCTGGCACCCTGGTGGGTGGGACCCCGTTCCGGAGCGCAAACGCCGCGCCGAGCACGGGAACGAGGCAACCGCCGAATCGTCACGGGAATCGACCCCGCCGGCCGACTCGGAGCCGGAGGCCAAGGCTTGTACAGGACCACCGCCCGCGGTGGTCGGCGATACGAACGACGGGAGTGCATAGAGCCGTGCTCGACTTCATTTATTACCCGGTGTCCTGGATCCTTTGGTTCTGGCACCGGGTCTTCGGGTTCGCCTTCGGCGCGGACAACGGACTCACCTGGGCGCTGGCCGTGGTGTTCCTGGTGTTCACGCTGCGGTTGGTGCTCTACAAGCCATTCGTGAAGCAGGTGCGCACCACCAAGCAGATGCAGGAGCTGCAGCCCCAGATCAAGGAGTTGCAGAAGAAGTACAAGAACGACCGCCAGAAGATGGCGCTGGAGATGCAGAAGCTCCAGAAGGAAAACGGCTTCAACCCCCTCATGGGCTGCCTGCCGATCCTGGCTCAGGTGCCGGTGTTCCTCGGTCTGTTCCACGTGCTGCGCTCGTTCAACCGAACCGGCCACGGATTCGGTCAGCTCGGCATGGATCCGGTCACCAACGCGAACACGCCGAACTACGTGTTCAACGCGGCCGACGTCCAGTCGTTCCTGAGTGCCCGCATCTTCGGTGCCCCGATCTCCGCGTTCATCACCACCCCGGCCAATGAGCTGCTGGCCTTCGAGGACTGGGGTGGGATTCCGAGCCGGGTCTCCATCGCTGCCGTCGCGATCCCGTTGATGGTGATCGCCTCGGTCGCCACCCACTTCAATGCCCGCGCTTCGGTCGCGCGTCAGACCCCGGAGGCGGCGGCCAACCCGCAGGCCGCGCTGATGAACAAGCTGGCGCTGTGGGTGTTCCCGCTCGGCGTGCTCGTCGGTGGTCCGTTCCTGCCGATCGCCATCCTGCTGTACTGGGTCTCCAACAACATCTGGACCTACGGGCAGCAGCACCTGGTCTTCGGGCGCATGGCCAAGGAAGAAGAAGCCAAGAAGCAGGCCAAGCTCGAGCAGCGCGCGCAGAATGCCCCGAAGCCCGGCGCCAAGCCGGTCGATACCCGGAAGAAGCAGCCGGCCGCGACGACGACCGACGACGACACCGCCACCACCAACGGGGCGGCGCCGGCGGCAAAGGCGTCGAGCAAGCCGGCCCCCGGGCAGAAACGTCCGGGCGGGCAGAAGAAGTCGGGCAACCGCGGCCGGGCCAACCAGAAACGCCGCCGCTGAGTCCGCTCAGCCGAGCCCATTCGATCCGTGGGAGACCACGATCGCCGAGCAACCCCTTGATCGCGGCGCATCCGGGCACCGGTGGCCGCGACGAGCAGATGAAGGAAATCAGATGACAGTTGAGAGCGACGGAGGGGACGCCACTGTGGCAACGACGATGGTTGATGCCGACACCGATGCGGCCGACGTGACCGATGCCGAGGAAGCGCTCATCGAAGAGGGTGAGATCGCGGGCGACTACCTGGAGCAGTTGCTCGATGTGCTCGACTTCGACGGCGACATCGATCTGGACGTCGAGGGCGACCGCGCGGTCGTGAGTATCGACGGCGGCCGCGACCTGTCGAAGCTCGTCGGCCGCAACGGTGAGGTGCTCGACGCGTTGCAGGAGCTGACCCGCCTCGCCGTGCAGCAGGCGACCGGCGTGCGTAGCCGGCTCATGCTGGATGTCGCGGGTTGGCGGGCCAAGCGTCGGGAGGAGCTGAGCGCGCTCGGTACCGCTGCCGCCAAGCGGGTGCAGGAGACCGGCGCCCCCGAGTCGCTGGCTCCGATGACGCCGTTCGAGCGCAAGATCGTGCACGATGCCGTCGCCGCCATCGATGGTGTGGCGAGCGAGAGTGAAGGCGTGGAACCCAACCGGCACGTGGTTGTCGTTCCGGCTTGACGGATAGACCGGCCCGCCCCGTGCGCTGACGGGGCGGGCAATGGTTGGATAGGGCCTCGGGTCTTCGGACCGGGGCCCTTCGCCATATCTGGCCGACGGTGCCCGGCACCGATTTTCGATGACGCTCGGAAGGATGTTTCACGTGGAACGAGATCTCGGCGGAGCGACCGAGTTGCCGGCCGAGCTGGAGCCGCCGGCGGTGGCCGCCACGGTCTTCGGTGACCGTCTCGAACTCGCCCGCCGCTACTGTGCCGCCCTGGCGACCGCCGGCGTCGAGCGCGGCTTGATCGGTCCGCGTGAAGTTCCCCGGCTCTGGGACCGCCACATTCTGAATTGCGCTGTGATCGGAGAGTTGATCGCTGAGGGCGCGTCGGTCGTCGATATCGGTAGCGGCGCCGGGCTGCCGGGCATTCCGCTGGCGATCGCCCGACCTGATCTGCGCATCACCTTGGTGGAACCGCTGTTGCGCCGCACGATCTTTCTGAGTGAGTTCATCGAGGAGGCGGGCCTGGAGGTGGCCGTCGTCCGCGGCCGCGCAGAACAGTCCGGTGTGATCCACGAGGCCGGCGGAGCGGACGTGGTCACTTCGCGTGCGGTGGCCCCGCTGGCGAAACTGGCGCAATGGTCCCTCCCCCTCGTGCACGAGCACGGGCGCATGCTCGCGCTCAAAGGTGTCAGCGCGGCCGAGGAACTCGCCCGCGATGCCGACGCGCTCGCTCGGGCCGGCGCGGGTAAGGCAGAGGTGCTGGAGTGCGGCGTGGGCATCGTCGAAACGCCGACACTCGTCATCAGTGCCGAGCGCCTCCCCCGTTCCGAGCGACCGGCGAAGTCGCGTCCGGAGAAGTCTGCGCGTCGGGCGGCGCGGGCCGCCCGGAAGGCCAACTGACCGTTTCCGGACGTCGATGTTTCACGGGAAACATGGTCCCGCGCACGCGAATGGTCACGGATCCGCGTGTCGTGCGCGCGTCACCGCGATTCAGCTTTCTTATCCCGCTCGGTGCTGGCAAGCTAATGGGCGTCGGGCGTGAGCGTTGGTGCCACGGAGGGATGTGGATGTCACAGCGGCAGAAGCTCCGCTCGGTCGATCGGGCGCCGCGGTCCCGGTTGAGCATCAAGTTCGATCCGACACGGCTTGTTTGAAGACACGGCGCCGACGTTTTCTCGGGGCACGTGATCTGGAGTTCTCGCGTTAGGAGCTGTCTATGTCGAGCGGTTCAGCGAATGTTTCACGGGAAACATCGCGAGTTCCGGGCATGCTGGATTCCAGCAATGCCGGTCCGGAAACTTTCGGAAGCACACCGTTCGGGCACATCTCCCCCAGTGAGACCCCGATCGCGGCGGAGGCGCACCGCGCGAGTCAGATACTGCATCCAGGAAAGGTGACAGTGCCGAAACCGCATGAGCAACGGATCATCACGATCGCTAACCAGAAGGGCGGCGTCGGCAAGACGACCACCGCGGTCAATCTGGCGGCCGCCCTGGCGCATCAGGGGATGAAGGTGCTCGTGATCGATCTCGACCCGCAGGGCAATGCCAGCACTGCGCTCGGGGTCGAACACCACTCGGGTGTGCCGTCGAGCTACGAACTGCTCATCGGCGAGATCTCGGTCAAAGACGCGATTCAGCAGAGCCCGCACAGTGAACGGCTGCTCTGCATTCCGGCCACCATCGACCTCGCCGGCGCCGAGATCGAATTGGTGTCCATGGTTGCGCGCGAGGGCAGGCTGAAGGCCGCCATCCAGGAAGCCAATATCTCCGGCTACGACATCGACTACGTGATGATCGACTGCCCGCCGTCGCTGGGTCTGCTGACGGTCAACGCGATGGTCGCGGCCAAGGAAGTGTTGATCCCCATCCAGTGCGAGTACTACGCACTCGAGGGTGTCGGTCAGCTGATCCGCAATATCGGGCTCGTCCAGTCGCACCTCAATCCCGAACTGCACGTCTCTACCGTGATCCTCACGATGTACGACGGTCGCACCAAACTCGCCGACCAGGTCGCCGAGGAGGTTCGCGGCCACTTCGGCGATGTGGTGCTGCGGTCGGTCATCCCGCGCAGCGTGAAGGTCTCGGAGGCGCCCGGCTACGGCATGACGGTGCTGGATTACGATCCCGGTTCGCGAGGGGCGATGAGCTACCTTGATGCCGGTCGGGAAATGGCGGCACGCGCGGCGGCGAAACGCGCGGCGGTCACCGAAGGTGCCCAGTGACGCAGGCCGAGCGGACCTGTGGCGGTGGAACGAGAAAGGGGTAGGCCCGATGAGTCAGGCTAAGAAGGGTGGTCTGGGGCGCGGTCTCGCCGCGTTGATCCCGACCGGACCGGCGTCGACCGGTCTCGGCGATGCGGCCGCGAGTGTGGTCATCGGGGTCGATCCCGGCCCGCTCCAGCCCGCCACCGCCTACCTGCATCGGGTGCCCGACTCCCCCGCGGCCGCCTCGGAACTCGACTCCCCCGGTGACGCCGTCTATCGGGAGATCCCGCCGGACGCCATCGAGCCGAACCCGAAGCAGCCGCGTCAGGTCTTCCAGGAAGACGCGCTGGCCGAGCTCGTGCATTCGATTCGCGAGTTCGGGCTCATGCAGCCGATCGTGGTGCGCCGCCTGGAATCCGACCCCGAGCGCTATCAGCTCGTCATGGGTGAGCGCCGCTGGCGCGCCTGCCAGGAAGCCGGCCTGACCGCCATTCCGGCCATTGTCCGCGAGACCGATGACGGCTCGATGCTGCGTGACGCACTGCTGGAGAACATCCATCGCGTGCAGCTCAATCCCCTCGAAGAGGCGGCCGCCTATCAGCAGCTGCTCGAGGAGTTCGACGTCACGCACGAGGAACTTGCCGACCGCATCGGCCGCTCCCGTTCCGCGGTGACGAATATGATCCGGCTGCTCAAGCTGCCGGTGCCGGTGCAGCGGCGGGTGGCCGCCGGTGTGTTGTCCGCGGGTCACGCTCGGGCGCTGCTCGGTTTGGAAGGCGGCGCCGACGCGCAAGAGGTGCTCGCGGCCCGGATCGTCGCCGAGGGCATGTCGGTGCGTGCGACCGAGGAAGCGGTAACGCTGGCGAACCGGGAACCGGAGAACGCCGCGCCCCCCGCCCCGCGCCGCAAGCCGATGCACGCGCCGGGTTTACAGGATGTGGCCGAGCGGCTCTCGGAGTCGTTCGACACCCGGGTGACGGTGAGTCTGGGCAAGCGCAAGGGGAAGATCGTCGTCGAGTTCGGCTCGGTCGACGATCTCGAGCGCATCGTCGGCCTGATGCAGCAGAACAACATCGCAACATAAGAAAAATAGAGCCTGTGCACCCGTAACCCTCGACCTGGCACCGAAACGTCACTGTGACGGTGCCGGAAAATCGCACAGAGCCCCGGACCGAGCAGCACAGTGACGTGGAATGAGGCGGGTTCGCTTGATCGCATATTCTTGCTGGCGAGAAGACAGTGATGCGGCGTGAGCGTGGATGAATCGGACAGCTGGAGGCTGAGCAGAGCGGTGTCGACCAGCGTCACAGCACTAACCCTGGACGGGCTGGACCAACTGCCCGCGCATGCTCGGCGCTGTGTGTTCTGGGAGATCGATCCGGCCGTGGCCGCCGACTCCCAGGAATTCAGTGATCCGGTCTTCGAGAAGGAAGCCTGGCTGTCGACGGTCATGCTGGAATGGGGCTCGTGCGGCCAGATCGCCACCGTCGACGGGAACGCCGCCGGTTGCGCGCTCTACGCTCCACCGAGCGCCGTACCGCGCGCGGCCCTGTTCCCCACCTCCCCCGTGAGCCCGGATGCCATCCTGCTGACGACGCTGCGGGCCGAGCCGCCGCATCAGGACTCCGATATCGGCTACCGCCTGATTCAGGCCGTGGTGACCGATCTGATGCGTCGTGGTGTCCGTGCGCTCGAGGTCTTCGGTATCAGGGGTGATCCGCCCAGCACCGCGCTCTCGGATCGGACCATGGGGTCGATGACCCTGATGGAACGCATCGCGACCCCGGTGCGCGATCGGCTGCGCCCCTCCGGCCGCGCCACCGCGCGCTGCGCACCGGAAACCTGCATGATCGACGCCGACTTCCTGGAGGAGGCCGGCTTCGAGGTCGTCGCTCCGCATCATCGGTTTCCCCGGCTTCGGTTGGAACTCGACTCCGATCACGGCTGGAAGGAAGACGTGGAGCGGGCGCTGGATCAGCTGCTCGCGGCCGCGTCGATGACGGTGCCGACGCGCATCCTCAGCCTCTGACACGAGCCGTAGCGCCATAACGAATCTGCCCCGCCGGCAACAGGTCCGGCGGGGCAGATTCGTAGCTGGGCAGACTATCCGCGGTCGGCCGCGGCGAGCTCTTCGGCGAGTAGTTCGGCGAAGGTGTAGGTACCGGTCGGCTGGTCGTCCTGGCCGAGCAGGTAGAGCCGCTTCACCGACACCAGGATGGCCTCGGCGATGACGTCGCGCATGCGCGGATTGGTGAGCACCGAGGCGTCGTATTCGTTTGTCAGGTACCCGATATCGACCTGAACGGTCGGCATTTTGGTGAGCCGCAGCAGATCCCAGGTGCGCTGATGGGTACGGCAGTCCTGCAGCGAGGTCCGCGCCACCACCTCACGCTGGATGAAGCCGGCCAGCACCTGCCCGATCATCGAGACCGAGCCGTGCGAATTGCCGAAATAGAAGCCCGCGACACCGTTGGCCGAGGAGCTCGGGTTGTTCGCGCAACGCAGCGAGATCATCAGGTCGGCATCGAAGGCGTTGGAGGTCTCGGCCCGTTCCGCGTCGGAGGGGTTGGCACCCCACGGACGCGACAGGAAGGTCTCCATGCCGGTGGCGGCCATCCGGCCCTCCAGCCGGCTGGCCAGATCCCAGAGGATCTCCGACTCGTAGACGTCGCCGAATTCGGTCGGCACGGCCTGGCCCTTGTCCGGTCCGCCGAGGCCAGGATCGATGACGATCCGCTTGCCCGTCAGCTGCGGGCCCGCGCGGTGCACCACCTCTTCTTCGGCGATGCGGTGCGGATTGCCACCGGTGACCCTGGCGCCGAGCAGATCCAGCGAACGCAGCGTGTCCGGGCCGCAGATGCCGTCGGCCGACAGGCCGATCTCGCGCTGGAACGCGGTCAGACCGTCATGGGTGTGCGGGCCGAAATAGCCGTCCACCCGGTGCACGTAGAAGCCGAGGTCTTGCAGCCTGCGCTGCAGCGTCGCCACATCGTCGCCGTAGAGCGGCGCCGACAGCTGGTAGATCAGCGTGCGCGCGCCGAGCCGGTAGGAGGCCTCTTTCAGCGCCCGGTACGTCGCCGGACCGACCACCCCGTCCACCAGCAGTCCGCGATGCTGCTGGAAGGCGCGCACCGCGGAGTCGAGCTGGTGATCGAAGGTGGCATCGGTGTCTTTCCAGTACTCGGGCGTACCATCGCCATCGGCGTTGTGCTCGTGCAGGAAGCCCAGACTTGCCAGGGTGCTCCGAACCTCTGCGACGGCTGGACCGGTATCGCCGTGACGAAGTCGGTGCATGCGTGAGAGCCCTTTCCCTTCCGTCAGCCCGGGTACCCACTCATGCGATGGGTTACACCCTCGCACAACCGGAGCATCGGTCGATTGTCTCAGACCCGGACCGGATTTCGGCAATTCCGGGTCTGGGCATACTACGGCGCGTCGCCGGTGTGCGTTGCCTTACGGCGGAGTTCGCCGCGATCTCAGATGACGCCGTCGAGTTCGCGCAGCAGGGCGGCTTTGCCCTTGGCCCCGACGATCTGCTTGACCGGCTTGCCACCGGCGAACAGCATCATAGTGGGCAGCGACAGGATCTGATAATCCTTGGCGGTGACCGGGTTGGCGTCCACGTCCAGCTTGGCGACGGTCAGTTTATCGGCATGGGTGCCCGCGATCTCCTCCAGCACCGGCGCGACCATCTTGCACGGGCCGCACCAGTCCGCCCAGAAGTCGACCAGAACCGGCTTCTCGCTGAGCAGGACGTCATCGGCGAAGGTGGCGTCGGTGACGGTGATGGTGGATTCGGACATGGGTGTTCTCCTCTAGCAGGTGAAATGCGCGGTGCGCCGGATCAGTTGGCGGAGACCGCGACCGGGCGTCCGGCGTGGTCGAGAGTGTTGGCGGTGATATCGCCCTGTTCGGCGAGCCAGCGTTCGGCGTCGATCGCGGCGCGGCAGCCGGTGCCCGCGGCGGTGATCGCCTGCCGGTAGGTGTGGTCGACCAGGTCGCCCGCGGCGAAGACGCCGGGCACCGCGGTGGCGGTGGACGGATCGGCCACCTTCACATAGCCCTCGTCGTCGAGTTCGACCTGGCCACGCACCAGTTCGCTGCGCGGGTCGTGACCGATCGCGACGAACATGCCGGTGGCGGCGAGCTCGGAGGTTTCGCCGGTGCGGGTGTCGCGCAGGGTGAGGCTGGTCACGCTGGTGTCGCCGTTGACCTTCACGACCTCGGCATTGGTGACGAAGCGAATCTTCTCGTTGGCCTTGGCGCGCTCGAGCATGATGCGCGAGGCCCGGAACTCATCGCGCCGATGTACGACGGTGACGCTGGAGGCGAACTTGGTGAGGAAGGTCGCTTCCTCCATGGCCGAATCGCCGCCGCCGACCACGACGATGTCCTGGCCCTTGAAGAAGAAGCCGTCGCAGGTGGCGCACGCGCTCACGCCGCGGCCGAGCAGTTCCTGCTCACCGGGGACGCCGAGGTAGCGGGCGGCCGAGCCCATCGCGAGGATGACGGCGTAGGCCTCGAAGGTCTCATCGCCGACGGTGACCTTCTTCACAGGTCCGCTCAGGTCGATGGCGTCGACGTCTTCGGTGCGGATGTCGGCGCCGAAACGCTTGGCCTGATCGCGCATCTGCTCCATCAGATCCGGGCCCATGATGCCGTCGCGGAACCCGGGGAAGTTCTCGACCTCGGTGGTGGTCATCAGGGCGCCGCCGAATTGCGTTCCCTCGAACAGCAGCGGCTGTAGTTCCGCGCGGGCCGCGTAGACGGCGGCGGTGTAGCCGGCGGGGCCGGAGCCGACGATGATCAGGTCGCGAACTGGCGTGCTCATGGGGCCCTTCCGAAAGACATCAAGGGGACGTGTCGGTCAACAACAGGGTAAACGCACTTGTTCCCCGGGTGAGCGGGCTATCCGATGTCGGTGACGGTGAACACTCTCGGCTCGTTCGCGGTGCAGCCGGGCTCGACGACGAGGGCGGTGATCCGGCCCGGCGTGGTGCCCGCGAGCAGGATCAGCACCGCGTCCGTGCCGCGGTAGGTGATATCGGAGGAGCCGAGAACCTTGCGGTCGTATCCGGCGGCCGCGACGCATCCGGCGAGTTCGGTGGAGTCGGCGAGCGGGCCGCGTACGTCGTGGCGGCCGAGCGCGCCGAGGGCGACGGTGGAATCGAGATCCTCACCCGGTGCCACGTCGGCGGTGGTCGGTGCCGCGGTGGGGCTCACCGTGCTGTCCTGGCGCACGGCGGTGATCGCGATCGCCGCACAGGCGAGCACCGCGACGGCTGCCGCGGCTGCGGTGAGCACGCGCATCCGCCGTCGGCGGCGCTCATGCAGCGAGACCACCGAAGTCGTTGGCGCGCCGGTAGATTCGTATTCGTCGCGCGGGGCGGCGGTCGGCGGTTCGGATATCCGTGCGGTCGGTTCCTGGTCCGTTTCGGCCTGGCCCAGTTCCTCGGCCCACTGCCGCAAGCGTGCGGACACGTCGTCGGGCATCGGATGGATGATGTGGTCGTCGCGGCCGAGGGCGCGCAGCTGGGCGCTCACCTCGTCGAGTGACCGTAGATAACGCTGGGCCTCCGGATCGCCGTGGACCGCGGGCCACAACTGTTCGCTCAGCTCGCGCGAGAGGTTGTCGGCGTGCAGGTCGGCGAGCAGCTCCGCCGAATACGGAGGCTGCGGAACGGATCGGGTCGCCATCGCACCTCCAAGTGTTCTTACATTTGACCTTGCACGCAGCCGGGCGAATGCCAGGCGGCGGTTACATCGTCTCGTGGTTCGTCACTATTACTGACGCAGCAGGGTCACATCCGGTTCCCTGGATCCCGCAGAAATTCCAGGCGTTCGCCGAGCCGTTGTCTGGCCCGGGCGCAGCGGCTCTTGATCGTGCCTTCCGGAACGCCGAGCAGCGCCGCCGCATCCGCCACGCTATACCCCTCCAGATCGACGGCCACGATCGCGGTGCGCTGGTCCGGCGGCAGCGAGAACAGGGCACGGTCGACCACCATCGACATTTCCAGCCGCGCGATATCGTCGCGTTCCTCGATGGGCTCGGGCATGTTCTCCGGCGTCAGCGAGAACGCTCGCCTGGTCTTGTTGCGCCGGATCCGGTCCAGGCAGGCGTTGACGACGATGGCGTGCAACCAGCTGCGTACTTCGGATTCGGCGCGGAACGAGCCCGCGGTGCGGTGCGCCGACAGCAGCGCGTCCTGCAGCGAGTCGGCGGCGTCCTCACGGGTGTAGGAGGTGCGCAGCGCGGTCTGCCAGAGGTGGTCGTTATGCCTGCGCAGCAGTTCGGCGAAGGCGTGCGGTGCGCCGCCGGCGTGCGCGCGGAGCAGTTCTGCGTCGGTGGCTTCGCCCAGAATGAGCGAGCCGGTCCGCGCGAAGGCTCGTGGCCTCCCCCTGCGGAAGCCCGCGTTCGATTCCGACGACAATGCCAACCCCTTGGACGCGCTCATCAGAGTGACCGGCCGGCCTGGCCGGGCACCGAAGAAATCGCAGCATGCAGGGATCGAAACGCCTGATCCCGAGAGGCTCCCCTGCTGAGAGCGCGAGCAGAATCATAACGTGGGTAACGATTCGGTAGCAACCGAACCGTGATCTGCCCCGCACCGCGACCAGCCCGTGATGTTGCGGCGTTTTGCCTGGTGAGAGCAGTTTCCGGGCGCGCGTCAGCGGGCGGCGTCGAAGCGGATGTCGGCGATGGAGGTCTGGAACTGGCCGTCGGCGTTACCCAGGCCGGTGATCCAGACCAGCACATAACGGGCGGCTTGATCGGCCTGCACCGGGATCTGGGTGACGCCGTCGACCAAGGTCGCGCTGCCGATCAACTGCGTCTGATCCAGCGTGGGCGAGGTCGTCGGTGAGGTACGGATCTCCACCCGGGTGCCAGGGCTCGGCGAGTTGATCGCGACATTGGTGAGCTTGGCCGGGCTCGGCAGGGTCGCCAGCAGGCCCACGCCCTTCTTCAGCGCCGGGAACTGCTGGAAGTACTGGTCGGTGCGCCACATCGAGGAGGCGTTGTTGTCCAGCACCGAGCTGACGCCGTTGACGTTGTCGGGGGTGCCCTCCGGCGAGAACACCGACACACCCGTCACCGGGACCGGCACGCCGGCCTTCGGTGCGGGCGCGCCGGGCGTCGCGGCGGGTTCGGCGGGAGCGGAATTGGCCGTCGTGAGTCCGATATTGCGCTGTTCGTTGAGCGGCTCATCGGAGGCGCCCGGCGCGAAGATGCTCACCATCCACCAGATGATGATGCCGACCACGAGCGCGGTGAGGATGCCGAGCCCCACCATGATCCACATCATCCGCTGCGACTTCTCCCGTTCGGCCGCAAGCAGTTCCGGATCGGCGAGGGATTCGTCGGCGGGCGCGGTGGCACGCTGGCCGAGCCGCAGCACCGGAATGAAATCGGTCTTCTGATCGACCACCGAGGCCTGCTCCAGCACGTGCTGCACCGTCGCGGCGGTGCGCACGCCCTTGTTCGGCTCCAGCGAACGGACCGCGACGGCGGAAATCTCGAACGGCACCTCCGGGCGGATCTGGCGCGGTTCGACCGGGGTGCCATCGGGGCCGAAATCGGCCAGCCGCAGCCCACCAACGGTGGCCGCACTACCGGTGACGCCACCGGCCCGCAGCGGCCACCGAGCGGTGATCAGTGCGTAGAGCATGGCTCCGAGACCACGCACATCGGACTGGGCGTCGGAATCGGCGAGCGTGCCGGGGAAGGCGAGCACCGCGTCACCGGAGGCGCTGATGCGCACCCGATCCGGATGATCGATCGACAGCGAACCGCCACCGCGGTGGGCCATTTCGGCGGCCGAGGCCAGCGCCCGGATCGCCCGGGCCGCGCCGATCGGCGAGGGCACCGTATCGGCCATTTCGCGCAGCGAACGGCCAGGAGTCCATTCGGCCACCACGATGCCGCCGGAGCTGCCGCGCACCACATCGAGCACGCGTGCCAGGCCCGGCGAATTGATCCGGCCCAGGCGCAGTGTGCGCGACAGGATCGCCTGCGGGCCATCGTGTCCGGAGTTGTCGGCGGCCTTCTGATCGGCGTCGACGAAGGTCAGCGCGACCTCACGATCGAGCTTGATATCGAGCGCCTGCCAGAACTTCAGGCCGCGCGCACCGCCGTGGCTGGCCAGCAGCCGGTAACGACCGCCGGCGACGGAGGCGCCGGGCATCAGCTTCGGCCCGCGCGGGGTACGCCGCGGGCCGCCGCCGTCACCGCCGCCGACCGGCGGCATGACCGGCAGCATGCCGGTGTCGTACATCGGATCGCGTGGCGGCGCATGGCGCTCGGTGCGGTCGTCTGCGTGCTCGGCGTCGGCGGACGGATCCACCTCGTGCGGATCGGCCTGCTCCGGCTGGTGCGCCGATGCGGAATCGGGCTGCTCCCCCGCGGCGAGCGGAACGTCGGTGGAGAGCCCGCCCGCCGTGTTCGCAGCTGATTCGGCGGCTGGGACGCCGCCCACCGCGTCGTCGCTCACCCTCGGTCCTCCTTCGCCCTGATGTTTCGCAACCCCGGCGAATTCGCCACTTGTGCTTCTCTGCCGAACAGGGTACGGGAACTCGCCGACCCCGGTGATGTCAACAGCATTCGAGCGGATAACGGGCAGCACCATGGTCTGTGCGTCCATGGGGTCGTAGTGGGAGTAGGCCAGGTACGGATCCGGCCTGCGCAGGATCTGGGTGGCGTATTCGTCCTCGACCGGTTCGTCCAGGCCCAGATCGGGTGCGGGCGGGGTGATGCCGAGTTTGCGCGAGATCGCCACGGTGATGGCGACGATCTCCGGGATGCCCGCCAGGCGCATGAGCCCGAAGGCCACCCCGAACATCACCAGCGAGGTGATGGCGACCCGGATGAACGAGCCGGGACCGTGCAGCGCGTCCGAGAGCCGGTGCAGGCCGAGCACCTTGTCCACGATCAGCATCACCGCGCCGCCCGCGGCCGACGACAGCACGACCCTGGTGATGGTGTGCCCGACGTTGGCCATGCGCAGATCGCCGAGGCTGCGGTGCAGCAGATACCCGCCGATGAAGGCGCCCGCGGTGAAGCCGACACCGGTGGCCGCGCCGAGCACCATCACCACCTGATCGCCGTTGCTGGCCAGCACCGGGGCCAGTGCGGAGCCGATGATCTTGACGGTGACGATGCCGAGAATGATCCAGGTCGGTGTCCAGGCCTGCTCCCTGGCGTAGAACACCCGCAGATGGATCAACACCAGCGCGTACGGGATCAGCGTGAAGGCCGACCAGCTGACCGCCTGGCCGAGGCGTTCGGCGTCCTCGGCGAACCGGGCATAGCCGAACAGCGCGTCACCGACCTGCGGGCCCGCCAGCGTCAGGAACACGACGATGGGGATCAGCGCGATCATCGTCAGCCTGGTCGCGGCCGAGAGGTCGTCGACCACCGCCGGGGTGTCGTCATTGGCGGCGTTGCGGCTCAACCGCGGCATGATCGCGGTGAGCAGGGTGACGCCGAGCACGCCGTAGGGCAGCTGGAGCAGCGCCCAGGCGTTGTTGTAGATCGCCGGACCGGCCGCGTCGGCCTGCGAGGAGATGTGGTTGGCGAAGATCGTGCCGATCTGGCTGATCAGCACGTAGAGGATGATCGCGGCACCCATGGTGCCGAACTGCTTGAGCCGCTCGTCGACTCCCCACAGCGGGCGCAGGTCGATGCCCTCGCGGCGGATGGCGGGGATCAGCACCATCGCCTGGGTGACGACGCCGAGCGTGACGCCGACGCCGAGGATCAGCAGCTTCGAATCGCCCATCCGCACCGGGTCCAGCGAGATCTCGCCGGGGGTCACCGCGTACAGGCCGAGCGTCACCAGCACGACGATGTTGTTGAACACCGGAGCCCAGGCGCCGGGTTTGAAGTTCTGCCTGGTGTTCAGGATGGCGGTGAACAGCGCCGACATGCCGTAGAACAGGATCGCCGGAACCAGCAGGAACGTCAGCGCGGTGGTGAGGTCGGTGTTCACCTCGCCGTCGGCGGCGACGAACAGATGGGTGGCGAGGATCGGCGCGGACGCGGTGGCCAGCAATGCCGCCGTCGCCAACACCACGAAGGCGGCGGTGACGAGCCTGCGCACGAATGCGGCGCCACCGTCGGCGTCCTCTTGTTCGGCGCGCACCAGCGTCGGTACCACGATCGCGGTCAGCACGGCGCCGAGCACCAGTTCCGCGATCATGTTCGGGATCAGGCTGGCCGAGGTGAAGGCACTGGCGATGGCCGGGCCGAGCACGGTGAGCAGCAACAGCTGCTTACCGAAGCCGGTGATGCGGCTGATCAGGGTGGCGAAGGCGATGGAACCGGAGTCGCGCAGCAGCCGGGCGTTGGCGCTTTCCTTCGATTCGCGTGGGCCGGGTTTCTCGGCCACCACGACCGGCATGCCCTTGGTGCTCGGTCTGCCGGACTCGGTGCGGGGCGCCACCCGTTCGGGCGGCGCGGGCCGTCGCACCTGCGGCTGCGGCTGCGTGGGCGGACGGTGCGGCGGTTGTTCCTCGCGCGGGGCGGGCCTGCCTTGCGGCGGACGCTGTCCCGGCGCCGGTTGGCCATGCGGTGGCCGGCCGGGCGGGCGGCCGTGCTGCGCCGGGCCGCCGGGACGCTGTGGATGCCCCGGTTGCCCAGGAACCGGACGACCCTGATCCTGCGGCGGAAGCGGCCGCTGCGGCCTGCCCTGCTGCGGCGGTCCCGGACGTACCGGGCGTTGCCGCGGTAGCTCACCGCTGCGTGGATTGCCTCCGCCCTGTGGCGGCATGCCGCGCGGCGGGATGCGCTGCGGTGGCGGTAGCGGCCCCGGACGTCCCGGGTGCCCTGGCGGGGGTGGGCCGGGCCGTGGTGGCCGGGGTTCGGCCGGATAACTCTGCTGACCGGGATGCACCGGCGGCGCCGGACGCTGCGGCGGCGGCATCCGACGGCCCGGGGCGGGCGGTTCGCCGGGGCGGCTGATGCGGGGCACTCCAGGGCCTGCGCCGTCGCCGCTCATCGTCGGCTCCGGGTGCGGTCCTCGTTCCCAGGGCGCCGCGGGGGCCCGCCGGGCCGGTGGTCCGTCGGGGCGGTCCTCGGGTCGCTGATGAGCGAATTGATCATCGTCGCCCATCATGCCTCCTGTGCATCGCCGGGCAGCGGAACCGGACGGTGACGATGAGCTGCGCCGCGCCGAAGCGCGCCGGGCGGGCCTGGCTCATCTACACCTCCTGTTGCTGTCCTTGCTGCCGAAGTGCGCGCTTACGCGCCCGCCGGTACCTGTTCACCCGCCGCCGGATGCCCGGATCGACGCCCTTGTCGGCGGGATCCGGCTCTCCGTGGAACCGGCGCCACAGGCGGCGTCCGGCCAACAGGAACAGCAGTATCCCGGCACATGCGGTAATTATCGCCAGCGTTTGACCGTACGCGTTCGAACGCACCGACACCGACGTGGCGTTGCCGAGCGGCACCCCCTCCGGCGTGGTAAGCGAAATCGGAATGACCAGGTTACGGGAGTCGCTGACCTCGGTGGGGATCTGGAACGAGCGGGTGCCGCGCGGCGGTAGCTGCTGTTCACCGATATCGGTGATCTTCGTCTCGGCCGGAGCGTCGATCCGGAACCGGATCCGCACCGCGACCGGCAGATCATTGCGGGCGACCAAGAGCAAGGGGCTCTGCTCGGAGGCGAGGGTGTACACCCCGCCCGGCGGCAGCACGGTGACCGAGCCGAACATACGGTCCAGTGCCGTGGTGGTCTGCTCCACCCGGCGCTGGGCGAAGGTATCGGCCATCGCGGTTTCACCGCGGCGGTCCGACAGGCTCAGCGCGCGCACCAGGTCATCGCGCAGCGGGGTGAGGAACTCCTGCGGCGTCGGCTCCGACTGCGGCACCTCGACCAGCGCGCGCATCAGTTCGCTGATCCGATGGCCCTGTTCGCGGATCGGCGCGACGAACCGGCCGGGCGCCGCGTCCTGACTCGCCTGCGCGAGATAATCGACCTGATAGGGCGCGATGTCCGCGGGCTGGTCGAGCAGTTGGGCGAAGGTGCGCGGGGTGGCCAGATTGTTCTGGAGCAGCAGATCGACCTGCCGCAGGACCGCGATGGCCTCATCGCGGTTGGCGCCCCACTGCTGCGGCGGCACCAGCAGGGCCGAGCGCGGCCGGTCCGGGCGCGGGTTGAGCGCGCTCCACGACAGTGCGCCGAGCGCGTCCTGCAAGCGGGCGGTCCTGGAGTCCTTGGTGACCTCGTAGCGGACCCGGTCGGGGGTGAACGAGGGCGTCGGCGGGTTGGAGCCCATCGCGGCCAGCGCCGTCGCCGACCAGATATCGAAGGTGGCCGCGCGCAGGGCCGGATCGTCGGCGGGTTCGGGGACGCGGGGCGTCGGAGCCCCCGCGGCGGGTGGCGGCGTCGCTGCGGGTGGGACCGGCGTTTCGGGTGCGGGCGGGGTGATGCCGGGCAGCCGGACCATATCGGGCGTGCCCGGTTCCGGCTCGGTGCGCGCGGTGCGCGTGGCGGCCGTGCGTCCGGTGACGCCGGTGCGGGCCGAGGCGATCGCCGCATCGCCGGCCGGCGCGACGGCATTATCGGCCAGAATCGCGGTCTTGAAGCCGTTGCTGCGCAGCAGTACTCCCGCGCTGGTGTCGATACTGCCGGAATCGGGCAGGCTCACGCCGCGTACCGACCGGGTGGCCAGGATCGAATCGACCACGTCGGCGGGCGCCTTCACCGCGCGTGCGGTGAGTTGCGGATCGTCCACCGCGGCCAGCGCCGACAGATCCACCTGCGCGAACGGCAGCGCCACCGTGCACATCGATGAGGCCAGCGTGCGCAACCGGTCCAGCCAGGCCTTGGCATGCTCGGAGCCGGTGCCCGCCCTGGTCGCACCGCCCGGGTCCGACGGGCTGGCCAGCACGCGGTAGTCGCCGGTCATCGCCTCCACGGTGAGCAGCAGATCCGGGTCGACGGCCACGCACACCGAGGACGCGAGCCGCTTGTCCCGGCCCGCATCACTGCCGAGCACGGTCTCCAACGCGTCCAGCAGCTGTTCCAGCCGGCCGCCCTTGGCCAGCGACGACGCCAGCTCGTCATCGGTCAGTTCGGGCAGCTCGTCCACCGTGCCCGCGCGCCCGGCCACCAGCCGTGGCCGATCCGCCAGCGGCCACACCAGCGTGGTGGCCACCGGGGGCGCCGGGGCGGGCGGCACCGCCTCGGTATCGCCGGCCGACGCGGGCGGCAGGCCGAGCACCGGCAGCAGGAAGCGGGCGTCGTCGAGGCGGGCCTGGCTGCCGTAGGCCGGTTCCCCGTTGACGTTGAGCAGCAGCGGATATACCCCGGGCGCGGTGATGTCGAGCGAGGCGCCGGTGTCGTCGGCGCGCAACGCGATGCTCAGCGTGAACTGGCGGCGCTGGCCGGGGCTGAGCCGTTCGGCGACGTCCTCGAACGGGCCCGCCACCTCGTAGTTGGCCTGGTCCAGCCGCAGTGCGGTGCGTAGCCCGCTGGGTTCGGCGATCGCGCGGGCGCGCTGCACCCGGACGCTGACGTCGTCGACCACCCGATCGCCGATATTGGTGACGGTGCCCGACACGGTCAGCAGCGGATCGCTGGTGGTGGTCACCGTGGTCGGGGTCACCGAATCCAGCGAGAGCTTGAGGAACTTCGGCGACGACGCCTCACCTGACTCGCTCGGCTGCGCGCCCGCGGGCGGTTCGCTCAGCACCGGCAGCGTCGCCACCGCGCCGAGAATCGTCAGGACCGCCACGATGATCCGCAGTCCACGCGTCATTGCTTGCCGGTCTCCATCCGGTCGATCAGCCGGTTCGCCACCTCGGCCAGGCGCCGTTCGTCGGCATAGGCGAGCCGGGAGTCGAGTTCACTCAACGGAACCCACGCCACCTGGGTGACTTCGATGTCCGCGTCGGACAGTTCACCACCGACCGAGCGTAAAAGGAAATGGTGCACCGTTTTGTGTACCCGGCGGCCGTCGGTGACGAACCAGTAATCGATGCTGCCGAGTTCGGCGACCACCACACCCTGGATGCCGGTTTCCTCGGCGACCTCACGGATGGCGGTCTGCTCGGAGGTCTCGCCTTCTTCGATATGGCCCTTTGGTAGCGACCACAGCAGCCGCCCGCGCCGGTCGGTGCGCCCGATCAGGGCGGCGCTGCGCTGTTCACGTGGCCCATCGAGACCGTCGACGACGAGGCCACCCGCGGAAGTCTCCTTGACCGTGCGCATGCGTGGTCTCGCCGCGTTTCCGGCCGAACCTCGGCGCCGGGGCTGGCGGCGTCGACTGTTCGCGCGATCGGCCGGGGACACCAAGCAATCCTAATCGACGGCGACGCCCCGGCCGTCCATAGTCCGGCGTATGGCGGCGCCGTTCCCGGCCCGCGGAGATGGTGGTGTCCGGGACAACCTGCGCCTGGGTAAGGTTCACGTTCGTGGTTTCGACCGGCCCCGACCCCGCCCAGCTGCCAGCGCAGACCGATCACGCGCAGCTCGCGCCCGATGAGCGCCGCACCAGGCTGCTCGCCGCAGCGGCGGTGACCCTCGGCAGCCTCGGCGATGTGCTCACCCCGCTCGGCGAACTCTTCGCCGCGCGCGGATTCCAGCTGTATCTGGTCGGCGGCAGTGTCCGCGACGCGGTGCTCGGGCGCCTCGGCACCGATCTCGATTTCACCACCGATGCCAGGCCCGAGCAGGTGCAGCAGCTGCTGCGCGGCTGGGCCGACCATCTGTGGGATACCGGCGGCCTGGCCTTCGGCACCGTCAGCGCGGCCAAGGACGATCAGCAGCTCGAGATCACCACCTTCCGCAGCGACGCCTACGACCGGGTCTCCCGCAATCCGGAGGTCACCTTCGGCGACAGCCTCGAGGGTGATCTGGTGCGGCGCGATTTCACCGTCAACGCGATGGCGGTGAAGATCGGCGCGGACGGTGCATTGGAGTTCGTCGATCCGCTCGGCGGCATGGACGCCCTGCTCGCGGGCATGCTCGACACCCCGTCGCCGCCGCAGGAATCCTTCGGCGACGATCCGTTGCGGATGCTGCGCGCCGCCCGCTTCGTCTCCCAGCTCGGTTTCACGCTGCATCCGCGGGTGCAGGAGGCGATCACCGAGATGGCCGGTGAGATCGAACGCATCACCGCCGAGCGGGTGCGCACCGAACTGGACAAGCTCATCGCGGGCGCGCATCCCATCGACGGCATCAACATCATGTGCGAGACCGGGTTGGCTCAGATCGTGCTGCCCGAGGTGCCCGCGATGAAGCTGGAGATCGACGAGCACCACCAGCACAAGGACGTGTACTGGCATTCGCTGACCGTGCTCGAACAGGCCATCGACCAGGAAGAGGGTGATCCCGACCTGGTGCTGCGCTGGGCGGCGCTGCTGCACGACATCGGCAAGCCGGACACCAAACGCAATGAGCCCGGCGGCGGGGTGAGCTTCCACCATCACGAGGTGGTGGGCGCGAAGATGGTGCGCAAGCGGATGCGGGCGCTGAAATACCCGAAGCAGTTCACCGAGGACGTGGCCAGGCTGGTGTTCCTGCACCTGCGGTTCCATGGCTACGGCAAGGGCCAGTGGACCGATTCCGCGGTGCGCCGCTACGTCACCGATGCGGGTGATCTGCTGCCCCGGCTGCACAAACTGGTGCGCGCCGACTGCACCACCCGCAATAAGCGCCGTGCCGCGGCCCTGCGCGCCACCTATGACGATCTGGAGCACCGGATCGCGCGGCTGCAGGAGCAGGAGGACCTCGATCGGGTGCGGCCGGACCTCGACGGCAACGCGATCATGGAACTCCTCGGCCTGAAACCGGGGCCCGAGGTCGGCAAGGCCTGGAAGTACCTGAAGGAACTCCGGCTCGATCGTGGCCCGCTGACCAGGGACGAGGCCGAGGCGGCACTCCTGGAGTGGTGGAAGAGCCAGCAGTGAGGCGGCTGCTCGGCTGATCCGGCCGGACCGGCGCGGCCGGTCTAGAACACGATCAGCGTCGTCCCCGCGACGATCGCCGCGCGCATCTGCGCCAGGTCGATCGAACCGCTGACCTCCGGCAACTCGATCCGGAACCGCACAAGTTCCCCCTCGCGGGCGGCGTGCACGACGCGCGCGTCGTTGGGCAGTTCGGGCAGGCGGATCGGGCGAACGGTACGCATCCGTCGCGGTATCGGCACACCGAACCAGCCGGCCCGGCGCACGTCGAGGGTGAGCAGGTTGTCGCGCACCCAGGCGTCGGCGACCGCGGTGATCCGGCGCTGCCGGTGTACGGCGCGGACCAGGCCGTCCGGCGCGAGGGAGAGTTTCCAATCCAGCTGTTGCTCGTTGAGCCAGTCGACCAGGGCGGCGGTGGTCACGGTGCCCTCGACATCGAGTTGTGCGGTGCGCACTTTGGTGGGCACACCGGGGATGAGCCGCACGCCGTGCGCGATCACCGTCATCTCGCGGATCGGGTGCCGATCCCACTGCAGGTCGGTGAGCACCGTCTTGGTCTGGAAGTGCGCGCCGCGGCGGCGCACCTTCAATACCTCGAGGGTCGCGGTCAGATCATGGCCGAGCAGGGTCGCGGTGACTTCCTGGCCGCCGAATCGGCTCAGGATGCCCTCACTGAGCACGGTGAGCAGCACATCGGGCATGAGCGCGGTCACCGTGCCCGCACCCAGATCGGCCACCGGATCCACCCAGGCCGTGGTGTAGGAAATCCACTGCTCCAGCGAGGACTGCTCGAACAGCCGCTTGCCGAAGTCCACTGCCCACAGCGGTGACCAGGACTTCGGGTCGAAATACGTGGCCATGATTGCTCCGAGCGTACTGGCCCGGCCCGGCGACGACCATCGCCGAATCTGCCCTCGACGGCGGCCGATACCCCGCGACCGGGCCAGGACTGCGATCCTTGTCTGCGGAATCACACCCCGGGGACAATGGTGACGACGGGAAGGACGCGCATGGCGCTGGATCTGAACAGTGATCTCGGCGAAGGCTTCGGGCCGTGGACGATGGGCGATGACGCGGCGATGCTCGACATCGTCACCAGCGCCAACATCGCCTGCGGCGGGCACGCCGGTGATCCGACGATCATGCGCCGCACCTGCGCGTCGGCGGTGGAGAAGGGCGTCCGGATCGGTGCCCACGTCGGCTACCGCGATCTGGCCGGATTCGGCCGGCGCGCGATCGCGGTGGCGCCCGCCGAACTGCGCGACGAGGTGCTGTACCAGATCGGCGGCCTGGATGGTTTCGCCCGCGCCGAGGGCGACCGGGTGCGGTATGTGAAGCCGCACGGCGCGCTCTATCACGCGGCCGCACGGGATCGGAAGATCGCCGACGCGGTGCTGGCCGCGGTCGCCGAATATGATCCCGAGCTCGCGCTGCTCGGCCCGGCCGGTACCGAACTCGAACACGCCGCCGGCCATATCGGGGTGCGGTTCATCGGCGAGGGGTTCGCCGATCGCGGCTACACCCCGTCCGGTGGACTCGCCGAGCGCGGTACCTCCGGGGCGATTCTGCATACCAATGAGGCGGTCGCCCAGGCGGTCTCGATCGCCATGTCCGGCACCGCGCGCACCGTCGGCGGGTCCGGTGAGGTCACCGTGCGCGCGACGAGCATCTGCGTGCACGGCGATACCCCCGAGGCGGTGGACATGGCCCGGCTGATCCGGGAGACGCTGGATGAGGTCGGCGTGGTGGTCGCGCCCTTCAGCTGAACGGGGTGACCCGCCCCGGCCGGGTGCGCGCGATCGCCGATAGTGCGCGCGCGGGGGCCGTACCATCGGTGGCCTGGAGGGAGGCGCTGATGACAACATCGACCGGTTCGGTGCCCCACCGGGCGCGTACCGATGCCGCCGCGCAGGCCATTCGCCCGGCCGGTGATCGCGCCTTTCTGCTCACTCCGCATCCGGCGGACGCGGTAGCGGAATTGGCTGCGACACTGCGCGATCGGCGGCTCGACGGGGTGCAGGATGTGCTACCCGCCGCCGAAACCGTGCTGGTCACGCTGCGATCCACCCGCGACGCCGAGCCGGTCCGGCGGGCGTTGCGCACCGTCCTCGAGGAGCTGTCCGAGCGCGCCGATTCCGGCGACGTTTCCCGTGGAACATCGCCCGTGGGCGAGCCGGTGGTGATCCCCGTGCACTACGACGGCGCCGATCTGGACGAGGTCGCCCGGACGCTCGGCCTCGGCGTCGAGGGCGTGATCGCCGCGCACACCGGAACCGTATGGCATTGCGCCTTCGTCGGTTTCGCGCCCGGCTTCGGCTACCTGCGCTCCCCCGACGACCGCCTCACCGTGCCGCGCCGCGCCGAGTCGCGGACGGCGATCCCGGCCGGGAGCGTCGCGTTGGCGGGCGGATATTCGGCGGTTTATCCGCGTAAGTCGCCGGGCGGGTGGCAGTTGATCGGACGTACCGAGCTGACCATGTGGGACGTCGATCGCGATCCGCCCGCGCTGATCCGAGCGGGCACCGCGGTGCGTTTCGTCGATGCTCGGGCAAGCCGATGAGACCGGGCTACGGCGCACGCGCGGATGAGCTCAGCGCGCCCGCGCCGACGGGACGATGAGAGCGGACGGGTCTGTGGCAGCGCCGGGGAGGCAGGAATGACCGACGATGCGAAACTCCTGGTCGAACGGGTGGGTCCGCTGGCGACCATCCAGGATCTCGGCCGCGCCGGTTGGTTCGATTCGGGCGTCGGTGTATCCGGAGCGGCCGATCGCGCGGCGCTCCGATTGGCCAATCGGCTGGTCGGGAATCCGGAGGGTCATGCCGGGATCGAGGTGTTGCTCGGCGGTGTGCGAGTGCGGACCATGCGCCACACCACGCTCGCCATCACGGGAGCGCCCGCGCCGGTGACGGTCGACGGCCGTCCGGTCGGGCATGCCAGCGTGCTGGAACTCGAAGCGGACCAAGTCGTTTCGCTCGGCCTCGCGTCGACGGGGTTGCGCAGTTATATCGGCGTGCGCGGCGGCGTCGACGTCGCGCCGGTACTCGGCTCGCGCAGCCGCGACACCATGTCCGGGATCGGGCCGCGACCGCTGCGCGCGGGTGATGAGGTGCCCATCGGCCCTGCGCCACGGACCTTTCCGATCCTCGACCTCGCGCCGCTGCCGAATCTGCCGGTGGTGCTGGAGATTCGAGCCATGCCCGGCCCACGGGACGACTGGTTCACCGATCCGGCGGCCTTGTTCGCAGGCAGCTGGTCGGTCAGCGCCGACGTCGACCGGGTCGGTGCGCGGCTGCGCCGGGAATCCGGGCCGCCGCTGGAACGATCTCGCACACAGGAACTTCCGACCGAGGGGGTCGCGCTCGGCGCCATTCAGGTGCCGCCGGCCGGGCAACCGGTGGTGTTTCTCGCCGATCACCCGATCACCGGTGGCTATCCGGTGATCGCGGTGGTGGCCGATGCCGACATCGACCTCATGGCGCAGGCCAGGCCCGGGCAGACGGTGCGGTTCCGGCGCTGCTGATCAGGGCTGATCGAGGCGGGCGTGCATGAGATAGACGTTGTAACTGTCCCAGGCCGAGATGGTGAAATACAGATCCTTCGCCGTCGACCACGGATGGATGAAGCCGCCGTAGGACTTGGGGTAGTCGGTGGTCGACACCAGCGGCACCGCCTCGGTCCACGCACCCTGCGGTGACGCCGCGGTCCGCAGGACGATCGCGCCGCGCGCCGAATCCAGATACACCATCTGCCAGCGGTCCGATTCCGCGTCGTAGCGAACCGACAGTTCCGAAGCGATCCCGGGAACCAATGGGGTCGCGAGGTTTTCGGCCGCGGGCGCCCAGGTGCCGCCCACCCAGTACTGATAGGCCGACTTGTTGAGCACCTCGTCCTTTGGCACCCTGGCCAGGCCGATCACGCCGATGCGCCCGTTGGGTGTGCCGAACATGTAGACGTAATCGCCCTGCGGGACCATCGCCGCCACCTGGAACCGGCCGAGCCCGAACAGGTTCTCCCACTTGGCATGCTGATCCTTGACCCAGGTGCTGCCGTTGTCGTCGGAGTAGGCGATCCCGCCGTAATTGGTCCACCACAGGCCGGGGATGCGGCTCCAGCGGTTCACCGACATATAGCTCAGGTACTGGCGGTCGCCGAGGGCGAAGCCGGAGGTGGGGATGGTGGTGGTCTCCCAGTTCTTCACCTTGCGGCTGCCGAGGAGTTCGGCGGCGTGGCAGCGGCTGTCCTGCACCATGGTGTCGATCCGCAGCCCGTCGGCGAGGTCGCGGTCGGTGCTGTAACCGAGGACGTTGCTGCGCCAGTCCTCGTCCGCGCCGCCCGCGCCGCCCGGACTCCAGCCCTTGCCGAAGGTGTCGCCGAACACCACGGCCACCTCACCGGGCCGGTTCTCCCACATCAGGCCGAGATCGGTGCCGTCGACCTGCCAGCGCACATCGGTCCGGTTCGCCGAGCCGGGGCCGGTGACCTGCTCGACCAACCGCACCGACTCCACCCGGGCCGGCGCGACCGCGGCGCTCAGCGGTCCGGGTTCGGCGGGGTGCACCACGTGGGGCGGTGCGGGTTGCGGTGGGTCGCCCGGCTCGCCGGGTACCGGGACCGGGATGGGTTCGATCTCGGGTTTGATCTGGATCTTGGGCAGTTTGATCGGCTCGGCGGAACCGGAGGAGCTGCCGGAACCGGAACCAGGGCCCGAGCCACTACTCGAACCCGAACCCGGCGGCGCCGGTGGCGACTGCGGGGCGGGAGCCGATTCTTCCGGCTTCGCGTTGTCGCGGATATCGGGGCACGGGTTGCGGCAGGGATCGCTCGGCAGCGGCTCCGGCACGATCCGGGTGTTGTCCTGCGGCGGGTCCGGCACCGGCACGGGGGTGAGCTGCGGGACCGGAACCGGGATATCGATCTGCGGCGGCAGCGGTGGCGCGGGCGGCTGAGCGGGGTCCGGCTCACGGGCGAGCGGATCGAAACCCACCTCGCCGCAACTGTTCACCGGCGGCGGCGCCCACGGAAACGGTGCCGCCTGCACCGGCGCAGGCACCGCGAGCACACCCGTGAGCAGCACGCCGAACAGGGCGGGACGGAGCGGGGCGGCGGCGCGGGAGTGGATACCGAGGTGGTTCGGCAGAAGTCCCATGGCGCGGCGGCTCCCGGGTCGGATCGGAACGGGCGTACCTGATCCCGTGGCCCCACCGGTGCAGCCGGCTCCGGGGCCCGGCCGGATCAAGCGAAGATCAACTTACCGTGCGGGAAGCACGAATCGAGGGATGGGAGCCCCCGATCGACGAATGTTGCTCGCGGTGGAACCGGATCGGCGCGCGCCGCGTCCAAGCAGATATGAACGAGATCGAGTACGCCTTCGGAACCGGCGACGGCGCCGTCGACGTCTGGTCGACGCAGGCGAATCTGGAACTGGCCGGATCGCCGGACGCCGTGCAGCTGGACTTCGACGGCGACGGGCTGATCGACGACGCCATGTGGGACACCCAGGGCGATGGCGTCGCCGACGTCGCCGCCCTCGACCTGAACGACGACGGCGTACTCGATGCCTTCTTCACCGACCCGTCCGGCACGGGCGTCTGGGACCACCAGATCACCGGAACCAGCGCCGACGCGGCCAGTGAGCCCCTGGACTGGATCGTCCGAGGCGATGCCCCGCCGGCCCCCGCCGGTCACGACTCCCCCGCCGGGTACGCGGCCACACACCCCGGCCCCGCGGAGGATCCGCGCGCGGGGCAGGCCGCGCCCGAGTCGGTTTCCGGGCAGCACGCCCCGCCCCATCCGGCGCCGTCGATGGGTCCTTCCGGCGGGCACGGCGACCAGCCGCCTCTCGCGAGTCGGCCCGGCCCGATGCCCGCGCCGCCGCAGCCGATTCCGCCGGTGGATCCGTTCGGGCGGCCGGATATGCAGCCGGGCAATCCAGCGGGCCTGGTGGTGCAGTTCGACCTGGAGATGCAGGTGCATGCGTTGCCCGGGCAGCAAGAACTGTCTGTGGATCCGGCGGTGGCCGGGTCCACAGCCGACGAGCGGGGCTGAGCGTCCTCCTCGTCCAGCCGGTCCGGGCAGGATCGACGAACTCCGCCGACGTTCGAGGGGTCGATGTGCGGGGTTGGCCGATCCGCCTGGACACCCGGGGCTTATCGGCTACTCGACGTGAACAGCGCGTTGACGCTACCGGCTCAGCGCGTGCTCCTCGCCGCCCGTGCACGCCGGGAGTTCAGGGCGATGGCGGCTACGCCCGCGCAATAGATGGCCGCACCGGCCGCCACCACCGGCAGTGACCGGCCGTCGGTGGGGACGACCAGCGCGGTGAGCGCGATGGCCAGCACGAACGCCACATTGAACACGGTGTCCTGGAGGGCGAACACCTGGCCGCGCCGGGTGTCGTCGACATCGATCTGCATGGCCGCGTCACCGGTGAGTTTGATGGTCTGGCCGGCCAAACCGAACAGGAAGGCCCCGGCAAGCAGCAGTTGGTGGGCCCGATGCGCGGCGTCACCCGTGTCGGCCACCGCGATCGGCGTCACCAGCAGCAGCTGCACTGCCGTCGCGGTCACCAAGCCCGCCAGCACGGTGCGCGGCCTGCCCAACCGTGGGATCAGCACCGGCGCGACCACCGCGGCCACCAGCATGCCGCTCGCCGTCGCGGCGATCGCGACACCGAAGCCGATCAGGCCGCTGTCCACGCCCGAGCCGTCCGAGGGCGCCTGCCGCAGCACCAGCACCATGATCAGCGTGTTCATCCCGAACACGATGCGGTGCGTGCCGATACCGATCATCGCGGTGGTGACCTGCACCGAATCCCAGACCGCGCGGGCGCCGGTGCGCAGTCCGGTCGCGACCGCGCGCACCGTGCCGGTTCGTGCGGCCGACCCGGCTTCCGGGCCGAGCGCGCGAGCCGCGAATCCGGCCGCCAGCAGCGCACCCGCCACCGAACCGGTCGCGCTCGCGCCCACCGCGACCGCCGATCCGGTATCCCCCGCGCCGATCAGCCCGATCACCGCGACCGACGCCGCGGCCCCCACCCCGGCACAGCCGGAGGCCACCGTGGCGAGCACCGAATTCGTCGGCACCAGCCAGCGCTGCGCCAGCACCCGTGGCAGCGCGGCCGAGACCCCCGCCATCACGAACCTGCTGATCCCCACCACCGCGAGCGCGAGCAACAGCAGCGGCGTCTCGCCGATCCCGCCGAGCAGGCCGAGGCTCACGACACCGATCAGCACTGCCCGCAGCACATTCGCCACCAGCAGCACCGTGCGCCGATCCCATCGGTCCAGCAGCGCGCCCGCGTACGGTCCGATGAAGGAATACGGGAGCAACAGCACCGCGAACCCGGCCGCGATGGCCAGTGGATCGGTCTCGCGTTCGGGATTGAACAGGATGGCACCCGAGAGCGCCGCCTGGAACATGCCGTCACCGAACTGTCCGGTGAACCGGACCAGCGCAAGCCGCGCCACACCGGGGCTCTCCCGCAGGGCGGTGCGAAAAGCCCTGGCCTTGCCGAGCGCGTTCATCGGCGGTGCGGGGGCGGCAGGCTCGCCGGACTCGTCCGCCCCATGGCGGTTGTCGGGGCGAGCACTGGACACGGCCGTGAGGCTACCCGGAGCAGGTTCTGTCCATATTTCCCAGCATGCCCGGCCGTGGTCGCCGCGGTGCGGGAGTGGTCAGCGAATTCCGGTGCTGACCAGTGCGATGACTGTTTGCCGCATATCCGGCGCCATCGGCAACTCGGCCAGCCCCTCGGCATCGATCCAGGCGTAGGCGTCGTGTTCGCCGGGTGCCAGTTCGACCTCACCTGGTTCGGCCTCTACCACGAAGGCGAATTTACGGACTCGTGCCTTCGTTCTGGTGGCGTAGTCGAAGCTGCCCAGAAAATCGGTGATCGCGCGTAACCGCAGACCGGTTTCCTCGTGCAGTTCCCTGGCCACGCTCTCGGCGAAGCTTTCCCCCGTTTCGACACCGCCGCCGGGCAGTTCGTACATGCCGCCGTGATAATCGTCCGGTACCCGCCGCACGACCAGCAGTTTCCGGTCGCGGAATACTGCGACGCCGACCACGAAGTCGGTGATCCCGTCGCGGTGCGCCTCGGTGCGGAGCTGCCGCTCGACGCGGGCGAGTGTTTCCGGTCGCATCCGGCCCATCCCTCCGGTTCCCTTGGGGCACATTCTGTTACGCCACCGCACCGATTCGGCAGATCGGCCGGTACTGCTCACCTACCGTTCATCCGCTGGTCGCTCGCGTAAAATGCCGAGTGCAGACAATTTACAAGGAATGGGGAGTATCGCGCGCCCGCGGTCGCGCCTGCGGTACTTCGACCGGAAAGGCGATGGTGCCAGGGCCCGAGAGGAGGACCGCGATGTCCACACTCACGACTCCGCATATTGATGTCCATCGCGGCGGCGACCGCATGAAAACGCGTATCTCGTGGCTCGATTCGAAACACTCGTTCTCGTTCGGCCAGCACTACGACCCCGATAACACCCATCACGGGCTGTTGCTCGTGAATAACGAGGATATAGTTCTGCCAGGTCAGGGCTTCGATACCCATCCGCATCGGGATATGGAGATCGTCACCTGGGTGCTCAGCGGCAGCCTTGTCCATCAGGATTCCCTCGGCCACAGCGGAATCATCTATCCGGGCCTGGCCCAGCGGATGAGCGCGGGCACCGGAATTATGCATTCGGAGAAGAACGATTCCTGGCGGCTGGACGGGAATCGACCCGAACACGACGAGCCGGTCCATTTCGTGCAGATGTGGGTGCTGCCGGATGAGCCCGGCGTCGAGCCCGGCTACCAGCAGCTCGAGATCGACGATCAGCTGGCCGGCGGCGGCCTGGTCACCGTCGCCTCCGGGCTCCCCCGCTATCGCGACCGCACCGCCATCGCCATCAACAGCAGCCATTCGGCGTTGCACGTGGCCCGGCTCGCGGCCACCGAGCCGGGCGGTCCCGATTCGGTCATCGAGTTGCCCGACGCGCTGTATCTGCACGTGTTCATCGCGCGCGGCGAGGTCGATATGGAGGGCGTCGGCCCGCTCTACGAGGGCGACGCGGTGCGGATGACGCGCTCGGGTGGGCAGCGCATCACCGCGCGGATGCCCTCGGAAGTCCTGGTCTGGGAGATGCACGCGCGCCTCGGCGGTCCATAGGCGGCACGCCGGAACGGACGCCGACGCACCGGTCCACACGCGGTCCGCCATTACCATCGAAGGCCGGCGGGCGCGATCCATCGATGCCCAAGCCGGCGGCCCGACCGAGAGGACACCATGTCGCAGTATCCGCCTCCTCCTCCCGGCGACTATCCATCCCCGCCGCCCGGCCGGTACCCGGGTCAGCCCGAATACTGGCAGGAATCGCCCCAGCGCAAGGGTCTCGCGATCACCGCGCTGGTGCTCGGCATCCTGGCCGCACTGAGCTTCTGGACGGTCGTCGGCGGCGTCCTGTTCGGCCTGTTCGCGGTGATCTTCGGCGTGATCGCGGTGATCAAGGCGACGCGGGGCCGTGCCGGTGGTGCCGTCATGGCGTGGATCGGGCTGATCCTCGGTGCGCTCGCGATCGTCGGTGCCGTCATCGCCGGCATCGTCTACTGGGGGTTCGCCGAGGAGACCGGCTTCACCGACTTCTACGACTGCGTGAGCAACGCCGGCGGCGATCAGGCCAAGATCGACCAGTGCGAACGGGAATGGAACCAGCGCATCGAAGACAAGGTCGGCATCACCCCGACTCCCGCGCCCTGACCGCGACCGCTCTGGTCGCGGCCACCACATGGCCGAACTCGGGCCGGTAATCGCCTTGCGGCGGGTTGATCCAGATCCGGTAGCCGTTGCGTTCGTCGGCCGGTGAGGGCAGCACGATCTGGCTACCGGGCAGCGCCACCGACGCGCATTCGCGGAACAGATCCGCGAACAGATCGGTATCGAGGTAGGAGTCGTCCACCGGTTCGGTGAGGAAGGTCCAGCGCGAGGAGCGTGGATGCGCGATGATCGGGCCGTTGCGCATCCCCCGGCTGTCGAGCCGGTCGTGCACCTGCCGGCCGAGCACCGCAGGCATCGCCACCGCGCCGACCGCCCCGATCTCGAGCACGATGCGGCCCAATGTCCGATCGACGTCGGCGAACAGGCCGTGCTCGGTGCGGTAGCGGTGACAGCGGGCCATCGCTTCGGAGTCTGCGCGGGTGTGGTGAGGCGGATCGGACGCGGGATAACTGCCCGGCTCGGAATCGGTGCGGGACGTACTCATGACGAACCTCGCCCTCGGCGCTGGTGGATCTCGTACAGGTGGGATCGACCGCTGACCTCGACAGTAGACCCGGCCACCAGCGCTGACAATAGTCACACGCCGATGACTTCGGCGGGCGTAGCATCGGCTGCCATGGCACCCGTTTCACCGACAGTTGCCCGCTGGGAATTGGTGCTGCGGCTGCGTGAGCTGCGCGAACAGCGCGGCTACGACTCGGCCGGGTTCGCCAAGCTGGTCGGCTTCACACCGGCCAACTGGTCGCATGTGGAAAAGGGCAGGCGGGTGCTGACCACCAACACCATCGGCCCCGTGCTCGATCAGCTCGAGGTGGAACCGGAAGAACGCGCCGAACTGCTCGAGCTGCTGCGGGCCAGTAAACAGCGCGGCTGGTGGGCGAAATCGTCGGCGCTGATCGGCTCGGAACTGCAGCGGCTCTACGGAATGGAGTACGGCGCACAGAGCATCCGCAGCTACGACAGCTCCGTGGTGCCTGGCCTACTGCAGACCGAGGCCTACGCCAGGGCGTTGATCAGCGCCGATGTCATGATCCGGCCGGTGCAGGTGGAGCAGCTGGTGGCGATCCGGATGCAGCGCCAGCGGCGGTTGCGCGGGCAAGATCCGGTGGAGTTGACCGCGGTGGTCGGCGAGGGCACGCTGCGTCAGCAGACCGGCGGGCCGGATGTGCTGGCCGCGCAATTGCGTCACCTGGTGGACCTGATGACCGAACTCGGCAATGTCGAGGTGCGCGTCATCCCGTTCACCGCGTCGGCCGGTGCGGTGCTCGGCGGGTCGAGTTTCCACCTGATCGACTTCACCAGCGAGCGGCTACCCACCTTCGGCTGGGCCGAGAGCGCGGTCTTCGGCGGTGCCGTCGACGACCCGGAGCAGGTGCGCGATCTGAGCTTCGCCTTCGTGCGCGCACTGGAACAATCATTGTCGCGAGATGACTCATTATCCCTGCTCAGACGGTACGTGGTCGGGTAAAATGCGGCCCATGGCCACCACCGCGAAGTATCGGCCGCATGCCCGCGGCTGGTTCACATCGAGCAGATCCAACAATGGCAATCAATGTGTCGAGGTTCGGTTCGATGGTGATGCGGTGCTCATCCGTGACAGCAAATACCGCCGCAACCCGGCCAACCGCCCCGACGAAGAGCCCATCATCACCGTCACCGCATGCGAATGGACCGCATTCATCGCCACCGTCACCGGGCGCGGGCCCGCCACCAGCGTCTTGACCGTGCACACCGCCGAGGACGGCTACACCAGTCTCGGCCACCGCGCCACCACCCTCACCTACACCCCTGAGGAGTGGCAGGCCTTCCTCGACGGCGCCATCGCCGGCGAGTTCGACCGCATCATCCTGCCGGCCTGAACGTCACTCGAGTAATCGCGCCCGCCGATCGGCTTCCGCGGCAGGAGGTTTCGAGTCGGCGAGGATAGGCGTGCCGGTCCGTGCGGTGTCGTCGGTTCCGATCCGATGACCACCGCCCCGGTGGCAGGATCGACGACCATGACCGACGCTGGATCGCCGGGCGCCGACGAGGCCACGTTCATCGCGGTGATTCGCTCGGGCGATGCGGCGCGGTTCGCGCTCATCACCGAGCGCCATCGGCGTGAGCTGCAAGTGCATTGCTACCGGATGCTCGCGAATTACGAAGACGCCATGGACATGACGCAGGAGACGTTCCTGCGTGCGTGGAACAAGCGCGAGTCGTTCAGGGGCGAGGCAGGGTTGCGGACCTGGCTGTACCGGATCGCGACGAACGTCTGCCTCGACTTTCTGGATAAGCGCAACAACCGCACCCCGCTACCGTCCGAGCTGTCGGAGGCCGACCTGCTGTATCTCCAGCCGTACCCGGACCGGATGCTTCCCGAGGACCCGCAGGACTCGGTGGTGGCGCGCGAGACGATCGAGCTGGCGTTCATCGTCGCCGTGCAGTACCTGCCGCCGCGGCAGCGGGCGGTGTTCATCCTGCGGGACGTCCTCGGCTGGCCCGCGCCGACGGCGGCCGACGCGCTCGAGTTGACCGTCGCATCGGTGACCAGCGCACTGCAGCGGGCGCGGGTGACGGTGCGCGAGCAGCTGCCCGGCCGCCGCCTCGACTGGCGCGGTCCCGCCACCCACGCGCTGTCGAATGCCGAGCGAGCCGTGGTGAACTCCTACATCGCGGCTCACGAGCACAACGACCTCGACGGGCTGACCGCCCTGTTACGCGACCACCTGCGGTTCGCGATGCTGCCCGAAATGGGCACCGTCGTCACGACGGCCGAGGACGCGGTCGACGGCTGGGTCTCCGGCGGGCTGTTCCAGCGCGGCCGCGACGACTGGCGCGGTTTCGTCACGACGGTCAACCGCATGCCTGCCGCCGCGCTGTATCTGCGTCAGCCGGGCGACAAGGAGTACCGGCCATTCGCCCTCGCGGTCCTGCACATCGTCGACGGGAAGATCGCCGAGCTCACCGGATTCGACGTCACCGGCAAGTCATGGCTGGATCTACCCCCGACGCTGTGATCGGGAACGCCCTTCACTCACGAGCCCAGCGCCCGTCCCGTGCTCACCGCCTCGTCTCGTATCGGGTCAGCAGGATGCCGCCGGGAAAGGTCCGGGTCTCCACGAGGTTCACCCGCACCCAGCTGTCCAGTGCGGTGAAGAACGGTGTACCGTCACCCACCAGGACCGGGTGGGTGACCAGCAGATATTCGTCGATCAGCCCGGCCCGCATGGCCGCGCCGGCGAGCCTCGCGCCGCCGATGTCGATCGGGCCGCCGTCCTCGGCTTTCAGCCGGGTGATCTCGGCCACCGGGTCGCCGGTGACGACGCGGGTATTCCAGTCGGCCGTGCCGATCGTCGACGAGAACACCACCTTCGGCATGTCCCGCCAGCGGCGGGAGAACTCGATCTCCGCCGGCGTGGCGCCCGCCTGCTGGTCGGCGGTCGGCCAGTGTGAACTCATCGCCTCCCACAGCTTGCGCCCGTACAGCGCCAGACCGGTCTCCGCCACCCGGTCGGACCACCACTCGAACAGCTCGTGACCAGGCGACGAGTCCGGGCCTTCACCCCCGCTCCAGCCGAGGTCGTCGCCGCGGGCGGCGATGTAGCCGTCCAGGGTCACATTCATGGCAAAAGTCAGTTTCCGCATGCGTCGGCCTCCTGTGAGTCGATGGCACAAGTACTGACGGTCGGGGCGGCAAAACCTGATCGGTGACCTTTCGCCGCACCCCACCGACATCACGGCCACCGGCATACTGGTGGTCGTGACCTCCGAACTGACCAGTCCCTCCGGTATCGACCTTTCCTACCTCGACCCGGCCGTTCGGGTGCAGGACGACCTGTTCGCGCATGTCAACGGCGCCTGGCTGCAGTCCTATGAGATTCCCGCCGACCGGGCCGTCGACGGCGCCTTCCGCACGCTCTACGACCAGGCCGAACTCGACGTCAAGGCCATCATCCAGCAGGCAGGCGGTGCGCCGGGCACCGAAGGCCGCAAGGTCGCCGACCTGTATGCCAGCTTCATGGACACCGAGCGGGTGGCCGCCGCCGGGCTCACGCCGATCGCCGATGAGCTGTCGGCCATCGCCGAGGTGAGCGACCGCGCCGCGTTCGCTGCCCTGCTCGGCCGCCTGCAACGCACCGGCGTCGGCGGTGCGCTCGCGGTCTACGTCGACACCGACGACAAGAATTCCCAGCGTTACCTGGTGAACCTCACCCAGTCCGGCATCGGCCTGCCCGATGAGTCCTACTACCGCCAGGACGAATTCGAGGCGATCCGCACCGCCTACATCGCCCATATCGACCGGATGTTCGCGCTGGCCGCCGCCGACGACGCGGTGGCAGGGCTGCTGCCCGCGGAGCCGGTGGGCGACCGGGTGTTCGAACTCGAACGCAAGCTGGCCGCCGGGCACTGGGATGTGGTGCGCCGCCGCGAAGCCGAGTTGAGCTACAACCTGCGCACTTTCGCCGAACTGGTCGCCGATCATCCCGAATTCGATTGGCAGGCCTGGGGTTCGGCGCTGTCGGAGAACGTGTCCAAGGAGGCGGGCGAGCTGTTCGCCGAACTCGTCGTGCGCCAGCCCGAGTATCTCGGTGTCTTCGCCCGCACCTGGGCGCAGGAGTCGCTGTCGGATTGGCAGGCGTGGACGATGTGGCGGGTACTCCGGGCTCGCGCACCCTATCTGACCGAGGAACTGGTCGACGAGAACTTCGACTTCTACGGCCGCACGCTCACCGGCGCCCAGGAGAACCGCGAACGCTGGAAGCGCGCGGTGTCGCTGGTGCAGGACCTGCTCGGCGAGGCCGTCGGCAAACTGTATGTGGAGCGGCACTTTCCGCCGGCGGCCAAGGAACGCATGGTCGAGCTGGTGGAGAACCTGCGAGAGGCCTACCGCCGCAATATCTCCGAGCTGGAATGGATGGGGCCCGATACCAGGAAGGCTGCACTGGCCAAGCTGGAGAAGTTCACTCCGAAGATCGGTTACCCCGACCGCTGGCGCGACTATTCGACGCTGGAGATCGCCGCCGACGATCTGGTCGGCAATTACCGTCGCGGCTACGCCTTCGAAGTGGACCGGGATCTGAACAAGCTGGGCGGCCCGGTGGACCGCGACGAATGGCATATGACGCCGCAGACCGTCAACGCCTATTACAACCCGGGCATGAACGAAATCGTTTTCCCCGCAGCGATTCTGCAGCCGCCGTTCTTCGATATGAACGCCGACGACGCCGCCAACTACGGCGGAATCGGGGCGGTGATCGGGCACGAGATCGGGCACGGTTTCGACGATCAGGGCGCCAAGTACGACGGCGACGGCAATATGGTCGACTGGTGGACCGATGCCGACCGCAGCGAATTCGCCAAGCGCACAAAGGCATTGATCGATCAATACGGCGTGCTGTCGCCCACGGACCTGCCCGATGAGCACACCGTCAACGGTGAATTCACCATCGGCGAGAACATCGGCGATCTCGGCGGGCTGTCGATCGCGCTGGAGGCGTACCGGATTTCACTGAACGGGGCCGAGCCGCCCGTCATCGACGGGCTGACGGGATTGCAGCGGGTCTTCTACGGCTGGGCGCAGGTGTGGCGCAGCAAGATCCGGCCGGAAGAGGCCATCCGCAGGCTGGCCACCGACCCGCATTCGCCGCCGGAATTCCGCTGCAATGCCGTGGTGCGCAATATCGATGCCTTCCACGAGGCCTTCGACATCCAGCCCGGCGACGCCCTGTACCTGGAGCCGGAAGAGCGCGTCAAGATCTGGTAGGCCGCGAACGACAACGGCGGCGCGCCCGGAAGGGACGCGCCGCCGTTGCGGTATCAGTGGATCAGTTCCAGTCGCCCAGCCCGTCACGCTGGTTGAGGGTGCCGCCCGCGGTGTTCTGCACGACCACCGCGTCGCCCTTCTTGACGTTCTCGAAGAACCACTTGGCGTCCTCGGTGCTGACATTGAGGCAGCCGTGGCTGACATTCGACACACCCTGCTGGCCCACCGACCACGGCGCGGCATGCACGAAGATGCCGCTGTTGGAGATGCGGGTGGCGTACTCGACGTCGAGCTTGTAGCCCTCCGGATCGTCGATCGGCACACCGTAGGTGGAGGAATCCATCACCATCTCGCGGCGCTTCTCGCCCACGATGTAGGTGCCGTTGGGGGTCTCGTGGTCGGGCTTGCCCATCGAGGTCGGCATGGTCTTGACCACCTCACCGTTGCGGGTGACGGTGATGGTCTTGGTGTTGTCGTCGGCGGTGGCGATCAGCGCCTCGCCGACCCGGAAGGCGCTGCGGCTGCCGCCCGCCTCCACCACGACGTCGGTTTCGGCCGGCCAGAACTCGTTGGGCCGCCAGCGCACCTGCTTGTCGCTGAACCAGTAGAAGTGACCCTCCGCCGGGTTCGACGAGGTGATCTTGATGGCGCGTTCGGCGGCGGCACGGTCGCCCACCGGCTCCTTGAAGTTGATGATGATCGGCTGCGCGACGCCGACCACCTCGCCCTCGCCGGGGTTGAGGCTCGGCGGTGCGAAGTTGGCCTGCGGCGGCACCGGTTCGGTGGCCATTTCCGCCGAACCCGACGGTAGCTGGGGCGCGGCCTGGGCAGGAGCGACGAGCAAAGCGCCCGCGGTGGCGACCGCCGCGGTCAACAGGACGCCCTGGCGGAGCCGGTGCGCGCCGCGACGGCGCGTGGTCATCGACTCGGTGGTCTTGGCGGCATACATATGTTCTTCGTCCATTCCATCTCTCGGCCGCACCCGCTCGCCGTGGATTGCACGGCGCGTTCGCGCGCGACCTGCGGAGCGGCCCGGTGACTGCTCACCGGACCTGCGGAGCACCCCACGGCTTCGGCATCGAACATGCGCGGCCCCCGCGGCGTGCGTATCGTTCTCGGCGCACCGACGGGTCGTGGAGCCCGGAGCGGCCCCGACCGGGTATCCGCGGATCCGCTGCCATGGCGGCGGCGACCCTGGCGGCTACACCTACCGCTCCGCCGACCATTCCTACCGTTGATGAGCCGACGTTTCCAGCCGGGTGCGGCGGTGATAGGCAACCGCCACCGGTTGTTCGTTTGCGCATGGCCCGCGACGGCGGCCGGTGGTGCGGCGAAACGCGCCGCTCACACCGGTGAGTCGCAGGCGGTGCGGTGATCGACCCGGCCGGCCGGTATCGGACGGACTCAAACCTGTTGGTGAGCTAAATCACTCGCGCACCGTGAATCGGATCCGCCTGCTCGGTCCGGTGGCGATCCCGCGCGGCAGCGCGCGGGGCAAGCGGCCGTGATCCAGCGGCGGCGCGAGCCGCAGCCGGGTGCGACCGACGATCGTCGCGAGGGCGATGCGTAGTTCGGCATCGGCGAGCGCGGCCCCCACGCAGCGGCGATGACCGCCGCCGAAGGGCGCGAACTCGAACGGGGTGTAGCGGCGGTCCAGGAACCGTTCGGGGCGGAACCGATCCGGCTCGGACCACGCCGCCGGATCCGAATGCAGCAGCGGAACCGCGACGCCCATGATGGCGTCGGGGGCAAGCGGTACACCACGCAGGGTGAACGGTGTGCTCAGCCTGCGCAGCACGATCGGCACGGCCGGATGCAAGCGCAGGGTTTCCTGGCAGACGGCATCGAGGTAGGGCAGCCGGAGCAGTTCCTCCGGTGCCGCATCCGGGCCCGCGTCCCGCAGTTCCTCGCGCAACCGGTGCAGTACGGCGGGTTCGCGATGCACTCGAAGCAGTGCCCAGACCAGCGTGTTGGCGGTGGTCTCATGACCTGCGACGAGCAGGGTCCGCAGCTGATCGCACAGGTCGCGATCGGAGATCGTGCTGCCGTCGTCGTAGCGGGTGCCGAGCAGGGTCGATGCGATGTCCTCGCCCGGTGCGCCATCGCGCCGTTCGTCCGCTGCGCCGCTATGTCGTCGGCGTGCCGAACCGTCGCGGCGTACGCGCGCCGACCCGTCGCGCCGCTCGGCGATATCGGCGAGCAACAGGTGGTCCAGCCGCTCGCGCGCGGCGACGAACCGGTCCCACGGTGTCAGTCCGAACAGGCCGCGGCGCAGTACCGGCGCCAGCATCAGGGGGCCGGAGAAGCTGCCGAGGAACGCGCCGATCGCGGCGATGTAGGCGGGCCGGTGTTCGGCGCCGACGCCGAACACCGCCTCCAGGATCACCCGCAGCGTGATCGCGGTAGCCGCCGAACCCGCATCGATGACGCTGCCGGGACGCCACCGATCCACCTCGGCCCGCACCGATTCCGCGATGAGTTCGCCGTAGCCGCGCACCCGCGACCCGTGCAGGGCCGGCGCCAGCAGCGCGCGGTCGCGGCGATGCCGTTCGCCGCCGGTCAGGATGAGCGAGGCCGTGCCGACGAGCGGTTCGATCGGATTCGGCCGCGGCGGCACCAGGGCGTCGAGCGGCGCGCGGAACACCTCGCGCGCGCCCTCGGGGGTGCCGGTGAACACCGCTTCGCCCAGTCCCGGAAACGGCACGAGGAACGGATCGCCGTCGCGCGCGCGGCGCCTGCGGAAGTACCACTGGAAGTCCACACCCGCCGCGGCGGCATGCACGAGCGCCGCGCGCGGCCGGCGCAGCACCACCTGCCCGGCGCGGGTGCTCGGTTCCATACCGCTGGATACGGCAGGCGGTATGCGGCGGTTCAGTGCTCGTGGACGGGGTCGAGATCGTCGACGGGACGTTCTTTGCGGACGGTATTGCGCGCAAGTGCCGCCAACCGGGCCAGCCGGGCATCACCGAGTGCGGTGACCGCATTGCCGAGGCGGTTGGTGACGAACGCGACCGACATGCCGAGCAAGGGATCGGCATACGCGCCGGACCCGCCGACGCCGTAGTGCCCGAACGCTTTTCGCGGCTGCTGTTTGGTCATCAGCACCGGACGGTGATAGCCGAGGGTGAACCGCAGCGGGAACCCGAGCACATAGTCGCGGCTCTCGGTCGGCTGTACCTGATTGATCTTCTCGATGGTCTCGGGCTTCAAGAACCGGATCGTGCGCCCGCGATCGGCGCCGAGGCCGGCGACCTGTCCGTGATTGGCGAGTGCCCCGTACATCCTGGCCAGCGCCCGCGCCGAGAACACGCCGTTCCAGCCCGGCATCACCGCATCGTGCACGCGTGGATCGCGCACCAGCTCGTCGAAACTCTCCGGCATTCCGGCCTCGGCCAGCCCGCGGATCGGCCGCACCCACGACAGCACCGACGACGCGGTGTTCCACCGGATGCCGGGCGGAGCCAGATGCGGGAACGTCTTGGCGATCCGGTAGCGCTCGGATTCGGGCACCCGGAACCAGAATTCGTCGGTGCCGAGCGGGATCGCGATCTCGCGTCGCAGCACGTCGGTGAAGGGGTCGCCGGTCACCCGCTGGACCAGCTCGGCGACCAGCCAGCCGAAGGTGATGGCGTGGTAGCCGGAGGTGCGGATGCGCCGCGGGTCGGGCGGGCTGTCGGCCAGCGCCCGCACCACCGAGTCGTAGTCGAGGATGCCCTCGCGGCCCGGCACCAGCCCGCGCACCCGATGCAGGCCCGCGCGGTGGGAGAGCACATCGCGCACGGTGATGTCCTGTTTGCCGTGCGCGGCGAACTCCGGCCAGTACTCGGCGACGGGCGTGTCGTAATCGATGAGCCCGCGTTCGGCCACCCGATGCAGCACCGTGGAGGCGACGCCCTTGCCGGTGGAGAAGGTGAGCGCGACGTTCTCGCCGTTCCAGCGCTTGTCCTTGGCCGCCCAGCCGGCCCAGATGTCGACGACCGGTTCGCCGTCCAGATAGATCGCCAGCGCGCCGCCACCCCGGCTGGGCTGGCTGAACATCCCGAAGAAATGGTCGGCCAGCCGGATGAACCGCGGGTCGACCAGCATCTCGCGCGGGGCCGAGAGCCGGCGCGCGGGCTCGGCCGTGCTCACGACCGCTGCCAGCGGCCCACCGGTGTCGCCAGGCAGGCCTCGCCGGTACCGGCATTCCAGGCGAACGCCGCCACGCCCAAGCACACCACGGCGTCTTCGCCGGAGAGCACCTGGGCGCGTGAGCCGTCCAGCGCCAGCGATACCGCCACCGCGGTGGAACTCGGTGCGCCGCCCACCGGCAGCAGCGAGGTCAACGCCACGGCATCGGGTCCGAGCCCGACGGCGATCGGCACGCCACCGACGCCTTCGCTCGCGCCGAGTCCGCCCGCCGCGCCGATCCCGACCGCGGTGGCGCCCGACGATGCTATGGCGTAACCCATGCCGTCCACCCCGGCCGAGCGCGCCTTACCGGTCGGGCCCGAGCGCGCGCGGCAGCCGTGGTCGCCATCGAGGATCATCACGTCGGCTCCGTTGTCCGCGGCGCATTGCACAGTATTTGCCGAGGCCACCGCCGGTGCCGCGAAACAGGCCCCGGCTGTCGCGGTGGCGCAGGCGATCGCGCTGATCAGCTTCATGTCCGACTCCTCTCGCACCGGCCTCCCCACCATAGGCGAGATCGTTGCTGCGGGGGCGGTTCCCGGCGCATGCGCGACGCGCGGCGCGGCGCTCGACTCGACCGCACCGAAGCGGTGGTGTATTCATTTCGAGGTATTCCAAGCACTGTTGTGGACTTCGGATTCGTATGGGGGTGTGAGTTCGGCGTTGTAAGTTCGGGAGGACTTTTCGTGTCTGGTCGTTCGACCTTCGCCCATCGGGCGCTGGCGGCCTGTGCCGTCGCCGCGGCGCTCGTGCCGTTCGCGGCGGGGTGCAGCACCACCGTCACCGGTACCGCGCAGCCCGCGCTCGACAACGCGATATCCCCCACCAGCAGTGCCGAATCGACCTCGGGCTCCGAGCCGACCAGCACCCGTGCACCGCGCACCACCACGAGCACCGCGCCGACCGGCGGTAACACCTCCTTCGACGCCGAGATCGGCGACTGCGTGACCCTCGGCGGCACCACCACCGACGCCGAGATCGATCAGGCCTCCTGTGGCAGCCGCGCGGCCAACTACAAGGTCATCGGCAAGGTGGCCAAGCGGTCCGAATGCGTCAGCGACGCCGACAGCTACTACGCCGAAACCGTCAACGGAGTCGAGCAGGGCGCGCTGTGCCTGGATATCGACTGGGTGGTCGGCGGCTGTATGGATGTCGGCGGTGAGGATCCCAAGCGGGTGGACTGCACCGAACCGGCCGTCGACGGCGTGAAGGTGCTCTCGATCGAGCAGGACGCCGACTCCGCCGACGCGTGCGGCTCGGGCGGCAGCGGGTACGTGTATCCGGAGCGCCGTTTCGTCGTGTGCGTCGAGGAGCTGTAACTCCGCCGTATCTTGGGAGCGGTGAGCACCACGCAGCTGCCGCGCCTAGGCTCGGGAACCGGCCGCTGGATTCTGCTGGCCACCGTGCTCGGGTCGTCGGTGGCCTCGCTCGACGCGACCGTCGTCAATATCGCGCTGCCGGAGATCGGCGCCGCACTCGACACCGATGTCGCAGGCCTGCAGTGGACGCTCAACGGCTACACCCTGACGCTGGCCTCGTTCATCCTGCTCGGTGGATCGCTGGGCGACCGGCTCGGCAGGCGCACGGTATTCGTCTGGGGCGTGATCGGATTCGCGCTCGCCTCGGTGCTGTGCGGTGCGGCGGTCAACATCGAGATGCTGATCGTCGCGCGGATCCTGCAAGGCATGGCCGGTGCGCTGCTCACCCCCGGCAGTCTGGCGTTGATCTCGTCCTCGATCGACGCCCGTGATCAGGGCGCGGCGATCGGGCTGTGGTCCGGTTTCGGCGGGGTGGCGGGCGCCATCGGCCCGCTGCTCGGCGGCTGGCTGATCGAGCTGGCCGGTTGGCGGTCGATCTTCTTCCTCAACGTCCCGTTGACGCTGATCGTGGTGCTGGTGGCGATGCGGCACGTGCCGGAAAGCCGCGATCCGGACGCCGATACCCGCCTCGATGTTCCCGGTGCGTTCGTGGTCGCGGTGGCGCTCGCCGCGCTCACCCTCGGCTTGATCGACGCGATGCCGTGGCTGGTGCTCGCGGGTGTGCTGCTGCTCGGGGTGTTCGTGGTGATCGAATTGCGCAGTGACCATCCGCTGGTGCCGCCGTCGCTGTTCGCCTCCCGGGTGTTCACCGCCGCCAACCTGGTGACGCTCGCCGTCTACGCGGCGCTGGGCGGGGTGTTCTTCCTGCTGGTACTCGAACTGCAAGTGGTGGCGGGGTACTCGCCGTTGCAGGCGGGTATGGCGACGGTGCCGGTCACCGTGCTGATGCTGCTGCTGTCGGCCCCGGCCGGACGGTGGGCGCAGCGGCACGGGCCGCGGCTGCCGATGACGGCCGGGCCGGTGCTGGCCGCGTTCGGCCTCATGCTGCTGCTCGGCGTCGGCCCCGGCGCCGCCTACCCGGTGGATGTGCTGCCGGGGGTGCTGTTGTTCGGCCTCGGGCTCGCGGTCCTGGTCGCCCCGCTCACCGGCGCCGTGCTCGGCGCCGTCGACCCGAGTGAGGCGGGCATCGCCTCCGGGGTCAACAACGCCGTCGCCAGGACGGCCCAGCTGCTGGCGGTGGCCGCGCTGCCCGGTCTGGCCGGAATCTCCGGTGCGCTCGGCGATCCCGCGGCGTTCGACTCCGGCTTCGGGGTCGCCATGTGGATCTGCGTCGGATTGCTGCTCACCGGCGCGGTGCTCGCGGCGGTGCTGTTGCGCGCACCGCGCAGGCTCGCGCCCACACTGGACGATGTCGACTGCATGCCGCAGTGCGGCATCTCCGCGCCCGCGCTCGCTCCGGCACGCGCCGACAGCCGGCCGGAACGCCCCGGAAACGCCGAATGAGCGGGCGATATCCGCCCGCTCATTCGTATCGTTCGCGTTCCGGGGTGATCAGATGGGCCGGAAACCCGAGCCCGTCCCGCCGCGCGCGTTGACGTCGTCCATGATCGCGGTCAGGTTGGTGCCGACCTCGGGGCCGAAGCAGGCGATGGCCAGGTAGGCATTCACCATGCCGACCAGGGTGGACCCGACGACCACCGGTGCGCCGGAGTCGCCTTCGACCACGCACATCTGGGCCCAGGTCTCGTAGTTGGTCTGGAAGACATCGCCCCACGTGACGCCGCAGGTGTTGCCGGTGGTCCGGCCTTCCTTACAGACGATGGTCGGGAACTGCGGCGCGGCGCCGATCCCGGTGATGGTGACGTTGCCGATCCGGTTCACCGGGGTGATCCGGTTCGGATCGAACTGGATGACGGCGTAATCGAGTTCGTGGTTGGAGAAGACGAACTTGCCGATCGGTCCGTAGCCGCGGTTCACCTCGGCGTACACCTGCGCACCCGCGTCGCCGCAGTGTCCGGCGGTGAGTCCGACCAGTCGTCCCGCCGCATCGTGGCCGACCGTGGTGACCGTGCACTCGAACTGATTGTCGATGACGATTCCGGATCCGCCGCCGATGACCGGCGCGCCTGGTGCGGCGCCGGCGGCGCCAGCGCCGGTCCCGAGCAGCGCCGCTCCGATGGCGACGGCGAGGACGGCGTTGGCCGCCTTGGCGAGTTTGCTGAACATGTCCCTCCAGACGTCGGAAGCCCGCACGATATCAATCTGCGAGACCCATCGTGTCAGTATTTGTGCTCGGGCGCGTCATCGGCCGGGGCGAGCCCGCCACGACGCCGGTTTCCATACATCTAGCCGGTGCTGTCTCTTTCCTGCGAAATAGCCCCTTGCTATCACCGACTCTATTATTGTCGGCGAAGTTTACAAAGCGAGTCTTGTCATGGTCGGCTGTCCAGAATTGAATCCGCGCAATTTTCGATGAATGGTTTCCCTATTTATTGGGAACCGACTCGCCGACCGGTCCCGCCTCCGTGCTGGGGATCTGTAACTTGTTCTAGTTCTATTCCGCGAAAGATTGGGATCAATACCAACTCCGCGGCGATAACTCAGTGGTCACAGTGCATAGTGACAACGGTCTATGACCGCAATCACATGTCTATGGTGTGTTCTGCGCTACTCCGTAGTAAGGTGCGTCAAGCAAACAAGTCGTCGGGGCAGGTAAACCGACGTCGAGAGGGGTTAGTCAGTGCAGTCGACCAAGAGTCCACCAGCGGGTTCGAGATTGAGCGATGCGGTCGAGTGGACCAAGGACTACTGGCGCGACCATCCCAAAAAGTCGCTGGAAACCCTCGGCCGTCAGATGACGATGGGCGCACAGGCCGTCACCGAACTCGTCGTCTCGATCTTCCGGCGGCGGTTCCCGTTCGACGAGTTCATCCGCCAGTGCGCCTTCATGGCCAGCGTCGCCGCCGCGCCCACCCTGCTGGTCGCCATCCCCATCGGCGTCATCGTCTCGATTCAGGTCGGTGCGGTCGCCGGTCAGGTCGGCGCCACCTCGTTCATCGGTGCGGCCAACGGCCTCGGCATCATCCAGCAGGGCGCACCACTGGTCACCGTGCTGATGATCGCGGGCGCCGTCGGTTCGGCCATCTGCGCCGACCTCGGCTCCCGGACCATCCGCGAGGAAATCGACGCCATGAAGGTGATGGGCGTCGACCCGATGCGGCGGCTGGTCGCCCCCCGGCTCGGCGCGGCGATGATCGTCAGCGTGCTGCTGTGCGGATTCGTCGTCTTCGTCGGCTTCCTGACCGGCTACATCTTCAACATCTTCGCCCAGGGCGGCACCCCTGGCTCCTACATCGCCACCTTCTCCTCGTTCGCGGTGACCTTGGATCTGCTGGTAGCCCTGGTCAAGTCGCTGCTGTTCGGCCTGCTCGCGGCGATCATCGCCTGCGACACCGGGCTCAACACCCGCGGCGGCCCCGGTGGTGTGGCCAACTCGGTCAACACCGCCGTCGTGATGTCCGCGGTGATGTTGTTCGGCGTGAACGTCATCTTCACGCAGGTCTACAACACCCTCTTCCCCCCGACGGTGGTGTAGCCGGTGTCAGCGACCTATGTGCCGCCCCTGCTGCGGCCCTTCCAGAAGCTCCGCAGCGCGGCCACCGCGCCCAAGGACATGCTGGCCCGCCTCGGCCACCAGGTGTTCTTCTTCCTGCGCTCCATCGGCTCGATGCCGCTGGCGTTCAAGCAGTACCCGAAGGAAGTCTGGCGGCTGCTGTCCGACGTCACCTGGGGCAACGGCAATCTCGTCGTCGGTGGCGGCACCATCGGCGTCATCCTGATCCTGTCCGCCTTCGGCGGTATGACCGTCGGCATCCAGGGCCACACCTCACTGAACCTGCTCGGCCTCAGCCCGATCACCGGCGCCATCTCGGCCTTCGCGACCACCCGTGAGCTCGGCCCGCTGCTGGCGGCGCTGGCGTTCGCGGCGCAGGCCGGCTGCCGGTTCACCGCTCAACTGGGCGCCATGCGCATCTCCGAGGAGATCGACGCGCTCGAATCGGTCGCCATCCGCCCGCTGCCCTACCTGGTCAGCACCCGGATGATCGCCGCGATGATCACCATCGTCCCGCTGTACTGCCTCGGCCTTGCCATGGCCTACATCTCCTGTGCGGTCACCGTGCAGCTGATCGGCGGCACCGACAGCGGTACCTACATGCATTACTTCTACCAATTCCTGATACCGACCGACGTGCTGTATTCGCTGCTCAAAGCGATCGTGTTCGTCGCGATCACCACGTTCATCCAGTGCTACTACGGCTTTTTCGCCTCGGGTGGACCCGAGGGTGTCGGTGTGGCAGCGGGCCGCGCGATCAAGATGTGCATCATCGTCGTCGTCTTCGCCGACCTGTTCATGACCTTGGCAATCTGGGGTGTCAACCCCGGCATCCGGATCTCGGGGTAGGTAATGATCATCGATCCGAGTGGGCGCGGGCCCACCATGCGGCAGCTGCTCATCGCTGGTGTGTGCGGGCTCGTCGTCTTCGCAGTCATTCTCGGTTTCCTGATGGCGCGCTATCAGGGCTACTTCGTGCCCAAGGTGAACGTCACCGCGAACCTCACCACCACCGGTGACGGCCTGCCGCAGGACGCCGACGTGAAGTTCCGTGGTGTGCTGGTCGGCGCCGTCGACAGCGTGTCGGTGGCGGCGAAAGGTGAACTGCAGCAGGTCCATATCGAGCTGAAGCCGGAGTATGTCGACGGCATCCCGGACAACGTCACCGCGCGCGTGGTGCCGAGCAACCTGTTCGCCGTGACCTCGGTCGAGCTGGTCTACAACGGCCAGTCCGACGGGCACCTGGAAGAGGGCTCGATCATCCAGGAGGACACCAGCAAGGGCACCGTCGCCTTGCAGGACACTCTCACCACGGTGCAGAACATCCTCGATCAGATCGACCCGATGCAGTTCGGGCGGGTGCTCGGCACCCTGTCCTACGCTCTCGACGGCAGCGGCCGGGTGCCCGGTTCCACCATCGAGCGCCTCGACCGCTGGCTCACCACGGTCGACCAGTCGATTCCGGATCTCGGTGTGCTGCTCGGCGATTTCTCCGCCTCGGCGCACGCGCTGAACGAATCCGCGCCGGAACTGATGGACGTGCTGGCCAGCTCGGTCACCACCGCGCGCACCATCGCCGACCGCCGCTCGGAGCTGGCCGCCCTGATCAGCGGTGCGAGCGTCACCGCGGACAAGATCAACCACCTGTTCGCGATCAACCCGAACTCCGGTAAAGAGGTCACCGCCGGCCTGAACGCCACCATCGGCGCGCTCGCCTCCGACCCGAGCGCCATCACCAACGCGATCGCCAACCTGAACAGCTCCACCCGCAAGCTGAACACCGTCTTCACCTGGGGGCCACAGCGGCAGATGGTCTGGAACGCGGGCGTCACGTTCACCCCGTGGCAGCCGAACACCGTCAAGGACTGCCCGCGCTACGGCGACCTTGCCGGTCCCAGCTGTGCCACCGCCCCAGCGGTCGCCGATCCCGGTGTGCTGCCGGAATCCATGCGGCCGGGCCGGTTGAAGTCGGCCGAGGGCCTGCCGGTGCTGCCGCCGATGCCGGGTATGCCCGCCATCCCGGGCGTGACCACCCAGGTCACCGCGCCCGCGGCGCCGGCACCCACCGCGGCGTTGCCCAACCCGTTCGCCGGTACCCCGCTCGAGGGCCTGTTCCCGAATCTGGTGCCCGGTGCTCCCGCTCCGGCCGCGCCGCAGCCGGGGACCCCGGCGCCGGCCACCCAGCCTGGCACCGATCGGTCCGAGTCGGGTGCGGCCGCGCCCGCGGCGAACACCGAGCGCCCCGGCGTGAAGCCTGCTGCCCGGCCCATCGCCTACACCGATGATCCGGCGCTGACGGCGCTGCTGGGCCGGCGGGCCTCCACCCTCGAGTACATGATGTTGAGCACGGCTCTGGAAGGCGGCACTGTGCAGGTCACCGCAGAGGGGGCCGGCCGATGAGCATCCGCAAACCGCTGATCGGCTTCAGCCTCTTCGCAGTCGTATCGATCCTGGTCACCGTGGTCATCTGGAACACGCTGGCCCGCACCGTCGACGGCGACACCAAGACCTACTCGGCCACCTTCACCGACGTGCTGGGTCTGCGCGAAGGTGACGATGTCCGCATGGCGGGCGTGCGCGTCGGCAAGGTCGAGAAGATCGAACTCGACGACAACAACGACGCCCACGTGTCGTTCATCGTCCAGGACGAGCAGACCCTCTACGGCAACACCAAGGCGCTGGTGCGCTATCAGAACCTGATCGGCCAGCGCTATATCGCGCTGGCGCCGGGCACCGGCGGGGATGCCACCCCGCTGGAGAACAACGCGACCATCCCGCTCGAGCGCACCGAGCCGTCGTTCGACATCTCGGCGCTGCTCAACGGTTTCCAGCCGCTGTTCCAGGCGCTCGAGCCCGAGCAGGTCAATCGCCTGTCGGAGACGTTCGTGCTGGCATTGCAGGGCGACCGGATCTCGCTGAGCTCGTTCATCACCCAGGCCGCCACGCTGGCCACCGATTTCGAGCGCAGGGACGCGATTCTCAGCGATGTGATCACCAACCTCAGCGGCATCATGTCGGGGTTGGCAAAACGAGGGGACGAATTGGAGACGCTGGTAACCCAGACCAGGGCGCTGATCGGCGGGCTCTATGAACAGGGCCAGTCCTTGCAGCAGTCCACCGTGCAGATCGCCGACGCCACCACCGCACTGGTCGACATGGTCGGCAATATCCAGCCCAAGCTGGACGCAGCGCAGAACTCGACCCGCGATGCGCTGACGCTGCTGCTGGCCAACGGCGCCAAGCTCGACCAGGCCGCGATCGACCTGCCGTCGGTGCTCGCCGACGTGGGCCGGTTCACCTCCGAGGGCACCTACGCCAACGCCTACATCTGCCGCCTCGACGTCTCGCTCTACGGGATCCTGTTCCCGCGCGGGATCTTCTCGCAGATCGGTGGCAACGGACAGTCGGCGGTGTGCCGCCCATGACCAAGATCAAAACCTGGTTCAACGCCAACCGCTACTTCGGTCTCGGCATCATCGGCGCCGCGCTGGTGGCGCTGCTGGTGATCGCCTCCTCCGGCTTCCAGAGCCTCGGCATCGGCGAGCAGTCGATCGAGGCCGAGTTCGTTCAGGCCGCGGGCATCAAGGTCGGCGACAAGGTCGACGTCGCCGGCGTCCCGGTCGGCCGGGTCTCCAGCGCCGAACTCGAGGGCGATCACGTGGTGATCACCCTGCAGGTCAACGACGATGTGAAGCTCGGCCCCGACGCGCACGCCTCGATCAAGATGGCGACGCTGCTGGGCGCCCGCTACATCGACCTCGAGCCCGGTGACGGCTCGGGCCTGCCGGACAAGCGGATCCCCAAGTCCAACACCACGGTTCCCTACAACCTGGCCGATGTCGTGCAGCGCGGTACCCCGAAGTTCGAGGAACTCGACACCGCCAAGCTGGCCGAATCGCTGAACCTGTTCAATCAGCAGCTCGGTGGTTCGCCGGAGCTGATCGCGCAGGCGCTCGACAGCGTCGGTGCGCTGGCCAAGACCATCGACTCGCGCAAGACCCAGGTCGACACCCTGCTCAAGGATCTGGACCGGGTCACGACCATCCTGGCCGACAACCGCAACAGCGTGCTGCTGGTGGTGACCCAGGGTGAGGCGATCGCCAGCCGGGTGATGGAACGGCAGAACCTGCTGCGTCAGCTGCTCGACAATGTCGCCACCCTGACCGCGCAGTTGCAGCAGATCGGCGCGCAGAACGACAACCAGTTCTCCGGCACCCTCGACCAGCTCAACATCATGGCCTCGGGCCTGCAGAAGAACAAGGACAACCTGGACCGGCTGCTGTCGATCATGCCGCCCGCGGTGCGTTACCTGGCCAATGCCTGGGGTAACGGCAACTACGCCGAGGTCGGCATCCCGTGGCTGTTCCCCGACAACTGGTTGTGCTTCGCCCAAGTCGCCGAGGGGTGCGCGTGATGAGACTCAAAACGATCGCCCAATCGCTGTTCGTCGGAGCCACCGCGCTGCTGGTCGGTAGCTGCTCGCTGCTGCCCGGCCCGTTGAACAACGACATCAAGATCACCGCGGACTTCGAGAACATCGCGGGTATGTACGAGGGCAACAGCATCCAGGTGCTCGGCATCGACGTCGGCAAGGTCGACAAGATCGTGCCGCGCGGCACCTTCGTCGAGGTGCACATGACCCTCGACGGCGATGTGAAGTTCCCCAAGGACGCCATGGCCGTGGTGATCTCGCCGTCGATCGTCACCGACCGGCACATCGAGATCACTCCGCCGTTCACCGAAGGCGAGACGCTGTCCGACGGCGATCATCTGCCGTTGGAACGCACCGATGTCCCGGTCGAACTCGACACCATGATCAAGACCATCGATCAGTTCGCCGCGGCGCTCAAGCCGGAAGAGGGTCAGGAAGGGCTCGGCCCGCTGTCGGGCCGGGTGCTCTACCCGATGCTCGACGGCAACGGTGAGAAGATCCGCGACACCCTCAACGCGCTGTCGAGCGCGCTCAAGGTGGGCCTGGACAACAAGGACGCGATCTCGACCATCATCATCAAGCTCAACGAGCTCACCACGATGCTGGCCGAAAACGACCAGTCGGTGCGCGATTTCAGCAACCAGGCCACCCAGATGACCACGCTGCTCGCCGAGCAGGCGCCCGGTCTGCAGGCCACGCTGGATCAGCTCAACAGCTTCCTCACCAACACCAGCTCGATCTTCGCCGATCACCAGGCGCAGATCAGCGACACCCTGACCAGGATGACGGCGGTCACCGATCAGCTGCGCCAGAACGCGCGCGGGCTCACCGAGGTCATCGACGTCGCGCCGATGCTGCTGGAGAGCATCGACAAGTCGATGAACAAGGAACTCGGCTACATCCGGCTGCACGGCATCGTCGGCACCACCCTCGCCGGTGAGCAGATCAGCCTGTTCTGCGAACGGATCCAGATGCGCGCCGACGGTTGCCGCACCGGTCGCATGGAGGACTTCGGTCCCGACTTCGGACTCACCGCCGCACTGCTTGGACTGACGAAATGATGAATCGAATCAGCAGACGAGCCCGCCGCAGCATGGTCGCGGTCGCGGCCGTCGGGGCGATGTCGGTGACCTCCGGCTGCGGTCTGACCGTGGAGAAGCTGCCGCTGCCCAAGCCGGGCGCCACCGGCGACACCTATTCGCTGAAGGCGGTGTTCGACAATGCGCTCAACCTGCCCGATCAGGCGAAGGTGAAGGTCGGCGGCTCCGACGTCGGGGTGGTCACCGATATCACCACCTCGAACTTCCAGGCCATCGTCGACATGGATATCAGTACCGATATCCAGCTGCCGGTCGGCAGCACCGCCGAACTGCGCCAGGCCACCCCGCTGGGCGATGTGTTCGTCGCGCTGTCCATGCCGCCGGCCGAACCCGGCACCCAGATGATGGAGGACGGCGACACCCTGCCGCTCGAGCAGACCTCGGCGGGCGCCACCGTCGAGGAACTGTTGCTGTCGGTTTCGATGATGTTCAACGGCGGCGGCATCGCCCATCTGGCCAGGCTCGGCGCCGAACTCGACTCCATCGTCGGCGGTCGCAGCGATCAGGTGGTGCATCTGGTCAACGAGATGACCGGCGTCGTCACCAGCATGAACGACAATTCCGCCCGGATCGACAGCGTGCTCGCCGAATTCGGCGCGCTGGCCACCACGCTGGAGGCCAGGCGCTCCGATCTGGGCCAGGTCGCCGACACCCTGCCGAACATGATCGGCGCGGTCGCGGAGAACAACAAGGCCATCGGTGATCTGCTCGCCAAGATCGGCACCGCCAGCGTCGCGCTCGGCGATTACGCCAACACCTCCGGCGGTGAACTGGCCGGGCTGCTCGACAGCCTCGATCAGCTGATGGGCGCCCTGGCCGCCACCGGCGACAACTTCGGTGCGGTGCTCGACGCGCTCCGCGAGATCCGCCCTGGCGTCAACGCGACCTTCCGCGGTAACAGCCTCGCCGCGCAGGTCAACGTCACCAACCTCGATATCGCCCTGCTCACCGCCCCCGGGACCAGCAAGTTCTTCGATGTCAACGACCTGAACGACTTCGCGGGAAGCTTGATCCAGGTGCTCCAGGTCGTCTACGGCCGGGTGACGGGAGGCCACCGGTGAAAAGCCACAAGATCCTCTACTCCACCATCGGCCTGGTGCTGGTGCTGATCATCGGTGCGGCATATCTGCTGGTGAACGTCATGCGGATCAATCCGCTGCGCGGTACCTACACCGTCACAGTGACGCTGGACCGCTCCGGCGGTCTGCAACCGGGCAACGACGTCACGCTGCGTGGTTTCCGCGTCGGCAAGGTGGATTCGATCGAGCTCATCAACGGCGGCGCCGCCATCGCGGCCAAGGCCTCGATCGATGACGACTACGACATCTCGGTGGACACCGTGGTCGCGGTGCAGGCCCTGTCGGCCGCGGGTGAGCAGTACATCGACTTCCGGCCCGATACCGATCAGGGCCCGTTCCTGACCGATGGCTCGGTAATCGAATACAACCCGGAGACCGTGCGCACGCCCACCCCGGTGTGGGCGGTGCTCGACGACACCAGCGCGTTGATCGCCCAGATCGATCCGAAGCATTTCGATGTCATCCTCAACGAGCTCGATATCGCGCTCAGCGGTGGCCCGGATCAGCTGCGTTCGCTCATCGACGGCGTCAGCCTGGTGGCCGCCGGCCTGGATTCGCTGCTGCCGCAGACCGCGAATCTGATCACCAACCTGCGCACCATCGCGTCGACGACGTCCATGGCCCAGCCCGACCTCGGGACGCTGACCCGCAACTCGGGCGTGCTGTTCGAGCAGTTCAACAACGCCAACGCCGAATTGCAGTCGGTGCTGTCGCAGGCCCCGGGCCAGTTCGCCAGCCTCGGCGCGGTGCTCGACACCACCACCGATCCGATCACCGGCCTGGTCAACAACTTCGTCGCCATCACCAAGGCGGCGCAGCTGCGCACCCCGGCCATGCGGGCGCTGTTCCCCGCGCTCGAACTCGGTGGTGCGGCGCTGGGCGTACCCGCCCACGACAACGAATTCCACACCATCCTCGACATCTGGTTGCGGCCTTTCTGTCAGTACCAGTCCACCCCGGCCAGCCCGCAGGTCGTCTCCGACGGGACCATGCCGAAGTGGAACTACTGCGAGAATCCGCCGCCGGGACAGCAGATTCGAGGTGCGGTGAACGCGCCGCGGCCGAACATCCCGAACAACGGCTCGCACATGCCGCCGGGTGTGGATCCGAACGAACGGACCATGCCGCCGGTGCGGTAACCCCGACCGGCTGAACGCGTCGCGCGTGCGCCGGGGCATACTCGCAGATGAATGCCTGCGGCCCGGCGCGCGCGTGGCCGGACGAAATACACGGCACACCCCGATGTGTGCCGGGAAGGTGTGAACAGTACTCATGTCCACAGATGACGCCGCTTCCGACGCCGAGGCGACCACACCGGCCCCGGACGGCGACGCCGAGTCCACGGACGCTGCCGACCGCGACACCGGTAAGGTCGGCGCCGGTGCGGCCGAGCCGGACGAGGCCGCTGCCGGCAAGGCGAGCACGGCGGACGCGGACAAGACCGTGAAGGCCGAGAGCGCGGCCGCCGGATCGACCGACGCCGCCGAGGTGGACAAGGCCGGTTCCGATGCGGCCGATGCCGCCGCGGATCCCGACGAGACCGTCAAGGCCACGGCCGCCGCTGACGCGGACAAGACCGTCAAGGTCGACAAGGCCGTTGAAGCCGGCAGGCCCGGTAAGGCCACCAAGTCCGACGACGACAAGACCGTCAAGGTGCGCACACCGGCCGCCGCCGAAGCCGCGCGGGCCGAGCGCCGCAATCCCTTGTTCATCGCAGCCGCCGCAGCCGTGGTCCTCGCGATCGCCGCCGCGATCGCGGGCGTGGTGTTCTTCCTCCAGTCCGGCAACCGCCAGGACGAGCTGGACACCCGCGCCGCCGCCACCAAGGCGGCCTGCGATTTCGGCAACCAGTTCGCCACCTACAGCGGCGACAAGGTCGACGATTACCTGGGCCGGCTCGAGGACACCGCGACCGGTGAGTGGAAGAAGATGGTCGCCCAGCTCGGCCCCGACCTGAAGGCGCGGTTCGAGGGCAGGCAGGTCGACTCCCGGGCCGACGAGGTCATGTGCGGTTATGCCTCCGGCGACGCGGAGAGCGCCACCCTTGTCCTGGTCATCGACCAGACCTTCTCCACCGCGGATGTCCCGAACTCCACCCCTGGCAAGGTCCGGGTCGCGGCGAATGTGGAGATGAAGAAGGAGAACGGGCGCTGGCTCGTGGCTCAGTTCGACTTCCCGGCAATGCAGTAGGGCAGCGGCGTGACGAAAGAGAGTGGGACCGGATCTATGGTCGAAAACGCCGACAACAGCGGCGATGAGCGCGGTGTGCTGCCCGTCGTCCTCGCCTTCGTGGCGGGGGTGGTGCTGGTGGCGCTGGTCGTCACCGCCGTCGTGTTCTTCCGGCAGGCGCAGCAGCGTAGCGACGAACTCGCCGCGCAGGACGAATCCAGCCAGGCCGCCTGCGATTTCGCCCGCGCGACCAACACCTACGACTACGCGGGCAATCTCGACAACTTCATCGCCGAGCTGAAGGGCCGGGCGACCGACAATGTGGTCTCGGATCTGGAGCAGAACTGGGAGGTGCTGCGCCAGCTTCTGGTCGAGTCCAAGGTCAAGGCCTGGGTCGACAAGGCGACCTGCGGGTTCCGTTCCGGCGACACCGAGAACACCCAGGTGCTGGTGAACATCAGCCTGATGAAGACCAACTCGGCCACCCCCGAGCCCAAGCGCCAGGACATCGCCGTGGTCGCGGGCATGGAGAAGTCCGGTGACAAGTGGCTGGTCAACAAGTGGGAGCTGGCCATGCTGCCCGGCATCGACCCGAACGCCGCCCAGCAGCCCCCGGCCCCGCCCGCGGATCAGCCCGCTCCCGAGCCGGGCAACTGAGCCACCGATAGCGACCCCCGGCGGTGGGTCGAGCCACCACCGCCGGAGGTCTATTCAGGTGGTCGGTGCGGCGCCGATCAGAACAGCGTCAGCGCTCCTGCGGCCGGCTGCTTCGCGACTTTGCGCGGGGCAGCCGGCTTTTCTTCTGGCACAGCCGGTTCCGCGCGGACGGCGGGGGCCGGGATGGTGGTGGCGAGTGCGGGGATCTCGACCGTCACCGGATCGGCGGCGGCGGTGGGATCGGCGGCGACCCGGCGGGCGGCTTGGCCGGCCAGTGTGTCGGCCTGCTCGTTGAAGTAGTTGCCGACATGTCCGCGCACCCAGCGGAAACGGACCGGCCCGGGGCGGGATGCGATGGCGCGATCGATCTGCTGGATGAGCTCGGCGTTCTTGACCGCCGCGCCCGCGGAGGTGCGCCAGCCGTTGCGCCGCCAGCCCGCTATCCACTCCGAGGCGCATTTGATGGCGTAGAGCGAATCGCTTTCGATCAGCAGCGGTTCATCACCGGGGTGGGCGAGGATGGCCTCGAGCAACGCGCGTAGTTCCGCGATCTGATTCGTGCCCGACACGGCGCCCCCACTATCGGAGGGGCCCTGATGGTTGACCCATGCCCAGCCGATGGCGCCGCCGGGATTGCGCAGGCAGGATCCGTCGGTGCTCACGATGATCATGCCTCGCACCCTACGCAATCCGGCCGACAAGATCGGTACCGTGGAATTGCTCTATCTCCCTTCGTAACCGGGACTCTGTGCGGCGCAGGGCCGAGCGGACACCCGATTCGATAGGACGAGCGAGCATGCGGCCTGCCAGGCCACGTGGCGGATCGTAGTCGACCTCGGAGGTGAGCACCGACCGCCCGTAGCCCAGCGGATCGAATCGCAGTGTCAGAGTGCCGGATAGGCGTCCACGCAGCGTATACCCGATCACGACGTTGCGCCGGTACTCGGTGATCTCGCAGGTGAGCGTGGTGCGGAGCAGGATCGGCCCGGCGTCGGTGCGGAAGCGCGCGCCGAGCCCGCGGTCGGTATCGCCGCTCGGTTCGAATCCGGCGACGCCGAACATCCAGTCCGGTACGAACAGATGGTTGTCCGTGTAGGCGAAAGCCACCTCGACCGGTGCGCCGACGTCGCTGGCATATCTGATGCGGCCCATGGGCCCTCCCTCCACGGCTGCGACAAAAGTACTACAGCCTTCCTCTTTATTCGAGGGTTGCGCCGAGATTTGGGGAGGTGGATTTCCAGATGGCTACCGGTCGGTTGCTCGGTCGGCGGGCAGCCCGAGCCGGTCGACGAGGTGATCGGCGATCGGTAGCGCCGAGGTGGCCGCCGGTGACGGTGCGTTGAGCACATGCACCATCCGGTCGGTGCGTTCGACCAGGAAGTCGTGGATCAGCGTGCCATCCCTTGCCACGGCCTGGGCACGAATCCCCGCTTCCCGCGGTCGCAGGTCGGCCATGGTCAGTTCGGGACAGTAGCGTCGGCATTCGGCCAGGTAGCCGCGTTTGAACAGGGAATTGCGCAGCTCGCGCAGCCCGGTGCGGACATTGGCCGCGGCCACCCGGTGCACACCCGGATAGCCAAGCACCTCCTTGGCATCACGCAGGTCGATACTGCCCTTGCGGTAGCCCTCCCTGGACAGGCCGAGTACGGCGTTCGGCCCGACCGTGAGCTCGCCGTCGATGGTCGGGCTCAGGTGCACACCGAGGAACGGCAGGTCGGGATCCGGGATCGGATAGATCAGGGTGTCGACCAACCCCGCGCGCGAGGCAGGTAGCTGGTAGTACTCACCGCGGAACGGGACGATCCGGGTGTCGATGCGCAGCCCCGCCATCCGGGCCACCCGATCGGCCTGCAACCCGGCACATGCCACCAGGTTCGCCGCGGTCCAGCTACCCGTTGGACCGGAGATGGTGACGCCCGTGGCGGTCTCGGTGACCGCATCGACCCGCGCCCCGAGCACGATCCGCCCGTCCGCGGCGCGCACCTGCTCGGCCAGCGCGTCGGTGATCGCGCGGTAGTCGACGATGCCGGTATCCGGGACGAACAGCGCGCCCACCCCGGTCACATGGGGTTCCCGCTTGCGCAGCTCGGCGGCGTCGAGCAACTCGACGTCCACCCCGTTCACTCGCGACCGCTCGTAGAGCGCGAGCATCCGCTCCCGTTCCGCGCCGTCGGTCGCCACCAGCAGCTTCCCGCATTCGGCGAACGCGATCCCGTGTGCGGCCGCGAATTCCTTGGTCGCCCGCGCGCCCTGCCTGCACAGTGTGGCCTTCAAGCTGCCGGGCGCGTAGTAGATGCCGGAGTGGATGACGCCGCTGTTGTGCCCGGTCTGATGGGTACCGAGCGCATCGCCCTTCTCCAGCAACACCAGGCTCGCTCCCGGCGCCCGACGCAGGATCCGGTACGCGGTCGCCACGCCGACGATGCCGCCCCCGATCACGCAGAAGTCGTACATGGGCTTCAGATCCGGGTGGCGATTGTCGACATGGGAAGCACGATAGGCGCGGCGCCGAGCACCGCCCGTCGCCGGCCTGCGCTCGCCGGGGAACGGGTGCCGATCAGGCGGTGACGACGTCGCTTCCGGCTGCCGGAACGGCCGGCGCCGGGCGCGTCTCGTCCGGCGCGTCCTCGACCACCGCGCCGCTGTCGGCCCGATCGGCTTGCCCCGGCGCCGGATTCCGGTCCAGCTCGAGGGCATGCTCACCGAGCGTCGGATCGGAGAACACCAAGGTCACCTCGCCGCGCCGGGTGTCGACATCGGTGCGCATCTGGGTGACCCCGGACGGGTCGGTGGATACGCCGAGGCGTTCCCGGACCGGCTCGGACATCAGGATTCCGCTCAGCACCGTCAGCGCGTTGGTGTCGAGGGTGATCGAGACGGTGTTGGTCTGCGCCGGGGCGACTCGGGCGCCGACGTAGGTGGTGCCGAGGCCGACCCGGCCGCCGACGCCGTCGCGCTCGGCGGGAGCGGCCTGCGTTTCGGCGGGCAGCGCGGTGGGTTCGGGCGCGGTGAGGGCACCCGGCGCGACCGCGGGCCGGTCACGGTAGACGGCAGCCTGGCCGGAACCGTCGGTGAGCAGGATGGATCCGGTGCGATGGGCCGGTCCGGGCCGCGGTGCGCCCTCGCGGATGAGCGGCGCCGACGGCGCGGCGAGCTGTCCGGGACGTTCGAGACCGGGCATGTTGGTGGCGATATAGGCGCCGGACACCACGGTGAGACTGAGGCTGGCCGCGCCTGCCAGCACGATGGCGGTATGGCGAGCGATCTGAGCAGACTCGAATGCTGACACGATGCTTTCCTTTCCCTCCGCCCTGGTTTCCCTGGGGTCGACGGCCCGCATCGTTGAAAGCCGTACGCTCGTCCAGGTTACGGCGTGGACGGTGGGGGTGCCGCATCGCTGAGAGCAGCATCACAGCGTCGGCGGCGCACGGACCGCTGGCTCGGCGTTCCCGTGACACGGGGGTGAACCATCCGGGTCGACGAGGTTTCGCGCCGTGAAAATGGGGGTATTCCGAGGTCGCTGGCGAGCGTCATTCTCGACTGCCACATCGAGACACCCGGCCAACGACGTCCGATCGTCGTCGCGACGCACCCAAGACTGGCGCTCGCCCGCTTCACGTATCGGCGTGGGCGATCCAGCTCAGGCGAATTGGCCCGGCGCGCGTCCCGCACCACTCGGCCCGGCGAAGGCCTGCGCGATCGTCAGCCATTCGGCCGCGTCCGCCCCCACTGCTGTGAGAGCGAGATCGTCACGATGTCTGCGCTGGGTGACCAGCAGGCAGAAGTCCAGTGCCGAACCGGTGACGCGCTGTTCCGCATCCTCGGGACCCCAGGTCCACACGCTGCCGTCGGGCGCGGTGAGTTCGATCCGGAATTCCGCGGCCGGCGCTTGCTTACCGCGCACCATGTAGGCGAAGTTCCTGGTCCGCGCGCCGATATGGGCCACGGTCCGCAGTCGGGCGGTCGGTGTCCTGGTGACGCCGAGCGCGTCGGCCACGTCCTGGCCGTGCGCCCAGGTCTCCATCGTCCGCGCGGTGACCATCGAGGCCGCGCTCATCGGCGGCCCGAACCACGGCACCTTCGCGCCGTCGGGAACGTTGCGCAGCGCGTCGGCCAATTCGGCCCGGCTGCGCCGCCACCGTTGCAGCAGTTCGGCGGGCTCCGCGGCGGCTGCTTCTTCGGCGGCCTCGTCGACGAAGGTCAGCACGCGCGGCCCGGCCTCGGCGACCAGTTTCGCGAACCGGTCCGCATCGCGGGCCGAGATCGTGGCGATCTCGTCGGTCCAGGCCAGATGCCCGATCTGATGCGCGATGGTCCACCCCTCGGCGGGCGTGGGGGTGGCCCACTCGGCGGGGGCGAGTGGGGCGACGAGTCGTTCCAGATCGGCGCTCTCCTCGGCCAGATCGCCGAGTAACGCTTCCAGGTCAGCCATGAGTCCTCGCCCCGCGTTGTCGTTACCGGATGTCACTCGTGGTGACGTCGGGGTTCAGCATCTCAGCTCCCGATTAAAGAAGCAAGCATGCGTGCTTGTATTTGATTTCACCCAGCAGGTATGCAGGCCATCGGGGCGGAATCCTCGCCCGCTGCCCCCGGAAATGCGCAGGTGCAAGCGGTTTGCCGAGCCGTTCGGTAGCGCTTTTCAGTCATCTCGTCAGTCACCTCTTGCATAGCCGAAGCGGCCGGGATGTCATGTAAGTAAGTGGTTACTTACGGGAGTGCGGATGGCATCGACACGCGAGCGGATCGTTTCGGAAGCCCTGCGACTGTTCGGCGCACAGGGTTTCGCCCGCACCTCCGTCGCCCAGATCGAAGCGGCCGCCGGGCTCTCGCGTGGTTCCGGTGCGCTGTACCGACACTTCGCCTCCAAGGACGAGCTGCTGGTCGAGGCGGTGCGCTCGCGGCTGGTCGACCGCGGCGAATGGCAGCATTTCCTCGACCCGGACTTCTCCATCGCCCAGTTCCTTGCGGCGGTCGCGCCGAGCGCGTCGACGGCGGATCGGCTGTGGATGCTGTGCCGGATCGGGCTCATGCGCCTGGAACACGACCGTGACGTCACCCGAATCCTGCTGCGCGACAACTCCATCGCCCCCGAAGTACTCGAGGTGTTCCGGCGCGAGGAGTTCGTCGTGGTCACCTCGGTGGTCGCGCGCGGACTGACCGAACTCGCCGGCCCGAAGCACGCCGACGTCGACTGGGAGGCCACTGCGGCCGTGATCGTCGGCGCCATCGCGCACTACTGGCTGATGTGCGACATCTTCGGCGGTGACCACCCCTCCGGAATGGACAGCGAACGCTATCTGCGGGCCACCGCGGACCTGATGGCCGCACAGATCGATGCGGCCGCCCCACTGCCCCTCGGCGAACTGGAGACGTTGCGATGACGCAGTACATCACGGTGATCGGCGGCGGCCTGGCCGGTCTCACCGCCGCCATAGCGTGCGCGGAAACCGGTGCACCGGTACGGCTGTTCGAGGCGCACTCGACGCTCGGCGGGCGCGGTCGCGCCACCTCGGGGCCGCACATCGCCCACGATGGCGCGCACGTCTTCTATGCCGACGGCCCGCACTACACCTGGCTGAAGGCACGCGGATTCACCGCAGGCCTCGGCTGGCCCGCACCACAACAGATGGCGCGCCTCGGTTTCCGCACCGACGGCCGGGTACACCGGATACCGCCCGCCCGGATGCTGCGCGCGCAGGCCCGTTTCGATCTGAAACCGCCGGTGGACCAGGATTTCCGCAGCTGGGCCTCGGCGCGCTGGGGCGCGGCGACCGCCGAGCACATCGCCAACGCGATCAGTGTGGCCACCTATGACGCCGACACCGGGCGATTGTCGGCGGCCTTCGTCTGGGGCCTGTTCCAGCGGGTGCTCGGGCCACGGGTGCCCGCGGTGCGGTGGGTGCGCGGCGGCTGGCAGCGGGTGATGGACCGGATGGCCGCCCACGCCGCCGGACTCGGCGTGGAGATCACCACCGGTGCGCGCATCGACAGCGTCGACACCTCGGCCGGGCCGGTGATCGTGGCCACCGAACTCGCCTCGGCCCGGCGCCTGCTCGGCGACGACAGCCTGACCTGGACCAGCGGGCACGCCGCCCTGCTCGATATCGCGGTGCAGAGCTCGCCGCGCGACCGCAGCGTCGTCTTCGACCTCGACGCGGGCGGGTTCCACGAGAGCTACACCATGCAGGACGACAGCATCGCCCCGGCCGGACAGTCGCTGTTCCAACTGCAGATGCCGGTGCGCGCCGGCGAAACGCCCGGGCAAGCCCAGCAGCGGCTGGCCGAGTTCGCCGATCTCGTCATCCCCGGACGCGCCACCAGGACGACGTTCTCCCGGACCGGCACGGCGAAGGGCCGCACCGGCGCCCTCGACCTGCCCGGCCGGACCTGGCGCGACCGTCCGGCGATCGACCGCGGTGACGATGTCTTCCTGGCCGGCGATATGGTGGCCGCCCCCGGAATGCGCGGTGAGATCTCGATCAACAGTGCCCTGGTCGCGGCCGAACGCGCGGTCGCCGCACTGCCCGCGCGCAGCGTGACACGATCATGAACGGGTAGTCGCGGCCGCCGCGCCCCGAATCGTTGACACCTCCACGGGGCAATGAGAATGTTGGGACCTCGAGTCTCATTCGATGTCTCAGACAACCATTCCGGGCATTCGTACCGGCCGGCCTAGGGAGAGCCCGCGTGACCACACTCGCGTCCGGTGTGTTCATCGATTGGGAGCAGCTCACCGGGCAGTCGAAGTTCGTGGTGGACCTGATCAGCTTCCCGATCTTCGCCGGGATCGCGGGCTGGCTGACCAACTGGACCGGCGTGTTGATGCTGTTCTGGCCGCTGAGCTTCCGCGGTGTGCGGGTGCCCGGCCTGAAAGTGCTCTACCCGTATCTGCCGCGCCGGGTGCAGGTGCTTCCGGTGTTCTCCGAGGACGGTTCCCGTTTCGGTTTCCAGGGTTTCATCCCGGCCCGCGCGGAGAAGATGGCCAGCATCTGCGTGGACAAGGCGCTGATGCGGATCGGCAGTCCACGCGATTTCATCCACGAACTCGACCTGGACGGTATCGCCGACTATGTGGCCGAGATGGCGCACAAGCAGGTCCAGTCGATCGTCGACGACGTCATGTACCGGGAGAATCCCGAGCTGTGGGGTTCGCTGCCGCGGGCGATGAAGCAGCTGGTCTATCAGCGCGTGGACCGGGAGCTGCCCGCGCTGTGCCGCCGGGCGTTCGAATCGCTGGGTGACAACGTCGACCAGCTGATCGACGTCAAGGGCTTCGTGATCCGGTACCTGCAGGACAACCCGATCATCCTCAAGGATCTGACCACCACGATCGCCGCGCCGGAGCTGCGGTTCATGGTGCGGATCGGTCTGCTCGGCGCGCCCTTCGGGCTGCTGCTCGCGCTGTATCTGCACGTGCATCCGAGCATCCCGGTGCTCGGCTGGGTGCCGGCGTGGGTGATCGTGCTGCTGGTGTCGGCCGGTATCGGCGTGCTGGTCAACCTGATCGCGATCAAGATGGTGTTCGAGCCGGGCGATCCGCAGCCGCGCTACAAGTACCTGTGGCGCCAAGCCCTGCTGGCCAAACGCCAGCCGCAGGCCGCGGTCGATCTGGCCCACATCCTGGCCTACCAGGTGCTCACCCTGCCCAATCTGTCCAAGGAACTGCTCGAGGGCCCCAACGGCGATAAGACCCGCCAGTTGCTGGAACGGCTGATCTCCGACGAGATCCACCGCCAGCTCGGCCGCACCACCTCGATGGTCCGCGCCGCCTTCGGCCGCCGCCAATTCGACAACCTCAAGGTCGGAGCCGCCGGCGCCGCCGTCGGCTTGGCGCCGACCCTGGTCGAGGACGCCGAGTTCACCGAGGAACAAGCCAAGAAGATCGACGAATTCGCCGCCCGCAAACTCACCCAACTCACCCCCGGCGAGTTCATGGAGATGTTCTACGCCTCCGTCGAACAAGACGCCTGGCTGCTGTACGTCCACGGCGGCCTGCTCGGCGTCGTCGTCGGCGGGGTACATCTGCTGCTGTTCGGCTGGTAGCCGCCGCGCACGTCCACGCTGGAGCGCCGGTGCATTCGGCGCCGCTTTCGCCCTGAGTGAACCCCGCCACTCCCCTGGAACAAACCCGAATAGCCCGGGGTTGAGTAGGCATCGCTCAACTTTGAAAGGGTCGAAGACGTGACTGCAGCTCAGAACTTGCCGGTGCTGTTCCTGACCGATCCGATCGTGCTGCCGGGCATGGTCGTGCCCATCGAACTCGACGAATCGGCGCAGGCGGCCATTGATGCCGCGCGTGCCGCGAAGACCGACCAGGTCCTGGTCGCGCCCCGCTTGGACGAGGGGTACGCGGCCTACGGCGTGGTCGCCACCATCGAACAGGTCGGCCGGCTGCGCGGTGGCGCGCCCGCGGCGGTGCTGAAGGCGGAGCGGCGCGCCAAGATCGGTCACGGGGTGACCGGGCCGGGTGCGGCGCTGTGGGTGGAGGCCGAACCGGTAGCCGACGTGCCCGCCGACGGGCGGACCAAGGAACTCGCCGCCGAATACAAGAAGCTGGTCGTCTCGGTGCTGCAACGCCGGGAGGCCTGGCAGGTCATCGACGCGGTCAACCAGCTCAGCGATCCCTCCGCGATCGCCGATACCGCGGGCTACGCCACCTACCTGACCAGTGAGCAGAAGCGCGAGCTGCTGGAAACCCCGGAACCGGCCCAGCGGCTGGCGACGCTGATCGAATGGACCAAGGCGCATATCGCCGAGACCGAGGTCTCGGAGAAGATCAGCGAAGAGGTCCGCGAGGGCATGGAGAAGAGCCAGCGCGAATTCCTGCTGCGCCAGCAGCTCAACGCCATTCGCAAGGAACTCGGCGAGGACGAACCCGACGGCGCCGACGACTACCGCACCCGCGTCGAGCAGGCCGATCTGCCCGAAACGGTGCGCGAAGCCGCGCTGCGCGAGGTCGGCAGGCTCGAACGGGCCAGCGATCAGAGCCCCGAATCGGGCTGGATCCGCACCTGGCTCGATACCGTCCTGGAACTGCCGTGGACGGTGAAAACCACCGACAACACCGATGTTTCGGCCGCCCGTGCCGTGCTCGACGCCGATCACCACGGCCTCGACGAGGTGAAGGACCGGATGGTCGAGTACCTGGCGGTGCGGGCGCGGCGGGCCGCCCGCGGGCTGGAGGTCGTCGGCGGACGCGGCTCCGGCGCGGTGCTGGTGCTGGCCGGCCCGCCCGGTGTGGGTAAAACCTCGCTGGGTGAAAGCGTCGCGCGGGCGCTCGGGCGCAAATTCGTGCGAGTGGCGCTCGGCGGTGTGCGTGACGAGGCCGAGATCCGCGGTCACCGGCGTACCTATGTCGGCGCGCTGCCCGGGCGCATCGTGCGGGCCATGAAGGAAGCCGGCTCGATGAACCCGGTCGTGCTGCTGGACGAGATCGATAAGGTCGGCTCCGATTTCCGCGGCGACCCGGCCGCGGCCCTGCTCGAGGTGCTCGACCCGGCGCAGAACCACACCTTCCGCGATCACTACCTCGACCTCGATCTGGACCTGTCCGACGTGCTGTTCATCGCCACGGCCAACGTCATGGAGACCATCCCCGGCCCGCTGCTGGACCGGATGGAACTGATCACCGTCGACGGCTACACCGAGGACGACAAGGTCGCCATCGCCCGCGACTTCCTGGTCCCGCGCCAGCTGGAACGCAATGCGCTGACCGCCGAGGAGGTGACCGTCACCGAGGGTGCGCTGCGTGAGATCGCGGCCAACTACACCCGCGAGGCCGGTGTGCGGCAGATGGAGCGGTTGATCGCCAAGGCGCTGCGCAAGGCGGCCACGACGCTGTCGGAGGGTGCTTCGGTCGCCGATGCCGTGCCGACGATCGGGCTCGGCTACGACGCCGAACTCGGCTACGACGACGTGGTCATCGAAAAGGACCCGGCCGCAGTGCGTTCCGGTGCATCGCTGACCATCGACGTCGGTGATCTGAAGGAATACCTCGGCCGTCCCCGCTTCACCCCGGATTCGGTGGAACGCACCGCCGTCCCGGGCGTGGCCACCGGCTTGGCGGTGACGGGTCTCGGCGGCGATGTGCTCTACATCGAGACCAACGCCGTCGACGGTGAACGTTCGTTGACGCTCACCGGCCAGCTCGGTGACGTCATGAAGGAATCGGCCCAGATCGCGCTGACCTACGTCCGCTCGCACCTGGAAGAGATCGGCATCGAGCCCTCGGTGCTGGATCGCAATATCCACGTGCACTTCCCGGCGGGCGCGGTGCCGAAGGACGGTCCCTCGGCCGGTGTCACCATGGTCACGGCCCTGGTATCGCTGGCTCTCGGCAGGCAGGTGCGTTCGGATGTCGGCATGACCGGCGAGGTCACGCTGAACGGCCGGGTGCTGCCCATCGGCGGTGTCAAGCAGAAGCTGCTCGCCGCGCAACGGGCCGGCCTGAAGACGGTGTTCATCCCGGCCCGCAACGAGCCGGATCTGGACGACGTCCCGGCCGAGGTGCTCGCCGCGCTGGATGTCCGCCCGGTCGCCGACGTGGCCGAGATCCTCGCCTACGCCATCGAGCCGGTCCAGGAACCGGCGCTGGACGGACGGCCGCTGGCGGCCACGGCCTGATCCGCCGCAGCCCTGACGCCGAACGAGCCGTGCCCCCGCAATGGGCACGGCTCGTTCGGCATCTGCGGATACCTCAGGTTGTGCCCCCGCGCCGCGGTTATCGAAGGCGATCCCCCGAAACGACCGGTGAGCAGGGTTGCGACACCGCTCGACAGGGTGTGCGTATCCGGTTGCGAATCAGCGTCGCGCAATGGCGAATTCGCCTGCCCGAGGTGATTTTCGGCGCGACCACCGGGGTGCGAACTCGCTATTCCCGCGCGAGTGCGTCGTCCAGTTCGGTGAGATACCCCTGCACCGGCCCCGCGGTGAGGATCCCGCTGCCCGCGCCCGCGATCTCGCCCGCGGCGGGCGTCAATCGAGCACGGGCGCGCGCCATCGCGGCGTGGTCGCCGAGATCTATCGCCGCTCGTGCGATAAGACTCCACAACGCTTCGATCAGCAGACCCGGCGGTGGTTCCTGGACACGGGCCAGGCGTGCCCGGGCCTCGTCGCGGCGCCCTTCGGCCAGTAGCAGCAGCGGCCGAGCCCACGGCTCATAGGGGCCCCACTCGGTCGCTGCCGGGAAATCCGCCGGAGCCCCGCGCCATACCCGCAGGCACAGCAATGCCATCGGCAGCGCGCCCTGCTCGAATCCCGGCATGCCGCAGTTCTCGTACCGCTGGGCGATGGTGCGATAGCCCGCTTCGGCGATCTCGATCGGCGCGCCGGTCGCGGCGGCCCGCATGGTGCGATACCACCCGGTGAACACCGCGACCAGCGGCCGTTCGTTGCGGGCCCCCAGCCGGTCGGCGGCACCGGCGTGGACGTCGGCCTGATCGAAATCACCGAAAGCGCTGCGGGTCTGCATCAGGGCGAGGTGGCCGAGGATCTCGAACGGCACCAGCTCGTGGCGGCGCGACAGTTCCACCAGTTCCCGGCCGATGGCTTCGCGTTCGCCGGCGCGGCCGGGGCGATCACAGGTCTGGAGGAAGAGGCCGTTCAATGCGAAGGCGAGCAGGGACGGATCATCCAGTGCCCGGGCGATTCCGGTGGCCGCGCGGGCGGCGTCGATCCCGCGGCGGCTGCGGATTCCCCGGGTTTCGACGGCGATGGTCGTCAGCAGCCGGGCCCTCGAGCCGGCGGCCGCGTCCGCCGGTAGCCGGGCGAGCGTGCGTTCGGCGGCGGCCGTGATCTGGGCCGCCTGGTCGGGATCGTCGGATCGAGTCCATATGCCCGGCACGTCGTAGCTGCCGATGATGCGTGCGGTGAGCTGCGGATCATCGAGGCGTTCGGCCGCGGCGACCGTGTCGAGCCGCTGCTGCCTGGCGGCGGCCAGCCCGCCGCTGCCGGTCATCGCAAGACTGCGCAGCAGCCCGACCGTCGATTCGAGGCGCGCGGTGGCTCCGCCTGCCACGGTGCGGTCGTAGGCCGCGGTGGCCTCGGCCCATACCCGCTCGGCGGCGTCGTCGACACCGATGTCGTGGCGCAGGATGGCCGACTCCGTCGCGGCCAATCGCGGTCCGGGGTCGACGCCGAGTTCATCGACGAGAATGCCACGCGCCCTGCGCAATACCGCGAGCGCGTCGCCCTGGCGTCCGGATCGGTACAGGGCGAGGGCAAGCAGCCGCCACCCTTCCTCCCGCCACGGATGGGTGCCGACCAGCGCATCCAGATCCGGTACCGCGTCGGCGGCACGCCCGAGCGTCAGCCGGGCTCGGGCCTGCCGCTCGACGGCGGTGAGCCGCAGTTCTTCCAACCGTGCCGATTCTGTTCGAGCCCAAGCCATATCGGTGAACTCGGAGTAGGCCGGCCCGCGCCACCAGCCGAGCGCTTCGGTGAGCGTGGACAGCGCGTCGGCGGGCGCGAGGTCGGCCCCCTCGCGCACCGCCCGCTCGAACCGCCACGCGTCGACCCGGTCCTGCTCGGCCCGCAGGGCGTATCCGGTGCCCTCGGTGACCAGGAGCCGGGCGGCGGTGCGAGCCGGACGCTGCGGTTCGAGCGCGCGACGCAATGCGGCGACGAAGGTGCGGACCGCGGATTTGGTGCCCCCGCCCGGCCCCCACAGGTCATCGATGATGACCTGCACCGGCACGACCCGCCCGCGCGCTACGAGCAATCGCGCCAGCACCGCCCGATGCCTCGGGCCTTTCAGGTCGATCCGTGCGCCGTCGGCATCCCAGGCGAGCACGGGTCCGAGCACGCCGAACGAGACTGTCACGCCCTCACGGTATAGCGCGCTCATCGGTTGCTCATCGGGCCACGCCAGCCTGGTCGAGACCGAACCGATCAAGGAGAAATACCCGATGACCTCGATGATTCCCGGATTCGACTACGGGCGCGTGCGCGTCGCCGACGATATCGCCCTACAGGTTGCCGTCGGCGGTTCCGGCAGCCCGATCGTGCTGCTGCACGGGTTTCCGCAAACCCACCTGATGTGGCGGCACGTGGCCACCGACCTCGCCGCTCAGCACACCGTCATCTGCCCCGACCTGCGCGGATACGGCGCCAGCGATAAGCCGGCCGAACGCGACCGTGAGGTGTACTCCAAGCGGACCATGGCCGCCGATATCGTCGCCGTTGCCGAAGCGCTCGGCTTCGACCGTTTCGCGGTGGCGGGCCACGACCGCGGCGCCCTCGTGGCGATCCGCGCCGGACTCGACCATCCCGGCCGCATCACCCACCTGGCGTCCCTGGATGTGCTACCCACCCTCGACATGTGGGAGGTGCTGCACGGCGCCGACGCCGCGGTCGCGTTCCACCTGTATCTGATGGCGCAGCCGGCCGGCCTGCCGGAACAGATGATCGCGGCGAGCGCGGATGCGTTCTTCGGCTACTTCCTCGACATCTGGACTCGCGATTCGACCGCCATTCCGGCCGGTATCCGCACCGAGTATCTGCGTGCCGCACGCGAGGCGGTGCCGTCGATCGTCGCCGATTATCGCGCCAGCGCGGGGGTGGATATCGAACACGACAGTGCGGACCGGGCGGCCGGTCACCGGCTGGCGATGCCGGTGACCGTCATCCAGCAGGATTGGGGCTCAGCGCTCGGGTTCGACGCGGCGCGGCTGTGGCGGAACTGGGCCGTCGACCTCGATCACAGCACGCTCGATGCGGGCCATTTCATGGCCGAAGAGGCGCCCGATGAGATCATTCGCGCGCTGCGCGCACTGCTGGCCCGGTAGCTCAGCCGCCGTTGCCGAGTTCGCGTTCGACGGTGCGTGTGGTGCCTTGCGCGACCGCGCACAGCACCGGCTCACCGTCGCCGTCCTCGGCATAGATCTCGCAGCTGACCACGGCCTGGCGGCGGGTCGAACCGGTCACCTTCGCCTGCGCCCGCAGCAGTGTTCCGCTCGCCGGCCGCAGGTAGGTCACCGAGAAACCGCCGGTGAGCACATTGGCCCCGAGGACTGTTCCCGCCGCGAAGGTGATCGCGTTGTCGGCCGCGTAGGCCAGCACTCCCCCGTGCACGAACCCGAACTGCTGGCCCAGTTCCTTCCGCAACGGGATCACCAACGTCGCCGTGCCATCCCCGAACGCCGTCAACTCCGTGCCGACCAACTGTGCGAACGGTTGCGCGGCGAGCACCTGCCGCGCTTGCTCGATACCGAGTTCGGGAATGGTCATCAGGCGGGTACCTCCTGGTCGTTGCCGGGCCGACCCGTTCGAGGCCGACTACAGCGCGATAAGCCACACATTTACACCGTAAAATCCTTCACCGCAACGGTCGCCGATTCCGGTCGGCCATCCGCGATCTGCCGGGTCGCCGCGGCGCGGACGGAGTCGAGAGTCATACCCATGCGGTAAGACGGACGTATGCCCAGGTGGCTGCTGCATGTCGATCTCGACCAATTCCAGGCGGCGGTGGAGTTCCGTCGTCATCCGGAGCTGCGCGGGCAGCCGGTGATCGTCGGCGGGAACGGGGATCCGCAGGAGCCGCGCAAGGTCGTCACCTGTGCCTCCTATCCGGCGCGGGCCTATGGGGTGCGGGCAGGCATGGCGCTGCGCACCGCGGTGCGCAAATGCCCGGACGGTGTGTTCTTGCCGCTGGACATGGCCAGCTACGAAGAGGCCTCCGAGGAGGTCATGGCATTGCTGCGGACCTTCGGTCCGGTGGAGGTCTGGGGCTGGGACGAGGCGTTCCTGGCCGCCGACACCGACGATCCGGAAGGCCTGGCCCGCGACATCCGCGCCGCCATCGCCGAATTGGAGCTGAGCTGCTCGGTCGGCATCGGCGACAACAAGCTCACCGCCAAACTCGCCACCGGTTTCGCCAAATCCTCCGGCAAGGATTCCGCGGAACCCGGTGCGGGCGCGGCAGCGGGCATGTTCCGGCTCACCGCCGCCAACTGGACCGAGGTGATGGCGCACCGCCCGACCAGCGCGCTGTGGGGTATCGGCAACCGGATCGCCGCCCGCCTGGCCGAACTCGGGATCGAGACGGTCGCTGACCTGATGGCCTCGGACCGGCATCGGCTGGCCGCGGCCTTCGGACCGACCACCGGCCCGTACCTCTGGGTGCTCGGTAAAGGCGCGGGCGATACCGACGTGGTCACCGAGCCGCGAATCCCGGTGGGCCGCAGCAAATCCGAAACGTTCCCGCACGACCTCACCGAACGGGACGAGATCCGCGCCCAGGTCGCGCGGCTGGCCGGTGAGGTGGCCGACGAAATGGCCGAAGCGGGCCGGATCACCATCCGGGTGTCGGTGACCGTGCGCACCAACACCTTCTACACCCGCAGCAAACAGACCAAACTGCCCGAACCCACCACCGACCGCGACGCCATCATCGACGCCGCCCTGCGCATCATCGACCGCTTCGAGCTCGATCGTCCGGTCCGGCTGCTCGGCGTCCGGCTCGAATTGGTTCCGGTCTGACCTCTCCGCGGCCGCACGCTCGTATGCTCGGGCCCATGGAATTCTGGGCGATGGTGGCACACGAATCGGACAGCGGCGTCGTGCTCGCGCGGCAGCAGGTCGGGGCGGAGTTCCTCGGACCGGGTGCGGTAACGATCAAGGTGCATTATTCGAGCGCCAACTTCAAAGACGGCCTTGCCATCACCCCGGGCGGCGGCGTGGTGCGCAACTACCCGATCGTCCCCGGTATCGACCTCACCGGTGAAGTCGTGGAATCCGAATCCGAGGATTTCGCGCCCGGCGATCAGGTGGTGGCCCACGGCTACGAGATCGGCGTCTCGCATCACGGCGGTTTCGCCGAATACGCCAGGGTGCCCGCCGAATGGGTGGTGAAGCTGGACGGGCTGTCCACCCGCGACGCCGCCGCCCTCGGTACGGCAGGGTTCACCGCGGCGCTGAGCGTGCAGGCACTGCTCGACCGCGGCCTCACCCCCGATGACGGCGCCATCCTGGTCACCGGCGCGACCGGCGGGGTCGGCAGCGTGGCCGTCGACATTCTGTCCGGACTCGGTTACGAGGTGATCGCCTCGACCGGAAAGGCCGATGCCGCAGATCGGCTGGCCGAGCTCGGGGCGAACGAGGTGATCGGCCGCCTCCCGGAACCGGAGGCCAAGGTCCGTCCGTTGTCCAAGGCCCGGTGGGCCGGCGCGGTCGACAGCGTCGGCGGGGCGTCGCTGGCCTATGTGCTCAGCGCCATCGGCTACGGCGGCGCCGTCGCGGCCAGCGGCCTGACCGGTGGAACCGAGGTCCCCACCACCGTGATGCCGTTCATTCTGCGCAGTGTGGCGTTGCTCGGTATCGACTCGGTGAACCACCCGATCGAGAAGCGGCGCGAGCTGTGGCGCAGGCTGGCCAACGAGCTGCGCCCGCGCCACCTGTCGGAGATCGAGAATTTCGCCCCGGTGACCGATGCCGAGCGGGTGCTGCGCTCGATCAAGGACGGCACGCATTCGGGCCGCACGGTCTTCGGGGTCGCAGGCGAGTTCTGATCGAAGCCGGGCGAGCCGCGCCGGCTTTCCGGTGCCCGGTCGCCCGAAGTCCCACACGTCGGCCGCCCGCACGGATGTCGTGTGGGCGGCCGGTGCGGCGGGCGGAAGTCCTGGACCGTCGGCCGTTCAGGCGGCGACGATAGCGGGCTCCTCGGAGAACTGCGTCCGGTACAACTCCGCGTACCGCCCGCCCGCGGCCAGCAGCTGCGGGTGGGTGCCGCGTTCGACGATGCGTCCGTCCTCCAGCACCACGATCTTGTCGGCGGCCCGGATGGTGGAGAGGCGGTGCGCGATGACCAGCGCCGTGCGCCCTTCGAGCGCTTCGGCCAGTGCTTCCTGCACCGCGGCCTCGGAGGTCGAGTCCAGAGAGGCGGTGGCCTCGTCCAGAATCACCACGCGAGGCTGCTTGAGCAGCAGCCGGGCGATGGTGAGCCGCTGACGCTCACCACCCGAGAGCCGGTATCCGCGCTCGCCGACCACCGTGTCGAGCCCGTCGGCCAGCGACGCGACCAGATCACGCAGCCGCGCTCGCTCCAGCGCGTCCCACAGCTCGGCCTCGGTGGCCTCGGGACGAGCCAGCAGCAGATTCGCGCGGATGGTGTCGTGGAACAGGTGCCCGTCCTGGGTCACCAGGCCGACGGCCTGCTGGATCGAGCGGGTGCTCAGCTCACGCACATCGACGCCGTTGAGCCGTACCGCGCCGCTGTCGACGTCGTAGAGCCGCGACACCAGCTGCGCGATGGTGGACTTACCGGCTCCGGACGAACCGACCAGTGCCACCATCTCCCCGGGTTCGGCGCGCAGCGAGATATCGTGCAGCACTTCCACTCCGCCGCGCGTATCGAGCGTCGCGACCTCTTCCAGGGAGGCCAGCGACACCTTGTCCGCCGACGGGTAGCCGAAGCGCACATTCCGCAACTCCACCGCGACCGGACCCTCCGGGACCGGGACGGCATTCGGCGCGTCCTCGATCAGCGGCTTCAGATCCAGCACTTCGAAGACCCGCTCGAAGCTCACCAGCGCGGACATGATCTCCATCCGCGCACTGGCCAGCGCCGTCAACGGCGAGTACAGCCGGGTCAGCAGCAGCGACAGGGCGACGACGGCGCCCGCGTCCAGCCGTCCGGCCAGCGCGTACCAGCCGCCGAGCCCGTAGACCAGCGCGATCGCCAGCGCGGAGACCAACGTCAGGGAGGTGACGAAAACGGTCTGCAGCATGGCGGTGCGCACCCCGATATCGCGGACCCGCCGCGCCCGCAGCGCGAACTCCGCCGACTCCTGATGCGGCCGGCCGAACAGTTTGACCAGCGTCGCGCCCGGCGCCGAGAAGCGTTCGGTCATCTGGGTGCTCATCGCCGAGTTCAGGCCCGCGGCCTCGCGCTGGATATCGGCGAGCCGATCGCCCATCCGGCGCGCCGGGATCACGAACACCGGCAACAGCAGCAGCGCCAGCAGGGTGATCTGCCAGGACAGCTGGATCATCACCACCAGCGTCAGCAGGACCGTCACCAGATTGGCCACCACGCCGGAGAGCGTGTCGCTGAACGCGCGCTGCGCGCCGATCACGTCATTGTTCAACCGGCTGACCAGCGCGCCGGTGCGAGTACGGGTGAAGAAGGCGATGGGCATCTTCTGCACGTGGTCGAAGACAGCGGTGCGCAGGTCGAGGATCAGTCCCTCGCCGATGCGGGCCGACAGCCACCGGATCGCCAATCCGAGCCCGGCGTCGACGATCGCGAGTCCGCCGATGGCCAGCGCCAGGATGACCACCACGCGCGGCGCCGCACCGTCGACGATCCCGTTCACCACCCGCCCGGCCAGCAGCGGCGTCGCCACCGCCAACAGCGCCGACACCACGCTGAACAGCAGGAACACGCCGAGCCGGCGTTTGTGCGGCGCAGCGAAGCGCAGGATCCGCCGAGCCGTGGCCATACTGAACGGCCGCTGCTCCTTCGGCGCGTTCATCCGCCGGTACATCTGGTTCCAGGCCACCGATTCGATGCTCACCTCGACACGTCCTTCCACTCCCCGCCAGTCAACCTCAGGCCACCGACACTAAGACCTCAACAAAGGTTGAGAGCAAGTTGTTTCGGAGCGCGATTTCGTGCCGGGCCGAGTGCGGGCGCCGTGGTCGCTGAGTGCACCGGACTGAGCGCAGGCGCTAGCCACTGGGTGCGGCGGGCCGTGCGCAGCGGAGCTGGCTGCTGGGTGCGGCGGGCCATGCGCAGGCGAGGTGGCCGCCTACGCTGGACGGCGTGACCGACGAGGACGGACGGGCTCGGTTGGCGCGGGCGCTGCGCTCCCGGCTCCGCGGCGAGGTCGACGTATCGGAGCGGCGGCGCGCCGAATACTCCTCGGATGCGTCGAACTACCGGGTGCTTCCCGCGGCGGTGGTGTTCCCGCGCGAGGACGCCGATGTCGCGGCGGTGCTGGAATTCGGGCGGGCCGAAGGCGTGCCGATCACCGCGCGCGGTGCGGGAACGTCGGTGGCGGGCAATGCCATCGGCCCGGGCATCGTGCTGGATTTCAGCCGGCATATGGGTGCGGTGCTGGAGCTGGATCCGGAAAGACGCACCGCTCGGGTGCAGCCGGGTCTCATCCTGTCGAGTCTGCAACGGCGGGCAGCCGAGCACGGGCTGCGGTTCGGCCCCGACCCGTCGACGCAGAACCGCTGCACCCTCGGCGGCATGATCGGCAACAATGCCTGCGGCCCGCACGCCCTGGCCTGGGGCCGTACCTCCGATACCGTGCGTGAGCTGCGTGTTCTCGACGGCACCTGCACCGAACGGGTGCTGGCCGACGATCTGTCGGTGCTACCGGGGCTCCCGGAATTCATCCGCGGCGCGCTGGCGGTGGTGCGCACCGGCCTCGGCCGCTTCGAACGCCAGGCTTCTGGTTATGGCCTGGAACATCTTCTGCCCGAACGGGGTTCGTCGATCGCCAAGGCATTCGTCGGCACCGAGGGCACCTGCGGTGTGCTGGTGGAAGCCACCGTCGATCTGGTTCCGCTGCCATCCGCGACGGTGCTCGCGGTTCTCGGATACCCCGATATGGCCACCGCCGCCGACGATATCGCCGCGGTCACCGCGCATGCGCCGCTCGCGGTGGAAGGGATCGATGCCCGCCTCGTCGATATCGTCCGCACCCATCGAGGCACCGTGCCCGACCTGCCGCGCGGAAACGGCTGGCTGTTCGTCGAACTCGCCGGCCACACCGCGCAGGAGGCCGTCGCGGCCGCATCCAGGCTGTGCCGGTCGGCGGGCGCGCTGGACGCCACCATCGTCACCGATCCCGTTGCCGCCGCGGCCCTCTGGCGAATCCGAGCCGACGGAGCCGGTCTGGCCGGTCGCACCCCCGACGGCCGCCCGGCGTGGCCCGGCTGGGAAGACGCCGCCGTTCCGCCGCGACATCTCGGCGCGTATCTGCGCGATTTCGGTGCCCTCACCGCCGAACATCACGTCGACGGGCTGCTCTACGGCCATATCGGCGACGGCTGCATCCACGTGCGCCTCGATCTGCCGATCGCCGATGCGCCGCAACGTTTCCGGGCCTTCCTGCGCGATGCGGCCGAGCTGGTGGTGCGCTACGGCGGCTCGCTATCGGGCGAACACGGCGACGGCCGCGCCCGGTCGGAACTGCTGCCGGTCATGTACACCCCCGAAGTGCTGCGGGCGTTCGCCGGGTTCAAGGCCCTGTTCGATCCGGTCGGCGTGCTGAACCCCGGCGTGCTCGTCGATCCGGCGCCGATCGACCACGATCTGCGCCTGGCCGGGCTGCCGAACGTCGCGGGCGTCGGCTTCGCCTACCCGCATGACGACGGTGACTTGAGTACGGCCGTGCACCGGTGCGTCGGTGTCGGCAAATGCCGTGCCGATACCGGCGCGAGCGGCGGCTTCATGTGTCCGTCCTACCTGGCGACCGCCGATGAGAAGGACAGCACGCGCGGGCGTGCCCGGGTATTGCAGGAGGTGGTGCGTGGCGCGCTGCCGTGGTCGTCACCCGCGGTGGCGCAGTCGCTGGAGCTGTGCCTGTCCTGTAAGGCGTGCCGGTCGGACTGCCCGGCCGGTGTGGATATGGCCACCTACAAATCCGAGGCGCTCTATCGCCGCTATCGCCGTCGTCCGCGGCCGGTCGATCACTACACGCTCGGCTGGTTACCGCGCTGGCTGGCGGCGGCCGGACGCACGCCGCGGCTGGTGAATGCCGCCTCGCGGGTCGAGTCGCTGCGCCGGCTCGGGCTCCGGGCCGGCGGCATGGATCCACGGCGTGAGGTGCCGCGGCTCGCCGCGCGCGGCTTCCGCCGGATCTGGCGCGACAGCCGACGCTCACGCGGTGATTCGACCGGCGCCACCGAGGTGATGCTGTGGATCGATACCTTCACCGAGGCCTTCGATCCCGAGATCGCCCTGGCCGCGGCGCGGCTGCTGGAATCGCTGGGCTACCGGGTTCGCGTCCCGGAAGAACGGGTCTGCTGCGGGCTCACCTGGATCAGTACCGGCCAGCTGGACGGTGCCCGTAAGCGGCTGCGGGCGACGCTGGACGCGCTGGACGCGCATGTGCGGGCCGGTGGCGTCGTCGTCGGCCTCGAACCCTCCTGCACCGCCGCACTCCGCGCTGACCTGCCGGAACTACTGCCGCAGGACCCGCGCGCGGCGCGTACCGCGGCGGCGGTGCGCACCCTCGCCGAGTTCCTCGATGCGGAACCGGATTGGGTCGCGCCGGACCTTTCCGGGCAGTCGGTGGTGGTGCAACCGCATTGTCATCAGCACGCGGTTCTCGGCTTCGAGGCCGATCGCCGGATATTAGCCAGAATGGGCGTCACGGCGACCGAAATCACCGGGTGTTGCGGGCTGGCCGGCAACTTCGGAATGCAGAAGGGCCATTACGACATTTCGGTCGCGGTGGCGGAAAACGGTCTGCTACCCGCGTTGCGGCGCGCGGCCGACGATGCGATCTTGATCGCCGACGGCTTCTCCTGCCGGACCCAGGCCACGCAGCTGGCCGGACGTCCGAGCAGGCATCTCGCCCAGCTCATTCTGGGCGACCGAGGCTGACGCGCCCGCGAGTTTCGTGGTGCTCGCGTGCGCGCCCGCGCCGGATGTGGCTCAGCTGCCGAAGGGCAGGGTGCCCGGCGGGATCTGGTAGCCGGAGCTGCCGGCGGATACTCCACCCCAGGCGTTGAGCAACCAGTTGAGCGCGTTGGTGATCATTGTCGAAAACCTCCGTAGTGGCGACTGCCAGCTGTTTGCCGATTCGCCGCCATTATCGCCGGATATTCCCGAACTGTTACAAACCCGGCCTTACCTGCGGCTATGCCGTCATCGGATCGTGATAGGGACCGGGGAGCCCGCTGCCGCCCGGCGGCTCCCACCCCTTACTGCGGATGCCTGGCAGCCGGAGCGCACAATGAAACCGTGCGTGATGTCAGGGTCGAATCGGAAGCGAGCCGCACCGGCTCCGACCGCATCGTCACCTCGGAGCGGCCGATCGATCTAGCGCTCACGATCTCACCGCTGCGCCGCGGCCCCGGCGATCCCTGCTATCAGCTGACCCGTGACGGCGCGCATTGGCTCACCGCCCGAATGCCGTCCGGGCCCGTCACCTACCGGCTCGTCCAGGCCGGACCATGTGCTGTGCGGGCCCGTGCCTGGGGGTCCGGCGCCGACGAGTTCCTCGAGCGGTTGCCCTGGATGCTGTGCCTGGACGAGGATCTGTCCGGCTTCGCGCCCGAGCACCCGAAGATCGCCGAGGCACACCGCCGCCATCCAGGCCTGCGCATGCTGCGCACCGGGCTGGTGTTCCAAGCGCTGGTACCCGCCGTGCTCGAGCAGAAGGTGCACACCGTCGCCGCGCACGCCTCATGGCGACGGCTGGTGCGCCAATTCGGCTGCATACCGCCGGGCCCGGCGCCCGACGGCATGCGGGTGGCCCCGGACGCCGACGGCTGGCGCCATATCCCGTCCTGGACCTACCACCGTGCGAACGTGGGCCCGCAGCGGGCGCAGACCATCGTCCGGGCGGCGCGGGTGGCCGATTCGCTCGAGCGTGGCACCGGGATGGAGCCCGCCGCGGCGGCGAAGCTGCTGCGCAGCGTGCCCGGGATCGGCGAGTGGACGGTCGCCGAGATCTCGCAGCGGGCCTTCGGCGATGCCGACGCCCTGTCGGTGGGTGATTTCCACCTCGCGGCGATCGTCGGCTGGACCCTGCTCGGGCGCCCACTCGACGATGCCGCGATGGTGGAATATCTGGAACCGCTACGGCCGCACCGTTATCGCTCGGTGCGGCTGCTGTCGGTCAGCGGCCAGGCCCGTAAACCGAAGTTCGGCCCACGGACTCCGATCACCGACCATTCCTGGCATTGATCACCGGCCGGTGATCGAGCGCTGCCCCCTCACTACCGCAGCGCTCGATCGTCGAGGACACACCGGCCCGATTCCACCAGGGTCGCCCGCGCGCGCCGCCGTACCCGGCATTCGTCGACGGTGCAGTCGAGATGCAACTGCATTGCCGCATGGGCCTGTTCGGTGGTCATGACGCCGGGATCGTTGCGGCACGCCAGTAGCGACGCGACATGCATATTGAGGTTGGTCAGCTGCATTACGCGACCCCCGTCCACGCGGCGCGGTGGGCGCCGGGAGCGGCTGGGTCGCCTGCGGTCGGCGACGACTCGGTGAGGTGTACGGTCATGACTCTCCCCGTTCTGCGTGCGATACCTCGTACTAGACTTCGGAGTCCTGCGTGATTCCCCTTGTGCGAGGCAGTTTTCCGGCCCGGCACACTTCCAGCACACCATCACGGCGGCCCCTGCAGGCGCAGTTTCCGGATCTGCCGACTTTTCGCGCGAATTCCCAGCACAAGATCCGTTGTGGAGTGCAGGATTGCCCATAGTGGATGAAAGATCCCAATGCCCAGGCGAAGTGTGACGGGGGACCGCACGCATGGCTTCTCCGGATCGACGCCAAGGGGCTGATCCCAGAGCAGAACGGAGCATGCGGTGCCAGCTGGTTCGGTGAGTTCGGGAAGCAAATCCACGAGTCTGCCGCGGCGGCAACTCGGCCGGTATCTGCGCGATATGCGCACCCAGGCGGGGTTGACCATCGCCCAGGCGGCTCGGCTGATGGAATGGGGCGCCAGCACCCTGCAACGGCTGGAGAAGGGTCAGGCCGACCGGATCCGCACCATCGACATCCGGGAGCTGTGCCGGATCTACGGTGTCCCCGATCAACTCGCCGAGGGCCTGGCCGGGCTCGCCCAGCAGGCCGACACCCCGAGCTGGTGGCACGCCTTCGGTGACGTGATTCCCGAAACCTTCGACGTATACGTGGGTTTGGAGGCGGCGGCGGAATCCGTCACGGCCTATCATCCCGAGCTCGTCCCTCCGCTGTTGCAGACCGCCGACTACGCACGGGCGCTGTACCGACTGGCCCACCCCGGTGACGACGAGGCCGCACTCGACAAGCGGGTGCAGCTGCGGCTGCAACGGCAGGCGCTGATCACCCGAAGGGTCGCACCGGCGAACCTGGATGTGATCGTGCACGAAGCGGTGCTGCGCCGGATGGTCGGCGGCGCGAAGGCGATGGCGGGCCAGCTGCGACAGCTGGCGGACGCGGGCACCAGGGACAATGTCACCGTGCGGGTGCTGCCGTTCACCGCCGGCGTACCGCTCGGTGTCGGCACCGGCGCGTTCACCATCCTGGAATTCGGCGTCGACCGATCGGGCCGTCCGCTGGAACCGCCGGTGGTGCACGCCGAGGGCCTGACCGGGGATCTGTATCTGGAACGCCCGGCGGATGTGCGCCGGTACCATCGGGCGCACGAGAACCTCCGGCACTCCGCGCTGGACGGTCCATCGAGTAGGCACCTGCTGCGGCAGCTGGCGAAGGAGTTCCTGGCATGAGTATCGACAAGGGCGCCGACATCGACCTGACCGGCGCGACCTGGCTGCGCGCGGGCGAAGGGGAAAACGGCGACGCCGTCGAGGTGGCACTGCTCGCCGACGGCCACGTCGGCATGCGTGACGGAAAGAACCCGGACGGCCCCGCCCTGATCTTCACCCCGGGCGAATGGGCCGCGTTCACCGCGGGCGTGCAGGACGGTGAATTCGACCGGCCCGGCACTTCCTAGCCTCGAGCGCACCGGCCCACGATCTACCTGGTGTTTGACATCCGAAGATAACGGGTAGACAACAACTTGTGGATCGTGGGCTGAAAAACACCCACCCCTTGTACCGCAGATTGCGGCCGCACGACTGGGTCGAATGGCTTATCGTCGCGCTGCTTTTCGCGGTGTCGGCGGTGGGTATCTATGTACTCACCGGCTCGTTGGCGTCGGCATTGCTCGTCGGGGCGCTGGTATGGCTGGTGGCAGCGGGTGTGGTGGCCCTGCTGTGAGGGTGCCGACACCGCCGAGCGAGCGGTGACGGCCCAGCTGTAGACCGCTGGTCAGCGGCGAAACAGCTTGTTGCCCAGCCACACCAGCGGATCGTACTTGCGGTCGACCACCCGTTCCTTCATCGGAATGAGCGCGTTGTCGGTGATCTTGATGTGCTCCGGGCACACCTCGGTGCAGCATTTGGTGATATTGCACAGGCCGAGGCCGTGCTCCTCCTGAGCCATATCCCGGCGGTCGGCCACATCGAGCGGATGCATCTCCAATTCGGCGATGCGCATCAAGAACCGCGGACCGGAGAACGCCTGCTTGTTCTCCTCGTGATCGCGAACGACGTGACAGGTGTTCTGGCACAGGAAACATTCGATGCATTTGCGGAATTCCTGCGACCGCTCCACATCGACCTGTTTCATCCGGTACTCCCCCGGCTTCAGATCCGGCGGCGGGGTGAACGACGGTATTTCCCTGGCCTTTTCGTAGTTGAACGACACGTCGGTCACCAGATCCTTGATGACCGGGAAGGTCCGCATCGGCGTCACCGTGATGAGCTCGTCCTGGGTGAATGTCGACATCCGGGTCATGCACAGCAGCCGCGGCCTGCCGTTCACCTCCGCCGAGCACGAACCGCATTTACCCGCTTTGCAATTCCAGCGCACCGCGAGATCGGGCGCCTGAGTGGCCTGTAAGCGGTGGATGATGTCGAGCACCACCTCGCCCTCGTGCACGGGCACGGTGAAGTCGTGCAGCTCGCCGCCGTCGATATCGCCGCGCCAGATGCGGAACCTGGCGTCGTAACCCATAGTCAGGCCTCTCCGTCGGTGGAAACTCCGGCCGCCGGATGCCCGGCGAGTTCGGCTGGGGTGTAGTACTTCTCGAGTTCGGCCAGATCGAACAGCGCCAGCAGTTCCGGCCGCATCGGCAGCTGATCCTCGACCGTCACCGACACACCGGGCACCATGTCGTCCGGTCGCGCCGGGTCCAGCGTGCAGACCAGGAGCTTGTTGCGCCATTGCGGATCCATGGCCGGGTGGTCGTCGCGGGTGTGGCCGCCGCGGCTCTCGGTGCGCAGCAGCGCCGCCTGCGCGACGCATTCGCTGACCAGCAGCATGTTCCGTAGATCGAGCGCGAGATGCCAGCCCGGGTTGAACTGGCGATGGCCCTCCACCGTCACCGCCGTGAACCGCTCGCGCAGCTCGGCCAGCTTGTCGATGGCCTCGCGCACCTCGTGTTCCTTGCGGATGATGCCGACCAGATCGTTCATGGTCTGCTGCAGATCGGTGTGCAGGGTGTACGGGTTCTCGCCGGTGCCCGTGGCAGGCGGATCGAATGGGGCCAGTGCGGTTGTCGCGGCCGCGGCGATATCGGCGTCGGCGACCGCGGGCCGGGAGCCCAATCCCTCCACGTAAGCGGCCGCACCCAGCCCCGCCCGCCGGCCGAAGACCAGCAGGTCCGACAGCGAATTGCCGCCGAGCCGGTTCGAGCCGTGCATACCGCCGGAACACTCACCAGCCGCGAACAGACCGGGCACCCGCGCCGCGCCGGTATCGGGATCCACCTCGATGCCGCCCATCACGTAATGGCAGGTGGGGCCGACCTCCATCGGCTCCTTGGTGATGTCCACATCGGCCAGCTCCTTGAACTGGTGATGCATCGACGGCAACCTGCGCACGATCTCCTCGGCCGGCATCCGGGAGGCGATATCGAGGTAGACACCGCCATGCTCGGTGCCGCGACCGGCCTTGACCTCCTCGTTGATGGCGCGTGCCACCTCGTCGCGCGGCAGCAGATCGGGTGTGCGGCGCGCGGAATCGTTATCGCGCAGCCACTGATCGGCCTCGGCCTCGGTCTCGGCGTACTGGCCCTTGAACACCGCGGGGATGTAGTCGAACATGAACCGCTTGCCGTCGGTGTTCTTGAGCACCCCGCCGTCACCGCGCACACCTTCGGTGACCAGGATGCCCTTCACACTCGGTGGCCAGACCATGCCGGTGGGGTGGAACTGCAGGAACTCCATATTGATCAGGGCGGCCCCGGCGCGCAGCGCGAGCGCGTGGCCGTCGCCGGTGTACTCCCAGGAGTTCGAGGTTACCTTGTAGGACTTGCCGATCCCGCCGGTGGCGAGCACCACCGCGGGTGTCTCGAAGAGGATGAACCGGCCGGATTCGCGCCAATAGCCGAAGGCGCCGCTGATCCGGTCGCCGTCCTTGAGTAGTTCGGTCACCGTGCATTCGGCGAAGACCTTGATCCGCGACTCGTAATCGCCGGTCGCGGCGAAATCCTCCTGCTGCAGCGACACGATCTTCTGCTGCATGGTCCGGATGATCTCCAGACCGGTCCGGTCGCCGACGTGCGCCAGCCGGGGATAGGTGTGGCCGCCGAAATTGCGCTGACTGATCCGCCCGTCGGGTGTCCGATCGAACAGTGCGCCATAGGTTTCCAGCTCCCACACCCGGTCCGGCGCCTCACGGGCGTGCAGTTCGGCCATGCGCCAGTTGTTGAGGAATTTGCCGCCGCGCATGGTGTCACGGAAGTGGGTTTCCCAGTTGTCCTTCTCGTTGGCATTGCCCATCGACGCCGCGCAGCCGCCCTCGGCCATCACGGTATGGGCCTTGCCGAACAGCGATTTGCACACCACCGCCACCGAAAGACCACGTTCCCGAGCCTCGATCACCGCGCGCAGTCCGGCGCCACCGGCACCGATGACGACGACGTCGTATGCGTGCCGTTCCACTTCTGGCATAGCCGCGAAAACTCCTCAGTCGATGAATCGAAGATCCGAAATCGTCCCGCTGGCAACCAACATCACGTAGAAGTCGGTGATCACCAGCGTGCCGAGGGTGGTCCAGGCCAGGGCCATGTGCCGGGTGTTGAGCTTGGAGACCTGGGTCCAGAACCAGTACCGCACCGGATGGGCGGAGAAGTGTTTGAGCCTGCCGCCCGCGATATGCCTGCACGAATGGCAGGACAGGGTGTAAGCCCACAGCAGGATCACATTGCCGGTGAGGATCAGGCTGCCCAGACCCATCCCGAAGCCGCCGCTCGCGCCGTGATAAGCGCCGATGGCGTCGTAGGTGTTGATCACCGAGATGATCACCGCGACATAGAAGAAGTAGCGGTGCACGTTCTGGATGATCAGCGGCAGCCTGGTCTCGCCGGTGTAGCTCTTGTGTGGTTCGGCGACAGCGCAGGCCGGCGGCGACAGCCACACCGAGCGGTAGTAGGCCTTGCGGTAGTAGTAGCAGGTGAGCCGGAAACCGAGCAGGAACGGCAGCGCCACGAACCCGAGCGGCAGGATCGCGGGGATGTCACCGATCGGCGTGCCGAAATGGCTGGAGCCCTCGACGCAGGAGGTGCTCAGGCACGGCGAGTAGAACGGCGTCAGGTAGTGGTAGTCGGCGACCCAGTAGGCCGTGCGCACATACGAGCGGATCGTCGCGTAGATGACGAACGCGGCCAGGCCGAGCACCGTGAACAGTGGTGGCACCCACCATCGGTCGGTGCGCAACGTCTGCTGCGTGATGCGGGCCCTTGTCCTGCTGAAGACGCCGGTTCCCGTTTCGGGGGTCACGGTCGGTGCGGCACTCACCGGTCGATCCCTCGCTGATCCGCGGTGCGGGTGGTCATCATTACCTCCGCGATCGAATGTGATGCTGAGCACCATACGCCGCAGGTGCTATCGCATGAGCAGGGTCTCGCCAACGCGGACCCCGCCGTAGTGCGGTGATTTGTATCACAGTCGATCGCGGGCGATGCGCCGGCGCCGGGTGTGGTGAACCGGTGGCAACTCGCCGCGGGAACGGGGATCGGGAGGTAGACGCACGTCGTGCGCCCCCCGGCGGGGGGCGG
>NZ_JAAGVC010000009.1:142654-199799 GCF_010858045.1 Nocardia cyriacigeorgica
CGCCGCACGCGGGCGGACGACGGCAGGGCTATTTGGTGCGGGGGCGGGAGTGGAAGCCCAGGCCCTCGTCCTGTGCGCCCATCCACGCGGCCTCGTCGGACTTGCTGTCGGGCACGTAGATGGGTTCCTGCGACCGCTTGGTCACTCTCGGTGGCGGTGACTGCTCGAGGTCTTCGCTGTCGATGGTGAGCCGCTCCAAATCGTTTTCGAGGCGGCGCACCGTAGTGGCATCGCCGTAGTTCGCGCGCAGTGCCTCTATGGACTGCCGGAGTTGGCCGACGGCGTAGCGGAGATCCGCGAATTCGCTGCGTGTCATCGATTCCTCCTGAGTTCATACCCGGTCATCCGGATCGGCTACCGCGCGGACCTCGCTGGCCGCGTGACGGCGTGTCGTGTGACCGACCACACATCGTGATCTACAACACAGTAACTGAAGTTATCGGATTCGGCTCGTCGGATACCGGCAAGTAGCGATGTGTTCAGCCCGCCGACGCGTACCCGCCGCCGTGCCCTCTGGCCGCCGCGAAGGCTCGCTCCACCAGGCAGGCGATCGAGGCGGCGACCTCCTCCGCGCGTTCGAAGATCACGCCGTGACCTGCTCCTTCGAGCCGCACCAGTTCCGAACCCGACAACTGCGAGGCCAGCACCACCGAATGGGTGAACGGCACCATGATGTCCGCCGTGCCCGCCAGCACCAGCGCCGGAATCGCGCCGAGCCGGTGCAGGGCGGCCGTCTCGTCGAAGGCCATCAGGGATGACAGGAATCCGGCCATGGTGAGCAGTGAGGTCTCGTTCATCATGGCGGTGGCGAGCGCGACCAGACGCGGATTCACCTTCCTGGTACCGAAATTCGCTTCCCGCAGGATAGGTTCGAGGATTCGCCGCGAGAGCCGCTTCGAGGCCTGCATCGTCCGAGGCGCCCGCCGCACCGCGAAATGCAGTGAGTTCACCGCGCGCCGATTCAGCAATCTGCCGAGGCCGACCTCGGTGAGTCCCTTGGCGGCACCGGCGATGAGCCCCACTCCGACGACGCGGGTGCCGATCGACTGCGGGAACAATCGCGCATAGGCCAGCACCACCATCGCGCCCATCGAATGACCGACCAGCACCACCGGTCCGCGCGGGCTCACCGTTCGCAGCACCGTGTCGAGGTCGCGGCCGAGTTGTTCGATCGTGTAGGTGGCCGGATCGCCCGCACCGGATTCGCCGTGGCCGCGGTGGTCGTAGAACACCATGCGGGTCGCGCCGCCCCAGTGCCGCAGCAGATGGGCCCGCAGGAACGACCAGGATTCGGTGTGCAGACAATGTCCGTGCACGAAGACCACGGTCAGCGGGGCGTCGTCGGCGCCGAAGACGCGCACGGCGAGCGGGACGCCGTCGTCGGTGGCCACGGTGAGGCGATGGCCGTCGTGGTCGGCTGCCCGGCACGCAAGGGTCATCGTGGACATGACTATCTCCTGTCGGCCCCACCGTGGGACAGGTCCGCACCGTGGTCGGAGTGTTCTCGTCCGGATGTCGCTGCCGGATGGTGCCCCGTTAGCCGCACCTACCTGGCGTTATGCACACGTTGTCCAACCGAGTCCTGCGGTCGACATCGGGGGCGGCCCGCATGGGAAAACAGGAAATTATGGGTGTATCTACAATTTTTGCTATATCTTCGCAGATTCTGCTGATGGCCGTGTGGAGGTTTGTCTTCGGCTATCGAGCAGAACTACTAGATATCCGTAGATTGTGCTGACGACGATGGGCGTCCGCTTCGCGATGGAAGTATTGCTAGTTCTAGCGCATCCCCGAGATTGCTGAATATTTCCATCGCGCTGCTCCGGCGCCGTGCGGTCAGGTCCCCACGCGGCGGGTCGAGGGCAGGAACGGGCGCAGCAGATTGGTCTGGGTCGACGGACCGAACTGCCATTCGGCGATCCACGGGCCGGTGCCTTCACTCTGATCGAGCACACCGTCCTCGAGCCATTCGTGGTTGCCGTCGAGCACGCCGCGGGTCAGCGCGCGGTCCTCGTCATCGGTGTTGTCCCAGAGCGCTTCGAACAGTGCCCGGACCCGGAGCCTGGCCTGCCGGCAGAAGGTGTCGGCCAGTTCGGTCGCCGAGCGCGCCTCCACCGCACCGGCGGTGCGCAGGTCCTGGGCCCGCACGCAGGCCGCGGACATGGCGAACAGCTCCGCACCGATATCGACGATGCGGCCGAGGAAGTTCTGCCGGTACTCCAGGCCCGCCTGCCAGCGCGCCATCGCGTACATCAGCGACCGGGCCTGTTTGCGCGCATTGCGCTCCACGAACCGCAGATGCCCGGCCAGCGGGCCGAACTCGGGATAGCTCGCGGGCACGGTGCCGGCACCCACAGCCAGCTGCGGGAACCACTTCGCGTAGAAACCGCCCGCCCCGACGGCCGCCTTGGCCTTGTCCTTGAACTCCGCGTTCCGGTCGACCAGCGCGCCGGCGGCGGCCATATGCGCATCGGCCATCTCGCGGGCGATCAACAGCCGCATGATCTCGCTGGAGCCTTCGAAGATGCGGTTGATCCGTAGATCGCGCACCAGCTGTTCGGCGGGAACGGCGCGTTCGCCGCGGGCGGCCAGCGAGGCGGCGGTCTCGTAGCCCCGGCCGCCACGGATCTGGACGAGTTCGTCGGCGATCCGGCAGCTCATCTCGCTGGACCAGAGTTTGGCCAGGGCCGCTTCGATCCGGATGTCGTTGCGGCCCTCGTCGGCCATGGTGCCCGACAGATCGAGCACCGCTTCCAGCGCGAAGGTGGTGGCCGCGATGAACGACAGCTTCGCCGCGACCGCGGCGTGCTCGCCGACCGGCCTGCCCCACTGCACCCGCTGACCGCTCCATTCCCTGGCGATCTTCAGCGACCATTTCGACGCCGCAGTGCACAGCGCCGGAATCGCCAGCCTGCCCGCATTGAGCGTGGTGAGTGCGATCTTGAGCCCATCGCCCTCGCGGCCGACCAGATTGCGTGCAGGCACCCGGACGTTGTGCATCCTGGTGACGCCGTTCTCGATGCCGTGCAGGCCCATGAACGCATTGCGCCGCTCCACGGTCAATCCCGGTGAGTCCGCCTCGACCACGAACGCCGAGATCCCGCCGCGATGCCCCTCGCTCTTGGGCACTCGTGCCATCACCACCAGCAGTTCGGCCACCACGCCATTGGTGGTCCACAGCTTCACCCCGTTGAGTTCGTAGGCCTCGCCGTCCGCGGTCGGGGTTGCGGTGCTCGCCATGCGTGCCGGATCGGAGCCGACGTCGGGTTCGGTGAGCAGGAACGCGCTGACCGCGCCTGCGGCGCAGCGGGGCAGGAATTCACGCTTCTGCTCTTCGGTGCCCGCCAGTTTGAGCGGTTCGGGCACACCGATGGACTGGTGCGCCGACAGCAGCACGCCGAGGCTCGGGTGCGCCGAGCCGACCAGCATGAGCGCCCGGTTGTAGCCGTACTGCGACAGGCCTTGCCCGCCGTAGTCGTGCGGGATCTTCAGGCCGAAGCAGCCGAGGTCGGCCAGCGCGCGGACGTAATCATCCGGGATGCGCGACTGCTCCTCGATCAGCGCGCCGTCTATCGAGGCGCAGACCGGGCGCAGCCGGGCCAGGAACTCGTCGGTGCGGTCGGCGTCGTCGGCGGTGGGGCGTGGATACGGGTGGATCAGGTCCAGCCGGAATCGCCCGAGAAACATCTCCTTGGCGAAGGATGGCTTGGCCCAGCCGATTTCGCGGGATTCTTCGACGAGAGCCCGGGCCTGTTCCTCGGTGGCGTCGACTTTCGCGGTGGTAGCCATATCTGCTCCTCGGACGTGATCGGGATCACATTCGAGTGTAGGAAAGTTGGTTACCCGCCGGTAGGTCTGGAGTCCGGCGATTTCTACAGGTTTCTAACCCTCGCGGTAGAAGGGTGGATAACGGGCAATCAGACGCTGCGCAGATACCGGCCGAAATGTGGAACGGTGAATCCGATCGTCCCGCGCTCGGCCGAGTAGATCAGCCCCTTCTTGATCAGCCCATCGCGCGCGGGCGACAGCGACGCCGGTTTCCGGCCGAGTTCCGCGGCAACCGCCGCCGTCGCGACCGGGCCGTCATCGCCGGACAGATCCGCCATGGCCCGCATGTACTCCCGTTCGGCGGGGGTTGCGCGTTCATAGCGGGAACCGAAGAAGCCGACCGCGAGCTCCTCCTCGGCCGTCGGCGCGGCGACCGCCACGTCCTCGGCGGTGATCGGGCTGCCAGGGGCCTGATCCCAGGTCGCCTTGCCGTAGGCCTGCACGAAATAGGGGTAGCCGTCGGCCTTTTGGTACAGCGCCCGCAGTGCTTCGTCGGTGAACTTCACTTCCTCGCGTTCGGCCGGCGCGATGAGTGCCTGGTCGGCGGATTCGCGGTCCAGCCGATCGATGCGGTGGTAGCTGAACAGCCGCTCGGAATAGCTTTTCGAGGCCGAGAGCACCGCGGGCAGATGAGGAAGACCCGCGCCGACCACGATCAGCGGCGCCGCGTCCTGACTCAGTTCGTGACAGGCCCCGCAGATGGCGGAGATGTCGGCGGGCCCGAGATCCTGCATTTCGTCGATGAAGATCGCGATCCCGACCCCGATATCGGCGGCCAGCGCGGCCGCCTCGACCAACAGCTCCACCAGGTCGATCTCGATATCGCCGGAGTCGGCGCGCCCGGTCACGGCGGGCACGTCGATGCCGGGCTGCCAGCGCTCCCGCATGCCCTTGTCCGCGGTCGCGCGCAGAGCGAAGGCCTTGAGGATGCCGAGGAAATCGTCGACCCGCTCGGGATTGCGATGCGCCATCGCGATCGCGCGGACGGCCATATGCAGCGCCGACGACAGTGGCCTTCGCAATTCTTGATCGGGACGAGCCTCGATCTTGCCCGTGCCCCAACCGCGGGAGACCGCGGCGGAACGAAGTTGATTGAGCAGCACGGTTTTTCCGACCCCACGCAGCCCGGTGAGCATGACGCTGCGTTCGGGCCGCCCGCGCGCGATGCGTTCGAGCACGATGTCGAAAGCGTCGAGTTGCTTATCCCGCCCGGCCAATTCGGGTGGGCGCTGACCGGCGCCGGGAGCATACGGATTGCGCACGGGGTCCATACCCCGACACCGTAGCGCGGATCGACAGAGATCTCTGGGCATCTCTACGGCGTGTCCTAGATACGGCTATCGATTCATGATCACGGAGCGGCGGCGACGCGGCCGGTGCCTGCCGAAACTAAGCTGGGCCTCCCGCGAAGATTGGAGTCGACTATGTCCGGCGAGCACGAGATGCCCGGCGAGGACGAGATTCCCTCCGGCACCGCCGAGGTCGTCGAGTCCTGGGAGGTTCCCGCCGGTTCGGTGGTCGCGAGCCGGATCCGCGACAACATCCTCATCGCCATTCAGCGTGGTTACGACGATCCGCAGCTGGTGGCGGACCTGGCGGTCGGGCCCCTGGTGATGGCTGTCGGGAAACTGGAGGTCGAGCTGGCGGCCGCGCGGCGCAGGATCGAAGAACTCGAGCGCTCGGTCGGCGATCTCGCCGGCGGTTCGGCCCGCGGAAGATAGCTGTGCGGATGCTGTTCGGGTCCACGATCGGTAGCTGTTCACGCTGGCAGATCCGTGGCCAGCTCCGATGATGGGTAACTATCGGCATCGGTCCGATAACGGGAGGTTTTCAGCGATACCGGTCCGTTATCGAAGCGGCTCCGAGCGAATGGTCCGGTTGCGCACTGTGTTTGCATCCGCGTGTGCAGATCTCGAAAAGTCCCTGCTCTGTGCGCTGGACAACATCGCGTCCGCACCGTAATCTTCTCGTGACTTAGTGGAGTCTGTCGCTTCGTCAGAGAGGCGGCGCCACCTGGTCACCGCTTCATCGTCGGTCGGGATTCGTGGGTCTCGGCTGTTCGAACCGGGCATCGGCAGATAGTCGTCAACCTTGCTCGGTCGGCGGTAGAGCACGAAGATCGGAGACGCAGCTCGGTGGGTAAACACAGCTTGCAGCGGGATTCTCGTTTGCCGAATTCCGTCAAGGGTGCGCTCGTCATGGGCGCGGTGGCAGCATCCACAGGGGCCATGCCGGCCATTTCGGCATCGGCGGCCACGATCGACGTTCCCGGCGTCGGTAAATTCGAGGTGGACGTTCCGCCCGAGTTCCAGCAGCCGGTAGACGAGCTCAACAAGCAGTTGCAGGCCGCCATGGCCCCGCACGCGCAGGGCGGGCCGCAGGCCGCCGCCCCGGCACCCGGTGTTCCCGGCTTCGCCCCGGTGATGCCCGGCGTGTTCGACAACTCCCCCGGCGATATCGCCCTCAACGCCGCCAAGACCAAGGTCGGCGCCCAGTACTCCTGGGGCGCGGCGGGCCCGTTCAGCTTCGACTGCTCCGGTCTGGTCCAGTGGGCCTACCGGCAGGCCGGAATCAAGCTTCCCCGCACCAGCTTCGAACAGTCGCACGTCGGCGCTCCCGTGGCCTTCCACGATCTGCGTCCCGGTGACATCGTCATCACCAACGGTGGCGGACACGTCGGCATCTACGCCGGCGGCGGTCAGCTGCTCAACGCGGTCCAGTCCGGTACCCCGGTCTCCTACACCCCGCTGAGCCCCGACGACGTGGTCACCGCACGCCGTATCGTCTAAAGAGTGGCCCGCGCCGAACCCGGCAAACAGAACACCGCGAACCAGGCCCGAGTGGATTCCTGGACCTGGGCGGTCCGGCTGTTCAAAACCCGCTCAGCCGCCGCTGAAGCCTGCCGAGGTGGGCACGTCCGCGTCAACGGCACGACGGCCAAGCCCGCCCAGCCCGTCCGTCCGGGCGACGAGGTGCGCATCCGGATCAGCGGTATCGAACGCATCGTGATCGTCGAGCGCGTCATCACCAAACGAGTGAGCGCTCCGATCGCCGCGCAATGCCTGATCGACCGCAGTCCGCCGCCGCCGTCGCGGGAAATCCTCGCCACCATGCCGCGCCGCGATCGCGGTTCCGGCCGGCCAACCAAACGTGAACGCCGCGAAACCGACCGGCTCCTCGGCCGCACCGAATGATCGCGCCGCTGTGGACACTCAAAGCGTGCCCGCAACATAGTTTTCCCGGCAGGCCGAGCGGCGAATCTTTCCGCTGCTGGTGAGTGGTAGCCGACCGCGAACGGTCAGCACGATGTCGCGCGGGGTGATGCCGTGGACCGTCGCGACGGCGCTGCGGATCCGGCGGTCGATCTGCGTGGCACAGACATCGGCCGCCCTGATCTCGGCGACCAGCACCAGTTGCTCGCTGCTGCCGTCGTCGTGACCGAACGCCGCGATCCGCCCCGGCCGCAGTTCCGGCGCGCAGGCCGTCACGGTCGCCTCGATATCGGCCGGGTAATGATTGCGGCCGTCCACCACGATCACGTCCTTGCACCGTCCGGCGATGTACAGCTGGCCGTCGTGCCGGAACCCGAGATCGCCGGTGCGCAGCCATCCGCCGGATGTCGAGGGCAAGGGCTGGTCGAAGGTCGCGGCCGATACCGCAGGGTTCTCGAAGTAGCCCGCGCACACATTCGGGCCCGCCACCCAGATCTCGCCGACGCGGCCGGGCTCGACCTCGGTGCAGCGGTCCGGGTCGACGATGGCGATCCGCTGCCCCACCGGCACGCCACACCCGACCAGCCGGGTGCCTGTCGGCTCGTCGTCGGTGACGACGACCCGCCCCGCACCGAGCGCCCGGCGATCGAACAGCCGCGCCACCGGTTCGTGGTCCTGGCCCGCGATGGTGACCGGAAGGGTGGCCTCGGCGAGCCCGAAACCCGGTGTGTGGGCGTGGTGACGGAACCCGTGTGCCGCGTAGGTGGCGGTGAATTCGGTGAGGGTTGCCGCACGGATGGGTTCGGCGCCGTTGAGAACGACACGAAGCGCGGACAGGTCCAATCCATCGCGTTCAGCACCCGTGGTGGGTGAAACCGACAGGGCCAGGCCGAAATTCGGTGTCGCGGTGGCACCGGCACGATAGTCCGAGCAGGCGCGCAGCCAGCGCGCCGGACGTTTGGCGAATTCTTCCGGAGCCATGGTCACGGCAGGCACCCCCGAATACAGCGGCAGCGACAGCCCGAACACCAAACCCAGGTCGTGAAAGAACGGCAGCCAGGAAACGATGGGCGCGGCGGTCGTCGCCGGGAGGGCGGATCGCAATTGCCGTATCGCCGCAGCGAGATTCGCGTGCGTCACCTCGACGCCCGCGGGCGTGCGCGTCGAGCCGGAGGTGTATTGGAGGTAGGCCGTACTCGCGGGATCGACCGGCGGTGGCTGCGGGTCGGTTCGCGTTTCTACCAGTGGATCGACGGTGACGACGGGCAGCTCACCGATGATCGCCGATGTTCGCGAATCGCCGGGCGCGGTGAGCGCCACCGTGGGGCGGGCGTGGGCGAGGATCACGGCCGCGCGCTCGGCCTCGACCGGCCGGCCCACCGGAAACAGCGGCACCGCAATGCGTCCGGAGTTCAGGCAGGCCAGGAACGCCACGGCGTAGGCGGCTCCGTGCGGGCACATGATGGCTATCCGGTCCCCTGGCGCACTGATGTCGAGCAAGGTCTGCGCGTAAGCGAGGGCGGCGTGGTGAAGTACGGAATAGGTCGATGCTGCGGCAAGGCGTTCGGTCCCCCGATAGGTCAAGGTGACGACAGCGTCCGCGTCCGGCCGGTCGAGGGCATGTGCCCCCACGCGCTCGTGCAGCAGATAGGACGACGGCGTCATGAGGGGTGACCGGCAGCCGGGTGCTCGATGCGTTCGGCGAGCGCGGCGGCCAGCGATTCGACGGTGGGATGGCGGAACAGGTCCGCGGTCGCGATGCGGATACGCAGTTCGTGCTCGAGCGCGCGGCGCATCTCGACAGCGAGCAGTGACGTCAAGCCGAGGTCGTTGAAATCCGTTGCGGTATCGATGGAATCGGCAGCCACCCGCAAGGTGTTTGCGAGGATTCGGTGGATCAGGGCAACCAGCTGGGTATCCCCGGTGGGACCGGGCTCGGTGACGGCTCGGCGCCCGGCCAGCAGTTCGGCCAAGCGCTGCGCCACCGGTGACGGATCCGCCGTCTCCCGGTAGTCCAGCGCGACCAGGTGGCCCGCCTGATGGCCGATGGCCTGCTGCAACAGCTCCGCGCCACGATCGGCGTCGAACGGGACGATGCCCGCCCGCCGCAAATGGTCGGCCCCACCGGCAGATTCGGCCAGCCCGGTGTCCCACAGTCCCCATCCGACGCTGATGACGCGCCGATGCGGATAACGGTGGACGAGGGCGTCCATGGCGGCATTCGCGCAGGCGTACGCCGACTGGCCGGGTGCGCCGAACGCACCGGCGGCGGAGGAGAACAGCAGCACGAAATCGGTGGGATCGGCGGCGGTCAGTTCGATGAGGTTGGTGGCGGCGGCCAGTTTGGGCGCGAACATCCGGTCCAGCTGGGCGGGAGTGACGTCCTCGATCAGTGCGTCCTCCAGTGCGCCGGCGGCATGCACCACACCGCGGATGGTGGAACCGCATTCGCGGATATCGCGCAGTGCGTGGTCGAGATCGGTGCGATCGGCGGTATCGCAGCGCACCACCACGATCCGATCCTCGCGACCATCCAGCAGCGTCGGCACCGGCCGCGGGGCGCGCGTCGGCACCACCACGTCGCGGGCGCCGCTGTCGAGCAGCCACCGCACCGCGACCGAACCCAGCGCGCCGAGCCCGCCACAGACCACATACGTGCCGAGCGGGTCGATGGTGCCGGGCGCCCGCTCCGGTGCGACGGGGACGAATCGGCGGGTGGCCGGCCCGCCGCCGGTGAGCCGCAGCTCCGCCGGGAGACCCGGCGACGCATCGGTGAGCAATTCGGCCAGCATCTCCGGGTCGCCACGGTCATCGGTCCACACCAGCCGCACCATCGGACCGGATTCCAGCCGCACCGAGCGCAGCAGCCCCGCGACCCCGCCGATCACGCTCGGCTCGGCGACACCGTGCAGCTCGGGCAGCACCATGCTCAGCGAAGCCGCCACGGGGCTGCGCACGACTCGCTGTACCAGGTCGAGCACGCGCCCCATCCGATCGACGACTGCCCCGTAGCCCGCGTCGGCCAGGTCGTCATCGTCGGCGGGCCACACCACGACCACTGCCGTCCGCGCCGCCGCGGTCCTGCCCGCGAGCACCGCGTCCACGATCGGTGCTGCCGCATCCGCCTCTCGCGCCACCCGCTCACTGGGCATGCGCCGATCCAGCACCCGCGTCAGCCGGACCGCAGCCTCCGATTCACCGACCACCAGCATCCGCCGAACTTCTGCGCCGGCGCCGGGCCCGGCGGGATTCACCGATGCCGGCGCGGTCACCGGACTCGGCGAAGGCGCGGGGAACTCGAACGGTTCCCAGGTCTCGCGCCACCACACGGTGGGCGCTTCGGGGACGCGGGTGAGGGCGGGCGCTGCCCGGTCCGGGTAGGCGATGGGCGGGCGGCCGGGGAGCGCCGTCCGGCCCGGCGTCGACCGGGCAGTGGCATCGGGCGGAGTCGGCTGCCACGGGTCGCTCCGGACGTCCCCGGTGTGCCACGTGGAATCGAAATCGACCGTGCCCGTGCTGCGCACGACCGTTTCCGCGCCCACGGGTGTGCGCGCGCCGCGCCGGGGCGCGAGCGCATTCGCCGGCGCCGCCACCGGGTTCGCCGGCTCGCCGCCCGGACGGGTGAAGCGGATCTGGACACCGGTGAGGGCAAGGGCGGGTGCGCCGTGCTGGTCGGTGGCGATGACGTCGCCGATGAGCCCGGTGGCGGTGCGGGTACGCAGCAGGGCGTGGACCTCGCAGAGGCGGCGGTCTCGTTCGGTGGACAGCCAGGCCGCGGCGATGGCGATCGGAAGCGGGACGGCATCGGGCGGGAGAGCGGAGTGGTCGAGGGCGGCCAGCAGGTGCAGGCAGCCGTCGATCGTCGCGGTGGCGTCGGCGTCGGCGGCCGCGAGGGTGCCGATCGCACGGTCGTGGCCGCCGGCAATGGTACGCAGCGGGCGAAACGCCGGGCCGTAGGCGAGTCCGCGCTCGCGCAGCGCCGCGTAGAAGGCGGTGGGTGCGATGACACGCAGACCGCTACGGCCTGCCCGATTGGCATCGACCACCCGCATCCATGCGATGATGTCACCGGGTGTGGGGCCATCGGTGAGCCGTGCTTTAGCCAGCGTTCCGGCACCCGGGGCCTCCGCCCGCACACTTTCCGATTCCCGCCGCAACACCACCTCGGCCGTCGCGCCGGCCGCCAGTGGCGCGTGCACCACGACCTCCGCGAGCGCGGCCCGCCCGCACGCACCGGCCAACTGCGTGAACCGCCGCAACCAATACGCCGCGGGCACCAGAGCCACACCGCCGACCACGTGCTCGCCGAAATCCTCGGCACCGGCCGATGCCGCACCGGCGACGAGCGGAAACCGGCGCCGCCGCCATCGCCTGCGCGGGGCACCCGAAAACCCGCCGAGCGCCGACCAATTCAGTGCCCGGCCTTCCACATACAGCTGGGCGAGGCAGGCGAGCAGGCCTGCCGCCTCGTCGTCGCGAGCGGTCGCCGCATGCGCGGTCATGCCGAGATCGTCGTGATCACGCACTGCTGAGATCAGCTGCGGATGCGGGCCGATCTCCAGCACCGTCGAGAACCCCGCATCGGCGGCGCTGCGCAACGCGCGTGCGAGTTCGACTGTGCCACGGGCATTATCGAGCCAGTACTCGGCGTCGGTGGCATCGGAGGTGATCGTGCGACCGGCATGGGTGGTCGAGTACACCGGCGTCTGCGGTACGCGGGCGACGACGTCCTTGATGGCCGCGCAGAACTCCGGCAGCACCGCCTCCACCTGCGGGCTGTGCGCCGCGAAGGCCACCGCCACCCGACGGGCGAACAGGCCTCGCCGCCGTGCCCGCCGCACCACCGCCTCCACCGAGCGTTCGGTGCCGGACACCACCACCGAACGCGGTCCGTTGACCGCCGCGATCCCGGCCGACGCCCGCAGCGGCTCGACCATGAGCGCCACCTGGTCCGGTTCGGCCTCGAGCACCGCCATCGCACCCTGACCGTCCAACCGCGCCAATGCCCGGCTGCGCGCGACGACCACCCGCGCCGCGTCCGCCAACGTCAATGCTCCGCTCACCGCGGCCGCGGCGACTTCGCCGAGGCTGTGCCCGGCCACGCCGTCGGGGCGCACCCCGAATGAGGCGAGCAGCTCCGACAGCGCGATCTGATAGACGAACAACGCGGGCTGCACGACCTCGGTCGCGTTACGTCCGCTGTCGTTGCCGCCGAAGCCACGTCGCGGCGTCCATACCCGCGGTCCACCCGCGTCGCAGATGGCATCGGCGGCCGCGGTGAGCGCGCGGGCGAACACCGGATAACGCGCGGCGAGCACCCGTCCCATCCGCGCATGCTGGCCGCCCTGACCGGAGAACAGCAACAGCAATCCACCGGGCCGGCGCTGTGCCGCCGGCCCGACCACGCGCGGATCCGCTGCGCCTGTGGCCAATCCACGCAGCCCGGCGACGGCGGCCGCGGCGTCGTCGGCGATCACCGCCGCCCGCATCGCCGCGCCGATGAGCCGGGCCGAGCCCGCGGCGAGAACCGGCAGCGGAGTGCCGCCGCGACGGTCACCGTCAGCCGCCGAGACCTGGGTGGGTTGCTCGGCCGCGGGTGGGCCGGGGCGCCCTGTGATCGGCTCCGCATGGTCGATCGGCCGGTCGGCGCTATCGGCGTCATCCACCGCCGCACGCACGGCGTCAGGACCGCGCCGAGCGCTGACGCCGGAGTCGGCATCACGAACGAATGCCGCAGGATCCAGCATCCGCGCCATCAGCGACGCAGTTTCCCTCAGTTCGCCCGCGTCGCGACCCGACAACGGTATGAGCGATGGTGGCTGCGGCTCGCGCGGTTGCGGCTTCACGACCCCACGCAGCGCGACGTGCGCATTGGTTCCGCCGAACCCGAACGAGCTGACCCCGGCGTATCGCTCGACCGCGGGCACGCCGGTCCAGTCGACGGCCACGTCCGGCACACGCAGCCCGCGCTCGTCGAGCCGCAGCAATGGATTGGGCGAGGTGAAATTGGCGGTCGGCGGAATGGTTCCGTGATGCACGGCCAGCGCGGCCTTCATCAACCCGGCCACTCCGGCCGCGGCTTCCAGATGGCCGACAGTGGATTTGAGCGACCCGATCCAGGCATCGCCATCGGCGTCCGCGCGCACCTCGGCCAGTGCCCCGACCTCCACCGCGTCACCCAAAGCGGTACCGGTGCCGTGACATTCGAGGTACCCGAGCACGCTCGGAGTGAGCCCGGCACGCTGCCACGCCGTCCGGATGATCTCGCGCTGCGCCCGCCCGTTCGGCGCGTACAACCCATTGGACCGGCCGTCCGAGCCGACCGCCGAGCCGACGATCTCCGCATACGTGCGATTGCCCTCGCGCCGAGCGTCGATACTGCGTTGCAACACGACGACGGCGCACCCTTCGCCGCGCACATAGCCGTCGGCGGCCGCGTCGAACGGGGCGCACCGGCCGGTGGGCGATAGGAACCCGGCCTCGGCCAGATAGTCGCCGGTATGCGGAAGCAAGGTCAGGTTGACGCCACCGACCACCGCGAACGGCACGCTGCCGTCGGCGAGCAATCGCACCGCCAGATCCACCGCGACCAGCGACGACGAGCAGGCCGTGTCGACTACCAGGCTCGGGCCGCGCAGATCGAGGGCGTAGGACAGCCGGTTGGCGATGATGCTCGACGCCGAGCCGGTCACGGCGTACGGCGGGTCGTAGCCGCCGTGTCCGAGTACCGCACCGCCGTGCTCGAACCCGCAGGCGCCGAAGATCACCGCGCCCGCCGAACCGCGTGCGCGGTAGCCGATTCCGGCATCGTCGAGTGCCTCGACGGCCACTTCCAAGGCGATCCGCTGCTGTGGGTCCATCACCGCTGCCTCGCGGCCGGAGATCCCGAAGAACTCGTTGTCGAAGCGGTCGATCCGGGTGAGGTAGCCGCCTCGCTGATGACCGGCGCGGCCCTGCGGCGGCATTCCGGTGACGTCTCGGCCGTCGAGGAGCAGCTGCCAGAACTGGTGCGGTCCGTCGGCTCCGGGCAGGCGGCAGCCGATGCCGATGACCGAGACCGGCGTCGAGGTGGGATGGGGTGGGCTCATCGCATGAGGGAGTCGACCAGTTGTTCGATATCGGGGTGGTCGTACAGGGCGGTGATCGGCACCTCGACGCCGAAGGCGTCCTCCAGATGCGCGGTCAACCGAGCCAATTGCGCCGAGCCGAGGCCGAGGTCGGCGAAGCTCGTGCCGGTGCTGATCGTGGACGGGTCCACGGCGAGTATTCCGGCGACGGTCGCGACCGCGGCATCGGTGAGCGCGCGGCGGGTAAGCGCTTGGCCGCCAAGCTGATTCGCCCCCATCCGTCCCCTCTTCCCGATCACGCATCGGCAGCCGCGCACCCCGGCTGGTACCCACGCGATTATGCCGGAGAATTCGGTCTCGGCAAGGTGCGATTGCGCTGCCTGCGTGCCCTTTCGCCGACACGCCGGATCGCCTACCGTGGCAGCGTGGCCGATATCCGCGATGGGCGTATTCCGACCGTGCCGACCGTGCTGCGCTGCTGTGCGGCGTTGGTGGCTACGCCGCCGAAATTGCTGCGCCCACGCCGTCCCGATGCCGGGTTGCTGGCGAGCATCGAGCAGGCGCCGCTACCGCGGGCCCGCGCCACCGTCCGGTTGCGGGTGATCCCGCAGGCGACGATGTCGGCGCCGGCCACCATCGTCGCCGAGGGGGTGCGTAGCTTGCGCGAGCTGCCGATGGCTATGGGTTCGTACCTGGTCGAACATCCCAGCGCCCGGTTCCTGGTCGACCCGGCGTTGTGCGCCGACCCGCACAGCCGGGTGCTGCCGGGGCTGCCGTTCCCGATTCCGCTGCTGGTCGCGCCGGACAAGCCCGTGCTCGGCCTGTCCGATGCCTTGGCCGCCCGCGATATCGCGGTCTCCGATATCGATTTCGTGCTGCCGACCCATCTGCACTGGGATCACGTCTCCGGCCTGCTCGAATTGCCGTCGTCGATCGAAATCAAGCTGCCCGCAGCGGAATTGGATTGGGCGACCACCGGGCCGCAGGCGCCCATGTCGGTCGTGCGGGCGACGTTGGACAACCGGGCCTGCGCGCCTTTCGAACTCGACGGCCCACCGGTGCTCACCTTCCACCGCAGCAAGGACCTCTTCGGTGACGGTTCGGTCGTCCTGGTAGACCTGGCCGGCCACACCCCCGGCAGCATCGGCGTGCTGCTCGCCGTGGACGACGGCTCCCGCGTCCTGCTAGCAGGCGATGCCGTCTGGAACAAACTCCAGATCGAACTGATCCGCGAGAAGGCCCCGATGCCTGGCCTGCTGTTCGACGCCGATCGCGACGCCACCTTCGCCACCATCCATCGTCTGCACGCCCTGCCCGACGGCATCGACGTCGTCGCCGCACACGACCACGACGCCGTCTCGGCACTGGCGGCGCGCCACCATTGAGCCGTGTCGGGGCCGCGCGGCTCGCTCGTCCGAGACGCCACCGAGTTCCAGCAGCGGGCAGGTCCGGGCCGGACTGATTCGCCCCACGGCACATCGCCGTCTCGCGTCGGCGAGGTCGGTCGGCCCGGCACATGCGATCGCGGGGCCGAGCGCGAGCCGGGGCGCGGTATTCGCCCCGATCCGCTGCGGATCAGCCGACGACGACGGTCTCCGCCAGCCGCGCGGTGATCAGCTGCTCGGCCTCGCCGACCATGCGCTCGATGAGTTCGGCGCAGGTGGGGATGTCGTGGATCAGGCCCTGGCACAGGCCGACCGACCAGATGCCCGCGTCCAGATCGCCCTCGTCGAAGACGCGGCGCCCGCGTGCGCCCGCGACCAGATCGCGGACGTCGTCGAAGGTGCCGCCCGCCTTCTCGATCTCGACGACCTTGCGGCTGATCTCGTTGTCGGCGACGCGGGCGGTATTGCGCATGGTGCGGAAGATGAGCTGGGTGTCGCGCTCGCTGCCTGCCACGATCCGCTCCTTGACCTTGTGGTCGATGCACGACTCCTGGGTGCACAGGAAGCGGGTGCCCATATTGACGCCGTCCGCGCCCAGCGCCAGCGCGGCGACCAGGCCGCGAGCGTCGGCGATACCGCCGGAGGCGATCATCGGGATGCTCAGTTCCCTGGCGGCGGCCGGGATCAGCACCAAACCGGGGACGTCGTCTTCGCCGGGGTGGCCCGCGCATTCGAAGCCGTCGATGCTCACGCCGTCGACGCCGATCCGCTCGGCCTTGAGTGCGTGCCGGACGCTGGTGCACTTGTGCAGCACCTTGACGCCGGCGTCGCGGTAATAGGGCAGGAACGGTTCCGGGTTGCTGCCTGCGGTCTCCACGATCTTGATGCCGCTGTCGATGATGGCCTGCACGTATTCGGCGTACGGCGGCGGGTTGATCGACGGCAGGATGGTGAGGTTGACGCCGAAGGGCTTGTCGGTGAGTTCCCTGGTGCGCGCGATCTCGCGGCGCAGGTCGTCGGGGGTTGGCTGGGTCAGGGCGGTGATGAAACCGAGCCCGCCGGCATTGGCGACGGCCGCGACCAGTTCGGCGCGGCCGACCCACATCATGCCGCCCTGCACGATCGGATGTTCCACACCGAAGGTCTCGGTGAACCTGGTCCGCAGCATTGCTTCTCCTCTGCTCGTCGCGGGCGTGCCCGCTCTCGGGGAGATCGTGACACGCGAATCAACCTCTCGACAAGCTGTAAGTAAGTGGGGATTCGCATATGTCTGCGATCCTGCTGGCTGTGTCGACCTACCTGTCGAGGCGGATAAACTGCCGACAGCCTGCGGATATTGCCGATAGCCCTGCCATGGCGGTGTGGCCGGAAGATTAACGCCGAATCAGCAGCGCGAATCCTTGTTGCCGGGTAAGTTACTTGTTATTCTTCGCACAGGTTGAGCCCGTCACCACCGCCGGACGCTCCGGCGGCCACCGTGCGGGAGAGGAGTGCCTGGATGACCACCGGTGTGCAAGCGTTGGACGAGCCGATCAGATCGCGGCGCAATCATTGGAACAACCAGCTCGCGACCCATGCGGCCATGCGGCCGAACGAGGTCGCCGTGCGGTTCCGTGGCGCCGACACCACCTGGCGGCAACTGCACGAACGCTCGCTGAAATTTGCCGACGCGCTGGCCCGCCGCGGTGTCGGCTTCGGCGACCGAGTGCTCATCCTCGCGCTCAACTATCCCGAATACCTGGAGTCGGTCTTCGGCATCAACGCCCTCGGCGCCATCGCGGTCCCGGTGAACTTCCGGCTCACCCCGCCCGAAGTCGCCTACATCGCCTCCGACAGCGGCGCCAAGGTGGTCATCACCGACACCGTGCTCCAGCCGCTGGCCACCGCGGTCCTCGGGCAGGTGGAATCGCTGGAGACCTGCGTGGTCATCGGCGGCCGATCCGCCGACGGCGTACTCGGCTTCGAGGCCCTGCTCGCCGAGGAGGGGCAGCCGCACACCCCGCTCGACATCCCCGAGGACACGCCGAGCCTGATCATGTACACCTCGGGCACCACCGGCAGCCCCAAGGGCGCGATCCTCTCGCACGCCAATATGAACGCTCAGGCCCTGACCTGTATCCGGGCGATGGCCATCGATCAGGAGTCGATCGGTTTCTGCACCTCGCCGCTGTTCCATATCGCCGGACTCGGCAGTCTCGCACCGTATTTCATGCTCGGGGCCAAGACCGTGCTGCATCCGCTCGGCGCCTTCGACGCGACCGAATTCCTCGACGCGGTCGAGGCGGAGCAGGCCACCACGGCCTTCTGCGTTCCCGCGCAATGGCAGCTGATCTGCGATGAGCCCACCGTCAAGGAGCGCAAGCTCGCGCTGAAGGCGCTCAGCTGGGGCGCCGCGCCCGCCTCCGACACGGTGCTGAAGGCCATGGCCGAATGCTTCCCCGACGCGTTCAACGTCGCGGTGTTCGGGCAGACCGAGATGTCGCCGATCACCTGCGTGCTCGAGGGCAAGGACGCGATCCGCAAGCTCGGCTCGGTCGGCAAGCCCATTCCGACCATCCAGGCCCGCATCGTCGACGACGAGATGAACGATGTCGCCCCTGGCGAGGTCGGCGAGATCGTCTATCGCGGACCGACCCTCATGCAGGGCTACTGGAACAAGCCGGAGGCCACCGCCGACGCCTTCGCCGGCGGCTGGTTCCACTCCGGCGACCTGGTCCGCCAGGACGAGGAGGGCTTCATCTATGTGGTGGACCGCAAGAAGGACATGATCATCTCCGGCGGCGAGAACATCTACTGTGCCGAGGTGGAGAACGTGCTCTTCGCCCATCCGCGGATCCGCGAGGCCGCCGTCATCGGCCGTCCGCACGAGAAGTGGGGTGAGGTCCCGGTCGCGGTGGTCGCCCTCGCCGATCCGGAGGGTGAGCTGACCCTCGCCGAGCTGGAACCGTTCCTCAACGAGAACCTGGCCAGGTACAAGCATCCCAAGGAGCTCGTGGTGGTTCCGGAGTTGCCGCGCAACGCCAGCGGCAAGGTCGTGAAAGTCGAGCTGCGCAACCAGCATTCGTAGGTTTCACGTGAATCCTCGCCGCGCGCCGGACCATTGACGTCGGCAGCGCCGCCGACAGATCTGCCCCGGGGATAGTGCCGCCCACCTTTGAGCGTCAGCGAAACATGTTGTCGCTCAGAGGTGGGCGCAACTGTGTTCCCGGTCGGCTCAGATCATGTTCTTGTTGGTCATCCAGCGCATGACCTGCCAGCCGCAGAACACCGGCAGCCAGCAGGTGAGCACGCGATAGAGCAGCACCGACGGCACCGCGACGGCGGCGGGCAGCCCGAATGCGGCCAGACCACCGATCAGCGCCGCCTCCACCGCACCGACACCACCCGGCGTCGGCGCCGCGGAGGCCAGGGTGCCGCCGATCATGGTCACGATGGTGACGGTGACGAAGGTGGTCCCGCCGCCGAAGGCCTCCACACTGGCCCACAGCGCCAGCGCCTGACCCAGCGTCAGTGCCGCGCAGCCGGCGATGATGATGGCGAACCGCTTCGGATCCTTGGCCAGATCGGCGAGCTCACCGAGCACCTCTTGGAGCTGCGGCCGCACCGAAGTATTCAGCCAGCGCCGCAGTTTCGGCACGAACATGAAGGTGCCGATGATGCCGACGCCGACGCCGGCGAGCAGGTACAGGATGGTCTCGTCGGGCACGAAATGCGACAGGTCCGCCGAGGTACCCGCCGCGATGCTGAAGAACACCAGCAGGCTGATGTGGGTGATCACCTGCACGGCCTGCTGCAACGCCACCGCCGCCGTCGCGCGGACCGCGCCGAGGCCGCCCTTCTGCAGGAATCGCACGCTCAGCGCGAGGCCACCCACCCGGGCAGGCGTGGTGGTCGCGGCAAAGGTGTTGGCCACCTGCATGATCACCAGGTTGCGGAAGCTCACCACACCCGACGCGCACGCCCAGAGGGCGGCCGCGGTGCCGATATAGGTGAGCGTCGACAAGGCAAGGCCCGCCAGCGCCCACCACCAATTCGCGGTGCGCAGCTGGCTGAAGAAGGTCGGCACCGCGCTGATGAACGGATAGGCCACGTAGACCAGGCCGATCAGCAGCACCAGCTGGATGATGCTCTTGCGGCTGAACCGGGTGATCTGCTCGGCCTCGATCCGGTCCTGGCCGGTCTGCTTGCGCACCTCGTCGCGGGTGCCCGACATCACCGCCTTCCAGTCCGGCACCGATTTGCGGATCCCGGAGGGCATACCGGATCTGGTCAGCCTGCGCGAGGCGGTGAGCACCGCCTGCTCGCCGAGGGTCGCGATCGCCGCGCGCACCGCGGGCTCGCGGCCGAAGATCGACGCCGTGGAGACCAGCAGCTGTGCGACATCGGACTGGATCTGCGCGTCGGAGGCGCCGAGCTCGGCGCCGATGAACCCGCCGAAGCGGGCGAGGCCGTCCTCCACCCGGATCTCGTCGGGACGCAGATCACCGATCGCGATCTGGCGCCGGTGCAGCGAATCCAGCGATTGCCACAGTCCGGGCAGCATCTCCTCGTCGAGCTCGGCCAGCGGCATCCCGCGCGGCACCGTATGGGCGTACAGCATCCACCCGCGATCCAGCGACGCCACCGCCACCGGCGCGTGCGCCGCCATCCCCAGATCGCCGACCGCGATCGCCATCAGCGCCCGATGCTCGACCGCGCGGTGCATCGAACCGTGCAGCGGTGCGGTCTCGCTGGAACGGAACGTCAGCCAGCGCCACAGCTGGCGCAGCGCGCCGTGGCTGCGCTGGTTCTTGCCGTACAACTCGACGGTGAGCCGGCGCTCCGGCCCGGCCACCGCCGCCGACAGCAACAGCGGGCCAGGGCCCGACGGCCGCACCACGGTGAACGCGGTCACGGTGAACCCGCGCTTGGCCAGCACCCGCACCGCCGCGTCGAGCGGCACCTCGAGCGCGGGCGTGCCGACCACCAGCACGATCACCGCGCCCACCAGCCAGCCCACCGCGAGCCCGAACATCGCCCTCGCCGGCACGACGGTACTGACCACCAGATGGATCGGGGCGAAGGCCAGCAGCAGAAACCACATCCAGCGCCGGGCCCGGTCCGGCAGCCACGGACTCGACACCGTCAGCACCGCGGCCAGCATCGCGATCCAGCGCGGATCGTCGAGGAACTGCTGCAAGAACGTGTTGTCGAGCTTGTCCGGCACCTGAAGATGCCATTTCGGCGCCGACAGCCCGGTACCGGTGATGGACAGCAGCAACCCGGCCACCAGCCCCGCCGCCGCGTATCCGGCCATCAGTTTCCACTGCCTGCCGAGCACCAGCTCGATCAGGATGGCGAAGGGCAGGATCAGGATGGCGATGCCGTAGAGCAGATAGACCAGGTTGGATTGGTCGGGATTGAGGAATCCGACGATATTGGAGACCGAACGTTCCAGCGCCAGCCATTCCGGCCGGGTGATCAGCGAACCCGCGATCACCACCCCGACCCCGATCGCGGCGAGGACGACACGGATGATGTCACTGGTGCGCCGGGTCAACGGCTGCAGCAGGCTGCCCGTGACCGGGATGTCCCGCCCATCGACTCGCATGTCGTATCGGTACTTTCGGATCGAGTTGAAGCTACGCCGGCCACCCTCGCTCACTGCAGGTGAGTATGCAGGAGGCCGAGGCGGACGATACACACCAACACGCCGCACCGACGTCCGGCAATCGGTTGCCCAGACAGCCGGGAAGTGGTATCGGCGGCGCCTCGATCAGCGTGGCCCGCTTCTCCGCACCGGGATGATGGCCGTGCGGTGGCCGCGGTTGGGTGCGGCCGGACGGACTCAGGCCCCGGCCGTGCGAGCGTGCCGTCCCACCGGAGGGCCGGTCGGCGGGACCACGCTGAACACCGTCCCGGTCATCTCGCCACTGTCGAGTTCGACGATGGCGCGGACGACCTTCGTGGTGGCGATGGAGCCGGGGAACGCATCCGGCGCGATCGCGTTGACCCGCACGCCGAACTCGTCGAACTCGTCGGCCAGATGGCGGGTGAGCTTGTTGAGCGCGGCCTTGGACGTGCCGTACAGCGTCTGACCACCGAAGACTTCCGGCCCCGACATGCTGGACACATTGACGACATTGCGGTTGTTCGCGCGGTTGGCGGCGTCGTCGTGCAGCCAGAACCGCTGCGCCAGCCGGGTCGCCAGCCGCAGGGGCACCTCGACATTCAGCGTGAACACCGGTCCGAACGCGTCGAGTGCGGCATCGCCGTCGACCACGCCGAGCGGGTGCAGCGCCATATTCGCCGCATTGTTCACCAGCAGATCCACCCGGCCGAACTTGGCCAGCGCCAGATCCACGACCCGTTCGGGCTCGCCGGGCTCGGTCAGATCCGAATGCACCACGAAGACCCGCGACTCGTTCTGCGGAATCACCCGGTCCGGTTCGAGCGGATCGACGAACCACTCCTCCTGCGAGGGCGCGGCCGGCACCCGATTGCGGCAGACCGCGACGATGTCGTAGTGGGTGTAGAGCGCGCGGCAGAACGCGTCACCCAGCCTGCCGCCCGCCCCGGTGATCAGGCAGACGCGGCGCTCACCATTGGACAATGCGGTCTCCTCCCCAACGCCGCACCACGTCGGCCTTCGGCCGGTGCAGCCACATCACCACACAGTTGCGTTCGGCGGTGTTGGCACCGGCGAAGGCATGCCATGAGCGCGGTGTGCATTCGAACATCACCAGCGAATTGTTCAGCGGCGGGACCAGTTTCGCCGGTCGCGCACCGCGCTCACCCTTACTGAACAGCGCCGTCTCACCGCCGCCGCCCGGCTCCCACGGGTCGTTGGCCAGATAGAACAGCAGCGTGACCGCCCGTACCGTTTCCCTGGCCACGATGTCGGCGCTGCGCGGGCCGGTCTTGGTGTCGACGTTCGGTTCCGGGACGCGCACCTCACCCGGCCCGGGGGCGGCGCCGGCGAACCAGGCCGGGGCGAGATCGTTGTGCGGCCAGCCGCGCGGGCTGTCGACCGGATGGCTGTGCAGCGACGCCTCGACGTCACCGGTCGCCTCGACTCCGGCCACACCGGCGATCATGTCGTGCCATTCGCGGGACTGGAACACCGCGAGCGGGCCGTTGCTCAGCTCGGTCAGCCGAATACCGCTGGCCCCATAGTTGTCGGCCACCTTGGCGAATCGATCGGCATGCTCGCGGCGGGCGCGGTCGAACTCCTCGGCCAGGCGGCGATAGAACTCCGGCGCGAACACATCACGCGCGTAGACGTGCGGAAACGGCTCGGTGCGGCGAATCCAGTGCCGACTGCCGAGCAGGTCCGCGAACCATTGCGGGGCGGCGGCACGCCGCTCCGATTCCCCTGCCACGATCACTCCCTCCCGAACGAACACCGCGATCTTATTGCACGGCTGGGCACGTGCACGTCCGCAGTGCGGAGGCATGATCATCGGGTGAGTCGCGATACCCGTATCTGTTTCGTCGGTGATTCTTTCGTCGCCGGCGTCGGTGACCCGTCGGCGCTCGGCTGGGCAGGCCGCCTGGTCGCCGACGCGCACGCCTGCGGCCATCCGGTGACGGCGTACAACCTGGGCGTGCGCAGGCAGACCTCCTCCGAGATCCGGGCGCGCTGGCTCGCCGAATCCCTGCCGCGCTTGCCCGATGACGCCGACGCCAGGGTGGTGTTCTCCTTCGGTGTCAACGACACCATGATCGAGAACGGCAGGCAGCGAGTGGCCGCCGCCGATTCGGTGGCGAATCTGACCGCCCTGCTCGCCGAGACCGCCGACCGCGGCTGGCCGGCCCTGGTCGTCGCTCCGCCACCGATCGACGATGACGAGCACAATGCCCGCACCGCCGCCCTCGACGCCCGCTTCGCCGAGCTCTGCGCCACCGCCGCCGTGCCCTATGTCCGCACCCACCAGCGTCTCAGCGCCGATCCGGTCTGGCGGCACGAGGTCCGCATCGGCGACGGCGCGCATCCGGGGGCCGAGGGGTACGCGGTGTTGGCGGAGCTGATCCGGCCGACCTGGCGAGAGTGGTTGTCGCACTGAGTTGCCGCCGGTGAGCTGGTCGGGGGCGGTTGTCTGTCTCGCCTCCTGTCGACCGCGCCGGTAGCCGCGAACCCAATTGTCTGGGACAGCGCAAACCCGCGTCGCTTCCGCCGTGGCTATCGTGCGCTCATCGGCGGCGATGATCGCGCGGCGCTGCGACATCGGTTCGGTCTCGGCCACTGACCATCGGCGGACCTCAGCTGATCGGCACCTGCTGGACCACTCGCAGCCGCCGCTGCGCACCCGGCTCGACCTGCTCAGCGAGCGTGCCCGCCCGCTGGAACACCTCGTCCAGGAACGGCAGCGCGCCGACCACTTCGTCCAAGTAGGACACCTCGGCCTCGAGCTGGCTCAACGCCCCGATCAGCGTCAGCCCGGCCCTGGCGAACGGGGTGAACGGCGCGGGCATGGCCAATTCCCTGACCACATTCGACAGCCGCGGATTCGTCGTGCGCAGTACCTGTCGGCGCAGCCAGCGGGTGGACAGGTGGAAGCTGCTGTGCCGCAGCGGATCCCCGCATTCCCCGAGCGCGGAGACCAGCGCGTCGGCATCGAGGGGATGGCTCGGATCGACGAAGCCGTGTGCCCGCACCGCGGCTTCGAGGTCGGCCGGGCCGCCGGTGAAGAAGGCGTCGCAGAAATCGTAAGCGAGGGCGCGGAATTCGATCGGCCACGGCGAGCAGGCGCCGAAATCGACGATCCCGAGGCGCCCGTCGGGCAGTAACCGGAAATTGCCGGGATGCGGATCGCCGTAGAGCAGATCGTGCTGCCAGCCCGAGAGGATGAACCGCGTCATCAGCATGCCGACGCGATCGCGCTCGGCCTTACTGCCGGAGGCGATGATGCGCGAGACCGGTGTGCCGTCGAGCCATTCGGTGATCAGCACATCGCCGCGCTGTTCCACCACGGCGGGAATGGAGAACTCGGGTGCGCAGGCGAAGGCCGCCGCGAAGGCCTGCTGATTGGCCGCTTCGGCCCCGTAATCGAGTTCGCCGCGCACACACTCACAGATCGCCTCGGTGACGGCCTTGACGTCGGCACCAGGCAGGAACACCGACGCCAGCGTCGAAATCCGCCGCAGCTGCGTCAGATCCGCCTCCACCGCCGCGCGCCCGCCGGGATACATGATCTTGACCGCGACCGGCCTTCCGTCATGCCACACCCCGCGATGCACCTGACCGATGGAGGCGGCAGCGGCGCGGCGATCGTCGAACTCGCGGAACAAGCCCCGCCAGCCACCGCCCAGACTCGCCGCCATCGCCGCGTCGACGGTCGGCGGCAACATGATCGGCGCCGCGTCCTGCAGCCGCGCCAGCGCGATCTGATAGGGATCGGCTATATCTTCCGGCAGCGCGAGTTGATAAATGGACAGCAGCTGGCCGAGTTTGGTGGCGCACCCCTTGAGCTCGCCGAGCACCTCGAAGATGTGCTGGGCGGTCCGCAACTGGATCTCGCGATCCACCTCCGCGGCGGAACGGCCGAGTGCGCGCCTGCCCGCTCCGGCCGCGCGCCGCCCCGCGTACGCCACCGGCAGGGCCGCCAGCCTGGCGTTGCGCGCCGCCCGGCTCATGGGCGGGGTGCCGTCGGGGCGCGCCGGGAACAGGCCGTATCGACCCGTCGCCTGGCCTCCTGCCCGGCCCTTGCCCCATCGAGTGGTCATGATTCACCTCACACTGCGCCGCCCCGTAGTATCCATGTGCAGTCTGGCACATTGCGCCTAGACTGTCTGGGACGTATGACGAAGGTGAGGGTGCAGGATGGGATCCCGGACGGTGGTCGCCGATGCTGCCGATGAGCTGGCACGCCGGGTCGCCGCGGGGGAGTACCGGCCCGGCGATCTGATGCCCTCGGTGCGCCAGGTCGCCGACGAATTCGAGATGAACCGCGCCACCGCGCAGCTCACCCTCGGCAGGCTGGAGTCCTACGGCTTCGTCGATGCCCGGCGCGGCAAGGGTTTCACCATTCGCGACGTTCGCGAACTCGGCGGCATCGACGTGTACCGGCATCTGTTCCGCTACTCGGTGCCCATGCCCGAGGTGGCGATCGAGATGTTCCGCGACATCGTCGAGGTGGAGCGCGGCATCGTCATGGACGCACTGCTCGCCTACACCGCGGGCCGCTGCGATGCCGATCCGGCGGCGCTCAAGGCCGATATCGACAGGCTGGAATCGCTTGCCCGCCTGGAGGTTCCGGACTACCGCGAGATCCTCTCGGTGGAGATCGGCCTGGTGCGCCGGCTGCTCACCGCGCTCGGCTCCAGCATGCAGCGCGCGATCTTGAACTCCATCGGCGAGATGGTGCTCGAGGTCCCGGAGGCGATCGAAGCCTATTTCGCCGGTGCCGCCGATCTGCACGTGCTGGTGTGGCGGGCCATGATGGCGGTGTGGGAGTCCGATTCCGGGCCGTCCGAAGCGCAGCTGGCGCTCTTCGAAGACCTCTTCGGGATGTATCACGAGAAGGTGCTCGCCCGATTCGCGGAGTTGCTGGACGCGGCCGAGGAACCCGATTCCGCGCACGCCGCGACGGCCTGACGGCCCCGGTTCTCCCGACCCGTCCGACGGGCGGGGTTGTGCCGGGCCGCCCCACCGGATCGGTTCTCCGGAGTGCCGTGATCGGCACTTTCTACCTGCCCCCGATAGCGGGGCGAAACTCATTGCGGCCGACGAGAAAGGCCGCCGGGACCCGAGGTTCGGCGGCCTTCCTACAACTGGTGACTACTTCACAGCGCCCCGTTGAGCTTGTTCAGCCGCTCGCAGGACTCCACGTACTCCTCGACCAGGCGCGCCATCACATCGGCGGAACGCTCGATCTTGTTCATCATGCCGACCACCTGGCCGACCGGGTTGAAGTTGACGTCCTTGGCGGCCTCCGGATACCGGTGCCCGCGCTTGACGCCGTCGAGGGCGACCATCATCTGCAGCGGCATCGGCAGCGGATCGGGGGTGTCGGACTGCTCCCACGCCTCGGTCCAGTCATTGCGCAGCATCCGCGCGGGCTTACCGGTCCACGCCCGCGAACGCACGGTGTCGTGGCTGGTGGCCTCGATCAAGGTCTGCATCTGCGCGGGCGGCACATTGGCCTCCTCGACGGTGAGCCAGATCGAACCGGTCCACGCGCCGGCCGCGCCCATCGCCATCGCCGCGGCGACCTGACGGCCGTCGGCGATACCGCCCGCCGCCAGCACCGGCATATCGCCGACCGCGTCGATCACCTGCGGCCACAGCACCAGCGAGGACACTTCGCCACAGTGCCCGCCACCCTCGGTGCCCTGGCAGACCGCGAAATCCAGACCGGCGGCCTTGTGGTTGAGCGCATGCTTGACCGAACCGCACAGCGCGCCGATCAACCGGCCGGACTCCTGGATCTTGCTCACCACATCCGGCGGCGGGGTGCCGAGCGCATTGGCCACCAGCTTGGCCTTCGGATGCCGCAGGATCACCTCGATCTGCGGTGCGGCGGTGGTGGCGGTCCAGCCGAGCAACTGCGGGTGCACCTCATCGGCGGGCAGTTCCGGCACGCCGTGGTCGGCGAGCAGCTTGGCCGCGAATTCGCGGTGGCCATCGGGAACGTGCTTGGCGAGTTCGGCTTCGAGCTCCTCGGGCGAGAGCCCGTCGATGCCCTTGCCCTCGTACTTCGACGGGATCACCAGGTCGACGCCGTAGGGCTTGTCGCCGACGTGCTCGTCGAGCCAGCTGAGCTCGACCTCGAGCTGTTCAGCGGTGAAGCCCACCGCGCCGAGCACCCCGAGACCGCCGGCATTGCTGACCGCGGCCGCCACATCGCGGCAATGGGTGAAGGCGAAGATGGGGAACTCGATCCCCAGGCGGTCGCAGATTTCGGTACGCATGGCGGTTCTGGTCTCCCTATGCCCTGGAACGGGTTGCATAATATTCGGCTCGCCGGACGCTGCCCGGTAAACCTTCTGCCCGGCACGTCGCGCTCGAAACCGCCGTGTACCGCATTAATCGCCAGTGAGCGGACGCGGCGTCATCGATCGGCGTCGGTGCCATGAATCGAATGTAACACGTTCTAGTTTTGTGAGGGAGGGGAAATTTCAGACCGCCGCGGTCGGGTCCTTGGTCACCAGCACATAGGCCTGATCGAACCGCTCATCCGGTTGCGGTTCGCGCACCATCCGCGTCACCGGCGCGAAACCGGCCGCCACCAGAAGCTCGAGCAGATGCTCCGGTGACCAGCGGTAGGCCTCGGTGACCTTGTGGTCGAACGCGGTGATCGGTTCGGGCGGGTCGGTCGCCTGGAAAGCCAGCAGCGCATAGCCCCCATCGGCCAGCGCCCGGTGGAAGCCGGCGAGCACCTCGGGCACCCGCCGCGGCGGCAGATGGATGATCGAGTACCAGGCGAGCAGGCCGGCCAGCGAGCCGTCCGGAATCCCGAGCCGCTCCATGGTGCCGACCTCGAAGCGCAGACCGGGATAGGCCTGTTCGGCCAGCGCGATCATCTCCGGCGAGAGGTCCATGCCGAACACCTCGAGACCGAGCTCGCTCAGATGCGCGGTCAACCGGCCCGGCCCGCAGCCGATATCGGCCACTGGGCCGGATCCGTTGTCGCGCACCAGTTCCGCGAAGATGCCGAGCATGGCCCGCTCGAAGGGGTTGCGCTCCAGGTGGCCTGCGACGAGGTCGGCGTAGAGCCCGGCCACGCCGTCGTAGGCGGTGCGCGTCGTTGCGATGTCGGCGGGTTCGTTCATCGCACCATTGTCGACCCTCAGCCCACGGGCAGCAGTTCGCCGGAGTCGCGCCGCGGAGCCGGTGGGACGGCGGATCTTTCGACACGCGGGGCCGCTCGCACGAAGACGAAGAACAGCACGAGCAGCAGCCCGGCCCTGCCCCACACCCCGAATTGCACGATGGCCTCGGTCAGTTCGACCGAATTGCCGGTGCCGAGGGCGTAGAAGTACCGGAATACGCCGACGCCGATGGCTGCATCCGCCACCAGATAGGCGACGACCAACGTCCACGGCACACGCAGCAGCACCAGGAAAGGAATGATCCACAGCGTGTACTGCGGGGAATGCACCTTGTGGAACAGCAGGAATCCACACAGCATCGCCCCGCTCACGCCCACCCACGGGAACACACCCGTGGTGCTGAACCGCCGCCACCCCAGCCACATCGCCAGCACGAACGACAGCAGGATCAGCGCGGGCGAGGCGCCGGAGACCACCTGCTGGAAATTCTGCTCGTCCACTGCCTCCGGCCCGAACAGTGGCCGCAGGCCCCAATACCAGATCGAATTGGTCGTGATATCGGCCTGGCGCAATTGCTGGAAAGTGAACGAGGCCCGCCAGCCCTCGTACCCGGCCAGTGCGAACGGCAGATTGACCAAGACCACGGTGGCCAGCGCCGCCGCACCGGTCAGCAGCGCGCCACGCACGTCGAAACGCCGATCGCGCAGGCCGGCGCCCGCGGCATCGGCCCCGCCGGTGAGCACATACGCCAGCAACGGCAGGACGAAGATCCCCGGATACAACTTGAGGCAGAAGCCGATCCCGAGCAGAACGGCCGCAAGCACCGCCCTGGTCCGCAGTGAACAGCGCGGCAGCATCGTCATGACGTAGATCGCCGCGACCGCCGCGCACACCACCGGCAGTTCCCAATTGTGGAAGGCGTAGAGCACCAGCGGGGGCCCCGCCGCCCACAACAGCGCGGGCCAGCCGGCCATCCGGCCCAGCAACCAGGCGGTGAGCAGCGCGAAGGGCGCCAGCAGCAACGCCGAATGCAGCAGGAACATCGCGTCGTTGTCGGCGCGCAGCGCGCCGACCCACATCAGCAGCCCGCTGAGCACCGGATATTCGACCGCCCCGCCGACCAGCGCGCCGTCACCGGTGATGCCGCCATGGATATAAGGAAAGACGTGTTGATCGATATCGCGGCCCAGCCACAGGAACTGGATATCGGAATAACAGACGCGCGAATCCTTGAACAGATCGAATGCCACCGAACGCCCGTCCTGGCGGAACGGCGCCCCAGCGCAGCGCGCCTTGTTCCAGAACGCGGCCAGCAACGTCAGCCCGCACAGCAGCACCGCGACGGTCGCCGCCCCCACCCGTGGCAGGCGACCGGCGACCAGCTCGCCTGCTGCGGGTCCGTTCGGCATACCGATCAGCGTAGTGGCGGGGGGATCGATTTCGCCGGTCAATACCTGGTCAGGTAACCTTGCCGGGTTGCTGACGCGACGACCCTCCTGCCACGGACCGTCCGTGGCCGTTTCCTAGTCCACAGGAGGTGATTGGTCCGTGCGTCATTATGAAGTAATGGTCATCCTCGACCCGAGCCTGGACGAGCGCACCGTTGGTCCGAACCTGGAGAACATGCTCAGCGTGGTTCGCACCGATGGCGGCAAGATCGACAAGGTCGACATCTGGGGCCGCCGCCGGCTCGCCTACGAGATCCGCAAGCAGGCCGAGGGCATCTACGCCGTCATCGACCTGACCGCCGAGCCCGCCACCGTGAGCGAGCTCGACCGCCAGCTGGGTCTCAACGAGTCGGTGCTGCGCACCAAGGTCCTGCGCCACGACAAGTAGTTCTTTCGGTCCTCGTTTGACCCGTGTTTGGTCGGTGCCTGTCTCTAGGCTCTAGCACGACAAGCGAGTGCACCCGGGAACTGCACACCGAGCAGGAGGAACCTCATGGCAGCAGGCGACACGGTCATCACCGTCATCGGAAATCTGACGGCCGACCCCGAGCTTCGATTCACGCCCGCGGGCGCCGCGGTGGCGAACTTCACCGTCGCCTCCACGCCCCGCGTGTTCGACCGTAATACCAATGAATGGAAAGACGGCGAAGCGCTGTTTCTGCGCTGCAACATCTGGCGCGAGGCCGCGGAGAATGTCGCCGAGAGCCTGACCAGGGGTTCTCGTGTGATCGTGAGCGGACGGCTCAAGCAGCGCTCCTACGAAACCCGCGAGGGTGAGAAGCGCACGGTAGTCGAGCTCGAGGTCGACGAGGTCGGTCCCTCGCTGCGTTACGCCACCGCGAAGGTCAACAAGACCAGCCGCGGCGGCGGGGGTGGCGGCGGATTCGGTTCCGGCGGCTCCGGTGGTTCCGGCGGCGGTGGTGGCAACTACCAGCAGGCCAACAGTGGTGGGCGTTCCGGTGGCCAGGGTGCCGCCGACGACCCGTGGGGCAGCGCGCCCGCGGCAGGCTCCTTCGGGGGCGGCCGCATGGATGACGAACCGCCGTTCTGACAACGGCTCATATCGGCCCGCGACGGTGGGCCACCAAGATTACGGAGTAGAAGACCATGCCTAAAGCGCCCGCGCGCGAAAAGGTGCTCAAGAAGAAGGCTTGCACTTTCTGCAAGGAGAGCAAGACCGGACTCGTCAACATCGACTACAAGGACACGGCGCTGCTGCGCAAGTACGTCAGCGATCGCGGCAAGATCCGTGCCCGCCGGGTCACCGGCAACTGCGTGCAGCACCAGCGCGACATCGCGGTTGCCGTCAAGAACTCGCGTGAGGTGGCGCTGCTGCCTTACGTGTCGACGGCTCGCTGAGCAAGGGAGGCACGCAAATGAAGCTCATTCTGACCGCTGATGTGGACAACCTCGGTGCCCCCGGCGACACGGTCGAGGTCAAGGACGGCTACGGGCGCAACTACCTGCTCCCGCGCGGCCTTGCCATCGTCGCCAGCCGTGGCGCCCAGAAGCAGGTCGAGGGCATTCGCCGGGCGCAGGATGCCCGTCGCGTGCGCGACCTGGACCACGCCAACGAGCTGAAGCAGGCCATCGAGGGCCTGGAGTCGGTCTCGCTGAGCGTGAAGACCGCGGGCACCGGCAAGCTGTTCGGTTCGGTCACCCAGGCCGACGTCGCCGCCGCGGTGAAGTCGGCCGGCGGACCGGTGCTGGACAAGCGCAGCATCGACCTGCCGAAGTCGCACATCAAGTCGACCGGTAAGCACAAGATCTCGGTGCACCTGCACCCGGATGTGGTTGCCACGTTCGACCTGGACGTCGTCGCAGCCGAGAGCTGAGTTCACGGCCGAGCGCCGGAATACATCGAGTCGAAGGCCACGCCCGTGTTCCGCACGGGGGTGGCCTTCGGCTGTGCACTGTTTGTTCAGCGGGCTATACCCGTGTGGGTAACCGGGAATTAGCTCTGTCTTCTGCCGGTTGCCGGGCGACCGTGGCGTGGGTTCGTGCTGTGCACAGCACGGCAAGTTATCCCCAGATGTGCATGTTGTGGATCATTGGAGAAACCAACCGCTCGTAATGTGATTCACCTCATAGCTTGTCCATCGTCTGTTAACTCAACACGCCCGGCTGTTCAACTCCACCGACACGCCGAGACTTTATTTATCCACACATGCACACCTGTGGAAATACGTACCTATCTGCGTGTTTGTGGTCGATGACCAGGGTTTTCCCCAAGTAGTGCACAGGAGGTGCACACCGTTGGGTAAACAGTCCACAGGTTATCCACAGATGTGTGCACAGCCGGGTTTGGTATGTGCATGCGCGGTCGCCTAGGTTCGTCGCATCGCCGTGCGCGAGCCTCTGAGCGGTCACGATCCGGTGGATGCCGGAGCGGTAACTGAACTCGCGACCGGGGGTGGGCAACGGTGCTGGTCATGCCTGTCCGACACGCCGAATCTGTCGTACCCCGGGGGTAGAACCAGTCGTCAATAGGGTGAGCCCTATCGGGTAGAGAGGACGGTCGAGTCAGGTGGCAGTCGTCGATGACCGTGGGCATACCGATTACCCGCCGGAACCGCCCGGCGAGGATTTCGGGCGCCAGCCACCGCACGATATGGCGGCCGAGCAGTCCGTTCTCGGCGGCATGCTGCTCAGCAAGGACGCCATCGCCGACGTGGTCGAGGCCCTGCGCCCCGGCGATTTCTACCGTCCCGCCCATCAGGCGATCTACGACACCATCCTCGACCTGTACGGCCGCGGCGAACCCGCCGACCCCGTCACTGTCGCCGCCGGCCTGGATCGCCGGGGCGAACTCAAACGCATCGGCGGCGCCCCCTATCTGGTCACCCTCACCCAGACCGTCCCCACCGCCGCCAACGCCGGCTACTACGCCGAGATCGTCGCTGAGAAGGCCATTCTGCGCCGCCTCGTCGAAGCGGGCACCCGCATCGTCCAGTACGGCTACGCGGGTGCCGACGGCCAGGACATCGCCGAGGTCGTCGACCGCGCCCAGGCCGAGGTCTACGAGGTCACCGAACGCCGCACCACCGAAGACTTCCTCCCGCTCGAGGAACTGCTCCAGCCCACGATGGACGAAATCGACTCCATCGCCAGCCGCGGCGGCATCTCCCTCGGCGTCCCCACCGGCTTCACCGAACTCGACGAGATCACCAACGGACTGCACCCCGGCCAGATGATCATCGTCGCCGCCAGGCCCGGCGTGGGCAAATCCACCCTTGGTATGGATTTCATGCGGAGTTGTTCGATCAAGCACGGTTTGGCGAGCGTTATCTTCTCGCTGGAGATGAGCCGGACCGAGATCGTGATGCGTCTGCTGTCGGCGGAGGCGAAGATCAAGCTCGGGGATATGCGGTCCGGGCGGATGAGTGATGACGACTGGACGAAGCTGGCGCGGCGGATGAGTGAGATCAGTGAGGCGCCGCTGTTCGTCGACGATTCACCGAACCTGACGATGATGGAGATCCGGGCCAAGGCGCGCCGGCTCAAACAGCGCCACGATCTGAAGCTCGTCGTGGTCGACTACCTGCAGCTGATGACCTCCGGCAAGAAGGTCGAATCCCGTCAGCAGGAAGTCTCGGATTTCTCCCGAAACCTGAAACTGCTCGCCAAGGAACTCGAAGTCCCGGTGGTCGCCATCAGCCAGCTGAACCGTGGCCCCGAACAGCGAACCGACAAGCGCCCCATGGTCTCCGACCTGCGCGAATCGGGCTCTCTGGAACAGGATGCCGATATGGTCATCCTGCTGCACCGGCCCGACGCCTTCGAACGCGACGACCCGCGCGGTGGCGAGGCCGACCTGATCCTCGGTAAGCACCGAAACGGGCCGACGGCCACGATCACGGTCGCGCACCAGCTGCATTTGAGCCGATTCGTGGATATGGCGCGGGGCTGAGTTCGGCTAGGGCAGCTCTGCGGCTCGTTCGGCGAAGGCGGCGAGGGATTCCCTGAGATCGACCATGGCGTCGTCGGTGCCCGCGGAATCGCCGAGGAACAAGCGGACGAGCTGGGGCATGGCGATCGGCCAGGCGCCGAGACCGACGAGGGTGAGCAGGGCGCGGCCGATCTCCTGTTCCGGCAGGCCGGTCCGCTCGACGAGGGCGGCTTTCACCTGGGCGTACCAGTCACGACGGTGCACATTGCTGTCGACGAGGGTGTCGCCGTAGTACAGGGCCTCGAACATCAGCAGGCGCAGCAGCGACGGGTCGGCGCGGTGGTAGTCGAATACGCGCCGGACCAGTTCGGCGGCGGAGCTCTCGCCGGGTTTGACGGTATCGGCAAGTCCGAGCATGGCATTGGCGAGGACGGCGCTGAACAGGGCCTCCTTATTGCCGAAGTGGCCGTAGATGCGTTCCTTGTTGCAGCCGGCGTTCGCCGCGATCCGGTCCACCCGTGCCCCGGCGATGCCGTGCTCGGCGAACTCGGCCCTGGCCGCCTCGAGCAGTAGCTGTTTGGTTCTAGCGGAATCTCGTCGCATGTGCGTTCGGTGAGGGCGCCCGTGACGGCGTCCTCCCGGCCCTTCCTGATCCGTCGCCCCGGCTGTTCACGGTAGCCCAACCTAGCATCCAACTGGTTGGTTGGACACTTGCGAGCTGCCGTGTCAGAATCCAACCACCTAGTTGGTAGCCAGGCTCGCGCCGACGACGTCGCGGTGCTGAGCACCGGCCAGGCGATCCGAGCGCGCCACGGCCGGCTGTGCCGCACTTGCTCTCTGACGCCCTTTCCGATCCAACGACAAGGAGAAACATCATGTCCGGCAACACCAGCTCCACCATCGAGGTCGTCGACGAGTTCTTCCGCAATTTCGGCTCCGGCGATATGAGCGCACTGCTCGACCAGTTCGCCGACAAGGTCGATTTCCGGGTGAACGGCGCCGCGCATGTGCCGTGGGCGGGTGAGCGTTCCACCCGGGCCGAAATCGAGGAATTCTTCGGCATCTTTCCGAAGGTGCTGACGGCCCCGGAATCGTTCGAGATCACCGGCAAATTCGCGCAGGGCGAGGACGCGGTTGTCTTCGCCACCTGCGTCTTCGGTGTCAAGGCCACCGGCAAGACGTTCACCAATGCCTACGCACTGCATTTCACCGTCACCGACGGCAAGATCAGCCGCTACCACATGTACGAGGACAGCTATGCGATCGCCGAGGCTTTCATCGTCTGAAGCAGCGGGCCAGAGCCATTTTCCGGGATCGGCCGGATGCGGTCGCAACATCGATCACAGGACACGACTGACATCCGACCAGTAACACTCTTCCCACCTCCCACGACCTCATACGTGACACATGGCCCGTCGGGGGGCCTGTCCTTCCACTTGTCGGTTACAGGAATCTGGGGTTCGGACATGGCTCTTCGTGAGTTCTTCGCGCGACATCGGTTGGCCTCGGCCGTTGCCGCGCCCGCGGTACTCGGGGTGGCGGCGGCGGTGGCCGCGACGTTCGCGTTCACCGCCGCACCGGAAGAGGCGGATACGCAGCTGGTGGCCTCGGTCACCGAATGCCGCGACATGGTGACCATCTCGGTGGCCGGTCGCAATGACACTCCCCGTGAGGGGACGACGGCGATGCTGGTGGACGCCAACGGCAATCCGCTGCCCGCCGCGCTGTCGGGTGATCACAGCAGTGAATGGCTGGACCCGGTGGTCAACGCGCCGCGCGACGACGTCGCCGAGGGCTCCTACGCTGCCGTGTACATCGCCTACCCGGCGAATATGGCCAGCTACGAAGACGCCGTGAATGCCGGTGTCGCCAATGCCAAGCAGGTGATGTCGGAGATCGCGGCGGCTTGCCCGGACACCAAGTTCTCCATCGTCGGTTACAGCGAGGGCGCCGATGTGGTGCGTCGCGTCGCGATGGAGGTCGGGCATCAGGAACCCGGCCAGGACGGCGAGTACGGGATCGTCGACCCGGAGAACGTGCTCGGCGTGGTGATCCTCGCCGATCCCGGCCGCTCGACCGGTGACGGCCCGTTCCCCGGTGCGGAGGATCCGTTCGCCAACCCGGACGGCTTCGACCAGAAATATCAGAACGGGCAGAAGCCGGTGCCCGGTTCGGGTGCCCTGCCCGGGACCAGTGGTGATTTCGGGGCGTTGAACGGCAAGATCGCCTCGTTCTGCTCCGACGGCGATCTCACCTGCTCGGCTCCGGAGAACATCTCGCTGCTGAATCTGGCGGTGAATGTGGGCAGGCAGTTGAATGTCGACGCACTCGAACGTGAGGGGCTGACCCCGGCGACCGGCCAGGACGTCGCGGTGGTGCTCGGCCGGATCGCGATGACCGCGTTCGCCGATATCGCCTCCCAGCCGAACTGGATGGCCAGCGACGAAACCTTCCTCGAGGTGCTGCTGCGGGTCTCGGACCCGGAGTACAAGCCGGGTGCGCCTGCCCCGCAGGATCCGGCGCAGGCCGACGCCATCGCGGTGGATCAGATGTCGCCGCTGGCGTACCTGCCGCAGAAGATCCTCAACGAGATCGTCGGGCTGATCGTGACCAACCAGAACACCATCCCGGTGATCCTGAGCGATCCGTACAAGCAGACCCTCGGCCCCAACCACACCGGTCATCACTTCGACTACTGGGATGACGCCGATCCCGGCAACGGTAAGCCGATGACCTCGGCCGAGTACGCGGCGGCCTGGATCACCCACTTGGCCAAGCAGGCCCAGGCGGGCCAGAAGGTGGACACCAACTCCAAGCCCACCGAAGCCGATCTGGCCGCGGCCTACGAGGCGGCGGAGTCGACCACCTCGGCGGCCCCGACGACCGAACCGGCCAAGGGTACGACCACCGCACCAGCGACCACCACCACGGCGAAGCCGAAGGCCGAGGCCGATCCGTCGACCACGGCCCCGACGACGCCGAGCGAAGCGGTGACAACCACCCCGGAGGTCACCACCACCGCTCCCGCGCCGACCACCACCCAGGCGCCGGCGGCGACGACGGAACCGACCACCACGGCCCCGTCGACCACCACCACCACGAAGGCGGAGGCCCCGACCACCGACGCCCGAGCGGAGGCGACCAACTGAGCGGAGCGGGTGGCCGCTGATTGCGCGCCGAAAGTCGATGCGGCGGACTCCAGTCGAGTCCGCCGCATCGGCTGTTCGTGGGTGCCGGTCCGTTCATCCCGCCGATCAGGCGATGACGCGGACCAGCGGCTGGGTCGGCGGGCCGGTTCGCGCCTGCCGGCCCGGGCTCGCGAGCGGATAGTGGGCGCGGGAACCCCCGTCGTCGAAAGCCGAGCACCGCCGGCGGCCGCACCGAAGCCGCAGCTCAACGGTCCGGAGGTCGAAATGGACCGCGGCGAGCCTATTCGAAAACGGCGCCATAGATTGAAACACGTTCTACAGTGTGCCCATGCGGACAGCGGGGATCGGGCAGTCGGAATCACTCGGCCGCGGACGGGGTTTGCGGGCCAGGATCACCGCACTCGCCGTCAGCGTCCTCACGACCTGCGCGGCTCTGATCGCCGTCGCAGCACCGACGGCGGCGATACCGAACACCGCTGACGCCTTCTACCTGCCGCCGGCCGGCTACGAATCGGCGGCGCCGGGCACGATCTTGCGGACCAGGCCGATCACCCCGGTCTCGCTCCAGCTGATTCCCATGCGGGTGCGGGCCTGGCAGCTGCTCTATCGGACCACCGACTCCCATGGCGATCCGTATGCCGCGGTGACCACGGTGTTGATGGGCGATCACGGCAGGGCGCCGAGCGCGATCCTGTCCTACGACAGCATGATCGACGCCATCGCACCCAACTGCATGCCCTCGCAGGTCTTGCAGACCGGCGCGCCGTGGTTCGATTTCGCCGGTGCGGGCGGTCCGATCACGTTGTCCACCACGGCAAGTGAAGTGCCGATGATCGCGGCGGGGTTGAACCAGGGTTGGGCCGTATCGGTCCCGGACCTGGGTGGGGTGGACAACCATTTCCTGACACCGAAGGAACCGGGTTATGTGGCGATCGACGGTGTGCGGGCGGCGCAGAACTTCGCCGAGCTCGGGCTCGCGGCGGCCGCGCCCGCGATGTTCTGGGGATATTCCGGCGGCGGTATCGCCACCGCCTGGGCCGCGCAGGTGCAACCGGACTACGCCCCGGAACTGAACGTGGCGGGCATGGCCATCGGTGCGCCGGTGGTGGATCTGATGGCGGGCCTCAGGAACGGCAACGGCACCCCGGTCGCCGGTCTGCCGCCGGTGGGGATCGCCGCGCTGCAACAGGATTCGCCGGAGTTCGCCGCGATGATGGATCGGATGCTCACCGCCGAGGGTAAGCGACTGCTGGCCGGAGCGGCCGCGAGCTGCACACCGCAGAACCTGGTGAGCTTCCCGTTCCGGGATTTCGGCACGCTGCTGACGGTACCGCTGGAGCAGGTGCTGAACGCGCCGCTGACGCAACAGCTGATCGCCGAGCGCACCCTCGGCGCGACGGCTCCTGCCGCACCGGTCTACCTGTACAACGCGGTGGACGATGAGCTGAGCACGATCGCGTCCTCCGATCAGCTGGTCGACAAGTATTGTGCGGCAGGCACCGCGGTGACCTATCGGCGCGATGTCGTCCCATCGGCGGTGTCACCGCATGCCTTCGAGTGGGGGCTCGGCGCCCCGGCCGCCTTCGCGTGGCTGAAGGATCGGGCAGCCGGCCGGCCGCTCGCCGGTTGCGATGTCCAGACCGGCACGACGCCGACCACACCGGCCGCCATGAACGCCTTCGGTGCCGACTTCGTCGGCGGGATGCTCGCCGCCATCCTCGGGCACCGCTGACGCTTGCAACCGGCGCCTCACCGCGGCCGCAACCGCCGATACGCCGTGGCCACTCGCGACGAATCGTCGAAGGGTCCGCGCCAGATCCGCTGATCCAGGATCTCCAGAAATGTCGGTACCCCCTGATCGCTCAAGACGATTCCGGAGTCGTCGATGTGTATGCCTTCGGGGAGCTCGGGATAGCGGTCGAGCTCGGCCTGCAACGACGACAGCGTGATCTTCGGCAGGTAGTCGACGCCGCTGAGCCGTTTCAGCAGCTTGGCGTAGCTGGGCCGTTTGGCACAGACGGCGATGATGGTGTCTTTGACCGGCGCGGCCAGCTCCAGGCCGAGCGCCTCGCTGATGTGGTCGACGAAATCCGGGGTGGCCTTGGTGAGCAGTTCGAGGTCGGTGAACAGCCGCAGGAAGGTGTCGGGTTTGAGGATGGCGATCTCGTCGCCGGCGATGACGAGATCGAATTCCTCGGCGAAGGCGAAGACCGGGTCGCCGACGCGATTCAGGCGTTCACCGAAGGTGGCGAGAATGCGGTGCGCCGAGGCCACCCGCAGTCCGTGCTGCAACCGCACGAAGGCGGTGCGCTGCCGATCCGGCCCGGCGGATTCGCAGATCAGCACGTAGAACAGGAAGGTGCCGTCGCGCATCTGCCGGGGCAGCACGGTATCCAGCGTCGCCGAACGGGCGATGAGCTGTAGCAATCCGGCGATCTGGGCGTCGGGCTCGCCCGCGGTGTCCTCGGGACGGGCTCGGTCGAGCCCGTCGAGGGCGAAGGAGAAGAACTCCTCACCGTCGACGAGCGCGGCGATGGTGTCGTATTCGATCGGCGCCATCGCCGCGAGCTGGTCCAGTGTGGCCGCGGCGATCGCGCGCAGCTCCGCACCGAGGGCAGCGGCGAACTCGATCCGCAACGCCTGCAAGCGCTTACGCCCGTCTCGCCAGCCGAGTAGCAGGTCGATCGGTTCGCCGCCGATATCGATGCCTGCCCAGTCCCGGCCGCTGCGCATGCTCATCGCCGCTCCGTCAGCACTCGGATTCCCGCGTGCTGGGCCACCGTGACGGTATCGCCGGGGCGCGGTACCGATCGCACGACGACGTAGGCCACATCCCCGGACTCGGTCTGCACCTTCACGATTCGGTGCAGCAGCAGATAGATCATCGGGTTGACCTGGATGAGGTCGGTGCGCACGTAGACGATCAGCAACACCAGCAGGAACAGGCCGTAGGCGAGGACGTCGAGCCCGCGCGGCGTTTCGACGGTGAGGAACGGCAGCACGTAGGAGACCAGATACCCGCCGGATTCGCTGCCGCTCTCGTGCACCCGCGCCACCGTGAGCGACGAGCGCGCCGACGAGCCGAGCAGAGACAGCACCCAGATCGTGCAGGCCGCGCCGAACCCCATGAGCGCGAGCGCGCCGAACGCCAGCCAGGGGGTGGCGGCGAAACGGGCCGCGAGGATCGCGAACAGCGGCGTATAGCTGGAGAAGAACAGCGGTGTACGCGCCGCGATCTGCATCAGATCGTCGGCTGCGCGCCGAGGTGACGGGCCCGGCGCAGGGTGGACCGCTGCTGCCATAGCGCCACTGTATTACCGGGCACCGACAAGATCGTCGCTGCTGAGGAGCCCAGCCGCGCGGGCTGTGCTTCGATCAGGACATGAGCTCAGAGATGGAAACAGTGGTCAGTGCCGAACGTGAGGTCGCGGCGCCGGCGGCGGTGGTGTTCGAGTTGATCGCCGATCCGGCGCAGCAGCCGCGCTGGGACGGCAACGACAACCTGTCCGGGGCACCCGCAGGCCAGCGGGTGCGCGCGGTGGGAGATGTCTTCACGATGGTGATCACCAAGGGCTCCACCCGGCACAACCATGTGGTCGAGTTCGAGGAGGGCAGGTTGATCGCCTGGCAGCCTTCCGAGCCCGATCGTGAACCGCCCGGCCATCTGTGGCGCTGGGAAGTCGAGCCGCTGGACGAGCGGCGTTCGCTGGTGCGCCACACCTACGACTGGACGCGCCTGACCGACGAGATGCGGCTGCCACGTGCCCGCGCCACCACCGCCGACAAGCTGGCCGCTTCCATCGACCGGCTGGCCGAGCTCGCGGAGCAGCAGAGCTAGCCGGTACGAGGCGCTATCCGGGTTTCGCTCGGCCCGCCGCCGGTGCATACGCCAGACTGAGCGCATGCTGCACGTGCGAGTAATGGCGCCTGCCGACAAGACCGACGCCGTGATCGAGATCCTCGAGAGCGACGACGCGGTCAGCGGGCTGGCGGTGATGCGCGGGGCCGCGCTGCGCCCGGCCGGTGACCTGGTGATCGCGCACATCGCCAGGGAAGCGGCCAATGACCTGGTGGAACGGCTGCGCGCGACCGGCGTGCACAAATGCGGGAGTATCGAGCTCGAGCCGGTGCGAACCTGGTTGTCGCTGGCCGGTTTCGAGGCCGAGGTGCGCACCCCCGGCAGTAGCGCGGACGCGGTGGTCTGGGCCGATGTGGCTCAGCGTTCCTACGAGGAGACCGAACTCAACTGGACCTACCTGAGTTTCATGACGCTGGCGACCACGCTGGCGGCCATCGCCATCGTGGTCGACTCGCAGATCCTGGTGATCGGCGCGATGGTGCTCGGTCCTGAGTTCGGTGCGATCGCGGCGCTCGGGGTGGCGCTGGTGCGACGGCGATTCGTGCTGTTCGGGCTGGCGGTGCGCACCCTGATCCTGGGGTTCCTCACCGCCATCGTGTTGACGTTCCTGCTGGTACTCATCGCACGCGGGCTCGGCTGGATCACCGCGGAGGATGTGGGGACAGGGCCGGAGACCGCCTTCATCTACACCCCGGACAAGTGGTCGTTCATCGTGGCCGTGATCGCCGCCGCGGCGGGCGTGCTGTCGCTGACGTCGGCGAAATCGGGCGGCCTCGTCGGCGTGTTCATCTCGGTGACGACCGTGCCCGCGGCCGGCAATATCGCGCTGGCGGCGGTGTTCGCGCACTGGGACGAGGTATGGGGCAGCACACTGCAATTGGCGCTGAACCTGTCCGGGATGGCGTTGGCCGGTTGGGCCACATTGGCCGTGCAGGATGCCGTGTGGTCGCGAGTCGCCGTGCGCAGGCCGAAGGCGCGGCTGTACCCGCGGCGCATGCTCTGAGCGCTGCGGCGCATGCTCTGAGCGCCGTTCAGGCGCGCGCGGAATCCATGTCCATGCCCCACCGGTAGGCCCGCACCAGCTCGTCCAGCGCACCTGTCAGGTACCTGGCCTCGCGGTAGACGGTGATGCCCGCGCCCTGGTTCTGCAACAGCGCGATGGCGCAGGACCGGGTGTCGGCGACCGGCTCGTCCAGCGCCAGTTCGACGTTCGCGCCGATGGTCGGCGCGAGGGTGAGCGTGCCCTTGGCGGCGGCCCAGTTCGGTGCCTGCGCGCACAGCGCGAAGATCAAGACCTGCCGAAACGCTTCGGGCCGGGCCAGATCCATATTGAAGCCCGCGCTGCCGGGACGGGCGCCGTCGCGGTCGAGCAGGATGTGCGGCTCGAATTCCAGTGCGCCTGCATCGGTGGCGGTGCGCAGCACACCGGTGCGGCCGTCGGCCAGTTCGTAGAGGCAGCCGAGCTCGAGTTCGATCGGAGTGGATCTGCGGAACAGGCTCTTGGCGCGCGCGGCCCAGGTCAGCTCGACCCGCATGATGCCTTGCAGCTCGCCCGGCCTGGTGAGATTGATGCTCGGCGTGGCCTTGGACAGGGTGACTTTCCCGCCGCCGGCCCGCTGATCGTCGATCGCCATCGCCGCGATCCCCCCTCAGGAGATGAGAACGGCAGCGGCCAAGCCAGGCCGCTGCCGTTCGAGTCTTCGGTTGCGTCCGCCGGTCAGCCTACCGGGGTGGGCTCCTTTTCGGCGGCCGCTTCCGGCTCACCCTCGCGCCGGTTGCGCATGATGCTGCTGATGAACGCCGCGCCGATGAACGCGATACCGATGAAGCCGGTGACGAGTTCGTTGACGTGCACGCCGATCGAGATCAGCAGGATCGCGGCCAGCGCACCGATCGCCCAGTGCGCACCGTGCTCAAGGTAGACGAACTCCGACAGGGTGCCCTTGCGCACCAGGTACACCGTGATCGACCGGACGAACATGGCGCCGATCAGGCCGAGGCCGAGCGCGATGATGATCGGGTCGGCGGTGATGGCGAACGCGCCGATGACGCCGTCGAAGGAGAACGAGGCATCGAGCACCTCGAGGTACAGGAACAGGAAGAAACCGGCCTTACCCGTGGCCTTGGCGGCCTCCGACGGGCCCGCGTGCTCCTCGGCGTGGAACATCGAGCCGAGGCCGTCGACCGCGATGTAGGTGATCATGCCGAGCAGGCCGGCCAGCAGCACCGTTGAACGGACCTCTTCCTCGGCGAGGAACTCCGCGCACAGGATGAGGCCGATACCCGCGACGACCACCGACAGCATGTCCAGCTTGCCCGCCCTGGCCAGCGGCCGCTCCAGCCACGACAGCCAGGTGATCTCCCGCTCGGCGAAGATGAAGTTCAAGAACAGCAGCGCAAGGAACATGCCGCCGAACGCCGCGATCTGCGGATGGGCGTCGGTGAGCAACGTCTCGTAGCTGGGATCGCCATTGGGGAAGTAGGCGGCGTCACCCGGGGGCGGGTTGAGCGCCAGGTCGAAGGCCTCGACCGGGTTCAGCCCTGCGGTGACCCACACGATCGCCAGCGGGAACACCAGGCGCATGCCGAAGACGGCGATCAGGATGCCGATGGTCAGGAACATGCGCTGCCAGAACTCGCTCATCCGCTGCAGGATGGTCGCGTTGATGACGGCGTTGTCGAACGACAGGGACACCTCGAGGACACCGAGGATCGCGCAGAGCACCAGGGCGGTGGGGCCACCGTAGAGCAGTGCCACTACCAGTGATGCGACGGTGACCAGGAAGGATAGGCCGAATATGCGCAGGACCACGCGGGGACCTTTCGTGTGCGGCGCCGGAGTCGGTCGTCATCCGGGCATGGTGGGACGTCTGAAGCTGCTGTGTGCGATCGCCGACCCGGTGCGAGCGGCGCTCGACACGACCGTACCGGTCGACGGTGAACCCGACATTTCGGGCCGACGTCGAGAGCGACCGTCGTCATCAAGCCTGGTCGCCCGACCATGAGATGTCCAGTCGGACCCCAGCGAGTGAGTGACCGCGTGGATGTTCGTTGAACCCCCCGGTGGGATCAGTTTCCCATGGGTGGCGAGGCAGGTGGAAGGGGGCCCGGCGCCGGGCCCCCTCCCCGGCCGAGGGTGAGCTCGATCAGACGTTCACGCCGTAGTCGCGGGCGATACCGGCCAGGCCGGAGGCGTAGCCCTGACCGATGGCGCGGAACTTCCACTCGGCGCCGTTGCGGTACAGCTCACCGAACACCATGGCGGTCTCGGTGGAGGCGTCCTCGGACAGGTCGTAGCGGGCCAGCTCCTCGTTGTTGGAGCGGTCGACGACCCGGATGTAGGCGTTGCGCACCTGGCCGAACGACTGCTGACGGGTGTCGGCGTCGTAGATCGAGACCGGGAAGAAGATCGACTCGATGGTGGGCGGGGTGTTGGCCAGATCGACGTTGATGACCTCGTCGTCGCCCTCGCCCTCACCGGTGGTGTTGTCGCCGATGTGCTCGATGGTGCCCTCGGGCGAGCGCAGGTTGTTGAAGAAGACGAAGTGCTGGTCGGAGACCACCTTCTTGTCGGCTCCGGTCGCGATCGCGCTGGCGTCGAGGTCGAAGTCCGTGCCGGTGGTGGTACGAACGTCCCAGCCGAGGCCGACCGCGACAGCGGTCAGGTTAGGCGCCGCCTTGGTCAGCGAGACGTTGCCGCCCTTGGACAAACTGACACCCATGCGGGATTCCCTTTCGATAGTCGTCTGTGATTCCCAGCATGTCCGAATCGCCGGGTACGAGATACGACAGTAGTAGGTTTCGGCGATCTTGCGTATAAACCGATGCGGGTAGCCCGCATTCGCTCGCACCGGTGCGCGGCCTCGATGCGGACGGTGCCCGGCCTCGGCCGTTGTCCCGACCCCGCCCCGGCGAGATCTCCTACCATCGGGTCGTGGCAGGCCGCAGGCGTGGATGGTTCCGGTCATCCGGGAATACCGAGTGGATCGAGCACGCTCGGCACTCGCTCGCGTCGGCGTTCCTCGACATGGACCGGCGCCAGAGCGTCGCCGAATCGGCCACCGCGGCCGCCGAGCAGATCTTCCCCGAACGCGGCCTGGACCGGCGGTGGGAGCCGGTGCGAGCCCGCTGCTACGCCGCCGCCGATGCCTACCTGAAGCTCACCGAGCAGCTCGATCAGGCCGAGGCGAGCGGATCGCCGGTGCCGCAGGGGCAGGTCAGAACCGAGGAGACGGTGCGCAGGCTGACCGAGGCCGCGCGCGGGGTGGACGAGTACTACCGCGGCAATCAGGCGCAGCTGGAAGAGGCCGTCGCGGTGGTGGCGATGGTGCCGCGCCTGGCCGATCAGGTGACCACGGCTGCCGCCGCGGTGCGCGGGCAGGCCGCCGAGTCCCCTTACGCGCACTACGGGTCGGTGCGCCGGGCCGGTGCCGCGGTCGATGAGGCACTGATCACATTGCGTTCGGCCCGCGCGGGCGCCGGCGTCGGTGCGGTGCGCGAGGCCGCCAACCGGCTCGACGCCGCGAGCAAAGAACTGGCAGATGCTTTGGCGCAGGCCCCATCTCGCGCCGCCGCGGCATCGACCGCGATCGTCTCGGTGCGCACCCGGCTGGCCGCGGCGCGGACCAGGGCCGAAGGGGTGGGCGCGGCGTACTCCGCGCTACTGCGGGAGTTCAATGCTGCGAGTTCGGCGGATCTGTCTGACAATGAGCGAGAAAGCCAGCGGGCCATAGCCGCCGCGGATGACGCCCTGAGCCGGGCCCGCGCGGCCGCGGCCGAGAACGACCCGGAGTTAGCACTTGAACTGACCACGACCGCGCGCGGCAATCTCGCCGAGGCCGAACAGCAGGTCGATGCCGTCACCAAACGGCTGACGCTGCTGCGTGAGGTGCGCGAGAATCCGCAAGACAAGGCCAAGGCCGTACGATTCCGGCTGCGGGACGCGCAGATGCTCGCGGTGGGCCGCGGGCTCGCCGCCGAGTGGGGATCGGTACTGGACGCGCAGGCCGAACGGATCGACCGGATCACCGGTGCGCTGTCCGGGCGTCATCCCGATTATTGGGCGTATGTGACGGAGCTCGACGCCGTCGCGGATTTCATAGCAGGCGTAGTGGATCGCATGAGAAAACAGTCAGGACCACGACGAGAGTGAGGGGTGGGGAGACGATGACCGCAGGCATCGCCGTCAAGCAGGAAGTTTCCCTGCGCAAGCGCGTGCTGCTGCGCCATTTCCGGCAGCTGAACGGTCCCGACGCGAGAACGCTTTTCCACCGCCAACCCGAGCCCATCGGCGGTCAGACCGACCGCGAACTGCTCGCCGTCGCGCTCGGCGCGACCCTGTACGCGCCCGCGACCAGGGCCGATCTCACCGCGACGATCTGCAAGCGGGCCGCGCGCGGGGTGTGCTCGATGGTCATCGACCTCGAGGACGCCGTGGCCGATCACGAGGTGGAATCGGCCAAGGCGCAGGCGGTGCGCACGCTCGACGAGCTCGCGGCCGGCGTGGATCCGAATCCGATGCTGTTCGTCCGGGTGCGCGACGCCGACACCATCATCGAACTGGCCGAGCAGCTCGGGCCGGGCGCCGAGGTGCTCACCGGCTTCGTCTTCCCCAAGTTCGACTCGGCCTCCGGGTCGAAATATCTTGCCGCGTTGGAGCATGCGCGTGCCCTGCTGGGCCGTCCGCTCTACGGCATGCCGGTGCTGGAGTCGGCGGCGCTGGTGCATCGGCAGACGCGCGACGCCGAACTCACCGAGATCGCCGCGCTGCTGGCCGAACACCGCGACAATGTGCTGGCCGTGCGCGTCGGTGCGACCGATATGTGCTCGACCTTCGGTATCCGCCGCGACCGCGATCTGACCATCTACGACGTGCGGGTGGTCGCCGATGTGATCGCCGATATCGTCAACTATCTGGGCCGTGCCGACGGCACCGGCTTCGTCATCACCGGCCCGGTGTGGGAGTACTTCGCCGATCACGAGCGGATGTTCCGGCCGCTGCTGCGCACCGCGCCGTTCGAGGAATCGGATGCGGTGCCGTTCCGGCGCTACCTGGTCAGCCGGGATCTCGACGGCCTGCTGCGCGAGATCACGCTCGACCGCGCCAACGGCATTCAGGGCAAGACGGTGATCCATCCCTCGCATGTGGCCGCGGTACACGCGCTGTCGGTGGTGACCCATGAGGAGTACTCGGACGCGCTCGACATCCTGCAAGCCGATGTGGGCGGGGTGGCGGCCTCGGAGTACCGGAACAAGATGAACGAGATGCGTCCGCATCGCAGCTGGGCGCGGCAGACCTTGCTGCGCGCCAGGGTGTTCGGGGTGGCCAACAAAGGAGTGTCGTTCGTGGATCTGCTGACGGCGTTGGTCACGGTATGAACGAGGTAGCGACGCAGTCGCAGCGCGAATCGGTCGGAGTTGGGTCTCCGATCACGCGGCCGGACGGCGAGTTGTCCGAAGCGGGTACGGCGTGGACGAGTCGTCACCTCGGTATCGAGTTGCAGCATGAGAACTCCTACCGCCATGGGTCCGAACTCGGTGTGCTGCCTGCCGAGTTGCCGATCGATTCGCTGATCCGGCCGGGGTTACGGCGGGGCAACCCGAAGCGCGCGCATCTGCTGGTGTCGACCGTGCTCGGCAAACATCTGCCCACCGATCCACGGGTGGTGCTCGATGCGGGCAACCGGCTCGGTGATCTGGTGCGCGGCGCGCTGGGCGAGCGGGACGCGGTGGTGCTCGGGTTCGCCGAGACCGCGACCGGCCTCGGCCACTGTGTGGCCGCCCGCGTCGGCGCCACCTGCTACCTGCATTCCACCCGGCGCGAGGTCCCGCTGGCGCAGACACTCACCGGATTCGAGGAGGGGCATTCCCATGCCACCTCCCATCTGCTGCAACCCGCGCCCGCGGGCATCTTCGTCAACGATCTGCCGTTGGTGCTGGTGGACGACGAGATCTCCACCGGTGACACCGCGATGGATGCGGTACGCGCACTGCACGCCTTCGCGCCGCGATCGCATTATGTGCTGGCCTCGCTGGTGGATATGCGCACCGAATCCGATCGCGCCCGATTCGAGGCGGCGGCACGCGAACTCGGCGCTCGTATCGACACGGTGTGCCTGGCCGCCGGGCGGACCATGCTGCCCGAAGGTCTCATCGAGGCCGTCGCGAGCCTGCCGGAACCACGTCTCAATCCGGTGTCTCCGCAGCGGGGTTCGTTCCAGCGATGTGAATTGCCCTGGCCCGCCCACGTTCCGGAGGGCGGTCGGCACGGCATCCTGCACTCCGATACCGCGGCCTTCGAATCCGCGCTCGGCACAGCTGCCACTGCCCTGCGGGCCCGGTTGACCACGGAGTTCGCCGATCGCCCGGTAATCGTGCTCGGGCACGAGGAGCTGATGTATCTGCCGCTGCGGCTGGCGGTCGCGCTGGCCGACTCGGGCATCGCGACGCGGTATCAGACCACCACCCGGTCCCCGGCCTACGTGCTGGACGAGCCCGGCTATCCGTTGCGGCGTGGATTCCGTTTCACCGCACCGGAATCCGGCCAAGATCAACCGCGCTACCTCTACAACGCGCACTGGGCCGAGGATTTCATCGCCGAACTCGACGCCTGGACCGGAGATGTCACCGAGGCCGATGCGGTGCGCGGTGAACCGGTGCTGGTGACCGTCGTCGATGCGCCGGCCGATACCGAGGAGCTGGTCGGCGCGGGCGGGCTGGTCGATGTGCTCACCGCGTCCGGTGCGGATGTGCTGGTAGCGGTGCTGCCCGGTGCCGATCCGCGCCTGCTGCACGCGGGCCGGTCCGGTGCCAGCGCCGATGCCGCCGGTCTCGTGGGCGAGGAGAATGGGCACGGAGGTCCGTCGACCGCCGTTGTCTCGAAGGGAACAGGTGCGATGCCATCCGTAGCAGTCACCACCGCTGGAGCTCGGGCATCCGGTTCCGGGACGACCATCGCCACCGGGCCGCTGCACGGGCCTGCCTTCGGTTCCTACGCCCCCGACGACGTCGCCTGGCTGCTGAAAGACCTCTCCGATGTCGATCTGGAGGCCGATGTCGCCGAACGCGAACAGCGCATTCAGGCGGGCATCGCGCATTACGCGGAGTCGCTGCCGATCGAGTACCAGCCGGATGCGCAGTACCGCGAGCTGTTCGAGCAGGTGCTCGCCGACAGCGCGGAGCGGCTGGCGCTCGCCGTCGGGACCGTGGCGGAGCTGGTCGTCGCCGAACGCGGCACCGATATCGTGCTGGTCTCGCTCGCGCGGGCGGGCACGCCGGTGGGTGTGCTCATGCGGCGCTGGCTGCGCGACGGGCGCGGCCACGAGATGCCGAGCCTGGACATTCCGCATTATGCGGTGTCGATCGTGCGTGATCGCGGAATCGATGCGGTGGCGTTGGATTACCTGGCCGCCCATCATGATCCGGCCTCGATCGTCTTCGTCGACGGTTGGACCGGCAAGGGCGCCATCACCCGGGAGTTGTCGGAGGCCCTGGACGCCTATCACGCGGCGGGCGGCGCGCGGTTCGACGACGACCTGGCCGTCCTCGCCGATCCCGGCCACTGTGTCCGCACCTACGGCACCCGCGACGACTTCCTCATCGCCTCGGCCTGCCTGAATTCGACAGTCTCCGGGTTGGTCTCACGCACCGTGCTCAACGACGATCTGATCGGACCCGGCGATTTCCACGGCGCCAAGTTCTATCGCGAACTCGCCGCCGACGATGTCTCGGGACGCCTCGTCGACACCGTCACCGCGGCCTTCGATGCCGTCCGCGAGCGGGTGCCCGCGTCCGTGGCGGGCATCCGGACCGGCGACCGCACCCCTACCTGGGCCGGTTGGGCCTCGGTGGAGCAGGTGCGGGCCGAATACGGGGTGTCGAGCGTGAATTTCGTGAAACCCGGGGTCGGGGAGACCACCCGGGTGTTGTTGCGCCGGATGCCGTGGCGCGTGCTGGTGCGGGAGCCCGACGCTCCCGAGCACGCCCATATCCGCCTGCTCGCCGCGGCCCGCGGTGTACCGGTCGAGGTCGTCGACGACCTGGCCTATTCGTGTATGGGACTGATCAAGGATGTGCAGCAGTGATTCCGCCTCGAAGACAGGTGCTGGTCGCCACCGACCTGGACCGCACCATGATCTACTCCCGCAACGCGTTCAGCACCGACGATGAGCTCGCGACGGTCTGCGTCGAACATCTCGAGGGCGCGCCGCTGTCGTACATGACGACCATCGCGGCCACTCGGATGCGCACCCTCACCCGGCCCGCCGCCGTCGTCCCCACCACCACTCGCACCATCAAGCAATTCGGTCGCATCCAATTGCCCGGCGCCCCATGGCGTTACGCGATCACCAGCAATGGCGGCAATATCCTCGTCGACGGCGTCCCTGATATGCGCTGGCGCATCGATATCGATGCCGAAGTCCGCGCGGGCGGCGCCACCCTTTCCGCGATCAGCGCCGAACTACGCGCCCGGATCGACGAGAGCTGGGTCTCGAAATTCCGCGTGGCCGATCACCTGTTCTGCTATCTCGTCGTGAAACCGAAGGCCGTGCCGGACGGCTTCCTCGCCGAATGGGATGCCTGGTGCCGCCCGCGCGGCTGGTCGGCCTCCCAGCAGGGTCGCAAGATCTACACCATGCCACTGGCGGTCTGCAAGAGCCGCGCCGTCGCTGAGGTGCGCCGCCGCCTCATCGAATCGGGCGAACTCACCGATACCGCCCTCACCCTCGCGGCGGGCGACGGAGCCCTCGACGCCGAAATGCTGCGCGCCGCAGACTCCGCCATCCGCCCCCGGCACGGCGAACTGGAACTGCTCAACTGGACCCACCCCAACCTCACCGTCACCGAATCCACCGGGATCATGGCCGGCGAGGAGATCCTGGACTGGTTCATCGACGCGGCGCCTGCGGCGGCTTAGCCGAGACCTTTCGCGATAGGTTGGCCGGGACTGCTTATTCGTCGGACAGCGATACGGAGAACCTGGATATGGGTATGGCCCGGAATGTTGTCGGTATGTCTGTGATCGTCGCGGGCGCTGCGATGATGAGCACGCTCGCGGCCGGTTCGGCGGCCGCGGAGCCGCGGGACTGTGTGGTGAATCAGTGGGCGACCGGCGCGTCGGCGCAGTGCGGGGGTGACGGCACCTACATCCTCGAGGTGGATTGTTTCGGTCTGAACCTGACATACGGCCAGCCGTTCGGGCCGTACTACAAGTCGGTCACCGGGTTCGCCGGCACCCCCGGGCAGCCGAGCCGGGACTGCATGATGCCCACCACGCTGGGCCAGATCGGGATCGTGACCGGTGCGCGGATCACCCAGGTGCCGACGCGCCCCGGTCTGCCCGACAATGCATGGGAATACGATCCGGGGCGGCGCTGACAGCCGGCCGGACACCCTCACCTAAGCCGCGGTCTCTCGGCGATTGCCTGCGGTCTCGTCCCAGGTCGGATAGTCCGAGTACCCCTCGGCCGTGCGGCCGTAGAGGTGGGATTCACGGATCGGGCTCAGTGGCAGATCGCGGGCGATTCTGTCCACCAGATCCGGGTTGGAGATGAAGGCGCGGCCGAAGGAGACCAGGTCGGCGTCGGATTCGGTGAGCGCGCTCTCGGCTGCTGACGCGGTGGTCTGCGCACGGTTTTCGCCGACATTGGCGATGAAAGTCCCGTGCCACAGCGGGCGCAGGTCGGCCAGCGCCGGGTAGTCGTCGTTGTCGATGAGGTGCAGGTAGGCAAGGCCGCGGCGGTCCAACTCGGTGACCAGGGGCCGATACAGCGGCCCGGGATCGGCTTCGAGCATGCCGAACTGCGGATTGCCCGGAGACAGCCTGATCGCGGTGCGGTGGGCACCGACGGCGGCGATCACGGCGTCGGTGACCTCGAGGGCGAAACGCATGCGGTTGGGGATGGAGCCGCCGTATTCGTCATCGCGCAGGTTGGTGTTGTCGGCCAGGAACTGGTGCACGAGGTAGCTGTTGGCGGCGTGGATTTCGACGCCGTCGAACCCGGCCTCGATCGCGTTGGCGGCCGCGGCGGCGTAATGCTCGACAGCGGCGGCGATATCGGCTCGGGTCATCACCGCGGGCACGACAGGATCTGCTGTGCTGCCGTCGAGCAGATGCACGTGATCGACATCGGCGACAGCCGAAGGACCTGCCGGAAGGGTGCCGTCGATGCGTCCCAGCGGATGGCCCTTGCGGCCACCGTGCATGAGCTGGGCGAAGATCCGCCCGCCCGCCTCGTGCACGGCATCGGTGACCTTCCGCCAGGCGGCCACGTGCGCCGCGGTTTGCAGTCCGGGCACCCACGCCTCGCTCTGACCGCTGGAATGCGGCCAGATGCCCTCGGTGATGATCAGTCCGGCGCCGGCGCGTTGGGCGTAGTAGTCGGCGACATCGGTGGTCGGGGATCCGTCGGGCAGTGAACGCAGGCGCGTCATCGGCGACATCACCACGCGGTTCGGCAGGTGCAGGTTCTGGTCGCGGAATTCGGTGAGAAGCAGCATGGGCGTACCGTAGAACCTGACATCAATGTCAGGGGCAAGCCCGAACCTCGGAGGTGTGGTCATGCGCATCGGTGAACTGGCCGAACGGACCGGAGTCAGTGTCCGGTCGCTGCGCTATTACGAGACTCAGGGCCTGCTCGCCTCGACCCGCACCGGCGGCGGCCAACGCGACTACCCCGAGTCCGCGGTGGACCGGGTCATCCGCATCCAGGAAATGTTCGCCGCCGGCCTGCACAGCCGCACCATGGCCGAACTGCTGCCCTGCATCCACGACGCCGACGGCAGCCCCAACGCCACCGCGACGCCGTTCCTCGCGGAAACCCTTGCCGCCGAACGCGATCGCATCGACGCCTGCATCCGCGATCTGCACCGCACGCGGGAGGTGCTGGACGGAGTGATCCAAGCCGCGCACGGGCAACGCTGAGCCGCGCACGGGCAACGCTGAGCCGCGCACGGACAACACTGAGCCGCGCACGGGGACAACGCTGAGCCGGAACCGGTCCGCTGTCCGCCGTGATACCAGGTCACCGCATCTTTTATTCGACAGCGCCGGTCTTGGCCCCGGCCGCGGCGTATCGGCGGGCCAGCCGGGCGCATGCCTCGGCCAGTTCGGGCGGTCCGACCACCTCGATATCGGCGTCGAAATTGCCGAGGACGGCCGCTATTCCGGTCCACGACCAGGATCCGAGGGTGACCTTGCATCGGTCCGGGCCGAGTTCCTCGACGATCCAGTCCTGGTAGTTGTGCCGCGATACGCGGGCGGCGGGCAGGTCGAGGATCACCTCGCCCCGGCAGGGCCACGCGCCAGAGGCGGAGCCGCGAAATCGGTGGGCCACGAAAGCCGATACCGACCCTTCGGGCAGTTCACGCGGTGCGAAGCGGGGCCCGGTCGGGGTGCGCGGGGTGATTCGATCGACCCGGAAGGTGCGCCAGTCGGCGCGGTCCAGGTCCCAGGCGATGAGGTACCAGCGGCCTGCGCGGGTGACGAGGTGATGGGGCTCGACCTTGCGCGGCGGGGCAGCGTCGCCGGCCTCCGTCGCGGTGACGGAAGCGTAGTCGAAACGCAGCACCTCACGGGCATGGACGGCGGCGCCGATCGCGGTCAGCACTTCGGTGTCGACCCGATCCTCCGTGCGGTTCGGCCGCGACTCGACCGCAGCGATGCGCAGGGTGTCGATCCGGTGGCGCAGCCGTGTGGGCATGACCTGCCGGACGGTGTTCAGCGCTCGTTCCGCGGCGTCCTCGATGCCGACGCCCGAGGTGGTGGCCAAACCGAGCCCGATCGCGAGCGCGATCGCCTGCTCGTCGTCGAACAACAGCGGCGGCATCTCGGTGCCTGCTTCGAGCCGGTATCCGCCGTCCGGACCCTTGGTGGTGGCGATGGGATAGCCCAGCTCACGCAGCCGATCGACATCGCGGCGCACGGTGCGCGCGCTGACCTCGAGTCGCTCGGCCAGCAGGGACCCCGGCCAGTCCCGGCGCACCTGGAGCAACGAGAGCAGGGCCAGCAGTCGCGCTGAGGTTTTCGGCATGAATGTCAGTGTGCCCGAAGTAGCGGACACATCCTGTCCGCTTCCCCTGTCATTGTTGATCCGACCGAGCAACCACACCGGAAGGATCCGCGATGACCGCCCCCACCCTCGATGCCGAACGCACCGAACTGCTCGAAGCCCTCGCCGAGGCGCGATCCGCGCTGACCAGCACCGTTCACGGACTCACCGATGCCAAGGCCGGCGAACATCCCACCGTGAGCGCCCTGTGCCTCGGCGGGCTGATCAAGCATGTCGCCTCGATGGAGGAGACCTGGATGCGCTTTGCCGTCGAAGGCCCAACGGCAATGGGTTACGACCTGCCGGACGGCGTCACCTGGGCCGATATCGCGGCAGGCACGGCGCGCGAATTCCCGCAGTGGATGATCGACCACACCAACGAATTCCAGATGCAGCCCGGCGACACCCTCGCCGATATCCTCGCCCACTACGAGCAGATCGCCGCCCGCACCGAAGAGGCCCTCGCCACCATCCCCGATCTGTCCGCGACCCACCCGCTCCCCGAAGCCCCCTGGCATGAGCCGGGAGCAGTCCGGAGCGTCCGCCGAGTACTGACCCACCTCATCGCCGAAACCGCCCAGCACGCGGGGCACGCCGACATCCTGCGCGAGACGATCGACGCGGAGACCTCCGCCTGAGGACGCAGGCGGGCAGTGTGCGGGGCTGATTCAGTACTGCTGCTGCCCCGCAAGCTGCTGCGCGACCACACCCTGGATCCGCTGCAACCCTGGCACCGTCATCCCGCTCTGCAACTGTCCCTCGATCGTGCGGACCAGCGCGGAATCGCTGATCACCTTCTCGCTCGACTGGATCAGCACCGTTCCCGCACCGGTGAAATCGAATTGGCGTTCCTCGCCGGAGTTGACGCCGAAGCGGGCGGCGCCCGCGGCGAGGAAGCTCGAGATCCAGCGGTGGTCGTAGTGGTGGCTGGGGGAGGGACAATCGGCCCAGCCGACAAGGGATTCCGGGTCCACCCGCAGTGGCGGTTCGGCGAACATCACCGGGCCGTTGGAGGAGGCCAGGAACTTGCCGGTGCCGATGAGGGTGAGGAAGCCGGGCACGATCGATTGGTTCAGCGCCAGGCCCGGTTCGAAGGCGAGCAGGTTGGCGGCGCGGATGGTGAGGTTGCCGTCGTCGAGATCGTAGGAGTTGATGTCGTAGCCGCGGTCACCGATGATCAGCTTGCCGTGCCCTTCGGCCACCACATAATCGCTGGTGAACAATGGTGCCGAGAACTGCTGCGACACCATGTGCATCAGCGAGCCCTGGAGGCCGTGGGTCAGCAACTGGAACTGGATCTGCCCGTAGTAGGCGATCATCGCGCCCTTGCGCATGAACCACGGCTTGTTCAGGTCGATGCAGTAGGCGTAGCTGTTTCCCGGGATGTTGTCGCTCTCACCGAGATTCATCGGGTTCAGGATCTGGCTCATGATCACAACTTCTCTTCCGAGGCCTGCACGTACACGACACCCTGTCCGACGCACTGCAATTGCATCGCCTCACCGGATCCGCGGCCGACGGCGTCGCGCCAGCTCATCGCCGTTTTCAGTTCGGTCTGCACATTGCCGTAGGCGGCCACGAAGGCCTGTGGATCGACCACGATCGGGTTCGGCCCGCCCACCGGCAGTTCCAGGAAACCGCCGTGCGCGAGCAGCACCGCCGCGCCCTGTCCGGTCAGTTGGGTGGTGAACATGCCCTGGCCGGTCATCGCGCCGGAGGCCGCGCCGCGCAGCGCGCCCATCAGACCGCCGCCACCGCCACCGCCACCGGAACTCATCACCGACACCACCGAGCTCTGCAACCCGGCCGTATGAGCAAGCAGCCGTGAGGCTTCCACCCGGAGCGCCGCGCCTGGCTGCATCTGCACCACGTGCACTTCGAGCCCCGCGAAACCGTAGTGCACCTGGCCGTTGCCCTGGGCGAGCATGGTGCGTTCGTGTTCGCCCTGCATCATCCGGCCCGCCATCCGCATGATGCCGCCGCCACCCATGCCCTGGCCGCCGGGAATCTGGTGCGGGGCGAAGGAGACGTCGCCGGTGTAGAACAGCATCGCGCCCTGGCGGCCCACCACACCGCCCGCCATCCCGACGTCGACCTTGACGACCTTGCCGTTGACCTTCTCGAACATCGTGCCTACCGTTCCGCCGGCTGGATCGACACCACGCCCTGGCCATCCCAGCGCAACGAGAACGCCTCGCCCGCATCCTGTCCGACGACGGTGCGCCAGGAGACATCGGTGACGAATGACTGATTGAGGTTGCCGCGCGCGGCGACGAACGCGTCCGGATCCACCACCAGCGGGAACTGCGGTGTCACCTCGAGATGGATGAGCGGCCCGCCCGCCGACAGCAACGCCACCTGGCCCTGGCCCGACACCGTGGTGGTGAACAGGCCCTGCCCGGCGGAGGCGCCGTGCAGTCCGGCGAAGCGCACATCGGTGCGCAGGTTGCCGCAGAAGGCGAGCAGCTGCTGCGATTCCACTTGCAGCGTCTCGTTGTTCAGGTTCACCACCGAGACGTTCTGGCCGTTGACGGCGAAGAACACCCGGCCGTGACCGCCGCATTCCATCAGCGAGAGCTTCTCGCCGGTCGCCCGCCGCTTCAGGCCGGCGATCACGCCGTCGCCACCACCGAATCCGGCGGATTTGAACTGGACGTTGCCTTCATAGGCGATCATCGACCCGGAAATCGCGCGCAGACTCGTGCCCGCGAGATGAGCCTCGATCACCTTCTTCGACTGTTCGAACAGTTGCGCCATAAGGGGAGTTGTGCCTGTCGTGTGGAGTCGGGAACACGGGCATCCCCCCATGCTCCATATGCGTCGCCGTCACACTAATCGACGATTACGCCCGCGGCAGATGTCAGCCCGGGCGTAAGCGCTGCGAACGCATCCGAGCCGTGGTATCCACCTTTCTCGTAGAGTGGCTTCCGTACGCACCGACAAGCGAAGGGTCGAACTTGTCCGCAACACTCGCCAAGGGTCAGAACGGCCCGCTGTCCGGCAACGATGTGGTGATCTCCATTCAGCTGACGGCGCAGGCGGATCTGTCCGCGCTCCTGGTCACCGAGCAGGGCAAGGTGCGCTCCGACGCCGACTTCGTGTTCTTCAATCAGCCCAGCGGTCCTGGGGTGAACCTGGTACCCGGCCCGCCGGGGCAGCCGGCCTCGCTCGCGGTGTCGCTGAACGCGGTGCCCGCCGATATCGACCAGATCCGCGCCGTCATCACCCTCGACGACGCCACCAGCAATTTCGGCCGCTATCCGGCGCCGACGGCGATCGTGTCGGACGCCTCCGGCACCCCGCTCTACGAGTACCGCATCGAGGGTCTCGACACCGAGTCGATCGTCATCGCGCTCGAGCTCTACCGCCGTCAGGGTGCGTGGAAGGTGCGCGCGGTCGGCCAGGGTTACGCCGGTGGCTTCGCGGCGCTGGTCACCGACCACGGGGTGACCGTCGACGATTCGCCGCCTCCGCCGCCCGCCGCCGCGCCGCAGCCCGCCCCGGCC
>NZ_JAAGVC010000090.1 GCF_010858045.1 Nocardia cyriacigeorgica
CCGACTACACCACCGAAGTCGCCTCCGACATCGGCTCCCAAGCCGCCATGGCCGCCATCACCGGCGAAGAATTCGAACTATCCGCCGACACCTTCACCAGCGCCGCCGCCGGCGCCGCCCAAAACCAACTCGACAGCGGCGGAAACGACGGCGGAGACGAAGCAGGCGGCAACGGGCCCGGCGGCTCCGACAACGACAACGGCAACGGCAACGGCAACGGCAACGGCAACGGGCCTCCCGCCAACACCCAACCGGCCTCCACCGGCGACCCCAACACCGGCGCCAACAACCCGAACCACCAGCAGTCGCAAACCGCGCCCGCATCCAACGACACAGGCGGCAACCAATCCACGCCCGACAACGGCAACAATCCCCCCGCCAGGGAACAGACTCAGACCACCGGCCACGACAACACCGGCGACAACGACGGCGCGCGACTCACCGACACCGGCAACCCGAACAGCAACGGGGACAACAACTCCGGCAACAACCCGAACGACGGCGCACGCAATCCCGACAACAGCACCGACCCGGGCGGCACTACCCCACCCCCGAACGATCCACCCACCCACTCCTCTTCCACCGGAGCCGACGACGACGGCGACGGCGAGAACGACCGCAGCGGAAACGAGCGCCCGAACCAGCCCGGCAACAACCAACCGGACACCAACGCACCCACGAACCAGAACCCCAGCTCCCTCGACCTCCCCACCCAAGACACCCCACTGTCTCCACCCGACCAGGCACCCAACTCTCTCGACCTGCCCGCGCAGGACAACGCCGCCGGCCCCACCACCACGCCCCCGAACTCCCTGGACCTGCCGCAACAGCAGCCAGCCGCCACCTCCCCCGGCACCAGCCCGCTAGATCTCCCGGATCAGAGCAACCCGACCTCGGCGGCCCCGAGTCACAACCCTTCACTCGACCTGCCCACCCAAAGCAACAACCAGTCCAGCACAGCCACCAACCCGCTGGACCTGCCCTCGCAGGACACCGCCCAGGGCACCCAAAACACCAGCGCCCCAACCCAAGAAACCACGCCGACAGGTCAGACCACGGAGGCCGCGCCGCCGTCTGCCGGCGTTCCCTCGGCACCGAGCGCATCCGGGGCACCGTCCGCACCGACGGTGCCGAACACCCCGCCGTCCGCGCCGAGCCACACACCCGGCCAGGCGCACACCGGCGACTCGACCGACTCACCGTCAGACCCCGCGAACACATCCACCACCGCAGCTTCGGCCGCCACCGCCACCGCGCCATCTACCTTCGCACCTGCGGCACCGCCTGCCGATTTGCCCCGCTCCGCCGCGCCGACCACAGACTCGGCACCCGCCCCCGCGCACACTGCACAACCAAACAATTCAGGCCGAGTTGCGCCTTCGACGGATCGCCCCACCCCGCCTCAAACCGCCGCTCGTCCGGCAAACACGCCCGCAGGAAATCCGGCCGACCCGCGCACCGACAGGATCCCCACCCCGTCGAACTCGGCGCCGCCCAGCCCGGACAACCAGACCGCCAGGCCGAATCCACACCCGACCTCGCCCACGCACCCGGATTCTCCCCACCCGGCCGATGCTCCCCCGACCAACCGAGAGACCAATGGCACTTCTGGTGTACTACAACAGGATCAGGAACGATCCGACCGAGGTGGAGTACCGGTTCGGAGCGACGAGAGACAACCTCAACAAAACCCTGACAATCGACAAGACGACCGAAACCCCCCGCCCGCCCCAACCGGAGGACGCGATCTTCCGGACCACAGCAGGCCGAATCATCCACCGAGCCCGCCGCGAGAAGGAGTGGCCCCCACACGGGATGATCGCGTCGTAGGCACCTCCCCAGCCCATTCCCCCTCCTCCCCCGACA
>NZ_JAAGVC010000091.1 GCF_010858045.1 Nocardia cyriacigeorgica
CCGACTACACCACCGAAGTCGCCTCCGACATCGGCTCCCAAGCCGCCATGGCCGCCATCACCGGCGAAGAATTCGAACTATCCGCCGACACCTTCACCAGCGCCGCCGCCGGCGCCGCCCACAACCAACTCGACAGCGGCGGGAACAACGGCGGAGACGACGGCGGCGGCAACGGGCCCGGCGGCTCCGAGAACGACCCCGACTCCGGGAACAACGACCGCGAACCACAGAACAACGACAACTCCGGCCGCGGGGACAACAACAACGGTGACCGCGGCGGCAACGACGGCGACCGCGGCAGCAACAACGGCGACCGCGGCGGGAACCAGAACCCCGCCAACAACAACACGGGCAACGACGGCGGCTCGGACAACCCCAACGGCAACAACACTCGCAGCGGCGACAACACACCCGACAACACCGACAACCAACCCAACCAAACCACCCCCGCCAACGCCACGAGCACCGACGACTCCAACAACGGCAACGGCAACGGCAACGGCAACGGCAACGAGCCTCCCGCCAACACTCAACCGGCATCCACCGGCGACCCCACCGGCAACGATGGCGCCCGCAACCCGGACGACCCCACGGGCTCCAACGACCACGGGAGCGACGACACCCCCGAAAACACCGACCGTCAACCCGGCCAAACCGCGCCCGCCAACGCCGACAGCACCGACGATTCCGTCAACAACGGCAACGGCAACGGCAACGGCAACGAGCCTCCCGCCGACACCGATCCGGCAGCCACCGGCGACCCGGCCGACACCGGTACCGACAATCCCGGCCAGCAGTCCCCCCAAATCTCTCCCGCCGGCAACGAACCACCTGCTCAGCCCCAGCAGGCCGCAGCGGACGACCCGGGCAGCCAGACCACCGGCGACAACGGCCGCAGCGGCGATGAGCCGTCCACCGGCGGCCAACCGAACTCGCTCGACCTGCCCACCCAGGACTCGCCCGGACCCGAATCCGCGCAGCCTTCCCAGGACCCCACGTCCCTCGACCTGCCCCCGCAGGACAACCAGCCGGACGTCTCCCAGCCGAGCCCGCTGGATCTCCCCGACCAACCCGCGTCCCCCACCACCACCGACCCGAGCCCTCTCGATCTCCCGGACCAGGGCCAGTCCACCGCACCCGCGAACCCGGATTCGAGCCCCCTCGACCTCCCGCCACAAGACCCCGCGCCGAGCGCACCCCAGACCCCACTGGACCTGCCGTCCCAGACCACCGATTCCAACGCCCAGAGCGCGCCGACCCAGGACACCTCCAGCGAGTCGGGCACGGGCACGGGCACGGGCACGGGCACGGGCACGGGCACGGGCACGGGCACGGGCACGGGCACGGGCACGGGCACGGGCACGGGCACGGGCACGGGCACACCGTCGAGTCTGGGCACGCCCACGTCAACCACCGGATCCACGACCACCCCACCCCAGTCCGCATCCCAGCCGGACAATTCCACCGGACCCAACCGCACCCCACCGACGAACGACGACCCCACCGCCCAACCGACCGTCGGCGCACCCGCCACCGCTCCCACCGCACCAACGAGCACCACTGCGGCAGCTTCCGCCACCGCACCACCGCTCGATGGGACGACCCAGCCCACCACCACACCC
>NZ_JAAGVC010000092.1 GCF_010858045.1 Nocardia cyriacigeorgica
CACCTGCGCAACTCCCGCCCGCCCAGAACTCGGACGCCCTCCCACCCACAGCCGACGACCCGCACGCCGGTGATGAGTCACCCACACCGGATCCGACACCCCCGGCCGCGGACCCTGACGCCGCCGCCGGCCCTGATCGTGCCGTGGGGGTCGATCCTGTTGCGGGCGCGGATCCCGCTGTGGATGTTGATCGTGCTGCGAGTTCTGATCCCGCTTCGGGCGTCGACCCTGCTGCGGGCCCTGGCCGTGCTGCGGGCTCTGATCTCGCGACCAGTCCTGGTCCTGTAGCGGAGGTCGATCCCGCGTCGGATCCTGAACCCGCCCCGGGTGCCGATCCCGCGCAGGATCACGATCCCGCCTCGGATCTCGACCCTGCCCCGCGCTCCGATCGCGCCCCCGAGCCACCGAATCCAGCACCAGATGCCTCCCCGCCGGTCGACGGTCTCAGCGAACCCGCTCGCCCGGATCGAGACGGACAGGCCGACGCCGATCCCGCAACGCCCGATCGCGGGGCTGAAGGTGGCGACGGATCGAGCAAGCGCTCCGAAAACCGCGCCGAACATACGCCCGAGCAGATCGCCGGACCAGACTCCGATGCCGCCGCAGGCCCCGGTCCGCACGGCCCCGTGAGCCGCATACCCAACGGCCACGCCGATTCCGGCGCTTCCGGCCGTCGTTCGTCCGAGCCCGATGATGCTGATACGTCGGGTGGCGTGCGCGGCACGCCGGACGGCAGTGCCGACGATTCAGCTGCTGCCGGGCGCGGCACACCCGACGATAACGGCGGGGATGTCGGGTCGCCTGGTGCTGCGCGGCGGGAGCCTGGGGGTGACGGCGGGGATGTCGGGTCGCCTGGTGCTGCGCGGCGGGAGCCTGACGGTGAGGGCACAGATTCCGGGCGCAATTCGCCTGAGACCGGTGCCGACGAATCGTCTGGTGCTACACGCGGCACGCCGGACGGCGGGGACGAAGGTTCGGCGGATACCGCGCCGCGCACGTCCGCCGATGATGGCGGTGACGCCGATGCATCTGATCCTGCACGCCGTAAGCCTGACGGGGACGGCACAGATTCGGGGGACGCCGGACGTCGTTCGTCCGAGGCCGGTGATGACGAATCGTCTGGCGCTACACGCGGCACGCCGGACAGCGGCGATGGTTCAGGTGACGCCGGACGCGGCGCACCCGACGATGACGGTGCCCGGCAGGCCGGCGTTCCGCCCCAGACGCCGCCCGCTTCCGGTAACCGTGACTCGGACGACGGCGGTGCCCCGCGCCGCCGCCGTGACCCGATCTACCGCTCCCATATCCCGAAGCTTCCGCGCGACGTCGACTTCGAGTTCCCGTCGTTAGACCCGGTCGAACCCGCGAACCCAGCACCCTGGCCGCCACCGAGCCGACCCGAGCCCCCTGCCCCGCCGCAGCCTCCGAAACCGCCCCAGCCTCCGGCTCCGCCGGTACCCCCGGTTCCGCCGATGCCAGGCCCGAACGGCCCACGGCCGCCGGCGGCGCCGGCGGGGCCGGGGGTTG
>NZ_JAAGVC010000093.1 GCF_010858045.1 Nocardia cyriacigeorgica
GGGCGGGGGCGAGGGTGAATTCGTCGTGTGGGTGGTGTTGCAGGAGGTAGCGGCCGTCGTTGGGCTGGTAGTCCATCCAGGTGAAGCCGCGGACGTCCGGGGTGGGGCGGCCATCGATCGCGCCGCCGGCGTAGACGCCGATCTCGCCGAGGCCCGAGCGCGGGCGGCGCACGATGCGGTTGATCTTCTCGGTGAGCGACAGACGGGTCGGGTGCTTGGCGTACTCGACGCGACTCACATCCGAGCCGCGCGCCCGCAGCCCTTCGTACTTACCGCCCGCGCACTTGGGTAGATGCGCAACAACCTGGCCGGCGAGGGCAGGCGCGGGCAGCATCGACAGGATCACATCACGGCCGTAAGCCTGTGTAGCGCCGGGCAATTGGACCGCCATCGCGGCCTCCTGGCCGGTGATGCCGGCGTGGATGCGCACGACCTGCCGGAAATCCTGGCCGAAGAAGCCGTGCACCTCCACCCGCACCTCCGGTTCGAGCAGCGTGGAAATCGCCCGGTGCAAGCGCTGATCGGCGATGGCGGCGAGCCGCTGCCCGGCCTCCTTGCGCATCCGCTGATAGTCGTCAAAGGGGACCGGTTCGTCCGGGACGCGGCGCTCCGGCTCCCATTTGATCGGATACGGCAACCGGTCACGGCCGAACGCGTTCACTGCCAGGGTGAACATCAAACCGTCCATTCGCCAACGTGATTCGCTCATCCGCCGATCACTCCACCCGGTGGCAACGCAGGCGGTTGACTGCCGAGCAGTTCATCGCCGTGGTCGTAGATCAAATAGTCGGGTGTCTTGTGTTCGTCGTCGTCCTCGCCCTTGCCGCCGCCGCGTCCGGCAGGCATGCCCATGCCCGGCATCCCCATCCGGCCATTGCGCCCCGAGCCCGCACCCGCGCCGGTCGACGCCGCCGCCTTACCCTGCGTATTCGCCCCGCCACCGGGCACACTGCGACCCATCCCCGGTGTCGACGGCACACCGCTGCCACCAGGACCGCCGCCCGACCCCATCCCACCGGTGCCGACGCCGCCGGGTAGCCCGGACGTACCGCGCGGAAGATCCGAGTTCGGGAGCTGGGTGCTCGCCGGAGTGGTCGACGCAGGCGTGGTGGAGGCGGGAGTGGTCGACTGCGGAGTCGTATCGTCCGTGGTGTCGTCGGACGGGTTCGACTCTTCGCCGTTGCCGTTGTTCTCCCCACCCCCGTTCTCGATCTCCTCGCCCGGGTTCTTCCCGCC
>NZ_JAAGVC010000094.1 GCF_010858045.1 Nocardia cyriacigeorgica
TCCACAGTGGTGGGGGAGGTGGTTGTTGTGGGGGATCGGGGGCGCCAGGATCGTAGCGGTGGGGACGTTGGAACCGATCTCTCGACGGGCTGCCTTGGCGCAGGGGGTTGCCGACCGTGAGCTCTACGGACGTGCCTGGCAGCGGGTCTGTCGGGGTCAGTACGTGCCGGCCGGGCAGGCCACGGCTATGAGCGAGGTGGCGCGTCATCTGGTGCTGACGAGGGCGGTGACGCGCGAGCTGAGCGACGAGGCAGTGGTCAGCCATATCTCGGCGGCGGTCGTTCACGGCTTGCCGATCTGGTGCCTACCGCTGAACCGGGTCCACGTCACCCGCAACCGGCGGACCGGCGCCCGGACCGGCCCCAAGGTGAGGGTGCATACGGCCGCTCTCGACGCCGACGAAGTCGTAGAGGTCGAAGGACTGCGGGTGACGTCCGTCGAGCGGACGGTCGTCGACCTGGCACGGAAGCTCCCTCTCGCCCGTGCCGTCGTCCTGGGCGACGCCGCGCTTCGCGACCGTACTACCGCCGACCGCCTGGCCGTCCAGTTGGAGCGGGCGAAGGGCAGTCGCGGCTGCCCGGCCGCCCGCCGCGCGGTCGCGCAGTTCGACGGCCGGGCCGAGAGCCCGGGTGAGTCGCTGAGCCGACTCGTCATGCGGGAGGCAGGACTGCCACCGCCGCAGCTGCAAGCGACCATCCTCGACGGCTGGGGAGAGTTCGTCGGTCGGGTCGATTTCCTGTTCCCGGAACGGGGCGTCATCGGTGAGTTCGACGGCCTGGTCAAGTACCGAGGCGGGTCGCCTGAGACGACGGTGATCAAGGAGAAGGTGCGCGAGGACGCGCTGCGCGCTCTCGGCTGGCTGGTCGTGCGCTGGACCTGGTCCGAACTCGACCACCCCACCCGATGGCTGGCCGCCCTCAACCGCCCCAACCCCGTGCCCCGCTCCGGCTCCTGGGCGGCGGCGTCCAGCTGTCACACACCGTATCGGCCCGTCACATAACCTGTGAGGGCCGTGAGCGCGGACAGCCTGTGTGCCAGCGCTTTCAGAACTTGTAGTGGATGCCGGTTAGGCGTTCGGATTCTTCCCAGAGGCGGCGTTGGAGGTCGCGGTTTTTGGAGAGTTTGGTGGAGGGGGAGGGTTCGACCGGGCGCACTTTCGTCGTCACCGGAGCCAATGGCGGCCTCGGTGTCGAGACCACGAAGGTGCTGGCCAGCAAGGG
>NZ_JAAGVC010000095.1 GCF_010858045.1 Nocardia cyriacigeorgica
GGTCTACCTCACCGATTTCGGCATCGCCCGCCTGCGCGACGACGGCGGCCACCTCACCCAGACCGGCTCCTTCCCCGACACCGCCGCCCGCACCGCGTCCGCGAATTCGGCGCAGCTGCCGAACCTTTCATCCGGCCGCTTCGCCAGCGCCCGCGCCATCACCGCGTCGAGCGCAACGGGCAGTCCGTGCCGGACGCTGCTCATGGCCGGCGGCTGATGCTGGAGGTGGCCCTGGATCACGGCCACCGGATGCGGTGACGAGAACGGCGCGGTACCGGTCAGCATCCAGAACAGGCTGCATGCCAGCGAATACTGATCGGTGCGGTGATCGAGCGGTGCCCCGGTGAGTTGTTCGGGCGAGGCGTAGGCGATGGTGGCGGTGAAGGAGCCGGTCTGGGTGAGGTGGCCGCCGTCGTCGCGCAGGCGGGCGATGCCGAAATCGGTGAGGTAGACCCGTTCGGGCCCGGTGTGCGCGTTGGACAGCAGGATGTTGGCCGGTTTCACATCACGGTGCAGCACGCCCATGCTGTGCGCGAAGTCCAGCGCCTGCGCGGTCTCGGCGATGATCTGCACCGCCCGCAGCACCGGCAGCGTGTTCGGATCCAGCGACGCGGCGTCGACACCGTCGATGTACTGCATGGAAATCCACAGCTGGCCGTCCTCGGCGCCGCGGTCGTAGACGGTGACGATGTTCGGATGGTCGAGCTGGGCGGCCAGATCGGCCTCGCGTTCGAACCGCGCCCGGGTCTCCTTGTCGTCGAACAGGTCCGGATTCAGCAGTTTGAGCGCAGTGCGCCGGGGCAGTCGCGGATGTTTCGCGAGGTAGACCGAGCCCATCCCGCCGCGGCCGAGTCGGCGTTCGATCTGATATCCGGCGAAGACCGAACCCGGTTGCACCTGCGGCCCTCCTAGTCCGATCTGTCGAGCACGCCGATCCTATCGGTCGGGCCCCGCCCTGCCCCGC
>NZ_JAAGVC010000096.1 GCF_010858045.1 Nocardia cyriacigeorgica
TGGTGCTCAAGCTCAAGAAGTCCGATATGAGCATCGTCACCCGATCGTTCACCCTGCCCTACGCCACCGAGGACCTCGCCACCCTCACCGCCGCCGCCCAGCGCTCGGCCATCGACCCGCAGGAACTCGGCCCGATCCGCCTGGTCGGCGTCGGCTACGCGGGGTTGTCGGATGTGCGCCAGGAATCGCTGTTCCCGGAACTGGACCGGATGCCGGAGCTCGCCGCGCTCGTCCGCGACGACGAGCTGGAGGTCGACGAGCCGGTCCTCACCGCTGCCGGGCGCAGCGCCCGCCTCGGTCCCGAGTCGTCAGCCGACCAGGCGCCACGTGGTGACGCAGAGCCGGACCGTGATGCAGGGCCGCGAGGTGACGCGGTGCCGGGCCATGACGCGGTGCCGGGCGGTGCTGCGGAGCCGGGCGGTGCTGCGGAGCCGGGCGGTGCTGCGGGGCCGGGCGGTGACGCGGTGCCGGGCCGTGACGCTGAGCCCAGCGGTGACGCGGTGCCGGGCCGTGACGCGGTGCCGGGCGGTGACGCTGAGCCGAGCGGTGACGCAGGCCTGGGCCAAGACGCGGTGTCGGACCGTGACG
>NZ_JAAGVC010000097.1 GCF_010858045.1 Nocardia cyriacigeorgica
GCTGTACGGGCCGATCTATGGCCATATTGGTTGGCCGAAGGGATCGATGGTGCGGTCGATTCATCTGTCCACGCGGCCCTGATCCCCGAGGCACTGGCGCAGCGGCGCGAGGACGAGGTGAATAAGCTGTTGATTCACGAGTTGCGTGCGTCGATGCGGGCACTCACCTCCAGCGCGTTCGCGATAGATGCCTTCTACGGGTCGGTTAAAGAGCGTGCAGGAGAGCACCCACAGAACGCATTGTGGCGAGAGAACGGGACGGCACGCTACAAGCAGGTAGTGGAGACCTTTCACCACCACCTCAAGATCCGAGACAACCACAGCGTTAAGGAAGCCAGGCACCGCATCAAGCAGCTGTTCCAGATGCGCGATTGGGCCGTGCACGCGCGATCTGAGTATCAGGGCCCAATTTATCGCCCCGATATCGATGCCGCCGTGCCATGGCAATACGCCGCTTTCAGGTCGGAGAATGCTGTCAATGCGGTGGCGATGACGATTGATCTAATGAACAGTTTTGTCATCCTTCTTGCTGGCGCTGACTCGACGTTGCAGGAGTGGAAGCCACGGGTCGAGGATCTGATGGGGCGGGTGATTGAGAAGTATCAGGCATCCTCGCTGCCTCCTGTGTCCCAAGTGATTTCGGAAACATGATTCTTCATGGGGATGGACGTCTGTCGACCGTCCTCTTGAGTATCTGGCCCTGGTGGGTGGTGGGCTGCGCATGTCGGGGGTTGGCTTCACCGCCTGCCCCTTAGGGC
>NZ_JAAGVC010000001.1:0-6050 GCF_010858045.1 Nocardia cyriacigeorgica
GCGCAGCCCTACGACCTCCACGACGGCAACAGCGGCGACGGCAACAGCGATATCGGCGATGGTGGCTCCGGTGGTTGTGGTGGACGTCCGCCCGGCGGTGGATGCAACAACTCCAAGCACGGCGGTCATGGCACCGACGCTCCGGCGGGCAGCTCCCAAGGTGGTGCGGGCGGTGGCGGTGGCGGCGGCTACAACGGCGGCGGACGGGGACACGGAGCGAGCGTGGCCAGTGATTCCGGCGGCGGAGGTGGCGGTGGCGGTGGGCGCTCCTATGCCACCGCCGATGCGACGGACGTGCGCTTCTACCAAGGGACTTCGGGGACCGGGAAGTCGAACGGCGTGGTCCACCTGTCCTGGGAGACGGCGCCCGGTGCGGAGCCGCCGCCGTGCACGGGTTCGTTCTGCCCGCGATGAGCTGTCGGCGATAGCAACGGCCGCGATGTACTCGTCGTGGAGGTCGTAGGGCTGCGCTGGCACTGGTCTTGCGTCATCCTCGGCGGCGCGGGCGCGGTCGGCGCCGAAGACGTCCTCGGCCGGCGCGCGCGTTCGACAACCGAAGCGCGACAACGGTCGTGGTCGGCATCCGGCCGCGGACTGCCCCGCCGCGGTCGAATGCGTCTCAGAACTGCCGGTCGGTAGTGAGAAGGACCGCAGAGTCGGCGATGCCCGAGTGTGACAGGATCACTGCGTTCGGTGATCGGTGCGCAGGAGGGCTTGCAGGTGGTTCTGCGGTTGGGAACCAAGAGTTCTCGCTGGGTTCGAGTCGTGGTGTGTGCGCTGGTCACCGGTGCTGGGGTGCTGGGTGTACCTGGCCCAGCATCGGCGGTGGAGCGGGTGGATCCGTATATCGATGGGCTGGCCGAGGGCGCGGCGACGCCGGTGCTGCACTGGGCCGAGTGCGGCGACGGGTTCGAATGTTCTTCTGCGCGGGTTCCATTGGATTACCACCGGCCGGGCGGTGAGCAGATCGATCTCGCGGTGATCAAACTTCCTGCGGCGGACCCGGAAAGGCGGATCGGAACGTTGTTCGTCAACTTCGGCGGTCCGGGCCCTTCGGGGGTCGAGCGGTTGCGCGAGCGGGGACGGTGGGAGTGGCTGTTCTCGGCGGAGCTGCGGGCTCGGTTCGATGTGGTGTCGTGGGATCCGCGCGGGGTGGGCCGGAGCGCGCCGGTGAATTGCTTCGGCGGGAACGATGAGCAACTGGCGTTTCTCGGTTCGATGCCGGAGATGCCCGCCACGAGCGCGGAGGAGCCCGCGTTCTTCGGCTGGTCGAAGGAGTTCGCTGATCGGTGCAGGCAGCAGGCGGGCCCGATTCTCGATCATGTGTCGACCGCGAACACGGCGCGTGATCTCGAGCTTCTGCGCCGAGCGGTGGGCGATCCGCAGCTGACCTATCACGGCATTTCCTATGGCACACAGGTCGGCGCGGTGTACGCGAATATGTTCCCGAGCCGGGTGCGGGCGATGGCGTTCGACGGGTCGATGGATTTCCAGGGGAATGCCGATGGGCATGGCGGGCAAGGGTCTTCGGTACCATTGGATGTCCGTCAGAACGTCGCAGCGGGGATCGCGGCGACCTTCGACGCGTTTCTGCGGCAATGCGCCGAGGCCGGCCCGCGGTGCGCGTTCTCGGCGGGCGATCCGAAACTGAAATGGATCGCGCTGGCCGAGCGGGCGCGGCTGGCTCCGATCCGGCTCGACGGCGCGGCCTGGACCTATCCGGCGGTAATCGGTGCCGCGGCGAGTCTGTCGCAATCGTCGAATTACCCGGACCTCGCCGTGTTGTTGCAGCGGCTGTTCGACGCGGGCACCACCATCCCCGGAGTGCTGCCCGTCGCACGCGATACGTCCTACGCGGGCAACCGGACCGAGGCGTTCCACGCGATCCAATGCAGCGACAGCATCGTCCCGACCGATCCCGCCGCCTACAGTCGTGCCGCGGTCTCGGAAGATCAGCGCATCCCGTATTTCGGACGGGTCGCGGTATTCAGCAGCGTTGCCTGCGCGTTCTGGCAGGGTCACGACGCCGATCGGTACGCCGGCCCCTGGGATCGGCGCACCGCGGCGCCGATCCTGGTGCTCAACACCAGGTTCGACCCCGCCACGCCACTGGCCGGTGCGTTCGCCGGCGCCGCCCAACTCGCCGACGCCCAGGTGGTGGTGATCGAAGGCGCGGGGCACAGCAGCATGTACGCGCCGAGCAGTTGCGCCGAACGCGTCAAGCGGGAGTACCTGTTCACGGGCCGGCTACCGCCGAAGAACACCGGGTGCGGCATCGATAGGTCGCCGTTCGACTGAGTGAGGGCGAGAGCCGGCCGGAGCGCTCACTCGAGTCGGCGCTGTCGTGCCGCTCACCAGGATCGATGCTCTGTTCGGCTGGCGAATGCCTGCGCTCACCTTCGGCTCGACCGGCGAGCCGCCCAGCCGGGTCCGGTGGGGGCTGAAGAGCGCTCCCCGAGCGGGTACCACGCTCACCCCAGCACAGCGCTCAAATCCAGACCGGCGAGCCGTTCGCGGTCGGACAGGATGTCGATCGCGGTGATGCGGTCACCGACGACGGTGAAGCTCATGATCGAGAAGGGCTCGCCGTCCATGGTGTTGACCAGCCCGGCGCCGCCGTTGATGACGGCAGGATGGGTCACGCACAGGGTGGCCATGCGGTGGAACGTCTCGGCCTGTGCGCCCACGAGGGTGCGGCCGCGCAGCACGCGCAGATCGCCGGCGTCGGCTCGCAGCACCACGTCGGGATCGAGGATGCGCACCAGTTCCTCGAACTCTCCGTCGCGGGCGGCGGCGAGGAACGCGTCAACCACGCGGCGCTGCCGGGGGAGGTCGGTATCGGGAGCCGGCGCCTCGCCCTGGATGCGGCGGCGGGCCTGACTGGCGAGCTTCTTGGCCGTCTGCGGCGTGCGATCGACGATCGGCGCGATCTGCTCGTACGGCACGGCGAACATATCGTGCAGCACGAAGGCCAGCCGTTCGGCTGGGCTCAGCGATTCCAGCACCACCAGCAGCGCCAGCCCCACCGAATCGGCGAGCATCGCTTCATGTTCCGGGCTCTGCCCGGAAGCCGCGGTGACCACGGGGTCGGGCAGATTCTCCAGCGGCTCTTCCTGACGGACCTTCCGCGACCGCAACATATCGAGGCAGACCCGGCCGACGACCGTGGTCAACCAGCCGCCGAGATTGCCCACATCGGCGGTGTCGGTGCGGGCCAGGCGCAGCCACGCCTCCTGCACCGCGTCGTCGGCATCGCTGACCGAGCCGAGCATCCGGTAGGCGACCGAACGCAGGTGCGTGCGGTGCTCCTCGAACCGGTCGGCCAGGAATTGCGCGTCGTTCACAGGGTCCTCCTTGTGCGGTCCTTCCTACCGATGACGAACCGGCGGCCGAAAAGGTGACCGTAGCTGTTCGCGCACACCTCGCCTGCCGCCCTCGGTCGGTGACCGCTGTCCGAGAAGCACCGACTGTCACTGGCCGCGGCTGATGCTGCCGATCGCCGGCCGGTTGTGCCGGCCACTGGTGTCGGCACATGGGTGCTGGCTGGCGGTTGATGCTCGCGGACCGCCTGTTCGAGTGCGGCCGCTGTCCTGGACGCGACCCAGCGGGGCTGCCGGCCGCCGCTGGTTTTACTGCGGTGCTCGTGCCGCCCGCCGCCTACCACCGCCGCCCGCCGGGCACTGGCCGACAATCCGAACTCGCACCACCCCGACCTGCGATTTCCCCCCCAGCGGTCACCTTTCGCTACCCCCGTACGTCAGTGCAGCAGAAACGATCCGCGGCGGCGCCGGAGCAGGCGGACCGGCCGCATCGAAGGGAGAGCATCATGAGCACGATCGAGATCCACGGCACTGTTGCCGAAGGGTTCGAACAGGTACGCGAGGAGTTCCGCGCTGTTGTCGAGGAGGAGGACGGGCAGTCCGGCGCGCAGTTGGCCGCCTATCTGCGTGGCCGCCAGGTGGTCGATCTGTGGGCCGGGCCCGAGGTCACCGGTAGCACGCTGACCGGCCTGCATTCGTCGAGCAAGGGCGCGGCGGGCCTGGTGGTGGCCATGCTGCTGCAGGACGGTGTGCTCCACCTCGACCGGCCCGTCGCCCATTACTGGCCGCGTTTCGGCACCGCGGGCAAGGACGACATCACCGTGCGCGATGTGCTGGTGCATCGGTCGGGAGTGATCGGGGTCGGTGGCGGTTTCACCGTCGCCGAGCTCGCGGACGAGCGCGTCATCGCCGAGCGGTTGGTCGGTCAGCGCCCGTACTTCGCGCCGCGAACCGCGCACGGTTACGGCGGGTTCGTCATGTACGCGATCATCGGCGAGGTGGTGCGGGCGGTCACCGGAAGCACTGTGCAGCAATTGTTCGAGCAGCGGATCCGGGCACCGTACGGGCTGGATGTGTATCTCGGCCTGCCCGCGGAGCTGGATCACCGCTACCTGCCGGTCCTGCCGTGGCGAGCGACCGCGGAGATGGAGGCCGCGTTCACCGCGAATTCCCCCAACCCGCATGGAATCGCCGGCATTTCCTACAACCTCAATGCCCGAGGCTTCACGGCCGCTGATGTGATGGCCCTGCCGAATGATGCGCAACTGCGCAGGCTCGGTCAGGCCTCGGCCGGTGGTGTCGGCAGTGCGCGCGGCTTGGCGCGGATGTACGCGGCGGCGGTCTCCGGGGTGGACGGCCGGCCACCGCTGCTGTCGCTCGACACCATAGAGATCATCTCCGAAATCCATTCCGGTGGCGCCGATCTGGTGCGTGGGCAAGCACCGTACACGCTCGGCTTCGAGGCCAAGGGGTTGCTGTACCCATTCCTCGGCGTGCACGCGTTCGGACACGCAGGGTCGGCAGGCTCGGACGGATTCGTCGATCCGCACAGCGGTCTCACCTACGGATACACCCGCCGCCGTGCCGCTTTCGCGTTCAACGCACCGGAGAACGCGCGCTTGGCGGCAGCCCTGCACCGCGCGGCCACCGACGACGGCCACGCGCGCGCCGCTTGACCGAACAAGGCTACGACCAGGAGTGACACCATGAACACACGCGCCTCGAAGGCCCTGAAACTCGCCCGCTGGATTCCGGTGGCGGCTGTACTGACCGAAACCGCCGTCGGATCGTATTGGGATCTGGCCCGGATCTCCTATGTCCGGGAAGCCTTCGACCACCTCGGCTACCCCATGTACTTCGCGACGGTGCTCGGCACCGCCAAGGCCGCCGCGCTCGCCGCGATCCTCACCCCGGGCCATCCGCGGACGAAGGAGTGGGCCTATGCCGGACTCGTCTTCGTCTACGGCGGTGCCGCCGCCTCCCACCTCGCGGTCGGCGACGGCCCGGACAAGTGGGCCATGCCCGCCATGTTCGCCGCGTGCACGCTCGCTGCCCGCGCCTGGTTGCCGCAGGGCGAGGCGTCCCCGATGACCAAGTTCGGCGTCTTTGGACGTCGTCCCCAGTACGTCTGATCAACCCACTGAGAAAGGAAAACAATCATGCAGGAGAACTCGACGGCCACGCAGGCGCGCACAGGGTCCCGGTTGCGCAATCCGCAGCAGCTGGTTCCCGAACTCGCCGAAGTCGGTGCGGCGCTGTTCAAAGCCACCGGAAACGGAACCGTCCCCAGGACCACGATCAGCCTGGTCCAGTTGCGGATCGGGCAGATCGTCGGCAGTACTTACCTGGTCGTGCTGCATACCGGCAATCTGCGCACCGCGGGGGAGTCCGAGGAACGTATCGCGGCCGTGGCCACGTGGCAGGACGCCCCGTACTTCACCGAGGCCGAGCGTGCCGCCCTTGCCCTCGCCGAAGCTGTCGCCCAGCCCTCGGCAGCAGCCGAGCGGGTGACCGATGAGCTGTATGCCCGCGCGGCCGAGCACTACGACGAGAAAGCCTTGGCCACCCTCGCAATGGCCATCGGGCAGGTGAATTTCTTCGTGGCGCTGGCCGTCATCGGCAAGCCGGTCCCCGGTGTGCCACCGCAGGAGCAGTGGACGCCGGTGGCGGACTGATCCTCGCGAGACCCGCGGCCGCGGCCACAGTTCACCACTGTGGTCGCGGCCGCGG
>NZ_JAAGVC010000001.1:6060-477274 GCF_010858045.1 Nocardia cyriacigeorgica
GCTCGGAGATGTGTATAAGAGACAGGTGGTGAACTGTGGTCGCGGCCGCGGCGGTAGTCTGACGCGGTGACTCTCCCGGATGGGGTATCGCTGCGCAAGATCGTGCCGGCCGACCGTGCCGTCGTGGCGACCCTGCTGCGGCGCGAGTGGGGTGATACTCGCGTGGTGTCGCTGTCCTTGGGCGGGCTGGTCGACGCAGGCGCCTTGCCCGGGCTGCTCGCCGAACGGGACGGGCAGGTGGTCGGAATGCTCATGTACCGCGTCGCCGGTGGCGTGGCCGATATCGTCACCATCAACGCGTTCGAGTCCGGCGGGGTGGGTGCGGCGCTGATCAGAGCCCTGGTCGAGGAGGTGCGCACCGCCGATGTCCGGCGGGTTCGGGTCTCGACCACCAATGACAACACCCGGGCGTTGCGGTTCTACCAGCGCGCCGGTTTCCATCTGACCGCCCTGCACACCGACGCCGTCACGGCCTCGCGGCGCACCAAACCGCAGATCCCCGAATACGGGCAGGACGGTATTCCGATCCGCGACGAACTCGAGCTCGAGTTGCCGATCGTGCCGAGAGACCGGCGATGACGACGCGGGCCCAGGTGCGAAAAGCGGCACTCGCCCTGCCGGAAGTCGAGGAGGGCACGCATTTCGGGGCAGTCGCGTATCGAGTTCGCGGCAAGAGCTTCGCCTCGCTCAGCCGCGCGGACGAGTTGCAGGTGCAGCTGGCCGATGACGAGATCGACGGCGTGCTGGCGGACCACCCCAGCGCCGAAGTCATCGAACGCGCGGGCAAACGGATCGGACTCCGGATTGCCTTGGCCGACATCAACGGACAGACGTCGAACTATCTGGTCCGGCGCGCATGGTTCGCACGGGCACCGAAACGGCTCGCGGCCGCCCTGAACGCCGCCGACACCGCGTCCCCGGGAGCAGCCGGCGACCTGCCGGCCTCGATCGGCACGCCGGCCACCCGGGCCCTGCACGGCGCGGGCATCACCACCCTGGACGCACTCAGCACACGGACCCGCGCGGAACTGCTGGCCCTGCACGGTTTCGGCCCGAAGGCCGCGCGGATTCTCGCCGAAGCGCTCGAGGAGCGCGGGCTGTCGTTCGCGGGGGAGTGACGGCGCGGGCAGCTCGGTTCGAGCACATTGCCGTCTTCATGGCGTCTGGCATCGCGCAGGTTCGGTGTGGGCCACGGTGTTCTAGCGGAAACTCCGCGTTCCAGCAGAAACTCCGCGACATGCCGCCGATCGGTATCAGCCGCCCTCAGGCCGGCAGTTCGAGCCCGCGCGCGATCACCGGCCAGGAGTTGATCAGGGCATCACGCCAGTAACCCCACGAATGCGTGCCGACGGGCGGGAAATCCACGGTCGCGGGGATGTTCAACTCGTCGAGCCGGGCGGCGAGATTGTGTGAGCAGTAGTTGGTGGCCGCTTCGATGATGCCGCCGATCACCACCTGGTTGGCCAGACCGTAGGCGCCGGGCAGGGCGTACGGGCCGTTGAGGGTGTCGTGGGGACCGGGTAGGCCGCTGCCGGAGGAGATGAACAGGTCCAGGCCGCGCAGGCCTTCGGCATTGACGTACGGATCGTTCTGCACCCACAGCGGATCGTTCGGCGGACCGTACATGTTCTCCACGTCGCCGCCGCCCCACACCTCAACGCTCAGCCGCACGGCCTCCCGCCCGAACGGGTCGCTGGTCTGCGCGCAGCCGCTGTACGCGGCGGCGGCCTGGAACAGGCCGGGCGCGGCGATGGGCAGATTCAGCACGGACGTTCCCGAGGTGGACAGGCCCGCGATGGCATTGAGCCCGTTGGTGCCGAAGGCCCCGTCGATCAGCGGCGGGAGTTCCTGGGTGAGGAAGGTCTTCCACTTGTTGACGCCGAGCACGGGGTCGGGCGCACGCCAGTCGGTGTAGTAGCTCCACGCGCCGCCGATCGGCTGCACGACGTTGACGTCCTTCTCGCCGAGGAATGCCAGCGCGTCCGGTGCCCGGCTCACCCAATTGGCGGTGCCCTCGCCACCGTCGGCGCCGTTGAGCAGGTACAGCACCGGGCGCGGCTGGGACGCATCGCGCGGGCGCTGTACCGAGACCGAGATATCGCGGCCCATGGCCGTGGAGAACACCTGCAGCTTCACATTGCGGTCGTCGGCGATGCGGACGTCGGTGATCCGTGACCCGTTCGGGGCGACGGGCCTGGCGAGCAGATCGCCCGAGGCGATGATCGGGTCGTCGGACGGTGTGGCCTGCGCGCCGACCGGGGCGATGGCCGTCATGGCGGCCAGACAACCGGTGACGACGATGGTGCGGATTCGTAGCTTCACTGATATCCCGCCTGTTCGTGGTCGGTGCATCCGTGGTGCTCGGTTGTTCCTGCAGGGCGACGTTACCCAACCTGTCCCGCTCGACGCAGCGAGATCGGCTCACTTCGCGGCGGCGGCGAAATAGGCGGTGCGCACATCCACCATGGTGGGCGGCGGGAAATCGGGTGAGCCGGCGCCGAGCTCGCCCATCGCCACCTGCCAGGTATCCGACGATGTATCGATCGCGGTGCGGGCATCGGCGGCCTGGAGCACGACTTCGGAGCCGCCGGTGCACGAATACGCGCCCACCATGCCGTCGGAGCGGCCGCCCCACGCGCCACCGATCCGGATCCGGCACTGGCGGCCGTCGGCGAGTTCGAGCGCCCACGGCTCGGGGGATTCGGTGGCGGCGATGGGTTCGAGCGGCGGATCGACGGTGTATCGGCGCAGTTCCCGGTCCCACGGGTCGTCGGCGCAGAGCAGTTCGGTGCGTGAGGGCGTCGGCCAGCAGACGTCGGCGGCGTCGGCGGAGGCACCGCAGTGATAGATGCCCGCGGTGGTCGCGGAGTGACTGGGTGCGGCGTTACGGCAGTTCAGGGTGCCGTAGGGATCGGGGTCGATGACGGTGAATCCGTCGGCGGGCCTGCCCGCGGCGTCGACGGCGGCGAGCGAGACGACCTCGGTGGGCTCGGGCTCGCCGGTGGTCACGGTGGGCTGCGCTGGGCTCGCGGGTGGGTCCTCGGCCGCCGGGCCTGCCTGGGTGGTGGTGGACAACTGGGTGGCGGGACCGGAGTCGTCGTCGGATCCGCAGCCGGTGAGCGTCAGCGCGAGCGCTGCGCCGACCACCGATATCGACCTCGCGAACGCCATGAGCTACCGCCTCATCAGTGGATACCCGTGCCGCTCGAGTGTAGCCAGCGGAGTTCCTGGTCCAGGCGTTTTCGCGGGGCCGGCGCACCCGGGGCGGCGCCCCGCAGACGAATGTCGGCCACCCGGCGAACAGGGCCCATCCGGTGTGAAAATCGGTTGTCCGCCGCAGAGCGGTCCCCTAACGTCTCTTCGGTTTTGTCCATCAACGACCGAAGGGAACACCACCGTGCAACCCGTTACCGAACGCGACATCAGGTCGTCGTTCATCAACTGCTCCAAAGGAGACGCCAAGCGATTACCGGTCCCGCGCGACCTGGATCAGCGCCCTTGGGAAGACCTGGATTTCCTCGGCTGGAGCGATCCGTCGTTTCCCGGCCGCTGCTATCTCGTCGCGCCGGGTGACGATCGCCTCATCGGTGTCGCGTTCCGGTACGAAACCGGCGGTTCCGGTCGCGCGCAGATGTGCACGATCTGCCTCACCACACACACCGGCGGCGGGGTGTCGTTGCTGACCGCGCACAAGGCCGGCGAATCCGGGCGGCGCGGCAATTCGGTGGGCACCTACATGTGCACCGACCTGGCATGTTCGCTGTACACGCGCGGCAAGAAGCGGCCCGCGATGGGCAGCCGCTACCGCGAGGATCTCGGTCTCGAGGAGAAGATCGAACGCGTGCGGATGAATCTGGCCGCGTTCATCGACCGGCTCTACAGCTGATCCGGCCATGAACCACGACGACACCGAAGGAGGTAGATGCCATGGGCCGACACCAGAGAACCAACCCGCTGCATCCCGAGTCCTGTTAGCTCAGCACAGGACTCGGGGTGCGCAGCTTTCTCTTCGATCGAGAGGGGCCGTGCGGACGGACCTTGTCGTTGGTGGGGAAACTGTTGGAGGTAGCGGGCCCACTGATACACAGCGCGGTATGGCGCGCGGCTCGAACCTGCTCGGCCGTTACTTCCGGACAGCCTCCGTGCTCCCGAGCCGCGTGCTGTCAGAGAGGCGCTGCACCGGTTCCCTTCTTGCTCAAGACAATTCGGCGACGCTCTCGGCCCAGCGCGTGAGCTGACCGGGATCACCGGGGCGGCCCGGCCCCGCATTCCACGTGGCGGCGAGGATGCGATGACCGAGCCGGCGGACGCGCTCGTGGTGCACCCACTGTGCGCGCGCCCACGTGGGTTCGTTATGCGCGGCATCGATTTCGGCCAGCGTCGAGCCCATCAGCTCGAACTCCAGTTCCTTGCGGATCATCGGAACCCGGCCGGGATCCGCCCGCAGGGCGAGCAACAGTGTGTCGAGCGATTCGAGGACGCGGCGGTCATTGCGCAGCAGGACCCGGCGGTGCGAATGGCGATCGACCAACCACAGCACACCGAGCCCGATCACCACCCCGATGATGCTCTCGAGGAACCGATCGAACGCCACCGGCAGCGGATCGCCGTAGTGCCCGCCGCCACCCATCAGCAGTGCCAGCGGAGTGATGAAGACGACCGCCAGACCGTAGTTGCGGGCGACGAACAATTCGATCGAGAACTGCAGCGCCATCAGGATGAGTACCAAGGCGACGCCGCGCGGTTCGAACGCGTAGATGAGGGTGAACACGGCGAGCCCGAGCACCGTACCGCCCACCCGGTGGATGCCGCGGTAGGTGCCGCGCACCCGGCCCGGGCCTTGATGCAGCAGCACGGCGACCGTCATCACCGCCCAGTCGGGGCGGCCGATGGACAACGCGACGGTCAGCGATCCGGCGAGAATCGCCGCGAGTCCGATGCGGTGGGCGGCGACGGCGGCGTGACTGTCCGGCGACAGCGAGCGGGCCAGGCGGAAACGTAGCGATGGGTACGGGGTCGGCGCGGGGCGCCCGGTATCGAACAGGGCATCGGCATCGTCGACGCCGTTGCGATGCAGGGCGTCCGCGAAACGCGACTGGGCGTCGGCCAGGGTGCGCGCGGGCGGATGGCCGAGCTCGGAGCGGCGGGCGTCGTCCAGCATGGTCCACGCGGTTTGGATCTTCATGCCCGCGGTGTAGCGGGCGGCGGCGAGATCGGGGGAGTCGCGTGTCAGGCCGTCGTAGGCGCGCACCGCCTCCACCGCGGCCGCGACCGCGTTCTCCTCCGGGGCATGCGGATACCGCAGCGCGCCCGACATGCCGACGATCAACGCGCTCACCGCGCCCGCCGAGGCCCACAGCGCGACCGCGCCCGGCGACACCCCGGCGCCGGTCACCGTCGCACCGATCCCGACGGCGAGCACGAAGAAGAACCCGCCCGGCGGGCCCAACCGCAACGCGGAGTTCACGAACGTGCTTATCACCGCCACCACAGCCATCAGCCCGACCAGCACAAGTAGCCACGCATGCGCACCACCCGCGGCGGTATGCCGATGAATCGCCGCCCCCGTGAACCCACCGGCGCACGCCGCCGCGATCAATCCGAGCCCCGCCCAGCCGATCGCCCGCCACCGCTGCCGGTACACCCGACCCTCACCGAAGATCACCGCAAACGAACCGAGCGCCGCGATGAGCCCCTGCTGCTCATGCCCCAGCAGCGCGGCGATCAGCGCGGGCACACCGAACGCGAGCGCGGTACGGGCCGCACCGGGCAGCCGCCGGCCCGCCGGCGGCACCCCGAACAGCACGGCCCGTGCCGGCGCGGGCGACGGGAGATGCGGACCGTTCGCCTCGGGCCGTGCGAGGCCCTGTTCCGGTGACGGAGAATTCGGGCCGTCCGGTTCGGGCACGTGTCAGCTCCTTGCCGGTCCGGGCAGGCCGACCGGGCGGCAGCCTGCGGTGATCATTCCCGGCGAGCGTATCGCCGAGGCTCGGCGACTCGGGCGCGAGCAGACGGGAAGCGGCGGCGGACGTCCCGGGACCGCGCCCGCGAACGACCGGCGGGAGCCCGGTGGTCCTGCCGCATCACGGCGTTTCCAGATTGACGATCATGCGGTGCAGGACGTCCATCAGCTGCGAGAACTCCTGTGGGCTGACGCCCTCGGTCATCCGCTCGCGCAGGCTTCCGACCTCGGCCGCCGCGGCTCGGTGCGCCGACCGGCCGGACGCGGTCAGGGTGTAGCGTCCGTCGCCGTCGCGGTCGACCCAGCCGCGGGCGGTCACACCGCCGACCACATCGGAGACGCTCTCACCGTTGGCTTCCCAGAACGGACGCAGCGCATCGATGAGCTGTGCTTCGTCGACCAGACCGCGACTGATCGTGTTCAGCGTCTGCCATTCCCGGCGGCTCAGTCCGGCATTGCCGAGCAAGCGGTCGAAGGTGGTCTCGATCAGCTGATCGAGCCGCTTCAGCCGGAACCCGATCATGCGGTCCTGATCGGAGCCGGACGTCGCGCCAGGCCGAGAGCCGGAGCCGGAGGTGGAGCCGGGGGCGGGCGTCGAGCCGGAGCCGGAGTCCGACCCGGAATCCGGGCCCGATCCGGCATTCGGATCCGAGCCCGACCCCGAGGTCGGGCCGGAGCCGGAGGCAGGCGGGTGTATTTCGGACGAGGCGGGTTCGGGTGGCGGGGATGCGCAGGCCGTCACTGTGAGTACGGCAAGGGCGCAGAGCAAGTAGCGCATACGGGGTCCTCTCGACTGGCATTTAGTTGTAATAGTACAACTAGATGTCCGGCGCTACCATTCCCTCATGAACGACGTCGAGCGAGTCGAACGTGCCATGGTGGAGATCCGCCGCCGGCAGACCCGGCGCACCCTGGCGCCCGAGGGTGAGCCCGCGGGCCAGGCCTTCGACGTTCTCGACATAGTCGCCGCCACGGCGGAACCGACCGTCTCCACCGTCGCCGATGCCCTCGCCGTGGACCGCCCCCGAGCCAGCCGCCTGGTGGCCGCCGCCGTCGACGCCGGCTATATCGAGCGCATCGCCGACCAATCCGACGGCCGCCGTTCCCTGTTGGCGGTCACGCCGGCGGGCCGGGCCGCGCTCCGCTCGGCTCATCAGCGCCGCATCGACGCCTTCGCCTCGGCCATGCGCGACTGGACCGATACCGAACGACACCGATTCGCGGACCTGCTCACGCGTTTCGTCGCCGGAATGCCGAACCGAGGCGCGCCCGATACTCACCCGGAGTGACAGCCGTGCCCGGGCCGGTGCACTCGGTCGGACAACGACGTGTGTGTCGCCGTGATGAGCCGACGGAGGCGGCTCGAGCTGGCAGGCCGTCACCCTTCGGTGACGAACCCTTCGGCTACCAGCCAGTCCCGTGCGACTTCGGACGGCTCGCGTCCGTCCACATCCACCTGCCGGTTGAGCTCGGTGATGGTTTCGTTGGTGAGGAGTGCCGAGATGGGCTCCAGCACGGTGATGACCTCGGGGTGGGCTTCGGCGAAATCGCGGCGCATGACCAGGGCGGCGTTGTATTTCGGGAAGAAGCGCTGGTCGTCTTCGAGCAGGAGGAGGCCGAGGGAGGGGATGCGGCCGTCGGTGGCGGCGACGGAACCGAAGCTGCATTGGCGGCCGTCGGCGACGGAGGTGTAGACGAGTGCGTCCTGCACCAGGCGTTTCTGCACCGCGCCCTCGTCGATGCCGTATTTGGCTGCCATGCCGGGGAATCCGTCGCGCCGGACATTGAATTCGGTGCCGACGCAGGTGGCGGCTCGGCCTGGATCGGTGGCGATCAGGCGGGCGTAGTCGGACAGGGTGCGCACGCCCGTTTCGGCGGCGGTGGCGGCATTGGTGACCAGGGCATAGGTGTTGTTCATCGGCGCCATCGCGGCCCAGACCATGTCGTGGGCGGCCAGGTCGGCGTCGCGGACGGCCTCGAACTGGCCGCGCTCGTCCGGGATGGGGGTCTCGTTGCCGAGGTAGTTCATCCAGCCGGTGCCGGTGTAGTCGTAGGCGATGTCGATCTGGCCGTGCAGTTGGGCGTCGCGCAAGCTGTTGGAACCCTGGATATTGGTCAGGTCGCGGACCTCGGCGCCGGCCGCCACCATGGCGAACTCGATGATGTAGCCGAGGATGTTCTGCTCGGTGAAATCCTTGGAGCCCACCGTGATCGGCACGCCGGCCAGCTCGGGAACCGGCCGGATGCTGCCCGGCCCCACCCGCAGCGGGACAGCGCTACCGGCTTCCAAACCGCAGCCGGTGAGCAGCAGCAGGCCCGCGAGAACCAGCAGGAGCGCCCTGCCCGGCTTCCGGCGGGAACGGGACCGGGCGCGCCGCCGGCAACTCTCCGACCCGGTGAGCAGCGCAGTCACCGCCGGCTGCCGGTAATCCGCGCGTTCGGTGGCTGCGCGCGCCGAGTTCATGTCAACCCCCGCGGCCCGAGGAACTCTTCGGCCAGCGCGCCCAGCCAGTCGACCAGCAGCGCCAGCGCGACGGCGAGGACGGCGCCGACGACGAGAGTCACGTTGTCCCGCAACTTGTATCCGGTGTCGATGAGGATACCGAGCCCGCCCGCGCTCACCAGGAACGACAGAGTGGCCGTCCCCACCGCGAGCACCAGCGAGGTGCGCAGACCGGCCAGAATGTAGGGCACGGCGAGCGGGAACTCGATGCGCCGCAACACCGTCGAGGCCGACATGCCCTGCCCGCGACCGGCGTCGATGAGCGTCCGGTCCACTTGCTGATAGCCGAGGATCGTATTGCGCAGCACGGGTAGCAGCGAATAGAAGGCGATCGGCGCGACACCGATCCAGAAACCCGTGGTCTTGGTGACCAGATAGAACAGCACGATCAGGCCGATGGCGGGTGCGGCGGCACCGATATTGGCGATGCCGACGAAAAACGGCGCTAGCCTGCGGAAGCGCGGCCGCGACAACAGCGTCCCGAGCGGGACCGCGAGCGCGACCACGATCAGCACAACGGTCACGGTGATCAGCACATGCTGCCAGGTGACCTTCGCGATATTGGACGCGTTCAAACTCGCCTGCTGCGTCACCGTCAGGTCGCGATCGAACGCCCAGATCAGCACACCGGCGGCAAGGATCAGCACCAGCGCGGGCTGGACGAGCAGGCGCAGCCGTTCGGCCCGGCGCGCGGTGGCGGGGGCGGCGGTGCGTGCGGTGGGAGCCGTTGTCGCGGTCATAGGCGGCTCCCGGTGCGCGTCGCCTCCGTCGGCGACGCTGCGCGGATCCCACCGGACGGCGGTCGGTTCATCATGGCGTGCCGCCCTTTTCCGGCGCCTCGCCCGCGATACCCCCGAGCTCCGCGTGCTCGCGTGCCGCCGGCGCACCGATCCGTGCCGGCGAATCACTACCGTTTCCCGCGTGTTCGGCACGCAGCGCCGACAAGTGCCCGACCAGGGTGTCGATGGTGATCAGCCCGGCGTACTCGCCTCGCTGCCCGGTGACCACCGCCGTCGCGGTGCTCTCGGCCAGGAGCGCCTCCAACGCGTCCTGCAAGGTCGATTGCAGCGAAACCACTTCGCCCACCGGGCGTCCCACGTTCGTCAGCGCCTCGGCATGTGCGAGTTGCGGCGCCGAGACCCAACGCAGCGGCCGCTGTCTGCTGTCGAGGATCAATGCCCACGGCCAGTCGAGGCCGTCGAGCGCTTGTCGTACCCGCTCGACCGGCTCGTCCTCCGTGGCGGTCGGGCAACTGCCCAGCTCGACATCGCGCACCCGGGTAAGTGTGAGCTGCTTGAGCGAAGCGTCGGCGCCGACGAATCCGGCCACTGTCTCGTCGGCCGGATCGGCGAGGATCGCGGCCGGAGTGTCGTATTGCAGAATGCGGGACCGATTGCCCAGCACCGCGATTCGATCGCCGAGCTTGACCGCCTCGTTGAAATCGTGGGTGACGAACACGATGGTTTTGCGCAGCTCCGCCTGCAATCGCATCAGTTCGTCTTGGAGCAGCCCGCGGGTGATCGGGTCGACGGCACCGAACGGCTCGTCCATCAGCAGCACCGGCGGGTCCGCCGCCAGCGCCCGCGCCACCCCGACGCGCTGCTGCTGCCCGCCGGAGAGCTGGCGTGGGTACCGGTGCCGATAGGTATCGGGGTCGAGGCCGACCAGTTCGAGCATCTCGTCGGTGCGCGCCGCGATGCGCTTGCGGTCCCAGCCGATCAGCCCAGGCACCGTCGCGACGTTCTTGGCGACGGTCATATGCGGGAACAGGCCGGCCTGCTGGATGGAATAGCCGATGCCGCGGCGCAACTCGTCGGGGTCGATCGACAGTGCGTCCTTGCCGCCGATGGTGATGGTGCCCGAGGTCGGTTCGATCAACCGGTTGATCATCCGCATCGTGGTGGTCTTGCCGCAGCCGGACGGCCCGACAAGGACCACGATCTCACCGGCCGGAATCGTCAGGCTGACGTTGTCGACCGCCGGTTGCTGCTGGTCGCCATAGCGTTTGGTGACCGAGTCGAGGACGATCTCGACGCCGGACACGGGTTCGGAGTCAGACACGGATCCCTTTCGACGTGGTGAATCGGCCGAGGAGCAGCAGCAGTCCGTCCAGCGTGAGCGCGAGAACGACGATGAGCACGGTGCCGGTCAAGGCCTGCGGCACGGCATTCGGAGTACCCAGCCTGGTGAGGCCGGTGAGGATCAGGTTGCCGAGCCCGGGCCCCTTGGCGTAGGCGGCGATGGCGAGGATGCCCATCAGCATCTGGGTGCTGATCCGGATACCGGTCAGGATCGCGGGCCAGGCCAGCGGGAGTTCGATCCGCGCCAGCACCCGCAGCCGGTTCATGCCGACGCCGCGCGCAGCGTCGGTGATCGCCGGATCGACGGCAGCCAGCCCGACGATGGTGTTGCGCAGGATCGGCAGGAGTGCGTACAGCACCATCGCGGTGATGGTGGGGGCGACGCCGAGGCCGAGCAGTGGAATCAGCAAGCCGAGCAGGGCGAATGACGGAATGGTGAGAATGGTGCTCGCCGCGGCGGTGGCCACCGAGGAGCCGAGCGGACTGCGGTAGACCAGTACGCCGATGGCCACGGCGACCAGGGCGCCGAGTACCACCGATTGCACGACCGCCGACACGTGCAGATAGGAGTCGGTGAGCAGTTGGTGGCGCCGGTTCACGACGAAAGTCCACAGCGTATCCAGAGTTTCCGCCTCCCCGATCCCTCGCCCGTCGCGGGTCAGTGTATCGAGCCGACGGCGTCGCGCACGGGATTCGGCGGTCTCGGTGGGTGATTCGGCCGGCTCTCAGCTGCCGGGCCGCGGCCAGGGGTTGCCCTCGAGCCGTTCGACCGACTGGTTGAACTTCGTGATGAGCCGGTGCAGCTGTTCGACGTCCTCGGCGGGCCAATCGGCGACGACGCGGCCGATCCCGTCGCGGCCGACGGTGCGGTCGGCGGCGAGCAGCTCCATTCCCTTGTTGCTGGGACGGACCTTGCGCGCGAGCCCGCCCTCCGGATCGGGGACCCGCTCCACCAAGCCCTGATCGAGCATCGCCCCGACCTGGCGGTTGACCGTCGAGATGTCCAGCCGCAGCGCTTCGGCCAGTTCCCGCAGGCTCAACGGCGATCCGACGTCGAGCCGGGTGAGGATCAGGTACGCCGAACGGTCCAGCTGAAAACGGGGATGACGACTGGATGCGGGGGTATGGCGGGACAGCAGCGTGAGCTCGAACGACAGCCGTGACAGCGGCTTCTCGGCCGCCGAACCGAAATCACCCGAATCGGACATGGCCATCACTATGTCGCGCACGTCACTCGAAATCCAAATTGTGCACCATACACATGATATGTATCGTACACATTCATGACCGCTGTAGCCGACGTGTCCTCGAACACGACCGACAACCGGCGCACACCCGCGCCCGCCGTTCTCATCGCAACGCTCTCGACGGTGGGTGTCGTCGTCTCGCTGATGCAGACGCTGGTCATCCCGATCATTCCGTCGCTGCCCGGCTACCTGAACACCTCCGCGTCCAACGCCGCCTGGGTGGTCACCGCCACGCTGCTGGCCGGTGCGGTGTCCACCCCGATCAGCGGCAGGCTCGGCGATATGTTCGGCAAGCGGCGGGTGCTGCTGGTGAACCTGGGCGCGATGATCGCGGGCTCGGTGATCTGCGCGCTGTCCACCGCGCTGCTGCCCGCGATCGTCGGCCGCTCGCTACAGGGCATGGCGGTCGGGGCGATCCCGCTGGGCATCAGCATCATTCGCGACGAGCTGCCGCCCGAGCGGGTGGGTGCGGCCATGGCGACGATCAGCGCGACCCTCGGCGTTGGCGGTGCGATCGGCATGCCGTTCGCCGCCTTCATCGCGCAGAACGCCGACTGGCACATGCTGTTCTGGATCTCGGGCGGGCTCGGCCTGCTCTGCCTGCTGGCCGTGGTCACGTTCGTCCCGGAATCGCCGGTGCGCACGCCCGGCCGCTTCGACTTCGGCGGTGCGGTCGGCCTCTCGATCGCACTGCTCGCACTGCTGATCGCGATCAGCAAGGGCGCGGACTGGGGATGGGGGAGCGCGTCGATCCTGACCCTGTTCGCCGTCTCGGTGCTGACGTTCCTCGGCTGGGGCTACTTCGAATTGCGGCAGCGTTCGCCGCTGGTGGATCTGCGGGTGTCGGCGCGGCCGCGCGTACTGTTCACCAATATCGCTTCGGTGGCCGTCGGTTTCGCGCTCTACGGCATGTCGCTGACGTTCCCGCAGCTGCTCATGGCCCCCGAGGCGACCGGCTACGGCTTCGGATTGTCCATGGTGCAGGCCGGTCTGGTGATGGCGCCGGGCGGACTGGTGATGATGCTGCTCTCGCCGGTATCGGCGCGGTTGTCCGCGGCACGCGGACCCAAGTTCACCCTCGCGGTTGGCTCCGGCGTGATCGCCATCGGCTACCTGTGCGCGCTGGTGTTGATGAACAGCGTCTGGCAGATCGGGCTGGCCGGCGTGATCGTCGCCGGCGGTGTCGGCCTGGCCTATGCCGCGATGCCCGCGCTGATCATGGGCGCGGTGCCGCTGAGTGAGACGGCGGCGGCCAACGGCCTCAACTCGCTGATGCGCTCCATCGGCACGTCCACCTCGGCGGCGGTGATGAGCGTTGTGCTCGCGCATATGACCATCTCGCTGGCCGGGCACGCGCTGCCCTCCCGCGACGGCTTCCACACCGCCTTCCTCATCTCGGTGGCCGCGGCGGTCGTGGCGATCGTGCTCACCAGCCTGATTCCGATGGGGAAGAAGGAGCCCGCGGCTGTATCCGACTGAGGCGGGAACCACTCGGCCGTGCCGAACGTCCAATGAGGTAGGGCAACGCGGGTAGCCCCTGGATGAACGGAGCCGGGATGACGCAGCGGGGAGCCGCATCGACGACGATGCGAGCGGAGGGGCGCGGTGCCGGTGGATGGTTGATGGCGGGACTGCTGGTCGTCGCCGTGGTCGTCGCGGGCGTGGTCGGTGTGCGCTGGTGGCAGGAGCGCGACGCCTATCCGGCCGTGGTGGGTGAATCGCTGCGACAGTTCCCGGAGATCGACGCCGCCGCGCTCAGCTCCGAACAGGCGGCGATCGTTGCCGTGCTGGAGCGGGAATTCGCCGATCCGGGCGAGGGGCCGAAGTACGCGGAGGGTGTCACCGAGCCGTGGTGCGCCGACTTCGTCAGCTGGGTCATGCGCGAGGCCGGCCTGCCGCTGTCGAACCCCAACTCGGGATCATGGCGGATCCCTGGCGTGTACACCCTGCAGGAGTACTACGAATCCGCCGGGCGGTTCGTGCCGATCGGCGCCGGTTACCAGCCGCGCACCGGAGATGTGCTGCTCTACAGCGACAGCAGTCCGTTCACCCAGCACACCAACGTCGTGCTCGGTGCCGAGAACGGCACCGTCACCACGATCGGCGGCAACGAATTCGGCACGGTGCGGATCCATCGGTTCGCCCTCGCCGAGGTGCCCGGCATTGTCGGGTTCGGCCGGATCTGAACCACACCCGACGAGGTGAATGTTCCGGCGAGCGAACAAAGGGCTCGTCGGACGGGATATCGACGCCTAGCATGTACTTCGGAGGCGCCCGGCAGCGCCGCCACCGATCCCTGTCCTGCTGTCCCCTCATCGGCAGGACGGGGATCACTCTTTTCATGACATGACATGGCCGTCACCGCCATGCGGTCTGATCGACACCCGAATCGCGTACCGTGTCGAACAGTCCGTTGGAGGTGAGGGTCTCGGAACGTCTGATGCAGCCGATAGAGCAAGCGCACAACGATCCGCAATGGATCGAATACGCCGAATTCGGCGAACGTTTCGTCACCCACGCGGTGACGACCGACCGGATCGAGGCGGCGGTCGCCGGAATCGCGGGCAAGGGCATGAAGTTCGGCCCCTTCTCGGTGGGGCCTGCCGGATTGGCCGGGCTGGTGGCCGAGGGCAAGGTGGGCCGGCCGGTGGTGGTCCGCAGCGGCCCGCACGTCACCTTCGAGATGCGGGTTCCGGTCTCGCTGTCGGTGAAAGTGCTGCTCGGCGGCAAGAAATTGCGGCTGGAGACGGTCGTCGCCATCGATATGACGCTGCACGCGCGCACCGCCGCGCCGCTGCTCATCGTCATCGATATCCCGCCGATCAAACCCGCCGACGTCAGCGTCGTGCTGCGCGCGCAGGCCGTGGACACCGCAGGGGAATGGCTGCTGGATCCGGTGGCCGGGGTGGTGCAACGCGAGGTCGCCCAGCGGGTGAACACGATGCTCGCCGATCCGCAGGCACGCCGTTCGCGGGTCTTCGACGTGGCGGCGATGGTCGCGGGCACGCCGTCCCCGCATCGCGACGACAGCGAGTTCGACTGGATCGGCTACGACGAGTTCGGCCATCGGTTCTTTCCGCTGATCGTCACCAGGGACCGGGTCTTCGAGGTGGTCAAAGGGCTCGCCGGCCGGGCGATCGAGGTGGGTCCGTTCCGCACCGGCCCGCGTGAATCGGCGACGGTGACGGTGCGCGGGGCGGTCCGGCTGCCCGAACTCACCGAACGCCCACGCCCCGATCCCGGCCGTTCGGATGTCGGCTTCGATCTGCTGTTGCCGGTCTGGCTGGACATCACCGTCGACGTCCTCAAGGCCAACCATTACCGCGCCGACGTCCGCATACCACTGGTGCTCACCGCGCGGGCCGCCGATCCGCTGCTGATCGTCATCGACGTGCCGCCGCCGGACCGCGAGGACATCCGGCTCGAGTTCAGCGCGGTCGGCCTGCGGGCCGCCACCCTCGGCGCGCTCGCGGGCATTCGCAAACAGGTGATCGCGCAGGTCGCGCAGGTGGTGCGCAAGGAACTGGCCGACCCGGCCGGGCGCACCATCGACGTGGGTGCCCGCATCGATGGGACGGTGTGAACACCCCGCTGTGGCATGAGTGATCAGAGTGCCCAGTGGGTCTGGCGGTTCCCATGTGAATGTGGTGGAATGAGTTCACGTTCGAGGCTCCCGGCGCACGAGTGACACTTGGGGAAGGTGCGCCGGGCCGCTACTCAGTGGTCGGTGTCGTCGGGGGTGGCGAAGGAGTCCAGTGATGCGTTCGTCTCTGTCCCGGCGTGAGCTGTTCGGCTACGCGGCTGCCGCAGCCGTGGTCGGCTCGATCGGCGCCACCGCGAGCCTGCCGCGTGCGCGCGCCGAATCGCTCGGCACACTCGTCGATTACGCCGCCGGAGTACCGTCGGCGGCCGCCATCCGCGACGCCGGCCATACCGGCGTCATCCGCTACGTCTCCGACCGCCGTCCCGGCGCCGAATGGATGGCGGGCAAACCACTGCTCGCCGCGGAGGTCGAAGATCTCAACGCGGCCGGGCTGACGATCGTGTCGTGCTACCAGTTCGGCAAGGGCCCGACCGCCGACTGGCGCGGTGGTCTGGAAGCCGGCAAGCGGCACGCCGAACGCGGCCTGGAACTGCATCTGGCGGCCGGCGGACCGGAAGGTGTGCCGATCTACGCCTCGATCGACGACAACCCCTCCGCCGCTGATTTCGCCACCATGATCGCGCCCTACCTGCTCGGCTGGCACGCCGTGCTCGGGCGCGAGAACACCGGCGTCTACGCGAACTCGCCCACCATCGATCTCGCCGTCGCCGCGGGCCTGGGATCCTGGTACTGGCAGCACGATTGGGGCACGCCGGAGGGTTATGTGAACCCGGCGGCGCATCTGCATCAGTTCGAGATCGACGACCGCGCCATCGACGGCGTCGGCGTCGATCTCAACAACATCCTCACCGCCGAATACGGAGCCTGGTAGGCCTCAGGTCTGGCAGTGGCAGGCCGGGTCGACCCGCAGATCCGGCTCGTCATCGGGGACCACCCGCAGCATCGGCCTGGACTCCGGGGCCTCATGGTTGCCCATCCAAGACAGCAGCGACCACCGCGACAGCCCCGACAGCGCCGAACCGAGGCTGGCGAAGGATCCCGAGGAGATCACCGAGGCGAACGATCCCACCGAGCCGATCGACAGGATCGATCCCACACTGCCGATGGACAGGATCGAATACGCCGAGCCGATGGACAGGATCGAACCTTCGGAGCGGATGGACAGAATCGACCGGCGCGAACGCCGGCTGCGGACCGAATCGCGGGACTTCATCGAACGTTCGACAGTCGCCATGGGTTCGGTCTACCACAGCGGCGCGGCGCTGCGGGGGAGAACACCAGCGTGATTTCGCGAATGGCATCACAGCGAACCAGTTGTTCCGCTTGCTTACGCAACAACTGAATTCGCGAGATGCGGGTAACTCACCGGGTACGCCAAAAACTTGGTGCGTACCAACCGGCGGCCCGGTGAGTTACCAGCCCGGCTCCCAACTCCCGGCAAAAACGCGGAGAGGCGGATCAGCCGACGGTGAAGAAGCCAAGCGTCGGCAGGAAGTTGCAGGTGCGCGGCGCTGCGTCGGCGGCCTGCGTGGTCAGCGAACCGCCGATCACCGCGACGATGCGGCCGGAGCCGGTGTTCGCGATGGCCGACAGGGTGGCCGGGCCGTCCGGGTTGATCTTGGCCTCGTTGGTCAGCGCCTGGACACCGGACTGGCGGGTGTCGAGGTTGAGCCACTGCACCGTCATCGGCGGGTTCTGCACATCGGTCGGCGACTTGGTGCCGAGCGCGGTGAACACGAACCCGGTCTGGCCTGCCGCAGGCCCGGGCGGGGGCAGCTGGGCCGGGCCGGGCACCGCGAGCGCGGTGCCGACCGAGTCGGCGGAATCGGAGATGCAGCCCTTACCGATGGTCGGGTACAGGAACTGCGCGATGGCCGGGCCCTGCTCCGGTAGGTCGGGGCCACCGCCGCCGCTGCCGTCGAGGAACTTGATGATGCGTTCCAGCGTCGACTTGATCTGCGGCGGCAGATTCAGGGTGGCCAGCAGGGCTTTGGCCTGGTCCAGCAGGGCGGCCTGGGGGCTCGCGGTCTCGGCGGCCGCGATCTGGCCCACGATGGCAGGCGTCAGGGCGGCGAGCGCGTCCACCGGAACGCCCTCGGGAACCATCGGGACGCTGTTCGGCGCCGCGGCGGGCGCCGGGGCCGGAGCCGCGACGGTTGTCGCGGGCGCGGCGAGCATGGCGCTCGCCGCAATGGCGAGCGCGGACAAGGCGATCCGCGATCCTCGGGTGCGAAGCACTGGTCTTGCCGTCCTTACCTCGGGTACATCTGGTCGACGCTGAAAAGCCGTCGTTTCGGGGGTCACTCTAAGGACAACGCCGCATGTTGTACAGCAGCGGTGCCGGAAATGCGCGCCGTGGACGAACGTGTTATCAGAAGGTAGCGCCGTTCAGTGTTACTGGTGTGAAAGTTGATGCAAATGTTACTTGTGGTTCGGGGGATGTGTATGCCAGGGCAGCGTGGTCGCCGCCCGCACTGCGGTTAATGTAGTCGGAGCCTTCCATTCCAGGCCGCCGAATCGCCCGAACGACGCGATCCGGCCGGCCCCGGCCCGAATCGAAAGTCCCGCATTTGAACCAGCAGAGCGCTCGGACGGACGCATGCCCGCCGGTCGTGCCCGCCCGATCGGCCGCACCGCATCGCTGGGCCACCCACACCCGCTGGGCCGTGGCCGCGCTGGCCGCCAGCGTGCTCGCCCGGCTGCTGTGGATGCTGTTCGCGCCGAACGGCATGAACCTGGTGGACCTGCACGTCTACGTCGACGGCTCGGCGGCCCTGCTCACCGACAAGCTCTACGACTTCACCTACGCGGAGAAGACCCCGGATTTCCCGCTGCCGTTCACCTATCCGCCGTTCGCCGCCGTCGTGTTCTTCCCGTTGCATTATCTGCCCTTCACGGTGGTCGCGATCGCCTGGCTGCTGGCCATCGCGGCAGCGCTGTACGCGATCGTGCGTATCGCGCTGGAACTGATTCTCGGCGCCGAGACCGCGCAGCAGCCGGGCTGGCGCACGGCGTCGATCACCTGGACCGCGATCGGACTCTGGCTGGAGCCGGTGCGAACCACCATGGACTACGGACAGGTCAACGTCTTCCTGGTGCTCGCGGTGATGCTCGCGGTGCGCAGTGCGCGGTGGTGGATCTCCGGCACGCTGGTCGGCGTGGTGGCGGGTATCAAGCTGACGCCCGCGATCAGCGGCCTGTATTTTCTCGCGCGCAGGCGCTGGGCGACGGTGGCGTGGTCGGCGGCGGTCTTCGGCGCGACGGTCGGGCTCAGCTTCCTCATCTCCGCGGGCGAGACCCGGCGCTACTTCGGCACCCTGCTCGGTGACGCCGACCGGATCGGGCCGGTGGGATCGGTGTGGAACCAGTCGCTGCGTGGCGCGCTGAGCCGACTGCTCGGCTACGACGTGGAGACGGGTCCGTGGTGGGTGGCCTCGGTCGTGCTCGTCGCGGTGCTGGCGCTGCTGGCCTGGCGCACGCTCGGGCCCGACGACCGGCTCGGCACCCTGCTGATGGTGCAGCTGTTCGGATTGCTCATCTCGCCGATCTCGTGGTCACACCATTGGGTCTGGCTGCTGCCGACCGTGCTGTGGCTGCTGTACGGGCCGCTGCGCGAGGTGCCGGGCGCGCGCGTCTTCGCCGGCTACTGGCTGGTGACCGCGCTGGTCGGCGCGCCGTGGGTGCTGTCGTTCTTCCAGGACTCGATCTGGACCATTCCCCGGCCGTGGGTGCTGTCCTGGCTGGGGACGGTCGACGTCGCCGGCGTGCTCGCGATGCTGGTGTGGATCATCTGCGCGCCGCGGCTGCTCACTCGGACTGCGCGGCCAGCCGATCTATCTCGTGCGCCAGCGCCACATCCGACGCGGTGAGCCCGCCCTCGCTGTGCGTGGACAGGGTGAAGGTGACATTGCGCCAGCGGATATCGATATCGGGATGATGGTTGGCGGCCTCTGCCGCGACGGCGACCCGGCGCACCAATTCGATACCGGCGGGGAACGTCGCGGCTTTGATCGTGCGGCTGATCGAATCCCCTGAGCGGGTCCATTCGGGCAGTGAGGTCAGGACCGCCGATATCTCGTCGTCGGACAGTAATGGGGTAGTGGTCATTGTCTCGTTGTACCCCGGTTGCGCATGATCATGAGCGCAGTCCATGAAACCTCGCAGGATCAGTCGGTGTTGGATGTCGCCTGCTCCGGAGGCCCTGCATGGTGACGCTCCGCTGCCGCTTCCGGGCCCTTGACGGATCAGGCGGCGCGCGCCTTCTTCAAGCCCTTCTTCAGCTCTTTCCCCGTCACACCCGCCGCTTCCAGGCGTTTCATCCGCATGATGACCACAGGGCACTTGATGCACCGCGTCTTCTTGCGGCAGCACTTCTTCTTCGGCTTGAGGCTGGAAACCTTCTTTGCCTTGACCTTGCCCATGGCGAGTAAGCCTACCCTTAGTCGAATGTGGAGTCCCAGGTGCACCTGGGTGCCGGTAGGGTGTATCTGGCCGCGATGCCCGGTGAGTTCCATTCTCCACCTGTTTTGTACAGGGAGCCCCGGCGCGAGGGTCAGGACCCGTAGGCGGCAGCTTGCGTAACCACGTAGGGTCCCGCTCGCGCCGGCATCGAGTACAGCGCGAGCGTCAGGAACCTTGGGGCGCCGGACAGTGAGCACCGTCGCCACCATCTACCGAACAGCAGGAGGAACAAGCGTGTCGTCTGCACGCGATTTTCGCAACGTCGCCATCGTGGCCCACGTCGACCACGGTAAAACGACGTTGGTCGACGCCATGCTGCGCCAATCCGGCGCCTTCGCCGAACGGGCCGAGCTGGTCGACCGGGTCATGGACTCCGGCGACCTGGAACGCGAGAAGGGCATCACCATTCTCGCCAAGAACACCGCGGTGCACCGGCACAACGCCGACGGCTCCGTGACCGTCATCAACGTCATCGATACGCCCGGCCACGCCGACTTCGGCGGTGAGGTCGAGCGCGGCCTGTCCATGGTCGACGGCGTCGTGCTGCTGGTCGACGCCTCCGAGGGTCCGCTGCCCCAGACCCGTTTCGTGCTGCGTAAGGCGCTGGCCGCCTCGCTGCCGGTGATCCTGGTCGTCAACAAGACCGACCGCCCCGACGCCCGGATCGCCGAGGTCGTCGAGGAGAGCCACGATCTGCTGCTCGACCTCGCCTCCGACCTGGACGACGACGCCGCCGAGGCCGCCGAACTCGCCCTCGATCTGCCCGTGCTCTACGCCTCCGGCCGAGAGGGCAAGGCGTCGAAGGTCGCCCCCGAGAACGGGCAGGCCCCCGACGCGGAGAACCTCGACGCCCTGTTCGAGGTGCTGCTCGAGAACATCCCGGCACCCAAGGGCGATCCGACCGCGCCGCTGCAGGCGCACGTCACCAACCTCGACGCCTCGGCCTTCCTGGGCCGGCTCGCGCTGGTGCGCATCCACAACGGCGAGCTGCGCAAGGGCCAGAACGTGGCCTGGATGCACGCCGACGGCGTCAAGAACGTCAAGATCACCGAGCTGCTGCAGACCATCGGCGTCGAGCGTCAGCCGGGCGAGGTGGCCGTGGCCGGCGATATCGTCGCCGTCGCGGGCATCCCGGACATCATGATCGGCGACACCCTGGCCGACCCGGACAACCCGGTAGCGCTGCCGCGCATCAGCGTCGACGAGCCCGCCATCTCGGTGACCATCGGCACCAACACCTCGCCGCTGGTCGGCCGGGTGCAGGGGCACAAGCTCACCGCGCGCATGGTCAAGTCGCGGCTGGATCAGGAACTGGTCGGCAATGTCTCGCTGCGAGTGCTCGACATCGGCCGCCCCGACGCCTGGGAGGTGCAGGGCCGTGGTGAGCTGGCGCTGGCCATCCTGGTCGAGCAGATGCGCCGCGAGGGCTTCGAGCTGACCGTCGGCAAGCCGCAGGTGGTCACCAAGACCGTCGACGGCAAGGTGCACGAGCCCTACGAAGAGCTCACCATCGACTGCCCCGACGAGTACCTCGGCGCCATCACCCAGCTGCTGGCCGCCCGCAAGGGCAAGATGGTCCAGATGAACAACCACGCCGCGGGCTGGGTGCGGATGGAGTTCATCGTGCCCTCGCGTGGCCTGATCGGTTTCCGCACCGACTTCCTCACCGAGACCCGCGGCACCGGCATCGCCAACGCCGTCTTCCACGGCTACGCGCCGTGGGCCGGTGAGATCCGCGCGCGCCACACCGGTTCGCTGGTCTCCGACCGTGCGGGCACCGTCACCCCGTTCGCCATGATCCAGCTCGCCGACCGCGGCCAGTTCTTCGTGGAGCCGGGTGCGGACACCTACGAGGGCATGGTCGTCGGCATCAACCCGCGCGCCGAGGATCTCGACATCAACGTCACCAGGGAGAAGAAGCTCACCAATATGCGCTCCTCCACCGCCGACGTGATGGAGACCCTGGCCAAGCCGCTGCAGCTCGACCTCGAAGGCGCCATGGAGTTCTGCGCCGCCGACGAATGCGTCGAGGTCACCCCCGAGGTGGTACGGGTGCGCAAGGTGACCCTGTCCGCCACCGACCGGGCCAGGGAGACCTCCCGGCGCAAGGCCCGCGACCGCGCGGCCGCGCAGTAGGCCGACGACCAGGCGAGATCCCACGCCGTGCCGCGAAACCGCCGGGCCCCGTGCTCGGCGGTTTCGCGTACACGGCCGAGCACGACATGGCGAGGTAGAGTGCCGAGGGTGAATTCGGGGGCGCGACGGCGCGCGATGTGGCGCGCGATGCTGGTTGTGATGACGGCGTTGCTGCCGGTGGTCGCCGGGTGCACCGCGAACCCGCCGCCGCCGATCGAGAGCACCGACAGTCCGAAGACGACGCCGGCCGAGCCGGGCAAGAACACCGTCGTGGTGGCCATCGACGACATCGGCATCGGCTTCAATCCGCATCTGCGCTCGGATCAGTCGCCTGCGACGGCGGCGGTCAGCTCGATGGTGCTGCCGAGCCCGTTCCGTCCGGTGCCCGATCCCGCGGTGCCCGGCGGCACGCAGTGGGTGCCCGATTCGGCGCTGGTCGAGCAGGCCGAGGTGACCTCGCACGAACCGTTCACCATCACCTACAAGCTGCGCAATCAGGCCAACTGGTCCGATGGTGCGCCGATCGCCGCCGAGGATTTCCGGTTCCTGTGGCGGCAGATGATCACCCAGCCAGGTGTGGTGGACCCGGCAGGCTACCGGTTGATCTCCGACGTCGCATCGACGGCGGGCGGTAAGACCGTCACCGTCACCATGGCGGCACCGTATCCGGCGTGGCGGCAGTTGTTCGCGAATCTGTTGCCCTCACATCTGGTGAAGGATTCGCCGGGCGGTTTCCAGCGCACGCTGACCGAGGGCATCGCGGTGTCCGGCGGCAGCTTCAAGATCAAATCGGCCGATCAGGGCCGGGACGAGATCCTGCTCGAACGCAACGACCGGTACTGGGGCAAGCCCGCGGTGCCGGATCAGATCCTGTTGCGCCGCGGCGGAACTCCCGCGCAGGTGGCGGATTCGCTGCGCACCGGCGACGCGCAGATGGCGCTGGTGCACGGCGGCGTGGCGACCCAGGCGCAGCTGGCGGCCATCCCGTCGGTGCGCACGGCGATCATGCCGCAGGCGCGGGAACTGCAATTCGTGTTGAACGGCCGTAGCGGCGATCTGGTGGACCCGCGGGTGCGCACGGCGGTGCTCGCCCTGCTCGATCCGGCGCTGCTGGCCACCGTCGGCGCGCAGACCGGCGGCTGGGTGGAACCGGTGCGCGCGCAGGTGCTCTCGCCGTCGGATCCCGGCTATGTGCCGACCGCGCCGCCGCGCCCGAGCCAGGACGAGGCCTTCGCCCTGCTCGCCGAATCCGGGTACGGGCGGGCCCCGGAACCACCGCCCGTGGTCTCGGCCACCTCGCCCGCGCCGCGCCCGCGCCCGGTGGCAAAGGACGGCAAATCGCTGACCATTCGGATCGGCGCCGTCGCCAACGACCCCACGGCGCTCGCCGTCGCCCATACCGCCGCCGACCAGCTGCGCAGCGCGGGTATCGACGCCAGCGTGCGCAGCGTCGCCGGTGACGAGCTGTACGGCAAGGAGCTGGTCGAGGGCACCATCGACGCCATCGTCGGCTGGGAGGTGGCGGGTTCGGACCCGGCCACCGTGCTGGCTTCCCGGTACGGCTGCCCGCCGGTGACACCGCCCGGCCCGGACGGCGATCCCGACCCCGATGCCGAAGTGGTCCGGCTGGCGCCGAGCAACCTGTCGGGCATCTGCGATCCGGGCGCCCAGCCCGCCGTCGACGGTGCGCTGGTGGGCATCGAGACCGCCCGGGTGCTCGCCGAGGCCGAACCACGCCTGTGGGCGGCGGCGACGGTACTGCCGATCGTGCAGGACAACGTGGTCGCGGCCTCGGGGCCGTCGGTGGACGGCGCCTCGCTCAGCGGCGCCATCCAGGTCGGCATCTTCGGCGACGCGGCGAACTGGCGGCGGGTCGGATGAGCGGGCCCGCCACCGGTACCGGCGGCCTGCTGCTGGTGCACGCGCACCCGGACGACGAATCGATCACCACCGGCGGCACCATCGCCCACTATCGCCGTCGGGGGATCCCGGTCACCGTGGTCACCTGCACCCTCGGTGAAGAGGGCGAGGTGATCGGTGCGCAGTGGGCGCAGCTGAGCGCCGAGCACGCCGATCAGCTCGGCGGCTACCGCATCCTCGAACTCACCAGGGCGCTGGCCGCGCTCGACGCCGCGCCGCCGCGTTTCCTCGGCGGCGCCGGACGCTGGCGGGATTCCGGGATGGCGGGCACCCCGAGCGCCGAGCATCCGCGCGCGTTCGTCCGGTCGGGCCGGGAAGCGGTCGACGCGCTGACCGAGATCGTGCTCGAACTGCGGCCAAGGGTGGTGGTGGGCTACGACCCGGAGGGCGGTTACGGCCATCCCGACCATGTGCGGGCCCATCAGATCACCACCGAAGCGGTGCATGCGGCGGCCGAACGTGGCTGGGACACACCGAAGTTCTACTGGACGGTGACCGACGCCGACCTGCTGGCACTGCACACCGAGGCGCTGGCCCGCCGGACGGTGGACGGGCTGCCCGGTGCGCTGCCCGCCGGGTGGCGCCTGCCCGCCGAAGGCGAGCTGGCCTGCGTGCCGAGCAGCACCGTCACCACCACCGTCGACGTCTCGGACGTGTTGGCGGCCAAGCGGGAGGCCTTGCGCGCGCACGCCACTCAGGTGACGGTGGCGCCGTCCGGGCGCGAGTTCGCGCTGTCGAACAACATCGCCCAGCCGGTGCTGCCGGAGGAACATTTCGTGCTGGTCCGCGGCGTCCGCGGGCCGCTCGGCCCGGATGGGCGTGAGCACGATCTGTTCGCCGCGCCCGCCTAAACTCGATCGCATGTACAACTGGGAGCTCCAGAACGCCATCGTGGCATTCGTGGAAAGCCTGCGTCCCGGCGCGCAACATCAGCACGAGCTCTACATGTCGGTGCTGTACGCGTTCGCCGATATGCAGAGCCATCTGCTGACGCTGCTCGGCTACCCGCCGGTCGCGTGACGGCCGCCGTGGACGACCAGGCGGGCAAGCCGGCCCCGTCGCGGTCCCGCCTGCGCCTGCCCCGGCCCGTGTACGCCGCCCTCGGCGCGCTGATCATGCTCGCGCTGGTCGTCGACGCGGTGATCACGCTGATTCTGGAGGTGCTCTATCTGCCGCTGTATCTGGGCAGCGTCGCCTTCCCGATCGCGGCTCCCATCGCCGGTGTGGTGAACGTACTGCTGGTGCTCGGCGCCCGCACCGTCTCCCCGCGCCCGATCGTCATGCTCATCCCCATCGTCGCGTGGACGCTGTCGTTCCTCGCCGCCGCGAGCTCCGGCCCGGGAGGTGACGTCCCCCTCGGCAGCGACGCCCGCACCCTCCTGCTGATGCTGTTCGGCCTGGCCCCACCCCTGATCTATGTCTATCTACAGACGAATCGACCCCGGACGTCACCGTCGAGGTGACGACCGCGCACAGTCGGTACCCGACCCGGGCTCCAGAATCAGAGGCTCTCGGGAATCGTCACCGGCGGGCCGCCCGAGCTACCAGCCTGCCGCTCGTGTTCAGCAGCCCATGTGGTGTTGGTGTCGGATACGAGACTCTCCACCCGCGCCGCGAGGACTGCCCGAGCGTCGGGACCCGCATATGGTCCAGTACTCGCGAGGTAGAGGAACTTCTCGTGTTTCAGTGCTTCGGCAGTGGACCGATACAGCATCCAGTTGGTGTGCCACTGGAACAGCTGCTGCGCGCCCTCGGCGACGACGACGGTCACCGCGACCGCAGCGGTGACCGTCGCGGGGGCCGATAGCGCCGCGAGGACCGGCACGGTCGAGCCCACGACGATCTGGCCGAACTTCACCCGACGGTAGGCGCGCTGAGCCTGCGAGCTCCTCGTGCTGTACCAGCTGATCTGATCGGTCAGCCTTGCCCATACCGGATCGTCGGCTGCGCTCATGGTTCCCCGACCCGGACGTTGCCGGCGTTCAGCCATTCGGTCAGCTCCGCGCGCCCGGGAATGCCGTCGTTGCCGAAAACCGCGCACTTGCGCCCTGCCGACCACGCCGCAATCCGCAATGTCCACTCGATATCCGCGCCCGCGCCGACCGCCCATGCGAACGCGCCATGGAAAGTGTCGCCCGCGCCGCAGGTATCGACAGGATCGACCGCCAGCGCGTCGTATTCGGCGGTGCCCCTGCCATCCAGGTACACACCGCCCGCCGCCCCGCGAGTCGATACCAGCGCTTTCGGCTGGAAATCAGCGAACGCCTTGGCCATACTGCTCTGGAGATCGAGGTCGGGATGTCTGCGCGTGAAGAACTTCTCGGGCGAGACGATGTAGTCCACGTCGGCGAGGAATTCCTCGCTGGACTCTTTGTACCCGCCGGTGTCGATCACAGTTGGAATGCCGAGCGCGCGGCACGTTGAGATTGCGGACTTGCTCAGAACCGGATCGGTGCAGTCCAGCAGGACGACATCGGCGCCGACGAACAGGTCGGGTAATGAGGCCAGCATGGCCGCATCGGCCCGCGGCTGCGCGGTCCAAATGGTAGTCCGGCTACCGGTGTCCGCGGCCAGGATTACGCTTGAATGCTGACTGGGCTGCTCGGTTTCGTGAAAGGTGGTATCAATCGGCTCCTCCGCCAATTGTTGCCGCAATACTTCAGCGTGCACGCCCACACCACACATGGCACTGAGCTGGACGTTGCCCATGCCGAGGCGTGCAGCCGCGATGGCGCCCCGCCCGGCCGGTCCGCCGACGACTACCGAGTGTCGTCGCACCGGATTCTCAGTGTCTTCGAGTGGATGACTGTCCAGCACGTAGAGGTAATCGATGGTGGCCATGCCGGCGACCACTATTCGGGGGGACGCTTTCAGTTGAAGCTGCCGAGAATCCATTCACTACCTTCTTCCGCCGATGTCGGGGTCCGGAAATCCCGTATTGCTGCTGCCTCGGCGATCGATCGTGTGGTCACGATCGCCGCGGTTGTGTTGCGGCGCAATAGAGTTGCGGGCACACCCGCTGTTTCCGGGTGATGTGTCATCTGATGCAGGATTCTGGCCTTGCTCATGTCCAGTGCCAGCACCATCAGCCCGGGACATTCCAGCGCCGCCGCGAGTCCGATCGTCAATACGGACCTGGAGGGTTGGTTGGGATCGATATACCTACGCCCGTGTTCGGTCAGTTCGACGATGCGGCACCCGTCACCGACGATGTGCTCGGGGTCGGTGTACATCCCGACCTCGTACCCGAGTACTTCACCGGCCGGCGATATCGAGATGGCGTGGACAGCCGGTGGCCACACCCGAATCACCCGCTGCGCCTGGACCAGCGGATCGCGGTCGGTGATCTGCCCGGACAGTAGATGCAGCTGCTCCGGGCGCGGCCCGAGCCCACGTTCGGTGAGTGGTTCGATCAACGTCTCCAGTACATGCCTGGTACGCGAGGTGTGATGGCGTTCGAAGACACCGAATGTCTCCGTGTCGGTGATGATTCTCGCCTCGCCGAAGGGATCCGGTGCATACTGCTGTGCCGTCCGGTGCATTGCGCGGAAGAGCTGTGTGGCGGTTCGGCCGGTTGGCAGGACCAGGCTTCGGTCCGGTGAATCCTGTGCGATCCGGAAGTAGACGTGTGCTGCGGCTTCAGCAGCCAGCCGATCGTTGTCGAAGGCAATCGTGGTCGCAGGCCATGGGCTGACAGTCTCGTTCTCGTGGGGGGTGGCTCCCCGTTTCGGTTCGAGGGCACGGCCTTCCGCTGACGGACGTTTGAGGTCGCCGACGAGGGCGTCGAGCGTGCTGTCACGTTGATCGAGCCAGTCGACCCACTGGGTCGGGGCCAAGTAGTACCCGAGTCGTTCGGGCTGCACCTTCTCCAACCGGACCCAGTAGATCGGGATCTTGGCTTTGTCGGCCAGATGGATCTCCCGCTTGACGTGAACACTGGAATCGGCGGAGGCGCAGAACAACAGAACAAGTGCGGTGGACTCTCGGATTGCGTGTGAAATAGCCTCATCCCAGCTCGAACCGGGCGGAACATCGCGCGGCGCGTACCAGGTGGAGATGTCGTGGCGGGCAAAGTAGTTCGCCATATGTTCGACGACAGCGCGCTTGCTGCTGTGATAGCTGATGAAAACAGCCACTGCCCCTCCGGTGTGCTGTGTCGACCCTCACATCGTATCGGGGACTCAGGTGGGTCGGCTACTCCGCACGGTAGCGCGATTATGTTGAGTCTCGGGCTATTTCGTTCCCAGCCGGCCCGGTGTCACCGTCTCGATGAGAGCCCATGCCTGATCGAGCGGTAGGTCGATGACGTGGTAGCGCTTTTTGCCTGCGGCGGTGGCGGCGGTGACGGTGGCCAGGCCGGCGCGGCGTTGCCAGAACGTCTGGCGGACGGTCCAGCCGATGATGCCGGGCGCTTCCAGGCAGTCGCGGTCGCGGTCGAGGGAACCGGAGCGGGTGATCAGCCAGGTGGGTGCGGTCGCGGTGGCGGGGAGGACGGCGTGTCCGAGGCCGCGGTAGCGATCCTCGGCCAGGGCCGCGGTGAGCGGGATCAGGGCGGCCGGAAGCAGCCACCACCACGGGGAGATCGATGCACCGGTCAGGGCGGAGAGCAGCAGCACGGCGGCGACCACGGGGACCGGCCACATGGCGTGGGTGTAGCGGCGGCGCCGCGCGGCCGGGCCGTGCGGGGTGAGCTCCACCCGCGCGGGTGCCGCGGCCGCGACGATCGCGGGAGCGCTCATCCCGGCGGCGCGGGCGTGGGAGGTCCCGGCCGGATACTTCGCCGCATGCGGGCTCAGCAGGTGCGCGAGAGTGTGGTCGACGGCGGCACGCGGCGCCTGCGGCAGGATCTTCTGACGCGGGTTCTGCCCGGTCATGATGGCCTCGAGCGCGGCACCGCCGGCCAGGCGCAGCAGCAGCGGCTCGTTGACGGTGGCACCGCGGAACCGCGCGAGATCGAGGGTGACCTGCCTGGTGGTGAACAGGCCGTAACGCAGATGCAGGGTGGTGCCGTTATCGGTGACCCGTAGGCCGAAATAGGTCGCGAGGTAGTGCGCGCAGGCGGCCAGGCTCGTCACCAGGACGACCGCGATCAGCAGTCCGAGTCCGAACAGGATCAGCAGCAGCGTGCCGCGACCCTCGACCGAATGCACCGCGTCCGAGCGGAACACCACTTCGCCGAGGCCGTACTGGAACCCGACGCCGACGATCGGCGCGACGATGGCGAAACCGGTCAGCGACAGCGGCGCGTAGCGCACCCAGGCCGCGCGCCAGTGCCCGATCTCGCGGCCACGATCCACCCGGGCGGCGTCGGTGGTGAGCCCGGTGGCGTCGAGTTCGGCCTGCGGCGGTGGACCTTCGGGCCGGTCGGCGTCGACGTGTGGATCCCTGGTGTGCGCGAGCAGTTCGGTGCGCAGCGCGGGCACCACGTCCGCGTCCAGGGCGTCGAGCTGGAATTTCTCACCGGATTCGGCGTGCCGGCCGGTGCCGATGGCCAGTACCGCGAGCCCGAGGATCCGGTGCAGCAGGTCGGCCTCGATATCCACCGACCGGATCCGGGAACGCGGCACCGCCAGTTTCTTGCGCTGGAGTAAGCCGGTGCGCAGTTCGACGTGGGTCGGCCCGACCCGGTAGGTGGTGGTGAACCAGCGGGTGAGCGCGTAGCCGACGATCGCGACGAACGGGATGACGCTCCACCCGTGGTTGCCGCTGCTGGTGCCGAGGATCAGCGTGCCGAGCAGCACCGGGATGAACCGGACGACTTCGTTGACCGGATGCACCAGCAGCATCCGCTTGTCCAGCCGCAGCCAGGGCAGTTCGGCCTGCGGCCTCGATAGCTCGGCCTGCGGCCCCGACTGGTCGGCGCCGGGCCCACCGCCGGGTGCTGCGCTCATGTCGCGTCTCCGCGGTGCAGCGCCGCGATCTCGGTCAGCCGGGTCACCGTCTGCTCGGCCACCGGCTGTTCCAGCCCGCTGATCTCCACCGCGCCCGCCGAGGACGCCGTGGTGACGGTGACCGTCGCCAGCCCCAGCAGACGCTCCAGTGGCCCGCGTTCGGTGTCGACGGTCTGAATGCGCGAGATCGGCGCGACCCGGCTCTCCTGGGTCAGCCAGCCGACCCGCGTGTACACCGCCTGATCGGTGACTTCCCAGCGATGCACCCGGTAGCGCCACCACGGCACCACGGCGATGCTGATCGCCGCGATCACGAGGACGAGCACGGTGGCCGTGCCCTGCAGCGAACGATGAGCCGAGTCGAAGGCCGCCCAGACCAGCAGCGCCACCAGCGGGATGAGCCAGGCCAGTACCGATTGCAGGGTCCAGAGCAGTTTCGCTTTGGGACTCGGACGCCAGGCCGGCTCGGCCATGATCGTGCGCGGCTGCGACATGATTGCCATCGTGGCACGCCGTGGCTGGAATAGCCCGCGAGGCCGGGGAGTTGTCAACGCTCACAAGCCTGGAGGGAGACAGTTCCGGATGTGTGGCGCATGATCGAGGGCGTGATCGACCTACCCGAGCCGACCGTTCCGTCCCCACCGCCGAGCTCATCGGCCATGCGCCGGGCCCTGCGCCGGGCCCGCGACGGGGTGACCCTGAATGTCGACGAGGCCACGGTCTTGCTGCACGCCACCGGCGACGACCTCGCCGATCTGTGCCGCAGCGCGGCCCGGGTGCGTGATGCAGGCCTGGAATCGGCGGGCAGGCCCCGGACGATCACCTATTCGCGCAATGTCTTCATCCCGCTCACCCACCTGTGCCGGGACAAATGCCATTACTGCACCTTCGTCACCGTGCCCGGCAAGCTGCGCGCCGAGGGCCGCGGGATGTTCCTGGAGCCGGATGAGGTGCTCGACATCGCGCGGCGCGGGGCGGAGCTGGGCTGCAAGGAGGCGCTGTTCACCCTCGGTGATCGGCCGGAGGACCGCTGGCCGGAGGCCGCCCGGTGGCTCGATGAACGCGGCTACGACTCCACCCTCGACTATCTGCGCGCGGTCTCGATCCTGGTGCTGGAGGAGACCGGCCTGCTACCGCACCTGAACCCAGGGGTCATGAGCTGGGAGGAGATCTCGCGGCTCAAGCCGGTGGCCCAGTCCATGGGCATGATGCTGGAAACCACCGCGACCAGGTTGTTCACCGAGAAGGGCAACTGCCATTACGGCAGCCCGGACAAGGATCCGGCGGTGCGGCTGCGCGCCATCACCGACGCGGGCCGGCTCTCGGTGCCCTACACCACCGGCATTCTGGTCGGCATCGGTGAGACGATGGCCGAGCGGGCCGAGTCGATCATGGCGATCCGCAAGCAGCACAAGGCATTCGGGCATATCCAGGAAGTCATCGTGCAGAACTTCCGCGCCAAAGACGACACCGCCATGCGCGACGCCCCCGACGCGAACATCGACGAATTCCTGGCCACCATCGCGGTGACCAGGCTGCTGCTCGGCCCCGATGTCCCCGTGCAGGCCCCGCCGAACCTGGTCTCGCAGGCCGAGTGCACCGCGCTGCTCGGCGCGGGCATCGACGACTGGGGCGGGGTTTCGCCGGTGACACCCGATCACGTCAACCCCGAACGCCCCTGGCCCAACCTCGACACCCTCGCCGAACTCACCGCCGCCGCCGGATTCGAGCTGGTCGAACGCACCTCCGCGCATCCGAAGTACGTGCTCGCGGGCAACCCGTGGGTGGATCCGCGCATCGGGGCGCACGTGGCCGCGCTGACCGATCCGGAAACCGGCCTGGCGAGGCCGGACACCATTCCGGTCGGACTGCCCTGGCAGGAACCCGACGAATCCTGGGAGTCGGCCGGGCGCGTCGACCTCAACACCGCCATCGACACCGACGGCCGCAATACCGATACCCGCAGCGATCTGGGCAGCGCCTTCGGCGATTGGGACACCGTGCGCGAACAGGCCCGCGACCTGGCCGCGACCCCAGAACGCCTCGACGCCGACGTGCTCGACGCGCTGCGCGCCGCCGAACGCGATCCGGCCGGCCTGTCCGACGCGCAGTACCTGGCGCTGGCCACCGCCGACGGCGCCGACCTGGAAGCGGTCGCCGCACTCGCGGACGGCCTGCGCCGCGAGGTCTGCGGCGACGAGGTCACCTACGTGGTGAACCGCAATATCAACTTCACCAATATCTGCTACACCGGCTGCCGGTTCTGCGCGTTCGCCCAGCGCAAGGGCGACGCCGACGCGTTCACCCTGAGCACCGACGAGGTCGCCGACCGGGCCTGGGAGGCGCACGTCGACGGCGCCACCGAGGTGTGTATGCAGGGCGGCATCGATCCGGATCTGCCGGTCACCGGGTACGCGGACCTGGTGCGGGCGGTGAAGGCGCGGGTGCCGTCGATGCATGTGCACGCCTTCTCGCCGATGGAGATCGTCAACGGCGCCTCGCGCGGCGGGCAGAGCGTGCGCGACTGGCTGGTGGCGCTGCAGGAAGCCGGGCTCGACACCATTCCGGGAACCGCCGCGGAAATCCTCGACGACGAGGTGCGCTGGGTGCTCACCAAGGGCAAACTGCCCGCCTCGGCCTGGATCGACGTCATCACCACCGCGCACGAGGTCGGAATCCGGTCGAGTTCGACGATGATGTACGGCCACGTCGACAACCCGAAGCATTGGGTCGGGCACCTGCGGGTGCTGCGCGATATCCAGGATCGCACCGGCGGTTTCACCGAGTTCGTGCCGCTGCCGTTCGTGCATCAGAGTGCCCCGCTGTATCTGGCGGGCGCGGCGCGGCCGGGGCCGACCAACCGGGACAATCGGGCGGTGCACGCGCTGGCCAGGATCATGCTGCACGGGCGCATCGACAACATCCAGACCAGCTGGGTGAAACTGGGCACCACCGGCACCAGGGTGATGCTGGAGAGCGGGGCCAACGATCTCGGTGGCACGCTGATGGAGGAGACCATCTCCCGCATGGCCGGCTCGCAACACGGGTCGGCCAAGACCGTGGCCGAACTCGCCGAGATCGCCGCGGGCATCGGCCGCCCGGTCCGCGAACGCACCACCACCTATGGTGTTCCGGCGGGTCGTGGGCCCGTGGCGGGACTCGAACTATCCATCCACTGAGCCACCGCTCGAAGTTAGGGCAGGCTGACCGAGGGTAACGTGTGAGGCGCCAGGGATACTTGTGCCGGGCGCAGTACCCCCGAGGTGAGGACAGACTAGGAGAACGGCAGTGCCGTACATCATCGCTGAACCGTGCGTTGACGTGAAGGACAAGGCGTGCATCGAGGAATGCCCCGTGGATTGCATCTACGAGGGCGCTCGCATGCTGTACATCCAACCCGACGAGTGCGTGGACTGTGGTGCGTGTGAGCCGGTTTGCCCCGTCGAGGCGATCTTCTACGAAGACGACACCCCGGATCAGTGGAGCGGCTACATCAACGCCAACGTGGACTTCTTCGACGAGCTGGGTTCGCCCGGCGGCGCGACCAAGGTGGGCAAGGTCGATTACGACCCGCCGTTCATCAAGGAACTGCCGCCCATGGCTGCTGAGTGAGCGCTGGGTTGTCGAGTACCGGTCACGCGGCCCGGGTGCGGGTCAGTTCGCTGCTTCCCGATTTCCCGTGGGACACCATCGCGGGCGCCAAGGCGAAAGCCGCCGCGCATCCGGGTGGGATCGTCGACCTCTCGGTCGGTACGCCGGTCGATCCGGTCGATCCGCTGATCCGCGCGGCGCTGAATTCGGTCGCCGAGGTTCCCGGCTATCCGACCACGCACGGCACCCCCGCGCTGCGTGCGGCCGCGGTGGCGGCGTTGCGGCGGCGGTACGGGATCAGCGGGATCGATCCGGCGGCCGTACTTCCGGTGATCGGCACCAAAGAGCTGATCGCCGGACTGCCGCGGCTGCTCGGCCTCGGCGCCGACGAGCTGGTGGTGATCCCCGAGGTCGCCTACCCGACCTATGAGGTCGGCGCCCTGCTGGCCGGTACTCGGATCGCCCGCGCGGATGGGCTGACCCAGCTCGGCCCGCAGTCACCCGCGCTGATCTACCTCAACTCGCCGTCGAACCCGACCGGCAAGGTGCTCGGGGTCGAGCATCTGCGCAAGGTCGTCGCGTTCGCCCGCGAACGCGGGGCCATCGTCGCCTCCGACGAGTGCTACCTGGGTTTGAGCTGGGAAGGTCGGGCCGTGTCGGTGCTCGATCCCGAGGTCTGCGACGGCGACCACACCGGTCTGCTCGCGGTGCACTCGCTGTCGAAGACGTCGAACCTGGCCAGTTACCGTGCGGGTTTCGTGACCGGCGACGCCGCACTCATCGCCGAACTGCTCGAGGTGCGCAAGCACTCCGGGATGATGGTGCCGTTCCCGATCCAGGCCGCGATGACGGCCGCGCTCGGCGACGACACCCACGAGAACCAGCAGCGTGAGCGGTACCGCGCCCGCCGCGACACGCTGCGCACCGCACTGCTGGCCGCGGGGTTCCGCATCGACCATTCCGAGGCGGGCCTGTACCTGTGGTCCAGCCGTGACGAACCCTGCCGCGACACCCTCGACTGGCTGGCCGAACGCGGCATCCTCGCCGCCCCCGGCGATTTCTACGGTCCGGCCGGCGCCGAGCATGTGCGCATCGCGCTGACCGCCACCGACGAGCGGATCGCCGAAGCGGCCACCCGGCTCGCCGCGGGCTGAGGGCCGGGCCCGGCCGCATCGCCGCGCGCCTGCCGCACCCGTCCCTGCTCCCTGCACTACCGGCAAACTGCTTCGGTGCAGGTGGGCGTGGTTTCTGCGCCACGCGCCACACCGGAGTTAGCCTGGGTTATGGACGCTGTCACGGTTGTCCCTGCCCCTGCGAACGAGCCGGTGCACAGCTACGCACCGGGCAGTCCCGAGCGGGAGCGGCTGGCGAGCAAGCTGGCCGCCATCTCCGCCGAGAGAGTCGAGATACCGCTGGTGATCGGCGGTAAACACCGGCCGGGCATCGGCGCGAGGCACGAGATCGTCGCCCCGCACCGGCACCGCCAGATCCTGGGCACCTACACCGATACCACCCATTCCGAAGCGAGCGGCGCCATCGATGCCGCCATCGCCGCCGCACCCGGCTGGCGCGCGCTGCCCTTCGACGAACGCGCGGCGGTGCTGCTGCGCGCGGCCGATCTGCTGTCCGGGCCGTGGCGGGAAACCATCGCCGCCGCCACCATGCTCGGCCAGTCGAAATCGGTGCAGCAGGCCGAGATCGATGCCCCGTGCGAGCTGATCGATTTCTGGCGGTTCAACGTCGCCTTCGCGCGCGAGATCCTCGAACAGCAACCCCGATCCAGCGCGGGTGTGTGGAACCGGATGGACTACCGGCCGCTCGAGGGTTTCGTCTACGCCATCACCCCGTTCAACTTCACCGCCATCGCGGGCAATCTGCCTACCGCGCCGGCGCTCATGGGCAATACCGTGGTGTGGAAGCCGTCGCCCACCCAGACGCTGGCCGCGTATTACACGATGCGGTTGCTGGAAGCGGCGGGTCTGCCGCCCGGGGTGATCAATATGGTCACCGGCGACGGCGTCGATCTGTCGGAGGTGGCGCTGGCCGACCCGCGGCTGGCCGGCATCCACTTCACCGGCTCCACCACGACCTTCCAGTTCCTGTGGCGTCAGGTCGGCGCGAATATCGGCAAGTACCACGGCTATCCGCGGTTGGTGGGGGAGACCGGCGGTAAGGATTTCATCGTCGCGCATGCCTCGGCCGATCCCGCGGCCCTGACCACCGCGCTCGTCCGCGGGGCCTACGAATATCAGGGCCAGAAGTGTTCGGCGGCCTCCCGCGCCTATCTGCCCCGTTCCCTGTGGCGGCAGATGGGCGACGACTTCCTGGATCTGACCCGGAACCTCGCCTACGGTGACGTCGCCGATCTGTCCAATTTCGGTGGCGCGCTGATCGATCGGCGCGCCTACGACAAGAGCGTGGCCGCCATCGAACGCGCCCGCTCGGCCGGGCTGAGCATCCCGGTCGGCGGCGGCTACGACGACAGTGAGGGCTGGTTCGTCCGGCCGACGGTGCTGCTGGCCGACGATCCGCGCGATGAGGCCTTCACCACAGAGTATTTCGGCCCGATCCTGTCGGTGCACGTCTACGACGACGGCGAGCCCGGCGCCTATTCGTCGATCCTGTCGGAGGTGGAGTCGGCGGCGCCCTACGCGCTGACCGGCGCGGTGTTCGCCCAGGACCGGCATGCCATCGAGCAGGCCTCGGCGGCGTTGCGGTTCGCGGCGGGCAACTTCTACGTCAACGACAAGCCCACCGGCGCGGTCGTCGGGCAGCAGCCCTTCGGCGGGGCGCGCGCCTCCGGCACCGACGACAAGGCCGGCTCGCCGCTGAATCTGCTGCGCTGGGTCGCGCCGCGAGTGATCAAGGAGACCTTCGTCCCACCCGACGATCACCGGTACCCGCATATGGGACAGCAGGCGTGAATCCGCTACGGCCCGCCATCCTCGCCGCTGCCGGGTCGCCGCGGCTGAAACGGCTGGTCACCGGCACGCCGGTGACCGCGGACATCGTGCGGCGATTCGTGGCGGGGGAGACCAGGGCCGAGCTGATCCCGGTGGCCAGGCAGCTGCTCGCGAGCGGGCGCGCGGTGAGCGTGGACTATCTCGGCGAGAACACCACCGACCGCGCGCAGGCCGACGCGGCGGTCGCGGAGTATCTGTCGCTGCTCAATGACCTGTCCGCACTGGATGTTTCGCTCGGTCCCACGGGTGCGGCGCCGCTCGAGGTATCGGTGAAACTGTCGGCGCTGGGGCAGGCGCTGCCCGATGACGGACCCGCCATTGCTACCGAGAACCTGCGGACGTTGTGCACCAAAGCGGTGCAGTCGGGCATCTGGGTCACCGTCGACGCCGAGGACCACACCACCACCGATGCCACCCTGGCGACCGTGTCCGAACTGCGCGAGGAGTTCCCGTGGCTCGGCACGGTATTGCAGGCCTATCTGCGCCGCACCGAGGCCGACTGCCGGGATTTCGCCGGCCCCGGTTCGCGGATCCGGTTGTGCAAGGGTGCCTATCGAGAACCGGAAGAGGTGGCCTATCAGCACCGCGACGAGGTCGACGCCTCCTATCGGCGCTGCCTCGATGTGCTCATGCGCGGCGAGGGCTATCCGATGGTGGCCTCGCACGATCCGGAGATGATCGCCGCCGCCGACTGGCTGCTGGCCGACACCGGGCGCGGTGCGGGCGATGTCGAATATCAGATGCTCTACGGCATCCGCGAGGACGAACAGGCCAGGATCGCCGCCGCCGGGAACACCATGCGGGTGTACGTGCCCTACGGCGACCAGTGGTATGGCTATCTCATGCGCAGGCTGGCCGAGCGGCCGGCCAACCTCGGCTTCTTCCTGCGTGCCCTGGCCGGACGCTGACCGGCCGGCGACACGGCCCGCTCACACCAGCGGCAGGCCCTTGCGCATGCGGCGGCGTAGATCCCAGAGATAGAAGTTCAACGGGAACATCCTGGCGGGCTCGGGCAGCCGGGTGACGATCGCGCCGATGAGCCGCATCAGCCGATCGAAACGCCGCTGGTCCCGCGCCGACCAGCGCATGCCCATCTCCCGGCGCAGATGCCACGGCAGCACACCGGTGACCACGAAACGCTGGAACCGCGCGAACAGCACCTGCACCACCCGCGGCATCATCTTCAGGTCGATCAGATCGTTGAAATAGTCGCGCACCACCGGGTCGATCGCGGTGGCGGCCAGGTTGGTCTCCCAGTATTCGGCGAAGGCCGCGCGATCGGCGGGCCACATCTCCGGACGCATCTGGAGGGTGGCGCCCAGGCGCACGCTGTGCTGATAGAAGGCGTCCGCGGCGTCCTCGTCGATGCCGCCGCGCAGTTTGTCGAGCATGTCGGCGAAGCCCCAGTACAGGCAGGCCGCCACCCACAGTTGCAGGTTCGGGTCGAAGGCGTTGTACTTCACCGGGCTCGACGGCTTGGAGCGGATGCTGCGGTGCGAGCCGTTGACGGCCTCGCGGTAGGCGGCGCGTTCGGCCTCGCTGCCCATCATCGCGACCGCGAGGTAGGTGAGCGTGGTGCGCAGCCGCTTGAGCGGATGCACCATCACCTTGCCGCTGTCGACATCGCTTTCCAGCACGCCGTAGGCGACCGGGCGCAGGCCCAGCTGCATGATGACGTTGGCGGTGCCGCCGAGGAAGGCGGAGACGCCGTCGATGTAGTCCTCGACGACGAAGTCCGCCGGTGGCGCCGGGACGGGTCCGCCGGTGGTGGCGGGCGCGACAGCGGTCATCGTTGACCTCACTTCCGATGAGAAGGTTACGCGGAAACCTTCTCACTCGCTCACCTTATGTGTCAATCGACGATGAAACTGTGCAATGCTTGGTCAGTCATTGTTTCGCCGACTCTCGCGGAGGTGCCGATATGGCGGCGCTGGCCGATCTGCTGCCGCTGGTGCGTACCCAGCGCAAGGATCAGGATCAAACCGTGCTGTCCGCGGCCCTGCTCGCGTTCCTGGACTTCGGCATCAAACGCACCAGCATGGGTGAGGTGGCGCGGCGCGGCGGACTGTCGCTGGCGACGCTGTACCGGCGGTTCGCGGGCAAAACCGACCTCATCCAGGCCGTCGGGTTACAGCAGACGCGCGAATTCATCGACGGCGTCGACGCCGCGGTGCAGCGCCAGATCGAGCGCGACGCCGGCGCCGAGGATCAGATCGTCGAGCTGTTCGTGGCCTTCCTCGCCGGCCTGCGCAGCAACAAGCTGCTGGATCGGCTGTTGCAGACCGAACCCGAGATCGTGTTGCCGTACCTGACGGTGAAGGGTGCGCCGGTGATCGAACTCGGCCGCGATTACGTCGCGGAGTTCATCACCCGATTGCAGCGTGAGGGCAAACTGCCCGACTACGACCCGCTGCCGCTGGCGGAGATGATCGCCAGAACCGCGCTGTCGCTGGCGCTCACTCCGCAGACGGTGATCCCGCTCGATGACGACGCGGCGGCGCGGGAATTCGCCCGCGACCACGTGGTGGTGTCGTTCCGAATTCCCTGAACGCTCAGACCAGCGGCCTCCCCAGGCGGCGGCGCAGCCGCATATCGGCCAGAAAAGCGTTGACCGGGAAGGTCTTCACCGCCACCGGAAGCCTGGCTTCGATCGCGCCGACCCCGCGCAGGAAACGGCCGAGCCTGCGCTCATCCTGCTCGCTCCAGCACATGCCCATCTGTTCGCGCAGATGCGGCGGCAGCAGCCCGGCGGTGACGAAGCGGTGGAAGCGCAGCACCGCGGGCAACCGCATCGGCCGCGGGAACATCTTCAGGTCGACGATGGCGTTCAACATCGCACGCACCGGCGGATCGATGGAGGTGGCGGCCAGGTTCTCGGTCCAGTACCGCTCGAAGGCGGCGCGATCGGGCGGCCACAGGTGTTCCGGCATCTGGAGGGTGGTGCCGAACCGGGCGGCGTGGCGGTAGAAGGCGTCGGCGGCGGCGTCGTCCATCGGGCCGTGCAGACGGTCGTGCAGATCGCGCCCGCCCCAGTACAGGCAGGCTGCCACCCACAGTTGCAGGCGCGGATCGAAGGCGTTGTACTGCACGGGACTGGACTTGGTCGAGCGCACCGGGCGATGTGAGCCGTTGACGGCCGCGCGGTAGGCGGCGCGTTCGTCCTCGCTACCCAGCATCGCCACGGCCAGATAGGTGAGCGTGGTGCGCGTTCGCTTGACCGGATGAAGCAGGATCTTGCCGCTGTCCACCGGGCTCTCCAGCACGCCGTAGCCGACGCTCGGGTGGCTCAGCTGCATGATGACGTTGGCGGCGGCGCCGAAGAGCGCGGCGGAACCGTCGATATGGCGGCGGATATCGAATTCGCCGGTGCGCGAGTCGATGCTCGCGCGTGCAGTGCTGGTCATCGTGGACCCCGTCTCGCCGTTGAGAAGGTTGTACAACTACTTTCTCACCGCGTCATCGGGGGTGTCAACGGTGCCCGGCCCATCGCGGGATCGGGTTGGCAACGCTTCGCCGCCCGCTGTGGTGACGCTACGCCGGCTTCTGCCGCCCGCCCCGCACGCGGGCGTCGCTCCCGATGCCTTGCTGGGCGAGCTGCCTGCTCCGGACCCGTGGGTTCGGGCGGCCCTCCCGGTGCATCGGCGGTGACGCCGAGGTGCCTCCTCCGGACGCGTCGCTCGGACCGGGCGCGGTAGCGTGAGCGGATGCCCTACGGTCCGCCGCTGCTGCTCCGCTCCCTGGACCCGCTCGCCGTCGCCGCGGGCGCGGATATCCCGGACGCCGTCACCATCGACGGCGTCACCCTCTCGCGCAGCGATCTGCTCGGCGCCGCGACGTCGGTGGCCGAGCGCATCGCCCGCGCCGACCGGGTGGCGGTGCTGGCCCGGCCCACCGCGACCACCGTGCTGGCCGTGGTCGGCTGCCTGATCGCAGGCGTGACGGTCGTGCCGGTGCCACCGGATGCCGGCGCCGCCGAATCCGCCCATATCCTAGCCGATTCCGGTGCGCAGGCCTGGCTCGGCGAAGCGCCGGAGGGTACCGACCTTCCGGTGGTCCCGGTCCGGTTGCATGCCAGGTCGTGGCACACCTATCCCGAACCCGACCCGGCGGCAACGGCTTTCGTGCTCTACACCTCCGGCACCACCGGCCTGCCCAAGGGCGTGATGCTCAGTCGCGGCGCCATCGCCGCGGGTCTGGACGCCCTCGCCGAAGCCTGGTCGTGGACCGCCGACGACGTTCTGGTGCACGGACTTCCGCTGTTCCACGTGCACGGGCTCATCCTCGGTGTGCTCGGCGCGCTCCGGGTCGGCAGCCCGCTCGTCCACACCGGCAAGCCGACGCCGGAGGCCTACGCCGCCGCTCGCGGCACCCTGTACTTCGGGGTGCCGACGGTGTGGTCACGCATCGCGGAAAACCCGGACGCGGCGAAGCAATTGGCCGACGCGCGGCTGCTGGTCTCCGGCAGCGCACCGCTGCCCGTGCCGGTCTTCGAACGCGTCGCCGAACTCACCGGCCACGCGCCCGTCGAGCGCTACGGCATGAGCGAAACCATGATCACCCTGTCCACCCGCGCCGACGGCGAACGCCGCCCCGGCTGGGTCGGCCTGCCCGTGCGCGGTGTGGAAACCCGGCTGCGCGACGAATCCGGCGCCCCCGTCCCACACGACGGTGAAAGCATCGGCGGACTCCAGGTCCGCGGGCCGATGCTGTTCGACGGTTACCTCAACCGGCCGGACGCGACGTCCGGCTGTTGGACAGAAGACGGCTGGTTCCGCACGGGCGACGTCGCCGTCATCGACCCGGACGGCTTCCACCGCATCGTCGGCCGCGAATCGGTCGACCTCATCAAATCCGGCGGCTTCCGCATCGGCGCCGGCGAAGTCGAGACCACCCTCCTCGGCCACCCCGCCGTCGCCGAAGCCGCCGTCGTCGGCCTCCCCGACCCCGACCTCGGCCAACGCATCGTCGCCTTCGTCGTGCCTCGCGCCGGTATGGAAGCACCGGCCGAACCCGACCTCATCGACCACGTCGCCCAGCAACTCTCCATCCACAAACGCCCCCGCGAAATCCGCATCGTGGACACGTTGCCGCGGAACGCGATGGGCAAGGTGCAGAAGAAGCTGCTCGGCTGATGCGGCGCCGCGCCGAACGAGCGCGGTTACCGACTTGGCCAGCAGCGCGTTGTCGGCCGCCTGGTGGCGCACATCGATGGTGTCGCCCCAGGGACTCACGGCCGACAGGACCTGCCGCGAGTGCCCGGGCGGCTACCGCGCGACCGCGGTCAGTCGTTGGCGTGCAGGTCCGCGTTGAGTTCGATGCCGGTGCCCTTGCGGTGCACGACCTCGACGGCGCCGGTGACGGAGTTGCGGCGGAACAGTAGGTTGTTCTGGCCGCTGAGCTGGGCGGCTTTGACGGTGGTCCCGTCGGGGGTGGTGACCTTGGTGCCCGCGGTGAGGTAGAGGCCGGCTTCGAGGACGCAATCGTCGCCGAGCGGGATGCCGAGGCCGGAGTTGGCGCCGAGCAGGGAGCGTTCGCCGATGGAGATGACGGTGGTGCCGCCGCCGGAGAGGGTGCCCATGGTGGAGGCGCCGCCGCCGATGTCGGAGCCGTCGCCCACCACGACGCCCGCGGAGATGCGGCCTTCGACCATGGAGGCGCCGAGGGTGCCTGCGTTGAAGTTGACGAAGCCTTCGTGCATGACGGTGGTGCCCGAGGCCAGATGCGCACCGAGGCGCACGCGGTCGGCGTCACCGATGCGCACGCCGGAGGGCACCACATAGTCGACCATGCGCGGGAACTTGTCGACGCTGTAGACGGTCACCGGGCCGCGGGCACGCAGCTTGGCGCGGGTGGTCTCGAAACCCTCAACCGCCGCGGGGCCGTGGTTGGTCCATACCACATTGCTGAGCAGGCCGAACTGGCCTTCCAGGCTCACCTCGTGCGGACGAACCAGCCGGTGCGAGAGCAGATGCAGCCGCAGGTAGACGTCGTGCGCGTCGACGGGCGCGGCGGACAGGTCGGCGATGGTGGTCTGCACCGCGATCACCTCGACGCCGCGGGCCTCGTCGGGACCGACCAGCGCGGCGAATTCCGCGGGCACCTCGTCGAGCCGCTTGGTCGCGGTCTCGGCGAATTCACCCAGCTGGGGATTCGGGAACCAGGTGTCGAGGACGGTGCCGTCCGCGGTCACATTGGCGATACCGACTGCAGTTGCTCCCTGAATGCTCACGTCAGCAGAGCCTACCGACCGTCCGGCTCCCGTGGTGCAGCCACGTCACCGGCTGCCGCGCAGATCACGGCATCGCCGGCGGGTGATTCGGTGCGTGGCCGTCGCCGGTTCCCGTGGTAGCTGCCCGCCGTCCTGTCGCCGTCGCACCGACTTGCCCCGGCGTCGGCGTCCAGTCACCCTGGGCCGGCACTGTCTCGCCAACGTCTTCGCGTCGACCCCACGGGGCCTTCGCGTCGGTCGACGGGGCCTTCGCGTCGGTCGACGGGGCCTTCGCGTCGATCCACGGCGCCTTCGCCTCGATCCACGGGCCCTTCGCCTCGTCCCACGGCGCCGCCTGCGCCTCGTCGCTGCTGCCGCCGGAGACCCGCTGACTACCCTGAACCGGTGACCCTCGATCTGCGCGCCGACCCGATTGCCCTCACCGCCGCCCTCGTCGACATCCCGAGTGTGTCCAGGGACGAGCTGGCCGTCACCGACGCGGTGGAGGCCGCGCTGCGGACCCAGACCAGCGGCTTCGAGATCGTGCGCGACGGCAATGTGGTGCTCGCGCGCACCGATCGCGGCCTGCCGACCCGCGTGGTGCTGGCCGGGCATCTGGATACCGTGCCGATCGCCGACAATGTGCCGAGCCGGATGGACACCGAGGACGGCGAGCCGGTGATGTACGGCTGCGGCACCGTGGACATGAAATCCGGTGACGCGGTGTTCCTGCATCTGGCCGCGACCGTCGCCGAACCCGCGCACGACCTGACGTTGATCTTCTACGACTGCGAGGAGATCGCCGCCGAGTTCAACGGCCTGGCCCGGATCGAGCGGGAACGCCCCGAATGGCTCGACGGCGACTTGGCGATCCTCGGTGAGCCGTCCGGCGGCTGGATCGAGGCCGGCTGCCAGGGCACCTTGCGCGTCCGGCTCGCCACCGCGGGCACCAGGGCGCATTCGGCGCGGGCCTGGCTGGGCGACAACGCCATCCACCGGTTGGCGCCGGTATTGCAGCGGCTGTCCGACTACCGGGCGCGCCAGGTCGATATCGACGGCTGTGTGTACCGCGAGGGTCTGTCTGCGGTGCGGGTCGCCGGTGGGGTGGCGGGCAATGTGGTACCCGACGCCGCCGAGGTCGACGTGAACTTCCGGTTCGCGCCCGACCGCAGCGCCGCCGACGCCACCGAGCACGTCCGCGAGGTGTTCGCCGGTCTCGAGCTCGATTTCCAGGTCACCGACGCGGCGCCCGGCGCGCTGCCCGGCCTCACCGCCCCCGCGGCCAAGGACTTGATCACCACCGTGCACGCGCACGGTGCCGCCGGTGTGCGCGCCAAGTACGGCTGGACCGACGTCTCCCGGTTCGCCGCCCGTGGCGTACCCGCGGTGAACTTCGGCCCCGGCGATCCGAACCTGGCGCACAAACGTGACGAGCGGGTCCCGCTGGCCCAGATCACCCAGGTCACGGCGATGCTGCGGAGCTATCTCACCGGCGCTGCGTGACGCCGCCGGACCACCACTGATGGCCGACGGAACCGAGGCAAAGGCTGGTCAGCATCGTTTTCGAGGGAAGCGAGACCGAACCGCGACGCCGCAGGCGGCGCCAATAGACTCAGCCCCATGTCCACCGACGCCGCCGAGCCACTCAACAGCAAGCCGAAGTCGACAGCCAGATTCCGCGGGCCGATCATGTTCCGCCGGGATCGCAAGCCCGGCGTCGGCACCGCCGACCGGAATCTGCTGGATCGGCGTGGCGACAGCGATTGGGTGCATACCGACCCGTGGCGGGTGCTGCGCATCCAGGCCGAGTTCGTGGAGGGTTTCGGGGCGCTGGCCGAGGTGCCGCGCGCGGTGTCGGTGTTCGGTTCGGCGCGTACGCCGGTCGATCATCCCGAATACGAGGCCGCCCGCGCCATCGGTTCCGCGCTGGCGCACGCCGGGTTCGCGGTGATCACCGGCGGCGGGCCCGGCGCGATGGAGGCCGCCAACCGGGGCGCGTGTGAGGCGGGCGGCTATTCGATCGGGCTCGGTATCGAATTGCCGTTCGAGCAGGGGCTCAACGAATGGGTCGATCTCGGCATCAATTTCCGCTACTTCTTCGTCCGCAAGACCATGTTCGTCAAGTACTCGCAGGCATTCGTCTGCCTGCCGGGCGGTTTCGGCACCATGGACGAGTTGTTCGAGGCCCTGACGCTGGTGCAGACCCGCAAGATCACCCGGTTCCCGATCATCCTGTTCGGCACCAGGTTCTGGGGCGGGCTGGTGGACTGGATCCGCGATTCGCTGCTGGGGGCGGGCAAGATCTCGCCGGGCGATGTGGATCTGCTCTACGTCACCGACAGCGTCGAGGACGTGGTGCGCATTCTGGAGCAGGCCACCGCCGAACGTGAGAATCTGGAAACGATGGGCACGGAGGACAAGTGGTGAGCGCGGCCGAACGCGCCCACGCCGTCTGCGTCTACTGCTCGGCCAGCACCATCGACGGCGCGCAGCTGGAGCTGGCGGCGCGGGTCGGCACCGAAATCGCCCGGCGCGGTTGGCAATTGGTGTCCGGCGGCGGCCACGTGTCGATGATGGGCGCGGTGGCCACGGCCGCCCGCGCCGGCGGCGCGAACACCATCGGCGTGATCCCGAAGCATCTGGTGCACCGCGAGGTGGCCGATGTGGACGCCGACGAACTCGTCGTCACCGACACCATGCGCCAGCGCAAGCAGGTGATGGAGGACCGCGCCGATGCCTTCCTCACCCTGCCCGGCGGCATCGGCACGCTAGAGGAATTCTTCGAGACGTGGACCGGGGCCTACCTCGGCGTACACGACAAACCCGTCGTCGTGCTGGATCCGGACGGGCATTATCGCGGGCTGTTCGCCTGGGTGGACGAGTTGCACGCGCGTGGTTTCGTCCCGCAGCCCGCGCTGGATCGGGTGCGCGTCGTCGCCGACTTCGACGATGCATTCGAGGCACTCGTTCCGAGTACGGCGCGACGAGAGCCCGGCACTCCGGAGCCGGTGGGCAATCCCGCTGCCGCCCAGCAGCATCCGATCGAGGAGTACTGATTCCGTGCGCAACGACGCCACCATCAGCGTGTTCGACCTGGCCAAGAGCCTGCCCGGGATGGCGGTGGACGCGCCGGGCATGCTGCGCAATGCCTTCGGCATGCTGGTCGGCCCCGGTGACAAGGCGTCGGTCGGCCGGTATTTCCAGCGGGCGGCGCACCGTCATCCGCATCGGGCGTTCCTGCGGTTCGAGGGCCACGAATACACCTACGGCGCAGCCAATTCGCTGGTGAACCGCTACGCGAGCGTGCTGGCCGAGCACGGCGTCGGCCGCGGTGACGTGGTCGGTGTGCTGATGACCAACCGCCCGGAAACCCTGTTCACGGTGCTGGCCACGGTCAAGCTCGGCGCCACCGTCGGCCTGCTCAATCACCATCAGCGCGATCGGGTGCTCGCGCACAGCTTCGGGTTGCTCGGCAGTGTCGTGAACGTCGTCGGTGCGGAATGCCAGGAGGCGCTCGATTCGCTGGCCGAGCCGCCGGCCCGGCTGCTGTACGCCGAGGATCTGCATGCCGAAGCCCAGCTCGGCGATCCGTCCGATCCGCCGGTCTGCGCGGAGGTGACCGCGGGGGAGCGGGCGTTCCTGATCTTCACCTCGGGCACCACCGGCCTGCCGAAGGCCAGCGTGATGACGCATCTGCGCTGGTCCAAGAGCATGTCCGGGCTCGGTGGCCTCGGCGTCCGGCTACGCGGTGACGACACGATGTACTGCTGTCTGCCGCTGTACCACAACAACGCGCTCACGGTGGCGCTGTCGTCGGTGCTTGCGGCCGGTGCGACCTTCGCGCTGGGCAGGCAGTTCTCGGCATCCCGCTTCTGGGACGAGGTGATCGGCGAGCGCGCCACCGCGTTCATCTACATCGGCGAACTGTGCCGGTATCTGCTCAACCAGCCGGCCCGGCCGACCGACCGTACGCACCGGGTGCGCCTGGCCGTCGGCAACGGTCTGCGGCCGGAGCTGTGGGACGAATTCCGGCGGCGCTTCGGCATCGGGCGGATCGTGGAGTTCTACGGCGCCAGCGAGGCCAATATCGCGTTCGTCAACGCCTTCGGGGTCGACCGCACCGCCGGTTTCGGGCCGCTGCCCTACGCCATCGTGGAATACGACGAGGACACCGGAAAGCCCGAGCGCGGCCCGGACGGCCGGTTGCGTCGCGTGCGTTCGGGTGGCGTCGGACTGCTGCTGGCCAAGGTCACCGGCCGCACGCCGTTCGACGGCTACACCGATGAGGCCGCCTCCGAGGCCAAACTCGTGCGTGACGGCTTCCGACCTGGCGATGTCTGGTTCGACACCGGCGATCTGGTGCGCGATCAGGGCTGGTTCCATATCGCCTTCGTCGACCGGCTCGGCGATACCTTCCGCTGGAAGGGCGAGAACGTGGCCACCACCGAGGTCGAGGCGGCGCTGAGCGCCTCGCCGGCCATTTCCCAGGCCGTGGTGTTCGGCGTGGACATCCCCGGTACCGACGGCAAGGCCGGGATGGCGGCGGTGACCCTCGCAGCCGGCGCCGAATTCGACGGAACAGCGCTGGCCGAGCTGGCGTATGAGCGGCTGCCGCGGTACGCGGTGCCGCTGTTCATCCGGGTGGTCGATGAACTCGAGACCACCTCCACGTTCAAGAGCCGCAAGGTAGAACTGCGCAAACAAGGGTATTCGCCCGACGATGATTCCGACGTGTTCGTTCTCGCCGGCCGCGCCGACGGCTATATCCCGGCCTATCCGGGATACGCCGCCGATGTGGCGGCCGGGCGCGCGCCCCGGGACTGACCGGGGTCCGCGCCCGAAACCGGTTACTACACGAGTCGGTACAGTCGACCCCATGTTCCGCCCCGACGCGCCGTCGCCGACCCTGTGCGGACGCCCGGTGGCGACGGACCGGGCGCTGGTCATGGCGATTGTGAACCGCACCCCGGACTCGTTCTACGACCGGGGCGCCACCTTCACCGATGCCGCCGCCATGGACGCCGTGGCCCGCGCGGTCGACGAGGGCGCCGATCTGGTCGATATCGGCGGTGTCAAAGCCGGGCCTGGCGAGGTGGTCGATGCCGCCGAGGAAACCCGCCGGGTGGTCCCGTTCGTCGCCGCCATCCGCGCCGCCTACCCGGACCTGCTGATCAGCGTAGACACCTGGCGCGCCGAGGTGGGGCGTACAGCGATCGGCGAGGGCGCCGATCTGATCAACGACACCTGGGCGGGCGCCGATCCCGATCTGGTCGCGGTCGCCGCCGAACTGGGCGCGGGCATCGTGTGCAGCCATACCGGCGGCGCCGTACCGCGCACCAGACCGCACCGGGTCCGCTACTCCGACGTGGTCGCCGAGGTCACCGCCACGGTGGTGCGGGCGGCGGAGGCGGCGCTGGCCGCCGGGGTGCGGCGCGATTCGATCCTGATCGACCCGACCCACGATTTCGGAAAGAACACCTACCACGGGCTCGAACTGTTGCGTAGAGCCGACGATCTTGTAAATACCGGATGGCCGGTCTTGATGGCGCTCTCCAACAAGGATTTCATCGGAGAGACTCTTGGTGTCGATCTCACCGAGCGGCTGGAGGGCACATTGGCAGCAACGGCATGGTCGGCGGCGGCAGGCGCTCGAGTCTTCCGCGTCCATGAAGTCGCCGCGACCCGGCGCGTAGTGGACATGATTGCCGCGATACAGGGTATCCGGCCCCCCGCACGAACCCTGCGAGGTCTGGTATGAACATCCAACACCGTGAGCCCAGCTGGGCGATGACGAATACCTGGGATGCCCCGGAGTGGGCGGTAGACGAACTCGTCGCCGCCAAGGCGGGCCGCACCGTCTCGGTGGTGCTGCCCGCGCTGAACGAGCAGGACACCGTTGCCGCGGTGGTGGCCAGTATCCGGCCGCTGCTCGGCAGTCTGGTAGACGAGCTGGTGGTGCTCGATTCCGGCTCCACCGACGCGACCGCCGAGCGGGCCCGCGCGGCCGGCGCCCGGGTGGTCAGCCGGGAACAGGCCGTCCCGGAACTCGATCCGGTGCCGGGCAAGGGCGAGGTGCTGTGGCGTTCGCTGGCGGTGACCAGCGGCGACCTGGTGGCCTTCGTCGACTCGGACCTCATCGATCCCGATCCGGCCTTCGTGCCCAAACTGCTGGGCCCGCTGCTGACGGTGGACGATCTGCACCTGGTCAAGGCCTACTACCGCAGGCCGCTGCGGCAGGGCGACGCGGTCGAGGCCCATGGCGGCGGCCGCGTCACCGAACTGGTGGCCCGTCCGCTGCTGGCGGCGCTGCGCCCCGACCTCTCGGAGGTGCTGCAACCGCTCGGCGGCGAATACGCCGGCACCAGGGAATTGCTCACCTCGGTGCCGTTCGCCCCCGGCTACGGCGTGGAGATCGGGCTGCTGCTCGACACCTACGACCGGCTCGGCCTGGACGCCATCGGCCAGGTCAACCTGGGCGTGCGCACCCACCGCAATCGCCCGCTGGCCGACCTCGGCGTGATGAGCAGGCAGATCCTCGGCACCGTGCTCGGCCGCAGCGGCGTCCGCGATTCCGGTGCGGCGCTGACCCAGTTCCCGTTGATCGGCGACGAGTTCACCGCCCACAGCACCGAGGTGTGCCTGACCGACCGTCCGCCGATGAACACGGTGCGGCCGGAGAGTGTCGCGGCCTGAGCGGTAGGTAGCGGTTGGGCTGTCCGGTTCGCGCCGGCGGTAGACCGGGCATCGTTGTCCGCCGAGGGCTGGCGCTGGACCTACCGCTGACCTGATTCCTCGCGCCGAACATGTCGCCGCCGACGACAGCGGTGGAATCCGCTGCCGATGTCAGCGGTGGAATCGCGGCTGTGGGTTGGTCCAGCCGTCAGTGTGCTCCTGGCTCGTCGTCGTCGGCGGCGGGTGACTCCGCGGCCGGGCCGTCGGCGTCGGCCGTCGGCGGTGCGGGGGATGGCTGGGTGCTGGGCTCGGAGAATGGTTCGGCATCGCCCGGCGATGTCCCGCCGGTAACGGCAGGTGCCGGCTCGTCCGTGTCGGTGGACGTCTGCCTACCGGAGTCGCCACGGTCGCCCTCGCCGGTGCCGGGTCGACGGTGCCCGGGCCCCGCGTCGGCCCCGGCGTCGTCCGCGATTCCGCTCGGCTCGGCGGCCGCCGACGCATCGTTGGAGCGCAGATGTTCGGGCCCGGATTCGTCGGCGAGCCGGGCCTGCAATTCGGCCACCGTGACGTGGGCGCGGCGGTGCTCGGCGGGCTTGCGGATGAAGATGGCGATGGTCACCAGCAATCCGATTGCGATCAGTGCGATCGCAATGATCGTCATCACATTCACCTGTGCCTCCGCGTCATGTGATTGCCGGAAAACCGGGACCGAACAGGGTCGGCGCCGTCGAATGGTTACTTCCTGGCTATCTAAGCATGCGGCGGTGCGGTGTGCGGTCGAGGGTGAGCGTTCAAGCACAAGGCGTCGCCGGATGCCAAGCCGTTGCGGCCGAATGCACCGACGTGCCCGGATCTGTGTCGGGATGGATTCGCCGCCGGGATTCAGCAGCGGGCGGAATTCAGCGGCGGGTGCGCAGCGCCTGCGGCCGCACCTCGGCCGGCTCATGGCGATACACCGGCGTCAGCATCTCGGCCTCCAGCGGTTCACCGGTCGCGCGGTCGAAGCGCACCGCGATCAATACCGAGAACCGTCGGGTGCCCGCGCGTTCGTGCAGCCCGGCGAGCCGAGTCGCCAGCAGCCGGACAGCACCGAGCGAGCCGGGCGGATGCAGGCCGTCGATCACCAGGATCGAGCCCTGACCGTCGGGGCGCGGGAGCCGGGCGAGATAGGCGATGTCGTGCGGGTCGGGACCGGAGGGCCGATACACCCGCCGCGCGGCTCGATCCTCGATACCGCGACGGCCGTCGCCGGCACGGGCCACCGAGCGCCGCAGCCGGGGATCGGCGGCGATCAGCTGACGCAGGCTCGGCGAGAGTTCGGGCCCGCCGAGCACGATCAGCCCGTCGCGGTTGAGATCGAGGGGATGTCCCGGCGGGAACTGTTCGACGGTGACCGCGAATCCCAGCTCCCGCAGTAGATCCGCCAGCCGCGGCGCCGCGGCCGGATCGGGGGCGCCGATCAACCGGCCGGTACGCACCCGGGGCGTGAGAACGGTGAGCGCGCCGTGCCCGAAGAACAAGCCCTCCGGCGCCGGGCCCTGCGTGCTCACCTGATGGATGCGCGCCCGGGAAAGCCCGGCCGCCGCACCGATTCTGGCGAACGTCCAGCCCTCGGCATGCAATTCACGGATCACCGCGCGACGAATTCGCGTGAGCTCGTTGATGGTCTGCTGCGCCGCCGCGACACCGTCAGTGGCTGCCTTGAGGCGCTCGACCTTGTCCTCGATCGCGAACACCCGCGCCACGTCATCGGCCGACATGTGCGAAGTGTAGACAGCGTAAGCCGGACGGGTGTCTAGTTCGCTTGACAGATCAGGTGGCGTCGGTGTCGATCGGCGGACGTTCGTTGCGCTCCAACGGTTTCTCCGGCTTCGGCGCTGGGTAACCCGGCATACCGCTATTGGTGCCGTAGAGGTCCTGCTTGTCCGGCATGGCCTTGCCGATATCGCTGAACAGCGAATCGTCACCGTTCAGAAGGTGTTTGGTCACCATCGACTTCGGGGTCATGCCGCGCAGCTCGTTCAGGTCGGCGAGCGGCTTACGCAGATCCTCGAATTCGGGCCCGAGCTCCTGCTTCAACTGCGCTGTCGCGCCACTGGCGTAATCGCGCACCTGCCGCAGACTGCGCGTGGTCCAGCGCACGGCACCGGGCAAGCGCTCCGGGCCGAGGATGACGAGGGCGGCCACGAGCAGGATCACCATCTCGCTCCACCCGATGTTGCTGAACACCAGACCAGGCTACCGCGCGCCGGGGCCGCCGGATCAGTCGGATTCCAGGGTGACCGGAACGTCCACCTGCCGGCCTTCCCGGATCAACCGCACCGTCACCGTCTCACCGATCTTGTTCGCCTGCACCGCGACGACCAGCTCTTCCGGCCCCGTCACCTCACGATCGCCGACCTTGACGACGACGTCGCCCTCCACGATGCCCGCCCGCGCGGCGGGCCCGCCCGGCGCCACATCGGCCACCTCGGCGCCGCTCATCGCCTCGTTGGCGACGGCCTTGGTGCGGGCGCTCAGGCCGATCACCGGATGATGCTTGACGCCGTCGCGGATCAGGGTCTGCGCGACGTCGGTGACCACGTCCACCGGCACGGCGAAGCCGAGGCCGACCGAACCGCCGGTCTCGCTGCGGATGGCGGTGTTGATGCCGATGACCCGGCCCTCCATGTCCACCAGCGCGCCACCGGAGTTACCGGGGTTGATCGAGGCGTCGGTCTGCACCGCATCGATGACGGCCTTGGTGTCGCTGCCCTCGCCCTCGAGCTTCACCGGGCGATGCAAGGCGCTGACGATGCCGGAGGTGACCGTTTTGCTCAGTCCCAGTGGGGAACCGATCGCCAGCACGGCGTCGCCGACGCGGACGTCCTCGGATTTACCGAGCTGAGCGACAGTGAGATTTTTCACATCGACCTTCAAGACCGCGAGGTCGGTTTTGGTGTCACGGCCGACGATGTTCGCCGGCACCCGGGTGCCGTCGGAGAACATCACCTGGATCTTGGCGTTGCCGGAACCGTCCTGGGCGGCCATGGAGATGACGTGATTGTTGGTGGCGATGTAGCCGTTGCCGTCGATGACCACACCCGAGCCGGTGGCGCCGTTGTCGCCGACGGTCGTGCGGATCGAGACCACCGAGGGCAGCACCGCATCGGCGACCTGGGCGATCTGACCGTGCGGCTGCTCGGGATCTCCGGTCTGCTCGAGGGCGACCTTGCGTGAGGTCAGCGTGGAGGCCGTCTCCGCGGTCAGCCGGCCGACGAGGCCGCCGATCAGGCCGATGACCAAGGCGATGGCGGCCAGCAGCGCCAGCGCGCGCGGTGCCACCCGGGAACCGAACAGCACCTCGCGCGCCGACAGCTTGGTGGCTTCGGCCTGCGTCCGGGCCGCGGGGGTGGGCAGGGCGGGCGCACCGAGGCGGGCGCCGGATTCCGGGTCACGCCACGGATCGGCGGGGCCTGCGATCTCGGTCTGGCCGGTGACGGCGTCTGGATCGCGCTGGAGGAGTTCGTCGGAGCCTTCCGGGCGGCCGAACGCCTCGGCCAGCACGGCGTCCGGCGGCCGGTTCTGCACCGGGTCGGGGCCCTGGGCGGCGGTGGCCGTTCCGGGGCGCGGTGCGAAGGATCCGGCCTGGCCGTTGGGGCGGCGGAAGGCGCGAGCGGTGTGGGTATCCACGTGCGGGCGGTATACCGGGCGCGGCCCGAGCACGGGCGCGTCCGGCGGCCGCAGGTTCCCCCTGTTGGCCGCCGAATCCGAGGTGTCGGCCGATCCGGTGTTCGTCGATTCGGTGGTCACGCGCCAAACTCTACTTGCGCCACCACGTTGTCCACCGCCTACTGTCGAAGCTCGCCGCGAAAGACGCACCGAGGAAACCGGAAACGGCCTCGTCACGGGAATTGCGCGCCGCGGCGGCGGAACGATCGGTGCCGGGAAGTTCGCCGAGCGGAATGCGGGTCAGGCTGTCGTGCAGTCCGTGCGGGATGGAGATCTGGGCGGCCCGGCGCAATGCGATGCGCGCCTGCTGCTGGGCTTCGACCTCGGCCGCGCATTCGGGGCAGACGGAAATGTGCTGGGCGGCACGCAGATACGCGTTCATCCGCAGTTCGCCGTCCACATAGGCGGCGACGGCCTCACTCGCCAGATGCTCGGTGGAACGGAAACGCGGTGAACGACCTGACGTACCGGAGTCGCCAACCATTCGGTGCTCATCCTTCCAACCGACTCGATCACGGCCGGGCGCGGCGCCACGGCCGGAGATCACCCGTTCTTGCTGGTTCAGGACTCGCTCGCCGCGTCGGCGAACCGGTCCTGGGTTCCATTATGCGCAAGGTGCTCGCGCAGTGCCTGACGGCCGCGATGGATCCGGCTGCGGACGGTGCCCAGTTTCACCCCGAGCGTGGCGCCGATCTCCTCGTAGGACAGCCCCTCGATATCGCACAGCACGACCGCGGCGCGGAACTCCGGCGCCAGCGCGTCCAGCGCCGATTGCAGGTCGGGGTCGAGGCGGGCGTCGTGGTAGACCTGCTCGGGTCCTGGGCCCTGGGCCGGCACCCGGTCGTAGTCCTCGGGCAGCGCTTCCATCCGGATGCGGCTGCGGCGGCGGACCATGTCCAGGAACAGGTTGGTGGTGATGCGGTGCAGCCAGCCCTCGAAGGTGCCCGGCTGATAGTTCGACAGTGAGCGGAAGACCCGGATGAAGGTCTCCTGGGTGAGATCCTCGGCGTCCTGGGCGTCGCCGGAGAGACGGTAGGCCAGCCGGTAGACCCGGTCGGCGTGTTCGCGGACCAGTTCGTCCCAGGTGGGCATGACGGAGCGATCGCCGGTGGCATCGAAGGCCGCGGTGCCGGTCAGTTCGTCCTCGGCCACCTCCGCGACCTCGGCCAGTTCCAGTGCGGTGACCTCGCGCTGCGTCGGCAGCTCGGGCAGGGTGGCGTACTCGCGCGCCGCATCGACCATGTGGATGGGAAATACCTCCTACTCGGGACCGAGGCGTCGGAGTTCGAGCAGCGGTCCGGGTCCACGGACCGTCGCTGTCGGGTACAACCGATAGAAGGTGTCCGGTTGTTCCCGACCCGGTGTTCTGGCTCTGACGCCGCCGGTCGGCTGGTCTTGCGTGCTGCCTACTCTTTCCTGTCGCGATATGGCCTGTGTATGGAGATCCTGAGGGACACCTGAGAATGTTTCGGGCCGCTGGTCACGGTTTGGCATAGCCTCATGGGCGTGGCATCGAATCTGGAGCGAAATCTCGCCTACGTGGAGGAATCCGTCGTGGAGGACGAGATCCTCGTCAGCGCCCGGGAACGGGCCACCGAGCTGGGCGCCGCGCCGGTGGCTCCGTCGGTGGGTGCGTTGCTGAGCATGTACGCCCAGATGCTCGGCGCGCGGGCCGTGGTCGAGGTGGGCACCGGCGCGGGGATCAGCGGCCTGTGGCTGCTGGACGGTATGCGCGAGGACGGCACGCTGACCACGATCGATTCCGAGCCGGAGCATCAGCGCGCGGCCAAAGAGGCGTTCCGGGCCGCCGATATCCCGCTCGCGCGCACCCGGCTGATCAACGGCCGCGCCCTCGATGTGCTGCCGCGCCTGGCCGACGGCGCCTACGACCTGGTGTTCATCGATGCCGCGCCGGTCGAGCATCCGCAGTACGTCGCCGAAGGGGTGCGGTTGCTGCGCGAGGGTGGAGCGATTCTGCTGCACAACGCACTGCTCGGCGGGCGGGTGCCCGATCCGGCGCAGCGCGACGCGGCAACGCAGGCGGTGCGCGCGGCGACCAGGGCCATCGCCGAGGACCCGAACCTGACCAGCGTGTTGATTCCGGTGGGTGACGGGCTGCTCTGCGCCTCCCGTGGCTAGGGAGCCATTGACGGCCGATTGAACGAGTGTTTAGTATATTGAACATGTGTTTAACCGACCAGCCGTACCGGAAGGATCCGCCCCGGATCTGAGCACTCGTGCACGCATTCGCGACGCCGCCATCACCGTCTTCGGTGAGCAGGGGTTCAACGTCGGAGTACGTGCCATCGCCACCGCAGCCGGCGTCTCGCCGGGCCTCGTCAATCACCATTTCGGATCGAAAGACGGGTTGCGCGAGGAATGTGACGACTACGTACGCAAGGTCATCCGCGATGCCAAGCTGGATTCGGTCGAGCGTCCGGCGCCGTCGAACATCCTCGGTCAGCTCGCCGAGATCGAAAGCTTCGGTCCGGTCATCGCCTATATCGTCCGAAGTTTTCAGGCGGGCGGCGCGTTGGCGGGCCTGCTGTTCGAGCACATGGTGTCCGACGTCGAGCAGTATCTGCGCGTCGGCATCGCGGCGGGCACGATCCGCGCCCCCCGCGATCTGCACGCGACGGCCCGCTATCTGGCGCTGAACAACGGCGGCGGATTGATGCTCTTCCTGCAACTGTATGCCGCCGAACACGACGGCCCCCTCGACTACGGCAAGGCTCTGCGCGCCTACGCCGATCAGATGCTTCTCCCCGGCGTCGAGCTGTTCACCAACGGACTGCTGACCGGCCCGATGATGCTCGACGCCCTGCTCGATCAACCGAGTCCAGATACCTAGATCTCCTCAGGAGTTCCCATGACATCGGCAATCCACGTCCGGGATCTGCACAAACACTTCGGCCAGGTCCGTGCGCTCGACGGGCTGGACCTGGAAGTGAACCAGGGCGAGGTGCACGGCTTCCTCGGGCCCAACGGTGCCGGCAAATCCACCACCATCCGCATCCTGCTCGGTGTGCTGGCGCGCACCTCCGGTGAGGTTCGGCTGCTGCGCCGCGATCCGTGGGTGGACGCGGTCGAGCTGCACCGCCAGATCGCTTATGTGCCAGGCGATGTCACGTTGTGGCCGTCGCTGTCCGGTGGCGAGACGATCGACCTGCTCGCGCGGATGCGCGGCGGTATCGATACCGCTCGGCGCGCCGAATTGATCGAGCGATTCGAACTCGATCCGCGTAAGAAGGCCCGCACCTATTCGAAGGGCAATCGGCAGAAGGTCGCGCTGGTGTCGGCGTTCTCGTCGAACGCCGAACTGCTGCTGCTCGATGAGCCGACCTCGGGCCTGGATCCCTTGATGGAGCAGGTGTTCCGTGACTGCGTGGCCGAGGCCGCCGAACGTGGGGTCACGGTCCTGCTGTCGAGCCACATCCTGTCGGAAGTGGAGGTGCTGTGCGAGCGGGTGACCATCATCAGGTCGGGGCGCACCGTGGAAAGCGGCACGCTGGCCTCGATGCGTCACCTCAGCCGCACCTCGATCACCGCCGAATTGACCGGTGACCCGGGCGATCTCGGTGCGCTGCCCGGGGTGGCCGATGTGCGCCTCGACGATCACACGCTGCGGTGCCAGGTCGACAGTGAGCACCTGGGTGAGCTGATCCGCATTCTCGGCGATACCGGAGTGCGCAGTCTGGTGAGCCAGCCGCCGACGCTGGAAGAGCTGTTCATGCGCCACTATTCGACCAACGGCGACGCGCTTCCCGATTCAGGCGATGCGTCGAGCGATTCCGACTCCGAGCTGCTGAAGGTGCAGAAATGACCACCGCAACGCTGTCGAGGCCCGGTGAGCACCGCGCGGCCGCGCGCTACGGCACGGTCTCCGGATTCGCCGGCACCGCCCGGATGCTCGGCCTGGCGCTGCGCCGCGACCGAATCATCTTGCCCGCCTGGGTATTACTGCTGTCGGTGCCCTTGGGCAGCGTGTACGTCTCGAGCATCGAGACGGTCTATCCGACCGAGGCCGACCGGGCCTCCTTTGCCGATTCGATCCTGGCGAGTCCATCGCAGCTGGCCATGTACGGGCCGATCTACAACACCAGTATCGGCGCTGTCGGGGTATGGAAAGCGGGGATGTTCTTCACCCTGGTAGCGGTGGCGACCATTCTCACCGTCATCCGGCACACCAGGGCCGAGGAGGAGACCGGCCGCACCGAGCTGGTGGCCTCCACCTCGGTAGGCCGCTTCGCCGGGCTCACCGCGGCGCTGGTGCTGGGCCTCGGCGGTGCGCTGGCCACCGGTCTGATCGGCGCGTTGAGCCTGGCGGCGACGGGCGTTCCGGCCGACGGATCGCTGGCATTCGGTGCGGCGCTGGCCGGCTCCGGCATGGTGTTCGCGGCGGTGGCCGCGGTCGCCGCGCAGCTCACCACCGGCGCCCGGCTGGCGCGCGGAATCGCGTTCGGCGTGCTCGCGCTGACCTACACGCTGCGCGCGGTGGGCGACGCCCAGGCCGGTAACGGTCCGGTGAGCCCGCTGACCTGGTTGTCGCCGTCGGGCTGGTCGCTGCAGGTGCGGGCCTTCGCCGGGGACCGCTGGTGGGTCCTGGCGCTGCATCTGGTGACGGTGGCGGTGTGCGTCTGCGCTGCCTATCTGCTGCTGATGCGCCGCGACGTCGGAGCGGGCCTGATCGCCGAACGACTCGGCGCGCCTGCGGCCGGTGCCGGGCTGTCCGGCCCGCTGGGGCTGGCCTGGCGGCTGCAACGGGGCACCCTGCTGGCCTGGACGATCGGTCTCGGCCTGTACGGCCTGCTGATCGGCAGCGTGGTGCACGGTATCGGTGACGAACTCGGCTCCAACCAGACCATTCGCGATCTCATCACTCGGATGGGCGGCACCGAATCGCTGGAGGACTCGATGGTCACCTACGCGTTCACCATGCTCGGTGTCGCGGGTTCGGCCTACGCCATCTCGGCCACCCTGCGCATGTTCGGTGAGGAGAGCAGCGGTCACGCCGAGACCGTCGTCACCGGGGCCGTCGGCCGGGTGCGGTGGGCGCTGTCGCATCTGCTGTTCGCGCTGGGTGGCCCGGTGCTGGCCATGCTGACCGCAGGCCTGCTCGGTGGGCTGGTGTACGGCCTGGCGGCCGACGATATCGGCGGCAAGCTGCCCGGTGTGCTGGCCGCCGCACTGGTCCAGCTGCCCGCGATCTGGTTGTTCGTCGCGGTCACCGTGGCCCTGTTCGGGCTCGCGCCGCGTTGGACGCCGGTGGCGTGGGGTGTGCTGACAGCTGCGATCGCGGTCTTCCTGCTCGGCTCGGTGTCGGGGGCGCCGCAGTGGCTGCGCAATCTCGAACCGTTCAGTCATGCCCCGAAGGTGCCGGGATCGGAGTTCACCGCGACCCCGGTGCTGGTGGTCACCCTGCTGGCGGCGGCCCTGCTGGCCGTCGGCCTGGTCGGTTGGCGCGGGCGGGACCTGCGCTGAACCGAGGCGGGCAGCGCCCCTCGACGACGCGGTCGGGGGCGCTGCCCGGCCTCACACCCAGGTGCCCTTACCGACGGTGACGACGCCGCCGTTGCTGATGGCGAACCGGTCGCGGTCGCGCTCGAGGTCGACGCCGATGATCTCGCCCTCGGAGACCACCACGTTCTTGTCCAGGATGGCGCGCCGCACCACCGCGCCCTTACCGATGCGCACGCCCGGCATCAGCACGCTGCCCTCGACGGTGGCGCCGTCGTCGACCACCACATTGGCGCTGAGCACCGAATTGCGCACGGTGGCGGCGGACAAAATCGAGCCCGCGCCGACGATGGATTCCTGCGCCAGCCCGCCCTGAGCGAACTTGGCGGGCGGCAGATTCTCCGCGGCGCCGCGGATCGGCCAGTGCTTGTTGTAGAGGTTGAACACCGGATGCACCGACACCAGGTCCATATGCGCCTCGTAGAAGGCGTCGATGGTGCCGACATCGCGCCAGTAGCCGCGGTCGCGGTCGGTGGCACCCGGGACGTCGTTGTCGGCGAAGTCGTAGACGGCGGCCTGACCGGCGGCGACCAGCTTCGGGATGATGTCGCCGCCCATATCGTGGTCGGAATCGGAATTGTCGGCGTCGGCGCGGATCGAATCGACCAGCACCCTGGTGGTGAACACGTAATTGCCCATGGACGCGAAGGTCGAATTCGGATCGTCCGGGGTGCCGGGCGGATGCGCCGGCTTCTCCAGGAACTGGGTGATGCGCCCGGATTCGTCGGAGTCGATGCAACCGAACGCACTGGCCTGGCTGCGCGGCACCCGGATACCGGCCACGGTGACCCCGGCGCCGGACGCGATGTGGTGGGCCACCATCTGCTCGGGGTCCATCCGGTAGACGTGGTCGGCGCCGAACACCACGATGTAGTCGGGGTCCTCGTCGTAGATCAGATTCAGCGACTGCATGATCGCGTCGGCGCTGCCGGTGTACCAGCGCGGCCCGAGTCGCTGCTGCGCGGGCACCGGCGTGATGTATTCGCCCGCGAAACCCGACAGTCGCCAGGTCTGCGAGATATGCCGGTCCAGCGAATGCGATTTGTACTGGGTGAGCACGCACAGCCGCAGATATCCGGCGTTGACGAGGTTGCTGAGGACGAAGTCGATGAGGCGGTAGGCACCGCCGAACGGGACCGCCGGCTTGGCGCGGTCGGCGGTGAGTGGAAAGAGTCGCTTGCCCTCGCCACCGGCGAGCACGATTCCGAGTACGTGCGGCTGGCTCCTCACACTGTCAAACTACCGAACCTCACGCCAGGAGGTGGGGCGGCGTGCGAGTGGCCCGGGCCCGGTCGAGCGTCTACGTTGAATCCGTGAGTTTCGCGCACCCGACGGCGATGACGGAGCCGGCGGATCGGCTGCGGGTCGCCATGCTGACCCGCGAATACCCGCCGGAGGTCTATGGCGGTGCGGGCGTGCACGTCACCGAGCTGGTGGCCGAGCTGCGTGCCCTCGCCGAGGTCACCGTGCACTGTATGGGTGCCCCGCGCGACGACGCCGTGGTCCACCAACCCGACACCCACCTCTACGCCGCCAATCCCGCGATCCAGATGATGTCGGCCCAGCTCCGGATGGCCGATGCGACCGGCGAGGTCGACGTGGTGCATTCGCACACCTGGTACACGGGCCTGGCCGGGCATCTGTCGTCCACCCTCTACGGCATTCCGCATGTGCTGACCGCGCATTCGCTGGAACCGCGGCGGCCGTGGAAGGCCGAGCAGCTCGGCGGCGGCTATCGGCTGTCGTCATGGTCGGAACGCAATGCCGTCGAACACGCCGACGCCATCATCGCCGTCAGCGCGGGGATGCGCCGGGATGTGCTCGACGCCTACCCGGCGGTGGATCCCGCACGGGTGCATGTGGTGCACAACGGCATCGACGCCTCGGTCTGGCATCCCGGCCCACCCGAATCCGGCGCCGAACCCTTCCTGTGGGAGCTGGGGGTGCGCACGGACCGGCCGATCGCGGCCTTCGTCGGGCGGATCACCCGGCAGAAGGGGGTCGGGCACCTGCTGGCCGCCGCCCGCGATTTCGATCCGGAGATCCAGCTGGTGTTGTGCGCGGGCGCGGCCGATACGCCGGAGCTGGCCGCCGAGGTGGCCGCCGCGGTGGACGAGTTGAGCCGTCGCCGCGGCAATGTGTTCTGGGTGCAGGACATGCTGCCCACCGAGCGGATCCGGCAGGTGCTCGCCGCCGCGACCGTCTTCGTCTGCCCGTCGGTGTACGAGCCGCTCGGCATCGTGAACCTGGAAGCGATGGCCTGCGGCACCGCCGTCGTCGCCTCCGATGTCGGCGGCATCCCCGAGGTGGTCGCCGACCGCACCACCGGGCGGCTGGTGCATTACGACCCGGCGGCGCCGGGCGAATACGAGCGCGGCCTGGCCGAGGCGGTGAACGAGCTGGCCGCCGATCAGGTGCTCGCGGCCGAATACGGTGCCGCGGGCCGGGCCAGGGCGGTGGCCGAATTCGATTGGTCGCGGATCGCCGCCCAGACCCTCGAGGTCTACGACCATGTGCGCAAACCCTGAGCGGTCAGGTTCCGCTGAGCCGGTAGGTGCTGACCAGCACCGAGGCGGTGACCTCCATGGTGTCCGGCAGGGCCGCGATGCGTGACGCCCCGGCGTCCGTGTGATGGGCCGACGGCCCCATGGCGACAACGTTGGCGATGTCGGTGCGCGAGAGTTTCATCGGGTACTCGACGGCGTCGCGCCCGCACAGTTCGAAATGTCCGGACATGGTGGCCGTCAGCCGATCCTGCTTGTCCGGGTCGACGCTCACCATGCCGAGCGGTTCGATCAGCTCGGCCAGATGCCGGTCGGTGGGAGTGACGACGACGAATCTGCCGTCCGGGTGCAAAACCCGCGCCACCTCGCCGGGATTGCGCGGTGCGAATACCGACAGCGCCGCGTCGACGGCGCCCTCGCGCAGCGGCAGTCCGCGCCAGGCGTCGGCGACCACCGCCGCGGCCCGCGGATGGGCTCGGGCGCTGCGTCGTCCGGCGGGTTTGGCCACATCCAGTGCGATGCCCAGCGCATGCGGCACCGCGTCCAGCACCCGGGCCAGGTAGTAGCCGGTACCCGCGCCGATCTCCAGCACGAGCGCGGACGCGCCGGGGCCGAGGTGTGGGGCCCCGGCGACGGCCGCGACGGTGGCGTCGGCGATCGGCGCGAAATGCCCGCCGCCCTGAAAAGCCGCTCTGGCGTCGAGCATGTCCGCGGTATCGCCGGTCATCTTGGTCGAGGCACCGGTCAGCAGGGTGATGTACCCCTGCTTGGCGATATCGAAGCTGTGCCCCGCGCCGCAGCGCAGCGACCGCTCCGACATCGCCAATCCGGCCTGGCATTCCGGGCAGGCCAGCGCACTCGTCACCTGCGTCAGTGCCGAGTGCGTAGTCGGGTGACTAGCTGGTGACACTCTTCAGTTCGTCACCGAGCGCTGCGGCTTCATCCGGCGTGAGCTCTACGACCAGACGCCCGCCACCCTCGAGTGGAACCCGCATGACGATCCCACGCCCTTCCTTGGTTGCCTCGAGGGGACCGTCCCCGGTGCGGGGCTTCATGGCCGCCATCCTCTGCTCCCTCCAGATCTGCGCGGTGTGCTGCGCACTTGCTTGGAACTCCAGTTGTCGCCAACTGGGCAGCTCGCCGGCATGTGGCGAGCTGCACTCGGTCTATTCTTCCTTATCGCCGGAGTGGACGGATACCTGAGTTCGAAATGTGACCGCTCGGTAGGTCTAGGGCGGGTCGCCGCCGACCCAGCAATCGGCCAGGTGATCGTTCACGAGGCCGGTCGCCTGCATCAGCGCGTACGCCGTGGTCGGGCCCACGAATCTGAATCCGCGCCGCTTCAATTCCTTTGCCAGAGCGGTGGATTCGGGTGTGACGGCGGGCACGTCGGCCAGGGTGCGCGGACGTGGGCGCGGGGGCGGAGCAAACGACCAGATCAGCTCGTCGAGGCTGGTATCGAGGTCGCGGGCGACCTTGGCATTGGCGATGGCCGCATCGATCTTGGCGCGATTGCGCACGATGCCGGGGTCGGCGAGCAGGCGTGCACGGTCGGTGTCGTCGAAGCGGGCCACCTTCTCGATGGCGAACCCAGCGAAGGCGGCCCGGAACGCCGGGCGTTTGCGCAGGATGGTGATCCACGCAAGACCCGATTGGAAGGCCTCGAGGCACAGTCGTTCGAACATCGCGTCGTCGCCGTGCAGCGGGCGGCCCCACTCGGTGTCGTGGTAATCGCGGTAGAGCTGCGAAGGCAGCGACCACGGGCAGCGGACCGGCTCGACGACCGTCATCGCGGATCCGGGCCCACCGGCGGCTGCGTCGGCCCGGGCTGGACGGACGCGGCCGATTGTGCACCCGCCTCGGCGCGGGCCTGGGCCAGCTGGCCCTGTAGCTCGTCGATGCGCGCGGCGAGCCGGGCCAGCGCCCAATCCACCTCACCGGCCTTGTAGCCGCGCAACACCTGCTGGAACCGCAGCGAGCGCACATCGGCACCGGAGATCCCCTCGACCGGCAGCACCGTCGCGGTGGTGCCCTCCGGTAGCGGCCCCAGCTCCTCCGACCGCCCGAACACCGCCCCCGCGAGCAGGAACAGCACCGCGGCCACCAATCCGACGATCAGCACATACAACAGCAGCGTGAGCATGAGCTGAGCTTATGGGTTGGCACCGACAGGCTCACGCGCGGCAACCGTGGCGGCGGCCGGCGACGCGGGCGTCCGGAGCGCGCCGGGTGCGGCAGCCCGCCGGCGACCACTCGCGCGTCGGCACGCCGGGCAGAGCCGGGTCCGACCCGGTGATGTGGTCTGGCGGTGAAGAGACCCGGTTACGCCGCCGCTCAGAGATGACGTGTCGTGTCGATACCCAAAGACATACCCGCCAAGCCACGCCGGCGCACCGCCAGCTTGTCGGCGACCTCGCGCAGCGCCACCGCGGCCGGGTTCTCCGGATCGCGCAGCACGATCGGGGTGCCTTCGTCGCCCGCCTCGCGCAGCGACTGCTCGATCGGGATCTGGCCGAGCAGCGGGACATCGGCGCCGACGGCGCGGGTGAGGCGCTCGGCCACCGCCTGGCCGCCACCCGAACCGTAGAGGTCCATCCTGGTGCCGTCGGGCAGGTCCAGCCAGGACATGTTCTCCACCACGCCCGCGATCCGCTGACGGGTCTGCAAGGCGATGGCGCCCGCGCGCTCGGCCACCTCGGCGGCGGCCGGCTGGGGGGTGGTGACGACCAGGATCTCCGCGTTCGGGATCAGCTGGGCGATGGAGATCGCCACATCGCCGGTGCCGGGCGGCAGGTCGAGCAGCAGCACGTCCAGATCGCCCCAGAACACATCGGCCAGGAACTGTTGCAGCGCGCGGTGCAGCATCGGGCCGCGCCACACCACCGGCGTATTGCCCTGGGTGAACTGGGCGATGGAGATCATCTTCACGTCGTGCGCGATGGGCGGCATGATCATCCGCTCGACCTGGGTGGGCCGGGCGTCGGTGCCGAGCATGCGCGGGACGGAGTGGCCGTAGATGTCGGCGTCGAGCACGCCGACCGAGAGTCCGCGCGCGGCCATGGCGGCGGCGAGATTGACGGTGACGCTGGACTTTCCGACGCCACCCTTACCCGAGGCCACCGCGTACACCCTGGTCAGCGAGCCGGGCTGGGCGAAGGGGATGACCGGTTCGGCGGAGTCGCCACGCAACTGCTTACGCAGCTCGGTGCGCTGCTCATCGTTCATCACGTCCAGGTCGACGCTGACCGCGCCGACGCCGGGGACGTCGGCGACCGCCTTGGTCACCCGCTGGGTGATCTCGGTGCGCAGCGGGCAGCCCGCCGTCGTCAGGTAGACCTCGATATGGACATCGCTGTCGGCGCCGATGCTGACGCTTTTCACCATGCCCAGTTCGGTGATCGGTTTGCGAATTTCCGGGTCGTCGACCTTTGCGAGGGCGCCCCGCACGTCCGCTTCCGTTACCACTGGCATGCCGCCGATTTTAGGCGTCTCAGATACGGGGCAGCTGTGCGGGCTGTGGTGCGATGCCGGTGCCGTACGAATTGGCCCACGCCATGACGTTGGCGACGTAGGCCATGGAGTTGTTGTAGCGCAGGATCGCCTTGGACTGCTGGGCGAGATCGCGCATGTCCAGGCCGCCGTCGCAGAGGTATTTGCCCGCCGTCAGGGTGGCGTCGTAGTAGTTCTGCGGGTCGGCGATGCCGTCGCCGTTGCCGTCGGCGGCGTAGTGCGACCAGGTTTCGGGCAGGAACTGCATCGGGCCGACGGCGCGGTCGTAGCCGGCCAGGCCGTCGAGGGCGCCGCCGTCGGAATCGTGGATGACGTTGTTGCCGGCGAGGCTGCCGTCGAGTACCGGGCCGTAGACCGGGTCGAGGGCGTTGCCGTCGGCGTCGGCCTTGCCGTTGTAGATGTGGGTCGATTCGACCCGGCCGATGCCGGCGAGCACCGTCCACGGCATGTGGCAGGTGGGGTTTTCGACGGCGAGGGCCTGTTCGGCGGCCACATAGGCGGCGTGTGCGATGCCTGGGATGCCCATCTGCGCGGCAGGCAGGTCGGCGGGCACCCGATCTTCGGGCAGCGCAACGGTTTTCACCGTCGGCGGGACCGCGCGCGACTGCTTGGCCATCGCGTGGTTGAGGCTTTCCAGGTCGACGACGGTCTGCGCGTCGGCGGCGAAGCTCGCGGTGGCGTCGATGCCCTCGTCGCCGGGCAGGTGGGCCTGGATCGAGGCCGCGGTGGGGTCGGTGCCGACCGCCGATGCGGTGTTGACGGCGACCAATCCGGCGGGAACGAGCCCGGTCAATGCGAGTACGGAGCTCCGCCGAACGGTAGGCGGCGGTTGTTTGCGGTGACGCCCCACGGTGCTGTGACCCTCCATCGACTCAATGAGCCGAGCTCGCCGACGAGGCGCCGACTCCGTTACGAGCCGTTGTCTCAGCCGTGAGCCCTTCGTGACCTACGAAGGAAGGCTACCGCATCCGAGATCTTTTTGTTACTGCTTCGTGATCTGTGTTCCCGTTTGAAATCACTGCGGGGGAGCGGGAAGTGGGACAACGATGCCGAACGGCAGCGTCACCGCCGGCTGCGGCGCCGGCGTGGCGGCGGGTGCGGGCGGGGGACCCGCCTCCGGGGTCGTGGACGGTTCCGCGGGCGGCTGTGCGTTCGGATCGGCCGGCGCGGGCTGAGCCGGATCACCGTGCGCCTGCTGGCCGGGCGCGGGCTGACCGGGCCCGCCCGGATCGGCGGGCGGTGCGGCCGGCGCCGGTTCGGCGGGTGCTCCGGGCTTCGGCATCGGCGCGGGAACCACCTGGCCGGGGGCCGGCGGCGGAGGCGGCGGACAGAAGATGCCGCACGGGATGGGCGGCAGACCGGGAATGATGATCATCGGCTCGCCCTGCGGTGTGGTGGGCGGCACGGTCTGGGTTCCCGGTGGCGGAGCTTCGGGTGTGGTGGTCGCGGTCGTGGTGTCCACCGCGGTCATGTCCGGGCCCATTTCGATCGGCGCGCTGCCCGGCGGGATCAGTTCGGGGGAGATGGTGACCGGGGCGGGGGTGCCGCCGGTGCGATAGGCCGCCGACCAGCTCAGCACGTTGGCCGCGTAGGACATCGAATTGTTGTAGCGCAGTACCGCGCGCAGTTCCTGGGCCGGATCGCGCAGGTTCAGCCCGCCGGAGCAGAGATATTTGCCCGCGGCCAGGGTGGCGTCGAAGACGTTGTGCGGATCGGATACGCCGTCGCCGTTGCCGTCGGCGGCATACAGGTTCCAGGTGCCGGGCAGGAACTGCATCGGGCCGATGGCGCGCACGTAGCCGCCGTCGGCGGCCTTGATGATCTCGTTGCCCGGCAGGGTGCCGTCGAGCGCCGGGCCGAAGATGGGGGTCACCGAAGTGCCCGCGGCATCGGTGCGGCCGTTGCCCGCGTGGCCGGATTCGATCCGGCCGATGCCCGCGAGCAGATTCCAGGACAGCCCGCAGCCGGGCATCGAGGACTCGAGGGCCAGTTCGGCGTTGCGGTAGGCGGCGAGCACCACCTCGGGAATGCCGAGGGTGCCGCCACCGGTGGGCAGCGAAATGCTCTGCAGCGGCACCGTGCCACCGAACGGCGGTGGCGCGCCGTCGGCGGGTGGGGTCATCGCGCGCAGTTTGCGCGGCGGCTCGGGGGCCACGGGAAGCAGGCCGATCGTCTGGGACAGCTTCGAGGACGTGTCGTCGTCGGCGGTGTCGGTACTGCGTGAGGACGCCGCGAGCAGGGCTTCCGGTGCTTTCGGCGGGGTGGTGGAGGTGGTGGTGTGGGTGGCGGATCCGGTAGCGACCAAGCCGGCGACGACGAGTGCCGAGACGGTTATCGGGGCAGATATTCGCATTCGGCCGCACCAATCCTCTACGTCGCGGGAGGCGACCGTCCCGGACATCCGGGCCGGGTCGCTCTGGACAACGTGATCCAGGTTACCCATCGGTCAGAAGACTGTTGTGTATTTCCGGTCAATCATCGGCGGCGGGTGGTGAAACCGGGGCTGTGCCCTGCTTTCGACCGGAGCTTTTCTTGCGTGTGACCTTTCCGGTCTTGTCTGAGCGAGGCTCGTGCTCCGGCAGTGTCGCCTCGGCGAGTCGGTCGAGCACCTCACGCATCTCGTCGAGTTCGCGGCGCAAGTAGTCACGGGTGGCCACCTCGCCGACGGCCAGGCGCAGCGCGGCCAGTTCGCGGGCCAGGAATTCGGTATCGGCCTTGGTCTGCGCGGCCCGCATCCGGTCTTCTTCGAGCGAGACGCGGTCGCGGTTGTCCTGCCGGTTCTGCGCCAGCAGGATCAGCGGCGCGGCATAGGCGGCCTGGGTGGAGAAGGCCAGATTGAGCAGGATGAACGGGTACGGGTCCCAGCGCAGCGTCACCACGAAGACGTTCAGCAGGATCCAGACGACCACGATCACCGTCTGGATGGCGAGATAGCGGCCGGTGCCGAGGAACCGCGCGATGCGCTCACTGGTGCGCGCCAGCGCCTCGGCGTCCCAATCGAACCGGAAACGCGACTCGACCGGCGTTTCCAGCCGCTGCCGTGCCGGGTTCACGGCCCGTCCGAGGGGAGTCTTGTCAGTCACGGCCGGTCACCCCTTCGTGTAGCTCCTCGTCCTCGCGCCAGTCCTCGGGCAGCAGATGATCGAGCACGTCGTCGACGCTGACGGCGCCGAGCAGGTGGTTCTCCTCGTCCACCACCGGCCCGCAGACCAGGTTGTAGGTGGCGAAGTAGCGGGTGACGGCGGCCAGCGGCGCCTCCGGCCGCAAGGTGGCCAGATCCGTGTCGAGCAGCCCGCCGACCAGATGCGCAGGCGGCTCGCGCAGCAGCTGTTGCAGATGGACGCAGCCCATATAGCGTCCGGTCGGGGTGGAGGTCGGCGGCCGCACCACGAACACCATCGAGGCCAGGGCCGGGGTCAGATCCGGGTTGCGCACCCGGGCCAGCGCCTCGGCCACCGTTGTGGCCGGGGTCAGCACCACCGGGCGCGGCGTCATCAGGCCACCCGCGGTATCCGGGGAGTGGGCGAGCAGCCTGCGCACCGGCTCCGATTCCTCCGGGTCCATCAGCGCCAGCAGCGATTCGGCCTCGTTCTCGGGCAGCTCGCCCAGCAGGTCGGCGGCATCGTCGGGGTCCATCGCCTCGAGCACGTCGGCGGCCCGGCGCACCTCGAGATGGCCGAGCAGATCGACCTGATCGTCATCGGGCAGCTCCTGGACGACGTCGGCGAGGCGTTCGTCGTCGAGTGCGATCGCCACCTCGAGGCGGCGTTTCTCCGGCAGTTCCCGCAGCAGATGCGCCACGTCGGCGGCGCGCAGGCCCTCGAACTGTTCGAGCAGACTGGTGACCTCCTGACCCGGCCTGCCGATCTCGTACGGTGTCAGCCCGGTGACGTGCTGCCAGTCCACCACGTGCACCGTGCGCCTGCGTCCGAGCCTCCGGTGCCCGCGCACCGCGACCCGCGACACCCGCCAATCCCGTGTCCTGGTCTGCTCCAGGCCGAGATCGACCACGAACACATCCACCCCCGCCAGGTCGGACAGGTCCGGGTCGTGCACGCGCACCGCCGAATCCACGATCTGTGCCAGGGCCAGCAGTTCGCCGGGCCGCTGGGCGAAGCGGCGCAGGCTGACGGTGCCGGTATTGAGGGTGACGTTGCCCGGTTCGATCGAGGTCACCCGCAGCATCGGCACGAAGATCCGCCGCCTGGTCGGCAATTCGACGACCAAGCCGTGTACCCGCGGCTGTTGACGGTCGTAGCGGACTGCCACGACCACGTCGCGGATGCGGCCGATAGACTCGCCGTCCGGTCCCAGCACCGCCAGGCCGGCCAGCCTGGCGACGTAGACCCTGGTAGCTGCCATGACTGCCAGACTAATGACACTGCGGGCCGATTTCGGCCGACGACAGGAGTGTTGATGAAGCCACGCCGTTCCGTTCTGGCTGTGCCGGGCAGCAACCCGAAGATGATCGAGAAGGCCAAGGGCCTGCCGGTCGACGAGGTGTTCCTCGATCTGGAAGACGCCGTCGCCCCGCCCGCCAAGGCCACCGCCCGCGCCAACATCATTGCCGCGCTCAATGATTCCGGGTGGGGTTCGCAGCTGCGGGTGGTGCGGGTCAACGACTGGACCACGCCGTGGACCTACCAGGATGTGATCAGCGTGATCGACGGTGCGGGCACCGCGATCGATGCGATCCTGCTGCCCAAGGTGACCGACGCGGGCCAGGTGCGGGCACTGGATCTGCTGCTGAGCCAACTGGAGCAGACCAACGGCCTCGAGCCGGGCCGGATCGGCATCGAACCGCAGCTGGAGAACGCGCTCGGATTGCGCAATATCGACGAGATCGCCACCGCCAGCCCGCGCGTGCAGGCGCTGGTGTTCGGTCCGGCCGATTTCATGGCCAGCATCAATATGCGCACCCTTGTGGTGGGCGAGCAGCCGGAGGGCTACGACACCGGCGATGCCTACCACCACATCCTGATGACGATCCTGCTCACCGCACGGGCGCACGGCCTGCAGGCTATCGACGGTCCCTACCTGCAGGTGCGTGACGTCGACGGATTCCGCCGCGCCGCCGCCCGCACCGCGGCGCTCGGCTTCGACGGCAAATGGGTGCTGCATCCGAGCCAGGTGGAGGCCTGCAACGAGATCTTCAGCCCGCGCCAGGCCGATTACGACCGCGCCGAATTGATCCTGGAGGCCTACGCCTTCCACACCTCCACCGAGGGCGGGGCACGCGGTGCGGTGATGCTCGGCGACGAGATGATCGACGAGGCCAGCGCCAAGATGGCGCAGGTGATCGCCGACAAGGGCCGGGCCGCGGGCATGTCGCGCACCACCCGTTTCACCCCACCGGAAAAGTGACGCGCGGTATATAGCACGGCACGGCGCTCGATGGAATAGCAGAATGGACCTATGACGAATCCCTTGGGGAACGCGAATCGCGGCAGGCAAGGTCTGCCGACGCCGCCGTCGGGCTGGCCGGTGGGGTCGTATCCGACCTACGCCGAGGCGCAGCGCGCCGTCGACTACCTGGCCGACAACCAGTTCCCGGTGCAGGACGTGACGATCGTCGGCGTCGATCTCATGCAGGTCGAGCGGGTGCTCTACCGGTTGAACTGGGGCAAGGTGATCGGCGGGGGTGTGGTCTCGGGTGCGTGGCTCGGCCTGTTCCTCGGTTTGCTCTTGAGCCTGTTCACCACCGGCGGGGCGCTGGGCCCGCTGCTGGTGGGCCTGGTCGGCGGCATCATCTTCGGCGTCATCTCCACCTCCATCCCGTATGCGGCGACCAAGGGCCAGCGCGATTTCGCGTCCACCATGCAGTTGGTCGCGGGCCGTTACGACGTGCTGTGCGATCCCAAGACGGCCGAGCAGGCCAGGGACATGCTCGCGCGACTGGCGATCTGACCGCATGGATGTGGTGAATACGGTGCGCGCCGGCGTGCTGCGACATTTCGGCGTCGACGCATCCGCGGTGGACGCGGCCTCGGTGACCTTCCTCGGGCTCGAACCGATCGAGATCCTGCGCATCGCTCCCGGCGACGATTTCGTGCACTACGCCACGCTGGGTGGTTCCCGTCATCCGATGGGCGATCCGTCCGAGCTGCTGGCCGACCCGGTGAAAGGCCCGCGCGCCGAACTGATTCTCACCCTGCACGCCGGGCTCGGCGCGGCATCCGGCCTCGCTCGCACCCTCGGCGTGCTCGCCGCCGCACCGGCCGTGGAAGGCGTTGTGCTGCAAGAGGATGCGCTGCTGGACCTGGGTGAGCCGATGTGGACCAATTCGCCGTTCACCGCGGTCTTGCTCGGCCCCAGCGACATTCCGGACGTGGCGCTGCCCGAACCCGCCGAGCCGGTCCATTACCTCGACGTCGTCCCCGTCACCGCCACCGAGGCGGCCTGGGTCCGAGTACGCGGCGCCCAGGCACTACGAGACGCGTGGGCCGAAGCCGGAATCGACGTCCGCGACCCCAACCGCGGAGCTGCGTCGCTGTAGCGCAGCAGTGTGAGCTGGACCGGCGATGAGCGTGCCGTGACAGGAGGGCTCGGCACTCGGCGCGGTGCCGAGCCCGTGCGCACGGTGACGACGACAAAGTCGTGTGACTCAGAGCTGAATGTCTGTGCCTGTCAACGCATTCAGCATGCGGCGACTTGACGCGCTCGGTGGTTTCATGATCAAATTCGGCTGGCTCGAGTCTACGAGGGGGGATTGTGTGTCGACCTGCCTTGCATGGTTCTGAACCTTGAAATGGATTCAGTATTCGTCATCACTGATTCCGAATCGCAGTCGTCGGGCCTTTAAATTCAGGAGGGGGTCTGAGGGTGATTCGAAAAGCATTTGCTGGTGCAATTATTGCTGGGTCGGTGGTTGTACCACTGGTCATGGGTGTTCCTGCCTATGCGGGAGCATTGGCGGGGTCGGCAATGAGCTCCGCGGGAGTTTCGATCGGTGCAGGGGCTTTGGGAACGGATTCGCCCGTAGTTCGGTTCGAGGAGGCTTCGGCAGGGTTCCGTACCGGGAAGCCGCAGTGTCCAACCTTGTCGAAGGAAGAGCAGGACGCGGTCGATAACAAGAATGCCGGTCGTCCGTATGACAGAGACGCCTACAACCGTGCGCAGCAGAAGATTAAGCAGTCAGAAAAGTACTGCGGGTCCCGGAACAAGCAAAAGCGTAGAAAGTGATCGTTGCGATGGTGGCCAGATATCAGGCATTTCATTTCTCGCAGGCCAACCCGAAGGGGGAGGGGCAAGGTGATGTCGCCGCATTGTTGCGGGCCGTCGCCGACACCGTTGAGGAGCTGGGCGATGTGTCGGTTTCCGATCTGGTGCTCCACTCCGAGATGACAGCCGAGGGTGAGTGGCCGTCGATCACCGTCTACTACCAGGACCGGGGAACGGCCTAGGCACCGCCTGTCGAATCCGCAGAACGCGCGAATGGCCCATGGATCTCCTGGGCCATTCGCTTATCTCGCAGACCAAGACGAGACGCGCGGAGCAGGGGAATGCGGCCGTGTTGCTGAGTGACTGGCCGTTGATCGCCGTCCACCGATCACTCCTCCGTGACCTTCAACGAGGCGACCAATTCCGCGACCGTCAGGTCGACGCTCACCAGTTCGTCGATGAGGTCGAATGCCTCAGCTGCCGGCAAGCTGGGACGTTTACCCTGGCAGCGCAGCATCATTCGGCATGCGATCCAGCCAGTCGCCTTGTTGCCGCGGACAAATGGACGTGTTCGCACGACCGAATGCAGCACGGCGGCTGCTTTCTCCTCGATTGTGGGATAGACGTCGCGGCCGGCGAGCACCGCTTCCGACCGAGTAGCCGCGGCAGCCAGCAGTCCCGCGTCGCGAATCTCGGCCGAACCGCCCAGCACCACCGAATTGATCATGATGAGGACATTCGGCGTCACTCGTCCCCCAGCATGGCGAGCAGTTCCGTGTCCTCGGCCATGATTTCCTGAACCAGAACTCGGCTACGAGCCCGTTGTGCCTGCGCCTCGACCCACGCTTGCGCCGCTTGGACGAGAGCCGAATTGATCGAGATGTGGTCTGCCTCCGCGGCGGCGCTGAGCTTCTGGTGAATCTCGTCGGGTAGCCGCACGCTGATGGTCGTCATACCAAAATGATACCAACGCGATCACCGTGGCGGCGTCCTTCGGGAAATGGCGAGGGCGCCGATCCGGCTGGATCGGCGCCCTCGTACTGCGGTGTTGCCGGCCCTTTACGCCACGCCCTCCGCGCGGGCGGCAGCCGCCACGGCCTCGGCGACGGCCGGGGCGACGCGCGGGTCCAGGGGGCTCGGCACGATCTTGTCGACGGCCAGCTCGTCGGAGACGACAGCGAGGATGGCGTCGGCGGCGGCGATCTTCATGCCCTCGGTGATCCGGCGCGCGCCCGCGTCGAGGGCGCCCTTGAAGACGCCGGGGAAGGCGAGCACGTTGTTGATCTGATTCGGGAAGTCGCTGCGGCCGGTGGCCACGATGGCGGCGTACTTGGCGGCGACCTCGGGGTGGATCTCCGGGTCCGGGTTGGACATGGCGAACACGATGGACTCAGGGGCCATCGAGGCGATGAGGTCCTCGCCGATCTTGCCCGCGGACAGGCCGAGGAAGACGTCGGCGCCGGCGAGGGCGTCGGCGGCGGTGCCGGTCAGGCCGCGCGGGTTGGTGCGCTGGGCCAGATCGGCCTTCACGTCATTGAGATCGGTGCGGTCCCGGCTGACGATGCCCTTGGAGTCGAGCACGGTGACGTCGGCGACGCCCGCGGCGAGCAGGATGTTGGTGCAGGCCACGCCCGCGGCGCCGGCGCCGGACACCACGACCTTCAGGCCCGAGGTGCTGCGACCCTGGACCTTGGCCGCGCCGTTGAGGGCGGCAAGCACCACGATGGCGGTGCCGTGCTGGTCGTCGTGCATGACGGGGCAGTCCAGCGCCTCGATGACGCGCTTTTCGATCTCGAAGCAGCGCGGGGCGGAGATGTCTTCCAGGTTGACCGCGCCGAAGCTCGGGCGCAGCCGGATCAGGGTCTCGACGATCTCGTCGACGTCCTTGGTGTCCAGCACGATCGGAATGGAGTCGAGCCCGGCGAACTTCTTGAACAGCGCGGCCTTGCCCTCCATCACCGGCAGCGACGCACGCGGGCCGATGTCACCGAGGCCGAGCACCGCGGTGCCGTCGCTGACGACCACGACCAGCCGGTCGGTCCAGGTGTAGCGCTTGGCGAGCGATTCGTCCTCTGCGATGGCGCGGCTGACCTGCGCGACACCGGGGGTGTAAGCGATCGACAGGTCGCGCTGGGTTTCCAGTGGCGCACTCAGCTCTACCGAGAGCTTGCCGCCGAGGTGGCCCGCGAAGATCTCCTCGTGGGTGATCGCCGCGAGGTCGGCGGCGGCATTCTTGCTGGCAGTGGCGTTCGGTGCGTCAGTCACAGATGACACGATTTCACTCCTGCTGGGATCGGTCACAACCGGGGGACGGTTACCGTCGGGTTTTTTGGTACTAGGTGCTTCGTATCGCTCATCGGGTGCGCTGACCGGTACGTTTCGACTTCTCGACAGCCCTGTCGACGTGGCGCGGCACTGATCCGTGGAGCGGAAGCCGGACGGGTGGGTCCGGACAGATCATGCGGTTCGATCCTCCGGACACGACGGTGCGTCGTGAGGCGGTGATCACCGTGGTTCCCGTACCCGGCGGTGGCGTGGGTCGGGGATCCGCAACATTCTGCCAGCCTGCCCGACCACTTGCCAAACCGGTGGGTCCGGTCGTGATCGTGCGCCATCATCCGAGGGTAAGCCGCCGGAATTACCCCGACGTAAGCGGAAACTCGCCTCAGCCGGTACCGATGCCGTGAGCTGTCCTATGTCTCGGCCGGTCTCGCGGTGAGAAATACCGTCGGGCCGGGCTGTGAACGCCTCGGCGACCGCCGTCAGCTGGAACCGGGTGCGGCCGGATCGAAGCCGGACACCCGTCGGCGCGGGCGGATGGGCCGAACCGATCGCGTCGGCCCATCGGGGTGCAGGGATGCGGTCGGCGGTTCGATCGGGTTGCGGGCCGTCGTGCGCACCCAGACGGTATCGAGCCCACCCGAACGCAACCGCATCCGCCATCCGGCGTCGGTCTCGGGGAAGTCGGTGCGCCGGTGGATGCCGCGGCTCTCGGTCCTGGCCAGCGCACTGTATTTGGTCCAGCGCGCGACCGCGAGCATGGCCGCGGCTTCCCTGGCGCGCAGCCGTTCGGCGCCGGTGCCGCCGAGGTCGAAGAGCGCGCCCGGCCACATGGCGTCGAGTTCGGCGATGCTGTCGCGCAGGCTGCCCGCGCTGCGCCGGTAGCTGCGCCGCAACGGCAGGGTGTGTTCCTGTACCAGGCCGATCACCGCGCGGGGATCGATCCGGGCGACGGGACTCAGGCCGGCTCCCGGTCCGGCGGGTGCGAGCGCGGGCCGGTCCGGCACCGGCCGCCCGCGGGCGAATCGAGCGGCACCGGCGCCGGACCAGGTGCCCGAGGCGAGTGCCCAGCTGCCGCCGAATCCGCTCACCGCACCGGTGACGGCCTCGCGGGTGGTGACATCGCCTGCCGCGAACAGCCCGGGGATGCTGGTGGCGCAGTCCGGGCCGGTGAGATGCAGGCCCCCGGTACCGCGCACGGTGCCTTCGAGAACCGCGCGCAGGGCGATGCCCTTCTCGGGGTCGACGGTGCCGTGCCGGCGCAGGCGACGGCGTTGACCGGGCGAGAGTGCCGCCGGGATCCCGTAGATCCTGCGTCCCTCGGCGAGCGCGGCGAAGGCGGCGCCGCGATGGCCTTCGATGACGGTCCCGGTTTCGTCGTGCAATTCGGCGAAGATCAACCCGCGATCGGCGGCGCTCACCGACGTGGCCGGTGCGAGACCGTACGCGCTCGAGAATTCCATTCCCGACAGCTCGGCCCCGGCCTCGACGGCGAACAGCAGTCCGTCACCGGTGTCGACGTCGGTGCCCGCGCGTCCGGACCCGAACGCGCATCCGCCGGTGGCGACCACCACCGCCGACGCGCGGACCGTCCAGGGCCGGAACTTGTTGTGCCGCTGCATCCCCGCCGCACCGGAGACGATTCCCTCGCTGTCCACCAGGAGCTGGGTGGCCGGGTGATGATCGAGTACGCGCACTCCGGCTTCGAGCGCGACCCGGCGCAGGCGGCGCAGATACGCGGCGCCATCGAGCCAGATCCGTCCCGCGAGTTGCCCGCCGGAGAATCGATGTCCCCGGTCGGCCAGTTGGGTGATGCGCTCGTGCGTTTCGGCGAGCACCCGGTGAATGGTCTCCGGATCGCCGAGCCAGCCGCCGTGGCCGAGCGCCCGCCGCACGGTTTCGGCGCGGGCCGGGCCCGGCGCGATGTTCCACAGCGAGGTGGTGCCGATGGCGCTCGGACCGGCGGCGCCACAGCGCGCCTTGTCGGTGAGGATCACGCGCGCACCGGTGGCGGCGGCGGAGAGGGCCGCCCAGATTCCGGCGGGACCACCGCCGAGAATCAGAACGTCGGTTTCCCACTCACTCACGAGATCAAATATTCGGCCACATTTCACCCGCCCGCAACCGATTCCGCACTATCAGCTCCACCACTGTGTCCACAGCAACACACCGGCCGTGGCGAAAACGACCAGCGATCCGGAAAACGCCGCCAAACCCTTATGTCGATCCGAATACACCTGCGCCGCAACGACGATCGCCGCCGACACCACATGCCAGGTCACCGATTCACCGCCCGGTCCCGGAAAGCCGCGTCGCGCACCGATGATCGCCGCGGCCACCACCACGGCGGCGAGCGCGAAGATGCCCGCGGCGATCAGGCCGCTGATTCCGCGCGCGAGTCTCACGAGCCGATCACCGGCACCCCGGTCGCCTTCCCGACCAGAACCTCGAGCTGAGCGGGATCGGTGGTGAACTCACCGAGCCGGATGGTCTTGTTGCTGCCGTGGTAATCCGACGAACCGGTGGTGAGCAGGCCCAGTTCGGCGGACAGTTCGGTCAGCAGGGCGCGGTCGGCCTCGCTGTGATCGGGATGATCGACCTCGAGGCCACCGAGGCCGAGTTCGGCCAGTTCGCGGATGTCGTCGATCGCCAGCAGCCTGCCCCGCTTGCGTGCCCGGGTGTGCGCGAGCACGCTGACCCCGCCGGCGGCGGCGATCATCTCCACCGCCCGGCGCAGCGGTGTATCGGCCTTTTCGGCGTAGTAGCGCCCGTGCGGTGCCAGCAGATCGGCGAAGGCGGCATCGACGGTGGGCACGACGCCGGCGGCGACCAGCGCCCTGGCCAGATGCGGCCGACCCGCCGAGGGGCCGGCCGAGGCCAGCACCTCGTCGGGGTCGACGGGCAGCCCGTCGGCGGCCATCCGCTCGGCCATCGCGCGCAGCCGCTCGACCCGCTCAGCCCGCAGCCGCTCACGCTCATCGGCGAAACCCCGGTCGGACGGGTCGAACAAGTAGGCGAGCAGGTGGACCGGCACGGGCCAGCCGTCCTCACCGAGACCGACGCACGACATCTCCATGCCGCGGATCAGGGTCAGGCCGTCGGGCCGTGCGGCCACGGCCTCGGCCCAGCCCGCGGTCGTATCGTGATCGGTGATCGCGACGACGTCGAGGCCGGCCGCCGCCGCGTTCCGCACCAGCTCGGCCGGGGTGTCGGTGCCGTCGGACGCGGTCGAATGGGTATGCAGGTCGATGCGCACGCCCTCCAGTGTGTCAGTGCGCGATCGGCGGGCGGTGCCCATGTCCGGCCGGTGCGCCGTGCCCGGCCCGCCGCGGACGTAGCATCGACCGGTGCCATCGATTCCGCCGCTGCCGTACTTCCGGGGTCCGGCGAAGACGCCGACTCCGCTGCCACGCATCCCGGTGCCGACGGCACGGGCGATCGTGGACTGCGCCGTGTACGTCGACGGTGTGCGGCTGCCCGGGCATTACACTCATGACGCGGCGTTGCGGGAGGTGCGCGACAGAGGCGAGGGTTTCGTCTGGCTCGGTGTGCACGATCCCGACGAGGCGCAGATGACCGATGTCGCGCAGACCTTCGGATTGCACGCCCTCGCCGTCGAGGACGCGGTGCACGCCCACCAGCGACCCAAACTCGAACGCTACGACGACACTCTGGTGCTGGTGCTGCGTCCGGTCGCCTATCACGAACACGATATGAATTCGGTCAGCGAGATCGTCGAGACCGGTGAGCTGATGATCTTCACCGGACCCGATTTCGTTGTCGCGGTGCGCCACGGCGAGCATTCCGGGCTGGCCGCGCTGCGCCGGGGCCTGGAGGCCGATCCCGAGCGGCTGCGGTTGGGGCCCGGCGCGGTTCTGCACGCCATCGCCGATTACGTCGTCGACAACTATCTCGAGGTGGTGCAATCCATCGAGGACGATATCGACGAGATGGAGGAAGAGGTCTTCACTCCGCGCAGCCGGGTCGGCGTGGAATCCATCTACCAGCTCAAACGTGAGGTGGTGGAACTGCGGCGGGCGGTCAACCCGCTCGGTGTTCCGTTGCAGATCCTCAGCCAGAACACCGATCTACCACTGCCGAAGGAGATCCGGCGGTATTTCCGCGATGTCGCCGACCATCACACCACCGTCGCCGACCGCATCGTCGATTTCGACGAATCGCTCGGTTCGCTGATCAATGCGGCGCTGGCCAAGATCGCGGTGCAGCAGAACACCGATATGCGCAAGATTTCCGCGTGGGTCGCGATCGCGGCGGTGCCGACCATGATCGCCGGTATCTACGGCATGAATTTCGAGCACATGCCGGAATTGAAGACGGTCTGGGGTTATCCGGCGGTGTGGGTGCTGATCCTGTCCGTGTGCGGCAGCTTGTATGTGGTGTTCCACCGCAACCACTGGTTGTGAGAACCGCCCGCTTCACGGCGTGCGGAGTTCGTCGCCGCGCCGTAAGCGGTGGGTGCCGGGCATGGTGGCCCAGGTCGCGAAGGCCAGCAGCCCGTCGAGGACCATGGCCAGCAGCGCGACCAGCACCGCGCCCACCAGCACGCGGTCGTAGCGGTAGAGGCCGATGCCGTCGAAGATGTAGCGTCCGAGCCCGCCGAGATTGACGTAGGCGGCGATGGTGGCGGTCGCGACCACCTGCAGCGTTGCCCCGCGCAGACCGGTCAGCAGGATCGGGAGAGCATTCGGGACTTCCACGCGCAGCAGGATCTGCCGTTCGGTCATCCCCATGGCGCGGGAGGCGTCCACCACGTCGTCGGCGACGTTGGCGACCCCGGCATAAGCGCCGGCCAGCAGCGGCGGGATCCCGACGGTGATCAGCGCGAGCAACGGCGGGATCAGGCCGAGGCCGAGCAGCAGCACCATGAAGGTGAGCAGGCCGAGCGTCGGCAGCGCGCGCATGGCATTGGCGAACCCGACCACCACTGCCGAACCCCGCCGGGTGTGCCCGATGACCAGCCCCACCGGCACCGCGATCACCGCCGACAACGCCACCGTGAGGAAGCTGTACCAGAGATGTTCGGCCAGACGACGTTCGATGCCGGTGGGCCCGCCCCAGTTCGCGCCATCGGTGAAGTAGGCCCAGGCGTCCAGGAAAAGGTTCATGCCGCAGCGCCTTTCCGGTGTGCGCGCCGGGAGTCCGCGCGCAGCCATGGGGTGGCCAAGCGGCCGAGCGCGTACACCAGGCGGTCGAAGATCAGCGCGAGCGCCAGCGTCACGATGATGCCCGCGACGATCTCGTCCGGATAGTCACGCTGGTAGCCCTGGGTGAACAGCTTGCCGAGACCACCGGCCCCGATCAGCGCCCCCACCGACACCATCGCGATATTGGTGACCACCACGACCCGCAGGCTGGACAGGAACACCGGGACGGCCAGCGGCATCTCGACGGTCAGCGTGCGCCGCAGCGGGCTGAACCCGACCGCCTCGGCCGCATCGACGACATCGGCCGGCACCGAATCCAGCGCCGCGGGCACCGCGATCACCAGCAGGGCCGTCGAATACAGGGCCAGTGCGATGACGACATTGAGCGGATCGATCGTCGAAATCCCCACCAGCGGCGGGATGATCACGAACAGTGCCAGCGATGGCACCGTGTACGCCAGCCCCGCCACGGTCACCGTCACGCGACGCAACCATCGCACCCGCCGCACCAGCGCGCCGACCGGGATCGCGATGACCAGCCCGATCAGCAGTGGCAGCAGCGCGAGATACAGGTGGGTCCTGGTGAAACCCATGATCTCACCGAAGTTGTCGACGAGGTAGTTCATCGGCGGGCTCGCCTCACGGCACCGGCTCCTCGTCGAGGAACGCGCGATTGCGGGCGGCGTCTTCGGCGGCGCGCTGCTCGGCAAGTCGGGCCAGCACTTCGGTGGCGAGGATGCCGCCGCGCACGGCCCCCGAATCGTCCACGGCCACGCCGATTCCCGAGGGTGAGGAGATCGCCGCATCCAGGGCCTGCCGCAGATCGCCGGACGGCGTGAACAGCGAACCGCCCGCCGACACGCTGTCGGCCGGTGGCTTCCCGGCGCGTACGGATTCCACGCCGGTGATGTCGATCCAGCCGCCGGGACGTCCGTCGGCATCGGTGAGCAGCACCCATTCGCCCGCCGCCAGCCGCAGTCCGGTGATCTCGGCTTCGGTCACTGTCCGGATCTCGTGCAGCGCTACGGTATCCGCGGGGCGGAAGGACAGCCCGCGATAGCCGCGATCCCGGCCGACGAAGTCCGCGACGAAATCGGTGGCAGGCTGCGCCAGCACCCGTTGCGGCGGATCGTACTGCTGGAGCACACCGCCGCGACCGAACACCGCGACCCGATCGCCGAGGGTGATGGCCTCGTCGATGTCGTGGGTGACGAACACGATGGTCTTGTGCAGTTGCGCTTGCAGCCGTTGCATTTCGACCTGCAGGTCGGCGCGCACCACCGGGTCCACGGCACTGAACGGCTCATCCATCAGCAGAATCGGCGGGTCCGCGGCCAAGGCCCGCGCGACACCGACACGCTGCTGCTGCCCACCCGACAGCTGCGCCGGATACCGGGACGCCAGCCCGCGATCGAGCCCGACGCGATCGAGCACCTCCAGCGCCGCGGCGCGAGCGGCCCTGCGGGAGTCGCCGCGCAGCATCGGGACGGTGGCGACATTGTCGATGACGGTGCGGTGCGGCAGCAGCCCGCCGCTCTGGATGACGTACCCGATCCCGAGCCGCAATTTCACCGGATCGACCGTCGCGATATCGCGCCCGTCGATGGTGATGCTGCCCGCGCTGGGGGTGATCATCCGATTGATCATCCGCATGGAGGTGGTCTTGCCACATCCGGACGGCCCGACGAACACGGTGAACGTGCCCGACGGAATGCGCAGGTCGAGATCGCTGACGGCGTGCGTGCCGTTCGGATAGGTCTTGCTGACGGCGCGGAACTCGATATCGGACACCGGGCTATCCGATCGGCCGGTTCAGGCCCTGCGCCGCGACCCACTCCTTCGCCGCGGCGGCGGGCTCGGTCTTGGTATCGCCGGAGACCGATTCGTTGAGCGCGATCAACTGATCGGTGGTGAGCTTGGCCGATACCGCGTTCAACACGGCGATCAGCGCGTCGGTGCGCTTTGCCGCATTCAGCAGCGGAATCACATTCTGCGCCGGGAAATTCGACTTCGGATCTTCCAGCACCACCAGGTCGTTGGCCGCGATGGCGGGCGAGGTGGTGAAGATATTGGCCGCGGTGACCTGGCCGTCCACCAGGGCGCGCACGGTGGCCGGGCCGCCGCCGTCGGCGATCGGGACGAAGTTGCCGGGGCTGATGTCGAGCCCATAGTTCTCTTTCAGGCCGGGCAGCCCGACCGGACGCTCCTGGAATTCGGCGGGCGCACCGAATGTCGCCTCGGCCGAATGCGGAGCCAGATCGGCGATGGTGCGCAGATTCCAGCGGTCGGCGGTCGCCCTGGTGACCACCACGGCGTCGGAGTTCTCGCCGGGCGCCGGTGCGCCGAGGGCCAGATCGGTGCCGATGGCGGCGGTCAGTTCGCGGTCGATATCGGCGGGCTGGGTGGCTGTGCTGTCGGGTTCCAGGTATTGCAGCAGGTTTCCGGTGTACTCCGGGATGAGCGAGATGGCGCACTGGCGCAGCGCCGGGATATAGGCCTCGCGGCTGCCGATATTCAGTTTCGTATCCACGCTGAATCCGTTGACCCGCAACGCTTCCGCATACACATTCGCCAGGGTCTCGGACTCGGGGAAGTTCGCCGAGCCCACGATGAGCGTGTCGCCCTCGCAGCTACCCTGGCCGGCCAGCGGATCGGAAGTGCCGCACGACGACACGATCATCGCGACGGCCAGTGCTGCGGCCGCGAACAGGAAACGGGCGGCGGTGAACGTCAGCCGCACGGCGGTGCGCCCCACCCGGGCGCCGTCGGGGGCGGGAGTCGGTGTCACGTGGGTCCTTCCGCAGGCCGGCAGTGCGCGATCCCGGTGCCCGGTGGCCACCGGTACATTCTCCACTGACCATAGTGCCCGCCCGACCCGGTCGGCGCGGGTTAGTCCTCGGCTTCGGAAAGTTGGTGTCGCGCCGATGGTGCTTGCCGCGCCGCTGCGGGTGCTGGCCCGGATCGTGGTCCTCGCGCTGGCCACAGTGGCGGTGTCCTGCGGCGATGATTCCGCGCCCGAACCACTGGTGGTCGGCTCGGGCGACAGCGCGGAGTCGGTGCTGCTGGCCGAGATCTACGCCCAGGCGCTGGCCCGCACCGGCGCGTCCGTCGTGGTCGAATCGGGGCTCGGCACCCGCGCGGGCCGGATGGCGGCCCTCGACGCCGGCACGGTGACGCTGGTCGGCGAGCACAACGGGGCGCTGCTGGGCGAGCTGGCCGGCAACGTGACGGCGTGGAGCACCAAGGAGGTGACCCGCGAGCTGAACCGTTCGCTGCCGCAGGGACTGGTCGTCACCGACGCCGCCGACGGGGCCGATCTGCGGGCACGTGTGCTCGTGAACTCGGCCGCACCGGCCGAGTCCGTCGCGGATCTGCTACCGGATTGCCCGTCGTCGTCCGCCGGCGTCGCGCCGGTGCCAGGCCTGCTGACCGCGCCACCGCCGGCGCTACGGATCGACGGCTGCGACTTCGCGTCGACGCAGACCTTCGCCGATCCCGCCGAGCTACGAAAAGCGCTGGCGGAAGGGCGCATCCAGGTCGGCCTGCTGGCCGGTCCCGTGGAACTCGCACCACCCGCGGCCGAGGGCCTGCGGGTGCTGTCCGACGACGCCAACGCGCTGCGCTCGGAGAACCCGGTCGCGCTGGTGCGCAAGGGCGCATTGGACGATCGCGAGTGGGAGAAGCTGAACTACGTCGCCGGTGAGCTCACCACCGATCGATTGACCGGCATGGTGGCGGCGATACGCGACGAGCAGGCGAACCCCGCCGAGCTGGCCCGTACCTGGCTCGACGACCACGGTCTCTGACGGAACACCACACGCGCTCTGCCCCGAGCTGCGCGCGCACCCCCGATTGCCACGCGATGGCGGCGGCGCGTCGACCGTGCTGTCCCAAAGGTTCCGTGACGCTATCCGCCGCCAGATACACCGCACGATATCGCCGAGGACGGGTGACACCCCCGTTGAGCAGTGTGTTCCGGCGGGGTGGCGGGCAACCCTGCCGGGAAGCAGGACCCAGCAGCGCACATCGTCGTGTGGCCTCGCTAACGGTTCACCCCTCTTGCCGGCCGTGACTTCCGCGCCGTATATTCCAGCTGGAATATTTGGTGCGGAGTATGTCGTAGGTCGTCGATAGGTTGTCGTGACGCTCGTCGGCAACGTGAGTGGTGGATACAGATCCGGAAAAGAGGACGTTATGGGGCAGCGCACCGGCGCGACGGTGACCCCGCTGGCCATCGCTGTGCTGGCCCTGCTCGAAGAGCGGCCGATGCATCCGTACGAGATGTACCAACTGCTGGCGATGCGGCGCGAGGACAAGCTCGTCAAGGTGCGGCCCGGCTCGCTGTACCACGTGGTCACCCGGCTGGCCGAGCTGGACATGGTGCGGGCCGAGGGGATCGACCGTGCGGGCAACCGGCCCGAACGCACCACCTACCGGATCACCGCCGCCGGGCGCGAGACCCTGCGCACCCGGATCGCGGAGCTGCTGCGCACACCGCTGCCGGAGTATCCGCTGTTTCCGGTCGCCCTCGGTGAGGCGCACAACCTGCCCAAACCCGAGGTGCTGGCGCTGCTGCGGGAACGCCTCGACCATCTGGCCGGGGAATCGGCCGAGCTGGAGACGATGATCGCCAAGGCCGAACGCAAGCAGGTGCCGCGGCGGTACTGGATCGTGCTGCCGTATCTGCGCGCCACTGTGCGCGCCGAGATCGAATGGGTCGAGCAGCTGGTGGCCGAACTCGACAGCGGCGCACTGCTCTGGGAGGAATTCGATCCCGCCACCGGGCGACGTGCCGAGCCCTGTGACGCCCCGCCCTGGCACCCCGAGCCCGCGGCCGACGAGGCCGAGCCCGCGGCCTCGTGAGCCTTCCCAGCGAACCGACAACGACGTCGCTCGTCATCCACATCCGAGTTAGGAACGAAACCGATGTCCTCTCAACGTAATCCGTGGTTAGCGCTCTCGGCGCTGGTCGTCGGGTTCTTCATGATCCTGCTGGATGTCACGATCGTCGCGGTCGCCAACCCGGCCATCCTCGACAATCTGCACGCCGACATCTCCCAGGTGATCTGGGTGACCAGCGCCTACCTGCTCACCTACGCGGTGCCGCTGTTGATCACCGGCCGCCTCGGCGATCGGTTCGGCCCCAAGAACATCTATCTGATCGGCCTGTCGGTGTTCACCCTCGCCTCGCTGTGGTGCGGGCTGTCGGGGACCATCGAGATGCTGATCGCCGCCCGCGCGGTGCAGGGTCTGGGCGCGGCGCTGATGACGCCGCAGACCATGGCCGTCATCACCCGCACCTTCCCGCCGGACAAGCGCGGCGCGGCCATGGGCCTGTGGGGCGGCGTCGCCGGCCTGGCCACCCTGGTCGGCCCGATTCTCGGCGGTGTGCTCGTCGACAATCTGGGCTGGGAGTGGATCTTCTTCGTCAACGTCCCGGTCGGCATCGTCGCGTTCGTGCTGGCCTGGAAGCTGGTGCCGGCGCTGGAGACGCACGCGCACAAGTTCGACATCCCGGGGGTGCTGCTCAGCGGTATCGGCATGGCGCTGCTGGTGTTCGGCATCCAGGAAGGCAACACCTACGACTGGTCGCTGCGGATCTGGCTGCTGATCGGCGCGGGTGTGGTGGTGCTCGCACTGTTCATCGTCAACCAGTCGCGCAATACCGGTGAACCGCTGGTGCCGTTGAGCCTGTTCCGCGACCGCAACTTCGGGCTGTCCAACCTGGCGATCGCGGCCATGGGCGCGGCCACGACCGCGGTGATGGTGCCGTCCTACTTCTATCTGCAAGCCGTGCGGGAGATGTCGCCCACCGAATCCGCGCTGGTGTTCGCGCCGATGGCGATCATCACCGGCGTGATGGCGCCGTTCGTCGGCAAGTTCGCGGGGCGGCTGCATCCGCGGGTCGTGCCGACCATCGGCTTCACGTTGTTCGCGATCTCGGTGGCCTGGTTCGCGCAGTTGATGACGCCGGATTCGGACATCATCTGGTTCCTGGTCGCCGCCGGGCTCGCCGGGTTCGCGAACGCGTTCATCTGGGCGCCGCTGGCCACCACCGCGACGCACAACCTGCCGGTTCAGAAGGCCGGTGCGGGCGCGGGCATCTACAACACCACCCGGCAGGTGGGCGCGGTGCTCGGCAGCGCCGCGATCAGCGCCCTGATCGCCGCGCGCATGTCGGCCAACGGGCTGGGTGAGGCACCCGCGGGCGAAGGCACCGCCGGCCCGATCCCGGAACCGGTCAAGGAGGCGTTCAGCTCGGCCTTGGCGGATTCGACGTATCTGCCCGCCGCGATCCTGCTGATCGGTGTGCTGGCCTCGGTGCTGTTCCTGCGCCCGGGGGTGAGCGCCCCGCCGAAGCCGCCCACCGAGCGGGCCAAGGCCGAATCCCTCACTCCCTGAATCGGTTCACCAGCGCGAACGATAAAGGCGCCGGCAGCGGAAGCTGCCGGCGCCTTTATCTGTCAGGAAGAGATCAGCTGTAGATCTTCTCGACCTCGGAGGCGTACTGCTTCATCACCACAGCGCGCTTGAGCGACATCTTCGGGGTGAGCTCGCCGGTCTCCTGGGTCCAGTCGACGGTCAGGATGCGGGTCTTCTTGATCTGCTCGGCCTTGGAGACCTTCTTGTTGGTCTCGGCGACCGCCGCGTCGATCTCGGCGACCAACGCCGGGTTCTGCACCAGCGTCTCCATCGGAGTGTCGGCGGACACGCCGTTGCGCTCCTTCCAGCCCGGCAGCGCCTCGGGATCGAGGGTGATCAGCGCGCCGACGAACGGCTGGCCGTCACCGACCACCATCACCTGGCTGATCAGCGGATGCGCCCGCAGCGAATCCTCGAGCAGCGCGGGGGAGACGTTCTTGCCGCCCGCGGTGACGATGATTTCCTTTTTGCGGCCGGTGATGGTGACGAAGCCGTCGGCGTCGATGGCGCCGAGATCGCCGGTCTTGAACCAGCCGTCCTCGAAGGCATCCTCGGTGGCTTCGGCATTGCCCCAGTAGCCGTCGAACACGACCGAACCCTTGAGCAGCAGCTCGCCGTCCTCGGCGATCTTGGCCGCATGACCCTCGATCGGGCGGCCGACCGAGCCGACCCGGATGTGCTCGGGGGTGTTCACCGTGATGGCGGCGGTGGTCTCGGTCAGGCCGTAGCCCTCGTAGATGGTGACGCCGACGCCGCGGAAGAAGTGGCCAAGGCGCGCGCCCAGCGGGCCGCCGCCGGAGACCGCGGCCTCACACTGACCGCCGAGGGCGGCGCGCAGCTTGCTGTAGACCAGCTTGTCGAAGACGAAGTGCTTGACCTTGGTGACCAGGTCGGGGCCACCCTTGTCGAGGCCCTCGCTGTAGGCGATGGCGGTCTCGGCGGCCAGATCGAAGATCTTGCCCTTCCCGCCGTCGTGCGCCTTCTGCTTGGCGCTGTTGAACACCTTCTCGAACACGCGCGGCACCGAGAGGATGAAGTGCGGCTTGAAGGCGGCGAACTGGTCGACCAGGGTGGTCCAGTCCGAGGTGTGCGCGACGATCACCTTGGCGTCGAAGGCGGCCAGCGCCACGGCGCGGGCGAAGACGTGCGCCAGCGGCAGGAAGAGCAGGGTCTTCTTGCCCGCGACGATGAACTTGCCGAGCGCGATGCGGTCGGACTTCGATTCCGCCCACAGGTTCGCGTGGGTGAGCATGACGCCCTTGGGGCGGCCGGTGGTGCCCGAGGTGTAGATCAGGGTGGCCGGCGAGGACGCGCCGACCTGCGCGCGACGCTCGTGCACAACCTGATCGTCCAGCTCGGCGCCGCGGCTGATCAGCTCGTCGATGGCGCCCTTGTCGATCTGGGAGATCTCCTTCAGCTCCGGCAGCGAACCGGACTCGATCTCGTCGATGGTGGCGCGGTGCTTGTCGTTCTCGACGACCAGCAGCTTGGTGGCCGAATCCTGCAGGATCCACTTGGCCTGCTCGGCGGCCGAGCTGTCGTAGATCGCCACGGTGCAGCCACCGGCCGCCCAGATGGCGAAGTCGAGCACGGCCCACTCGTAGCGGGTGGCCGACATGATGGCGACGCGGTCACCGAGCCCGATGCCGGAGGCGATGATGCCCTTGGCCACCCCGGTCACCGTCTTCGCGAATTCCGTCGCGGTCACATCCCGCAGGCCGCCGCTGCCGTTCGGCACCTGGAACAGCACGGCGTTCGGCGACTGTTCGGCATGGCGGAACACGTTGTCGGAATTATTGGCGTCTTCCGGGATGGTGTAGGAAGCCGGGGCTTCGAACTCTCGCATCATGGCCCTTCCACGTGGGTTAACTCATCAGTAATTTACGGCACCTGCACCGCGGCCGTGACGTCGACCACCGCAAATAGGTCCGTACCCGCTCATTGACGAGCGGATACGGACCTGAGCGGGATCATCCTAGATCGCGGATATGCGCCGGGCGTATGGCTTCGGCCAAGAACTCCGCCATCTCGCGCAGCACCGCCGAGGCGGGACCGACCAACGCGGCCTGCAACTGCGCCACATGCCAGAGGCCGCGGCTCTCGGTGAAGGTGACGGCGACCCCGGCTTCCCGCAGCGCCGCCGCCAACCGCACGCACTGGGTATGCAGCAGCTCGCTGACGTCGACCTGGACGTAGGTCGGCGGCAGCCCGCGCAGCTCACCGAGCAGCGGTGCGTAACCCGGATCGTTGTTGTCGCCGCCGCCCAGGTAGGCCGCGGCGCATGCGCGCGACCACGGCTTGCTGATCACCAGATCGCGGTGCCGGTCCGGGATTTCGTTCGGATCGGTCCACGGTGCGATCAGGCCGAGCGCGGCCGGGGTGTAGCCGTGCCGGGCGATCAGCCGCTGCGCGGTGGCCATGGCAAGGCCGCCGCCGGCCGAATCGCCGGAAATGGCGATCTGGTCGGGGGAGTAGCCGTGCGCATCGACGAGTTCCAGGAACGCGGCCTCGGCGTCGTCGAGTCCGGCGGGGAACGGATGCTCCGGCGCGAGCCGGTAGTCCAGCGAGTAGACCGCGCAATCGGTTTCGTGTGCCAGCCGGGCCGTCAACGACCGGTGGGTGGCCAGCGAGCCGACCGCGTAGCCGCCGCCGTGCAGGTAGAGCACGGCGCCGTCGCCGGGGGTGGCCGCGGTGAATCGGTCCGCGGGCCGGCCGGCCAGCCGAATCCGTTCGATCCGGGTCCCCGGCGGCGCCGGCTGCAAGCGCGAGCCGGCGTCCAGCAGGAGGCGCTGCATCTTCCACGGCAGCCGATCGTTGAGCGTGGCCCGGTACACCGGGCTCAGGATCGTGCGCGCCAGTGGCAGGGGAATGGCGATATCACGCATCGGTCGTACCGGGCTCAGGGCAGGAACCGGCGCTCGACCGTGGCCGAGATGCGCTGGTAGCCGGAGGCCAGAACCCGCACGTACAGGTCGAGGAACTTGGCCTCCCAGCCGATCAGTACCCGGCCGTGCTTGCGGCGCACACCCTCGGTGATGGTCTTGGCCGCCATCTCCGGGGAGTGGATGGCCAGGTACTTGTCGAACATCGTGCTGGCGTTCTTGCCGTCGATGCCCTCGGCGTAGGTGGCATTGCGGGCCACCGCGGTCTTGATGCCGCCGGGGTGCACGCAGGTCACCTCGACCGGCGTCTTGGCCACGATCATCTCCTGGCGCAGCGCCTCGGTGAAACCGCGCACGGCGAACTTGGCCGAGTTGTACGCGCTCTGGCCGGGCACCGAAATGAGGCCGAAGAGGCTGGACACGTTCACCACGTGACCCTCACCGGACTCGATCAGGTACGGCAGGAACGCCTTGGTGCCGTTGACGACGCCCCAGAAGTCGACGTCCATGACCCGGTCGAAGTCCTTGAACTCGGTCTTGACCACATCACCATGGTGGGCGATACCGGCGTTGTTGTAGATCTGGTGCACGACGCCGAAGTGCTCCTTGACCGCGTCGGCGTAGAGCAGCACCGCTTCACGCTCGGCCACATTGAGCCGGTCGGACTTCACCTGCGCGCCCAGCTGTTCGCACTGGCGCACGGTCTCGGCAAGGCCGTCGGTGTCGATATCCGACAGCGCCAGCTTGGCGCCGCGCCGGGCCAGATCAATGGCCAGCGCCCGGCCGATACCGGAACCGGCACCGGTGATCACACATACCTTGTTACGGAAGTAAGCGTCCTTGCTCACTGGGCTGCCACCACTTTCAGTTCGGGGCGAGTGGAGTTGTCGTCGGTGGTCGTCTCGTAGGCCTCGACATCGAAATGCTTGGTCAGCCTACGGAATTCGAAGGTGAAGTCGGGCCACAACGTGGTGTTGTTGCCGTGCTTGTCCAAGTACCAGCTGGAGCAGCCGCCATTGAGCCAGACGCTCTTGGCCAGCTTCTTCTGCAACTCGGCGTTGTACCGGTCCTGCACATCGCGGCGTACCTCCACGGTACGCAGATCCTGCTTGTCGATGGTGGCCAGCGCGTCGGCGATGTAGTTGATCTGCGATTCGATCATGTACACCATCGAGGTGTGGCCGAGGCCGACATTGGGCCCGAGCAGGAAGAACATATTCGGGAAGTTCGCGATCGAGGAACCCTTGTAGCCCTGCTGGCCGATCTCGTCGAAGACCTCGGTGAGGGTGCGGCCGTCCTTGCCGGTGATGGTCTCGTAGGTCGGCGAATCGGTCACGTGGAAGCCGGTGGCCACGATCAGCGCATCGATCTCGCGTTCGGTGCCGTCCTTGGTGACGATCGAGTTCGGCCGCACCTCGGCGATGCCGTCGGTGACCACATCGACGTTGTCGCGATCCAGCGCCGGGTAGTAGTCGTTGGAGATCAGCATGCGCTTGCAGCCGATCCGGAAGTTCGGGGTGACCTTGGCGCGCAACTCGGGATCGCGGATCTCGTAGCGCAGCTTGGCCTTGGCCAGCAGCTCGAAGCCCTGCATCAGTGCCGGGAACTTGGCCAGGCCGACGACCTGCGTCTCACGCGCGGCGTAGATCGCGGCGCGGGACAGCCGCTGTACGCCGGGGATGTACTTGAACGCCAGCTGTTCGGCCTTCAGGTAGGGCCGGTCCAGCCGGGGCAGCAGCCACGGCGCGGTGCGCTGGTAGACGTCGAGGTGGCCGACCTTCGGTGCGATGGCCGGCACGATCTGGATCGCGGAGGCGCCGGTGCCGATCACGGCGACGCGCTTGCCGGTGAGGTCGGCGTCGTGGTTCCAGCGGGCGGAGTGGAAGATCTCACCCTCGAAGCTGTTGATGCCCTTGATGTCGGGCAGATTCGGTTCGCACAGCGCGCCCACCGCGGAGACCACGGTGTCGGCGGTGAAGTTGCCCTGCGAGGAGGTGATCTCCCAGCGTGCGGTGTCGTTGTTCCAGCGTGCACCGGTGACATCGCAGTTGAAGATGTGCTTGTCGAGCACGTCGTACTTCTTGGCCACGCCCTGGATGTAGGCCTGGATCTCGCCCTGCCGGGAGAACGAGCGCGACCAGTTCGGGTTGAGCGCGAAGGAGTACGAGTACAGGTGCGACGGCACGTCGCACGCAGCGCCCGGATAGGTGTTGTCACGCCAGGTGCCACCCACGTCGGCGCCGCGTTCCAGGACCAGGAAATCCTGGCGACCCTGCTGGCTCAGCCGGATGGCCAGGCCGAGGCCGGCGAAACCGCTGCCGATGATGATCGTCCGCAGGTGGCGGGTGGGCTGGTTAGCGACAGCTTTGTCTGTAACCTTGCGACTCATATACTCAGACTAGAGCCCTATTGAGTAGCAGTCAACAGCTCTGTTGAATCGTAGTCAATAGTATTGACCCTCGTTCAGTAGGATGGTCGCGTGAGCACGAGTCCGGGAGAAACCGCCAAGCGTGTCCGGCTGAGCCCGGACCAGCGGCGCGCACAATTGATCGAGCTCGGCGTCAAGATGCTGGGCGAGCGCGCCATCGAGGACATCTCGATCAGCGAAATCGCCGCCACAGCAGGCATTTCGCGTGGCCTGCTGTTCCACTATTTCCCCACCAAGCAGGACTTCCAGCTCGAGGTCGTGCGCCACGCCAACGCCGAACTGCTGATGCGGGTCGCGCCGGATGCGGGCCTCGGCCTGTTCGACATGCTGCGCGATTCGGTCAGCCGCTATATCGACTACGTCAGCGAGAACCGCACCTCCTACCTGGCGCTGCTGCGCGGCCCTGCCAGCTCCAGCCCAGACCTCGTCGCCCTGGTCGACCAAACCCGCAACGCGATCGTCGACATCATCCTCACCCAGGTCCCCATGCCGCCCGAGGAACGCGACCACCCCCGCCTGGTGCTGGCCGTCCGTGGCTGGATCGCCTTCACCGAGGAATCGACCCTGTCGTGGTTGCGCAACGAGACCATCCCCCGCGACGAACTGATCGACCTCCTGGTGGAGTCGCTGCTGGCGCTGTCGATGGCCGTCAATCCGGCGCTGGCGGCGGCACTGCGCGCCTGAGATGTCTCTACCCGGGAAGCCGGGCCGACAGAAGCCATGGCACCAGAAGCTGTGGCATTCGCGGCAGCCCGGTCGCGATTAGCTTGGGTCGGACCTCGTACTCCGCAGGGAGCACTGGCGTCCGGCGGGTGGCGCCGGCAGTGGAGGCTTCCGGTGAAAGGATCTGTTGACGAATGCGAAGCATTACGAACTCGGCTGTACTGGCGGCGGTTTCGGTGGGCGTGCTGATGGGAGCAGCCGGCCAGGCGGCGGCCGAGACGCCGCACCGGCCCGGCCCGGTGTCGGAGTCGACCGGGTCGAGCTCGGGTTCGGCGGGCCCGCTGCTGAAGGCGCTGCTGTGTGCGCTCCAAGGTGGCGTCACCGGCTCACACGAGACCTCGCCGCCCACCTGCTATCTGCCGACGGCCTGACGCGAGGCCGGCTCACCGCCGAGCGGCGCGCTTCCCGGTCCCCGTATCCGCCCGATCCAGTGCCTCGGCGAGAGCCCTGATCTGGTCGACGGGTGGGTCGTAGCCCGGGAAGTAGCAGCACACGCGGTCGGCGACATCGCCGAAGCGGCGGATGATCTCGGTGGCGCAGGTTTCGGGGGTGCCGCGCACGGCGATGGTGTCGAGCATGTCGTCGGAGATGCGGTCGAACATGCGCATGATGTCGCCGGACTTGGAGAGGGCGTTGAGCTCGGGTTGGCGCTCACCCCAGCCTTCGATGTCGAGGACGGGCCGGTAGGCGGGGGTCGAGCCGTAGAAGGCCAGCAGGCCGCGGACTCCGATGGAGGCCGCGGCCAGTTCCTCGTCCGTCCTGCCCATGGCGACGATGGCCTGCGGGTAGATCGGGAATTCGGTGCGGCCCGCGCGTTCCATGCCTTCGGCCACCGCCGGGAGGGTGCGTTCGCGGAAGTGACGGTGGGTGTGGAACGGCATGACCAGCAGGCCGTCGGCGACCTCGGCGGCGGTGCGGGTCATCAGCGGGCCGAGAGCGCCGAGCAGAACCGGCGGCCGTCCGTACGGGTTGGGGCCGGGCACAAAGGTTTTCGGCATGAGAGTGTGCCGAGTGTATGTGCCACGGAAATCCAGTGGCGTGCCGTCCTGCCAGGAGGTCAGGATCGCGCGGACGGCGAGCACGATCTCCCGCATCCGCGCCGCCGGAGCCGACCAGGTCGCGCCGTAGCGCTTTTCGATATGCGGCCGGATCTGCGAGCCGAGCCCGAGCCGGAAACGCCCGCCCGACATCAGTTGCAGATCCCACGCCGCATGCGCCAGATGCATCGGGCTGCGCGGCATGGCGATCGCGACATTGGTCATCAGATCCGTCTCGACCTGCCCGGCCACCGCGGCCAGCGGAAGCATGACATCGTGCGGACCCTCGAAGGTGAACAAGCCGGCGGCACCGGCGTCGACGAGGGCACGGGCGCGTTCGACCGAGCGGTCCGGACGCGCATCCAATTGAAGATCCAGCAGCACCAGCTCATCCAACCGTACGGTCGCGGTTCGGACCGGCGAATGCGGAGCCCGGTCGGTAAAAGTGCACAACGAACTCGCCCACAAACGCCGGACGCCGGGCCCGAAACACTCTGCGGGAGAGTGGATTCGGGCCCGGCGTCGGTCGAACGGGTGATCAGGCGATCGGCTCGAAGGCCTCGGCGATGATCTCGGCCTGCTCGACGGCGTGCACCTTGCTCGAACCCGAGGACGGCGCCGACATGGCGCGCCGCGAGATCCGGCGCAGCTTGCCGAAACGCTCCGGCAGCAGCTCGGGCAGGTTCAGGCCGAAGAACGGCCAGGCACCCTGGTTGGCCGGCTCCTCCTGCACCCACGCGATGTCGGTGGCGTTCGGGTAACCGGCCAGCGCCTCGTTCAGGCGGAACTTCGGCATCGGGTAGAGCTGCTCGATGCGCACGATGGCGACATCTTCGCGCTTCTGCTTGGCCTTGGCGGCGGCCAGCTCGTAGTAGAGCTTGCCGCTGGTCAGCAGCACCCGCTTGACCTTGCCGCGATCGCCGATGCCCTGCTCGTAGGTCGGCTCGTCGAACACCGAGTGGAACTTGCTCTCGGTGAAGTCCTTCAGATCGCTGACCACGGCCTTGTTGCGCAGCATCGACTTCGGGGTGAAGACGATCAGCGGACGGCGGATGCCGTCGAGGGCGTGGCGGCGCAGCAGGTGGAAGTAGTTCGCCGGAGTGGACGGCACCGCCACCGTCATCGAACCCTCCGCGCACAACTGCAGGAAGCGCTCGATGCGGCCGGAGGTGTGGTCCGGGCCCTGACCCTCGTGACCGTGCGGCAGCAGCAGCACGACCTCCGACAGCTGGCCCCACTTCGCCTCACCGGAGGAGATGAACTCGTCGATGATGGACTGCGCGCCGTTGACGAAGTCACCGAACTGCGCCTCCCACAGCACCAGCGCGTCCGGGTTGCCCAGCGAGTAGCCGTATTCGAAGCCGACGGCCGCGAATTCGCTCAGCGCCGAGTCGTGCACGGCGAACCAGCCCGGGTTGGTGGAGCCGATGTTGTGCAGCGGGGTGTACTCGTCGGCGGTCTTGCGGTCGATGATCACCGCGTGACGCTGGGTGAACGTGCCACGGCGGGAGTCCTGACCGGTCAACCGCACCGCGCGACCCTCGTCGATCAGCGTGCCGAAGGCCAGCAGCTCGGCGAAGGCCCAGTCGACCTTGCCCTCGTAGGCCATCTCGCGCCGCTTCTCCAGCACCGGCTTGACGCGCGGGTGCACGTTGAAGCCTTCGGGCACATTGAGGAACGCGTCGCCGATGCGCTGCAGCACCGACTTGTCCACGGCGGTCTGCACCGTCGCGGGCACCTTCTGATCGTCCTCGACCGATTCGCTGGGTTCCGGCGAGTATTTCTCCAGCTCGCGGACCTCGTTGAACACGCGCTCCAGCTGGCCCTGGTAATCGCGCAGCGCGTCCTCGGCCTCTTTCATGGAGATGTCGCCACGGCCGATCAGGCTCTCGGTGTAGCTCTTGCGCACCGAGCGCTTGGTGTCGATGACGTCGTACATGTACGGCTGGGTCATCGACGGGTCGTCGCCCTCGTTGTGGCCGCGACGGCGGTAGCAGATCAGGTCGATGACCACGTCCTTGCGGAACTTCTGCCGGAAGTCGACCGCCAGGCGCGCGACCCAGTCGCAGGCCTCCGGGTCGTCGCCGTTGACGTGGAAGATCGGCGCGCCGATGAACTTCGCGATGTCGGTGGAGTACTCGGTGGAGCGGCTGTTCTCCGGCGCGGTGGTGAAGCCGATCTGGTTGTTCACCACGATGTGGATGGTGCCGCCGACGCGGTAACCACGCAGACCCGACAGGTTCAGCGTCTCGGCGACCACGCCCTGGCCGGCGAACGCGGCGTCACCGTGCAGCATCAGCGGCATGACCGAGAAGCCTTCGGGGCCGTCGCCCTTGTCCAGCAGGTCCTGCTTGGCACGGACCAGGCCCTCGAGCACCGGGTCGACCGCCTCGAGGTGCGAGGGGTTGGCGGTGAGCGAGACCTCGATCTCGTTGTCGCCGAACATCTGCAGGTAGGTGCCGCGCGCACCGAGGTGGTACTTCACGTCGCCGGAGCCGTGGGTGGCCGCCGGGTTCATGTTGCCCTCGAACTCGGTGAAGATCTTCGAGTACGGCTTGCCGACGATATTGGCCAGCACGTTGAGCCGGCCGCGGTGCGGCATACCGATGACGACCTCGTCGAGGCTGTGCTCGGCGCACTGGTCGATCACCGCGTCCATCATCGGGATGACCGATTCCGCGCCCTCCAGCGAGAAGCGCTTCTGGCCGACGTACTTGGTCTGCAGGAACGTCTCGAACGCCTCGGCCGCGTTCAGCCGGTTCAGGATGTACTTCTGCTGGGCGACGGTCGGCTTGACGTGCTTCTGCTCGACCCGTTCCTGGATCCACTCGAGCTGGTCGGTTTCCAGGATGTGGGTGTACTCGACACCGACGTGGCGGCAGTAGGAGTCGCGCAGCACCGACAGCACATCGCGCAGCTTCATCCGCTCCTGGCCGTGGAAGCCGCCGACGTTGAACTCGCGGTCGAGGTCCCACAGGGTCAGCCCGTGCTGGGTGACGTCGAGGTCGGGGTGGCTGCGGAACTTGTCCTTGACCAGGCGCAGCGGGTCGGTGTCGGCCATCAGGTGGCCGCGGTTGCGGTAGGCGGCGATCATCTCGAGCACGCGGGTGCTCTTGTCGACCCCGCGTTCCTTGACGTCCTTGCGCCAGCGCACCGGCTCGTACGGCACTCCGAGGCCGTGGAAGATCTCGTCGTAGAACTCGTCGGAGATCAGCAGCTGGTGGATGGTGCGCAGGAAGTCGCCGGACTCCGCGCCCTGGATGATGCGGTGGTCGTAGGTCGAGGTCAGCGTCATCAGCTTGCCGACACCGATCTCGGCGATGCGCTCATCGCTCATGCCCTGGAATTCGGCCGGGTACTCCATGGCACCCGCACCGATGATCGCGCCCTGGCCCGACATCAGCCGCGGCACCGAGTGCACGGTGCCGATGGTGCCGGGGTTGGTGAGCGAGATGGTGACGCCGCTGAAGTCCTCGGCGGTCAGCTTGCCCTCGCGGGCGCGGCGCACGATGTCTTCGTAGGCGGTGTGGAACTGCCCGAAGGTCATCTCCTCGCAGCCCTTGATCGCGGCAACGACCAGCGAACGGTTGCCGTCCTTGCCGGGCAGGTCGATGGCGAGGCCGAGGTTGGTGTGCGCCGGAGTGACCGAGTTGGGCTTCCCGTCGATCTCGGCGAAGTGCCGATTCATGTTCGGGAAGGCCTTGACCGCCTGCACGATGGCGTAGCCGAGCAGGTGGGTGAAGGAGATCTTGCCACCGCGGGTGCGGGCCAGGTGGTTGTTGATGACCAGCCGGTTGTCGATCATCAGCTTGGCCGGGATGGCCCGGACGCTGGTCGCGGTGGGGATGCTGAGCGAGGCGGACATGTTCTTGGCGACCGCGGCTGCCGCACCACGCAGCACCTTCGTCTGGTCGGCTGCCGGGGCGGCAGCCTTGGGCCCGCCGGTCGGCGCGGCGTTGGACGTCGGCGCCGGGGTGGTCTTGGGGGCGCGCGCCTGCTGCGGAGCGGGCGCGGGGGCCGCGGCGGCCGGAGCCGTGGCCGCCGCAGGCTTCGGAGCCGGGGCGGGGGCCTTCGGTGCGGCGGCAGCCTTTGGCGCGGCGGCCGTGGGCGCGGGCGCCGGAGCCGAGTTCACCGGCGCGGTCGTCGCTGCCTGCGCGGGTGCCGGGGCGGGGGCCTGCGCTGGCGTCGGCTGACCGGCCTGAGACTCACCGGACGCGTCGGGGGTGTAATCGGCGAGGAACTCGTGCCAACTTTCGTCGACCGATGACGGATCGTTCTTGAACTTCTGATACATCTCGTCGACTAGCCACTGGTTCTGTCCGAACTGGGAAGTTGAGCTGCTCACAGCAGGTGTTCGCCTCATTTCGTTCTTCGCGCTGCGACGTTTGTGACGTGCCCGGCACGGGGATCGGCGGATACGCGCCGATGCGCCCTCTGTCGAGGATAGGCCCAGCCCCGAATCGGCGGTGCTACCGACCGGCGGACAGGCCGCTCCTCCATGGTGACGACCTGTCTTCCGCTGAGAATATTCCCTCCCGTTCTCCGGCCGCTGCCCAGAGTCGGGCATAGGCGCCGCGGGCGGCCAGCAGTTCGTCGTGTGCGCCGATTTCCACGATCCGGCCGTGGTCGACGACCGCGATCCGGTCGGCGCGCGCGGCCGTCGCCAGCCGGTGCGCCACCACCACCGTGGTCCGGTTCCTTGCCAGCGATTTCGTCGCGACCAGCACCGATCGCTCGGTATCTGGATCGAGGGTGGCCGTCGCCTCGTCCAGCAGCAGCAGATCGGGGTCGACCAGTTCGGCCCTGGCCAGCGCGATCAGCTGGCGCTGTCCGGCCGACAGGCCGCGGCCGCGCTCACCCACCGGTTGGGCCATGCCGAGCGGGAGAGCCTCGATCATCGCGGTCGCGCCCACCGCCGCGGCGGCCGCCGCGATCTCTTGTCCGGTCGCCGATGGTTTCCCGAATGCAATGTTGCTGGCGACGTCGCCGGTGAACAGGTGAGGTTCTTGCGGGACGATGCCGAGGCGGGCCCGGTAGTCGGCGAGCCGGTAGTCGCGCAGGTCGACGTCGTCGACGCGGACCGACCCAGCGCCGTCGGCCGGTAGGTCGTAGAGGCGGGCCAGCAGCTTGACGATGGTCGATTTACCCGCGCCGGTCGCGCCGACCAACGCCAGCGTGGTGCCGGCCGGGATGTCGAGGCAGACGTCGTCGAGGGCGAGGTTCTCGGTGCCCGGATAGCCGAAGCGCACCTGATCCAGGCGGACGGCGCCGTCGAGCCGGTCGGTGATGGCGACGGCGTCGGGGGCGTCGGGCGCGATCGAGGATTCCGTGCGCAGCAGCGCCCCGATCCGGCGCAGACCCACCTTGGCCTGCTGATATCCGTCGAAGACCTGGGACAGGTGCTGCACCGGCCCGAACAGCAGTTCCAGGTAGAGCACGAAGGCGACGAGGGTGCCCGCGCTGGTGGTGCCGCCGGCGATCTCGCGGGCGCCGACGAACACCACCATGGCCAGTGCCAGGTCCGACCAGGCCGAGATGAACGCGAAGTACAGCGCGATGGCCCGCTGCGCCCGCATCCGGCTGTGCCGGTAGCGCTCGGAGTATTCGGCGAAACGGCGGGCCGCGAGCGGTTCGTGCCGGTAGGCCTGCACCGCGCGCAGGCCGCTGATGTTCTCCTGGAAGTCCGCGTTGACGGTGGAGACGTGTTCCCGCGAGATCGTGTAGGCCGCCGAGGACACCCGCCGGAAGATCACGGTCGCGATCACCAGCGGCGGCAGCACGCCGAGCAGCACCACCAGTGCCAGCGGGGTGTCGATGACCAGCAGTGCCACCGCGATCGCTACCAGCGACAGCGCGCTGACCAGTGCGGTCGAGACGCCGGTCTGCAAGAAGGTCGACAACGCGTCCACGTCGGTGGTCATCCGCGTCATGATCCGGCCGGACAGTTCGCGCTCGTAGTAGTCGAGGCCGAGTCGTTGCAGATGGGCATAGCTGCGCACGCGTAACCCGTAGAGCACCCGCTCGCCGGTGCGGGCGGTCAGCGTGGTGGTGGCCGCGGCCACGATCCAGCCCGCGAGCACCAGCACCGCGCCGAGGACGGCCGCCCGCACCAGTGCGCTCAGATCGTCTCCGCCGACGCCGGCATCGATGGCGTAGCGCACGATCGGCGGGAACCCGATCCCGATCAACGCCTCCACCGCCAGCAAGATCATGACCGTCAGCACCAGCGCGCGCACCGGCCACAGCAAGCGGATCAGCCGGAAGCCGGGATCGGGTTGCCGTAGTCGCGCGGCATCCAGCCGGGGCTCTTCGGTGGCCGGGGGCAGCCGCTCGATGGTGCGGCGCAGTTCCGGCGTCTCGCTCAGATCCGCGGCGGCGGCGCGGCCGGCCCCGCGCGGTGTCCGGCGGGCCGGCTCGGGGAGCACGGGAGCCGTGACCGGCTGGGCATGGGCGGGTGCGGGCAGGCGGACCACTCGGTCGGCGTGCGCGAGCGTCGATTCGCGGTGGGCCAGGATGATCGTGGTGCGCTCGCCGCGGTCGGGCAGCGCCTCGAAGATGGCGGCCTCGGTGACGGCGTCGACGGCGGAGGTGGCGTCGTCGAGGACCAGGATGCGCGGCCGGGCCAGCAGCGCCCGCGCCAGGGCGATGCGCTGGCGCTGCCCACCGGACAGGGTGAGTCCGCGTTCACCCACCACGGTGTCGTAGCCGTCGGGCAGGTCGCTGATGAATTCGTCGGCCGCGGCCATTTTCGCCGCCTGCCGGATCTCGGCGTCGGTCGCCTCTGGACTGCCGAGGGCGATATTCGCGGCGATCGTGTCGGAGAACAGGAACGGGTCGTCGAAGACCACACCGATGGCGGCGCGCAGGTCACTCGCCCTGAGCTGGGCGATGTCGATGTGGTCGGCCGCTCGTCCATCGCCGCGGGACGGTGAGCCGCCAGCGGGCTCGTCACGGCCGGTTTCCGCTCGCCCGGGATCGCCGGTGGCGGGCGGCGTGGGAGCTGCGTGACTGCCCTTCGCCGACGGCCCCGGGATCGCAGCGTCGATCAGGACTTCGGGCTTCGCCGCCGCGTCCGGCGCGGCGGTGAACAGCCGGATCGCGCCGGAGTCGGGTGCGTAGAACCGGGGAAGCAGCAGGGACAGGGTGGTCTTGCCCGACCCCGCTGGCCCGATGATCGCCACCGTTTCCCCCGGCCGCACGGTGAGGTCGAGATCGCGCAGCACCGGCCGGTCCGGATCGAAACCGAAGGTCAGCGCGTCGATGTCGACACCGAGCGGTCCATCGGGCAGGTCCAGTGGATGCTCCGGATCGGCGACGGTGGGCGCGGCGTCGATCACCTGGAACACCCGTTCGGCGGCAGCCCGGGTGAGCTGGGCCATGATCACCACCGAGGCCATGGTGCGCGCGGTGGTGGTCATGGTGGCGACGTAGGCGGTGAAGGCGAGAAACGTGCCGAGGCCGATGCTGCCGCCCATGGCCAGCACCCCGCCGAGGGCGACCACACCGACCAGGCCCACCTGGGGGATGGCGGCCAGCGTCGGCGCGAAGCGGGAGTTGATGGTCGCGGCCCGCATGCGCTCGGCGAACAGCGTGCGGCCGTGCCGTTCGAGCAGGTCGACCATCCGCGCTTCCTGGCCGAACCCCTTGACCACCCGGACGCCGGTGACCGTTTCCTCGACGTGCTGGGCGAGGTCGGCCGCGCGTTGCTGCGCCGACCAGGTGGCCGCGTACAGCTTGGGCCGGATGCGGTACACCACCACCGCGACGGCGGGTACCACCAACAGCGCGACCGTGGCCAGCAGCGGCGACAGCCACATCATCACCGCCGCGGCGAGCACGAATTGCAGCAGCGACATTCCCGACAGCGGGGCCATCGCCAGCAGCCCCTGCACCAGTTGCAGGTCGGTGATCGAACGCGACACCACCTGCCCGGTGCGGATGGCGTCCTGCCCGGCGCCATCGAGCCGTTGCAGTGAGCCGAGCAGCTTCACCCGCAGCGCGTGCTGGACATCCAGCGACAGTCGTCCGGCCAGTAGCCGCCGCCCGAAGGAAGCGAGGAACCGGCCGAGGGCGAGCAGCACGAGCAGCCCGGCGACGGTCCCGATCACTCCGGTATCGCCGATGCCCGCCGCATCGACGGCCCGTTTGGTCAGCAGCGGCGCGACGATCTCGGCAGCCGCTCCCGCCAGCACCGCGGCAGCGATCCCGAGCACGGTGCGCCGATGGCGCGTGCTCTCCAGCCACAGCCGCCGAATCCAACCGGGCGCCCGCCCCACGCTGTCCGACCCCCCGACGACTTCTGTACTCACCCGCGCTCCTCCGCCTCCCCGAGTTTCTTGGCCGGACTCGGGTACCGAACCGGTAGCGTCGGCGGCCGGCGGTTTGTGCGTCTCTGGGCCTGTTGTGGACGTACCCGACGAGTTACCCGGCCCATCCGAGATCAGATGTTCCGGTGGCATCGACCATAACGACACCCACCGACAGACGGTTGTTCCCGCCGGACGATCGACATGAGTGAGTCGACCCGGTATCAGCTCACAGGTCGCGGGCGCGCACCGACCACCAGCCCAGGCCACCGATGCCGATGGTCCACAGCAGCAGCACCACGATCGCCGCCGGTGTCGGCGCCAGCAGGTCGGCGGTGGCGAAGGAGCCGGGCATCAGGGCGCTCACCGTCGACGACCCGGGCAGCAGGGTCGCCACTCCGGCGATGCCGAGGCCGGTGGTCACCAGCCAGATCAGCGGCTCGATCACCAGCAGCCAGCCGAGCACCAGCGCGACGCCGGTCCCGGGCGAGCGCAGCCACAGCCCCACGCCGGAGCCGATGACCGCCCAGCACACCGCCGCGACCAGCCCGCCGCCGAGCGCGGCGAACAGCTGCGCGGTGATCTCGAACTTCCCGTTGCCGAAGGCGAAAAGGCAGCCGAGCGCGACGAGCTCGACCGCCACCGCCGCACCCAGCGCAACAGCCGCCGTGACCAGCATTTTTGCGCCGACCAGCCGATCGCGGTCCGGAGTGAACATGGCCGTGATGGCCATCGTGTCGTGCCGGAATTCGGCACCGGCAGCGGCCGCGCCGTACCCGCCGGCCGCCAGCACGACCGCGATCAATGCCAGATACAGGCCGATGGTGGCGGCGCCGGTGGCCGGCTCGCCCTCGGGGTCGGCGGGTCCGGACAGGATCGCGGTGACCGAACTGGTCACCACGGCACAGGCGACCACCAGCGCCGCGAGCAATCGCGGCCAGCGCAGCGTCGCGGTCTTGCGGAGTTCGGAGTTGATCGCCGGCAGCAGGTCCGCGGGCAGGACGTCGATCATCGTGGAATCCCGTACGGCATCGGAGACGGTTGCGGAGGTCGAGCGGGGTGTGGCGGAGCGGCGGTGCCGGTGACCACCGGCAGGTGACGGGCCGCGGCGGTGAGCGAGGCCAGCACGCGGTCCGGGTGGATGGGGTCGGCGACGATGCTGTCGATGCGGACGCCTGCCGTACCGGCGACCGCCAGGATCTGCTCCTGGCTCGCCTCGGCGACGGCGAGCCTGCCGTCCTGGCGGATGACGGCATCGGTGTATCCGGCCACTGCCAGCGCCGTGGCCAGCGCGATCGCCGAGGATGTCGCCACAACGAGCCGGTCGGGATTATTGCGCCGCAGCCGCGACGGGCTGCCCTGGTACACCACCGAGCCCTCGCTGAGCACGATGATGGTGTCGGTGAACGGCAACACCGCGGCCAGGCTGCGCCCGGTGATCAGCGCGCTCCCGCCGCGGCCCGCGTGTCCGCGCAGGAAATCGGTGAGCCAGGCGTGTTCGACGCTGTCGAGTTCGAGAGTGGGGTCGTCGAGCACCAGCAATTGCGGGTTCGGCAGCAGGGCGGTCGCTATCGCGGCGCGCAGCTGACGTCCCGGGCTGAGCCCGTCGGGCTTGGTGCCGGCGAAGTCGGTCAGTCCGGTCAGCTCCAAGACCTCGCGCACCCGCCGGTCCGGCAGTCCAGCTGCGGCGGCGTAGATCCGCAGGTGGTCGCGGATGGTGCGGCCGGGGTGCAGCCCGCGCGGGTCGAGCACGCCGCCGACCACGGGTGCGTAGTCGGGCCGGTTAGCGACATCGAAACCGCCCGCCTGCACCGCACCGGCGGTGGGTTCGAGCAGCCCGAGCAGCACACCGGCCACCGTCGTCTTGCCCGCGTCCTCCGGGCCGACCAGCGCCGCGACGGTGCCGGGTGCGACCGTGAAACTCGCGTCGCGCACGGCCTCGGTCAGGTCGTAGCGCTTGGTCAGTCCGCGGACGGCGAAGGCCTGCGGTCGTGCGGCGCTCACCGCGAGACGGCCGGGGGCGGCGGGTAGGCGGAGGGCACCGCAGACGCTTCCAGCGCCGGCAGCGGATCGGCGTCGATGATCTGCGGCTGATCGGCCGGGAAGTGGGCAGGCGCGGGACCGAAGGCCTTGCGCGCGTTGTTGATCGTGGCCTTGCCGAGGGCGCGGTTGCCGGCCCCGCCGATCACCGCGCCGATGCCCGCTGGCAGCACCTTGCCCGCCATCAGGCCGGCGCGTTTGGTGATGAATCGGACGATGAACCGTTTGAGCAGCGACTCGTTCATACCTGCCACGCCGGGAATGCGGGTCGCGAACGCCGTGCCCCAGTTCTTGGCGGAATGGCCGATGCTCTTCTGCACGATCTCCATGCCGGTATCGCCGAGCACGACCGCGAGCACCAGCGCTCGCCGCTGCTCCTTGTCCTGTGGCCGCACACCGTGTACCGAGGCGACCGCGAGCGTGAACACCGCGGAGGCCTCCATGAAGAAGGTGGTTTCGGCGCTGACCGCGGCCAGCGCCGCGACCGTGCCCACGCCAGGCACCGCGGCCGTGGCGCCGACCGCGCTACCGCTGCCGGTGACCGCGAGCAGGTACTGCTTTTCCAGCCGCTCGATGATCTGCGCCGGGCTCTCGTCCGGATGCGCGCGCCGCAGCCGCGCCACGTACTTGGCGACCGCGGGGGCTTGCAGGCGGGATCCGGTATCGAGTAGCTCGACCACCGCTTTCTCGAACGCCTTGGTGAACACGGCCTCATCCTCCTCTTCGGCCTCTGCTGCGCAACTGTAGGGCACCTGCGCCATCAGCTCGTTCTGACAACGGATTACCCGCTGCAATAGGTTCCGACCCCACCGCGCGCCGATCGGCACGGTGGTTCGGGTCACGGCCCGGCGGCCGGGAGAACGGCTGCCTACCGCGGCTCGCGCAGCGCGGGCACTCGCTCGCTCAGCGGCGGCGGAGGCGGCGGGGTGCCATCGCCGAAGGGCCTGCCACCCAGCGCCTCGCGCCCGTGCGGGGTCAGCCAATTCGACAGATCGGGGCCCTTGGGCACGATGCGAGTGGGGTTGATATCGGTGTGCACCACGTAGTAGTGGGTCTTGATCTGTCCGAAATCGACGGTGTCACCGAATCCGGGCGTCTGGTAGAGGTCGCGCGCGTAGGCCCACAGCACCGGCATTTCGGCGAGCTTGTTGCGGTTGCATTTGAAATGCCCGTGGTAGACGGCGTCGAACCGGGCCAGTGTGGTGAACAGCCGCACGTCGGCCTCGGTGATGGTGTCGCCGACCAGATAGCGCTGCCCGGCCAGCCGGTCGCTGAGCCAATCCAGGGCGGTGAAGAGCCGGTCGTAGGCGTCGTCGTAGGCGTCCTGAGCGCCGGCGAAGCCGCAGCGGTAGACCCCGTTGTTGACCTCGGTGAAGACCCGGCGGTTCACCTCGTCGATCTCCGCGCGCAGCGGCGGCGGATACAGCTGCGGCGCGCCCGGCCGATGGAACTCGGTCCATTCGGTGGAGAAATCGAGGGTGATCTGGGCGTAGTCGTTGGTCACCACCTGGCCGGTCGGCACATCGACCATCGCGGGCACGGTGATACCGCGCGGGTAATCCGGGAAGCGGGCCAGGTAGGCATCGCGCAGGTGGTGGATGCCGAGCACCGGATCGACCTCGCCGGGGTCGAGATCGAAGGTCCAGCTGAGCTTGTCGTGGGTTGGTCCGCACAGTCCGAGCGAGATCACCTGTTCGAGCCCGAGCAGGCGACGCACGATGAGGGTGCGGTTGGCCCAGGGGCAGGCGCGGGCGGCGACCAGCCGGTACCGATCCGGCGCCACCGGATAGCCGTCTCGGCCGTCCGCGGTGATCCTGGTAGTGATGTAGTTGGTGTCACGCTTGAACTCGCCTGGCTCGACGTAGCTGCCTGCCTCCGATTCCGCCTTGGTCACACCGACAGTCTCGCAGATCCGGGGCGAGGCGAGGGCTTTACTCTGACCGAATGAGTGACACCAAACCCACCAGACTGGAACGCGAGATCGTCGGCGACGGTGCCGAGATCGCGACATTGACTCTGGCGAATCCGCCGCTGAATCTGTTCGACCAGGCCATGTTCGATGCCCTCGTCGCCGATATCGCCGAGTTGACCGCGCGTCCGCCGCGCGCGCTGCTGTTGCGCGCCGAAGGCAAGGTCGTCTCCGGTGGGGTCGATGTGCACACCTTCGACGGCCTGACCGCCGAGCAGGGCGCCGAGCTCTGGCGCGATCTGTTCGCCAGGATCTGCCATCCGCTCGAGGCCCTGCCGTGCCCGGTGGTGTTCGCGGCGCACGGCCTCACCCTCACCGCGGCCTTCGAGATCGCGCTGGCCTGCGATCTGATCCTGGCCGCGCCCAAGGCGAAGTTCGGGCTGGTGGAGATCGTGGTCGGGCTGACGCCGTCGATGGGCGGCCCGCAGCGGCTGGCCGAGCGCGCGGGGTCGGGCCGGGCCCGCGAGCTGGTCATGACCGGCGACCTCTACGACGCGGCGACCATGGCCGAATGGGGTGTGGTGAACGGGGTGCACGAGGACCTCGACGCCGCCGCCACCGCCCTGGTGCACCGGCTGGCGCAGGGCCCGACCCGCGCGCACGCCGCGACCAAGAAGATCGTCGAGGCCTGGCGTTCGGGCGGTGTGGCGCATGCCGATTCGGTGACGCCCGAGGTGTCCGGCGAGCTGTTCGCCACCGAGGATCTGCGTGGCGCGGTCCGCAGCTTCCTGGAGCTCGGTCCGGGTAAGGCGACCTATACCGGACGCTGATCGGCCTTGCTCCCGGGCATCCGTGGATGACGACACGGAAACATTCGCCGACTCCGACCGCGAATTTGTGATCTGCGTCATATAGTCACAGTGCCCGACGGTTCGAAGCACGCGGAGGTCCGATGAGAGACGGTACGACGAGGCTCATCGGGCCGAGCGCGAACGAGGATGCTCAGGACGGTCTGCTGGTCGAATACCCGGCCGGGGAGCGGGCAGGCGATCCGCTGGCCCGCGGCGCCGACGGCGTGCTGCGCTACGGCAATCTCACCCCCGCGCTCACCGAACTGCTCGACCTCCAGGTGCATGCCTTCACCAACCGGGAGGCCGTGGTCGAGGTGGGCGGGCCCCGGCTCACCTACCGGGAGCTGTGGCATTCGGCCTCGCGCATCGCGGGCGGCCTGCAGGAGCACGGCATCGGCTACGGCGATCGGGTCGCGGTGCACCTGCCGGTCGGTGCGCGCTGGGTGCAGGCGTTCCTCGGCGCTTTGCTCAGCGGCGCCGTGCCGGTGCTGGTGCACGACGGGCTACCGGCCGCGGTCGCCGAGCGCGTGATCGCCGACAGCGGCGCCGATTTCGTCCTCGGTTCCGGTGGCCGCGGCTGCGGCTCCACCAGGGCCGGTGGCGTCGCCGAGGCGGAATTGCCCGACGGTGCTGCCTTCATCGACGACGGCGCCGCCCTCGACGATCTCGCCCTGCTCTGTTACACCAGCGGCACCGCCCCGGGCCCGCTGCTCCCCAAGGGCGTCGAGCTCACCAACGAGAACCTGCTCTCGGCCATCCGTTCGGTGGTCGGCGCCCTCGATCTGCCCACCGACGGATTACGCAACTTGGTGCTGCTGCCATTGGCGCACGCCAGCGGCTGCGTCGACCAGTTGCTGCCCACCTTCGCCGTCGGCGGCACCGTTGTGCTCGCGCCCGATACCGGACGGCTCGCCGAAACCCTTGCCGCCGAACGCATCGACATGATCGCCGCGACCCCGCGCGTCCTCGGCGCCCTGCTGCCGGAGCTGGCCGCCGAGCGCGCCGACGGCCTGCGTACCGAGAGTGTGGCGCGCATCAGCACCGCTGGCCATCGCGCCGAGCGCCAGACGGCCGGACTCGACGCGGACGAAGTGCGCGCGGTGTTCCCCGACGCGCGCCAGTGGGCGGTCTGGGGTGCCACCGAGACCAGCGGCATCGGGCTCGCCGTCGATGATTCGCCCGCCGATCCGACGGTGCTCGGATTGCCGTTCGGCGGCACCGAATTGGCGCTGTGGGGTCCGCGCGCCGGGCACGGTCACGGCGAACTGCTGTGCCGGGGCCCGAACGTCACCCGCCGCTATTGGAACGACCCGAAGGCCACCGCGGCTCGTTTCACCGGCACCTGGTTCCATACCGGCGATCAGGTCACCATCGGCGCCGACGGTCTGGTTCGGCGCAGCGCGTAACCGGGCCGCTCAGCCGACCAGGCGTTCACGCAGGCGTGCGCGCAACTCGGCGGTCAGGCCGACGGCATCCAGGTACCGGTCGATATCGCCGTGCAGCTCGCGCACCGAGTCCAGCCCGCTGCGCAGGTACTCCTCCCGCACGCCCAGCAGGTCGTCGGAGAAGACGTGATCCGGGCCGAGGTTCTCGATCAGCATCGCCTTCAGCACCGGGACCGCGGAGTTGCTGAGCAGGTAGTCGGCCAGCACGTCCGGCTCGTCGACGCCCACCGCGCGCAGCAGCGTCGCGATGGCCCAGCCGGTGCGATCCTTGCCCGCCGCGCAATGCACGAGCACCGCGCCGTCGCCGCGCACGACCGATTCGGCCAGGGCGAGGATGGCCGCGTGTGCCTCCGGACGTGCCGGGAACATCCGGTAGACCTCGATCATGTGCGCCTTGGCCGCGCCCGTCGCCGGATCGTGCGGCGGCGCTTCGCCCATATCGGAGTCGAACGGGGTGACCATGAGCCGGATGCCGTCGGGCAATCGGTCGGCGCCGTGTTTGGCGATCTCCGGCTGGCCGCGCAGGTCGTGCACGGCGCGCACGCCGAGTTCGCGCAGCACCGCGTGGCCGGTCTCGTCCAGGCTGCTGAGCTGTGCCGATCGCAGCAGGACGCCGGGCCGGATGGTGCCGCCGCTCGCGGTGGGCAGGCCGCCGAGGTCGCGGAAGTTGAAGGTGCCGGGGATCCGCAGGTGGCCGGCCAGGGGCGAGAGAGTCACTTGCTCAGGCTAACGTTCACCGGACGGGCACGGCCAGATGTCCGTTTTGCGAGGTCCAATTGTGTGATCGGACACAGCGCCCGGGCCGTGGAGTCGATCATGTCGTACGCTGATCGATGCTTTGTGCCGTACACGGGGAGGGGCGAGAGTGATGTTCGCGGAAGCGATTCCAGCGCAGTGCGGAAGAGTTCGACAGCGTTCCGTTTAGGTAACAAAACAATCTTTTAGTCTGAATTTGCCCATGGAACTAGTTCTTAAACCCTGAAAACCTTCTACCATTGATGAACGCTGCCTGGATGGGCTGCACTTTCCCGACAAGTGCCCGCCAGGTAGTGAATCGCGGCCGACGAGGTACGCGAGATCTGTTCGCCGAGGGAGTCGTCGTTGATCGCACGTGGAGAATTGGTGGAGGCCCGATTGCGGCCGACCGTCTGCGAGGCAGTCGAGAATGCGGCTGCTTCGCTCGATATGCACGGTGTGCGCGCGCTGCGAGTGCTGCTCCACGCCGGTTTCAGCGCCTACTGGCCGTTGGTGAAGGCCACTCCGGCCAAGCAGTTGGAGGCCTACGAGGAGGCCGTCCAGCGCTTGCGTGAGCATTGGGACGGCGAGACCGAGGCCGATTCTGCCGCCGGGACGGGCCTGTTCCAGGACATGGATGCCGAGGCCGTCGTCTTCCTGGAGTTGTGCGCCCGGCATGCGGGCGCGCAGTGGCTCGAGCCGGTGGAAGCCATCGCCGCCTACGTCGTATCGGTCTTGCAGGGCGCGGTGCTGCGCTGGCTGGCCGACCGCGACGACGAGACGATCCTGGTGGTGCTCGACGATCTGGTATCGAGCCTGGCCACCCGCGCCGCGGACGCGTAACCGGTCTCCGCGCAGTACTGGACGCCTGACCAGTTGCATGGTTGAGTGGGTGGGGTGACCGAAACGTCGCCGATCGCGCGGCTGCACGCCGCCACCGCCGATCTCGAGCCGCCCCTCGCCGCCCTCGACCTGGCTGCCCTGCGCGCCAATGCCGCCGACCTGGTGCGCCGCGCCGGTGGCGTTCCCATTCGCGTCGCCAGCAAATCCGTGCGCTGCCGCGCCGTGCTCGAAGAGGTCCTCGGTGCCGGGCTGACCGCCGACGGCGGATTCGCCGGAATCATGTCGTATTCGCTGGCCGAGGCCATCTGGCTGGTCCGGCTCGGCGCGCGTGATGTGCTGCTCGGCTACCCCGTCACCGACCGTGCCGCGCTGGCCGAACTCGGCGCCGACCCGGTGCTGCGCGACGCCATCACCTTGATGATCGACCATGTCGATCAGCTCGACCTCATCCGGGCGGCGGTCGGCAGCGAGAACGTGCGGCCACGGGTCTGCCTGGATGTGGATGCCTCGCTGCGTATCGGGCCGCTGCATCTGGGGGTGCGGCGCTCACCGATTCGCAGTCCCGAACAGGCCGCCGTCTTGGCCGAAGCGGCGCTTCGCCGTGGCTTCGACGTAGTCGGTGTGATGACCTACGAGGCCCAGATCGCGGGCCTGCCCGACAGCAATATCGCGGTGCGGCTGGTGAAGAAGGCCTCGGCCGCCGAGATCGGCCGCCGTCGCGGTGCGGTGGTCGATGCGGTGCGGTCGGTGGCCGGGCCGTTGCAGATCGTCAACAGCGGCGGAACTGGATCGATCGAGGTCAGCACGGCCGATGCCGTCGTCACGGAGGTCACCGCGGGATCCGGCCTCTACGCGCCCACGCTGTTCGATGACTACCGCGCGTTCAGCGTCACGCCGTCGCTGTTCTTCGCGCTGCCGGTGGTGCGCAAACCCGCCGACAAGATCGCCACCCTCTTCGGCGGCGGCTATATCGCTTCCGGCCCGGCCGGTGCGTCGCGGGTGCCGAAGCCGGTGTGGCCCACCGGTTTACGACTGATCGGCACCGAGGGCGCGGGAGAAGTGCAGACCCCGGTGACCGGCGCCGCCCACCTGCGGATCGGCGATCGGGTATGGATGCGCCACGCCAAGGCCGGGGAGCTGTGCGAGCGGTTCGACCGTGTGCACCTGGTCGACGGCGACGGCGAGCGCACCGCCGTGCTGACCTATCGCGGCGAAGGAAAATGCTTCGGCTGAGCGGGGCGTATACCGCGGAATAGGGGTCGAAAATTACCGGCTGTAGTAGTCGGAAATAAGAACGCCGAAATACGAAACCGACTGGTTTGAATAATTGCGGGCCCCATGCCGCCATTTCGCTGAGTCGTAACCGAGCGGGCCGAACGCAATCGTCGGCCCGTTATACGGGTACTCCCAACCGGTATGTGCGGCGGCGAATTCGGCGGCCGCGCGCTCGGTTCAGCCCAGACGCAGAAAGCGCGACAACTCGGTCAGTTCCGCCGGTGTGCTGGGCAGGTACTCGGTTAGCAGGGGAGAGCGAATGATGATCGCCTTCCACAGCGCTCGGCACAGCGCGCCCTGCACGAGCGTGCGCGAGATCAGCGTCGACAGCCCGTGCGGCGCATCGGCCGGGCTCGACGTCGCCAGGGACACGATGACCACGGCCGCCTCCCGCCCGCGGAACAACTCCGGCGTGCCCACCAGCACATCGTCGATCTTGGCGCGGGCCAGCAGCGTCGAGATCCGCGCCACCTGAGCGCGATACGGGGTGACGACGAAGATGTCGTGCGGATGCAGCCGCCGCGTCGTCGCGCCGATCGTCCACGTCAGGCCGAGCAGCGCGCGCACCCGGCGCACCACCTCGCGGGCCTCGGCCACCGATTCGCTCGCATTGCCGTGGTGGTCCACCAGCACGGTGTCGATGCCGGGTTCGGTATCGGCGAGGCGGCGGGCCCGGGTGACGGTGTCGCTGGCGCGCAATCGGCCGCTGTAGTAGAGCCGCGAAATGGGTTCGGCCACCCGCGGATGCATTCGCCAGGTGCGGTCCAGGAAATAGCCGCGCTCGGCGGGCAGCGTGTCACGGTCGTCGATGAGCCGGCCGAGCACTGATGCGCCGACCGGTTCCGGATGGGCGGCGCCGAGGCGCTGGACGGGCGCGAACGGGACGCTCGGGGTGAGTGCTGGTGCGGGTACCGGATCGCCGATGACCAGCAGGTTGCGCGCGCTCACCGCGGCCGCGACCGCGTCGGCCAGGGGGAATCGCCCGGCGTCGGCGATCACCAGCAGATCCAGATCCCGATACGGCACCAGCTCCGGGTCGGCGAAATCGGCCGGGGCGCCGCCGATCACGCAGCCGTTGATCGCGTTGTCCAGGAAGCGCCGATACCGGCCCGCCTCGATGACGGCCCATTCGGGCGCCGGGATCGTGACGTCCTTCTTGGCCACCAGCTGCGGCAGCACGCCGACCTCGACCACGGCGTCCAGCAGGTTCTCCACGATCGCCGGCGTCGGCGCCACCACGCCGACCCGCCATCGATAGCGGGTGACCATGCGCTCGATCACCCGCGCCGCGGTCGCCGTCTTGCCGGTGCCGGGCGGGCCCTGTACCGCCACATAGGAATCGTCGAGTGAGCGCACCGCCTCGGTGATGGCGGCGGCGTGGTCACCGTGCACCCGGGGCAGCGGTCCACCGCCGCGCAGCCGGGGTGGGCGGCGGGCGAGGATGTCGAAGATCGCGCCGGCCGGGATCTGCGGCAACGTCATCAGCAGCTGCTGGGCCTGGTATTCGATCGCGGTGTGCACGTGGTCATCGGGAGCTGGCAGCCCGGGTGCGATCGCGGTGGGCAGATCGTCGAACGGGGCGCAGCCCGCGGGCAGGCGCTCCTCGAGCCGGACGGTGTCGTCGAACTCCGCGTCCACCGAGCATCCGAGCACCGTGGCGGTCGCCGTCGCACGCTGCCCGGCCGCCGCGACCATGCCCTCGGCCACCGGACGGTCGTAGAAGGTATGCACCGACGTGCCCGGCGCCAGCCCGCTGCCCGCGCCCATTCGCCCGGTCAGCGTGATGAATCGGCGCACGGTATCCCCGCGCGGGCCGATGTGCCATTTGGTGTCGACGGTGCCCCAATCGGCGACGAGCACACCGGGCGCCTCCGGCCATTCGTCCACCGGATGGGTGAGCCGATCGGCATGCGCCCACCACAGCGGCTGCCGTTCCCGGCGCCGGAATCCCAGTGCCGCCGACATCAGCGAAGCAACCTGGCGGGCACTGGATTCGGCGTCTGGTCGATACTCGGCCGAGCCCGAAGCTGCTGGCCCGTACTCGGTCGAGCCCGGAACCGCCGCCTCGTGCCCGGCCGAGCTCGGAGCCGCTGCCTCGTATTCGGCCGTGCCTGGAGCAACTGCCTCGTATTCGGTTGATCCGCACCGCAGCTCGATCACCGTGTCCAATGCGGAATCGGGGTTCTCGACCGGCGTGGAGCCGAGGGACCGGGCCGCTGCCGCACCGGTGTCGCCGATCGGCGCGGCCGGATCGGGCTCGTGCGGAGTTCTCCGCGTCGCACGCGTCGGTGAGGGTGCGGTGGTAGCCGCCGCGGGGAAGGGCTCGCCCGGTGCGGCCGGCACAGCAGGTGTTGCCACCGCGCTCGCGGCTATGTGCTCGTCCTGCGGTACGCGCTCGGCGAATTCGGCGAGGGCGGCTTCCAGTGGAGTCGGCCGACCTAGCGGTTCCAGCCTCGCGGCGCGGCGCTCGGCGGCGGGCGCGGCCGGTGCGATGTGTAGTTCAGCGGCGCGGTCGAGCAGCCAGTCGCGCAGCCGCAGCACCGTCACACAGTCGCGGTCGGCATCCGCGCGGGGTTCGGGCGCGGGCAACAGCGCGCGCAGCCGGGCCGGCTCGTACGAGTCGACGCCGATCAGCAGCGCGCTACGCACGATCGGATACAGGTCGACGAAAACGCCGCCGCGCAGCAATTCGTCGATCAGATCCTCGCCGGTGCCGAAGCGGCCACCCGCGCACAGCAGGGCCGAGCGGACCGCCGCGGTGTAATGGAACACGTGCAGTCCTGGGTGGATCCGCCTGCGCCGGGCGATGATGTCGAGCACCTGGTCGAACGCCGCGCGCTGCCGTGTCCGGGTCTCGGCGCCGGCATTGTCGAGTGCCGCCGGAACCAGTAGTGACACGTGCACACCGGCGGCGTCGGCGAGCTCGACGCGCAGCTGATCCGCCGGTGCCGGGTCGATGGTGAGGGCGAGATCGCCCGGGGTGCGGGCCGGCAGTGCGCCGAGCGCGGTGGGATCGATCGTGGTGTGGGCGGGACGGCCGGAATCGTCACGGCGCAGCTGGATCTCGGCTTGTCTGCGCAGCCGCAGCAAGGTGCGCGGACCCAGCTCGGGCACGGGCGGCAGCGGCTCGGCCGTCGTGCCCAGCCGGTCGATGGTGCCGATCCCGGACTCGCGCAGCCGGGCCCGCGCGGTGCCGTTCATCCCGGCCACCAGCAGCAGATCGCGGGCGCTGGTGAGCGCGTCGACGCACACCGCGCATCGTCCGCAGGCCAGATAGCGCGGGTCGCCCCATTGGGCGGGCAGCAGTTCGCCCAGCTTCTCGTCCACGATGTGACGGACCCGTGCGCGGCGCGCGCGAAACACCGGAAGCAGTTCCGCCACGGGCAATGTATGCGTCCGGCCGCGGTGGGACTGCGCGATCAGCGGGTCGACGGGAATCCCGGCCGCCTCGATCGCCGCCGCGCAACCGGCCAGTTCCAGCGCCGAGGTGATGTCGACGTCGTCCTCGCCGACGCCGTGCACGCGATACCGGACGCGATGCGCGGCGCGCACCAGAAAATCGGCGCGGCAGGCGAATTCGCCGTCGAAGAAGATCGCGCCCGCGATCACCGGTGCCTTGGCCCGTAGTGCGGCGAGGGTGTCGGCGTTGGCGGCGGTCAATGCGGCCGCGACATCGCCGTCCGCGCGATCCAGCTCGGTCTGCTCGGCGAAGCCGCCGATCTCGACGAGATCGGCGCCGTGCCGTCGCCGCAGCTCCGCCAGCAGTACGGCCCGTTCGGCCCGCCGGTTCTCCTCGGTCGAGTTCGGCGATGGGGTTGCGGCAGGCGCGGCACTCGCGGTGCCCAGATCGGCGTCGAGGGCGTGCAGCATCGCGAATTCGCACCGCGCGGCGCGGGCGAGGTCTGCGGCGGTGCTGACGACACGATCACCGAACACGAACAAACGCGGCCCTCCTGTGCCCGGACGGGACACCGGTCAGCGCTTCCTTGCGCACCGGACGGCAACACCTTAGCCAGCGGATCCGGTCGCGCCGCAGCCTGCCCGGCCCGGCGTGGCGTCAGGACCGGGGCTTGCGCCGCTCGTAGCGCTTACCGGAATCGCGCTCCCGGCGCGGGCCACGGGTGAACGAACGCTGCCCCGGCGGGCCCTGATCGAGCTGCAACTGGATGAGCTGACCGCTGATCCTGGTGCGCCGCAACGCTTCCAGCGTCTCCTGCGGCAGATTCGCGGGCAGCTCGACCAGGCTGTGGTCGGGCCGGATGCTGATATGACCGAAATCGCTGCGCCGCAGGCCGCCCTCGTTGGCGATCGCGCCCACGATCGCGCCCGGCACCACCCGATGCCGCTTGCCGACGCTGATCCGGTAGGTGGCCAGCTCCGCGCCGGTGGCCCGATGCCGTCCGCCGGAACCGCCGGGACGTTCGTCGTCGAAGCGGCGCGGCGACCGTTCGCGCTGCGGCCGCTCCACCGGCTCCGGTTCCGGTTCCATGAAGAAGTTGTCGCCGTCGTAGGAACCGACGGCCAGCGCGGCCGCGATATCGACCAGCGGGATGTTGTGCTCGCGCTCGTACTCCTCGATCAACTTGCGGAACAGCGCGAGGTTGGCGGAGTTGAGGTTTTCGGTGATGGCGTCACCGAACTTCGACACTCGCTGGGCATTGACGTCGTCGACGCTGGGCAGCTGCATCTCGGTGAGCGGATGCCTGGTGGCGCGCTCGATGGCCTTGAGTAGATGCCGCTCGCGCGGGGCGACGAACAGCAGCGCCTCACCGGAGCGGCCCGCGCGGCCGGTGCGGCCGATGCGGTGCACATAGGACTCGGTGTCGTGCGGGATGTCGTAGTTGACCACATGCGAGATGCGTTCCACGTCGAGGCCGCGGGCGGCGACGTCGGTGGCGACGAGGATGTCGAGCGTGCCCGCCTTGAGCTGGCCGATGGTGCGCTCACGCTGGGCCTGCGCGATATCGCCGTTGATGGCGGCGGCGGAGAAACCACGGGCCCGCAGCTTCTCGGCCAGCTCCTCGGTGGCCTGCTTGGTGCGCACGAAGATGATCATCGCCTCGAACGACTCGACCTCGAGGATGCGGGTCAGTGCGTCGAGTTTGCGCTGATGCGACACCTGCACCCAGCGCTGGGTGATGTTGACGTTGGTGGAGGTCTTGGCCTTGACGGTGATCTCGACCGGATCGTTGAGGTACTGCTTGGAGATCTTGCGGATCGCCGCGGGCATGGTGGCCGAGAACAGCGCGACCTGCTTGTCGGCCGGAGTGTCGGCGAGGATGCGCTCGACGTCCTCCTGGAAGCCCATCTTCAGCATCTCGTCGGCCTCGTCGAGCACCAGATATTGCAGCTGCGACAGGTCGAGCGTGCCCTTTTCCAGGTGATCGATCACGCGCCCGGGCGTGCCGACCACGACGTGCGCGCCGCGCCGCAGCCCCGACAGCTGCACGCCATAGCTCTGACCGCCGTAGATCGGCAGCACATGCAGGCCGGGGATGTGCGTGGCGTACCGGCCGAAGGCCTCGGCCACCTGGATGGCCAGTTCACGGGTGGGGGCGAGCACCAGCGCGCGTGGAGCCTTACCGCCGGCCTCCAGCCCCATCAGGATCGGGATGGCGAAGGCGGCGGTCTTGCCGGTGCCGGTCTGCGCCAGACCGACGACGTCGGCGCCGGAGAGCAGTGGCGGGATCGTCGCGGCCTGGATCGGCGACGGCGATTCGTAGCCGACATCGGCGATGGCCCGCAGAATGCGGTCATCGATGCCGAGATCGGCGAACGTGGGGTCGACAGGGCTGGTATCGCCGCCCGCGGCGGCGGATTCGTCGTCGCTGGAAACGCTGTCGACCTGATTTGTGCTCATTGAGCAGCAGTTTACTGCCTTGCGGTGGCTGTCCCGGCCACCGGGCCAATACGGTGAGACCTATGCAACCGCAGAACACGGCCGCGACCGCGGCGACCGGGTCCGGGCGCGTCGAGGTCGCGGTGGTCCAGTTCGCGCCCTCGACCGAGCCTTCACAGAATCTGCATCAGCTGCGCGAGCACGTGCGCGCGGCCGCCGAGGCCGGGGCGCAGGTGGTGGTCGCGCCGGAGTATTCGATGTTCGCCGTCAGCAGGCTCGACCATCGGGTCGTAGCCGTCGCCGAGCCGCTGACCGGGCCGTTCGTCACCGGACTCGCCGCGATCGCCGCCGATTACCACGTGCATCTGGTGGCCGGTGTGGTCGAGACGACCACGCCGGGAGAGGGCCGCATCCACAACACACTGGTCGCACTCGGACCGGACGGGACGCTACTGACGCAGTACCGCAAGGTGCACCTCTACGACGCGTTCGGCCACCGTGAATCCGAGGTCGTGCGGCCGGGAGCCGTGACCGATCCCGCGACGTTCACCGTGGGCGAGCTCACCTTCGGTTTGCAGACCTGCTTCGATCTGCGCTTCCCCGAGGGCTGCCGCCGGGTGGCCGCGGCCGGCGCGCAGGCCCTGCTGCTGCCCGCCCAATGGATTCCCGGACCGGGCAAGGTCGAGCAGTGGACGACGTTGTTGCGCGCCCGCGCCATCGAGAACACCGTCTATGTCGCGGCCGCCGATCAGAGTGCGCACCGTGGCGCGGGATCATCGATGATCGTCGACCCGGCCGGCGTCGTCCTGGCCGCACTCGGCGAGGAACCGGGCGTGCTCGTCGCGACCGCCGACATCGCACGGGTGCACGAGGTGCGGCTGGCCAACCCCAGCCTGGACCTGCGGCGATTCGAGGTCGTCGAGCGCGTGTCGGAGTAGCGTTCGAAGTAATGGTGTACAGCGATCGTGCCGCCGCCGGTCGCGCGCTGGGTAAGAGATTGTCCTACCTGCACGCGTCGAATCCGCTGGTGCTCGGTCTGCCGCGGGGCGGGGTGCCGGTGGCCGCCGCGGTGCGCGAGGTGATCGGCGGCGATCTGGACATCCTGCTGGTGCGCAAGCTGGGCGTGCCCTGGCAGCCCGAGCTCGCGGTCGGCGCCATCGGCGAGGACGGCGCCAAGGTGATCAATACCGACGTGCTGGCCCACACCGGGCTCACCCATGACCGGGTCGACGAGATCGAAGCCGTCGAGCGGGCCGAGCTCGAACGTCGCCGGGCCGTCTGGCGCGGCGACCGCGAGGCGCTCGAGGTGGGCGGACGCACCGTCGTCCTCGTCGACGACGGCATGGCCACCGGTGCCAGCATGCTGGTCGCCTGCCGGGTCGCGCGGCTGCGGATGCCGGACCAGATCGTGGTCGGGGTGCCGGTGGCCTCGGCCGAAGCCATGGACCGGGTCGCACTCGAAGCCGACGACGTGGTCTGCCCGCTGGTCCCGCCCAGCCTCGGCGGTGTCGGCAATGCCTACCGCGATTTCCATCAACTCGCCGACCACGAAGTGACCGAGCTACTGCGCGCCGACGTCTAGCCCGAGAGCGTCACCGGACCGGGGGATCTCACCAGTGGTCGGCGAAGGTGCGCCGCTGTGCGGCGGTGACCATCGGCCGCAGATGCCCGGTGAACTGTTCGGCGTCCACCGCGACGATGTCGACGCTGTTGCCGGTGCGCACCAGGTAGCGGCCGTCGTCGGTGAGATCCACCCAGCACAGCACCCCGAAAGGATCCAGTTCCTCGTTACGCCGCACCGACACCACGATCTGGCCGATGCCGTCGCGGCGCTGCCGCAGCAGGGTCCGGATCCTTGCCGGTTCGGTGGGCCCGGCGACGGGCATCGTCACGAGATTGCGGCTGTCCTCGATCACCCGCGACAGCGGTGCGTTGAGCCGGGGTCCGGTGCCCGCCGGGAAGCCGGGAAGCATCGACACCACCCGGCCGGGCAGTGATGTGGCGCCGCCGGCGATCACCGTCAGCTCGGCACCGCGGTCCGGTGCACTGCCCGGGCGCTGGGCGGCGACCACCGCGACATTGCCGCTGGCGGCGCCGAGCACCCGGACCGGCGTGGGCGCGCCGTCCTCACCGCTGCGTTCACCGAACACCTCGACGCACACGTCCGGCCGGGCCAGCACGCGCAGCGCGGCCTCCAGGTCGGCGTCGAGGGTGCGTTCACACCATTCGGTCAGCGCGGGCAGTTGCGCGGCGCGTTCGGCGGTGTCACGCGCCGACAGTCGCACGGCCAGCGGGTAGGGGATGCGGTCGCCGTCGGTCCGGGACCAGGCCATGGCGAACTGGTCCGGGGTCATGCTCCAGTTCACTCGTGCTCGGTCCACTCACCGAGGACCGGCGGCGTGGTGGGGTCGAGCGAGCCGATCAGCTCACCGCCCGCACCACCCGGTTCGAGGAAGGTCAGTTCGTCGTCGACGTAGTGCAGGTCGTCGTCCTCGTCGTCGAATTCGTCGGTCTTGGCCGGCGCCTGCTTCGGCGGGACCGGGCCTTGGCCCGAGCGGGTGGTGTCGGCGGCGGCCAGCGCGCCGCCCATCAGCCCGCCCATGGCGCCGGCGCTCATGCCGGTGATGGCTTCGCTGCTCGAGCCGTGCGAATCCTGCCGCTTCTCTTCCCGTTTGCGCTGGTCGTCGCCGCTGGTGTTCGCGGGAACCGAGGCGGGGGCCGTGACGGATGCTGGAGAGGTGACAGCAGATGCCGGTGCCGTGGCCGGCATTGCCGGCGGGCGGTCGACCGGTGCCGCCGAGGCGACAGCGGTGGGTGCGGTGGTCGCGGCGGCCGGGGTGGTGGCGGGCGGCGCCTGCGGTGCTGCCTCCGGTGCCGCGACGAGCGGTGCGGCGGCGGCCGCGGGAATCGTCGGCGGGGCGGCGGCGCCCGGCTCCGTGGCCTCGGCCGCCGGCGCCGCCGGCTGCTGCCCCGCCTCGGGCTCGGGGACACCGATGACGGCACCGACCGCGGCCGGTTGCGTGACCGGCCTGCCCGCGGCGGTATCCGGGACCACGATCGACACCGGGCCCGGCCGCGCGGCTTCCGGAGCAGGATCGGCCGCTGCCCCGGCCACCGCGTCCGGGAACGCGGGGATTCCGGCACCGGTGGGGATGAACGCGCTGGTGTAGATGCTCTCCATCACCCGGACCACATCCTGGCGGGAGTTCTCGACGGACTTGGCCGCGGTGACGTTCTCGCTCGCGCGTGAAGGATCCAGCAGCGCCGCCGCCAGATCCGGCTCGGTCTCCGAGGGGCCGGGCACCGCGCCACGCAGCGCCTCGGCCGCATCACCTGCCTGCCCGAGCCGCTGCCCGACCACCGTCATCACATCGGCGAGCTGCCTGCCCAACTGTTCGAAATCGCGCACCGCCGCGGCGGCCTGCTGGGCGGCGGCGCCGCGCCAGCCGTCGGCAATGGCCGAACGAATCTCGGTGTGCGCCTGGTCGATCGCATCGGTCAGGCCGGTGGCGGTGTTCTGCCAGGTCTGCTGGCCTGCCAGCAGGGTGGCGGGGGCCAGCTGCTGCACGGCGGCATGGATCTGCTGGTGGGTGAGGTTGTCGAAGATCTCGACCGTCGACGCGTAGTCGGGGTCGACGCGCTGGTGAGCGCCGCGTTCGGCGGCGCGCGGCATATTACGCATCGGCGGCCACCTTCCTGGTGGCGGCGGCGACGGCGTCGTCGGTATCGCGGTAGGCCGCGGCGGCGGCGCGGAAGGTGTGCGCGAGGCCGCGCGCGGCGGCCGCGTAGTCGCGCAGCTGCGCGATGGCGTCGCCGGCCTTGCCCTCGAATCCGCGGCGCAGTGCGTCACCGGAGGCGAAGCCACCGAAACCCGGCAGTGTGGTGGCAGCGGCGAGTTGCTGGATCTGGATGTCGACCTGATCGGCCAGCTGTTCGTAGCGCAGGGCGCATTGTTCGTGCGCCCCCTCGGCCACCAGGACACCGTCGATCCACAGATCTCCGTTGTCGATCGCGGTACCGAGTGCGGCGATATCGTTGCGCTGCACCTCGTCCCCCTTCTTCCCATCGAGCTGCCTGCGCAGCTGTCGGTCACGAGCGCCGTGCCAACCCCTTGACGACTCCCAGCGTCCACTCCGCGATGTCGGCAGCGACCCGCGCGTGCACCGGCTCGTGCAGCAGATCGTGCCCGGCGTCGGCGTACTCCCGCAAATCTACCGATTCGTGGCGCTCAGTCCATACCCGCATCGCCTCGACCGGGGCGCGGCGATCGTCGGCGCCGTGCACGGCCAGCACCGGAAGCCGCGGCGGCAGCGGCGTTCCCGCGGCCTCCGGCGCCCCGCCGCCGAGCGCGCGGCGCGGCACCCCGGACAGCACCAGTGCGGTCAGCGTGTCCGCGGGCAATGCCGGGACCAGCGGATAGTCGGCGGCGACGGTGTCGGTGCCGCGGATCGCGTCCGGATCGGCGGACTCCGCCGGTGGGATGGCCGCGCCGAGTGCGCCGAGCGCGGTGACCGCGCCGAGCGAATGGCCCATCAGGATCAGCGGTGTCTCGGGGACTTGCGCCCGGACCAGTTCGATCATCGGTACCGCGTCTGCCACCAGTTCCCGCAGCGTGCCCGGCTGTTCTGGATCGCCTTCGCTGAGTCCGTGTCCGGCCGTGTCCAACGCCCACATCTCGATGTTCGCGCCGCGCAGCACCCGCGCGAACCGGTGGTAATGCCCACTGTGCTGACCGATGCCCGGCAGCAGTACCAGCACCGCTACCCGGCCCTCGTCCGGCCACCGCCGATAATGCATCCGGCCGCGCGCGCCGTCGAAGTAACCCATCACCGCATCGTCGCAGAATTCTTGGGGCAGTTGGGGACTCACGTTCTGGTACTGGTGCGTAGTTTTGCGGGCTCGAATATGGGATCCGTCACAGCTGGGCGGGCGCGGGACGTCGACGTCGTCGGCGGTGGATTCGCCGTCGGAATCATCGAGCAGTCCGGTTACCGAACAGCTCGCAGCGCCCGCTCGGCGAGGTCCCGGACGCGGTCCCGGAGTTCGGGCGGCTCGTGTACCTGGAACTCCGCGCCGAGGGCGAGCAGGCGTTGGGCCAGCCATTCGGGGGAGTCGTCGCGCTCGCAGTCCATCCGGCAGGAGGTGGAGCCGACCTCGATCAGGTCGCCAGGATCGTCACCGAGCCGGCCGGCGACCCGGGCCAGTGGCGCCTCGATGGTGACGCGGACCCGCAGCATCGGCGTGCCCCAATCGGTGCGGCGGCCCGCGACATAGGCCGCCGGATCCTCGGCGGGCAGGGCGCGCGGGGTGAACCGGGCGCCGGTCGGGCGGACACGGTCGATCCGATCCACCCGGAAGATCCGCCAGCCCTCGCGGTCGAGGTCATAGCCGACCAGATACCAGCGCCGCCGGGACGGCACCAGGCCCGCCGGTTCGGCGTGCCGGGCGGTGCGTGCGCCCGCGCCGTCGCGATAGTCGAAGCGCACCCGCTCGGTATTGGTCACCGCGACGGCCAGGGCGGTGAGGACGTCGGCGTCCACTCCCACTCCCGCACCCGACGGCACCATCAGCGCGGTCCCCAGCACCCGTACCCGGCGCCGCAATTTCGCGGGCAGGACCTGCTCGAGTTTGGCCAGTGCGCGCACCGAGGCCTCCTCGATGCCGATGACGGCCGACCCGGCGGCTGCGCGCAGCCCGACCGCCAGCGCCACGGCCTCGTCATTGTCGACCAGCAGCGGCGGCATGGCGGCACCGGCGACCAACCGATAACCACCGGCCGCGCCCATCGTCGCCTCGACCGGATACCCCAGATCCCGCAGCCGCTCGATATCGCGGCGCACGGTACGTCCGGTGACGCCGAGCCGTGCGGCCAGTTCGCTACCCGGCCATTCCCGTGGTGTCTGGAGCAGCGACAGCAGCCGCAGCAGGCGTTCCGGAGTGTCGTTCATATTTCCCGAGGGTTCCCGATAACTAGGACCTGATCAGTCCTATATGGCTCCTAGCGTAGTCCGCGGATCACCCCCTAGCTCACAGGAGAAACCGATGTTCCCGATTCGCCCCTTCCGGATCGACATCCCGCAGGCCGACCTCGACGACCTGCACGAGCGGCTGGCCCGTACCCGCTGGAGCGCCCACCGGTTGCCGGGGGAGGGCTGGGAGCGCGGGGTTCCGCTGGACTACCTGAAGGAGCTGGCCGAATACTGGCGCACCGGATTCGATTGGCGGGCCCATGAAGCAGCGTTGAACGAGTTTCCGCAGTTCATCACCGAGATCGACGGTCTCGATGTGCATTTCGTTCATGTGCGCTCGGCGGACCCGGAGGCGATTCCGCTGCTGCTCACCCACGGCTGGCCGAATTCGTTCGTCGAGTTCAGCAAGACCATCGGCCTGCTCGCCGACCCACGGGCGCACGGTCTCGACGACGCCGTGGCCTTCCATGTGGTGGTCCCGTCGGTGCCCGGCTTCGCCTTCTCGGCCCCGCCCGCCGAGCCCGGCATGAGTACCGCGCGGGTGGCCGCGATGTGGGTGACGCTGATGGAGCGGCTCGGTTACGACCGATACGGCGTCCAGGGCGGCGACCTCGGCGCCTATATCGCACCAGAGATGGCCATCGCGGCCCCGGATCGGGTGATCGGCGTGCACCTCGACGGCGGTATCGGCATGCCGACCGCCGCGGACGTCCCGGCCATGACCGACGACGAACGCGCCGAATGGGATCTGATGCAGCAGTGGATGACCGGCGTCGATCACCACGCGCTATTGCATGCGGCCCCGCAGACCTTCGCGCACGCCTGGACCGATTCGCCGGTCGGCCTGCTGGCCTGGATGGTGCAGAAGTTCCACGAGTTCTCGCCGCTGCCCGAGTACACCATCGACCGCGACCACCTGCTCACCAATATCGCGCTGTACTGGTTCACCGACACCGCGGGTACGTCGTCGTGGCCGATGTACAACGGTCTCGGTGACGGCGGGTTCGCGTGGCCGAAAGGTCAGCGGCTGGTGCCGACGGGGACCTACGGCGGCGGGTCGGCGTTGATGCGGCGGTTGGCGGAGCGGGACAACGACATCGTGCACTGGCCGGAGGGGAATCGGGGCAATCACTTCGTCGCGATGGAAGTTCCGACTGCGCACGCCGCAGACATCGGCAAGTTCTTCGGCAGTGTCCGGTCAGCAGGTGAGCGGAACGGTTGAGCGTACGATCGAAACCGCTGGCCGCGCAGAGGGTCTGACGAGCGGCCGGCAGTCCCCGTCCACGTGGGGATGATCCACATTTGGTCGCGATGGATCTGCCGGATCAGCAGTGGTCCCCGCGCAGGCGGGGTGTGGCGGCCGAGAGTAATACGGGCCGCCCGGCTCGGACGGCCCGTTACGCTCAGCGCCCGCCCTGCACCTGAGTGCCGGCAGGAACCTGCGGCTTGGGCGGCGCGGTGGTCGCGGCAGGAGCGGGCGCCGGAGCGGGCTCGGGTGCGGGCGGCGCCACGGCTTCGCCGGAACCGGCATTGCCGGAATCGCCGGGTGCGGGCGCCGGGGCCGGGGCGGGAGCCGGTGCCGGGCTCTCGGCGGGCGGCGGCAGCTGCACCGGCTGCTCGGCCACGGAGAACGTGCCGACGGTCGGCATCATCACGCAGCGCGCGCCGGGGTAATCGATGGTGCCCCACATCGAGGCCAGCACCGTGCCCGGCCCGCTGTTGACGGTCTTGGCCAGCGCCGGGGTGCCGAGTTCGGTGCGCTCGTCGAGCATGTCGATGCCGCTGGCCCCGTTGTTGATGTTCACCCACGCCACCACCAGGCCCGAGGACAGCGGGACGCCGGAATGCGCGGGCGTGGCGTGGAACATGAGGGTGCCCGGCGCGCTGTTGAGGCCGACGTTGGCGCTGGGGCCGTTCGCCGTTCCCGCGCCGATGATCGTGGTGACCAGGCCGTTGACGCCGCAACCGAAGGTGGGCGCCGGATAGGCGAAGGGGGCGAAGGCGCCGTTGATCTCGCGCAGCTTCGCCACATCGACCAGCTCGGTGTAGTCGCGCAGCGCCCCGACACCCGCGGTCGCGGCCTTGTCGCCTTCGGCGCGGTCGGCGAGCGCGGTCAGTCCCTTCTCGACCGGGGTCGGCGCCGGATCGGCGGTGGCCGTCGCGGTGAACGTCAGGGCGGCGCCTACTCCCAGGCAAGCCGTGGCCGCGGTCACACGTGCGATGGTTCTGCCGTTCACTGACTCAACTCCCTCGATCCGAACCATGGGACGGCCCGCGTCCCGTGCAGCAACGTACCAGGGGTGGCAGCTGTCCGCCGGGGTTGCTCGCGGCGACGGCGCAGATCAGCCCATCAGAGCATCGGTACGCGTGTCGCCCGGTTGTGATCCACTCGACAATGCACGATCTCCAAGGGGTAGGTTGGTCCGGGAGATACGAGACACGCAGGGAGATGCGTATGAAACTAGCCCTTTCCCCCGACGACGTCGCCTTCCGCGACGAGCTGCGCACGTTCTATCGCAACGAGATCCCCGCCGACATCCGTGACCGGGTCAAATACGGCCACGAGCTGTCACGCGAGGACATCGTCACCGCGCACAAGATCCTCAACGACAACGGCCTGGCCGTGCCCAACTGGCCGGTGGCCTGGGGCGGCAAGGACTGGACGCCGATGCAGCGCCACATCTGGCAGGACGAGATGCAACTCGCCTGCGTGCCGGAGCCGCTGACGTTCAACGCCCAGATGGTGGGCCCGGTCATCGCCCACTTCGGTTCCGAAGAGCTCAAGCAGCGCTTCCTGCCGCCCACCGCCGCGCTCGACATCTGGTGGTGCCAGGGCTTCTCCGAACCCGATGCCGGCTCGGACCTGGCCTCGCTGCGCACCACCGCGGTGCGCGACGGCGATTCCTACATCGTCAACGGCCAGAAGATCTGGACCACGCTGGCCCAGTACGCGGACTGGATCTTCTGCCTGGTCCGCACCGACCCGAACGCGCCGAAGAAGCAGGCCGGTATCTCGTTCCTGCTCTTCGATGTGAAATCGCCCGGCGTCACCATCCGCCCGATCAAGCTGATCGACGGCGGCTACGAGGTGAACGAGGTCTTCTTCGAAAACGTCCGGGTGCCCGCCGATCAGCTGGTCGGTGAGGAGAACATGGGCTGGACCTACGCGAAGTTCCTGCTCGGCAACGAGCGCACCGGCATCACCGGCGTCGGCCGGACCAAGGTCAAGATCGGGGTGGCCAAGGAATACGCCGCCGCCACCCGGTCGGGGTCGGGCACTCTGCTCGACGATCCGCTGTTCGCCGCGCGGGTGGCCGAACTGGAGAACGAACTGCTGGCACTGGAGCTGACGCAGCTGCGGGTGGTCTCCAACTCCTCGGACGGCAAGCCGAATCCGGCGTCGTCGGTGTTGAAGCTGCGTGGTTCGGAATTGCAGCAGGCGGCCACCGAGCTGCTGCTCGACATCGCCGGCCCGGACGCCCTTCCGGTCGGCGCGGACGACATCGCCTCGCCCGGCTGGGCCCAGCGCAGCGGCCCCGGCTACCTGAACTATCGCAAGACAACCATCTACGGAGGTTCGAGCGAGGTGCAGCGCACCATCATCGCCTCCACGATCCTCGGATTGTGAGGCGACACCATGGATTTCGATCTCACCGATGAACAGGTCATGCTGCGCGACACCGTCCGCGAACTGCTGGCCCGCACCTACGATGCCGAAACCCGGCTGAAGGTCACCGAGACCGAACTCGGCTGGAGCCGCGATGTGTGGCGCCAGCTGGCCGAACTCGGGGTGCTCGGGTTGAGCTTCACCGAGGAGGACGGCGGCATGGGCGCCGGTCCGGTGGAGACCATGCTGGTCCTCGAGGAAGTCGGGCGCAGGCTCGCGCCCGAACCGATCCTGGACGCGGTGCTCGTACCGGGTGGGCTGGTGGCCGCGGCGGGTACGGCCGACCAGCGGCAGCGGATCCTGCCGGGGCTGGCCGCCGGTGACAAGCTGCTCGCCTTCGCGCATGCCGAACCGGGTATCCGCTGGCCCTCGGCGGAGATCACCACGCGCGCGGTGCCGCAGGGCGACGCCTATGTGCTCGCGGGTGTGAAGAACCCGGTCGCACACGCTGATTGCGCGGACGAGTTCGTGGTCAGCGCGGCCCTGCCGGACGGTGGTGTCGGCCTGTTCCTGGTCGCCGCCGACGCCAAGGGTGTCAACCGCACCCCGTACGCCACCGTCGACGGGCAGCGCGGCGCCCAGCTCGAATTCGATTCCAGCCCGGCGGAACTGCTCGGCGACAACGCCGATTCCTCCGCCGCGGTGCGGTCGGTGCTCGCGCAGGCTCAGGCCGGTCTGTGCGCCGAATCCATCGGCGCCATGGAGGAGGCGCTGCGGCTGACCACCGAATACCTGAAGACGCGCAAGCAGTTCGGGGTCACCCTGTCGAAGTTCCAGACGCTGACCCAGCGCGCGGCCAATATGTATGTGTCGCTGGAGTTGGCGCGCAGCATGAGCCTCTACCTCACCGCGTCGCTGGCCGACGGCAAGGACGACGCCGTCACGGTCTCGCGGGCCCGGTTGCAGGTGGGCCGATCCGCGCGCCACGTCGGTCAGGAGGCCATCCAGATGCACGGTGGTATCGGTGTCACGGCCGAATACCCGGTGGGTCACTACGTTGCCCGCCTCACCGCCATCGAGCGCACGCTCGGCGGTGGGCTCGAGCACCTCAATGTGCTCGCGTCGCAGGTGGGTAACTACGAGTTGCCGGAACTGTAAGTAGTCGCACGGTAGAACGGCCCCGGTGCGCTCGCCGGGGCCGTTCGCTGTTTCACGGTGAAGGTGGACGCTGATACTCCCGTGCCGGGTGCCGGGTGCCGGGTGCCGGGTGCCGGGTGCCGGGTGCCGGGTGCCGGGCCGGATGCCGGACGTCGGGTGCCGGGCCGGATGCCGGACGTCGGGTGCCGGGCCGGATGCCGGACGTCGGGTGCCGGGCCGGATGCCGGACGTCGGGTGCCCGGCCGGCGCCGGATGCAGCTCGGGATGCCGGGTGCCGGGCCGGGCGCCGGATGGCGGGCCGCGTGCCGGATGCGGCCTGAGCGGTCGTGATGCCCGGTGACCGGAGGACGGCTACCGGGTCGACTCAGTTCTCGCCGGGCGGCGTCGGCACGACGTGCGGCGCACGCGGAGTCGGCTGCGGGTATCCCGATTCGGGTAGGTCCGGCAGTTCGGTGAAGGCGGGCCGGGTCGTCGGCCGGATGAACGTCGTCGTCTCCGGGTCGGGGGTTTCCCGATCCGCGCCGTCCGGCTCGTAGGTCGGCAGCGGGCGGGTGGTCCGGGCCGGGCGCGTGGTGGGGGTGCTGGTGGGTTCCCAGTCCTCGGTGGTGGCCGGCGGCTCCGTCGTCGTGGTGCGCTGGGCGCGCGGCCGGCGGGTAGTGGTCTCCGAGTCCTCGTCGACGCTGTCGGTGGAATCCTCGTCGGGAATCTCGGTGGTCCAGTGCGCGGGCAGGGTGCGGCGCGGGCCGGGATCGGGGGCGATCTTCCAGGTGGGCGAGGGCGGAATGATCACCTTCGACGCGGTGATGGTGGTGCCCTCGACGACCGGCGCCGGGGCATGCGACCCGGAACGGATCGGTGGTGGCGCGACGTAGGTGTCCTCGCTGCCGACGCCGCAGGCGCCGATGAGGACCAGACCGAGGGACACGGCACCGGCGGCCGCCACGGGACCGACGATTTTCGCCCTGTTGCTCTCCATCGGTGACGCTCCTGGGTAAGTACGAGTCGCGCTCACCCTAGACGAGCTCCGCTGTCCCGGCCAGATGGTGGTCGGCGTTATCCGCATGTGCCGGTGGCCGATCGGCTACCACGAACCGTCTCTGAAACATTGTTAGGTCAGATAACGAAGTGGTCACCTCGGCGTGTCGCGCAGCCGGGTGCGGCAGGATTCATTCGTTGTGGTCGTAGCGTATGTGATGCAAGTTACGCGTGAGACGCCTGAAACCTGGATGAGAGCGCATCGAGCGGTTGGCGCGCACGGAATTACTCAGAACGGCGTCATCGAGGAGTAGATGATGGGAGCTTCTTCGACCACCCCCCTGTCCGCCGCGGCCGCACCGGCCACGGCGCCGTCGCCGGATCTCGGCGACGCACCCGCACGTGCCGTACCCGCCGTCGTATCGCGGGTGCTGGCCTGGGTGTTCTTCATCGGTGGGCTCGTCGGTGCGATTCTCGGCATCGCGGGTCTGCACGTCGAAATCACCGTCGCCGGGCTCATTCTGGCCTGCACCACCGGCCTGATCTTGCTCAAACTGCGGGCCGACGCGGCCGGCTCCGCGGCCGCGAGCTGACCGGCGAGCCCGCCGAAAAGCGCGGGCACGCACCAGGCTTCGTTCTCTAGCCTGGATCCATGGAGATCGAGACCACTGGCGATGCCGTCCGATTCCGCGATCGGGCCGCCGCGGTGCTGCGCGAGGATCCCTTGCGGCACACGGTGATCGCCACGACCGTCAACAACATCGCCTCCGGGCTGGACAGCCCGCCGGTGCCGCCGGTGTTCGTCACCGCACGCAACGGCGGCGCCACCGGCATCGCCATGCGGGCCGGCCGTCGTGATATCTACCTCGGCGCGCTCTCGCCGGACGTCATCGCCGCCGTCGCGGACACCTTCGCCGCCACCGCACCGGATGCCGGTGGAGTAGAAGGCCCGACCGCCGTCGCCGAAGCCTTCGCCGAGCACTGGTGCGCGGCGCAGGGTGGCGACCCGGTTCCCGCCTTCGCCACCACGCTGTACCGGCTGGGTGATCTCATCGCACCCTCCGTGCCCGGCACCGCCAGGCAAGCCACCGAAGCGGATCTGGACCTGTGCATGTCGTGGATGACGGCCATGCGCGTCGAGACCGGCATCCCGGCGGGCGCCCCGTCGGCCGATGCGCTGCGCGCACGGATCCGCGCGGGCTCGTGGTGGTTGTGGGAAGACGGCGGCGCACCCGTGAGTCTCGTCGCCCGCCAGCTGCCGTCGTTCGGCTGGTCGCGCATCGGGCCCGTGTTCACTCCGCCGATCGCCCGTGGCAAGGGATACGCGAGTGCGCTCACCGCGCACGTCTCGCGGGTGGTGCTGGCCGAATCCGTCGATGTGTGCCTGTTCGCCGACACCGCCAACGACCTCACCAATCGGCTCTACCGCAGGCTGGGTTTCCGGCCGGTCGGCGACTACACCGCGTTCCGGTTCGCCAGCGCCGGATCCGCTGAGCGGTGAGCGGTTCGGAGGCGTCCGCTCGGCGTCGTTTCCGGTGACGATGCGTTCGGCGTCGCGGCGGCGGCCGGACCGGCTCGGGCCGCTGGTGCTTCGTCAGGCCGAAGTCTCGCCGGACGGCCAGATGCCGCGCAGCGGTCGCAGTCCGTCCTCGACGTAATCGGTGACGGGGCGGGTGCCGCCATCGAGGTACCACTGTTCGAGGGCGGCGAAATATCCGAACGCCAACGCGTTGGCGGCTACCCGGGCCTGGGTGTCGGTGAGCCGGCCGGTCGACGCGATCAGTGGGGTGAGCCGTTGCGCGGTGCGGTCGGCCGAGGCGCAGGCGGCCATCCGCACCGACGGCTCGGTGAAGTGGTATCGGATGCGGCGCCACGGCCCCGCGGCGTCGCTGGTGTCTTTCGTGTCGGGTTCGTCGGCGGCTTCGTCGCTGCGTACCGAACGCAGCAGGCTGGCGATGGGATCGCGCGGGTCGACCATCGCTTCGATCTCCTCCGCGCTGAGCGTGTCGAATTCGTCGGCGACGATGATCCCCTCCTTTGTGCCGAAGAGGCGATAGACCGTCGACGGTGACACCTCGGCGGCCGCGGCGATCTCGTCGATGGTGACGGCGCTGAAGCCCTTCTCGTCGAAGAGGTCGAGGGCTCGTTCCTGGATGGTGTGCATCGCCTTGACGCGCCAGCGTTCGCGAAGTCCGCTCATGTGATCACGGTATCAGCAAGTAACTGTCTGGAGCATGAGGCTGTCTTTCAGACATTGACTGTCTGTAATCAGGATCGTACAGTCACTCTCTAGAGACAGTGACTTTCTGAAACCTGCGACCCGCGCGCACCGATCGCGCAGACCGCCCCACCCCGAAGGACCGGTGCCATGCATCGACCCGGCCACCACGAACCCGTCCCGGCAGTTGTCCGGAGGCGCCACGCGAGGGGACTGACATGACCGCCACCGACCTCGCCGATGCGCCGGCCGCATCGTCCGAACCGCGATCCGCCCGTACGAACGACACCTCGGCAGCGGCGCTGCTGCGCCCGCACGTTCGGGGATTCGCCGCCGTCATCGGCCTGCAAGTCATCGGTGCTGTTGCCGGGCTGGCGCCGCTGATCGCCGTGGTGGAGCTGGGCCGGGTGCTGCTGTCACCCGGCCCGATCGATGACGGCCGGGTCTGGGCGGCGGTGCTGCTCGGGGCGGGCGGCCTGTCCGTCCGGCTGCTGTTCACGGCCGCCGCGTCCGGGCTCGGGCACGTTCTCGACGGCCGGGTGCAGTTGTCGCTGCGCCGGCGGCTCGCCGCACATCTGGGCCGCGTGCCGATGGGTCTGCTCGCCCGGCGCCGCACCGGCGAGCTGGCCAAGGTGGTCGGCGAGGATGTGAGCGCGGTGCATCCGTTCATCGCGCATGCTCCCGGTGAGCTGGTGTCGGCGTTCGTGGTGCCGCTGGTGTCGCTGATCTATCTGCTCACCGTCGATTGGCGGCTCACCCTGATCACGCTGATCCCGGTGCTGCTGGCGGTGGCCCTGGTTCCGTTGATGATGACTCCGGCCCGGCAGCGCGAACAGCAGGAATTCGATGCGGCGATGGGGCGTATCGCCGACACCGCGGTCGAGTTCGTTCAAGGCATCGCGGTGGTGAAAGCCTTCGGCGGTGGTGACCGCGCGCACCGCCGATTCCGCACGGCGGTGGACGATTTCGCCGGCACCTTCGTGCGCTGGGTGCGCGGCATCTCCCCGATCGCCGCCGGGATGCAGTTGGCGTTGTCGCCGCCGTTCGTGCTGCTTGTGGTGTTGACGGGCGGCGCGGCATTGATCACCGGCGGCAGCCTGGCGGCCGCGGACCTGCTGCCGTTCCTGCTGCTCGGGCTGGGCTTGACCGCACCGGTCGCGGCGCTCGGCCACGGATTCGACGATCTGCAAGCGGCCGGCCGTGCGCTCGGCCGGGTCCGTGCGGTGCTCGACGTCGAGCCGTTACCCGAACCAGCGCGCCCGGTCGCGCCACGAGGCCATCGGGTGCAGCTGCGCGATGTCCGATTCGCCTACGACACCGGACACGAGGTGCTGCGCGGCATCGACCTGGTGCTCGAACCGGGCACGGTCACCGCGCTCGCGGGACCGTCGGGCAGCGGCAAATCCACCCTGGTGCAACTGCTTCCGCGGTTCTTCGATCCGACGCACGGCAGCATCAGCATCGGCGAGGTCGACCTGCGCGAGATCGGCAGCTCCGCGCTCTACCGGACCGTCTCGTTCGTCTTCCAGGACGTGCGGCTGCTGCGCGCCTCGGTAGCCGACAATATCGCCCTCGCCGTGCCGCATGCCGAGCGCGAGCAGGTGGTGCGGGCCGCCCGGCTCGCGGGAATCCACCAGCGGATTCTCGAACTGCCACACGGCTACGACACGGTGCTCGGCGTCGACGCCGGACTGTCCGGCGGTGAGGCACAGCGGCTCTCGCTCGCCCGTGCGCTGCTGGCGGACACGCCGATCCTCGTCCTGGACGAGGCCACCGCATTCGCCGACCCGCTGACCGAACACGCGGTACGCCGGACCCTGTCGACACTGCGCGGTGAGCGGACCCTGCTGATCATCGCCCACCGGCTGGAGACCATCGCCGACGCCGACACCGTCGTCCTGCTGCGCGACGGCGAGATCGTCGAGCGCGGCGCGCCCGCCCGAGTTCTGGCAGCCGACGGCGCATTCGCCGAATTCTGGCGCACACATCGAGGAGCTGAACTGCCATGATCGCCCTGCTGCTGCGCGTGCTCGGGCATACATACGCCGGTCCGGTGCGCCGCGCCGTGGTCCTGATGACCGTCACCGCCATCGCCGAAGGATCGGCCTACGCCCTCCTGGTCCCGGTGCTGCGGGAGTTGTTCGGAAGCAGCCCCGGCAACGCCCGGCCGTGGCTCGCGGTATTCGCCGCCGCCGTCGCCGGTTACGCGGTGCTGCGCTATGTGAGCGATCTGGCCGGATTCCGGGCCGGAACCACGCTGCTGCGCGGTACCTATCACCGGCTCGGCGATCATCTGGCCCGGCTGCCGATCGGCTGGTACGGGCGTGACCGGGTGGGTGAGGTGTCGGTGCTGGCCAGCCGGGGCGTGCTGGAAGCGATGAGTGTGATCGCGCATCTGCTCGCGCCGTTCATCGCCGCGGTCGTGACGCCGCTGACGATCGTCGTCGTGATCGCCGTCGTCGACTGGCGGCTCGGTCTTGCCGCCCTGATCGCGGTGCCGCTCGTGGCGGCGATCCAGTCTCGGACCGCACCGGCGATGGCGGCCGCCGACGCCGAACGCCACGACCGCGACCAGCAGGCCGCCGGTCGCGTCATCGAATACCTCCAGGCACAGCCGGTGCTGCGGGCGGGCGGGCGCACCACCGAGCGATTCGGCCTGCTCGACGACGCGCTGCGCGGCATCGAGCGTGCCGCCCGCCGCTCCGCGCTGTCGGCCCTGCCCGGGGTCGTCGGTCTCACCGTCACCGTCCAGGCGATGTTCACCGCGCTGCTGGCCCTCGGGGCCTACCTCGCTGTGGGCGGAACCCTCGGCGCCGTCGAGGTCCTGGCGATCCTGGTGCTCGCGGCCCGCTGCGCCGACCCCGTGCTCGCGCTGGCCGACATCGGCGGCAAACTCCGCAGCGCACGCGCACAACTCGTCCGGATCGACGCGCTGCTGCGCACCGAGCCGCTGCCGGAGCCCGCGCACCCGGCCCGGCCGAGCGGCCACGAGCTGGAGTTCGACGCGGTCACCTTCCGTCGTGGCGGCCGCACGGTGATCGACGAGCTGAATCTGACCGTGCCGCAGGGCCGTCGGGTGGCGATCGTCGGGCCCTCCGGGGCGGGCAAGAGCACCCTGCTGCACCTCATCGCGCGCTTTCACGATGTGGACGCCGGCGCCGTGCGAGTGGGCGGTGTCGATGTCCGCGACCTCGGCACCGCCGCCCTGATGGCGCAGATCGCCGTCGTCTTCCAGGACGTCTACCTCTTCGACGGCACCATCGAAGACAACATCCGGCTCGGCAGGCCCGACGCCACCGACGCCGAAGTCCGCGCCGCCGCGAGCGCTGCCCAGCTGGACGAGGTGATCGGACGACTGCCCGGCGGGTGGCGCGCCGAGGTCGGTGAAGCCGGTGCCCGGTTGTCCGGTGGTGAACGTCAGCGCGTGTGCATCGCCCGCGCCCTGCTGAAGGACGCGCCCATCGTGCTGCTCGACGAGGTGACCTCGGCCCTGGATCCGGCCAACGAAGCGGCCGTGCACCGTGGCATCGAACGCCTGATGGCCGGGCGCACGGTGGTGCTGGTGGCTCATCGGCTGCACACCGTGCGCACCGCCGACCACGTCGTCTTCCTCGACGACGGCCGGATCGTGGAGGCGGGGTCCCCTGCGGATCTGCTGCGCAAGGGTGGTCGCTTCGCCGAGTTCTGGGGCATGTCCGTCGGCAGCGGGGCCGCCGGCGCGAGCGGGGATCGGTCTCAGGTCGTGTCGTGATTCATCCGATAGGCGGATGCCACCGGTTTGCGCCGTCACTACGGTGGGTAAAGGGTCGGGCCGCATGAGGAGGAAGACGTGAACATCATCGATCTCGGTTCGTCGGCACTGAACCTGGCGAACACCGTCACATCGCTGGCCGCCAACGTGACCTACCTGTTGCAGGCCTGGGGCCTGCTGTAATCCGAACAGCAGCAGGCACCTCGGGTCAGCGCCGGGTGGCGAAACCCGGTGCCACGAAGCGCCGCACCACCTCGCGTTCGGTGGCGGCGTCGGGGAGGGGCCAGGTGAGCAGGGCCAGCACCACTCGCACGATCCATTGCGCCGCTTCGTCGTCGGGGGCGCCGGTGAGGGTGGCGGCGATTCGGGACAGCACCGGGGAGCCGGTGAGCGCTTCCTCGCCGGTGGCGCGGGAGGCAAGCCAGCGGTACAGCACGGGATCGGCGCGGATCGCCGCCACCGAGGCCAGAATGGCTTCGACAACGCGGCGTGGACCGGTGTGGCTGCCGATCGCGGCGGCGACGCGCTCGGTGACGGTGGCCGCCGAGTGCGCGAGGACGGCGTCGACGAGGGCGGCCTTCCCGCCGACATGGCGGTAGAGGGTGGCCCGCGAGCAACCGGCCCGTGCGGCCACCTCGTCCACGCCGACGTCATCGATGCCGCGTTCGAGGAACAATTCGGTGGCGGCGGCTTCGATGCGTGCGACAGCGGCCGCGCGGCGATCGCCGCCGGTGAGCCAGTCTCCGTGGTGCTGAGCCATGCCGGCGCCTCCTGAGATCGGTTGTCGTCTCAGGATGAGACAACCTCCATAATTTGTGTACCCCGCAACCCGGCGAAATCCCCCGGAGGGTCGATGACGTCACCTCGGGGCTCTCTGCCGGATGTCTCGAGGCGAGACCACTGTTGACCCGGGTATCGGCAACAGCGCAGCGTCGAACCCGGTAACGGCAGACGAGAGCGGGAGCGCGCAGTGGTGGCACCGAGCGATATCGACATCTTCGACCCGGCGTATCTGGACGACCCGTATCCGATGTACCGGATGCTGCGCGAGCAGTCGCCGGTGTGGCGGGTTCCTGGAACCGACTTCTTCCTGGTGACGTCCTGGGACCTGGTGACCGAGGCGGCCACCCGGGTGGAGGACTTCTCCTCGAACCTGACCGGGGTGATGATCCACCAGCCGGAAGGCCCGCCGCTGGTCTTCGATATCGACGGTGGTGGTCGGGCCGTTCATGTGCTGGCCACAGCAGACGATCCGGTGCACGCCGCACACCGCAAGCTGGTCTTCCCGTATCTCGGCGCGCGCGTACGCGGCCTCGGGCAGCTGGTGCACGACCTGGTCGACCGGCTCTGGCAGGAGCAACTGCGCGGCGATCGCATCGATATCGCCACCGGGATCGCCGACCGGCTACCGCTCGGGGTGGTCGCCGACATCATCGGATTGCCATCGCCGGACGTGCCGCGATTGCTCGCCTGGGCCTATGACAGCACCGAGATGCTCGGTGGCATCGTCGCCGAGGGGCGGCTCCCGCGGCTGGTCACCTCCGCCGCCGAACTGGCCGGCTATCTGCATGATCAGCTCGCCCGCGCCCTCGCGCGCCCGGAAGGCACCGTGCCGGGCCTGCTGGACGTGCTCGCTTCGGCGTGCCGGCGCGGTGATCTCGAACCCGAGGTCGCCGTGCTGATACTGGTGCAGCTGGTGGGCGCGGGCGGCGAGTCGACGGCGGGCCTGATCGCGAACGCGGCGCGGATCCTGGCCGAGCACCCGGTCTTACAGGATCGGCTGCGCACCGACACCGCCGCGATCCCGGCCTTCCTCGAGGAAGTGGCGCGGGTGGAATCGCCGTTTCGCGGACACCATCGCCATATCACCCGGGAGACCACGCTCGGCGGAGTGGTGCTGCCCGCGGGCGGTCATCTGTTGCTGATGTGGGGCGCGGCCAACCGCGACCCCGGCACCTTCGCCGAGCCCGACATCGTCGATGTCGACCGCTCCGGCCGCACCACCCTGGCGTTCGGCAAGGGCGCGCATTTCTGCATCGGCGCTGCCCTGGCCAGGATGGAAGCACTGGCCGCGATCACCGCGCTGCTCACGCGCAGCAGCGGATTCGGCCTGGTGGACGATGCCCCGCCGCAGTGGGTTCCCAGCCTGATGGTCCGTCGGCACGCTCGGCTGCCGTTGTGGATCCGGCAGCGCTGACCGGCGGCAGGGGCGGCTCCGGCGACGCCTGTGTCACTTCGGTTCCGGTCACCGGTACTCGAGGCGGGGATGGCCGACTTCCGGCCATACGTCCGGCTACGGTGAGAGCAGTGGCCCGCTCGGGCCGCGCCGCGCAGAGAGGAGAGATCGTGCCGCAGAACGTCCGAGGTGTCATCGCCCGTCGATCGGGTGCTCCGGTGGAACTCGTCACGGTCGTGATCCCGGATCCCGGCCCCAACGATGTGGTGGTGCGGGTGCAGGCGTGCGGGGTGTGCCACACCGATCTGACCTACCGTGAGGGCGGCATCAACGACGAATTCCCGTTCCTGCTCGGGCACGAGGCGGCGGCCATCGTGGAGACGGTCGGGGAATCGGTCACCCATGTCGAGGTGGGCGATTTCGTGGTGCTGAACTGGCGGGCGGTCTGCGGGCAGTGCCGCGCCTGTAAGCGGGGGCGGCCCTGGTACTGCTTCGACACCTTCAACGCCAGCAAGCCGATGACGCTCGAGGACGGCACCGAGCTCACCCCCGCCCTCGGCATCGGGGCGTTCGCCGACAAGACGCTGGTGCACGAGGGTCAGTGCACCAAGGTCGATCCGGAGACCGATCCGGCCGTCGCCGGACTGCTCGGCTGCGGTGTGATGGCCGGGCTCGGCGCGGCGATGAACACCGGCACTGTGGGCCGCGGTGATTCGGTGGCCGTGATCGGCTGCGGCGGTGTCGGCGATGCGGCGATCGCGGGCGCGCGGCTGGCGGGTGCGACGACGATCATCGCCGTCGACCGCGACCCGAGCAAGCTCGACGCGGCCCGCGAACTGGGTGCCACCCACGTCATCGACGCATCCACTGCCGACGCGGTGGCCGAAATCCAGGAACTCACCGGCGGTTTCGGCGCCGACGTGGTGATCGACGCGGTCGGCCGCCCGGAAACCTGGAAGCAGGCGTTCTACGCCCGCGATCTTGCGGGCACCGTCGTCCTGGTGGGCGTGCCGACTCCGGACATGACCCTCGAGATGCCGCTGATCGATTTCTTCAGCCGCGGCGGCGCGCTCAAATCCTCCTGGTACGGCGACTGCCTGCCCGAACGTGATTTCCCCACGCTGATCGAGCTGTATCGGCAGGGCAGGCTACCGCTGGAGAAGTTCGTCACCGAACGAATCGGGCTCGACGCCGTGGAAGAGGCGTTCCACACCATGCACGGCGGCAAGGTGCTGCGTTCGGTGGTCGTGCTGTGACGCGGGTGGAGCGCATCGTCACCTCCGGCCAGTTCTGCCTGGACGGCGGCTGCTGGGATGTGGACAACAACATCTGGCTGGTCGGCGACGGCAACGAGGTGCTGATCATCGACGCCGCCCACGACGCCCGCCCGATCCTGGACGCGGTCGCGGGCAGGCACGTCACCGCCATCGTGTGCACGCACGCCCACAACGACCACGTCACCGTCGCTCCGCAGCTGTCGGCCGCCACCGGCGCGCCGATCCACCTGCATCCCGACGACGACGTGCTGTGGCAGCAGACCCATCCGGGCATCGAATACACCGCGCTCGCTGATCGGCAGCGGCTCGAGGTCGGCTCCACGCATCTCGAGGTGCTCCACACGCCGGGCCATTCCCCCGGCTCCTGCTGCCTCTACCTGCCCGAGCTCGGCGAAGTGTTCAGCGGCGACACCCTTTTCGAGGGCGGGCCGGGGGCCACCGGCCGCTCGTACTCGGACTACCCGACCATCCTGGCCTCGATCAACAACCGGTTGTTCGCGCTGCCGGAGGAGACGGTGGTGCACACCGGGCACGGGCCCGACACCACGCTGGGCGCCGAGCGCGCGAATGTCCCGGCCTCGGCGGACACCGAGTCCTGATCGGCGGACGGGCAGCGAAACCTGTTCTGCCGATGGCGGATAAGCGCTCACCAGCCGTGGCAATCGCCGGGTCGACGCGGGCGGGAATTCTGAGAGGATATCCGGCGCAAGGTATTTCATCGACCACGCGCCGCATAGATTGCGCTGTCTCGAAGGGCCACAGCCATGACGAGCCTGCCTGCTTTTCCCGCCGCCGACGAACGGCCACTCGATACCTGTCGCCGACTACAGAAGATCGCTCCCGTCGTCGAAGTCGAATTTCCCGGTGGAGTGCCCGCCTATCTGGCGCTGACGCACAAGGCGGTCGAGGAGATCCTCGCCGGCGACAACAAGACCTTCGCCCGCGACCCGAAGCACTGGCCCGGGCTCTATGACGGATCGATCCCCGAGGACTGGCCGTTCCGGGCCATCGTCCAGGGCGATCACCTGTCCACCAAGGACGGCGCGGACCACCGCCGGTTGCGCGGGCTGGTCGGCAAGGGCTTCACACCCGCCCGGGTACGTGCGCTGGAACCGCGCATCCAGCAGCTCATCGACGGACTGCTGGACGAGGTCGAGCGGGCCGGAGACGGGGTCGATCTGGTACCCGCCTTCTGCGACGCGCTGCCGATGGCCGTGATCAGTGAACTGTTCGGGGTGCCCGAGTCCGAGCGGGCCCAGCTGCGCCGGTGGACGCTGGCCTCGCTGTCGCAGAACGCCACGGCCGAGGAAGCCTTCGACACCCAGGTCGCGTTGCGTGGGTACCTGTACGAACTGGTGCGGCGCAAGGAGAACGAGCCCGGTGACGACCTCACCACCGATCTCGTTCGCGCTCGCGACGACGGGGAGCGGCTCACCACCGACGAACTGGTCGCGGTGTTGTGGCTGATGCTCATTGCCGGGCACGAGACGACCGTGTATCTGCTCGGCAATGCCGTGGTCGCGCTGTCGCAGCATCCCGATCAGCTCGCGACGACCAAGGCGCAGGACCGGTGGGCCGAGGTCGTCGAGGAGACCCTGCGCTATCGGCACTCGGTGATGATGACGAGCTTCCGGTTCACCCTCCAGGACGTGACCATCGCCGGCGTGCCCATTCCCAAGGGCAATGCGGTGGGGGTGGTCTATCAGGCTGCGGGTGTCGATCCCGAGCAGCACGGTGATACCGCGAACCAGTTCGACATCAACCGCGAGAAGGCCGCGCACCTCGGGTTCGGGCATGGACCGCGCTACTGCGTGGGGGCGCCGCTCGCGCGATTGGAGGGCCGCCTCGCGCTGGCCGCCCTGTATCGACGGTTCCCCGATCTGAGCCTGGCGATCGATGCGGATGACATCCCGCACGCCCCGTCGTTCTTCACGATCGGCCCACTGTCCATTCCGGTGAACCTCGGTACTGCCCGGGGCTGATACGAGCCTCGGGCGGATTCCGCGTGACGCATCGGGCTTGCCCCGGAGCGTCACGCGGGCCGGTGAAACGCCCACCCGGCCTTTCGGCGCACGTGGGTGCCCGTTGCCCCGGCGTCGCCGGGTGACAGTGGCCGTGCCGGATATCGGTCAGGGCGCCGCGGTGGTCGACACCGCGGCCGTCGCGGCGGCGCCGGGCGTCACCGCGCTCACCCGCACCCACGTGTTGTTCACCGCGGCCGCGCCCGAGAGCGGGTCGGTGAGCGACGGGTCGTGCAGCAGGTTCACGTTGACGCCCGGCTGGGCGGCGGCCACACTCCAGCCGACGCCGGGTGCGCCATGGCCCCAGCCGTGCGGGATGGCGACGACGCCGCGGCGGATGTCGTCGCTGATCTCGACCGGCAGCGTGATCGCGCCGACGGGGGAGGCGACGGTGGCCGAATCACCGTCGGCGAGACCGCGTTCGGTGGCGTCGTCGGGGTGCATGAGCACGGTGCAGCGGTCGCGGCCCTTCATCATCGTCGGGATGTTGTGCAGCCAGGAATTGTTGCTGCGCAGGTGGCGCCGGCCGATGAGTTTGAGGTCGAAGCCTTCGCCGGGGGCGGTCAGTGCCCGACCGGCCGCGGCATCGTCGAGCACGGCGGTGATGGCGCGCAGGAAGTCGGGCGGCGCGAGCTGCACCTTACGGTCGCGGGTACCGATGAGTTCGGGCAGCCGCGGCCGCAAGGGGCCCAGGTCGACGCCGCCCGCGGCCTCGCGGATCCGCTTGATGGTCAACCCCTTACGACCCTTGCGCAGCACACCGTACGGGCCCGTCGCGACGGCGGCGGCGATCATCCGTTGCGGACTCAGTTGCGCGAACACCGCATCGGCGGCGCGCCCGGTGAGCCGGCGGACGGGCAGCGGCACCACCTCGGTGATCAGCCGGGCCAGGATCTGCCAGTCCTCCATGGCATCGGCGGGCGGGTCGAACACCTTGGCGTCGTAGCGGGCGTTGTTGCGCACACTGAACACCGGGAACAGGATGTTGAGTTCCTCGCGTTCCAGCGGGGACACCGGCGGCAGGATGATGTCGGCGTGGCGCGTGGTCTCGGTGATGTACATGTCCACGGCCACATAGAAATCGAGCGAGGACAGCGCCGCTTCCAGCCGCCCGCCTTGCGGGGTGGACAGCACCGGATTCCCAGCGTAGGTGATCATCGCCTTGATCTGGCCGGGCCCCTCGGTCAGGATCTCCTCGGCCAGCACACCGACGGGTAGCTCGCTGCGGAAGGATTTATGCGCTCCCGAGCGGTCGGTCCACGCGCCGTGGCCCATCGGCAGGTATTTCGCGTAGCGAGCGGCGTCGACGGGTGGAGTGCCGAACATCTGGCCGCCGGCCCGGTCGAGATTTCCGGTGACGGCGTTGATCGTGTTGACCAGCCAGTGCGTCAGCGTGCCCGTGACCTGCTGGCACACCCCGATCCTGGCGTAGAGCACCGCCGAGGGCGCCGCCGCGTGATCGCGGGCCAGGCGCCGGATGGTGTCGGCGTCGACGCCCGCGTGCGGTGCCATGGTTTCCGGCGTGGTGTCGGCGACCAAGCGGCGCAACCGTTCCCAGCCGGCGCATTGTTCGCGCACGGCGCGCTCGTCGTACAACTTTTCGGCGACCAGCACGTGCAGCATGCCGAGCAGCAGATACACATCTCCGCCCGGTGCGACCGCGACGTGCTCGTCGGCCAGCCGCGCCGTCTCGGTGCGCCGCGGGTCGATGACGACGACGCTGCCGCCGCGCCCGCGCACATCGCGGATGCGCTGCTTGGCGCCGGGCATGGTGGTGATGGATCCGTTCGAGACCGCCGGGTTGGCGCCGAGGATCACCAGCCGGTCGGTGCGGTCGATATCGGCCACCGGCATCAGCACGTTGGAACCGAACATCCGCCAGGCCGTGAATTCCTGCGGGAATTGGTCGATCGAGGAGGCGGAGAAGAAGTTCCTGGTCATCAGGGCGGCGCGCAGCAGTCCGCCGTAGAGCACCGAGGTGCTGTGCGCGGCCGGGTTGCCCATGTACATGCCGATGGCGCTGGGGCCGTGCGCGGAGCGGATCGCGCGGAGACGCCGGCCGATCTCGCCGAACGCCTCGTCCCATCCGATCGGCTCGAAGCCGTCGCCGACGCGCCGCATCGGCGTGCGCAGCCGGTCCGGATCGTGGTGCAGGCCGCCCATGGCCGTGGCCTTCGGGCAGATGTAGCCCTTGGACAGCACGTCCTCGCGATTGCCCTCGATGCGGGTGACCCGCTCGTCTTCGACCGTGACCAGGATTCCGCAATGCGCCTCGCACAGCGTGCACTGCCGCGCGACCGTTCTCGTGCTCATCGATGAACCCGCCCCTTCTGTCGACGTCGGAGTCCACGCTATCGGGTGAACGGGCCGGATAGATCCGACTACGGTCGGATTTCTCGGCAGCTCAGCCGAATTACCGGGGTTCGAGGACGACCACCGGAATCTTTCGGTCGGTCCACGACTGGTAGCTGTCGAAATCGGCGTACAGATCCACCAGCATCGGCCACAACCGCGCGCGCTCCGCATCGTCGGCGACGTGGGCCCGCACCAGCCGGCGTTCGGTGCCGATCTGCACCGCGGCCTCGGGATCGGCGACCAGATTGTGGTACCACTGCGGATTGTTCGGCAGCCCGCCCTGTGAGGCGACGACCACCAGATTCGCGCCGTCGACCAGGTACACCAGGGGTGTGGTGAACACCTTGCCGGACTTGCGTCCTCGATGTTCGAGCAGCAGGTTGGGCGCGGGTTTGCGGAAGGCTGCCCCGACGCGCCAGTTCTTGCCGATCCGGCCGCCGCTGCGCTGGTACAGCCACACATGCGCGCGCGACATGAGCTTGATGATCTTCGGTACCAACGGCGAATCGAGCTTGGGTGGGCGTTTGGTCGGCACAGCGGTTTCCGTTCAGGTGAGGTCAGCCCAGGATGAGCAGCGCGGATTTCTCGATGCGGTCGGCGATTTCGGAGTACGAGCCGTATCCCATGCCCGCGCGCACCAGGGCGCCCGCGTAGAGCAGTTCCAGCGATTCGACGACGTCGTCGTCGGCATCGGCACCGAGCGCACGCACGATCCGTTTGCGGATCTCGCCGCCGATCCGGCCGCGCAGATGCGCCACATCGGGATCGCGGCCGAGCAGTGCGCTGGTCACCGCGCCGGACACCTGCTGCTCATCGGCGACGAGCATGGCGATATTGCGCAGTTCGGCAACCACCCGGACCTTGGGGTCGGGGTCGTCGCTGACCGGCGACGGTGAGGCCGCCAGCCGCCGCCAGAAGATCTCGGCGACCAGATGTTCCTTGGAGGAGAAGTAGGTGTAGGCGGTGGCCGTGCCGACCCCGGCCGCCGCGGCGACCATCCGGATGGTCATCCCCGCGAATCCTTCGCGCGCGAGGACCTCCACCGCCGCCTTGGTCAGCTTGTCGACGGTGTCGGCCTGCTTCTCGGTGAGGCGACGCCGGGTCGCCTCGAGGATGATGGAATCGCCTTCGGACATGTGTCTGGATACTACATTCTCAGTTCTTGGCCGCGGCGATGCCCGCGCGGCGTCCGTAGAAGCTGCCGTCGCCGAGCGAGGCCCCGCTGACGTAGCCGCCGGCGCAGATCCCGGAGGTGCAGCGCCCGGCGGCGTACAGCCCGGCGATGGGTTGCCCGTCGACGTGCAGCACCCGGCTGTCCAGATCGGTGCGCAGCCCGCCGAGGGTGAATCCCGCGGTGAATCCGCGCATGTCGAAGCCGGCGACCGCGCCCTCGATCGGCGTCACCCATTCCGGCTTCTTGCCGAGCAGCGGATCGGCGCCCTCAGCGGCGTGCCGGTTGTACACCTCGACCGTCGAGGTGAGCGCGCCCGCGGGCAGCCCCATCTCGGACTCGAGTTCGGCGACCGATTCCGCGGCCCAGGTGGGCGGCTGACGGAAGAAGGGAGTCGAGGTCTCGGTGGTGAGCGCTTGTTCGTAGGCGGCCTCGCCGATGATCAGATAGGCCTGGTTGTCCTGCTGGATCAGGGTGGCCTGGCCGATCCGGCCGGGATAGGTGTCCTCGGCGATGTAGCGCTGGCCGCGCCCGTTGACGAGGATGCCGCGCGCGAGCATCTGCGGATCGCCGAAGAAGGCGACCTCGGTGGCGTCCATATGGGCCAGCTCGGCGCCGAGGGCCTGGGCCACCCGGATGCCGATGCCGTCGTGTTCCTCGATGGCGGCCGCGGGCCGTCCGATCAGCCGCGGTGCGTACCCCTCGATCATCTGCTGCTGGTAGGCGAAGCTGCCGGTGGCGAGCACCACACCGCGCTCGGCTCGGATCGCGACCTGCTGTCCGTAGCGTTTGGCGATCACGCCGACCACCCGCTCGCCGTCGACCACCAGGCGCTGGATCCGCATGTCGTATTCGACACCGACGCCGAGCTTTTCGGCGGTCTCGGCCAGTGGCTTCATGAGCATGTAGCCGCCGCCCTTCTCCCCGGTGCGCTTATCGGCCATCTGCGGCACGTGGCCGCGCGGGGCCGGGTCGGCGATGGTGTTGAACGGCGCCGCGTTCTCGCCGCCGGTGTACATCAGGCCCTCGTCGTGTGGCGGCTCCCAGCCGGGTTCGGGCCAGAACTCCTCCTTGAACGGCACCCCGTTGGCCACCAGCCATTCGTAGTGTTCGACGCTGCCCTCGCAGTAGTCGATGATCTTCTCCCGGTCCGCCCCCGGTCCAAGCGCCGCCAGCAGGAACTCGGCCATGTTCTGCGGGGTGTCGTCGAAGCCGAGCGCCCGCTGCAATGGGGTGCCGCCGCCGAGGTAGATGAATCCGCCGGCCAGCGCGGCCGCACCACCCCAGCCGCCGGTGCGTTCCAGGATCAGCACGCTCGCGCCGGCGCGCGCGGCCTCGATCGCGGCGCACACCCCGGCGATGCCGTAACCGGCGACGACGACGTCGGCGGTGTGATCCCAGCTCGCCACCTCCGTCACGGGCAGCGGGCGAACGGTGGTCGGTGTCGATTCAGCCATGCTGTGTACTCCTCACAAATCCGGGTCCGCGCGACGTCATGGCTTCGGTGGCTCGGCTGCGGATTCCTGCTGCTTCTGCTTGTCCCGCTCCGCCTTCTTCTGCTGCCCGACGATCGTGGTGATCGAGATGTCGAGCTTGCTGCCGTTCGGCCAGCCGATGTAGTGGCACAGGAACAGTGCGATCTCGTGCAGTTCTTCCTCGGTGAGTTCACCGTTGCGCAGGGCAGCCCCGATCTGGATGGCCGCGGTGTCCATCAGGCCCTGGGCGGTGAGCGCGCCGAGCAGCACCAGCCTGCGATCGCGGATGCTCAAGCCCGGACGGGACCAGACGTTGGCGAACAGGTGGTCGGCGGTCATCGCGAAATGGTCGCTGGGATAGTCCTGGAAGGGCGTGCCGTACACCTCCTCCATCTTCGCCAGGCCGCGTTCACGCAGGGTGGGTTCGGTGCCGTTGGGTTCGGTCGGTTCGCTCATGCGGGCATCTCCTGGTCGGCGGTGGTCGGGGCGCCCGATGGGGTCGGCGCGTGGCTTGATCGTCGGCTCATGAGCCCTCCGGCGCGGGCGGCGGAACACCGAGACCCGGCCCGAGATGCTCGCGCGCCAGCGCGGCCAGCGGCAGGTCGATGCCGAGCCTGCGGCCCAGATCCAGCGCCAGGGCCAGATCCTTGTCGCCGAGATCGCGCACGTGGCCCATGATCGGCAGCCAGAAATCGCCCTCGGCGATCGGGCCGGTGCGCTCGCGCAGCATGATGGCGCCGGGCCCACCGGTCACGGCGTCGGAGTGGCGGACCACCTTGCCGAGCGTGGTGATATCGAGTCCGGCCGCCTCGGCCAGCCGCTGGGCCTCGGTGGCCGCGGTGAAGGCGACGAAATGAACCAGGTTGCGGGCCAGCTTCATTCGAGTTCCGGCACCCACCGGCCCGGCGTGCACGATGAGGTCGCCGAAACACCCGAACGGTTCGCGCACTCGGGCGAAGGCCGTCTCGCTGCCGCCTACCATCACCGCCAGCGCACCACGGTTCGCGCCGGGCGCGCCACCGCTGACCGGTGCGTCGACCAGTTCCACTCCGTGCTCGGCGCATCGAGCGGCCAGGTCGACCGCCGTCGAATCGCTGATGGTGGAGTGCACCGCGACGACGGTGCCGGGGGCGGCGGTCTCCAGCAGCCCGCCGGGACCGGCCACCACCTGGCGGACCTGCGCGTCGTCGACCACGACCACCGAGATCACCGTGCACTTGGCGGCGAGTTCGGCCGCCGTGGACGCGGACTCGGCGCCGGCGTCGGTGAACGGCGCCACCGCCTCGGCGCGGGTATCGCAGACGGTGAGTCCGCCCGGCCAGTCGAGCAGCCGCTTCGCCATCGGGGCGCCCATGCTCCCCAGACCGATGAAGCCGATCCTGGCACCGGCCTCCGGGGTACTCACGACCGGAACACCTGCCCGCCATCGACATTGAAGATCTGTCCGGTGACCCAGCTCGCCTCGTCCGACAACAGGTACAGGCAGGCGCCGACCAGATCCTCCGGGGTGCCCATCCGCTTGAGCGGCAGCCGCTTGATCATGTCCTCGACGATGACACCCGGCGTCACGGTTTTGGTGGCTTCGGTATCAATAGGTCCGGGTGCGATCGCGTTGATGCGGATCTTCGAACCACCGAGCTCGAAGGCCAGCTGCTGGGTCAGGCCGTTGATGCCGACCTTCGCCAGCCCGTAGAACCCCGAATACACCCACGCCGCGGTGGAGGACTGGTTGACGATCGACCCGCCGCCCCGCGCGGCCATGTGCTGCCAGACCGCGCGGGTCATGATCAGCGCGCCGTTGAGGTTGACGTTCATGAACCGCTGGTAGTAGTCCCACGGCACGGTGAGCAGCAGGTCCAGCTTCATATCGCCGTAGATGGCGGCATTGTTGACCAGGTGGTCGATGCCGCCGAATTTCTCGACCGTGAAATCGGCCAGCGCCGTGGCGGATTCCGGATCGGAGACGTCGACCTCGGCGAAGACGGCCGAGCCGCCGTCGGCCACGATCTTCTCCGCGACCGCCGTGCCGAGTTCGGTATTGCGGTCGGCGACCACGACATTGGCGCCCTCGGCAGCCAAGGCTTGGGCGTAGGCGGCGCCGATGCCGCGCGCGGCTCCGGTGACGATGGCCGACTTTCCGGTGAAACGGACCATGATGGGTGCTCCTGATGAGGTAGGGGTGGCGGTCAGCTGGGTTCGGCGGTGGCGATGAGCTTGGTTTCCAGGTATTCCTCGAACCCGGCCACGCCCATCTCGCGCCCGATTCCGGACTGCTTGTATCCGCCGAACGGTGCGTCGGCGGAGTACCAGATGCCGCCGTTGACGCCGAGCGTCCCGGTGCGCACGCCGTCGGTGACGCGGCGGATGCGTTCCGGATCGGTGCCCCATACCGCGCCGGACAGGCCGTAGGGGGAGTCGTTGGCCAGGCGGATGGCGTCGTCGTCGCCGTCGTGCGGGATCACCACGAGCACCGGGCCGAAGATCTCCTCGGTGGCGATGGTGGAGTCGGGTGCGACGTCGGCGATCAGCGTCGGTTCGATGAAGTAGCCGCGGTCGCGCCCGGCCGGACGTCCGCCGCCGGCCACGATGCGCCCGCCCTCGTCCCGGGCGATCGCCAGATAACGTTCCACCCGGTCGCGCTGCCGGGCCGAGATGAGCGGGCCGCAGACGGTGCCGGGGGCGGACGGATCGCCGGGGACGATGCCGCCCATGGTGGTCGCCGCGATCTGCACGGCCTGCTCGTAGGCGGCGCGGGGGACCAGCAGCCGGGTGGTCAGCGCACAGCCCTGCCCGGCATGCACACACACCGAGAAGGCGGTGACGCCGACGGCCGCGCCGATGTCGGCATCGTCGAGCACGATGGCCGCCGATTTACCGCCGAGTTCGAGGAAGCTCTTCTTGATGGTGGCCGCGGCCGCCGTCATCACCGCGCGACCGGTGGCGGTGGACCCGGTGAAGCTCACCATGTCCACGCGCGGGTCGGAACTCAGCTGCGCGCCGAGACTGTGATCATCGGAGGTCACGATGTTCACCACGCCCGCCGGGATATCGGTGTGCTCGGCGATGATCCGTCCGACCGCCGCCGCGCACCACGGGGTGTCCGGCGCGGGTTTGAGCACGACGGTATTGCCCGCCGCGAGCGCCGGGCCGAGCTTGGCGAAATTGATCTGGTGCGGGAAATTCCACGGGGTGATGGCGCCGACCACGCCGGTCGCCTCGCGCCGCAGCACCCGGCGGCTGCTGATGCCCATCGGCGCGGCGACGCCGAGATCGGTTTCCCAGTTGTAGTTCTCGGCCAGCTTCGCGGCGAAGTCCAGGTCGGCGATCGGGCCTTCCAGCTGCGGTCCGCGGGTGAACATGATGGGCGCGCCCGCCTCGGCGACGGTGATCTCGCGCAGCTGCTCGACATTGTCCTGGAGCGCGGTGCGCAGCTGAGTGAGGCAGTGCGCGCGGAAGGCGTGGTCGCGGGACCAGTCCGTGGTGTCGAAAGCCGTGCGGGCGGCGGCGATGGCAGCGTCCATATCGGCGGCGTCGGCATTGGCGGCGTGCCCGAGTTCCTCCTCGGTCGCCGGGTTCACGGTGCTGAAGACGCCGGCACCGCCCTTGTCGATCAGCGTCGCGCCGATCAGCAGGGGAGCACCGTCTGCGGACAGCAGACTGTTCATAGTCGACTCCGTAAGTGTCTGGACAGGTGTACGGAATATAGTCCGGGCTCTTTCGGTTAGGCAAGAACTTGTTCTAGAAAATCAGTCAACCGCCACGGGGATCCACGGTGGGCGCAACCCGACTGCTTCGTGCGGGGAAATCGGTACGCGAAGGGCAATAATGCTGGCTAAACCGCCGGAATCGTTGTCGGCGGGCGGGGACGCTGGTACCGTCCAGACACATGTCCAGCTATGTGTCTCTACCGGACGGTGACGGCCGGATCTCAGCGGAGAACTGGTTATCGAATGCGAGGTGGGCGCGATGACGGCCGCGTCGGTGGAACCACTGATCTTCGATCCCTATGACTACGCCTTCCACGAGGATCCCTACCCCGTCTATCGGCGGCTGCGCGCCGAGGCGCCGCTGTACTACAACCCCGACCTGGATTTCTGGGCGTTGTCCCGGCACGCCGACGTCTTCGCCGGCTTCCGCGACGCCACCCGGCTCTCCAGTGCCAACGGGGTATCGCTGGATCCCGCCGCGTGGGGGCCGCACGCCCATCACGTGATGTCGTTCCTTGCCATGGACGATCCGCGGCATATGCGGATGCGCCGGCTGGTGTTCAAAGGATTCACGCCCAAACGGGTCGCCGAGATGACCGACCGCATCCGCGAGCTCACCCTCGAACATCTCGAACCCGGCTTCGCGGGCGAGAAGCTCGACTGGATCGAGGACTTCGCGGGCAAACTGCCGATGGACGTCATCTCCGAGATGCTCGGGGTGCCCGCCGCCGATCGCGCCGAGATCCGCAGGCTCGCCGACCTGGTGGTCCACCGCGAGGACGGTGTGCTCGACGTGCCGATGGCCGCCATCGAGGCCTCGGTCGCGCTGATCGGCTACTACACCGAGATGGTGGCCCAGCGCCGCAAGCAGCCACTCGACGATCTCACTTCCGCGCTGCTCGACGCCGAGATCGACGGCGACCGCCTCACCGATCAGGAAATCATCGGGTTCATGTTCCTGATGGTGATCGCCGGGAACGAGACCACCACCAAACTGCTCGGCAATGCGCTGTACTGGGGAGCGCACAATCCCGGCGAGTACGCCAAGGTCGCCGCCGACCCGGGCATGGTCGCCGATTGGGTCGAGGAGACCCTGCGCTATGACACCTCGAGCCAGATCGTCGCGCGCACCGCGACGGTGGATATCCCGCAGCACGGTGGCGTCATCCCGGCGGGGTCGAAGGTACTGCTGCTGATCGGTTCGGCCAATCGCGATGCCGAGGTGTTCGACGACGCCGACAGCTACCGCATCGAACGCAACGACAAGGGTGCGCTGGTGAGTTTCGGTGCGGGCGTGCACTTCTGCCTCGGCGCGCACCTGGCCCGCCTGGAGGCCACCGTCGCGCTCGAGGAGTTCGCCGCCCGCACGCGCGCCTACGAGGTGCACGAGGCGGAGGTCGAGCGGGTGCATTCGACCAATGTGCGCGGGTTCGCCCGGCTTCCGATCTCGGTGCGGCCCCGATGACGCCGCCCACCCGAACCGATCACACCCCGAGACAGGAGGTGCGCTGATGCCGCGCTTCGAACCCCACCCCGCCCGGCGACCCGCCCTGATCGCCGGCGCGTCCTCCGGCATCGGCGCCGCCACCGCTGTCGCCCTCGCCGAACTCGGCCACCCGGTGACGCTCGGCGCCCGGCGCGTGGAGCTGTGCGAAGAACTCGCGGGCAAGATCCGCGCCGACGGCGGCGAGGCCATCGCCCAGCGGCTCGACGTCACCGACGCGGCCTCGGTCGAGGAATTCGTTACGGCCGCCGAGCGGGCGCACGGCCCGGCCGAGATCCTCGTCTCCGGCGCGGGTGATATCGAATTCTCGCTGGTCGAGGAGATGGACCCGGAACGTTTCGCCCAGCAGGTGCAGGTGCATCTGATCGGCGCGCACCGGCTGGTGCACGCGGTACTGCCGGGCATGGTCGAGCGGCAGCGCGGCGATCTGGTGCTGATCAGCTCCGACTGTGCGCCCGCGCCGCGTCCGCGTACCGGCGCCTACAGCGCCGCCAAGGCCGGGCTGGAAGCCATGGTCACCCAGTTGCGGATGGAATTGGAGGGCAGCGGGATCCGCGCCTCCATGGTGCGACCCGGCCCGACGCTCACCGGCATGGGCATGAATTCCACCCCCGAGGTGGTGGGTCCGTTGCTCGAGGACTGGAAGGACTGGGGTTTCGCCCGGCATCCGTACATGCTGCGGGCCTCCGATCTCGCGGCCGCGGTGGTGGCGGTGGTGAGTACGCCGCGCGGATCGCATCTGGTGTCGGTGGAGGTACAGCCGGAGGCGCCGCTGCGGCAGCGCCGCACCTCCCGGCGCGCGCCGGAAGGGGAGTAGCGGTGCGGATACGGGTCGATCTGGATCTGTGCCAGGGGCATGCGGTCTGCCAGGACGAGGCCCCCGACATCTTCACGGTGCCCAAACGCGGGCAGGTCGTCGTCGAGAACGAGAACCCCGATGACGCCGCCCGCCCGGACATCGAACGGGCAGTGCGGTACTGCCCGACCCAGGCGTTGTCGATCGTCGACGACGCCGCCACCGATTCCGCGTCGAGCGGGACCGGCGAATCTCAGGAAGGTAGACGGTGATGGCAGGTTTCGATCGCGCGGAACTCGACGAGATGGTGCGGCGCTGGGTGGAGGCGAACCGCAGCTGTGAGGACAAGCGTGACTGGGCGCCGCTGGCCGAGATGTACACCGAGGACGCCACCTACGGCTGGAACTACGGCCCGACCCAGGAATTCATGGCGGTCGGTCGCGACGAGATCCGGGATCTGGCGCTGGTGCAGGAAATGCAGGGTCTGGAGGGGTGGACCTACCCGTATCAGGAATTCGTCATCGATGAGCGGTCGGGCAATGTCATCGGGCTGTGGAAGCAGCTCGCCGATGTCACCAGGGCCGACGGCAGCCACTACAGTCCGCACGGTATCGGCGGCAGCTGGTTCCGCTACGGTGGCAATTTCCAGTGGTCGTGGCAGCGCGATTTCTTCGACTTCGGCAATGTGTCGGCGCTGTTCATGGAGATGATCCAGCAGAACGCGCTGACCGAAGGCATGCAGAAGCGGATCCAGCGTTCGGTATCGGGTGAGCCGCTGCCCGGCTGGTACCGCATCGGTGAATCCCCGGTTCCGCTGTGGTGATGGCATGTCCGAACCGATGAGCAATTACGCGGATCTCTCGCGGGCCACGCTCGCGACGCTGCTGCCGGAACTGCTGTTGAGCGGGCATCTGATCGATCGCTCCGGAATGGCGCACACCATCGGCGCTTTCGGGCGCGAGGGCATGACCGAGGTGGCCATCACCGAATGGCAGCTGGCCAGCCCGGTCTACACCCGCCGCATGCAGCGAGCCCTCGGTTTCACCGGGGACACGGTGGAGACCATCTTCAAGGGGCTCCAATTCGATATCGGCGCCCCACCACAATTCATGGATTTCCGGTACCGGTTACACGACGAGCGGCACGGCGAATTCTGGCTCGACCATTGCGGAGCGCTGGCCGATGTCGAGCCGCTCGGTACCGATTTCGTCATCGCCATGTGCCATGACATCGAAGATCCCACCTTCGACGCCACGGCCCTGGCGACCAATCCGCACGCTCAGGTGCGGCCGGTGCATCGCCCGCCGCGCGAGCCGGCCGACCGGAAGCCGGTGTGCGCGTGGACGGTTACCATCGATCCGGCCCATATCCCGCCGCCGGTTCCGGAGGGCGCGGAGCTGGTCGCGGGATCAGCGGCGGCGCACACCAGGCTGACGGCCATCGATCCCGGCGAGGAAGGACGCGGCGACTATGCGGGGCCGCTGCTCAGCGATATCCGCTTCGCCGATTTCTCCCGTTCGGCGCTGATCCGGCTGGCCGATGAGGTGTGCCTGCAACATCATCTGCTCACCCTCGCCTTCGCGATCGCGGTGCGCAGGCGCACGGATCCGGAATCCGCGCTCGATATCCTGCGCAAACAATTCGCGGGTATTGCCGGTTTGACCTCGGAACGGTTGCGCACGGCGCTCGGGCTCGGCACCGATGTGCCCGCGCTGATCGAGGTGTTGCGCCACCATCCCGCCGTCAACCCGTTGCCCTACACCGGCATCCGGGTGGAAGCGGAGGGTGACACGGTGCTGCTGCGTTTCCCCCGGCACAGCGATGCCGTCGCCGACGGCGCGTGGCCGGCGCTGATCGCTCCAGAGCACACCAAGGCGCTCGATGCCATGGTGCGCGGGGTCAATTCGTGCTTCCACGTCAGTGCGACCGCCATGGCCGAGGACGAATGGACGGCCAGGATCGCGCTGGGCGACGAGCCCGCCAGGGAGGCCATCGAAGTCGCGATCGCCAAGGTCAGCACCGGTGCCGGTTTCACCTTCGCCGACCGCGGCATCCCGCTGCCCCTCACGGTCGTGTGACCGATTCCGAAAGGACACCCCATGACATCGACCTTGCCCACGGGATTCGATTTCACCGACCCGGCCCTGTGGGCCGAACGCAGCCCCGTCGAGGAATTCGCGCAGTTGCGCCGGACCGCGCCGGTCTGGTGGAACGCCCAAACCGATGAGAGCTCCGGCGGTTTCCGCGACGGCGGCTTCTGGGTGGTCAGCAAGCTGGCCGATATCAAGGAGATCTCGCGTCATCCGGAGCTGTACTCCTCGCAGGAAAAGGGCGCGATCATCCGGTTGCCGGGTGACATCACGCCCGAGCAGATGGAGGTGACCGGCGCACTGCTGGTCAATATGGACCCGCCGAAGCACTCCAAGATCCGCCGGATCATCTCCAAGGGTTTCACCCCGCGGGCGGTGGAGGGTCTACGCGCGGCGCTCACCGAACGGGCCGCGAAGATCGTGCACGAGGCCAAGAAGACCGGCGGCGGGGATTTCGTCACCCAGGTCGCGTGCGAGTTGCCGTTGCAGGCCATCGCCGAACTGCTGGGCGTTCCGCAAGAGGATCGGCGCAAGCTGTTCGACTGGTCGAATCAGATGCTCAACTACGACGACCCCGAATACGGCGATTCCACCATGGCCTCGGCCGAAATCCTCGGCTACGCCTGGAATATGGCCGAGCAGCGCCGGGCCACCCCGGTCGACGATATCGTCACCCAACTGATCAACGCCGATCTCGACGGCGAAGGGCTCGGCTCCGACGAATTCGGGTTCTTCGTCATCCTGCTCGCCGTCGCCGGCAATGAGACCACCCGCAACGCGATCACCCACGGCATGAAGGCATTCGTGGACCATCCCGAACAGTGGGAGCTCTACCGCGAGCAACGCCCGCGCACCGCACCGGATGAAATCGTGCGCTGGGCCACCCCGGTGACCGCCTTCCAGCGCACCGCCACCGAGGACCTCACCCTGGGCGGACAGCACATCGCCAAAGGTCAGCGCCTCGGCCTGTTCTACAGCTCGGCCAATTTCGATGAAGACGGCTTCACCGACCCGTTCACCTTCGATATCCTGCGCGACCCGAATCCGCACGTCGGTTTCGGCGGCACCGGCGCGCACTACTGCGTCGGGGCCAACCTGGCCAAGCTGGAAATCGACCTCATGTTCAACGCCATTGCCGACGCGATGCCCGAGATCACCCCGGTGGCCGATCCGGTACGGTTGCGCTCGGGGTGGATCAACGGAATCAAGAATTGGCAGGTGCGATACGAGTGAACGTTCGAGACATTCCGGTGCGCACGCTGTCCGGTGAGCAGTCCACGCTCGCCGGACTCGTCGGTGACCGGGTCGTGCTGCTGGTGAACGTGGCCTCCAAATGCGGGCTGACCCCGCAGTATTCGGGCCTGGTCGAACTCCAGAAGAGCTACGGCGACCGCGGATTCAGCGTGGTCGGCGTGCCGTGCAATCAGTTCATGGGCCAGGAGCCGGGCACCGCGGAGGAAATCCAGCAGTTCTGCTCGATGACCTACGGCGTGGATTTCCCGCTGCTGGAGAAGACCGACGTCAACGGTGAGGGCAGGCACCCGCTGTACCAGGGGCTGGTGGAGACGGCCGACGCCGAGGGCGCGGCAGGCGATATCCAGTGGAACTTCGAGAAGTTCCTGATCGCCCGCGACGGCACGGTGGCCGGCCGGTTCCGTCCGCGCACCACTCCCGACGACGCCGCGCTGGTCGCCGCGGTCGAAGCGCTGCTCTGACCTAGCACCCGCACGGACGCACCACGCTGCTCTGAAGCGGCAATGAACAATGGGGCCCGCTCGGCTGAGCGGGCCCCATTGTTCATTTGTTCATTTCTGTCGTCTGCGATAGCGCACCGTGCAGGGCTTCGCCAGCTGCACCACCATCTTGCTGTGGTCGTTGCGGTATTGCTCCGAGGGCAAGGTCATCTCGAATTCCCAATCCCGCAGCAGGATCGAGAAGATCGCCTTCAACTGCATCAAGGCGAAGGGCGCGCCGACGCAGCGGTGCCTGCCCGCGCCGAACGGAATCCAGGTCCACCGGTTGAGGATGTCTTCCTGGTTCGGATCGATATAGCGGCCGGGATCGAAGGTATCCGGGTGCGGGAAATCCTCGGCGATCCGGTTCGAGATCGCCGGGCTCGCCGCGACCATATCGCCGGGCTCGATCCGGCTACCGCACACCTCGAATTCATCGCGCGCCACCCGCATCAGGATGATCAGCGGCGGATGCAGCCGCAGCGTCTCTTTCAGGACCGCCTCGAGCTGCGGGATCTGCCGTAGCGCACCGAAACTGATATCGGAGCCGTCGCTGTAGAGCTCATCGAGTTCGGTGACCACTTTCCGCAATTGCTCCGGGTGCCGTAGCAATTCGATGACGCTCCACGCCGCGGTACCCGAGGTGGTGTGGTGCCCGGCGAACATCATCGAGATGAAGATGCCGGTGATCTCGCTGGCGCTGAATCGTGGCTTGCCGTCCTCGCCGGGCACCGAGACCAGCACGTCGAGCATGTCGCGATCGCCGGCATCGGCGGGCGGATTCGCCGCGCGGGTGTCCATGATCTCCTGCACCAGCGCCACCAGTTCCCGGCGCGCGGCATCGCGGCGGCGGAAACTCTCGATCGGTGCGTACGGATCCACATAGGCCAGTGCGTCGGTACCGCGTTCGAGATCGTGATACAGCTGCGCGAACCGGCCGTCGAGCTGATTGCGGAATTTCACCCCGATCAGGCAGGCCGAGGAGGTGTAGATGGTCAGTTCGGCGAAGAAATCGAGCAGGTCGATTTCTCCCGAATCACCCCAGTTCGCCACCATCCGATCCACCTCGGCGGCGATCGTCGCGGCGTGCCCGCGCATCTGATCGCCGCGCAGGGCCTGGTTGTGCAGCATTTCCTTGCGACGCTCGGGGCTGGCGTCGAACACCACACCCGCACCGAAGATCGGTTTCATGAACGGATACGCCGCACCCTGATCCAGATCCTCATCGCCCGCGCGGAAGAAGAACTCGTTGGCCTCGGCCCCGGTCAGCAGGATGACCCGTTTTCCGGCGAGTTCGAACGCGCCGACGTCGCCGCATTCCTCCCGGACACGGCGCATCAGCGCGATCGGGTCGACCCGGAACTCGTCGAGATGGCCGTATTCGGAGTCGCCGCCGGAAACTCGTTGCGGCTGCACCAGAGTCATCGAAAACCTCCCGGTGATCACTGTCCAGACATATGATGGACACGTGTCTGGACAGTACTACGACACGACTGGGCCCGGCAAGCGATCCTCGATCGCGCCCGGTCCGCAAGGCGGCAGTGCCGTACCGGTTCGTCGGTAAGCAGGTGAGCGGTGGATTCGAGACAACACACCGGGACCGAACGTTTCGTGCTGCTCCGGGTGACGTGGCAGCTACTGCGCTGGAAAATCGCCGCGACCGCAATGGTTTTCGGGCTCGCCGGAGTGCTGGTTCTCACCTGGTCGATGTACGCGGGCGGCTTCGCGACGACGGCGACCGTCACCGTCGAGGCACCGCGCAGCGGGCTGGTGCTCGACCCGGACGCCAAGGTGCGGTTTCGCGGCGCGCAGATCGGCCGGGTCGCCGGCATCGAGCACGCGGGGGACCGAGTGCGGTTGCGGCTCGAACTGGAGCCGGATCTGCTGGGGCTGGTACCTGCCGATGCGAGCGTCGATATCCGCTCCACCACGGTGTTCGGCGCGAAGTACGTCAACTTCGTGGCGCCCGCGCGCGCGTCGACGGCGTCGCTGCGCCCGGGGGCGGTGGTGCGGGCCGAGGACGTGACCGTGGAATTCAATACTGTCTTCCAGCGACTCACCGACGTGCTCGACCAGATCGATCCCGCCCAGCTCAACGCCACCCTCACCGCCATCGGCACCGCGCTGCACGGACGCGGCGCGACCATGGGCGATCTGCTCGCCGACGCCGACCGCTATCTGCGCGAGATCAACCCGCACCTGCCCGCGCTGCGCCGCGATGTGGCGGGCGGGGCCCGGGTCACCGAGACCTACGCCGATACGACGCCCGACCTGCTGCGCACCCTTGGCAATGCCACCGTCACCAGCGCCACCGTCGGCGCGCACACCGCCGAGCTGGACACTCTGCTACTCGATCTCATCGGCCTCGCCGACACCACCGGCGCGGTGCTCGGGGAGAGCGAACAGCCGCTGGTGTCCGGGCTGGAACTGCTGCTGCCGACCGCGCAGTTGCTGCACGAATACAAGCCGGTGCTCAATTGTGTGGTGCGCGGCTTGGCCAAGGCCATGCCACTGGCCGAGGCCATGATCGGCGGCATCAAGCCGGGCGCGATCTTCAACGCGAGTTTCATGTACGGCGCGGAGGCGTACAAATATCCGGAGGACGCACCGAAGGTCAATGCGACCGGCGGGCCACGCTGCGACGGCATTCTCGATCGAGTGCCCGGCTCGCATGCGCCCTATGTGGTCACCGATACCGCCGAATCCGATCCGTACGCACCGTCGACGACCTTGCACTCGAACGGTCCGTCGGTGTTCCAGGTGCTGTTCGCCGGGCTGCCGGGCATGGCATCTCGGTGAGGACCGCCCCGGCGCGGTCGCCGCGAGCCGCCGCCGCGCGGTCAGGATGTGCGGATCACCCAGTCGAACGCTCGCGCCTCCGAACGTGCGCCCTGTGTGGTGCGCGAACGATTCGGCTCGCCGAGTTCGCCGAGGATGCCGTCGGTGAGCCCGACCAGCTCGGCCAGCACGGCGGGCGTGAACCAGTCCGGGCGGGTGGCGAAGAGCAGGTCCTCGGTGGCGGTATTGCCGCTGGCACCAGGGGCGAACGGGCAGCCGCCGAGCCCGCCGAGCGAGCCGTCCACCATGGCGGCGCCCGCACCGATCGCGGCCAGAGAGTTCGCCACGCCCATGCCCCAGGTGTCGTGGCCGTGGAAGACGATGCGCCGCTGCGGTGTCCGCTCGCGCACCGCGCTCACCAGGGCCGAGACCTCGGCGGGATAGGCCTGTCCGAGCGTGTCGGCGAGCACGATGTCATCGGCACCCTCGGTGCGCGGATCGGATGCGATGGCCAGCACCCGCGCCGGATCGACCCGGCCGTCGAACGGACAGGTGAACGCGGTGGCCAGGCACAACTGAATCGAGCCGCCCGCTTCCCGGGCGATGCGCACGGCGTCGGGCATGGCGGCGACGCTGGCCTCGGTATCGCGACCGATATTGGCGCGGTTGTGCGCGTCCGACACCGAGAAGCAGTACTGGAAATTGCGCACGCCCGCCGCGGCGGCCTTCTCCACGTGGCGCGGCGTCGCTACCCACAGCCAGCAGTGCTCGAGTTCCTCGGGCGTCAGAGCCGCGACCAGTTCCATGCTGTTGGCCATCGGCGGCACCAGATCCGGGCGCGCCAGCGAACCGATCTCCAGCGCGGGCACGCCGAGCGCGAGCAGCCTGCGCACGATCTCGACCTTGTGCTCCACCGGCAACGGCTTACCGGTCAATTGCAGACCATCGCGCAGGGTGACATCGCGCAGCAGCGGAGCGGCGGTCACAGCCATCGCGGGGCCCGCTTGTCCTGGGCTTGCGGCGGAACGCACATCACACCGCCGCACGGTTTCTCGTTCATGCCCGCCGGATTGGGGTGCACGGTCGGGCGGCGATGTTCGGGGGCCTTCAGCTCCCAGCGGCCGCGGGCCGGTGGACGGCGCGGGGTACGGCGGCGCCTCACGAGGCCGCCTCCTGCTCCCGCGCGCCGGTGAGGGCGTCGACCTCGGCCTCGGTCATGCCGAGCAGTTCGGTCAGCACCTGCCCGGTGTGCTCGCCGAGATCCGGGCCCACCGAACGGATCGGCAGCGACCGGTCACCGATCACCGGGACGATGCCGGTGAAGCCCACCTGTTTGGGTTCGGGTTCGCCGACGTCGACCGGGAAGTGCTGGATCATATTGCGCGCGGCGTACTGCTCGTCGGCGACGATATCGGCGGCGGTGTAGATCGGCCCACACGGGATCGCGGCCTCTTCCAGGATGCGCAGCGCCTCCGCGCGGGTATGCCGGATCGTCCATTCGCCGATGGCGGCGTCGAGGCGGTCGCGGTGCCGCCAACGGCCGGCGTTGTCCTGTAATTCCGGGTCGGCGGCGAGGTCGGGGCGTTCGATCACCTTCATGTAGCGCTGGAAGATGGCGTCGCCGTTACCGCCGATGATGATGCTGGTGCCGTCGGAGCACGGGTAGGCGTTGCTCGGCGCGATGCCTTCCATCCGGCCGCCCACCCGCTCGCGGTTGATGCCGTAGGCCAGATAGTCCGGGACCAGCGATTCCATCACCGACAAGATGGCCTCGTTGAGCGCCACATCGATCACCCGCTGCGCCAGCGGCACCGCCGTGCTGCTGCGCTCGCGCTGGAACAATGCCATCACCGTGCCGAACGCGGCGTAGATCCCGGCGATGGAATCGCCGATGGACACACCCACCCGCACCGGCGGGCGGTCCGGGTCGCCGACCAGCTCACGCAGTCCGCCCACCGCCTCGGCCACCGCGGCGAACCCTGGGCGGGCGGCCAGCGGCCCGGTCTGGCCGTAGGCAGAGATGCGTGTGATCACCAGATTCGGGTTGGCGGCCTCGAGCACCTCGGGTCCGAGACCCCATTTCTCCAGCATGCCGGGCCGGAAGTTCTCCAGCAGCACATCGCAGTGGCGCACCAGGTCGAGCACCACCGCGCGCCCGGCCTCGGTGCGCAGATCCAGCGTGATCGACTTCTTGTTGCGGTTGATGGTGCGATAGAGCATCGAGGTGTCGCCGCCGTATAGGCGCCAATTGCGCAGCTCGTCGCCGGTGCCGGGACGTTCGACCTTGATCACCTCGGCGCCGAAATCGCCGAGGATACGTCCGGCGGTCGGTGCGGCCACATAATTGCCGAGTTCCAGGACGCGCACACCGTCCAGGGGCCTGATGCTCATGGCCAACAGTGTGAACCATGGGCGTGCTCGCCCGGCGGTCGCCTCCGCCGGGCGGGTCGTGTCGGGCGGTATCCGGTCCCACCCGCCCGGGGTTGTGCGTGGTGACCTTGCGCTGTCGCCGCCGGGCCCTGACCGGTCAGGCGGCGTGGGCCCGTGGCACGTCGATGATCGAGTAGTGCTCGGCATTACCGGTGCGGACGGTGCTGAGGGCGCCGTCCACGCCGACCGGGATATCGCCGGCCAGGGTGATCCGGGTGAGCTTGCGCGGCTGATCGTCGTAATCGTCGACGGCATAGTGCTGGGTGGCGCGGTTGTCCCAGATCGCGACGTCACCGTCGGACCAGTTCCAGCGCACGGTGTGCTCGAGCTTGGTGACCCGATCCTGGAACAACCGGAACAACGCCTGCGATTCGGTCGCCGAGAGGCCGACGAAATTCTTGACGAAATGTCCGAGCAGCAGCGCCCGCTCGCCGGTCTCCGGATGCACCCGCACCACCGGATGCTCGGTCTCGTACAGCGTCGACTCGAACTCGGCCCGGTACTCGCGCTGATGATCGGTGGGTTCGGTGCCGGTGCGGGTGGCGTAGTCGTAGGCGTTGGTGTGCACCGCGCGCAGATTCTCCGCCAGCAGTTTGAGCGGGTCGGGCAGCGAATCGTAGGCGGCGACGGTAGAGGCCCAGGTGGTGGAGCCGCCGTAGGAGGGCAGCCGCACCGCGCGCAGGATCGACGCCTTCGGAACGCGGTCGACGAAGGTGACGTCGGTATGCCAGCTGTTGGCGCGGCCGCGTTCGGAATCGATGGCAAGCGATTTCACTCCCGCCGAGGTGACGGTCGGATGCGGAGTGGTCGGGCTGCCGAGCAGTTGCGCGAACGCGTACTGGCCGTCCTCGTCGAGGTGCTGCTGGCCGCGGAAGAAGATCACCTTGTGTTCCAGCAGCGCGCGGTGGATCGTGGCGACGGTCGTGGCATCCAGATCTGCGCCGAGCCGGACACCGTCGATCCGGGCACCGATGCGGGAACCGAGCTTGACCACCGAGACGGTGGCGGCGGACGTGGCGTTGTCGACGGTCATGAGGCACCTTCGCGGGAGAGCGGATGTTGATACCGCGAGCACACCACCGCCCCGCCCGCATCGACAGGTTTACGGTCGGCCTGATCCCAACGCAGGCGCTCAGCCGACGTGTTCGCGCAGATACGCCATATCGTCGGCGACGCCCTCGGCCGGAGTCTCCAGGATCACCGGTGCGTCGGCGGTGCGGCAGACCTCGGCCAGCAGCTGCGGGTCGATGGTGCCGTCGGCGAAATTGGCGTGCCGGTCGGCGCCGGAATTGAACTCGTCGCGGGAGGAATTCAGGTGCACCAGATCGATGCGCCCGGTGATCGCCCGGATCCGCTCGACCACGCCGACCAGGTCTTCACCACCGGCCCAGGCGTGGCAGGTGTCGAGGCAGAAGCCCGCACCGAACTCGCCGACCGCGTCCCACAGCCGGGCGATGGAATCGAAATGCCGCGCCATGGCATGGTTTCCGCCCGCGGTGTTCTCGATCAGGATCGGTACCGCGAAGCCGCCCTTGTCCTGCTGACGTTCGAACAACTTGCGCCAGTTGACGATCCCCGCCTCGATCTCCTCATCGGAGCGGACGTGCCCGCCGTGCACCACCAGGCCGAACGCGCCGATATCGGCCGCGGCCTTCGCCTGCTGGGCGACGGCATTGCGCGACGGCATACGCAGCCGATTGTTCAGGCTGGCCACATTGATCTGATACGACGAATGCACCACCACATCGATCGGGCTGGCCAGGATCTGCTCGGCCCGTGGATGCGGCTGTGGTTTATCCCAGCTCTGCGGATCGACGACGAACAACTGGATGAGATCGGCGCCGAGTTTCTCACCCCAGCCGATCGGATCGCTGTCGAGCCGGACATGTGCTCCAATGCGCATGCAGTCACCATATCGACCGCCACCGACAGCGTCGCCGGTGTTGCGCCCTGGCGGGTCGGCGAGATACATCCGTAGGATTGGATCCGACCCGGAGAGGGGGGTGTGTACGGTGCTGGCGCCTGGCGACGAGTTCGTGGGTTACACCATCCGCAAGGTGCTCGGCCGCGGCGGTATGGGCACCGTCTATCTGGCCAAGCATCCCCGGCTACCCCGGCTGACCGCGCTGAAGCTGCTCAACCGGGAGCTCTACACCGACAACGAGATCCGGCGCCGTTTCGAACGCGAAGCCGATCTGGCCGCCCAGCTCGATCACCCGAACATCGTCACCGTCTACGACCGTGGCGCCGAGGACCGGCAGCTGTGGATCTCCATGCAGTTCGTGCCCGGCGCCGATGCCTCCATCGCCGATGTGAATGTGCTGGCGCCAGGGCGCGCGGTGCAGATCGTCGCCGAAACCGCGGCCGCACTGGATTTCGCGCACGCCAACCGGGTGCTGCACCGCGATGTGAAACCGGCGAACATCCTGCTCGCCAAAGCGCCGATCGGGCAGCCCGAGCGGGTGCTGCTCACCGATTTCGGTATCGCGGGCATGCGCGACAGCGACACCACGCTCAGCTCGGCCGACACGATCACCGCGACGCTCGCCTTCGCCGCGCCCGAACAACTCACCGGCGCCAAACTCGATCATCGCGGCGACCAATACTCGCTGGCCTGCACGCTGTACTGGCTGCTGACCGGCGATTCGCCCTATGCGGCGCCCACGCCGGCGGCCGTGATCAACGGCCACTTGACCGCTCCGGTGCCGCGGCTGAGCCGGGTCCGGCCAGGGCTGCCGCCCGCCCTCGACGATGTGCTCGCCCGCGCGCTGGCCAAGGACCCGGTCGACCGGTTCGCCAGTTGCACCGAGTTCGCCGCCGCCGCACGCCGGGCGCTGGGCAATGCCGGGGCGCCGCAGCCGTACACCGGATGGCTGCCCGCGCACGGCGCGCACCTGGCCGCACCGCACGGACCGGGCCCGCGCCACGGCCATCCCGGCCCGCCGGCCGGTTACCAGCCGCCGCCGCATGCGGCTCCGCCCTCGCGTGGTGTCGCCCTGCACCGCCACCCGCAAGGCCGGGTGCCCGGTCCGCACCATTCTGGGATGCCGCCGCATTCCGCGCCGCCCCGCCACTCGGCACCGCCACCGCCTGGCCCGCCACCGAGCTCACCGACCGGCCACCCGGTGGCACCGCCCGTGCCGCCGCTGAGTTCGCCCCCCGGCCGACCCGTGGCACCGCACGCGCGTGGCCCCGAGTCACGGCCGGACAACCGGTTCCCGCCCGGCCCGCCGCACCAACCCGCTCCGATGCCGTCGCACGGCCCGTACGGCGGCCCCGGTGGCGGTCAACCACCGCGCCGCGGGCAGCACCGACCGGGCGATGCGCCACCGCCGGGAACCCGGCCGATCCCGCACTCGGCGCAGCAGAGCGGGCCGCCGCCGCAGGCGCCGCGCCGGCCACCCACCCCGGCGGTGATCGACCTGCCGGGCGCCCCGCGCCGGATCGGCAGGGCCCCGTTCGGCGGTTCACCGGCCCAGCCGCGGCAGCCCCCGCCGGAGCCGGAGTCGCAGGCCTGATCGAGCTCGCAGGGGCTGGTGACCGAACGCCGGCTGTTCGAGGCGTGTGCCGCTGACGGCTCGTTCCGTGACATGGGACTGCTCGACCGCAGACCGGGCCGGGACCGACGCCACCGACGGCTTGGTCCGCGGGGCCCGGTGCGAGCGACCGTGGGCCGCCGATGGCGTCTTCGCCGACGTCCTGACGGGGCCTGCGCCGCGCTCGGATAGATGGCGCTGGTGGGGGCTGTCGACGAGCCGAGCCCGGTTCCCGCGACCCGGCGGCCGAGTGCCGGACTGCTGCTATGGTTTCGGTGCTTTCCGTGGTCGGGCCCAGACAGGTTCGACCATGTGTTCTTTTTGCCTGTACGCCTGTTCATCGGTGGGTCCCGGTGGGCGGCGGGAAGTGGAGCAGAAATGCTGGCCAACGGCGACGTTTTCGCCGGCTATGTCATCGACCGCGAACTGGGGCGCGGTGGCATGGGCTCGGTGTACCTCGCGAAACATCCGCGGCTGCCGCGGATGACGGCGTTGAAGCTGCTGAACCGCGAGATGTTCTTCGACAAGGAGGTGCGGGCGCGGTTCGAACGGGAGGCGGACCTGGTCGCCCGGCTCGATCACCCGAGCATCGTCACCGTCTACGACCGCGGGCTCGAAGACGAGCAGCTGTGGATCTCGATGCACTACATCGACGGCATCGACGCCGCATCGGTGGATCCGCGCAGGCTGCCGCCCGAACGCGCGGTGCAGATCATCAAAGAGACCGCCGACGCGCTCGATTACGCGCACGGCATGGGCGTGCTGCACCGCGACGTCAAACCGGCCAACATCCTGCTCGCTCGCTCCACCGGGGGCCGCGGCGAACGGGTCTACCTCACCGACTTCGGCATCGCCCGCCTGCGCGACGACACCGGCCACCTCACCCAGACCGGCACCTTCACCGCCACCCTGGCCTACGCCTCGCCCGAACAGCTCACCGGCGCGACCCTGGACCACCGCTCCGACCAGTATTCGCTGGCCTGCACCCTGTTCTGGCTGTTCACCGGGCACGGCCCGTTCCAGGCCACCAACCCCGCCGCGGTCATCCAGGGCCATCTCCAGTCACCGCCCCCCGCCCTGAGTTCGGTGCGGCCCGGCCTGCCGCAGGCCTTGGACGGTGTGCTGGCCAAGGCGATGGCCAAGCGGCCCGACGATCGTTTCGCCTCCTGCTCGGAGTTCGCCGCCGCCGCACAGCACGCGTTGAGCATGCCGAGCGCGCCCGCCATGCCGATCGCGGGCCCGACCGCGCAGGGGATGCCGCTGCAGGGCGGACCACGCACCGCGATGGGGCAGACCCAGGCGCCCTATCCGACGGCCAACGCGCAGTTCACCAGCGGTGCGACGGCCCAGCCGCATGGCAGCGGCACCCATCAGCAGCCCTTCGGCAGCGGCACGCACCAGCAGCCGCACGGCAGTGGCACGCACCAGCAGCCCTTCGGCAGCGGCACCCATCAGCAGCCGCAGCCGTTCGCGAGCAGCCCCGCGGTACCCGCGCCGCCGCCGATGGCGAACCAGAATCCGTACGCGCAGCGCTCCGGATTCAACCAGTCGCCCCCGCCGATGTCACCGGTGTATTCGCCGCAGTCGCCGAAGAAGAACACCGGCCTGATCATCGGTATCTGCGTCGGGTTGGTGTTGCTGCTGGTGGTGGTCATCGGCATCATCGCCGCCGTCGCGAGCAACGATTCGAGTTCGGCGAGCGGATCGACCTCGTCCACCACGACCGCGACCAGCGTCGCCCCGGTGCCGGCGACGGCGGATTCGATCAGCAAGGAATTCCCGGCCATGGTGCCTGCCTCGAGTACCGGTGACGTCGGCTACCACAACGCCAAATGCTGGGAGACCGAACCGCAGTACGCGCCCGAACCCGAGATCGGCGAACCCGATTTCGGCAACTACGGCTGGCAGTGGCGCTGCTACGGCGGCGCCGACAACGACGATCCGTTCTACCGCTTCTACGTCTACGACAGCGCCGCCGATGTGCAGGCGGTGATCGACGGACTGCCCGCGAGCGCGACCAAGTCCTCCGATGCCAACGGCGGCCAGACCTACACCAACTACAAGATCGACTCCGACGGGCCGAAGATGATCACCGTCTTCACCGGCGAGCCCGAGCGCGCCCAGTACCTGATGTACACCGACGGCATCGTCGGCACCATCGACCAGGTGCTGACGTGGTGGAAGTCGGCGCCGTTGAGCTCCCCGAACTGAACGATTCCCCGGTCATCCCTGCGGTCTGGGTGGATTCCCCGATGGCGCGACGGCGCGAACGCCGACAGACTGGTCACCATGACCTCGCACGCCGTTGGCATCGATCAGGCCCAGACGCAGGCTCCGGCCGTCGTCGCGGCCACCGCCGAAAACCTGACCAAGGTGTACGGGACCGGAGACACCCAGGTCACCGCGCTGGATTCGGTGTCGGCCGAATTCGTCAAGGGCGAATTCACCGCGATCATGGGACCTTCCGGCTCCGGAAAATCCACCCTGATGCATTGCCTGGCCGGGCTGGACAGCGCCAGCTCGGGCACGGTGCGCATCGGTGACACCGCCCTGAACGAGTTATCGGACAAACAGATGACGCGGCTGCGGCGCGACCGCATCGGCTTCGTCTTCCAGGCGTTCAACCTGGTCCCCACGCTGACGGCGCTGGAGAACATCACCCTGCCGCTGGACATCGCCGGGCGCGCCCCCGACCAGCAGTGGCTCGACACAGTGCTGGACCGGCTCGGACTTACCGACCGGCTGACCCACCGGCCGAGCGAACTGTCCGGCGGGCAGCAGCAGCGGGTGGCCTGCGCGCGGGCGCTGGCGGGCAAACCGGAGATCATCTTCGGCGACGAACCGACGGGCAATCTGGATTCGCGCTCCTCCGGTGAGGTGCTCTCGATTCTGCGCACCGCCGTCGACGAATTCGGGCAGACGGTCGTCGTCGTCACCCACGATCCGCACGCCGCCTCCTTCGCCGACCGGGTCGTCTTCCTCGCCGACGGCCGCATCGTCGACGAATTGCGCGGCCCCACCGCGGAATCGGTGCTGGACCGGATGAAGGCACTGGAGACCAAGTGATGGCGGGCAACCCGATGCGCAAGGTCGCCTTGCGCAATCTCGCCGCGCACAAGGTGCGGCTCGCGCTCACGCTGTTGTCGGTGGTGCTGGGAACCGCCTTCATCGCGGGCTCATTCGTCTTCACCGACACCTTGCAGCGCACCTTCGACGGCATCTTCGCCGATGAGGCCAAGGGTGTGGCGGTACGGGTCAGTCCCGAGGAACGGCAGTCGCTCGGCGTGCCCGACAGCGTGGTCGACGAGATCGCCGGTATGGACGGTGTGGGTGCGGTCGCACCCGGTGTGAACGGCACGCTGGTGTTGCTCACCCCGGACGGCACCAAGGCCGTGCAGACCGGCGGCGCACCGACCGTCGGCCAGGCCTATCTTCCGCCGGAACGCGCCGTCGCCGAACCCGAGGAGTTCACTGCGGGGGCACCGCCTGCCCGGGCGGGGGAGATCGCGCTCAACAGCGGCGGCGCCGAACGCGCCGGCCTCTCGGTGGGCGATCGGACCAAGGTGCTGATCCCTTCGCAGGGCACCATCGAGGTCACGCTCACCGGCATCTACGATCTCGCCACCGAAACCGGCGGCTTCATCGGTGTGTTGTTCGACGAGCAGCAGGCCAGGCAGTTGTTCACCGACGGCAAGCACGTCGCCTACGTGGACGTCGCCGCTCGCGGCATCTCCGGCGAGGATCTGCGTGACCGCATCGATGAGGCGCTGCCCGACTACAAGGTGCAGACCGGTGATCAGGTCCGCGCCGAGCTGAAGGCCGAGATCTCCGACGCCCTCAACTTCATCAACTATTTTCTGCTCGCGTTCGGCGCGATCGCCCTGATCGTCGGCACGTTCATCATCTACAACACCTTCTCCATGATCGTCGCGCAACGGCTGCGGGAGCTCGCGCTGCTGCGAGCCGTCGGCGCCAGCAGCCGCCAGGTCGGCAGCTCGGTGGTGGTGGAGGCCGTGGTGATCGGCGTCATCGGCAGTGCGATCGGTCTGCTCGCGGGCGTCGGGCTGGCGTTCGGGCTGTCGGCGGTGCTCAACGCGTTCGATCTCGGCCTGCCGACCGGTTCGATGACGGTGCTGCCGCGCACGATCCTGGTCGGGCTGCTGGTCGGGTTGCTGGTCACGGTGACGAGCGCCTACGCGCCGGCCCGGCGGGCCGCGAAGATTCCGCCGGTGCAGGCCATGCGGGAGGAATTCGCCTCGGCCGGTGAGTCGCTGCGGGTGCGCACCTGGATCGGGCTGGCGCTCGCGGTCGTCGGCGTGGTGCTCGTGGTGGTCGGCGCGCAGTCGACCGGCGGAACGGCAGCGGCGACCGTCGGTGTCGGTGCGCTGGCGCTGATCTTCGCGGTACTGCTGGCGTCGCCCGCCCTGTCCCGGCCGGTGGTGGGCGGACTCGGGCTGCTGCTGCGTCCGTTCGGGCCGATCGGTGCGATGGCGCGCAACAACGCAGTGCGCAACCCCCGCCGGACCGCCGCGACGGCCTTCGCGCTCACCCTCGGGTTGATGTTGGTCTCGGCCATCGGCATGCTCGGCGCCTCCGCGAAGGCCAGCGTCGGCGTGCTGGTGGACAAGGGCGTGGCCGCCGACTACGTGCTGGCCGGGCCGCAGATGGGCGGGCCGCAGTCGGTCGGTGTTCCCGCACCGGCGGTGGCGGCCGCCCGCGAGGTCGCCGGGGTGGCCGAAGTGGTGGCGATCCGCGGTGTCAGCGTGAAGATCGACGATGACGAGGAATTCGGCACCTCGCCCGATGGGCCACTGGATCGGGTGCTGAACTACGACATCCTCAGCGGTACCGGCACTCTCGGTGAGCGCGACATCCTGATCGCCGAAGACGAAGCGGCCGAACACGATCTGCGCGCGGGCCAGCAGATCACGCTCACCAGCATGGACAAGAAGCAGATACCCGTCACCGTCGCGGGCATCTACCGGAAGTCGCCGCTGATGGGTCCGCTGGTCGTGCCGTCCACGGTGTTCGACCAGGTGATGCCGCCGAACCTGCGGATCAACGTGCTGGCCCTTGTCGCCGCCGAGCCCGGCGCCGACCTCGCCGCCATGCGCACCGCATTGGAGCAGGCCACCGTGCGATCGGTGGCAGGCGACGGCACGCCGGGCGCCGGTGCGGATCAGCCGACGGAGGCCTCGCTGGTCCAGGTGCAGGACCGGGAGGAGTTCAAGGGCGCACAGGGCAGGCAGATCAACACCATGCTCGCCATCCTGTACGGCCTGCTGGCGCTGGCGGTGGTGATCGCGATCCTCGGCATCGTCAACACCCTGGCGTTGTCGGTGGTGGAACGCCGCCGCGAGATCGGCATGTTGCGCGCCGTCGGCACCCAGCGCGCCCAGGTACGCCGAACCATCTATCTGGAATCGATGCTCATCGCGGTCTTCGGAGCCATCGTCGGCGCGATCCTCGGGCTCGGCCTCGGCGTCGGATTCCTGCGCACCCTCCGCGATCTCGGGTTGGACCAGATCGCGGTCCCGTGGGGGCAGCTGGTACTGATGCTGATCGGTTCAGCGGTGGTCGGTGTACTCGCCGCGCTGTGGCCAGCGGTGCGCGCGGCGCGGACGCCACCGTTGGCGGCTATCGCGGATCTGTAGGGAGGTTGCGGGCCGATCGTATTCGTCTGCCCCGCAACCTCATTCGGTGCACGGCCGCGGTGGGCCTCAGCCGTGGAAGCGGGCGGCCCAGTGCGGGTCGATGTAATAGTCCGGACCGACAGGTGGGCGCGGCCCGAACTCCATGGTGAAATCCTGCGCGAGTGCCCAGACCGGACCGGCGATTTCGCACGCGCCGGCCCAGTCCTCGGGAATTGCTTGGTAGCCGTAGCGGGCACCGAGAAGATTGCCGCACATGGCGCCCGTGGCATCGCTGTCGCCGGAGTGGTTGACCGCGGCGCGCAGTCCCCGTTCGACGATCTGCTGCGGTGTGCCGCCCACCGATTCCGCGGTGAGGGCGGCATAGACGGCCATGGCGAGAGCCTCCGGCGCGGTCCACCCCGCACCCATCGCCTGCAACATGCCAACCGTCGGCGCGCCGGTTCCGCGGTCGCGCGCGCGGACGCTGCTGCGGATCATTGCCTCGACCATCAACAAGGCGAGCTGGCTCTCCTCGGACGTTCGGCCGGTGAATTCGGTGGGTTGATTGCTGTACTCGGCCACCTTTCCGCGGTACCCGTCGCGCCCGTACCGGTCCCGGATCTCGGCGAGCGTCAGCTCTTCCACGGCCGCGCCGAGCGCGTCCCCCACGGCCCCTCCGAGCAGACACCCGTGCGCGATCGGAAACGTGGTGGGCGGGATCTCCGACAGCCGCGGATACGACACCGGGAAGCTCGGCTCTGCGACAGCGAACATGTCAGGTGAGGGCATACCCGGCAGCGGTGGCTCGCCGGAGAAGACGAAAGGTTCCGGGAGGACGTTGTCCCAAGGGTTCGGCGGCAGTGGCAAGTCGTTATCGGTCACGGTCGTCCTGTGGTGGTGTTGGCCCAGGTGCGGATGTCGCCGCGGTTGAGGGCCAGGGCGAGGAGGTCGGGGAATCGGTCGGGGGTGCAGGCGAAGGCGGGGATGCCGAGGGCGTCGAGGGCGGCGGCGTTGTCGTGGTCGTAGGCGGGGGCGCCGTCGTCGGAGAGAGCGAGCAGGACGACGATCTGGACGCCGGATTCCTTCAGTGCGTTGACACGGCGCAGCATGTCCTCGCGGATGCCGCCCTCGTAGAGATCGGAGATCAGCACGAACAGCGTTTCCTCGGGGCGGGTCACCAGGGTCTGGCAGTAGGCGAGGGCACGGTTGATATCGGTGCCGCCGCCGAGTTGGGTGCCGAACAGCACGTCGACCGGGTCGGTCAGGTGCTCGGTCAGATCCACCACTTCGGTGTCGAACACCACCAGCGAGGTGCGCAGCGAGCGCATGGAGGCCAGTACGGCGCCGAATACGGACGCGTACACCACGCTCGAGGCCATGGAGCCGGATTGGTCGATGGCCAGCACCACATCGCGGCGCACCGCCTTGGCGCGGCGACCGTAGCCGACCAGCCGTTCGGGGACGACGGTGCGCTGCTCGGGCAGATAGTGCGCCAGATTCTTGCGAATGGTGCGATCCCAGTCGATATCGCGAGGACGCGGCCTGCTCACCCGCGCCGCGCGGTCGAGCGCGCCACTCACCGCGGCCACAGTGCGCGCGGCCATCCTCCGCTCGATATCGCGCACCACCTGCTCCACCACCGTCCGCGCGGTGGACCTGGTGGTTTCCGGCATCACCCGGTTCAGGCTGAGTAGGGTGCCGACCAGGTGCACATCCGGCTCCACCGCCTCGAGCAACTCCGGTTCCAGTAGCAACTGCGTGAGATCCAGCCGTTCGATGGCATCGCGCTGCATCACCTCCACCACCGACGACGGGAAATAGGTGCGGATATCGCCGAGCCAGCGCGCTACCCGCGGCGCCGACCCCTGCAGGCCGGCCGAGCGCGGCCCCGAACCGGCGGGCGGATCGCTGTCGTAGAGCGTGGAGAGCGCGCCGTCCATGGCGGCATCGTCGGCCGAGCCGAGGCCACCGAGTTCGGGTTCGGCCGCGGCGCCGAGCACCAGACGCCAACGGCGCGCCGAGGATTCGCTGTCGACGGCCTCGGTAGCGGCGCGATCGGGCGTGTCGTTCATGGTCGGGCTCCCAGGATCTCGGCGACCACGCGCATCGCGCGTGCGCCCCGGTCGAGGTCCAGTGGCCGCACGCTCGCAGCACCGGCGGTGGCGGGGACTCCGTCGCGGACCGCGGCGCCGATGGCACGGCGTTCGCCCGTTTCGAAGGCGCCGAAGGTCCGGCGCAGCAGCGGCAGGGTCTGAACGAACTGGTCATCGTCGAGCGTGCGCAGCCAATCGTCGACCAGCCGCAGCAATGCGCGGTCGTGCACCAGCAGCAGTCCGCGTCCGCCGAGGAACCCGTCGATCCACTCCGCCTTGGCGGCGGCGGAGCTGCCGATGGACAACGCCGCGGCGAGTCTGCGCGCGGATTCGGCCCGGTCGATCCGGTCGGCGTCGCACAGCAGCCGCACCGTACGGCCCACGATCGCGCCGTGCACATCATCGCGGTCGGCGATGCGGTGCAGGGTCGCCAGCCATGCCTCGCGGGCTTCGGTGTCGTCCCGGATGTGGATCGCGGTGTGCCCGGCGTCGATCAGGCCGCGCAGCTCCAGCGCCGCATCGGTGTCCAGGCCGGTGACCGCACCGGGAAGGCCGGCACAGATGCGGATGAGCATGCCGTCGGCGACGTGGGTGAGCGCGGCGGTATCGGTGCCGCGCACGTCGCCGTAGCGCAGGGTGCGCACCAGCCCGGGTAGTGCTGCCAGCAGATGGGTGACGTCGTGGTCGAGCGCGGCCACCGATTCGAGCCTGCCGATGAGTTCGCCGACGGCGCCGCCCAGATCGGCGAGCAGGGCAAGGCCGAGCGCGTCGGTGAGGTCGCCGACGGTACGGTCTGCGCGGGCCGCGGTGTCGAGCAGCTTGGTTTCGGCGGCGGAGGCGACGGTGGTGCCCCAGCGTGACGCCTCGATCACCGCCACCGCGAGTTCCGGTTCCCACTGCAGGGTCCAGGTTTCGCGGAAGGTGCCGGTGGCGCGTACCTCGCTGTCGGTGGGTGTGCCCCATTCGACGTCCAGGATCCGCAGCTGGTGCAGTAGCCGGGATTTGCGGCGGTCGCGTTCCTTGCGCAGATCCAATTCCATCAGGGTGGGCTCGGGCTGCTGTTTCAGCCGCAGGGTGCGGGCCCTGGCCCGCAGGTCGGCGTCCAGGGGCACCGTCGGCGTCGTCGCCGGGACCGCCCCGATGGCCTCGCCGACCACCAATTCGGCGCCGACCAACCGGAGCATGCTCTCATCGCCGTCGCACAGTACCGCTCTGGTGGCCTCGGTGACCTCCGACAACCCGGCCAGCGGCCGATCACGCAGCGCCGCCAGCGTTTCCGCCAGCCGCACGGCCTCGATGATGTGCGCGCTCGACACCGGAAGATCATGCCTGCGGAGCGCGCCAGCGACCTTGGTCAGCCAGCGGACGATGGGCTGCTCGGTGTGGGTGAACAGGTGGTGGTACCAGCCGGGGGAGGTGACACCGGCACCGTATCCGGAGGCCGACGAGAGCCGCGAATGCGTCCACGGCACCCAGGTCAGCCGGGCCTTCACCTTCGGCAGCCCCTTCACCAGCCGTGCGTCGGCGGCCGCGGGGCCGAGCGGTTCGACGAGCGCCGGCGCATGCCAGGCCCCGCAGACGATCGCGACGCGCTGCGCTCCGTCCTTCAGCGCCTTCCGGATCGTCTGCCGCATGTAGGCCTCACGCCGCAGTGTGTGTCGGTCGATCCGATCAGCCGGTGATATCGGCGGATGGAGCCGCTCGCCGTCGGCCTGGGCGCCGCTGTCGTTCGATCCGGTGGGGCGGCTCCGGCCGCGCCGTGGGCGGCTGTCGGCGCTCGCTGGTTCCGGCCGTGCCGACGGTGAATGCGTCGTGGAGTCGCCGGTCGGCTCGACGCCGGCGATGCTGTCGCGCAGGGCGCGCATCGCCTCGGTCAGGGCGTCGAAGGTGTCGATGTCGGTGGTCGATTCGACGATCGCGTCCCACCAGCGTTCGGCGTCGTCGTAGCCGGCGGCGGAGGCGAGTTCGGCGAGCGGGTCGACGCTGTCGCCGGGTTCGGCGTCCAGCGCGAGCACAGTGGTGGCCGGCAGGTCGCAGAAGCGCACGGGCACATCGTGTTCTGCCGCGTAACGCATTGCCTGCCACTCCGGCGAGAATTGCGCGAACGGCCAGAACACGGCGCGGGTCGGCGCGTCGGGGACGTAGGCGAGCATGGCGACCGGCGGCACCAGGCCCGGGTCGGCGACGAATGCGGTGAGCGGATCGGCGTCGGCCGGTCCTTCGATCAAGATCGTGTCAGGACGATAGTGATCAAGGGCGAGCCGCAGCGACCTGGCCGAACCCGGCCCGTGATGACGGATCCCGAACACCCGGGTCCGAGGCTCGGCGGCGCCAGGACCGCCGGCGGGTTCGCTCATCCGCCGGCCTCGCGGCAGGCGCGATAGAAATCGGACCACTCCGGGCGCTCGCGGACCACGGCCTCCAGGTATTCGGTCCACACCACCGCATCGGCCACCGGATCCTTGATCACCGAACCGAGCACCGCGCCCGCCACATCGCTCGCGCGCAGCACACCGTCACCGAAATGCGCCGACAGCGCGAGACCATTGGTGATCACCGAGATGGCCTCGGCGGTCGACAGGGTGCCCGAGGGCGATTTCAGCTTCGTCCGTCCGTCGGCGGTGACGCCGTCGCGCAGCTCACGGAAGATCCGCACCACCCGGCGCACCTCCTCGGCGGCCGCGGGCACCTCGGGCAACTCGAGCGTCGAACCCAGCTGCGCGACCCGGCGGGTGACGATGGCGACCTCGTCTTCCTCGCTCGCGGGCAGCGGCAGCACCACCGTGTTGAAGCGACGCCGCAAGGCCGAGGACAGCTCGTTGACGCCGCGGTCGCGGTCGTTGGCGGTGGCGATGACATTGAATCCTTTGGCGGCCTGCACCTCCGCGCCCAGTTCCGGAATCGGCAGCGTCTTCTCCGACAGCACCGTGATCAGCGCGTCCTGCACATCCGAGGGGATGCGGGTGAGTTCCTCGATCCGGGCGATGGCTCCGGTGCGCATGGCGGTGAGCACCGGTGACGGCACCAGCGCACCGTCGCTCGGCCCTTCCGCGAGCAGCCGTGCGTAGTTCCAGCCGTAGCGAATCGATTCCTCACCGGTGCCGGAGGTGCCCTGCACCAGCAGCGTGGAGGCGCCGCTGATGGCCGCGGAAAGGTGTTCCGACACCCAGGTTTTGGCGGTGCCGGGCACACCGAGCAGAAGCAGCGCCCGATCGGTGGCCAGGGTGGCCACGGCGACTTCCATCAGCCGGCGTGGCCCCACATACTTCGGGCTGATCACCGTGCCGTCGCCGAGGGTGCCGCCGAGCAAGTAGGTGACAACGGCCCATGGCGACAACCGCCACGACGGTGGCCGCGGTCGGTCGTCCACGGCGGCGAGGGCCCGCAGTTCGTCGGCGAAGGCCTGTTCGGCGTGCGGACGCAGCAGATGGGATTCGGTGGCGGTCACTGCAACTCCTCGAGCATCGTCGATCGGGTGGTGATGTCGTCGGCGAGCCGGTCGAAGGCCCGCGCCCAGGCCGGATCTCCGCAGCGGCGGGCCAGGTTCGTCGCCAGAGCTGCCGACGTCGGCGGCAGGTGCACCGACGCGGCGGTCAGCAATGACCGGTGCGCGGTCGGGGTGGTGCCGTGCGCTCCTGGACGACGTTCTGCCGCTCGCGCGCGTTCCTGGAGCAACAGCAGCACATGCCGGGCCACCGGCTCCGGCCACGGATGGCCGACGGCGGGCAGCAGCGCCTCGATCTCCGACAGCCAGGCACCGTCGAGCCGCAGCACATGCTGGATCCGATCGGCCGGTGGGAGCAGGCCGAACAGTTCCCGGCGACGCAACATGGCCAGGTCCGAGGGGACTCCGGCGTCGAACAGCGCTCGCGCCCATCGCGGATCGCGTTCGGCGAGGGTGGCGTCGACCCAGCCATCGAACATCGGTTGCCGGAACCGGTCGTCGATGGCGGCGCCGGTGGCGCGCTGCGGGGAATGCAGCACCGCCTCCCAATGCGCCAGCGGTGTCGCGGCCACCAGATGACGCAACCGCCCGGCGGTGACATCGGGTGTGCCGGCCCAGCGATACCCGTATTCCCCGGTGCGGTCGGTGATGCCGTCACGCACGGCAGCGGTATCGAGCTCGTCCGGTATGTCGATGTTCACCTGGGCGTGCAGTGCCTTCCGGCCGATACGCACCCAGGCCGCGGCGCGTTCGGTCATGCGCTGGGAGAAAGCCGAATCCGGCAGCAGCCGCAGCAGCCCGGCCGCGGTCCGGCGCACATCGCCGCGCCGATCGTCGAGCGCGGACTCGAGCAGCGGCTCGTCGGCCGCGCTGATCCGGTGCTCCAGGACGGCGAGCAGCTCGGCCTTCAGCGGCCCCGACTCCGACTCCCATGCCGTGTGCAGCACCGTCCGCGCGGCGGCCGGGTCGCGTTGCCGCAGCGCGGCCAGCCACTCGGCCCGCTCGGCCGGTTGCCCGAGACGCCAGGCCGCATCGGATCCGGTGGGCTCGACCACCGCCGCACCGTGGCGGATCAAGGTGTGCCAGGCCGGATTGCGCTCGGCCAGCCACCGGCCCCGCGTTCCCGCCAGCCGTAGCAACGGTTCTCGCACATCGGCGTGCCCAGCGGCGTATTCGAGCAGTTGCGCGCACAGCACGTCGGGAGCGCGGTAGTCCAATGGCGCGGCGGCACTCAGCCATTCGGGCAGGAAGCGCGAGCGGTCGCGCAACAGCTGCGTCAACCGCTCGGCGGCGGCGCGGGGCACCTGCCCGCGCGGATCGTCCTCGGCCGGTTCCGGTAGGTCGGCGCGGCCCGGGAGGATGCCACCGCGAGCGAAGGCGGCATCCAGGGCGGCGGATTCGAGCAGAAGCAGAGCGGGATCGGTGTCCAACTGCCGCACCTCGGCGGCGACGGGGGGAGGCAGCGCTGCGGTCGGTGGCGGTCGGCGCGCGGTGCCGAGCAGTGCCGCCGAGGCCAATTCGGCCGAGGCGACCGCCCCGCGCCCGCCGGGCCCGCTCACCACGGTGCCGATGTCGATCACCGCACCCGAGGCCAGCACCGACAGGGGCAGCAGGCCGCTGTCGGTCCATTCGGCCGTCACGGTCACCGGATGGCCGCCGGAGACGCCGAGCAGGTCCCACGGCGGGTCGAGGGTCGCCAGCGGCAGTGCGGCGCCGCTGGTTTCGGCCAGCTGCCAGCCCTCCTCGCCCGGCACCGGCACGACGTCGGCGAGCAGCATCGGCCAGGAGCCGAGCCATGGATCGGCAGCGAGTGCCTCGGTATAGCGGTTCACGGCCGCCTCGAGACCGGACGTCGGTTCTCGCGGCACCGTGGTGAACGGTTCGGCGCCACCGTGCGCGGCGCCCCAAAGCGCCCGCAACGGCGCCGCCGCCGGATAGAAGTGCAGATCGGCCTCGGCCATCATGCCGAGCGCCGGTGCTTCGACCGCGAAGCCGGGCGAACCGAAATTGTGGTCGATCAGCAGCGCCCAGCGGCCGCTGCGCCGCCCGAACAGCCAGGTGCGCCGGGTGTAGAGCCGGTCGTCCTCGGTGACGCGGACGCCGAGCGTCATCCATTGGTCGCGGACGGCGGGTTCGGCCCGTACCGAATCCGTCCTGGTGGGGTAGCCGATATGGGTGCGGACGCTGGCGGCCAGCGGCGGCGCGAGCTCGTCGAGCCTGCGGTGCGCGGTGACGAGCAGATGCAGCCGGGCATACCGGTCGAGCACCACCTGCGGCCAGTCGGAGCGGGTGATCACGGCCGCGGGCACCTGCCGCAGGATCGCCGCCACTCCGGGCGCCTGCGCGTCCACCATGCGCGCCGCCATCGCTTCGAACGCGCCGAACGACCGATCCGACTGCGCCAGCCCGGTGCGCACCTGGTCGGCCAGCCAGATATCGAGTTCGGCCAATCCCGCGCTCACCCGCACCCGGCGTTGCGCCGTGGCCGGGTTCTGGCGCGCAGTCACCGGCTCTGCCTCACGTGCTCCATACTTCCCCCGCTCCTCGAGCCCCCTGCATTCGGTCCCCGGATTTCTACCGCATCGCACCGACAAGTTCCCTCGCCACCCGGATCTACCTGGGAAATCCGCTGTGCCGTCGAATTTTTCGGCGACGGTCGGCCGAGCGTGCGCTTGCGCACACGGGTGAGCTCTGGCATTCTGACCTGTTCGGCTCGCCCGAGCCACCCTGCACAGGGTGACACACCAACGAGCTGCCCGTCGGGGCTGGCGAGGGGTGGACATCGGAGCGCAGCCCCGCGTTTCGATGGCCAATTCCATCCCCGCGGGCAGTTTCTCGTCTGTGCCTGCGCCCGGCTATCGGGTAGCGTTTCGGACAGCTTTCGTACAGTGCGACCGCGCGCGGGGTGGAGGGTGCGCCGCGGTTCGGTGGTGCAGGGGGTGGTGTATGCGCACGAATTCCGAGACCGGCCCGGGGAGTCGGCACGCGCCCCGCTTGGCCGAGCTGGTCACCCGGCGGCTCGAATCCGATCCCGCGGTCACCGCGGATATCGCGCACACCGTGCTGGCGGCTCTCGGCGATCTCGAATCGAGCGAACCGGCAGCAGAATTCGGGGCCGCGGGTATTTTCCTGCGGGCGATCCGAGTGCGCGGGTTCCGTGGAATCGGTGCCGAGACCACTCTCGAGCTGGCGCCCGGTCCCGGTCTGACCTTGGTGGTCGGCCGCAACGGCAGCGGTAAATCCAGTTTCGCCGAGGCCGCGGAACTGGCGCTGACCGGCGGCAACCGGCGCTGGGACGGCCGGTCGGCGGCCTGGCGCGAGGGCTGGCGCAATCTGCACGAACCCGAAACCGCGCGTATCGAACTGGAATTACTCGCCGGCGGCGAGCAGCCCGCGCTCACCGTCGTCAAGGAATGGGCACCAGGTGCCGCGCTGACGGAAGCGCGGTGGACCCAGCGCACGGCCGCGGGCCCGGCGCCGTTCCCCGCGCGCCGCTGGTCGGTGCCGCTCGAGCTGTACCGCCCGTTCCTGTCCTACAGCGAACTCGGTGCCTTGGTCGACGGCAAACCGAGCGAGCTGTTCGACGCGTTGCATCAACTGCTCGGACTCGATGAACTCACCTTCGCGCAGGAGACCATCCGGATGCGGCGGCTCGAGCTCGAACGCGCGGCCCGCGACTCCCGCCAGGAACGGCTCGAACTGCTCGCCGATCTGGCCGCCGTGGCCGACGACCGCGCCATCCGGATGACCGAACTGCTGCGCCCGCCCGCGCCGGACCTGGCCGCGGTGGAAGCCGAGCTGTTCGGCACCGGCTCGGGCGGCGAACCCGAGGGCCTGCGCGCCATCGTGCGCCTGCGGTTGCCGTCGGAGGCCGAGGTCGCCGAGGTCGCCGCCCGGCTGGCCGCCTGCGGCACCGCGCTCGACCGCGACTCCACCGCCGACGCCGAGGCCGATCTGCGCATCCTCGACCTGCTCACCCGCGCCCGTGAGCACGCCGCCCGCACCGGGCCGTGCCCGTGTCCGGTGTGCGGACAGGGCAGTCTCGACCAGCAGTGGTCCCGGGCCGCCGAGGCCTCCATCGCCCAATTGAGCGAGCGGGTGGCCGCGCTGGCCGGCGCTCGTAGCGAGCTGAGCGATGCGTTGCGGGCGGCGCGCTCGCTACCGGAACAGATTCCGGCGGAGCTGGCCTTCGATCCGCGCAACCCACCAACGGTCGACACCGCGGCGGCCCGGCGGGCCTGGTCGGAATGGGCGGCGCTCACCAACGCCGAGTACACCCCGGAGCTGCCCGGGCGGCTGCTGGCCGCGCACGCGCGGCTGGTCGACGAGCTCGACTTCTTGCAGCAGGGCACCCGCAAGGAACTCGACCGGCTCGACGAGGTCTGGGCGCCGCTGACGCCGCGTATCGCCGCGTGGCTCGACGGGGCCCGCGCGGTGGCCGCGCATGCCGACGAGCTGCGCACGGTGCGCAAGGCCGAGGAGTGGCTCAAGGCGGCCACCGCCGGCCTGCGTGGGGAACGGATGGCGCCACTCGAGACGACAGCGCGCTGGGTATGGCACAGCCTGCGTCAGCAGAGCAACGTCGAACTGGGCGGCATCCGGCTGCAAGGCAATGTGAACACCGCGCGGCGGGTTCTGCTCGACGTCACCGTCGACGAGGTGGACGGCGCCGCACTCGGGGTGATGAGCCAGGGCGAGCTGCACGCCCTCGGGCTCTCGCTGTTCCTGCCCCGCGCGACCGTGGAGGACAGCCCGTTCCGATTCGTCATGATCGACGATCCGGTGCAGGCGATGGACCCGGCCAAGGTCGACGGGCTGGCCAGGGTACTGGCGACGGTGGCCTGGACCCGGCAGGTGGTGGTGTTCACCCATGACGAGCGGCTGGCCGAGGCGGTGCGCCGGATGCAGATCGACGCCAGGGTGCTCGAGGTGCAGCGGCGCGAGCGTTCCCGGGTGGAGGTGCGGGTGTCCGGCGATCCGGTGCTGCGCTACCTCGACGACGCCCGCGCGCTCACCCGCACCCCGCAGCTGCCACCCGCGATCGCCGACGAACTCGTCGCCACCTGCTGCCGTTCGGCGCTGGAAGCGGCGAGCCTGGCCAGGGCGCGGCGCACGCTGCTCGCCGACGGCGTCGACCATCGTGAGGTGCAGCGCCTGATCGATACCGCACAATCCACCAGAGCCATGGTGGCGCTCGCGGTCCTCGGGCCGTCCGGCCGGATCGAAGATCTGGGCAAACACCTTGCCCGCGAAGGCAAATGGGCTGTCGGTGCGCTCCGTGACGCCACCGCGGGCGCGCATGTGCCGATCGGGCGCAGCATGCAGGAGTTGATCGCCGATACCGAAAAGCTCGTCGAATGGCTGGCGCGATGAGTGAGGAAGCCGGCCCTGCCCGGCGCCGACGACGTCGGGGCGCGCGTGGCAGCGGCGGACGATCTCGCGGGCCGCGGCAGCGGCCGCGCCCGCACGGCCCGCCTCGCGACGAAACGCACATCGGCGTGGACCGTCCGAGCGTCGCCGAGCGGCTGGCCGCCGTCGACGGGCTGCTCGACGGCAGCGTCACCGACGCGGGCGGTCTGTGGTCGCGGGCGACGGCGTGGATTCTGCGGATCGCGCTGGAGCAGGTCGTCGACGAGCTGTGGATCCGGGTGGCGCCGGAGTTGATGCGCTGCCCCATGCGCGCCCAATTGCTGGCCCTGCGCACCTTCGCCGGACCGTTCACCGCCGCGCGGATCGCGACTTTGTGGTCGGCGCTGTCGCATGCGGCGCACCATCACGACTACGAGCTGGCGCCTGCCGTCATCGAGCTGCGGCGCTGGCGGGAGGAAACCGCGCGCATCGCCGACGAGCTCGCCACGATCGGATGAGCACCGGGCCTGCCCGCTGGGCCTGCCCGGCTCCCGGTTGGTCCGGACGGCGGCGGGTGAGCATGATCGGTGTCATGGATCAGACGCAGCCATGTCCGTGCCGGCGCGGCGAACCGTTCGGCAGCTGCTGCGGGCCGCTCTTGGCGGGCGAGCGCGATGCGCCGACCGCCGAGGCACTGATGCGCTCGCGCTACACCGCGTTCGCTGTCGGCGACGTCGGCTATCTGCGCCGGTCCTGGCATCGGCGCAGCCGCCCGGCGACCCTCGAACTCGATCCGGACCAGCGCTGGCTGTTCCTCGAGATCCAGCGGACCGAACGCGGCGGGCCCTTCGACGACACCGGCACGGTCGAGTTCACCGCGCACTACCGCGACGGCGCAGGCCGCGGCGCCCTGCACGAGGTCAGCCGCTTCGTGCGGGAGGACGGACGCTGGGTCTACCTCGACGGCGACGTCAGCGCCTGATCCGCGTGCGCGCCGCTCCCGGTAGGGTTCGCCGCATGCCCCGTGTCGCGATCGAGTACTGCACCCAGTGCCGCTGGCTGCTACGCGCGAGCTGGATGGCGCAGGAACTGCTGAGTACCTTCGCCACCGACCTCGGCGAGGTCGCCCTGGTGCCGGGCACGGGCGGCGTCTTCCGGATCACCGTCGACGGCGAGCAGATCTGGGAACGCAAGGCCGACGGCGGTTTCCCCGAGATCGCGGTGCTCAAGCAGCGGGTGCGCGACCGGGTGGCCCCTGACCGCGACCTCGGCCACGTCGACCGCAGGGACTGAACGTGCGCGGCCTCAGCCGCAGCAGCCGCCTCCACAGCACCCACCGGAGGGGCGCGGCGCGGCGGCGGGCGCCGGTGCGGCGGCTCGGCCGACGGTTGCGAAGGTGGTGAGTAGTTTGACGGTGTCGTCGTGCCCGTTCGGGCAGGGAGCCGGCGCGGACGCCTCGGCCATCGGACGGTTCACCTCGAACGTGTCACCGCAGCTGCGACACCGAAAGTTGTAACTCGGCATCGGCCAAGTGTAGCGAGCAGGTGACCCAGCAGACATTCGCCGCGGAATTGCCCGCTGAGCTGGGCCGCCGCCACGCCGGGCGCGACGCGCCGTCAGATGGTTCGCTTCGGTCACCACGGGTGTCATGAACACCGTCGTACCCTCGATAGACAGAGGTATGAGGAGGGTCCGCGATGAGCACTGAGTTGATTCGAGCGACGGCCACGCAGGACGAGTCCGGACCGGTGGCCGAGACCGACTACGGCCGGGTGCGCGGTGTGCGCGACGGCGGGGTGCTCGTCTGGCGCGGTGTCCCCTACGCCGCCGCACCGGCAGGCCCGCACCGGTTCTCCCTGCCCCGTCCACCGCAGACCTGGGACGGCATCCGCGACACCATCGAGTCCGGTCAGATCGCGCCGCAGAACATGGACAACACCGTTCCCATCGACAAGGGCCTGCGGATGGGGGAGGACTGTCTGTGGCTCAATGTCTTCGCTCCGGCGGGCACTGATGGCGGCCCGCACCCGGTCATGGTGTGGTTGCACGGTGGCGCGTACTGCCTTGGTACCGCGGCGCAGGGCATCTACGACGGCCGCAGGCTGGTCGAGACCGGCGATGTCGTGGTGGTGACGGTGAACTACCGCATCGGGGCGCTCGGCTTCCTCGATCTGTCCTCGCTGTCGCCGGATTTCGTGCCCAATCTCGGCCTGCACGATCAGCTGTTCGCGCTGGAGTGGGTGCAGCGCAATATCGCCGCGTTCGGCGGCGACCCGGACAATGTCACCCTGTTCGGTGAATCCTCGGGCGGCGGCTGCGTGACCGCGCTGCTCACCGCGCCGCGCGCGGCCGGCCTGTTCCATCGCGCGATCGCGCAGAGTCCGCCCGCGACAACGGTTTTCGGGCGCGAACGCGCCGCCGGAGTTGCCGACAGGTTCCTGGAGCTGATCGATCTGCCCCGCGAGCGCGCGGGCGAACTGCTCGAGTGCCCGATCGACCGGATCATCGATGCGGCCGCGATCCTGATCGATGAAGTGCCGATCCAGGCCCCCGGCACCTTGGCCGCGGCCCCGGTGGTCGACGGCGACCTGCTGCCCGGCTATCCCACCGACCGTTTCCGTGACGGGCTCTCGCATCGGGTGCCGCTGATCATCGGCACCAACAAAGACGAGGCTTCGCTGTTCCGGCTGTTCCGCTCACCGATCATGCCGGTCACCCCGGAAGCGGTGAACGCCATGCTCAATGGTGTGCAGGAAAGCCATCCGGGAATGTCGCACGAACGCATCGCCGAGATCACCTCCGCCTACCCCGATCTGGCCAAGCCGCGCGGTGCGCTGGCCATGTCCACCGATGCCGCGTTCCGGATGCCCGCGCACTGGGTGGCCGATACCCATTCCCGGCATTCGCGCACCTGGATGTACCGGTTCGACCACGCAACCCCTATGTTGCGGGCGGCGCGGGTCGGGGCCGGGCACGCCACCGAATTGCCCTATGTCTTCGGCAATTTCGGCACCTTCAACCACGATCCGACCTTCTGGCTCGGCGGCCGCAAGGTGGCCACCGAGGTCTCCGGACGGATGATGCGGCGCTGGTTGGCCTTCGCCCACCACGGTGTGCCTGCCGCGCTCGACGGGTCCAAACATTGGCCGCCCTATCACGAGCAGACCCGCACCACCCTGCTCATCGACGCCGTCGACCGGGTGGTCGACGACCCCGACCACGACCTGCACACCGCCTGGGGCGAGCAAGCGGTCGGCTTCGCCTGAGCGGCGCCGGGGCGGGCCATCCCCGCCCCCCCCCCCCCCCCCCCGCCCGGGACACCACTGCTCAGACGCCGGAGTGTTGCGGGCTGCGCGCCCGTGGACCGAGATTCACCGGCATCTGCTCGTATCCGTGCAGCGTGAACAGCTGCCTGCGGCGCGGCGGGCCTTCCAGCCGGAGCTCGGGGAAACGCTCGAACAGCGCGCGCAGCGCATAGCCGGCTTCCATGCGGGCCAGGCTCGCGCCCAGGCAGACGTGGATGCCGCTGCTGAAGGTGAGATGGTCCTTCGCGTTGGCCCGGGTGATGTCGAAGCGTGCCGGATCATCGAAGACGGCCGGGTCGCGGTTCGCACCCGCCAGTGACAGCACGATCGTGGCGCCGGCTCGCAGCGGCACGCCCTCGAACTCGAGATCCGCGAGGGCGGTGCGCGCGGTGGTCTGCACGGGAGGATCGAAGCGCAACACTTCCTCCACCGCGTTCGGCCACAGCTCGGGTTCCTCGCGGAGCCGGGCGAGTTGGCCCGGGTGGGCGAGCAGCTGAATGACGCCGTTGCCGATCAGGTTGACCGTGGTCTCGAAACCCGCGCCCATCAGCAGGCTCGCGGTCGCGATCAGTTCCTCGGTGTTCAGTTCACCGGCGGTGACCAGGGAGCTGAGGATGTCGTCACCGGGGTGTCGGCGCAGGCGCTCGATGTGCTCGATCAGGTAGTGGTTCATGAAGTGGGTCGCGTCCATGGCGCGCTGGTGTGCCCGCCAGGAGATCCCCAGGTCCAGCAGCGGCGTCATTCGATCGCCCCACTTCAGGAACATCTCGCGATCGGCGTCCGGGAAGCCGAGCATTTCGGAGATGATCGCGATCGGCACCTGCGCGGCATAAGCCTGCACCAGATCGGCCGATCCGTGCGCGGGCAGCGCGTCGAGCAATTCGGTGGTGACGCTCTCGACCCGGTCGCGTAGCTTGCCGATGGCCCGCGGGGTGAAGGCCGACGACACCGGTTTGCGCATCCTGGTGTGCTCGGGCGGGTCGATCACCAGCATCGACGGCGGCTCCACCGGATTGGGCGGTACCGGGAAATGCTTGGCCAACCGCTGTAGGGGGCCGGGCACGAAGCTCTCGGGTGCGCGTACACCGAACCGGTTGTCGCGCAGGATCGCTCGGCTCAGCCCGTGATCGAAGGTGACCCAGGACAGCGCCGCGCGCTGCAACCCGCCCGCACCGCGTAGCTGTTCGATCAGCGGATAGGGATCGTCTACCCCGACGGGCCCGCCCATCAACTGGGCGAACGCATCGCCGCGCCGCGCTTGCGTCCGCAGGACAGCACGGGGCGCACCGTGCACCGACAACCACCGGAACAAATACTGCGGCTTCATCTCTCACCCGACCCCATCGTCTGATGTGTGCGATATCACCACGGTACGGAACCGGCGCAGCGGCGGGAACGTCCCAGAGTCGGAGTATCGACCTATACCACGGTAGGAGCCCGGACCGGCCTCATCCGCGCAGCGCGGTGACCCGTTCGGTCTCCACACGCCGCTCCCGCAGCGCTGGATCCGGGTTGACGACCTGGACCAGCGAGGCCCCCGCGGCGAGCACCGCGACGAAACCGTCGATGAGCTCGGCAGGGGTCTCCCACGGGGTGCTCGACAGCACCCGGTCGCCCTCGGAGAAGCCTTGCCGCAGCGCCGAAGTGCGCGCCTCGGCGAGAACCTCCGACACCGACATCCCGTCCAGCGCCACACCGATGCCGCCGGGCAGGAACTGGTCGCCGTGTACCCGGACCGAGGTGGCGAAATCGGTGACGCCGATCGGCAGATCACGCACCGGCGCACCCATCGGATCCAGCGACAGCACCGCGACCTCGCCGGCACCGTCGGTGTCGTCGAGCCGCTCGACGGTGGACAGGGCGAGGTCGGCGTCGGGATCGGCGTGCAGTACCACCTCGGTGCCCGCCCACCAGCAGCCGAGCAGCACCGCCGCGGTCTGCCAGTGCGCGGGCAGCAGCACCGCCACCCGCGCGCCGGGGGTGAGCCCGAATTCATCGCGCACGAGATTGGCGGTTTTGGCCGCCCAGTTCGCCAGCGTGAGCCCGGACAGTTCGATTCTGGCCCCGGTGGCATCGTCGTAGTAGGTGACGCGCGGACCCGCGGGTTCGCGCGCGAGGATCGGGTCGAGCACCGCCTCGGTGAGGGTCAGTGCTTGCTCGAGATCACGCATCGGCTGGTTCACGCTCACTGGCTGTTGGCTGCGCGGTGGCTAATTCACGCATGTCGGTCCGTTCTTGCCTGCATCGATCGGCGGAGCGGGCGGTACGGGGGTGGCGGAGGTCGACGGAGTGTCGAAGTCGAACATGCCGCCCGCCTGCGACCCGGGTCCAGAATAGTCGCTCGCCAGCACCACGCTCACCGTATCCGGCGCAACCGTCTCGTCGGCGAGCACCGTCAGCCCGCCCAGCGCCTCGGCCACCGCCTTGGCCTTCGGGTCCGAGGTCGAGGCCGCGAGCACCCGGCTGCTCGTGACCGGATCGCCGGAGTAATTGTCCACCTCGCCCTGCTGGAAGCCCTTGGCGCTCAAGGCCTGTGCGACGGCACCGGCCAGTCCGCCGACCAGGCTCGCGTTGAACACGTTGACCGTGACCGATGACGGCGCGACCGCGGGCTCGGCGGGTTCGTCGCTGTCCTCGCCGACCAGCGAGGCCACATACGATTTCACCGCCTTCGGCTCCACCCGCACCACCGATTCGCCCTCGGGGGTGGTGCCGTTGAGATCGGCCACCGGGATGGTCTCGAAGGTGACCTTGCCGCCGGTCAGGTCCTGGAGTTGTTGCAGGAATGCCAGCACATCCCAGTCCTCGTCGAGCACGATGGTGCGCCCGACCGCCTCGCTCAACTCGCTGAGCCTGCTCGGATTGCTCAGGGTGTCCTTGCTGAGCACCTGCTGCACCAGCTGGGCCATGAACACCTGCTGACGCACGATGCGGTCCAGGTCGCCGCGCGGCAGATCGTGGCGCTGGCGCACGAAACTCAGCGCGCGCGGGCCGTCGAGCCGCTGTCTGCCCGCCGGGAACGAGGCGCCGGACATCCATTCGTCGACCGGATTGTTCAGGCAGACGTCCACCCCGCCCACGGCGTCGGTGAGCAGCACGAACCCGAGCAGGCTGACCTCGGCGTAGTGGTCGACGGTGATGCCGGTCAGCCCGGCGACGGTCTTGACAAGGGCCTGGCGGCCCGCCTGGGTGGACTTGCGTTCGGCCTCGTCCTCGGCGACGCCCTCGTCCAGCAGCTCCTGCTGTTGCTCCTGCTTGGTGATGCCGTAGGCGGAGTTGATCTTGCCCTTGCCGAGGCCGGGGATGTCGACGTAGGAGTCGCGGGGGATGGAGATGGCGGTCGCGGAGCTGCCGTCGTTGGGGACCCGGACCAGCACGATGGTGTCGGTATTGGTGCCGATCTCATCGCCGGCGTGCAGCATCGCGCGTTCGGCGTCGGTCAGCGGGTTGCCGTGCGCGTCGGTACGCGAATCGACGCCGACCAGCAGGATGTCGACCGCGCCGTCGCGCCCGCCGCCGAGGCCCAGATCGGAGATGCGTTCGATATTGGAGATGAGGCTGTCCACGCTGCGCCAGGCCAGGCCGGTGACCACCAGCACCAGCACAGCGATCACGGCCACCAGCGCACGCATGGGGCCGAACGAACCCGGTTCCCATTCTGTGCGGGACATCGGTGCGCCACCCCCACTTGCCGCCCTGCGCTGCGCCACCTGCAGTCCTCTCCACCCCGTCGGGTCCGCTCGTCGGACCCGGCGATCGATTCCAGTCCTTTCGACTCAGCGTCGCTCATGACACCCAGCCCCATCACGAGGCTAACCAACGGCAACGGCGGTGGAGCCGAACCGCTGGTGCGACGGCGTGCCAGACTGACCGCATGAGCGCCGCTACACCTCCGGAAACGCCCGCCGACCCCGACCTGGCCGAGCGGGTGGTCGTCACCGGTGCGGGCGGACTGCTCGGGCACGAGTTGCGCCGGTTCGCGCCCGCCGCGCGCGCCTTCGGTCACCGCGAACTCGATATCACCGACGCCGACGCGGTGCGCGCGATCGTCGGTCCAGGCGCGGTGATCATCAACTGCGCCGCCTTCACCAACGTCGACGCCGCCGAATCCGAGCGGGCCGCCGCGTTCGCGGCCAACGAGACGGGCCCTGCGGTACTGGCGGCGGTCTGTGCCGAGGCAGGGGCGCGGCTGATCCATATCTCCACCGACTACGTCTTCGACGGCACCGCGACCCGGCCCTACGAGACGTCCGACCCCACCGCGCCCCTGTCGGTCTACGGACAGTCGAAACTGGCCGGCGAACATGCGGTACTGAACTCGGCCGCGCAGGCCCACGTGGTCCGCACCTCTTGGGTCTTCCGCGCGGCGGGCGGCGACTTCGTCGCGACGATGCTGAAGCTCGAACGCGAACGCGACAGCATCGACGTGGTGGACGACCAACTCAGCTGCCCCACCTACGGCGGCGATCTGGCGCTCGGCCTGCTGGAACTGGCCCGCACTCCACAGGCCCCCCGGCTGTTGCACGCCACCAACTCCGGCACCGCGAGCCGATTCGATCTGGCGCAGGCGGTATTCGCCGGAGTCGGCGCGGATCCGCAGCGAGTACGGCCGTGTGATTCCTCGAAGTTCCCCAGACCCGCTCGGCGCCCGGCGTATTCGGTGCTGTCCGGTACTTCGTGGGCCGACGCCGGGCTGACGCCGCTGCGGGATTGGCGCTCGGCGCTCGAGGACGCGCTGCAGCGCCGCTCCGGTTAGGCTGGACCGCTGTGAGCCCCTCCGATTCCACGGGTCAGCCGAGCCTGGCCGTCGTCACGGTCACCTACTCGCCCGGCGAGCACCTCGAGCACTTCATCAGCACGCTGGCCACCGCCACCGCGGAGAAGCCGCAGGTGATCCTGGCCGACAACGGGTCGGTCGACGGTGTGCCGGAAATGGTGGCCGAGGCCAACTCGCATGTGCGGCTGCTACGCACCGGAGGCAATATCGGCTACGGCGGCGCCATCAACCGGGCCGTGGCCGAACTGGACCCGTCGATCGAATTCATCGTCATCTCCAACCCGGACATCCGCTGGGGCAACGACGCCATCGACGAGCTGCTGGCCGCGGCGCAGCGCTGGCCCCGCGCCGGTGCGCTCGGTCCGATGGTGCGCGAACCGGACGGCAGCATCTACCCGTCGGCGCGTTCGGTGCCCGGCCTGCTCGACGGTGCCGGTCACGCCATCCTCGGCTCCATCTGGAAGTCGAACCCCTGGACCGTGCGCTACCGCCAGGAGAACGAGCAGATCTCCGAACGCACGGTGGGGTGGCTGTCGGGGTCGTGCCTGCTGGTGCGCCGGGCGGCGTTCGACGCCATCGACGGCTTCGATTCGCGCTACTTCATGTACATGGAGGACGTCGACTTCGGCGACCGGATGGGCCGCGCCGGCTGGCACAACGTCTTCGTGCCGAGCGCCGAGGTCACCCATGCCAAGGGCCACGCCGCGGGCAGGCATCCCGAGCTGATGCTGCCCGCCCACCACGCCAGTGCCTACCGCTTCCAGGCCGACCGGCATCCGCACTGGTGGCAGGCCCCGTTGCGGCTGGCGCTGCGGGTCGGACTTGCGGTTCGCTCCCGGATTGCGGTTCGATCTGCGCTGCGCGCGAAGGCGCGTGACGAAGCTTCGTGAGTGCACCGCTCGCGGACGATCCACTGTGAACAGAGGACCCTCGATGTCAGGACATTCAGGCACCGACGCCGTGATTCTGGTCGGCGGTCAGGGGACGCGGCTGCGTCCGCTGACCCTGTCGGCGCCCAAGCCGATGCTGCCCACCGCCGGTCTGCCGTTCCTGACCCACCTGCTGGCCCGGATCGCCGAAGCGGGCATCACCCACGTCGTGCTGGGCACCTCGTTCAAGGCCGAGGTGTTCGAGGAACACTTCGGTGACGGCGCCGACCTCGGCCTCGAGATCGAGTACGTCACCGAGACCGAACCGCTGGGCACCGGCGGCGGCATCCGCAACGTGCTGCCCAAACTGCGCGCGGACAACGTCATGGTGTTCAACGGTGACGTGCTCGGCGGCACCGATCTCGGCGCCATCCTCGACACCCATGAGTCCACCAAGGCCGACGTCACGCTGCATCTGGTGCGGGTGAGCGATCCGCGGGCCTTCGGCTGCGTGCCGACCGACGAGAACGGCCGGGTCACCGCGTTCCTGGAGAAGACCCAGGACCCGCCGACCGATCAGATCAATGCCGGTTGCTACGTGTTCCGGCGCGAGTACATCGAGAAGATCCCGTCCGGGCGTCCGGTGTCGGTGGAGCGCGAGGTGTTCCCTGCGCTGCTCACCGAGGGTGCCAGGGTGCAGGGCCACGTCGACACCTCGTACTGGCGGGACATGGGCACCCCGGAAGATTTCGTGCGCGGCTCGGCGGATCTGGTGCGCGGAATCGCGCCCTCGCCCGCGCTGCCCGGTCAGCGTGGTGAGTCGCTGGTGCACCAGGGTGCCGGGGTGGCGCCGGGTGCGCTGCTGATCGGTGGCACCGTGGTGGGCCGCGGCGCCGAGGTCGGTGCCGGCGCCCGCCTCGACGGTGCGGTGCTGTTCGACGGTGCCCGGGTGGAGGCCGGGGCGACGGTGGAGCGTTCGATCATCGGCTTCGGCGCCCGGATCGGCCCGCGGGCGCTGGTCCGTGACGCCGTCATCGGTGACGGCGCCAGTGTCGGCGCCCGCTGTGAGCTGTTGCGCGGCGCGCGGGTCTGGCCCGGGGTCGAGATCCCCGACGGCGGTATCCGCTTCTCCACCGACGTCTGACTCAGGACGCCCACTTCTCCGGGTGCAGGAAATGCTGGGTGATGGCGTTGGCATGGCCGTGCCCGAAGCCGTGCTCGGTCTTCAGCCAGTCGACCAGTTCCTTGTGCGAGGCACGGCCCGATTCGGCCATCGCGGTCTTCCACTCGTCGATGCCGCGGCCGTAGGTGGCCTGTTGCCGGTCACACCGCGCCCGGATCGAAAAACGCCGGCCCGCTGTCTGTGGTCCGTGCTCGTATCGGGATGGGAACCGGCGCGCGTCCGGCGATCCACGGCACAATCGGGGCATGGCTGATGTCGTGGTGGTGGGGTCGGGACCGAACGGGCTGGCGGCGGCGGTGGTGCTGGCGCGGGCCGGGCTGTCGGTCGAGGTGTACGAGGCGCAGGACACCGCGGGCGGGGGTTGCCGGACCGCCGAGGTGACGCTGCCCGGCTTCCACCACGACACCTGCGCCGGCGCGCATCCGATGGCTCTGGCCTCACCGTTCTTCCGGGCTTTCGATCTCGCCGAGCACGGTGTGGAGCTGCTGACGCCGGAGGCGTCCTATGCCCATCCCCTCGACGGCGGCCGGGCAGGCGTCGCCTGGCGCGATCTCGAGCGCACCGCCGACGGGCTGGGCGCGGACGGCCGGGCCTGGCGTTCGCTGTTCGAGCCGCTGGTGCGGGACTGGCCGCGGGTGGTGGATCTGGCCATGTCGGATATGCGGCATGTGCCCGCGCTGTCGCCGACCGCCGTGCGGTTCGGGCTGCGCATGCTCGAACAGGGCTCGCCGCTGTGGAATGTCCGGTTCCGCGAGCAGGAGGCCCCGGCGTTGCTGTCGGGAGTGGCCACCCATGCCATTACCGAACCGCGCGCGCTGCCCGCCGTCGGGGCGGGGCTGCTGCTCGGCACGCTGGCCCACGCCGGCGGCTGGGTGATCCCGCGCGGCGGCAGTCAGGCCATCGTCGACGCGCTGATCAGCGAGCTCGAGCGGCTGGGGGGACGGGTGATCACCGGACATCGCGTCGATTCACTGGCGGAGTTCGACAGCGCCCGCGCGATCGTCCTCGATACCGCGCCCACCGAACTGCTGCGCTTGGGCGGCGAGCGGCTGCCGGACCGCTACCGTCGCAAACTCGGCCGATTCCGCTACGGCGGCGCGGCATGCAAGATCGATTTCGCGCTGTCGGGGCCGGTGCCCTGGCAGGCCGAGGGCTGCGCGTCGGCGGGAACGCTGCATCTGATCGGCACCCGAGACGAGGCCATGGCGGCCGAACGGGCCGTCGCCGCCGGACGGCACGCCGAGCGGCCCTACGTGCTGTCCATCCAGCCCGGTGTGGTCGATCCCGGCCGGGCGCCGGAGGGCAAACACACCTTCTACACCTACGCGCATGTTCCGAACGGCTCCGACCGCGACATCAGCGACGCCGTGATCGCGCAGATCGAACGGTTCGCTCCCGGCTTCCGCGATCTGATCCTCGCAACCAATGTGCGCACCGCCGCACAGATGCCCGCCCACAACGCCAACTACGTCGGCGGCGACATCTCCGCCGGCGCGATGAACCTGCGCCAGACGGCCTTCCGCCCACTGGCGCGCTGGAACCCGTACGCCACCCCGCTGCCCGGTGTGTACCTGTGCTCGTCATCGACCCCGCCCGGGCCGGGTGTGCACGGCATGTCCGGCCTGCACGCCGCCCAGCACGTGTTGCGTTCGCGCTTCGGTGTGCGCAGTGATCCGCTGGACCTGCTGCGGGCAGGCAGGGCCTGACATCGGTATCCGACGAGAACGGCCGTGGTCATGGCGGAGGTCACGTCGTGTAGGGCCGAACGCCCCTACGACGAGCGATCCCGCACGACATAGATTCGCAGGTGTGAGAACAACACTGCTGGCAGTCGTCGCCGTCGCCGCGGTCACGGGCACCGGGGCTGTCGTCGGCGTCGCGCCCACCGCCACTGCCCAGCCCGCGCCCGCGATCGAATTGTTCACCGCCGACGGCCGGACCCCGCTGGCCGATACCCCCGTCCACGTCGGCGACACCATCGTGGTCAAGGGCCGCGGCTTCGACCCCGAGGCCAACACCTCCGGTCTGCCGGTACCGGTCCCGCCCGGTGTACCGCATGGCACCTTCGTCACCTTCGGCGCGTTCGCCCCGCAGTGGCGGCCGTCCGAAGGCGCCCCGACCAGCGCCCGCGCCGCGCAACGGTCGGCCGTGCAGTGGGTGCTGTCGAGATCCGCGCTGGATCGGGTGCCGAGCGCACCGTTCGATTTCCAGCGCACCATCCGCCACCAGTGGGTCGAACTCGAACCGGACGGCGAGTTCACCGCCGCCCTGCAGGTGCGGCTGCCCGAACAGATCCCGGCCGGCGCGCGCTTCGGCGTCTACACCTACGGCGCGGCCGAGGCGATCAACCCGGCCCAGGAGCTGGCCGCACCGGTGGTGTTCGATCCGGCGCCCGGCCCGAACGCGCCCGCACCGCCCCCGCAGGACCTGCGCTGGGCGCTCGCCCCGAATTTCGAATCCACCGTCACCGACACCCTCCAGGGCACCCTGGCCGGGTCCGGCGGCGCCGGCGTCCACGACGACGGCAGCCTCGGATTCACCTTCGACTCCGCCGAGCTCGACGCGGCCGGTTACGGCACGCTGCGCTACCGCGGCACCGTCGTCGCCGCGACCCGCTTCCACCTCGGCGAGATCGCCATCGCGAACCCGTGGATCGAATTCACCCCCGAGGGCACCTGGCTCACCGCCGAGACCTCGACCTCCGACACCGTCGGCGCGGATTCACTGGCCCGCACCCGGCTGGCCCGCCTGGAGACCGGCCCGGCACCGGGCGCCACGCAGTGGACCGCGGTGCCCGCTCGTTTCGAGCCGACGCTGCGGCCCGCCTCGCTACTGCCGTATGCGAACACCCAGGCCGCGCCGGTCAGCTTCCACATCGGCTGAGCGCGACCGACAGCGCCCCCGCACCGCGGGTGCGGGGCGGGGGCGCTCGGGTCCGGGGATGGTCAGGCCGGCTGCGTCCGGTACAGGTCGGGCTCCAGATAGATCACCCGCGCGGCAGGCACGGCGGCCCGCACACGCGCCTCCGCGTCGTCGATCGCGGACGCGATGGCGGCGATGTCCAGACCGGGCGTGATGGCGACCTTCGCGGCCACCAGCAGCTCCTCCGGGCCCATGTACTGGGTCTTGCAGTGGATGATGCGGTCGATGCGCTCCCCGTCGACGAGGTTGGCGCGGATGGCCCGGTCTTCCTCGGGCGTGGCGCCCTCACCGATGAGCAGGCTCTGCATCTCGATGATCAGCACGATCGCGATCACCCCGAGCAGGCCACCGATGGCCAGGGTGCCGATGCCGTCGAAGATCGCGTTGTCGGTGATCATGGTCAGGCCGACACCGGCGAGGGCGAAGATCAGGCCGATCAGCGCGCCGGTGTCCTCCAGCAGCACCACCGGCAGCTCCGGGCTGCGCGAATTGCGGATGAACCGCCACCAGCTCGCCCGGCCCTTGAGCGGGCGCGATTCGCGCACGGCGGTGGTGAAACTGTAGGTCTCCAGGCCGATCGCGATCACCAGGATGACGACCGCGACCAGCGGCGAACTCAGCTCCTCCGGATGCTGGATCTTGTGGATCCCCTCGTAGATCGCATACACCGAGCCAAGGGTGAACAGCACCAGCGCGACGACGAACGAATAGAAGTAGCGGTTGCGGCCGTAGCCGAACTGATGCAGCTCGTCGGCCTCTTTCTCGGCCCGACGCTGACCGAGCAGCAGCAGACCCTGGTTGGAAGTATCGGCAACCGAGTGCACGCCCTCGGCGAGCATGGACGCCGATCCGGTGATCGCCGCACCGACGAACTTGGCCACAGCGATACCCGCGTTCGCCAGCAACGCGGCGACAATCGCCTTCTTCCCACCACTAGCCGACATCCGGCCGCCCTCCTGTTCGATGTGCCGCACCGTCGCCGTGGTGCGCAGTCGGAGTCCGATCGGTCCTTGCCGGACCGGACCGGGCCGCGAAACAGACTATGCGAGTCGCGCGCTGCGCGCTGTCCCGGATCCGGATAGCGGCCCCCGGCGCCGGCGTTTCGATACGCAGCCGGTCAGGACGCCCCGCCGACGCAGGCGCAGAACACCTGGGCCGGGCCGTCCACGGCTTGCGCGCGGACGTCGCTGTCGGCGGCCGAGATCCAGGCCGCGGCACCGCGTTCGAGCACCAGTTCGGATCCGCCCTGCAACAGGCGCACCGAACCCTCGGTGCACAGCACGATGCCGGGGCCGGCCTCGGTGAGCGGCACCAGCGCTGCACCTGCGGTCAGATCGAAACGCCGCAGCGCGAATTCCGGCGCGGGCGTGCGGTAGCGCACCGATCCGTCGCCCGCCGGTTCGGGCAGCACGATCGGCAGGTCGATCGGCTCGAAGTCCAAGACCGCCAGCAACTCCGGGACATCGACATGCTTGGGGGTGAGGCCGCCGCGCAGCACGTTGTCGGAGTTGGCCATGATCTCGACGCCGAGCCCGCGCAGGTAGGCGTGCAGGTTGCCGGCGTCGAGGAACAGGGCCTGACCGGGCTCCAGGGTCAACCGGTTGAGCAGCAGCGCGGCCAGCACCCCGGCATCGCCCGGGTAGTTTTCGGCCAGTTCCAGTGCGGTCCTGGCCTCGGCGGCGAATTTGCGTTTGCGGCTGGACAGATAGCGCACGCAGCCGTCGAGTACCTGCGGCAGCAGCGTGGCGAGGACGTTCTGCGGCAGCGTGATCCAGGTGGTGAACAGGGTGCGCAGTCCGGCCGAATCCGGTTGGGCGGCGAGCAGATCCGCGTACGACTCCAGGGCCGCGACATCGAGGGCACGCAGCAATTCCACCGTACGCTTCGGTTCCCGGAATCCGGCCAGCGCCTCGAATCGGTCCAGCGCCACCACCAGTTCCGGCTTGTGGTTCTCGTCGCGGTAATTGCGCATCGGCGAATCCAGCGGCACCCCGGCCTGGTTCTCCCGGTGGAATCCGGCGGCGGCCTGCGCGGAACTGGGATGGGCCTGCAGCGACAACGGCTCCTCGGCGGCGAGGATCTTGAGCAGGAACGGCAGCCGACCACCGAATTCCGGTGCCGCCGGGCCGAGTTCCCGATCCGGATCGGCCGAGACCAGTTCCAGCAGCGACGTCGTCGAGCCGTTGCCGATCCGCACCTGAGCCGGATCGGCGGGATGGGCGCCGAACCACAATTCGGCTTCCGGATGGGCCGAGGGGACCGGACGGCCGCACAGCTTGGCGAGCGAGGTGCGCGAGCCCCATGCGTAAGAGCGCAGCGCACCGACGAGTTCGTGCACTAGTAGCGTCCCCCGTCGAACTGGTCCGAGCCGAACTGTTCGGGGGCCGCACCGGTGGTGACCTCGCGGGCACCGATCAGGCGCAGGTAGGCGGCGGTCATCTCGAGTCGAAGAGCGAGGACGGCGAGGCGTTCCAGATCGCCGCCGCGCGCGCGTGTCTCGCCCTCGGTTTCCTCCGGCTTCGGGGCCGAGGGATCGGTGAGGTCGCTGCGCAGCAGCTCGAGGTCGGCGGCGACCAGGTCGGCGTCCACCAGGCCGGATCCGGCGCCGGAGAAGATGGCGAGTTTGCGGCGCGCGGCCACCTCGTCGGGGTCGGTGCTGAGCACCAGCACCCGCATCCGCTCGACCGGAGCCGGACCGTCGAGCTGCTCGTCGTGGAACAGCGGGTCGTAGTCGGGGGCGGTTTCGCCCGTCGCTGCGATCATGCGCGGATGCGCGGCGACGGCGCCCGCGAGGTCGACCGCGGTGGCGATGCGCCCCGCCGACTGCAACAGCACCTCGGCGGCGTGGCCCGCGAGTTCGGTGGCGGCGGGAGAATCGCCCGCGAGCACCAGCGCACGCTGCTGCATCCGGGTGGCCAGGGTCTTGGCCGGATTGCGGAAGGCCTCGTGCTGGGGACCGTCGCGCAGCGCTTCGGCGTCCACCAGATCGGCCAGATCGCCCAGCGCGGGCAGCGACGGCGCACTGCGGGCGGGGTCGATCGCCCGCAGGACGGCGATACCGATCGCCAGATAACGCAGCAGCCGGTTGTGATCCAGGACCGGCAGCCGCGGCGAGAGCAGGGCCGAGCGGCCCGCCGCGACCGCCCGCAGCGGGCCCTCGTGCGGTGCGGCGACGATGACTTCCGCGCCGCGCCGCTGGGCCCGGTCGACGGCGTCGACGAGCCGCGGATCGCCCGCGTCGTCGCCGGCGACCACCACGACGTCGAGCGGACCGACCCACGGCGGCACCGCGACCACGGGCACGATCGGCAGGCCTGCTCGATCCCCGAGCGCGGTGATCAGCAGCCGCGCCGCGCGGGTGGCCCGGCCGGGTCCACAGACGAAGACAAGGCTGCGTGGGCGCAGACCGTCCAGCCGCTCCAGGATGCCCTCGTCGACGGCGGCCGCGGTAGCGCGGATCTGGGCGCCACCGGATGCGGCCGAGCGTAGGGCGCCGCCGCTGTCGGCAGCCTCGAGCGACTCCGCGTCGTCGAGGTCGAGCACCGGTGTTCCAGCGATCATCGGGCGTCCCACCTCCCCTCATCGCGCTGTGTTCGCCGTCGGCCCGCACCCTTCGATGTGCTGTCCACCGGGACCGTGCCACTCCGGATGGGGCCGGGCGAATCCAAGGTCTGTGCTTCCACTATTCCAGTCGGGAACCGACTATGCCCGGGATCCAGGGTTGGGAAGATCGCTCTGTCCCGGTGCTCGAATCCCGAGCGTGTGATTCCTTTCCTCAGTAATTCCACTATCCCAGTCAGGACCTGACGGTGCTCAGGATCTCGCGTTGGGCGGAGCCGTCTGCTTCCTCGGGCGAATCTCGTGCATGTCATTCCTTTTCTGAGTAGTTCCACTATCCCAGTCAGGACCTGACGGTGCTCAGGATCTCGGTCACGAGTGCGTCTACTTCCTCCGGCGATCTGGCTTCGACGTTCAGACGTAGCAGCGGTTCGGTATTGGAGGCGCGCAGGTTGAACCACGCGTGGTCGGGTAGGTACACGGTGACGCCGTCGAGGCGGTCCACCGACACCACCCGGTCGGCGAAGGCGTCCAGCACCGCGCCGGTGCGTTCGGCGGCGTCGTCGACGGTGGAGTTGATCTCGCCGGAGGCCGCGTAGCTGTTGTAGGAGGCCATCAGCTCCGAAACCGGGCGGTCCTTCTCGCCGAGCGCGGCCAGCACGTGCAGCGCGGCCAGCATGCCGGAGTCGGCGCCCCAGAAATCCCGGAAGTAGTAGTGCGCGGAGTGCTCGCCGCCGAACACCGCGCCGGTGGCCGCCATCTGCTGCTTGATGAAGGAATGGCCCACCCGGGTACGCACCGGGGTGCCGCCCAGTTCGGTGACGAGTTCGGGCACCGCGCGCGAGGTGATCAGGTTGTGGATGATCACCGCGCCCGGCTCCTTGCCGAGTTCGCGTTCGGCGACCAGCGCGGTGATCGCCGACGGCGAGACCGGATCACCGTTCTCGTCGACGACGAAACAGCGGTCGGCGTCGCCGTCGAAGGCCAGGCCGATATCGGCGCCGCTGGTGCGGACCAGCTGCTGGAGGTCGATCAGGTTCTTCGGGTCGAGCGGGTTGGCCTCGTGGTTGGGGAAGCTGCCGTCGAGTTCGAAGTACAGCGGCACGATCTTCACCTGCGGCAGGGCGCCGAGTACCGCGGGGACGGTGTGACCACCCATCCCGTTGCCCGCGTCCACGGCGATCGTCAACGAGCGGATGCCGGACAGGTCGACCAGTTCACGCAGGAAGCCCGCGTAGTCGTCGAGCAGGTCGGTCTCGGTGGCGGTGCCGCGCGGGCCGTCGTAGCCGGGCACGCCCGCGGTCACCTCGGCGGCGATGGTGGCCAGGCCGGTGTCCTGACCGACCGGCAGCGCCTTCGCGCGGCACAGCTTGATGCCGTTGTACTGGGCGGGGTTGTGGCTGGCGGTGAACATCGCGCCGGGGCAATCCAGCTTGCCGGAGGCGAAGTAGAGCTGATCGGTGGAGGCCAGGCCGATGTGCACCACATCGAGGCCCTGCCCGAGCACGCCCTCGGCGAAGGCGGCCGCCAGTTTGGGGGAGGAGTCGCGCATATCGTGTCCGATGACGATGCGCCGCGCGTTCTCGGCGCGCATCAGCCGCGCGAACGAAGCGCCTACGTCGGAGACGAATTCGGCGTCGATCTGGTCACCGACCACACCGCGTACGTCGTAGGCCTTGATCACCGCGTTCACGAAATCGGCAGAGCGGGCGACTGTCATAGCGAACACCCTAGTGCCCGGTCGGTGTGGCGCTCACATGGTCCCGGCGATTGCCCGCGGGCACGGCCTCAGCTGGGCGGATCGGGCAGCACACGCAGATGTCCACGGCGCCCCGTGCGGGTGGTGCGCGGCGGTGGAGGCGTGTAATCGCGGTAGCCGCGCTGGTCGGGTTCGGGCGGGCGACGGCGTAGTCCGGCTTCGCGGACCGCCTCGGCCAGTGCCGTCAGATCGTCGTCGTCGGGTGTGCTGGAGGAGAATCCGCCTTCGTGCCGGACCATGTCCCAGCCCTTGGGTGCGGTGATGCGCGAGGCGTGGGTCTCGCAGAGGTCCCAGGAGTGGGGTTCGGCTACCGTCGCGAGCGGACCGACCACCGCGGTGGAGTCCGAGTAGACATAGGTGAGCGTCGCGACGGCCGGATTCTTGCAACCTGGTCGGCAGCAACGACGCATGGGAATCACGCCAGTGAGAGTAACCCCCTTGACGGCCGGGAGTGGGCAGACACGCTCAGTGAATCCCGTCCTATCGGCGCGTCGTGCATCACTCGGCCGGGGTCAGCGGGGGATTTCCGGGCCGATGCCCCCGGCCGGGATCAGTTCGGTTCGGGGTCGATGACGTCCGGATCGACGCCGAGATAGGTGGCGATCTGCTGGACCAGAACCTCGCGCAGCAGATCCACGAGATCGTCCGGATCGCCTGCCCGCAGTTCGAGCGGTTTGCGGAACAGCACCACGCGAGCGCGGATCGGAGTGCCGTGCCGGTCGACGCCGGCCGGGATGAGCCGCGACAGCGGTACCGGACCGTCGGCCACGACCTCGTCCGGCCAGGTGACCGAATCAGGGTGCAGCGGACGGATTTTCGGCACGTCATCGACGGCGATATCGAGTTTCGTGAGCCGGTCGTGCCACCGCGAATCCAGCGGAGCGAACGCCTCGAGCACCAGGCGGTCGAACTTCTGCCCGCGGGTGCGCCAGGCGGGGACCGTCGGCGGCAGCATCGGCCCGCGTACCCCGCGGCCGCGGCGGGTCACCGACCGGGCTGTCGGGGGACGACGATTGCGCGAACGTGCCATACCGCAAACGTTAGTCAGGTGCGGTTGCCCACCTCGGCCCGCCCCGGCCGCAGGCGCCGAGGCGGGCCGGCCGGGACCTGTCCGGTCCTTGCTCAGCCGATGCCGCGCTTGAGCCTGCGGCGCTCGCGTTCGGACAACCCGCCCCAGATGCCGAACCGTTCATCGTGTGCGAGTGCGTATTCCAGGCACTCGTCCCGTACCTCGCAGCCCATGCAGATCCGTTTCGCCTCACGGGTCGAGCCGCCCTTCTCGGGGAAGAACGCCTCCGGATCGGTCTGCGCGCACAGGGCACGTTCCTGCCACTGTTCTTCGATCGACTCGAACATCTCGTCGAAACCCGGCACGACCAAGCTGAGTCGGGGCGCCGAGTCTCGCTCACCCCCCTCGTGGTCCTTCCACCCGGCCTCTGCGCAGACGCTACGTGCTGCGCCTGCCGTGGAATCGGTTTGCGATACGCCGCCCGGCATGCCCGAAGGGGCCAGCTCATTGGCCATCGCTCCGCCTCCTCACTGTGTGTTAGCGCAGAATGCTTCTTTCCGCCGGACCAACACGCCTACCGACGGCACTACTCCGCGACGTTGTCTCGCGGACATCCCCGAGCATGCCGTCCCGTTCGAACATTCGTTCGAAAAACCGTTCGCGCCTTGAACTCTCGCGCGATCCCGGAATGACATGACTGTGATTAGACACGCCGGACGCAGCGATGGTCAAGCCGCTGTCGCTATTCCGTTACTATCCGGCAGCGCTTTCGAAGACGATCTTGAACCATCACATAGCAAATGACCAGCAAATATAGGTCCGAGCGCGGCCGATCGAGGGGCGCTTAGGCTATGTGGATGTGACTTCAGAACAAGCGGACATCGCACCCGTCAATGGGCCCCGCATCGCCGTCCTGGTCGGCGGAGTGGGTGGTGCGCGGTTCCTTCAGGGTGTTCGGGAACTTCTCCCCGAAGCCGACGTTTCGGCGATCGTCAATGTCGGCGACGACGTGTGGATGCACGGGCTCCGAATTTGTCCCGACCTCGATACCTGCATGTATACCCTCGGTGGCGGCATCGATACCGAACGCGGCTGGGGCCGGGTGGGCGAAACCTGGCACGCCAAGGAAGAGCTGGCGAAATACCACGCGCAGCCGGACTGGTTCGGTCTGGGTGACCGCGATATCGCCACCCACTTGGTTCGCACGGAAATGCTGAACGCCGGTTACCCGCTATCTGCGGTGACCGAAGCGCTGTGCAATCGATGGCAACCCGGTGTGAAACTGATCCCGGCAACCGATGATCGATGTGAAACCCACGTCGTTGTCAGTGACCCGGACAACCCTGGCGAACGCCGCGCGATCCATTTTCAAGAGTGGTGGGTTCGATACCGCGCGGGTATCGAAACTCATGGATTCGCCACAATCGGCGCGGATCAAGCCAAACCGGCGCCAAATGTGATCGATGTCATAGGATCTGCCGATGTGGTCTTGCTCGCACCCTCGAACCCGGTGGTGAGTATCGGAGCCATTCTCGCGGTGCCCGGCATCCGCGGCGCACTGCGCACCACCGACGCGAAGGTCATCGGCATCTCGCCGGTGATCGACGGAAAACCGTTGCGCGGCATGGCCGATGAGTGCCTGTCGGTGATCGGGGTGGAAACCTCGGCCGAGGCGGTCGGCCGGCATTACGGCGCGCGCTCGGCGACCGGCATCCTGGACGGCTGGCTGGTGCACACCACCGACACCGCCGAGGTGCCGGGCGTCGAGGTCCGCAGCGTGCCCCTGCTGATGACCGACCCGCCGACGACCGCCGAAATGGTCCGTGCCGCACTGGATCTCGCCGGGGTCAAGCCGTGACCGGGCCCGCCGACCACGCCGCGGGCGAGCTGCGGCTGCTGCCGATCACCGGGCTGCCGGAATTCCGCCCGGGCGACGATCTCGCCGAACACATCGCCGCGCGCGCACCCTGGCTGGCCGACGGCGACGTGCTCGTGGTCACCAGCAAGATCGTCGCCAAGGTCGAGGGCCGCATCGTCGCCGCACCGTTGGACCCGGAGGAACGCGACACCGCGCGGCGGGCGCTGGTCGATCAGGAGGCCGTGCGGGTGCTGGCCCGCAAGGGGCGCACCCTCATCACCGAGAACCGGCTCGGCATCGTGCAGGCCGCCTCCGGCGTCGACGGATCGAATGTGGAGCAGGGCGAATTGGTGCTGCTGCCAGTCGATCCCGATGCCAGCGCGAAGGCGTTGCGCTCGGCGCTGGCCGAGCGGCTCGGGGTGGAGGTCGCGGTCGTGGTCACCGACACCATGGGCCGGGCCTGGCGCAACGGCCAGATCGATGCGGCGATCGGGGCCTCCGGGCTGCGCGTGCTGCACGATTACGCGGGCGCCGTCGACGGGCAGGGCAACGAACTGCACGTCACCCAGGTGGCCATCGCCGATGAGCTGGCCGCGGCCGCCGATCTGGTGAAGGGCAAGCTCGGCGGTGTCCCGGTGGCGGTGGTGCGCGGTCTGACCCTCACCGACGATGCGTCCAGCGCAGCCGATCTCGTGCGCCGCGGCACCGACGACCTGTTCTGGCTCGGCACCGCCGAGGCGATCGAGCTCGGCCGCTCGCAGGCGGTGTTGCTGCGGCAGTCGGTGCGCGAGTTCGCGGCCGATCCGGTCGATCCGGAACGGGTGCGCGCGGCGGTGTCGGTGGCGTTGACCGCTCCCGCCCCGCATCACACCCGCCCGGTGCGCTTCGTCTGGCTGCGCGATCGCGCGCTACGGGAGCGTCTGCTGACGGCGATGGCCGACAAGTGGCGCGCCGATCTCACCGCCGACGGCCTGCCCGCCGATCGGGTGGAACGCCGGATCGCGCGCGGCCGCATCCTTTTCGACGCGCCCGAGGTGATCATCCCGTGCTGCGTGCCCGACGGCGCGCACGACTATCCGGACGACCGGCGCCGGGCCGCCGAGCAGACGATGTTCACCGTCGCGGTGGGCGCGGCCGTGCAGGGGCTGCTGGTGGCGCTGGCGACCGAGGGGCTCGGCAGCTGCTGGATCGGTTCGACCATCTTCGCGCCGGAGACCACGCGCGAGGTGCTCGGCCTGGCCGGCGACTGGAACCCGCTGGGCGCCATCGCGATCGGCCACCCGCTCGACGAGCTCGCCCCGCGCCCGCCGCGCGCGCCCGGTGACGCGCTGGTCGAGCTGTGAGCGCGGAGTCGCTGCACGCCTCGGCGACCGAGCTGCTCGAGGCGTGGTCGCCCGCCGTGGGGCCGGACGCTTCGCTGCGCGAGGCGATGCTCGCGTTTCTCGGCTCCGCACCGCGCGGATGTCTGCGTGAGCACGCCGCCGGGCACATCACCGCTTCGGCGGTGGTGTTCTCCGCCGACGGCGACGAGGTCTTGCTGACGCTGCATCCGCGGGTCGGCCGGTGGATTCAGCTCGGCGGGCATTGCGAGGAGAACGACCGCACGGTGGCCGATGCCGCGCTGCGTGAGGCCACCGAGGAATCGGGCATCGCCGGGCTGCGCTTGGAGCCCGGCCTCTACGGCGCCCAGGCGCATCCGATCACCTGCTCACTCGGGGTGCCGACCCGGCATCTCGATCTGCTGTTCCGGATCACCGCGCCGGCGGGGGCGGTGCCGGTGCGCAGCGCCGAGTCGACGGATCTGCGGTGGTGGCCGGTCGGCGCGTTGCCGGACGATGCCGATGTGCTGATTCGCTGACCACCATCGGCCGTCACAGGGCGCCCGCACAGCCTGTGCGGGCGCCCTGGTCATGTCCAGGAGATCACGGCCCGGTCACCAGGTCACAGACGCTTTACAAATTGATCGGTTTGTATAGACCGAGGACAAAGCAAGGGCTATCGTCAACTTCACGTGGTAGTGCACATCACATGTGATGTGTGTCGCATGGAGGAGACGACGATGTCTACTGATGCCGAAACCGCAGGTCTGGCGGCCGAGACGCCGGCCTGGCGGGACCGGAAGCGGTATATGTGGCTGTGGGGTCTGTTCGCGCCCACCGGACTGTTCACCATCGGGCTTCCGCTCGTCTGGGCGCTGAACGAACTGGGCTGGACCCGCCTGGCGCATGTGCCGTTCTGGCTGGGCCCGATCCTGGTGTATCTGGTCATCCCGCTGGCCGACATCTTCTTCGGCCCGGACGGCTCCAACCCGCCCGACGAGGTGATGGAGTGGCTGGAAAACGACAAGTACTACCGCTACCTGACCTACCTGTACCTGCCGTTCCAGTACGCCTCGCTGATCATGGCCTGCTACCTGATCACCGCCGACGACCTGAGCTGGCTCGGCATCGACGGCGGCCTGCTGGTGGTGGACAAGATCGGCCTGGCCATCACGGTCGGCATCATCGGCGGTATCGGTATCAACACCGCCCACGAACTCGGCCACAAGAAGGTCGATCTGGAGCGCTGGCTCTCGCGCATCGCGTTGGCCCAGTCCTGCTACGGCCACTTCTATATCGAGCACAACCGCGGCCATCACGTGCGCGTCGCGACCCCGGAGGATCCGGCGAGTTCCCGGGTCGGCGAGACGTTCTGGGCCTTCTGGCCGCGCACCGTCGCCGGCGGTCTGCGCTCGTCGTGGCGGCTGGAGAAGACCCGCTTGGAGCGGCTCGGCAAGAAGCCGTGGACCTTGCAGAACGAGGTGCTCAGTGCCTGGCTGATGTCGGTGCTGCTGTTCGCGGTGCTGATCGCGGTGTTCGGTATCGAGGTGCTGCCGTATCTGCTGTTGCAGGCGTTGATCGGATTCAGCCTGCTGGAGGCGGTCAACTACCTGGAGCACTACGGGCTGGTGCGCCAGCGCACGGCCAGTGGACGCTACGAGCGGCCGGCGCCGGTGCACAGCTGGAACAGCGACCACCTGGTGACCAACATTTTCCTGTATCACCTGCAGCGCCACAGCGACCACCACGCCTACCCCACCCGCCGCTATCAGACGCTGCGCAGCTGGGATGGTGCGCCGAATCTGCCCAGCGGGTACGCGAGCATGATCCTGCTCGCGTACTTCCCGCCGATCTGGCGCCGGGTGATGGACAAGCGGGTCCTCGCGCACTACGGCGGCGATATCACCAGGGCCAATATCCACCCGGCCAAGCGGGACAAGGTGCTGGCCCGCTACGGCGCGGCCGGGCAGGAGGCCACGCCGTGAGCGCGTATCGGTGCCCGGTGTGCGACTACGTCTACGACGAGGCCACCGGCGAGCCGCATGAGGGCTTCCCTGCGGGCACGCCCTGGTCTGCGGTGCCCGACGACTGGTGCTGTCCGGACTGCGGGGTGCGGGAAAAGATCGATTTCGAGCCGGTCGGCAGCGATCAGGCGAGCCGGTAGACCGGCGCGGGAGGAGAGGACGACATGACCGAGTACAAGCTGTACCAGTGCATCCAGTGCGGGTTCGAATACGACGAGGCCAAGGGCTGGCCGGAGGACGGCATCGCGCCCGGCACCCGCTGGGACGACATCCCCGACGACTGGACCTGCCCGGACTGCGGCGCCGCCAAGGCCGACTTCTTCATGGTCGAGATCGAGCGCTCGTGAGATTTTTGACTGCGACAGATGCCCGTGCCAATGTCGCAGGCATGCCGCGCAACGGGTCCAGACTTCCCTACCAGGAGGCCGCACGGGAGCTGCTGCGCAGCTCGGTCCTGGACGCCATGCGCGAACTGCTCACCGAGCGCGACTGGTCCAAGATCACCCTCGGGGATGTGGCCACTCGCGCCGGTGTCAGCAGGCAGACGCTGTACAACGAATTCGGCTCGCGCGCGGGCCTCGCCCAGGCCTATGCGCTGCGATTGGCCGACGATCTGGTCGACCACGTCGGGGCCGCCATCGACGACAACGTCGGCGACGCGCGCGCGGCGTTCCGGCAGGGATTGTCCGGCTTCTTCGTCGAGGCCGCCGCCGACCCGCTGGTGCGTTCGCTGGTCGCGGGCGAGGTCAAGCTCGATCTGCTGCGGCTGATCACCCTCGATGCCGAGCCGCTGGTCGAGCACGCCACCGAGCGGCTGTCGGTCGCGTTCCGGCACAGCTGGGTCGAAGCCACCGCCGCGGAGGCCGATGTGCTGGCCCAGGCGCTCGTGCGGATCGCCCTGAGCTACATCCCCACCCCGCCCGCTCCTGGGCGCGACGCGCCCGAGGAGTTGAGCGCGCTGCTCGGTCCGTATGTCGAGGCGATTCTGGCCGCGCGCGGGGTGCAGTAGCTGCGGTGCTGCCGAGCCGCGGCCGAGGGGGCTCGACACCGCGGTGGGCGCGGCTGTCGTAAACCGACCAGTTACGCCATGGTGGCCTTTTAATGCGGCGACGACCCGCTGCGTGCAAGCAGCACGCCCGTGCCACAGGTATGCCGTGATGTCGCTCACATGCTTGACGAGACAACGCGCTCTTATCAGCGCTGTAACGGTCACCACGTTTCCCAGCCAACGGAAGGTGTAACAGACCACACGTCTGCGACTATGGATCTCCGTCGGTGTCAGGGTTCATTTTTAGCGGGGCAAGCGTGCAAACGGTTGGCAAACCGAGGGGATCGGCCGATCCCAAACGCCACTTGTGGTCTCTCGGTCTCATCGCGCCTGCGTGCGCGTTGCTGCCTTCTCAACTGGTGTTGCATACCGGGTTGACCATCTTCTGGTGGATCGGCCCGATCATCGTGCTGATCGTGATTCCGGTGCTGGATCAACTCGTCGGCGAGGACGGCAGCAACCCGCGCGACGAGGACTACGAGCTGCTGTCCAACGACCGCTACTACCGGTGGTGCACCTACCTGTTCCTGCCCATCCAGCTGATCGGCCTGGTCGTGGCCGGCTATCTGTGGTCCGGCGACGAACTGAGCATCGTCGACAAACTCGGGTTGGCCTCCACCCTCGGCCTGGTCTCCGGCATCGGGATCAATGCCGCCCATGAACTCGGCCACCGCGTCGAACGCCTGGAACGCTGGCTGGCCAAGATCGCGCTGGCCCAGTCCGGCTACGGGCATTTCTTCGTCGAGCACAACCGTGGCCACCACATGCGGGTGGCCACGCCGGAGGATCCGGCCAGCGCCAGGCTCGGTGAATCGCTGTGGGAATTCCTGCCGCGCAGCGTGTCCGGCGGATTCCGCTCGGCGATCCGGCTCGAGCGCGCCCGGCTGGCCCGCCGCGATCTCGGCTGGTGGAGCGTGCACAACCACATCCTGCAGGCCTGGTCGATGACGGTGGTCCTGTTCGGCGGCCTGATGGTGGCCTTCGGCGTGCGAATCCTGCCCTACCTGCTGCTGCAGGCCGTCATCGGCGTGATGCTGCTGGAGACGGTCAACTACGTCGAGCACTACGGGCTGCTGCGTGAGCGCAGGCCCAGCGGCCGCTACCGGCGCTGCTCGCCGCGCGACAGCTGGAACAGCGACCGGCTCGTCACCAATATCTTCCTGTTCCACCTCCAGCGGCACAGCGACCACCACGCCAACCCCGGCCGCCGCTATCAGACCCTGCGCAGTTCGCAACAGGCGCCGCAACTGCCCGCCGGCTACGCCACCATGATCCTGCTCGCGGCCATCCCGCCGCTGTGGCGGCGGGTGATGGATCCGCGCGTGCTCGCGCACTACGACGGGGACATCACCCGCGCCAATATCGCTCCGCGCAGGCGGGTTCGGATGCTGGCCAGGCACGGGGCGGCCACGGCCTGAGTCCGGTGACTCGGTTGCCGAGCACCGGTGCGGTGGGAGCGACTAGCCTTGCTTCGGAACCGATATCCGGAGAGAGGCTGATCCAGGCGCATGACGACCTCAGAACTTCCCGCACGTACGTCGCTGACCGCTGATGTCCGTAACGGCATCGATTACAAGGTGGCGGATCTGTCCTTGGCCGAGTTCGGTCGTAAGGAGATCCGGCTTGCCGAGCACGAGATGCCCGGCCTGATGGCTTTGCGTCGCGAATACGCCGACGTGGCGCCGCTGAAGGGCGCGCGTATCTCGGGTTCGCTGCACATGACGGTGCAGACCGCGGTGCTGATCGAGACCCTGACCGCACTGGGCGCGCAGGTGCGCTGGGCCTCGTGCAACATCTTCTCCACCCAGGACCACGCCGCGGCCGCGGTCGTCGTCGGCCCGAACGGCACCGTCGACGAGCCCAAGGGCACCCCGGTGTTCGCCTGGAAGGGTGAGACGCTGGAGGAGTACTGGTGGGCGGCCGAGCAGATGCTCACCTGGCCGGATGAGCCGGCCAACATGATCCTCGACGACGGCGGCGACGCCACCATGCTGGTGCTGCGTGGCGCGCAGTTCGAGAAGGCGGGCGTGGTCCCACCGGCCGACGAGGAGCACTCCGCCGAGTACACGGTGTTCTTGAACCTGCTGCGGGAGCGTTTCGAGACCGACAAGGGTAAGTGGAGCGCGATCGCCGAGAGCGTGCGCGGCGTCACCGAGGAGACCACCACCGGTGTGCTCCGGCTGTACCAGTTCGCGGCGGCGGGGGAGTTGGTGTTCCCGGCGATCAACGTCAACGACTCGGTCACCAAGTCGAAGTTCGACAACAAGTACGGCACCCGCCACTCCCTCATCGACGGCATCAACCGCGGCACCGATGTGCTCATCGGCGGCAAGAAGGTGCTGATCTGCGGTTACGGCGATGTGGGTAAGGGGTGCGCGGAATCGCTTGCCGGACAGGGCGCCCGGGTGCAGGTCACCGAAATCGATCCGATCAACGCGCTGCAGGCGCTGATGGACGGCTACGACGTCGTCACCGTGGAGCAGGCCATCGCCGATGCCGACATCGTCATCACCTCCACCGGCAACAAGGACATCATCACCCTCGATCACATGAAGGCGATGAAGGATCAGGCCATCCTCGGCAATATCGGTCACTTCGACAACGAGATCGATATGGCGGCGCTGGAGCGTTCGGGCGCAACGCGTTTGAACATCAAGCCGCAGGTCGATCTGTGGACCTTCGGGGAGAGCGGCAAGTCGATCATCGTGCTGTCGGAGGGGCGTCTGCTGAACCTGGGCAACGCCACCGGCCACCCCTCGTTCGTGATGAGCAACAGCTTCTCCAACCAGGTGATCGCTCAGATCGAGTTGTGGACCAAGCCCGACGAGTACGACAACGAGGTCTACCGGCTGCCCAAGCACCTCGATGAGAAGGTCGCGCGGATCCACGTCGAGGCGCTCGGCGGCACGCTGACCAAGCTCACCAAGGATCAGGCCGAATACATCGGCGTCGATGTCGAGGGCCCGTACAAGCCCGACCACTACCGCTACTGATCCAGCGATACGGGAAGTGGGCCGTCGACGGAGACGTCGACGGGCCACTCTCGTTGTGGCGATGACCGGATCAACACACCGTGCCGGGGGTGCAGCCGCGCCCGATCTGGCCCAGCAGCTCCAGTACGTCCACCACCATGTCCGCGCTTCCCGACGCGCTGCCGGTGCCGCTGTCATCGATCGGGACGACCGCGGCGGGCGCCGCGGGCTCGAGGGCGAGGGGCGCCGCCGTGGCGGTGGCACCGCCGGTGACGGTGACCCCGAGCGCGACGGCAACGGCTGCGGTGCACAGGACGTGCTTCAACGACATGTGTGCGTTCTCCCTAGTGACGATGGGCGTTCGAATGCTCCGGGGCGGAATCGGTCCGGGCATGTCGACCATTCCCGCTACGCTCGTCCATCGCGAGACCCGAATCCTGTTGGGATCAGAATCGCGGGCACTTCACCCATGTGCGCCTCCCGCCGAAGGAATTTCCGGCCCGAGGCGGCCCCGAGTACCCTGCTGGCCATGGGTGAACTGATCGCGGTCGAGGGGCTCGACGGCGCCGGTAAGCGGACGCTGATCGAGGGTCTGCTGGCGGCCCTGCGCGAGCGGGGGCTGCGCGCGGGCACGCTCGCCTTCCCCGGCTACGGCCGCTCGATTCACGCCGACCTCGCCGCCGAGGCATTGCGCGGATCGCACGGCGATCTCGCCGCCTCGATCAATGCCATGGCGGTCCTGTTCGCGCTCGACCGTGCCGATGCGGCGATGGAGCTGTCGAACCTGTTGGACAGCAACGACATCGTGATCCTGGATCGCTATGTCGCTTCCAACGCAGCGTATTCGGCCGCCCGGGCCGAACAGTCCGCCGACGGCGAAATCGTCGGCTGGGTGGGCGATTTGGAATTCGGCCGGCTGAAGCTGCCGGTGCCCGCGCTCACCGTCCTGCTCGATGTGCCCACCGAGGTGGCCGCCGAACGTGCCCGCAGGCGCGGCGAACTCGACTCGACGCGGGCACTCGACGCCTACGAGCGCGACGCTGGATTACAGGCTCGCACCGGTGCGGTGTACCGGGAGCTGGCCGAGCGGGACTGGTACGGCCCGTGGTGGACATACCGATCCGATGACGATCGCGCCGCCCTACTCGCCCGTTGTGTGGAAATCCTGGGCGAATAAGGTTGGATATGCGGCGCGCATGCACCAGTAATGCGCGTGGTGGCCCGATACTGGCGTGGGAGATGACAACATAGAGATATGAAGCCGAAGATTCTGGTCGTCGACGACGATATGGCACTCGCAGAGATGCTCACGATCGTCCTGCGCGGGGAAGGGTTCGACCCGCATGTGGTCGGCGACGGCACGCAGGCGCTGTCGGCGGTCCGGGAAATCCGCCCCGATCTGGTGCTGCTGGACCTGATGCTGCCGGGCATGAACGGCATCGACGTCTGCCGCGTGCTGCGGGCCGACTCGGGGGTCCCGATCGTGATGCTCACCGCCAAGACCGACACGGTCGACGTGGTGCTCGGCCTGGAGTCCGGCGCCGACGATTACATCGTCAAGCCCTTCAAGCCGAAGGAGCTCGTGGCCCGCGTGCGCGCGCGGCTGCGCCGCACCGAGGAAGAGCCCGCCGAACTGCTCACCATCGCCGACATTGTCATCGACGTGCCCGCGCACAAGGTGAGCCGCGAAGGTCAGCAGATCTCGCTGACGCCGCTCGAGTTCGACCTGCTGGTGGCGCTCGCGCGCAAACCGCGGCAGGTGTTCACCCGTGAGGTCCTGCTCGAGCAGGTCTGGGGCTACCGGCACGCCGCCGATACCCGTCTGGTGAACGTGCACGTCCAGCGCCTGCGCGCCAAGGTCGAGAAGGATCCCGAGAACCCGGAGATCGTGCTGACCGTGCGTGGGGTTGGGTACAAGGCCGGACCGCCGTGATCGGTCGTCGGTCCGGGTCGATGACTCGGAGGCGGCGGCTTGCCTGAGCACGAAGGCGGCCGCCTCGCCTCGCTGCAGCGAGGGCTCGCGCCGGTGGGTGCGTGGTTCAAGGGTGTCGGGAGTTCGCTCGGCCATCTGTGGCGGCGGTCGTTGCAGCTGCGCGTCATCGTCTCGACGCTGACGTTGTCGCTGATCGTCATCACGATCCTCGGTGTGGTGCTCACCAGCCAGATCACCGATCGGCTGCTGGACGCCAAGATCAACGCGGCGATCGAGGAGATGGACCGCGCCCGCGCCACGGTGCAGAGCCAATTGCAGGGCGCCCACGATCCTGCGCTGCTGCGCCAGCGCTTGGCCGATGCCCGCACCGCGGTCTCCGATCGCGGTGGCGAGAGCCGGTCCGGCAGCGCGGCGGGCAGCTTCGACTCGGCGTTGAGCATCGTCGGCGGCACCCCGCCGCAGCAGATCACCGCGGGCCCGATCGAGCAGATCCCGGACGAGCTGCGCCGCTTTGTGCAGGGCAACCAGGTGAGCTACCAGTTCGCCACGGTGAACGATCCGGACGGCTACCAGGGCCGTGCCCTCATCATCGGCAGTCCGAGCGCCGACAACCCGACCCTCGAGACCTACCTGATCTTCCCGCTGGGAAATGAGGAGCGGTCGCTGGCGCTGATGCGCGGCACCATGATGGTCGGCGGTCTGGTGTTGCTGGTGCTGCTGGCCGCGATCACCGCGCTGGTCACCCGGCAGGTGGTATTGCCGATCCGGTCGGCGGCGCGGATCGCCAGCCGATTCGCCGACGGCCGGCTGCGCGAGCGCATGCTGGTGCGCGGCGAGGACGATATGGCGCGGCTGGCCGAGGCGTTCAACGAGATGGCCGAGAGCCTGTCCAACCAGATCACCCAGCTCGAGGAGTTCGGCAATCTGCAACGCCGGTTCACCTCCGACGTCAGCCATGAGCTGCGCACACCGTTGACCACGGTGCGCATGGCCGCCGACCTGATCCACAGCAGCAGCGAAGACCTCGACCCGGCCCTCGCGCGCAGCGCCGAGTTGCTGGTCACCGAGCTGGACCGGTTCGAGGGACTGCTCAACGACCTGCTCGAGATCAGTCGCCACGACGCGGGTGTGGCCGAGTTGCAGGTCGAATCGCTGGATGTGCGGATGTGCGTGCGCGCCGCGGTCTCGACGGTGCGGCATCTGGCCAAGGAATCCGGCGTGGAGGTGGTCGTCGACCTGCCGGAGGAGCCGGTGGTCGCCGAGGTCGATCCGCGCCGAGTGGAGCGGGTGCTGCGCAACCTGCTGGCCAACGCCATCGACCACAGCGAGGGCAAGCCGGTGCTGATCCGGATGCGCGGCGACAGCGAGGCCAATGCCGTCGCCATGGTCGTGCGCGATCAGGGCGTCGGGCTGCGTCCGGGGGAGGAGAAGCTGGTCTTCAGCCGGTTCTGGCGTTCGGATCCGTCCCGGATGCGGCGTTCCGGAGGTACCGGGCTGGGCCTGTCGATCAGCGTCGAGGACGCGAATCTGCACGATGGCAAACTGGAGGCCTGGGGTGAGCTCGGCGTCGGCGCCAGCTTCCGGCTGACGTTGCCACTGGTGCGCGGCCGCAAGATGGGCAAGAGCCCGCTGCCGTTGGAGCCGGGCGTGCGCAAGGTCCGGGCGGTTGCCGAACTGCCCGCGGCGGAGGCCGAATCCGCTCCGGCCGCGGCCGGCCCGGCGATCTCGGAGGCCGGCGGCCCCGGCGCGGCCGAGGCGCAGACCTCCGGCCCGGGCCAGGACTCCGATACCGCGACGACCGGACCGGCCGAGGATGCGCGAGCCACCCGGACCGGCACGCCTCACGACGGCGCATCCGGCACCGGCTCACCCACCGACGCCGTGCTCACCGACACCGGAGACAAACAGCCATGACCATGCGGCCCACCGACCCCAGCAGAACGCCGCGCGGGCGATTACTCGCCGCGCTGGCGGCCGCGCTGGCCGGGGTCCTGCTGCTGGGTGGTTGCGCGAGCCTGCCGGAATCCTCGCAACCGCAGGCGCTTGGCACCATCAACCGGGAACCGACCTCCGCCGGCCCGCCCGCGCCACTGGAGGGCCGCGATCCCGGCCTGCTGCTGCTGGATTTCCTGCAAGCCAGCGCCGATCCGACCAACCGGCATCTGGCCGCCAGGCAGTACATGAACCCGTCGGCGGCCACCAAATGGAACGACGCCGCGGGCACGGTGATCGTCGAGCGGCCCGACACCCTGCTCGAATCGCGCACCGAAACCACCGCGACCTACCGCATCCGCGCTCAGCGCGTGGCCGAGCTCGCCCCCGACGGCGCCTACCGCGCCATCGACGGACCGCCGCTCGAGTACAAGGTCGAGATGAGCAAGGTCGACGGCGAATGGCGCATCGATGAGCTGCCCGACGGCGTCGTCATCGATAAGCCCGCGTTCGCCAAGTTCTACCGGCGTTACGTGCTGTACTTCGTCGATCCGACCGGCAGCGCGCTGGTGCCGGATCCGCGGTGGATCGCCTCGCCGAAGGATCAGCTGACCCAGCGGCTGCTCACCCTGCTCGGTGAGGGCCCGCAGCCGGCCATCGCCCCCGTGGTGCGCAATGAACTCGACGCCCGGCGGGTGACGTTGCGCGGCCCGATCACCAAGGCCAACGGTGACCCGGAGGAGGTCGGCGTCGGTCTCGGCGGGGTACGCATCGACCTCGCGGGCGCCTCCGCGCTTGCGCCACGGGAACGGGAACTGCTGGCCGCCCAGATTGTGCTCACGCTGGCCAAGGCCGACGTCCTCGGCCCGTACCTGCTGCTGGCCGACGGCAAACCGCTCGATGAGCGCTTCGCCGCCAACGGCTGGTCGGTGGCCGATATCCACCAGTACAGTCCCGAGGCCTTCGCGCAGAACCAGACGGGGTTGCACGCGCTGCGCGATGGTGCCCTGGTCGAGGTGAACAGCGACGGAATCGCTCCGGCTCCCGGCTATTTCGGCGCGGTGCGCAATCTGCAATCGGTGGCGATCACTCCCGACGGCCAGCTGGTCGCCGCCGTGGCGGATGCGGGCAGGCCCGCTCCGGAACCGCCGCGAACGCTGATGATCGGCAGCTACGGCGGCAACCAGTTCCCGGTCGCCGAGGGCACCACCATCAGTCGCCCGTCCTGGACGGTGGACGGTACGGCCGCCTGGGCAGTGATCGACGGCGAGCGGGTGATCCGGGTGGTCAACGATCGATCCACCGGCAACGTCTCGGTCCAGGATGTCGACATCTCCGCGCTGACCAGCGGCTCCAGCGGGCTGCGGCTGCCCATCACGGAGGTCAGGATCGCGCGATCCGGCGTGCGGGCCGCGCTGATCGCCGACGGCAAGGTGTACGTGGCGGTGGTCGAACGGCGCCCGGACGGCAAGTTCGCGCTGACCTCACCGCTGCCCATCGCGGTCGGGCTCAGCACGCCGGCGGTCTCGTTGAACTGGCTGACCGCCGACACCATCATCTTGGCCCGCGACGGTGACGTCGACCCGGTCAGTACCGTCTCCATCGACGGTTCCCAGCTGATCTCGCAGACCACCCGTAACCTCACCCCGCCGGTCCGCTCGGTGACGGCGGCCCCGGACCACCAGTACGTGGCCGATTCCCGGGCGGTGCTGGAGTTCACCACCAATCCCGAAGGTGGCGAACAATATTGGCGTGAGGTGCCCGGCCTGGGCGCCAGCGCGGTACCGATCCTGCCCGGCTGACCCCCGCTTTCCCGTCGCGGATCCGTTCGTGTCGGTGGGTGCGGGCACACTCGGGCGATGCGAACACTGCTGGATCTGGTGTTGCCCCTGGAATGCGCCGGCTGTGCGAGCGCGGGCGCTGGCTGGTGCGCGCGGTGCGACGCCCATCTGGCCGGTGCGCCGCAGCGGGTGCGCCCGCGCACCGATCCCGGCGTCCCGTGCTGGGCGTTGAGCCGCTACACCGGCCCGCCGCGCCGGGCGGTGCTGGCCGCCAAGGAACGCCGCAGGCGGGATCTGGCCCATCCGCTCGGCCGTGCGCTGGCCCGCGGCATCGGCCGGTTGCGGGCCGACACCCGGCCGGTGGTGCTGATCCCGGCACCCAGCCGCCGGGTCGCCGCCCGGCGCCGCGGCGGCGATCCGGTGGTGCGTTCGGCCGCCGCGGCAGCGGGTTGGCTGCCCGGTTGCCAGGTGCTGCCGGTGCTGACCGTGTGGCGGGGTGTACACGACTCCGTCGGCCTTTCCGCCGGTGAACGCAGACACAACTTGCAAGGCCGTATCATGACCGCCCCCATTCCGGCGCTGCCGGAAAACGCGCAGGTGGTGCTGGTCGACGATGTGCTGACGACCGGGGCGACGGCCGCCGAGTCGATCCGTGCGCTGACCGGGGCCGGGGTGGCCGTGGACGCGGTGTTGGTGACGTGCGCGGCTTGACTTCAGGAAATTTGCGTGAACAGTGGCGGACCAGCGGTTGTCGTACTAGCGTCGCGGTCACACACCCGAACCGGCAGTTTGGAGGTGGGTCTCGGACACATGGTGCCGAGCGGCTGTCATCCGGCAGACCGACCGGCACGTCTCAATCCCGCCGCACGCCAATCGGGTCGTGCGGCCAGATCCGGGAGGTACGCGTGACGACTTCTTCACGACCTTCAGTGCAAGATGTAGATCCTTCGACGCTGGACGCTCAGCGGCCCGAGCAACCCGAGGCGGACCGCCCACGAGCCACTCGCGCCGACATCGTGGTGAAGGGCCGCAATGTCGAGGTCCCCGACCATTACCGAATTTATGTGTCGGAGAAGCTATCTCGACTGGAACGCTTCGACCCGTCGATATTCCTGTTCGATGTCGAGCTGTTCCACGAGCGCAATCGTCGTCAACGCAAGGCCTGCCAGCGTGTGGAGATCACCGCCCGTGGCAAAGGTCCGGTCGTGCGCGCGGAAGCCTGCGCGGACAGCTTCTACGCCGCCTTCGAATCGGTGACGGCGAAGCTGGAGAGCCGGCTGCGCCGCACCAAGGACCGCCGCCGGGTGCACTACGGCGAGAAGACGCCGGTCTCGGTCGCCCAGGCCACCGCGGACCTGATCGACGAGTCGCTGTTCGAGCCGGGCGGAGGGGCGCATGAGCACCCCGACGAGTCCCGCGGCCGGGAAAGTGATGAGCACGCCGACTACGCGGCGGGCCCCGGCCATATCGTGCGCACGAAGGTGCACCCGGACACGCCGATGACGGTCGACGACGCCCTGTACCAGATGGAACTCGTCGGGCACGATTTCTTCCTGTTCCACGACAAGGAAACCGACCGACCCTCGGTGGTCTATCGCCGACATGCCTTCGATTACGGCTTGATCCGACTGGCCTGACGGCCACGCCGAGGCCGCGGTTCGAGCACCGCCGCCACGGCATTCGATGATTCCCGGCGACCCGGCCGGTGCTTGGCGCACCGGCCGGGTCTCGTCGTTTCCGGCGTTTCCTCGACGCACAACTTACTTCTGAGTAAGTTGGAGGGTCCGATGGCTGAAAGGAATTCGCATGGCAACCAGGGCTGCTCGCCGTGCCGTGATCGTCTCCGGCGCACGGACTCCGTTCGTGCGCGCGTTCACCGATTACACCCGGCTGGATTCGATCGACCTCGCCGATATCGCGGTACGCGGTCTGCTGGAACGCACCGGCCTGGCGGGGGACCAGGTGCAGGCGATCGTGTGGGGTGGGGTGGTGCTGCCCAGCGCGGCACCCAATATCGCGCGTGAGATCGCCCTGGATCTGAAGCTGGACCCGGGCTGCGAGGGCTATACCGTCACCCGGGCCTGCGCCTCGGGTTTGCAGGCGGTGACCTCGGCGGCAGCGGCCATCGAGCGCGGTGAATACGACATCATGATCGCCGGCGGCAGCGATTCCACCAGCGGCGCCGAGGTCAAGCTGCCACAGAAGATCGTGCACGCGATGGCGCCGCTGGCGCTGGGTAAACCGAAACCCAAGGACTATCTGTCGGCGATCGCTCAGCTGGCGCCGTTCACCGATCTGCTGCCTTCGCGGCCGAAGATCGCCGAACGCACCACCGGTGAGGTGATGGGGGAGTCGGCGGAGAAGATGGCGCGTATCCACGGCATCAGCCGGGCCGCCCAGGACGAGTTCGCCGCCCGCTCCCACCACCGGGCCGCCGCCGCCATCGCCTCTGGCCGTTTCGACCGGGAGGTGCTCGCGGTCGACACTCCCGACGGCGCGAGGATCACCCGCGACGGGTTGGTCCGCGCCGACACCGGTGTCGAGAAGCTGGCGAAGCTGAAGCCGGTGTTCGCCGAGGACGGCAGCGTCACCGCCGGCAATGCCAGCCCGCTCACCGACGGCGCGTCGGCGGTGCTGCTGATGAGCGAGGAGACCGCGCGGGCGCTGGGCTACCAGCCGCTCGCCGCGTTCCGCTCCTGGAGCTATGTCAGCGTCGATCCCACCGACCAGGTGCTCATCGGCCCGGCCATCTCCATGCCGCGGGCGCTGGACAAGGCTGGCATGTCCTTGGCCGACGTGGACCTGGTCGACATCCACGAGGCGTTCGCCGCCCAGACCCTGTCGGTGCTGTCGGCACTGGCCAGCGACGAATGGGCCAAGACCCGGCTGGACCGCGATACCGCGGTCGGCGAGGTCGATATCGACACGCTGAACGTGCACGGCGGCTCGGTGTCGATCGGGCATCCGTTCGGCGCGACCGGGGCCCGGATGGTGACGACCATGGCGAACGAATTGGCCCTGTCCGGGAAGGAGACCGCGCTACTCGGGATCTGTGCCGCCGGCGGTATCGGTGCCTCGGCGGTGCTCGAGCGGGTCTGAGCGGGTTGTCGAGGCGACGGGAGCCCGGCCGGGGTGCGGCGGCCGGGCCGATCGTCCGCTCGGGTGACCGGTCAGCGGGGATCGGGGTCGGCGCAACCGAAGGTCTCGCGGTGCACCGCCTGGTGGATCGGCCGTCCGGCGCGCCACCCGAACCGTTCCAGATCGGGGACCTGCTGGAATTCCCGCACCGGCCCGACGCACAGCCAGGCGATCGGGCGGATTCCCTCCGGCGCCCCGATCAGTTCGCTCAGGAATCCCGGCTCGTAGAACGACACCCATCCCACGCCGATGCCCTCGGCGGTGGCGGCCAGCCAGAGGTTCTGGATCGCGAGAACCGCTGAGTACACGCCTGTCTCGGGGACGGTGGCGCGCCCGAGTACCTGCGGCCCGCCACGGTCGTGGTCGTAGGTGACCACGATCCCGGTGCCGCTCTGCTCGATGCCTTCGATCTTGATCGGGTCGAAGGTGGCCGCGCGGTCCGGTGGCAGGCTGTCGTGGAACTCACGGCGCTTTCCGGCGACGTGCTCCGCGAAGGTGCGCAACCGGTCCCGATCACGCACCACGACGAAATCCCACGGTTGCGAATTGCCGACGCTGGGCGCGCGATGGGCGGCGTCGAGGATGCGCCACAGGGTGTCGTCGTCGACGATCTCGCCGGTGAACTCGGCGCGGACATCGCGGCGCATCCGGATGGCGTCGTACACGGATATCGGTGGAGCACTCACCCGGAGAGTCAATCACGGGGGATCCACCGGGCCTGCGTGCCACGAGCCCGGCCCGCACATCACCGAGGTGAAGGCGGGCCGGGTGCACGTCGACGAGCCGATATCAGCCGATCGGCAGGGCCTTACGGGCGAAGCGGCGGCGGCCCTCCGCCAGCGCCGTGCGCAGTCCGCGACGGCGACCGGTGACCGGGTCGAAGCTCGGCGTGGTGTTGCCGTTGAACTTGCGCTCGGACGCGGTCTCCGGGGCGTCGTCGGCGGTGTGGCGCAGGTACTTGTTCGGCAGCGACAGCTTCAGGATGGTGCGCCAGGCCTTGAAGTACTGCACCGGAAGCGAGCCGGTGGTGTAGGGCAGGTCGTACTTCTCGGCCAGTGCACGCACCCGGACCGCGATCTCGGCGTACCGGTTGCTCGGCAGGTCCGGGAAGATGTGGTGCTCGATCTGGTGGCTCAGGTTGCCGGTCATGAAGTGCATGATCGGGCCGCCGGAGATGTTGGCGCTGCCGAGCATCTGCCGCAGGTACCACTCGCCCTGGGTCTCGTTGTCGATATCGGCCTTGGTGAACTTCTCCGCCCCGTCCGGGAAGTGGCCGCAGAAGATGACGGCATTGGTCCAGACATTGCGGACCATGTTCGCGGCCAGATTGGCGGTGAGCGTGCTGAAGAACGCCGGGCCGGTCAGCAGCGGGAACACCACGTAGTCCTTGAGCGTCTGCTTACCGATCTTGGTGAGCACCTCAGCACGCTTGCGTTCGAACTCGGCCCGCTCGGGGGAGCCGGGCTTGTACTTGCCCGCGGCCAGCTTGCCCAACTCCAGATGCTGGATGGCGACGCCGTACTCGAAGAACAGCTGCAACACCAGGTTGTACACCGGGTTGCCGAGGTAGAACGGCTTCCAGCGCTGATCGCGCGTCACGCGCAGCAGGCCGTAGCCGATGTCGTCGTCCATGCCGAGCACATTGGTGTACTTGTGGTGCAGGTAGTTGTGGGTGTGCTTCCAGTGCTTGGCCGGGCCGGTGTTGTCCCATTCCCAGGAGCTGGAGTGGATTTCCGGATCGTTCATCCAGTCCCACTGGCCGTGCATGACGTTGTGCCCGATCTCCATGTTCTCGATGATCTTGGCGGTGCCGAGCAGGGCCACGCCGGCCAGCCAGGCCGGCGGCAGGAAGCTGGCGAACAGCACGGTGCGGCCGCTGATCTCGAGCGCACGCTGCAACCTGATGACATTGCGGATGTAGCGTGCGTCCCGTTCACCACGCGAGGATTCGATTTCCCGCCGAATCGCGTCGAACTCCGCGCCGAGTGCCTCCACATCGGCTTCGGTGAGGTGCGCGTACTCCTTGACATCCGAGATCGCCATGGCGGTTACAGTACCGTAAGTTACGAGACCGTAGGTTGCCGAGATCTTGCCGAAATTGTGGCAAATCCCGCATTGCCTTCAGCCGGTGAAACCTGTTATTTTCCCGCCCGCCGCGACCGGTACTCGCGGCGCAGCGACTCCCGTTCCGACTTCGCCCGCTCCTTCAGCGAGCGCTTGGCCTCGCGCAGCACTTCCTTCTCGTGTCTTGCCTTCTCCTTGAGGGCGCGCTTGGCCTCGCGCAGCACCTCTTTCTCGTGCCTGGCCTTCTCCTGGAGCACTGTCCTGGCCTCGTGCATGGCCGAGCGCAGGCCCCGGCGGCGACCCGTGGCCGGATCGATGGACCAGTGCAGATGCTCGGTGCCGGACCAGTTCGTCACCGGGGAGGGCAGGGTGATGCCGGCGAACTTGCGTTCGGAGGAGGTTTCGGGCGCATCGTCGGAGGTGCGGCGCAGGAACCGGTCCGGCAACGCCAGCTTGTGGATGGTGCGGAACGCCAGCAGATACTGCTTGCCCAGCGAACCCGTGGTGTAGGGCAGGTCGTACTTGTCGCACAGCTCGCGCACCCGCTGGGAGACCTCCGCATAGCGGTTGCTCGGCAGATCCGGGAACAGGTGATGCTCGATCTGGTAGCAGAGATTGCCGCTCATGAACGCCATCGCGGGCCCGGCCTTGAAATTGGCGCTACCGAGCATCTGGCGCAGGTACCACTCGCCGCTGGTCTCGTCTTCGAGCTGCTCGATGGTGAATTTCTCGGCGCCGTCGGGGAAGTGGCCGCAGAAGATCACCGCGTAGGCCCACAGGTTGCGGATCAGGTTCGCGGTCGCGTTGGCCTTCAGCGTCGACATGAAGGCCGGCCCGGTGAGCGCGGGATAGAACAGGAAGTCCTTGGCCACCTGCCTGGCGATCTTGCGGCCGAACACGATATTGGGTTCGGACTTCAGCTGACGGCTGGGAATGCCCGCCAGTTCCTTCTCGATGCTCCAGTCGTGCAGCGCGATGCCCCACTCGAAGGTCGCCGCCAGGATCAGGTTCGCCACCGGCTGCACCAGGTGCACCGGGCGCCAGGGCTCGTCCCTGGTCATCCGCAGGATGCCGAAGCCGAGATCCTCGTCCTTGCCCAGCACGTTGGTGTAGGTGTGATGGGAGTAGTTGTGCGCGCGGCGCCACTGCGCCGACGGGCCTGTCATATCCCATTCCCAGGTGGTGGAGTGGATCTCCGGATCGTTCATCCAGTCCCACTGGCCGTGGCTGATGTTGTGGCCGAGCTCCATGTTCTCGATGATCTTGGCCACCGACAGCAGCGCGGTGCCGGTGACCCAGGCCCAGCGGTTGCGGCTGCCGAACAGCACGGCGCGCCCGGCCACTTCCAGCGCGCGCTGAGCGGCAATGGTGCGACGGATGTATTTGGCGTCCCGTTCGCCCAGCGACTGCTCCACCGACCGGCGCACGGAATCGAGCTCATGTCCGAGGGTCTCGATGTCGGTGGCCGTCAGATGGGCAAAGGCTTTGATGTCGGTGATGGCCACCGGCGTCCCTTCTGTCTTCGATCAGCCCGGCGGGCCGTATCCGATCGGCCGCGAGGGGCCGTAGTCGACTTACCCAGAGGGTACCCGCCGAACACCCGATTCAGTCGCGTCCGATCGACCGGACTCGCTCATACGTCGAGCGTGCAGTCACCGGCCGCGGCCGACACACAGGTCTGAACCTTCTCGCCTTCGCGCTTCTCGTTACCGTTGCGCAGATCGCGGGCATGCCCGGAGGCGATGGTGACCACACAGGTCTGGCAGATACCCATCCGGCAGCCGAACGGCATCTGCACACCGGCCGCCTCGCCTGCCTCGAGCAGGCTGGTCGCACCGTCCACCTCGGTGGTGCGGCCGCTGCGCCCGAAGGTGACGGTGCCGCCCTCACCGACCGCGGAACGCTCGATCTCGAATCGCTCGACGTGCAGCCGCTCGCTGATACCGGCCTCGGCCCAGTGCTTTTCGATGTCATCGAGCATCGGCAGCGGTCCGCAGGCCCAGGTCTGGCGTTCGCGCCAATCGGGGATGCGCTCGTCGAGCGCGGCCACGCTGAACTTGCCCTGCTGTCCGGTGAGCTGCAGCTGCGCGGTGAAGCCGGGATGCTTGGCGTCGAGCTCGCGCAGTTCATCGCCGAACATGACGTCCTCGGCGGTGCGCGCGGAATGAATGTGCACCACATCGGTGACCACCTCGCGGCGGTCCATCGCCCGCAGCATCGACATCACCGGAGTGATGCCGCTGCCGGCGGTGAGGAACAACACCTTCTCCGGCGGCGGAGACGGCAGCACGAACGAGCCCTGCGGTGCGGCCAGGCGCACGATGGTGCCCACCGGGACGCCGTTGACCAGATGGCTGGATAGGAAGCCCTCCGGCATCGCCTTGACCGCGATGGAGATGACCTTCTGCTTGCCCCTGCGTCCGCCGGCCTCGGCATCGGTCCAGTCCGGGGGGCAGGTGAGCGAGTAGGAGCGCCAATGCCAGCGGCCGTCGACCAGCAGGCCGATGCCGATGTACTGGCCGGGCTGGTACTGGAAGTCGAAGCCCCAGCCCGGCTTGATCACCAGGGTCGCCGAATCAGCGGTCTCCGAGCGCACGTCGACGATGCGTCCGCGCAGCTCCCTGGCCGACCACAGCGGGTTGGCCAGGTGCAAGTAGTCGTCGGGCAGCAGCGGGGTGGTCACCCTGGCCACCGCGCCGCGCAGCACGTTCAACCGTCCGCCGCGCTCGGCGACGCTCGCGGCCGGTGCCTCGAGCCAATCGCGGACACTCTTGAAAACCATCGCTGCCGTTCGTCTCCCTGATCGTTGGCGGACCGGTCCACCGCCTGCCCGCAAGGTTACGGCATCGTAGGTTATCCGCTCGGTGCGGTGGTGTCAGGACGACGGCTCAGAGTAATTCGAGCAGGAACGGCAATTCCTGGGCGGCGTACCAGGCCAGCTGATGGTCCTCGGCGTCGCCGAGGACGAATTCGGCGTCCGGATCGCCGAGGTCGGCGGCGTCGATGACGTCGACCGCCTTGGCGACCGCCGGTTCGGCGTCGGCCAGGTCGACGTGCACCGAGGCGATCCGGTCGTAGGTGATCGGACCGGACAGCCGCACCACGGCGTCGTCGAGGTCGGGGCGCAGCTTCGCGCCGGTGACGTCGGCGGCGATCACCGCCCTGCGGTAGACCGGGGCATCCGGCAGGGCCGCAGGCGCCGCCTCGTCGGGTTCGTCGCCGGAAGCCATGGCCTCGGTGATGGCGTCGCGTTCGGCGGCGATCAACCGCAGCGCGGCGCGGGCGGCCTCGCCCATGGCGACCTCGGCCAGCTCCTCGTCGTCGCCGGAGGCGTAGGCCTCCCGCAGCGCCGGGGTGACCGCGAACGCCGTCGCGCCGACCGCGCGCAACTCACGCTGTTCGACCAGGTCGCGCAGCATCGGCACGGTCGCGGGCACATAGACGCGCAGCTTGCTCTCAGAGGCAGGCACCGAGCATCTCCTCCATGGATTCGTGCACCGACGCCGACAGCACCCCGATATCGGCCATCGCATCGCGGTCGGCATTGAGCCCGTAGAAGACCCGCCCGTCATAGGACGTGATCCCGATGCTCGTCACCTGATTACGCAGCAACGGCGACACCGGATACATCTCCAGCATCCGCGCGCCACCGATGTACATCGGCGTCTGCGGACCCGGCGCGTTGGTGATCACCAGATTGAACGTGTGTTCTGCGAAGGTACTCGCCGCCCGCACACTCATCGCGTGCAGGCTGGCCGGTGCGAATCCGGCCAGATGCACCAGGGTGCGCGCCCGCACACCGCGCCTGCTCTTGGCGGTGGCCTCGGTGGCGTGCGAGATGTGCGAGAGCCGCATCACCGGATTGGGTTCGCCGACGGGCAGGTCGATGAGGAACGAGGACACCTCACCGGCGGGTTTGACGGTGTCGTCGGAGCCGTCGACGTAGACCGACATCGGCACCACCGCCCGCAGCACGCTCGAGTCGACCAGCGCCTCGCCGCGTGAGAGCAGCCAGTTGCGCAGCGCGCCGGTGACCACCGCCAGGATCGCGTCGTTGATCGAGCAGTCGAAGCGGCGCTTGATCTTGCGGTAATCCTCCAGCCCGGTGGTGACGACGTCGAACCGGCGCTGCCGGGAGGTGCGGGCATTGAGCGGACTGTCCGGTGCGCCGGTGGTGACCGATCGCACCGTCGACACCACCGAATCGACCGCGCGCCCGGCGGCGCCGAGCAATCCGAAGCCGCTCGAACCCGCCTCCCGCAGCACCTCGATCGCCTCGCTGGGCTGGCCTGCCAGCTGGGTCAGCGCGCCCACCAGCAGTTCGGTATCGCTCGGCTCGCGCGGGGCGCACCAGGCGTCGTCGGCGAAGCCACGCGGTGAGGTGCCCGAATCCAGGATGACGTGCCCGATCTCCAGCGCGCTCTCGCCGTCGACCAGGGCAGAATGGGATTTGGTGAACACCGCGCAGCGCCCGCCCGAGAGGCCCTCGATCAGATACATCTCCCACAGCGGCCTGCCCTGATCGAGTGGACGCGAGGAGAGCCGGGCCACCAGTTCGTGCAGCTGTTCGTCGGAGCCGGGAGCCGGCAGCGCGGAGCGGCGGATGTGGTAGTTGATGTCGAATCGGCTGTCTTCCACCCAGACCGGCCTGCCAAGCGACAGCGGGATCTCGCGCACCTTCCTGCGGTAGCGCGGCACCAGCGAGAGCCGGGACTCGACCAGATCGACCAGGCGGTCGTAGTCGAGCACGGGCTTGCTGTGACCGTCGCCGGAATCGGCGGTGGTGTTCTGGAGGATCGCGAGAGAGCCGATGTGGATCGGGTTGCTGCTCGACTCGAGTCGATAGAAGGACGCGTCCTGCGGCGTCAGCCTCGTGATCACGCTGCCCGATGCTCCTTCCCGTGCCGCCTCCGCGAGCAGCCCGTCCCGACCATTGTGGTCCCGCCACATCGATTCTTGTCCCATTCTGTGGCATCTCCCGCGAATGCGTCGTGCACGGGTACCGTTGGGTTCATCCACATCGACACCGCGCGTGACGATGGCTGCCCCGCCGGTCCTCGGCCCGGCCCTGCGAGCGGCTGACCACGGCGCCTACCATGGGTGCCGCATTACCATGAAGCGAGCTGCGGCTTCCGCACCACGCGGGCCGTGCGTACCGGCCCGGGGGGGCCGGGGACACGACGACACACCGACCAGAGGACTGACGAGACCCGTGCCTGCGCTGACACTGACGAGGTTGCTACGGATTGGTGAGGGTCGCATGGTCAAGCGGCTGTCCCACCTCGCCGAGGAGGTTCTCGCACTCGAGTCCGACTACGAGGACTTCACCGACGACGAGCTGCGCGCCAAAACCGAGGAGTTCAAGCAGCGCTACGCCGATGGTGAAACCCTCGACGACCTGCTGCTAGAGGCGTTCGCGGTGGCCCGCGAAGCATCGTGGCGGGTGCTGAACCAGAAGCACTACAAGGTTCAGATCATGGGTGGCGCCGCGCTGCACCTGGGCAATATCGCCGAGATGAAGACCGGTGAGGGCAAGACCCTGACCTCGGTGCTGCCCGCCTACCTCAACGCCATCAGCGGCGACGGCGTGCACATCGTCACCACCAACGACTACCTCGCCAAGCGCGACTCCGAGTGGATGGGCCGCGTGCACCGCTTCCTCGGGCTCGAGGTCGGCTCGATCCTGTCCGGCATGACGCCCGCGCAGCGTCGCCTGGCCTACAACGCCGACATCACCTACGGCACCAACAACGAGTTCGGCTTCGACTACCTGCGCGACAACATGACCCACTCGCTGGAGGATCTGGTCCAGCGCGGGCACAACTTCGCCGTGGTCGACGAGGTCGACTCCATCCTCATCGACGAGGCCCGCACCCCGCTGATCATCTCCGGGCCGGCCGACGCCTCCTCGAAGTGGTACGCCGAATTCGCGCGCATCGCGCCGCTGCTGAAGAAGGACCTGCACTACGAGGTCGACATCAAGAAGCGCACCATCGGTGTGCACGAGGCCGGCGTCGAATTCGTCGAAGATCAGCTCGGCATCGACAACCTCTACGAGGCCGCGAACTCGCCGCTGGTGAGCTACCTGAACAACGCCATCAAGGCCAAGGAGCTCTACACCCGCGACAAGGACTACATCGTCCGCGACGGCGAAGTGATCATCGTCGACGAGTTCACCGGCCGCATCCTGGTCGGCCGCCGCTACAACGAGGGCATGCACCAGGCGATCGAGGCCAAGGAAGGCGTCGAGATCCAGCCGGAGAACCAGACGCTGGCCACCATCACGCTGCAGAACTACTTTCGGCTCTACGACAAGCTCTCGGGCATGACCGGTACCGCCGAAACCGAGGCGGCCGAGCTGCACCAGATCTACAACCTCGGCGTCATCCCGATCCCCACCAACAAGCCGATGATCCGCGCCGACCAGGCCGACCTCATCTACAAGACCGAGGAATCCAAGTTCGCCGCCGTGGTCGACGATGTCGTCGAGCGGCACGAAAAGGGCCAGCCGGTGCTGATCGGTACCACCAGCGTCGAGCGCTCGGAGTACCTGTCCAAGCAGTTCACCAAGCGCGGTATCGCGCACAACGTGCTGAACGCGAAGTTCCACGAGAAGGAAGCCGAGATCATCGCCGAGGCCGGTCGGCCGGGCGCGGTCACGGTGGCGACCAATATGGCCGGTCGTGGTACCGACGTCGTGCTCGGTGGCAACCCCGACATCATCACCGACATCATGCTGCGCAAGCAGGGCCTGGACCCGGTGAACACCCCCGAGGAGTACGAGGCGGCCTGGCTGCCCACCCTCGAGCAGGTCAAGGCGCAAACCGCCGAAGACGCCGACAGGGTGCGCGAGGCGGGCGGGCTGTACGTGCTCGGCACCGAGCGGCACGAGTCGCGTCGTATCGACAACCAGCTGCGTGGTCGCGCCGGCCGTCAGGGCGATCCCGGTGAGTCGCGGTTCTACCTCTCGCTCGGTGACGAGCTCATGCGCCGCTTCAACGGCGCCGCGCTCGAGGCCATCATGACCAGGCTCAATCTGCCCGATGATGTGCCGATCGAGGCGAAGATGGTCTCGAAGGCCATCAAGAGCGCGCAGACCCAGGTCGAGCAGCAGAACTTCGAGATCCGCAAGAACGTCCTCAAATACGACGAGGTGATGAACCAGCAGCGCACCGTCATCTACGGCGAGCGCAACCGGATCCTGCGCGGTGAGGACATGGAGGGCCAGGTCCAGGAGATGATCACCGATGTGATCACCGCCTACGTCGACGGCGCCACCGCCGAGGGCTACGTCGAGGACTGGGACCTGGAAAAGCTCTGGTCCGCACTGAAGATGCTGTATCCGGTGGGCATCGACTACAAGGAGCTGGTCGGCGAGACCGGGATCGGCGAAGCCGGCGAACTCACCCGCGAGGAGCTGCTCGAGGCGCTGCTGCAGGACGCGCACGACGCCTACGCCAAGCGGGAGGCCGAGATCGACGGCCTCGCGGGCGAGGGCAGCATGCGCACCCTGGAACGTCAGGTGCTGTTGCAGGTGCTCGACCACAAGTGGCGCGAACACCTCTACGAGATGGATTACCTCAAGGAGGGCATCGGCCTGCGCGCGATGGCCCAGCGCGACCCGCTGGTCGAATACCAGCGTGAGGGCTTCGACATGTTCACCGCGATGCTCGACGGGTTGAAGGAGGAGTCGGTCGGCTACCTGTTCAACCTCCAGGTCGAGGTGCAGCAGCCGCAGCCGGAGGGCGTCGCGGTCGATCCCGGCCTGCGTTCCCCGGTCGGTGCCATGGCGGCCCCCGCTCCGGCTCCGGCACAGCCCGCCGCCAACGGCGCGCCCGCGGCACTGCGCGCCAAGGGCATCGACACCTCCGGTCCGCGCGGTCTGAGCTACTCCGGTCCCGACGAGGGCGGCCACGCCGCCGTGCACAGCGCCTCGGAGGAGTACGGCGACGGCGACGATTCGCACGCCACCCGCCGCGAACGCCGCGAAGCCGCCCGCGCCCAGGCCAAGGGCAAGCGAGCGCCGAAGACGCGCCGCAAGCACTGAGTGCTGAACGATGAAGGCGCCCATGGGTTCCCATGGGCGCCTTCCTTGCATTGGGGGCGTGGCCATGCGGCGCGCCCGCAATAGGCGCGGTAGCACGCGCGGTGCCGTAACGGCGGCGCTCCAGCCGTCGCGAGCACATGACGTCGAGCTCCCCACATTCACAGCGTGCCGCTATGTAACGGCTCGTTTTTCGTTGTCGATCAAGCTGTCGGGTTCACGCTCGTAAGCCCCGGAAGTTCCTGACGCGCTGGCCGAAGGTCCTCGAGAATGCTTGGCAGTAAGGGAATCTCGACAATGATGAGACGTACGAAGACGCTGGGCATCGCGGTCGTGTGCGGTGTGGGGCTCGTGCTCGCCGGTTGTGGCGGCGAATCGGGGGAAGCAGGTCCGGGCGACGGAAAAACAGGCACCTCGACCGCGGCCCGCGCGACCGCCGGTGCCGCGACCACGACGGCCGGCAGCGCGGCGCCCGGTGCGCCCGGCGCGGAAAGTGGCAGCGCGGCACCGGTTCCCGTGGCTCCACCGGAATCCGCACCGGGTGACCGCGCGCCAGCGACCGGACCGGCGGCAGAACCGGCTCCGGAACCGGCCGCCGAACCGACTCCGGCCCCCGGCGGCGCCGGACTGTGGGACCCCTGCGCATTGCCCGAATCGGCACTCTCGGCAGCTGGGCTCGATGCCGCCACCGAGCAGAAGATCACCGGCTCCTGGCGTCCGGAGTGGCTCACCTGCCAGTGGCAATCCGCGAACGGCGCCTTCGATATGACGGTGGTGTCCACCGACCGATCACTGGATGAGGTGCGGCAAGACCCCGAGTTCAAGGAGTACACCTCGGTGTATGTCGATGGACGCACCGCGGTCAAATACCGCGCGATCCAGGATGTGAACATGTCGACCTGCGCGGTCAGCGTGGTGGTGCCGGATGGGAGCGTCATGTTCTCGCTGCGCCTGCACGGCGGCAAACCCGCGGTGGGCGAGTCGTGTGGGCAGGCGGCCGTCGTCAGTGAGGAATTGGCCGCACACCTGCCGTGAACGCCTACCAGGGATCGTTGGAATTCAACGCCGTCAACAGCTGACGGATCGCCGCCACGCGCCGCTCCTTGCCGGGCAGCCGGTCCAAGGCGCACTCCGGGTCCGCGGGCGGCCCCAGATGGGTGCAGCCGCGCGGGCAGTCTTCGATGGCGTCGGCAAGGTCGGTGAAGGCGGCGATGACGTCGTCGGGGGTGATGTGGGCCAGGCCGAAGGAGCGCACGCCCGGGGTATCGATCACCCAGCCACCGCCCGGCAGCGGCAGCGCCACCGATTGGGTGGAGGTGTGTTTGCCCTTGCCGACGCCGGAGACCTCGCCGACGGCGCGGTCGGCGTCGGGAACCAGCCGGTTGACGAGGGTGGATTTGCCGACACCGGAGTGGCCGATGAAGGCGGTGAGGTGGCCGGTGAGCAGCTCCAGCACCGGCTCGATGGGGTCGTCGACCCCGCCGTAGACGATGGTGAGATCGAGATCGTCGAAGAGGGCGGCGAATTCGGAGTCGGCGGCCAGATCGTGCTTGGTCAGGCACAGGATCGGTTGCAGCCCACCGGCATACGCGGCGACCATGGCGCGTTCGACGAAACCGGTGCGCGGCGGCGGATCGGCCAGCGCGACGACGATGAACAGCCGCTCGGCATTGCCGACGACCACCCGTTCGAACGGATCGGTGTCATCGGCGGTGCGGCGCAACACCGTTCGCCGTTCGGCGACCCGCACGATCCGGGCCAGCGTGTCGGGTTTACCGGACAGATCCCCGACGACGTCGACCTGATCGCCGACGACGATCGGGGTGCGACCGAGCTCGCGCGCCCGCATGGCGACGATCAGGCGATCGGGATCGCCGTCGAGCACACACCCCCAGCGCCCGCGGTCCACCGACACCACCATGGCGGCTTCGGCGTCGTTGTGCTGCGGGCGGGTCTTGGTTCGCGGACGCGAGCTCTTGCCGGGACGTACCCGCACATCGGATTCGTCGTAGCCGGCGAGGGAGCGGCCGCGCCGGCTCAGCGCACCGCTCCCTGATCGGCGGGATCGAGCATCCGCTCCCACAGCGCCACGAAATTCGGCAGCGTTTTCGCGGTGGTTCCGATGTCCTCGATCTCGATCCCGGGGACGGTGAGTCCGAGAATGGCGCCCGCGGTGGCCATCCGGTGGTCGGCGTAGGAATGCCATTGCCCGCCGGTGAGCGGCGCCGGGACGATCTCGAGGCCGTCCTCGGTCTCGGTGACGTTGCCGCCGAGCCGGTTGATCTCGGTCGACAGCGCGGCCAGCCGATCGGTTTCGTGCCCACGCAGATGCGCGATGCCGCGCAGGTAGGACGGCGAATCGGCGAGGGCGGCCAGCGCGGCGACCGTGGGGGTGAGCTCACCGACATCGTGCAGGTCGATATCGATGCCCGCGAGCCGGTCCGGCCCGCTGACGGTCAGCACGCCGTCGAAGATGCGCGCCTCGGCGCCCATCCGTACCAGGATCTCGCGGATGACGTCACCGGGCTGGGTGGTCAGCCGCGGCCAGTGCGGAATGCTGACGCTGCCGCCGGTGACCGCGGCCGCGGCCAGGAACGGCGTCGCGTTCGACAGGTCCGGTTCGACATCCCAGTCCACGGCGGCGATAGCGCCAGGCGTCACAGTCCAGGTCTGGGCCTTGCGGCTGTCGGCGGGCGCCTGCACCTCGACGTCGGCACGGCGCAGCATCTCCACCGTCATCTCGATATGCGGCATCGACGGCAGCGCCTTGCCGTCGTGATGGACGGTGATGCCCTCGTCGAAGCGCGCTGCCGACAGCAGCAGGCCGGAGACGAACTGCGAGGAACCCGACGCGTCGATGGTGACGGCGCCACCGCGCAGCGATCCGGTGCCGTGCACGGTGAACGGCAGCGCGTCGCCCTCGATCCGCGCGCCGAGCCCGCGCAGCGCGTCCAGGATGGTGCGCAGCGGGCGGACCCGGGCCTGCGCGTCCCCGTCGAAGGCCACCGCGCCGGTGGCGAGGGTGGCCAACGGCGGCAGGAACCGCATCACCGTGCCTGCCAGCCCGCAGTCGACGGCACCGCCACGCAGTTCGCCGGGCGTGACGGTGAGGGTTTCGGCGTCCCCGTCGATCCGCACGCCGAGGGCACGCAGTGCGTCGATCATCAGGTTCGTGTCGCGGCTGCGCAGCGCACCGGTGATCGTCGACGGCCCCTCGGCGAGCGCGGCCAGGATCAGTGCTCTATTGGTGATCGATTTCGATCCGGGCAGGGTCACGGTCGCGTGCACGGGGGCGTCGACATGGGGCGCTGGCCAGAAATTCACCAGTCCATCTTCGCTTATGTGCGGCGCGGATACACGGGCGGCGTGGAATCCGCCCGATCCGTTACTTGTGCCTCCCGTGCAACACCGGCACCAGACGACGCAGAAGTTTCATGGTCGACTGGGTGCGGGAGTAGCTGAGCAGGGCCATTCCCGGGATGCTGAACCGCTGCACGGCGATCGAGTGCGGGCTGACGAATTCCCGCAGGCCCTGTTCGCCGTGGATGCGCCCGATACCGGAATCGCCGCTGCCACCGAAGGGCAGCCCGGGGATGGCGGCGAAGCCGAGCACCGAATTCACCGAGGTGGCCCCGGCGCGCAGCCGACGGGCGATCTCGAGGCCCTGCTTACGCGAGTACACCGCCGAACCGAGGCCGTAGGTGGAGTCGTTGGCCAGCGTGACGGCTTCGTCGACGCTGTCGACGGTGCGGATGGTCATGGTCGGGCCGAAGGTCTCCTCCTTGACCGCCGCCGAATCCTCGGGGGCGTCCAGCAGCACGACCGGCTCGATGAACGGCGCCTTGACCGATTCCGGACCGCCGACGACGGCGGTGGCGCCCTTGGCGATGGCGTCGTCGATATGGCGGCGCACGATGTCGACCTGGCTGGGCATGGTCATCGGGCCATAGCTGGCGCCCGCCTCCGCGCCCGGCTTGACCTCGGTGAGGATGCGGCGCACCTCGGCCACGAATTCATCGCGCACCGAGCGGTGCACGTAGACGCGCTCGACGCCCGCGCAGGTCTGGCCGCTGTTGGAGGTGGCGCCCCAGGCCACCGCGTCGGCCGCGGCCTTCACATCCGCGTCGGGGGCCACGATCACCGCGTCCTTGCCGCCGCATTCGAGCAGCACCGGGGTGAGCGAATCGGCGGCGGCGGCCATGATCTTGCGGCCGGTGCCGGGCGAGCCGGTGAACGCGATCTTGTCCACACCGGCCCGTACCAGTGCCGCGCCGGTCGCGCCATAGCCGTTGACCGTGGCGAACACGCCCTTCGGCAGGTCGGGGTTGGCCTTGGTGAACGCCTCGGCGAGGAAATTGCCGATGCCGGTGGAGTATTCACTCGGCTTGAACACCACCGTGTTGCCGGCGGCGAGCGCGTAGGCGATGGAACCGTTGGGGGTGTAGACGGGATAGTTCCACGGACCGATCACACCGACCACGCCCAGCGGACGCTGCTCGAGCCGGGCCGAGAAGTTCGACATCAGCGCGCCGGGGGAGATCTTCTTGGGCGCGAGCACCTTCTTGGCGTGCTTGGCCGCCCAGGCGATGTGCTCGAGGGCGAGCATGAGCTCGAGGAAGGCGTCGTCGAGCGGCTTGCCGTTCTCGGCGTGGATCAGCGCGCAGAACTCGTCGGAATCGGCGACCAGCCGGCTCGACCAGCGCAGCAACGCTTTACGGCGCTCGTCGAAATCGAGTGCGGACCAGGTCTCGGCGGCCTTGCGGGCGGTGGCGACGGCGGCGCGCACGGCGTCCTCGTCGGCGATGGGGTAGGTGGCCAGGGTCGCGCCGGAGGCGGGGTCGACCGAGGTGAGCACCGTGTCCGCGGGGGCGGCGTCGGTCGTTGTCACAGGGGCTCCTCATGCCGGGCGCCCGGACGATCGGCCGGGGCGCTGGGTGGTGGCGTGGCTTGTCGGGCGCATGCCGAGTGGGCCGGAGGAAACCCTCCGACTCGTTGAGAGAATGTTATGGCATTACTCTCAGGGTGTCATCAGTTCTGGGTGATCGATTCGACAGCGGGCGCCGGCGCCGAGGATCCCGAACGCAGATCGGTGACCACTGCGGGGGTGAAATCGAACAGATTCGGATCGAATTCCGCGCTGAGCGGATTCAGATTGCAGATCGTGCCCACCACGTAGACCCCGCGCGGGAGTCCGGGAAACGAACCGGTGATCTGCCCGGTCGCCGAGGCGAGCTGGATCCGCGGGCCCGCGGCGAGCGCGCCCTCGGCGATCAGCCGTTGCAGCAGTGCGAAAACATCGGGTTCGCGTCCGCTGAGGGTGTCGATGGCGGCGGGAGCGAGGATCGGTGCGGCCACCAGTACGTCGACGACGGCGGTGGTGCATTCACCCCGGATCACGGGGAAGACGTCGCGCCGGTTGGGCACATTGTCGATGGTGTAGTCGATGGTGGTGCCCGAGACCGTAGCGGTGAGCGAGACGGGTGGTCGCGGGTCCTGTGCGGCGGCCACGGCGGGCAGGGCGGTGGTGGCGAGACCGGTGAGCGCGAGCACTGCGCAAACTCGGGCGATGGTGGAACGGAAGGAGCGGGATCTGAGCATGGATCTCTCCTCTTCGTGGAATCCGCTCACGCTAACAGTCGCACGCAGGTCACAGACCGATTTCCGGGTGGTGTCCTGGCAGCGGATCCGGTGTGCGAGGGCCGAGTTCGCCGCCGGTGTCGGTGCCCGGTGGCAGTATCGGGAATATGTGCGGACGCTATGCGACGACGACCAACCCCGGCCGGCTCGCGGTCGAGCTGGACGCGATCGACGAGACCGGCGAGGAACCCGGTTCGGCGGGTTCCGATCGCGGCGGCGCGAATTACAACGTCGCCCCGACGACGCAGGTGCTGACGGTGGTCGAGCGCCACGACCACGACCACCCCGACGACGACCCGCGCCTGCGGATCCGCCGCATGCGCTGGGGCCTGATCCCGCATTGGACCAAAGCGGCCGAACCGGGGGTGCCGGTGAAGGGCAAACCGCTGTTCAACGCGCGCGCCGACAAGGCCGCCACCACCCCGTCGTTCCGGGACGCGGTGAAGTATCGCCGGTGCTTGGTGCCGATGGACGGCTGGTACGAGTGGCTGGTGCAGCCGGATCCGTCCGGCGCCAAGAGCAAAGTCGTCAAGCACCCGTATTTCATGTCGGCCGCCGACGGTTCGCGGCTGTACATGGCCGGCTTGTGGTCGGTGTGGCGCGACAAAAGCCTGCCCGAGGCCGAGCCGCTGCTGTCGTGCACCATCCTGACCACCGATGCCGTCGGCGATCTCACTCGCATCCACGACCGGATGCCCTTGCCGATGCCGCGCGAGCACTGGGATGCCTGGCTGGATCCGGATCACCCGGCGCCGGCCGAACTGCTGCGACCGCCGACGCCGGAGCTGGTCGCCGGTATTGCCGCACGGCCGGTGTCACCGCGGGTCAACAGCGTGCGCAATAACGGGCCCGAGCTGTTGGAGCCGGTCGGCGAGGAGTCCGAACAGATCAGCTTGCTGTAAGCGCCGGAGCTCGCGTTCCGCGCGCCGCCCCATAGGAGACCTGGTCCGGGCCGCTGTGGGTGCTGTCCGCCCACCTCGGAGCCACAACGAACGACAACATTGAGAATTGTCGCTCCGAGGTGGGCGAAGATATGTCCTGCGTGACCGGGCGGTCGGGTCAGATCGAGCAGCCCACCGTCGGCGTCACGACGTTCAAACCGCATTTGAGGATGTTCGCGGCCAGGTCGATGACCTCGCTGGCCAGCCCGCCGCCGAACTCCTCGGCGCGTTGGGCGCGCTCGTCCTTCTTGGGTTCGCCGGCAGTGCCGCCGTCTTCCCCACCCTCGAACGGGTAGCTGGGCTGGCCGCCCTGCGGCGCGGCGACCGCGGCCGGGGTAGACAGCACCGCGGGGCCCGCGGCCAGGATCAACGCCCCGGACAGGGCGACGATCGTGGTGCGCAGACGTTGGCGCGGGGACATTCGCATCACATCCTCGGATCGGTCGGAAACTTGGCGCTTCAATTGACGCACACCGAACCGCCCGAGGCGAGGTTTGACGGCGTGGCGCCCCAGCGTTTCCTGCGCGGCGCCACCGAGTTTTCAGCCCGCGACCACCGGCGCGACGACCGCGTCGGTCAATCGGATCAGGTCGGCCGGTGCCAACTCGATCTCGAGTCCGCGCCGTCCGGCGCTGCACAGGATGCGTTCCCAGCGGGTCGCCGAGGCGTCCACGACGGTCGGCAGGGCCTTGCGCTGGCCCAGCGGTGAAATCCCGCCCAGCACATAGCCGGTGCTGCGCTCGGCCTTCGCCCGGTCGGCCATGGCGGCCTTGGGTGCGCCGAGTGCGGCGGCCGCCGCCTTCAGCGACAGGCTCCGCGGCACCGGCAGCACCGCGACGGCGAGCGATCCGGTCGACAGTTCCAGCACCAGCGTCTTGAAGATCTGTCCTGGGTCCAGACCCAGCTCGGTCGCGAGCGCGTCGACCGCCTCGGTGCCGTAGGAGTCGGTGCGCGGGTCATGGGTGTAGGCGTGCACCCGATGCTCGGTCGCGGCCTGCACGAGGGTGCGGATCGCGGGGGTGGAGGCTCGTGCCATACCGGTCACCCTAAGTCGGCTGTCGAGCCGATTTCGCCGCCGAGTCCAACGGCCCGCTGGAAGCCGCTCGCGGCCTCGAACCCGGACCGCTACCGGATTCGACGCCGCCGGGACCGCTCGCACGGACTCGGGAACACCGTGAGTGGTTCCTCTGTTGCATGCGGTAACAGCGATCGCGCGTGATTCCCGGCGGAGTGCGTGACGGCTCGCATTCCGTCGCCGCGCAGGTCCGGCGCAGTCCATGAAGGAGGAGCGTTGCCCGTTCTGGTCGAAGAACGCCCGGTATGGACCGAGGTCCCGCAAGCTCGGTTCCCGGCGGAAACACTGGTGCCGGTAGATTTGGCGGAGACGCCGATCGAAGGGACACCTGTGACGAGCGACGAAGACGTGGCGGAGGATCCGACCGCGCTGGCTCAGCGGTTCGAGCGCGACGCGCTCCCGCTGCTCGACCAGCTCTACGGCGCCGCGCTGCGTATGACCAGGAACCCGGCCGACGCCGAGGACCTGGTGCAGGAGACCTACGTCAAGGCCTACCAGGGCTTCAAGTCCTTCAAGGAGGGCACCAACCTGCGTGCCTGGCTGTACCGGATCCTGACCAACACCTACATCAACTCCTACCGCAAGAAGCAGCGTCAGCCCGCGCAGTACCCGACCGACGAGATCACCGACTGGCAGCTGGCCGCGACCGCCGAGCACACCTCGACCGGGCTGCGTTCGGCCGAGGTGGAGGCGCTGGACGCGCTGCCCGACGACGACATCAAGGCCGCGTTGCAGGAGCTGCCGGAGGAATTCCGGATGGCGGTGTACTACGCCGATGTCGAAGGCTTCCCGTACAAGGAGATCGCCGACATCATGGGCACGCCTATCGGTACGGTGATGTCCCGGCTGCATCGCGGCCGTAAGCAACTGAAGGGTTTGCTCGCCGACGTGGCGCGCGAACGTGGATTCAACCGCGCCGGGGGCACGTCAGACGATACGTCCGCGTCCACCGCGGACACGGTGCGCCAGGAGGTCAAGCAGTGAGCGCCGAGCACGATCCCGACATGGAGCTCGACTGCACGGCGGTACTCGCCGATGTGTGGCTGATGCTCGACGGTGAATGCGACGACTCGACCCGTGCGCGGCTACAGCACCATATGGATCACTGCGCGCCGTGCATCGAGGCCTACGGCATCGAGGAGAAGCTCAAGGGCCTGCTCAGCCGCAAATGCGGCGGCGACCGCGCGCCCGATTCGCTGCGCGAGCGGTTGACCGTGGAGATCCGCCGGTCGGTGACGATGCGCCAGGAGACCACCCGCATCGAGTCCGCGGAGTCCTGAGCGGGTCCGGCACCCGGAAAACGAACGAGCGGCACGTCCTTCCGTCAGGAAGTGACGTGCCGCTCGTTTTTCGGTCGAAGACCGAGCGAACGCGCGTCAGGCGTTCGGACGCTTGCCATGGTTGGCGGCGTTGCCCTTGCGGCTGCGCTTCTTACGGCCACGTTTACCCATCGGTAGCTCCCGGATCACCCCCGCCTGCGCGGGGAACTCGTCGATAATTGGGACAGTCTCCCCGCATGCGCGGGCAAAGACGAATCCTCCCCGCCGGTGCGGGGCCCGTGCCAATCTACCGCACACTCCGGCGGCGCCGACCGGGGGATTCCTCGGCGAAGGCGGTGGCCGGGAGTGTGATTGGCTATATCGTCAGCGGGACCTGCCGCCCACGGCGGTGACCCATACAACAGAGGCGAACGGGGTGTCATGGCTGAGGAAGTACGTGCGGAGATGGTCTCGACCGTGCTGACGGTGGAGGTCGCCGTCGGTGACCGGGTGACCCACGACCAGACTCTGGTGCTGCTCGAGTCGATGAAGATGGAGATTCCGGTGATCACCGAGGTCGGTGGCGAGGTCACCTCGATCGCGGTCACCCCCGGTCAGGTACTGCAGCAGGGCGATCTGATCGCCGTCATCTCCTGAGCGCGGGCGGAATCGAAGCGACTGATCGATCATGGCGACACTGAGCGAGCTGCTGGCCGAACACACCGATCTACCCGGCGTCGCGGTGGATCATCTGCAGCGGGTGGTGGGGGATTGGCAGCTGCTCGCGGATCTGTCCTTCGCTGATCTGCTGCTGTGGGTGGGTGCTGGACCCGTCACCGACGGAGCCGACATCGTGTGCGTGGCGCAGTGCAGGCCCACCACCGCGCCCACCGTGCACTACGAGGATCTCGTCGGCACCCAGGCGCTGCGGACCGAGCATCCGCAGGTGTTCGAGGCCCTGACCACCGGCCGGATCGTGCGCACCGACGGCGAGGCCGACGCCAAGGGCGTCTACCACCCGCATCCGGTGGACGCCATCCGTGAAGCCATCCCGGTGCGCTGCGGCGACGATGTGATCGCGGTCTTGAGCCGCGACACCGACCTGCAGCGTTCCAAGGTGCGCAGCACCCTGGAGATCGCCTATGTGGCGTGTGCCGACGATCTGTGCCAGATGATCGCCGACGGCACCTTCCCGACCACCGAGGATCGTGCGGCCACCCATTCCAGCCCGCGCGCCGGCGACGGGTTCATCCGGCTCGATACCGAGGGCATCGTCACCTACGCCAGCCCCAACGCGCTCTCGGCCTATCACCGGATGGGCCTGCAGGCCGATCTGGCCGGCCAGGATCTGGCCGTCACCACGCGTTCACTGATCACCGATCCGTTCGATGCGCAAGAAGTGGTCGGCGATATCCAGGCCGCGCTGGCCGGGCGGACCGGGCGCCGGATGGAGGTCGAGGCCAGAGGCGCGACAGTGCTGTTGCGCACCCTGGTGCTGCGTCCGCACGGGCAGCTGGCCGGTGCCGCGGTGCTGGTGCGCGACGTCACCGAGGTCAAGCGCCGCGACCGTGCGCTGCTGAGCAAGGACGCCACCATCCGGGAGATCCACCACCGGGTGAAGAACAACCTGCAGACTGTGGCCGCACTGCTGCGGTTGCAGGCCCGCCGCACCGAGAACGAGGAGGCGCAGGTCGCGCTGACCGAATCGGTCCGCCGCGTCACCTCCATCGCCTCGGTGCACGAGATGCTGTCGATGTCGGTCGATGAAGAGGTCGATCTCGACGAGGTGGTGGACCGGCTGCTGCCGATCATGGCCGACGTCGCGACCGTGCACACCGCGCGGATCAAGGTGCGCCGGGCGGGTTCGCTCGGTGTGTTCTCCGCCGAACGGGCGACACCGTTGGTGATGGTGCTGACCGAGCTGGTGCAGAACGCCATCGAGCATGCCTTCGATGCCGGCGAGAACGGTACCGTGACGATTCGTTCGGAGCGTTCGGCGCGCTGGCTCGACGTCATCATCAGCGACGACGGCCGCGGCCTTCCGCCCGGTTTCAGCCTGGAATCCTCCGATCGCCTCGGCCTGCAGATCGTGCGGACGCTGGTGACGGCCGAACTCGGCGGTTCCATCGGCCTGCACCCGGGCGCCGATATCGGCACCGACGCGGTGCTGCGGGTTCCGCTCGGTCGGCGTTCGGGCCGCTGAACCATCGGCCTGCCCAGCCGCGGAAAACGACTGGTCAAGCCCCGTTTTCGAGCGAAGCGAGAGCGAGCCCCCAGAGTTCGCGGCCCGTGTCGGGCGGCGTGAAAAATAACAGAGCCCGGCACCTCAGCGGGTGCCGGGCCGAATGCGATTCGGGTCCGGGCTGGGGCCCGAATCGCTCGTCTGACCGAGGGTCAGACGACCGTGCGGGTGCGGGTGCGCGCGTTGCGGCGTTTGAGCGCCCGACGCTCGTCCTCGCTCATGCCTCCCCACACACCGGCATCCTGTCCGGACTTCAGGGCCCACGACAGGCAGTCGGCGGTTACCGGGCAACGAGCGCAGACCAGCTTGGCATCGGCAATCTGCGCGAGCGCCGGACCACTGTTACCCACCGGGAAGAACAGTTCGGGGTCCTCGTCGCGACAGATGGCCTTGTGGCGCCAGTCCATTCCTCTGCTCCTTTACTGGGCGCCACAAATGGCGCCGATGGTTTGTGGATCGTTCACTTGTGCGACCTGAATGTTTCCGCACGGTTGCTTGTGAATGCTTTCACGAACACCGTAGATGTCAATAGGTATCCGGTGCACCGTGGGGAAGCTCACGCTCTGAAGGTCCCGCATGGGGAGCCTGCCCGGTCCTTTGTACTCGCTCCGCGGAGTTTTCGCAGCACAACGGCGATGTTTTTCACCTCGGCGAGTCTCACGACGGGCGCGGCGCGACGACTTCCAGCACGTCGGGGACCGCGGTGAAATCCACCACGTTGCGTTTGCCGATGAAGTCGCCATCGATTTGCAGGCCGATCTCCTGATCGGTCTCGATTCGCACCGACGCCACGTCGTCTTCGCGAAACAATTTGCGTGACTTCGGGTTTCCGTTCGGTGCCAGAAGTTGGCCGGCGACCCGCAAAGTCGGCAGCAAAGCCATCGATCGCATGGCGAACACGCCGAGCCCGGATTCGAAGGCGGTGCCCGGGTTGGTGCGCACGGGGGTGGCGTTCAGGTAGGTCCACGGACTGGTGTTGGTCACGAAGGCGTAATGCACGCCCTCGACCGGGTCGTGTCCGGGAACGATGACGGTGGCCTCGGGCTTGTGCCGTTTGGCCCGGAAGAACTGGCGCACCGTGGTCGCCAGATAGCGCACCGGAGTGGCGGCTTTTCCGTTCGCGCGGCTGGCGTCGATGGCCTCGCACACGTCGGCGTCCAGGCCGACGCCCGCGCTGAAGCAGAACCAGCGATCGTCGGCGATGCCGAGCCCGATGCGGCGGTCGTCGTTCACCGACAGCAGGTCGATCAGCTGGTTGGTGGCCGCGACCGGATCGGGTTTCAGGCCGAGAGCACGCGCGAAGACGTTGGCCGAGCCGCCGGGGATCACGCCGAGCCGCGGCCGCCACGCCTGGCCGTCGTCCACCTGGGGCAGCGGCAGGAACCCGTTGATCGTCTCGTTGACGGTGCCGTCGCCGCCGTGCACGACGATGAGATCCATCTCATTGGTCGCCGCCCACTGGGCGAGCTCGGCGGCATGGCCCCGATGCTGGGTATGGGCGACGGTCAATTGCGTCCGGCTCTCCAGTGCATGGGCCAGCAGGTCCCTGGTGGCCGCGGTGGTAGAGGTGGCATTCGGATTCACGATCAACAACGTCCGCACCTACGCACCTTAATTCAGTCGGGTTACCGGTTCGGCCGATGCCACGGTCGTCGGGCCCGCGACCTACCCTGGTCGGGTGGCTGAGCGAGATGACGTCGGAACGGTGCCGGGCACGGTGCGTGGCGCCGGTGGGCTGGTGGCCTTGGAGGGCGCCGTCGCGGTGACGGTAGCGATCGTGCTGGTGGTGCGAGGTCTGCTCGGCCACGATCAGAGCCAGGCCAGCGGATACGGCACGGCCGCGTGGTTCGTGATCCTCGGCGGTGCGGTGCTGGCGGCGGGGATCGGCCTGCTGCTCGGCCAGCGCTGGGGCCGTGCCATCGCGGTGATCGCGCAGTTGTTGCTGTTGCCGGTGGTGTGGTCGTTGCTGACCGATTCCCATCAGCCGTTCTACGGCGCCCTGCTCGGCGTGGTGGTGGTCGGGGCGTTGGTGTTGTTGTTCACACCGGCCACCAGTCGCTGGATGGCCCGCGAGTACGGCATCGATCCGGACTGACGCCGCCGAACCGCCCGTCACTTCGGTTCAGCGTGTGGTCGCTTCTTTCAGCGCCTGACGGCACAGGTGATCGGCGCGCCGGGTGGTCTCCGGCAGCCGGTACTTCGGCGTCAGCGCGAGCACCTGGGCACAGGCGGTGTCCAGGTCGATGAGGTGGCCGACCGAGACGAACACCGGCTTCACCCCGGCGCGGGTGCGCAGCGCCCGGCCGACGACCTCGCCGTCGATGGTGATGTCGGCCTGTGCGCCGCGTTCGGGGCCGGGCTCGCCGCATTCACCCCAGGCCGATTTGGCGACGCCGATGGTCGGCAGCCCGGTGACCACGCCGACATGGCAGGCGAAACCGAACCGGCGCGGATGAGCAAGGCCCTGGGCATCGCAGACCAGTAGGTCGGGCGCGTCGGTGAGCCGTTGCAGGGCGGTGACCGTGGTGGGCATTTCGCGGAACGAGAGCAGCCCGGGGATGTAGGGAAATGTGGTGGTTCCGTAGGCCACGGTGGTGTCGACGGTCTCCAGGGTCTGCGCGTCCACGACGACGATGGCCGCGGCGACGGTGCCATCGTGGTGATAGGCGGAGTCGAGCCCGGCAATGGTGCGAAAGCGCGGTGGCCGCGGATTCTCGGCGCGCACCAGCGGACGCAGCTCATCCTGCATCGCCATCGCCTCGGTTTCCGAGGCCGGCCAGCGGTCCGGCAGCGACAGCCACATCAGCGATCTCCGGCCAGGGCCGCCAGCGCCTTACCGGACAACCGGTAGCCCACCCAGTCGTCCTGTACGTCCGCGCCAAGGGACTCGTAGAAGTCGATGGACGGGGTGTTCCAGGTGAGCACCGACCAGCAGACCCGGCTGTATCCGTTGCGCACCGCCTCCTCGGCCAGCGCCGCGATGAGCGCCTTACCGAGCCCGGTGCCGCGCGCCTGCGGCTTGACGAACAGATCCTCCAGGTAGATGCCGTGCACGCCGTCCCAGGTGGAGTAGTTCAGGAACCAGATGGCACAGCCGGCCACTTCCTCGCCAACGGTGGCGACATGGGCGAACAGCGCGGGCGCGGGCCCGAACAGGGCGGTGTGCAGTTGTTCGGCGGTGAGGGTGCACTCGTGCCCGGCCTTCTCGTATTCGGCCAGGTCGTAGACCAGCTCGACCAGGGCGGGCACATCCTCGGGGACCGCGCGGCGGATGGCGGTGCCGGTCATCGGGAGAGCTCCTCGGCCGGGACGAGGTTGTGGCCGCGGACGGTGCGTGCGCCGTGGTCGTAGCCGAGCACGCTGATCGCGCCGGTCGTCATGGCGAACCGGCGGCCCTCCCGGATATCGAACTCGCACCAGCGGGCGATGAGCACGCGGGAGAAATGCCCGTGTCCGACCAGCACCACATCGCGTTCGGCCAGCTGCCCGGTGGCGGTGGCCAGGACCCGGTCGGCGCGGGCGCACACCTGCTCGGCGGATTCCCCGCCGGGCACCGGGTGGGTCCAGACGGTCCAGCCGGGCACCGTTTCCCGGATCTCGGTGGTGGTGCGGCCCTCGTAGTCGCCGTAATCCCATTCGGCCAGGTCGGCGTCGACGACGGCCGATGCGAGGCCAGCCAGCTCCGCGGTGCGCGCCGCGCGCAGACGCGGACTGGTGTACACGGCCGGGGTGCGCAGTTTCAGGTCCGTGAGCAGCTGTCCGGCCGCGCGGGCCTGCTGTTCGCCACGCTCGGTGAGCGGCAGATCGGTGGTGCTGGTGTGCTTGCGTTGCGCGGACCAGGTGGTCTCACCGTGGCGCAGGACTATCAGCCGGGCATGCTCGAGTTCGGACATGTGATCCATCATGAGCCACCGTGCTCGCGCCGGGGAGGTTCGCCTGCGGAGCATGGCGGTATCGCTCGGCCCACGCGGCCGCCGTGCCCGGCCGATGCCGGCCCGTCGGCGGACGGGCCGGGTGCACCGGTGGCTGCTGTGCGCATGATGGTGAGTGTGCCATCGGGCACCGACAGAAACGGGTTCAGCCCAATGCCACCAGCTGATCGCCGCGATGTTCGAGAACGACATCGCCCAGCACGCCCAGTGCGATGGGGGAGCCGTCGTATCCCTTGCGGTCCACCGGGATCCGAGTGACCTCCGTGCCCGTCGCCGGGTCCAGCGCGGCGATGGCGCCCTCGACCGGAACGAGGATATGCCCGGCCATCAATGCCGGGCTGCCGAGTGCGCCCGCGGCCGTCCACATCGGGTCGAAAGTACTGGCGTTCAAGGCGATCAGGCTGTTGCCGGTGAACACCAGGTAGGCCGAGCCGATCCGAGTCGTGCTGGTCGTGTCGGCCAGCGGAGCCGAAAGTTCATGCGCCACCAGGGGATTGCCGGTGGCATCGAAGACCGCCAGCCGGGGCGGCGCGGCCTCGGGTGCGGCGGCGCCCGGCAGGTAGAGCACGATGCGGTTGTCCGACACCGCGATCACTTCCGCATCGGGCGAATCGGTGCCGGGTCCGTGCAGCTCGCGGGAACCGAATTCCTTGGGAACACGGTAGTCCTTGGGCGCGGGATCGAGCACCGTCAGCCGGTTGGCGGCGTCGCCGGGGCAGCGCTCGAGTACCGCGAGACGCGACGGGCTCGAACCCGCGGAGATCAGCGAACACCCTTGGCGCGGTTGGGATTTGGAGATCTCTCTGGCCTCGACCCGACCGTACTCGAGTGTCCGCACCAGATCCGAGCGCCACATCTCCAACCGGCGTGGCCCCTGGGCCAGCACATAGGTGCCGTCCACCGACAAGGCGATCTCGGAGTCCATCTCGCTGCTGCGAGCGGCCGTGCGCGACCCGTCCGAGCCGAGCAGCATGGTGGTCTGGCTGCATCCGCGATCGTCGCGATAGACTGCGATCACGGTGCCGAACTGGGACTGCACACCGCACAGCGGAATATCGCGCCGGTAATGCCAGATTTCTTTTCCGGTGCGCGGATCGCGCCCGGTGACGGTGCCGCCGTCCGCGGTGACCACAACGCCACCGGAGGTGAGCGCCTCGGTGCCTGCCCCGTCGGGCGCGTGCCAGAGTTCGCGCAGCTCGCTGGGCAGCGCCGACGCGGCGGGTGGGGTGTCGACCGGGGTGTCCGCGACGACCGACTCGGTGCCGCGCGCATCCGACTGGATCCACACCACCAGAGCCGCGATCGCCAGTACGAGGGCGATCGCGACCGCGATGAGGATGTCGGCGCGGGTCCGCCGCTCGGGTGCGAGCACGTGTGCGAGATTAGCGGATCGGTTCGAGCGCCGATGACATCGCCGTGCCGGGCGGTGGCAGGTCCCGATGTGGTTCGCGCGCGGGCGCGCGGCCCGGTCCGGCAACGAAAAATGCTGGTGGGCGCGGTTCGCGCCCACCAGCATCGCGGGGGTGTTCGATCAGGCGGAGACGCCTGCGGTGCTGTTCGCCTCGACCGGCGTGGCCGAATCCGCTGCCGAGGATTCACCGGCGGGCTTGCGGCGACGACGCCTGCGCCGGGCGGGCTGCTCGCCGCCGGTCTCGGCATCGGCGCTCTCGGCCGCTGGTTCCTCGGCAGTGGTCGCCTCGGCGGCGCCACTCGCCGCTGCCGTGTCGTCGGCCTCGGCGACGCCGTTCGCCTCGGCGGTCCCGCTCGCCTCCGCGGTGGCACTGTCCTCGGCTGACGACTTGCGGCGACGACGCCTGCGCCGGGCCGGACGATCGCTCTCGTCGCCGGATACGTCCTCGGCAGCGGCCGAACCGGCCTCCGTCTCGCCCTGCGCGTCGGCATCGCCGGTGCTCACGGTGGCCTCACCGTCGATCGGCTTGCCGCCACGGGTGCGCCTGCGGTTGCGCTTGCGCGGGGTGCGCTCGGGGCGCTCGACGACCTCGGCGTCCTCCTCGCGTTCCCGCTTCGGCTTGCGGATGGTGCCGGTGACACCTTCCGGGATGCCGAGATCCGAGAACAGATGCGGTGAGCGCGAATACGTTTCGACCGGCTCGGGGATGCCGAGGCCGAGGGCCTTGTCGATGCTCGCCCAGCGGTTGAGCTCGTCCCAGTCGATCAGCGTCACCGCGACGCCGGTGCGCCCGGCGCGACCGGTACGGCCGATGCGGTGCACGTAGGTCTTCTCGTCCTCGGGGCACTGATAGTTGATGACGTGGGTGACGTCGTCGATATCGATGCCGCGTGCGGCCACGTCGGTGGCGACCAGCACGTCGATGGTGCCCTTGCGGAACTTCGCCAGCGCCTTCTCGCGCGCGATCTGGCCGAGGTCACCGTGCACCGCGCCGACCGCGAAACCACGTTCGGCCAGATCGTCGGCCACCTTCTGCGCGGTGCGCTTGGTGCGGGTGAAGATCATGGTGGCGCCGCGGCTTTCGGCCTGCAGCACGCGGGCGACCAATTCGCTCTTGTCGAGCGCGTGCGCCCGGTAGACGAACTGGGCGGTGCGATCGTGCACCGCGGAATCGTGCGGCTCCTCGGCCCGGATATGGGTCGGGCGGGTGAGGAATGTGCGGGCCAGGGTGATGATCGGGCCGGGCATGGTGGCCGAGAACAGCATCGTCTGCCGTTTATCCGGGACCATCCCCAGAATGCGTTCGATATCGGGCAGGAAGCCCAGATCGAGCATTTCGTCGGCCTCGTCGAGGACGAGCACGCCGACCTTTCCGAGGATCAGATGCTGCTGATTGGCCAGGTCGAGCAGCCGGCCGGGGGTGCCGACGACGACGTCGACGCCGTGGCGCAACGCCTCGATCTGCGCCTCATAGGGGCGGCCACCGTAAATGGAGACCACCTTCAGCGGCCCCTGGTGATTGGTCAGGTATTTGCTCGCGTTCTCCAGGTCCTTGGTGACCTGGAGGCAGAGTTCGCGGGTGGGGACGATGACCAGCGCCCGCGGCGTTCCGTCCAGCGGGGTGGTGCCCGATTCGGCGGTGGCGATGCGATGCAGCAGCGGCACACCGAATCCGAAGGTCTTGCCCATGCCGGTGCGGGCCTGACCGATGAGGTCTTCTCCGGCCAATGCCAGCGGCAGGGTGAGTTCCTGGATGGCGAAAGTGCGTTCGATACCGATCTCACCGAGCGCGCGCACGATTTCCGGGCGCACCCCCAATTCGGTGAATGTCGGGGCGGTATGTGTTGCGTCCAGTTCGGCCGTCAGCAGGGTGTCCGCCAGTCCCGGTTCCTGTTCGACTGTGATCTTGCTCAGGGTTCGTGCCTTCCTCGTTATCGCGTCACGCGCGCACGAGGCGTGGGGCGGACCGGCCGGTCCGCGACGACCACGTATCCGCCTGTGATGCTCACCGGTCGCGGCCGGATGTCAGCGGTACCCGCCGGAGTGGGGGCTGCCTGGGAGACATCGGCGCGGCGCATCGGTGACGCGGATCTGGTGCGCGCACATTTTCCGTGGACATCGTCTTGCGCGCCGGGCCGACAGCTGTGTCGGGGGATGATCGGGTAACTCGATCGGGCGCGAAATTTTCGTTGTCCGTGGTGATTGTAGCGTGATATTGTGCTCGGCCCGGAAATCCGGCGTGAAAATGGCCGGGACATAAGTTCGTTTTCGGTGCCTACACCGGCGATCAGTGGTGCGCGACACGGTAATTCATCGGGCGTGGCGAATGGGTGATATCGGCGACAGTCGGGCCCGCGGAGGCCCTGCTCGTCACACCGTGGGTGTTACCGGCGGTACCGGATGTGAGACATTCGTGTGGTGAGCATCGCAGACACCGTCACCCTCGCCGCGCGCAACGCCTGGGCTCTGACCTTCGGCTCCGGTGTGGCCGATCCGGAACCGACACCGTCGACCGTGCTGTGGGATCAGCCGCATCGCACGCTACTGCGTTTCGACGGCGCCTGCGCCGACGCCGGCTCCGCGGTGCTGCTCGTGCCCCCGCTGGCCGCCCCCGCCACCTGCTTCGATCTGCAGCCGGACCAGAGCGTCGCCCGGTTCCTGCTGGAGACCGGTCGCGCACCGTACCTGGTCGACTACGGCGAGATCACCTTCGCCGACCGCCGGATGGGCTTCGAGGACTGGATTGATGACATCCTGCCCGAGGCTGTGCTGCGCGCGTCGGCCGATCGGGGTGGCGCGCCCGTCGATCTGATCGGCTGGTCGCTCGGCGGCACCCTGTCACTGCTGACGGCCGCGGCGAACACACAGCTGCCGATCCGGTCGATCACCGCGGTCGGCGCGCCGCTGGACTACGACAAGATGACCGGCATCCCGCAACTGCGCGCGGTCGCCAAGCTGACCGGTGGCCAGGCGGTATCCACCGTGGTGCGTGCGGCCGGCGGGGTGCCCGCAGGACTCACCCGGCTCGCCTACCGGGCCACCGCCTGGGAACGCGAACTCAAGCGGCCGTGGTTCGTCGCCAGCAATATCGCCCGCACCGAGACCCTGGCCCGGATGGAGACCATCGACCGATTCATGGCCGAGATGCCCGGCTATCCCGGCCGGTTCTACGGGCAGCTGTGGGGCAGGCTCATCCTGAACAACGACATCGGCCGCGGCGTGGTGCGGCTGGGGCAGCGGCATATCGCACTTGCCGACGTCACCGCGCCGGTTCTGCTGGTCGGCGGCCCGACCGACGTCATCACTCCGGCCGCCGCCGTGGAAGCCGGACTGCGCACGCTCAGCGGCGCTGCCTCGGTGCGCTACGAAACCGCGCCCGGCAGCCATCTCGGGATCCTGACCGGCCCCACCGCACGCGACACGACCTGGACCTACCTGGATAAATTCCTCGCCACCGGGGTCTGACCGGGCCGCGGTGTGCTACCCGGCTCGGGCGCACGGGTCGAGCCGCGACGCGCCGCCCGCCGGGTATTACGCTGGTGTCCCATGGGAGCACAGTCACCTGCCGCGCTGGGCGTTTCGCCAACCGGCCCGGTTTCGCCGTCCATTCCCGCCGACCATCCCGGGGTGACCGATCTGTTCGCGGTGCTCGCCTACGGTGAGATCTCCGCGTTCTACCGGCTCGCCGAGGAGGCCAAGCTCTCGCCCACCGTCCGCGGCAAGGTCGCGGTGGCGAAGATGGCCGCCGCCGAAATGGAGCATTTCACGCGGCTGGAGACGGCTCTGTCGGAGCGCGGCGCCGACATCTTCGAGGTGATGGCGCCCTTCGTGCGGGCCCTCGACGCCTATCACGCCTCCACCGACCCGTCCACGTGGCTCGAGTCGATGGTGAAGTTCTACGTCGGTGACGGCATCGCCGCCGACTTCTACCGCGAGATCGCCGGTGTGCTCAGCCCCGACGTCGCCGACGTGGTGCGCGATGTGCTGGCCGAGACCGGGCATTCGGAGTTCGTGGTGGACGAGGTGCGCCGCGCGGTGGCCGCCAGCCGCTCCGAGCGCGACCGGCTGACGCTGTGGGGTCGCCGCCTGCTCGGCGAGGCGATCACCCAGGCCCAGTACGTGATGGCCCAGCGCGACGAGCTCACCGAACTGGTGCTCGCCGCCACCGGCGACCTCAACGGCATCGCCACCCTGTTCGAGCGCATGCAGGCCAGCCACGCCGAACGGATGGCGGTGCTCGGGCTCTAGGCGATCGCCCCGGGTCATCGCGTCGGCATACCGGCGCGATCGGTGAGCACGAGCGGCAGTGCTGCCAGCGCCAGCAGCGCCCCGATCCAGCACACCGAGGTCAGGGTGGCGCCGCGGGACAACGGCACGGCCGCCAGTACCGGCGTGATGCTGATACCGAGCTGGAAGGCCGACACGGTGGTGGCCCCGGCCAGCGTCGGGGCGTCGCCCGCGAGGGCGAACACCCGCCCGTACAGCGCGGGATTGAGTACGAACGCTGCCACACCGAGCAGAAACACCGTCGGCACGACCAGCCAGACCCGGTCGATGGCGGCGACCATCACCGCCGACAGCACCGCGATGGCCGTGGCGCCCGTCGCCAGCGCCAGATGCGGCCGCCGGTCGGAGATGCGGCCGCCGATGGACAAGCCCGCGAAAGCGCCGACGCCGAACAGTGCCAGGATCGCCGGGATCCATACCTCGGCCACCGCGGTGATCTCGGCGAGCATCGCCGCGAGATAGTTGAACGTCACCATGTACGCGGCCGTCGTCGCGATCGTGATCGCGTAGATCCCCCACAGGCGCGGTGACCGCATGGTGCGCAGTTCCCTGGCCACGCTCGGCCGGGCGGCCGGAGCTCCGGAGTCCGCGCCGGGCAGGCCGAGCCTGCATCCGATCATGGCGGCGACGGTCAGCAGGACGACCGCCCAGAAACCGCCACGCCAGTCGGTGAAGTGGCTGAGCAGCGTCCCCGCGGGACCGCCGGCGACCATGGCGATGCTCAGCCCGCTGACGACCACGCCGGACGCCCTGGCCGTTCGATCCGAGGCCACCAAGCTGATGGCTGTCACCGACGCGATCGCGAAGAACCCCGCATAGGCGACGCCGGAAACGGCCCGGGAAATCAGCAGCACCTGGTAATTACCGACCAGGCCGGCGACGATGCCCGCCGCGAAGATCCCCTGCGTGACCAGCAGGGCCGTGCGGCGCGGCCAGCGCAGGCCGAGGACCGCGAGCGGTGGTCCGCCGAGCACCACACCGAGCGCGAACGCGGTGATGAGCATCCCCGCCGAGGACAGCGTCGTGTCCAGATCGTCGGCGACCGCGGGTAGCACCCCGGCCAGCAGGAATTCGGCCGTGCCCATCGCGAACAAGCTGAATCCCAGCAGGTAGACGCCGAGGGGCAGGCGGTCGGACCGTGCGCGGCCGGCAGCACCGCGCGGTCGGGGCGAGGACAATCGGTCCCCGCCGGTTGCGGGTGTGGACCCGCCCAGTGCTGTTGTTGTTGTGTCCATCCGGATCACCTCCGCCGACAGCATCGCGGCCGATTTGCGGTATCAGCAAAGATTCTTGCTGAAATTGGGACGGATTCGCTTCGATGGGCCCATGGATGGGCAGCCGAGCGTCGATGCCGTCATCGAGCAGATCGCACCGCGATTGCGCCGGGCGCGGGAGAAGAAGGGCGTCAGCCTCGCCGAACTCGCACGCGCCACCGGGATCTCGACCAGCACGCTGTCGCGGCTGGAATCGGCACAGCGCAAACCGAGTCTGGAACTGCTGCTGCCGATCACCGCTGCTCTCGACGTACCGCTCGACGAGATCGTGGCCTCGCCCAGGATCGCCGACCCGCGAGCACCGCGGCCGACGCAGGCCACGGACGGCCGGGTGTTGATTCCGCTCTCACGGCACCGTGGCGAACCACGCGCCTACACCATGACCATTCCGGCCACCGACGATGAGCCGTTCTTGCGCACCCACACCGGATACGAGTGGTTGTACGTTCTGCGCGGACGGCTACGGGTGCGGCTGGGTGCCCGCGATTTCGTGATGAGTGCCGGCGAGGCGGCCGGTTTCGACTGCCGGATTCCGCACTGGTTCGGCGCGACCGGCCGCGGGAGTGTCGAGGTGCTGAGCCTGTTCGGCCCACAGGGTGAGCGCATACACGTGCGCACCTCGCGGCTCTGAGACCGGCCGGCGCCTACGAGCCGTCAGGTGGATTCGCCGACCCTATTCGTTGGCCGCGCGGTCGCGGACCAGGTGCAGGCCGGTGGCTTGGACCCGGTCGGCGAGCCAGACGACCAGGCTCTGATCGCCGGTCGTTTCCAAGGTTTCGAACGGCACGTCCAGCTCACCGAGCACCGGATGGTCGAAGCGCAGCAGCGGCACGGTCGGCTCGTTGAGGCGTTGCGGGGTCCAGCGTTCGGCGAAATCCGGGTGGCCGCGCAACCGATCGATCGTCTCGCGCAGTGCGTCGTCGGCGGGCCAGCGCACCATCGCGCGATTGAGGGCCGCCGCGAAGGCGTCCGCGGCCTGCGACCAATTGCGCAGCACCCGCCGGGCCGCGGGATGGGTGAAGGTGAACCGGGCGAGGTTGGGCGAGGAATCGTCGAGCAGCCCGAGCGGTGCGGCGAAATCCGCCCACGCAGCGTTCCAGTCGAGCACATTCAGTTGCCTGCCGACCACGAAGGCCGGGGTCGGCGCGAGCGCGCGCAGCACCTGCTGGATGGTCTCGGGCACCTGCTCCGGCTCGGCCTCCCCGCCGGGGCAGCGTGAGCCGTCGGCGGCGGTCAGCGCGAGGATGTTGAACTGGTAGCGCGCCTCACCACGTAGTAACAACGCGTCGGCGAGGGCCTCCACCACGGCCGGAGACGGATTGTTGTCACGGCCCTGCTCCAGCCGCGCCAGATAGTCGGCACTGACGCCGGCCCGCACCGCGACCTCTTCACGGCGCAGTCCCGGGGTGCGGCGGCGGCGCCCCTCGGGCAATCCGAGATCGCCCGGGCGTAACTCCGCGCGCCGGGCGACCAGGAATTCGGCGAACCTGCTTCGTGCCATGCCGTCCATCGTGCCTCGTCGGGGCCGGCTTATCCGCGCCCTGCCAGGTCCAGGATAACGGCGGTCTGGTTAGCGGACCGCGGTCCGGTCATGGTGGAACCCATGACTACACCGGAAACCACCACCGCCACCCAGCAGCTGCGCCCCGGATCCTGGACCCTGGATCCCGCGCACTCGACCGTCGCGTTCACCATCCGCCACCTCGGCATCTCCAAGGTGCGCGGCAGCTTCACCAAGTTCGACACCGAGTTCGTCGTCGACGAATCCGGGGCCGCGACCATCGGCGCCACCATCTACCTCGACTCGTTCGACACCGGCAACCCCGACCGCGACGCCCACGTACGCACCGCCGACTTCCTCGACGTGGCCAACCGGCCGACGCTGACCTTCCGCGCCACCGAGCCGGTCCGGATCTCGGAGACGTTCACCGTCCAGGGCGAGGCGACGCTCGGCCAGATCACCAAGCCGGTCACCCTCGAGGTCGAATGGGGCGGGGTGCAGGAGTTCGGCGCGACCGGCGACAACCACGCCGGATTCTCCGCGACCGGCACCATCAAGCGCACCGACTTCGGCGTCGGCGGCCCGCTGCCCGGCATGCTCAGCGATGCGGTCAAGGTCGAACTCGACATCCAGCTCGTCGAGCCGAAGTAGCAGCCGGGGCGCGGTGCGGGTGTTTCGCTGACAGCGCAGGCGGTCAGATGCCTGCACCCCGCAGGGCTGCATTAGCCTTGGTGCGACAGCACACGACTCTATGTTCGGAGGTTGGCCGTGGAGGTCAAGATCGGTATTTCGGATAGCCCGCGCGAGCTCGTCATCACCAGCTCGCAGACCCCCGACGAGGTCGAGGCGCTGGTGTCCGGTGCCCTCAGCGGTGATAGCGGTGTCGTCTCGCTGACCGACGAGAAGGGTCGCAAGTTCCTGATCCAGGCCGCCAAGGTCGCCTACGTCGAGATCGGCACCGCCACCGGCGGCCGAGTCGGCTTCGCCGCCGTCTGAGCAACAGCCGAACGAAGAGCCCCCGGCGTCCGGTCGAACCGGATGCCGGGGGCTCTGTCGTTGATCGGCCGTGCCTACTGATCGTGGCGGGCGCGCAGTACTTCCTCGATGGGGTGCAGTGGCACGTGGGACAGCCCGCCCCATGCCAGTGCGACCGTGGTGTCGACGGCCTCGTCCTTCGGGATCGGGCGGTCGGCTTCCAGCCAGTAGCGTGCGGTGAACTGGCTCGCGCCCACCAGGCCGACCGCAAGGATGCGGGCGCGGTACGGGTCGAGGCCGGAGTCGTGGGCCACCAGATCGAAGACGGCGTCCACACAGGCTTCGGTGGCCTGCTCCACCCGACGCTGCACCTGCGGCTCGTTGGTCAGGTCCGATTCGAAGACCAGCCGGAAGCCCTGCATCTCGTTGTCGACGAAGTCGAAGTAGGCCTGCACCGCCGCGCGCACGCGCTGCCGGTTGTCGGTGGTGGAGCGCAGCGCCTGGCGCACGCTCGACACCAGCATGTCGACGTAGTTCTGCAGCACCGCGACGTAGAGTTCGAGCTTGCTGGTGAAGTGCTGGTAGAGCACCGGCTTGCTGACGCCGGCGCATTGCGAGATCTCGTCCATACCCGCGGCGTGATAGCCACGCAGCACGAACACCTCACTGGCAGCGGCGAGCAGCTGCTGGCGTCGTTCGTCGCGCGGCAGCCTGGTGCCGCGCTTGGCCGGGGTCATGGCCTCGGACGACGTTCTGCGGGACGTCATCCGGTCCACGAGGTCAGTCATTTCGGATCTCCCAGTCGATTCCCCGGCAAAAGGGGTGTGCACCGGGTTATCCACAGCACGATACCCGCTCGCGTCACACTTTCCGATGGGGGTGGTGAATGCATAGCCATCGGTGAGAAATCTCGCAGTGATCTGCCGCCCCGCCGATGCATGGTGCCGCGGTCTTTCGCACTGTGAGAGGCTGTTTCCCGTGACCGACCGACCGGAAAAGCCGACCGGCGGCGGGCGCGATGCGCACCGCCCCCATGGTTCCGAGGACTCCGGTTCCGCAGTGACGAGCCCCGTGGCATGGCCGGACTCCAGCACCTCCGACCGCTCGCGGCAACCATTGCGCGCACGCTGGGACCCCACCGCACCGGACGAGAAGGCTCGTTCGCGTGCCCCGCGACCGTCGCGTGATGTGAAGAAGCAGAGCGCCATCGGCCGATTCGTGTCCACCTACGGCTGGCGGGCGTATGCGCTGCCGGTGTTGTTCGCGGTGACGCTCATCGTGATCGTCGATGCCATCCGCACCGGGCCGGATCCCGCGCCCGCGGCGGGGGAACCCGGATTCGGGCGGCTGAGCCCGCCGGCGGCGAGCGCGGGTGTCATCGGCGCCCCGCCCGGTGACGGCAAGTTCCCCGACGATCTGCCCACCGGTGCGCTGCCCGAGGGCGGCCAGTTCGTGGAGAACGGCGCGGGGACCTGGCGGGTGGTGCCGGGGACCAGCGCGCAGGTGGGCATCGGGGAGCAGTACGTGTTCAGCTACACCGTCGAGATCGAGGACGGTCTCGACACCACCGGTTACGGCGGTGACGCGTCGGTGGCCAAGATGGTCGACTCCACGCTGGCCAATCCGAAGAGCTGGACTCATGACCGCAAGTTCGCCTTCCGCCGGGTGGATCAGGGCGAACCGGATTTCCGGGTCTCGCTCACCTCGCGCCAAACGGCGCGCACCGCATGCGGTTTCGAGATCGAGATCGACTCCTCCTGCTACAACTCCGACCTGGGCCGGGTGGTGTTGTCGGAGGCCCGCTGGGTGCGCGGCGCGCTGGCGTTCGAGGGCGATATCGGTTCCTACCGGCAGTACCTGGTGAACCACGAGGTCGGCCACGCCATCGGTTACCACCAGCATCAGCCCTGCGAGACCGACGGCGGCCTGGCGCCGGTGATGATGCAGCAGACCTTCGGCGTGGAGAACAACGTCATCGCCACCCTCGACCCCGACGGGGTGGTGCCGATGGACGGTAAACGCTGCCGGTTCAATCCCTGGCCGTACCCGCGCGGCTGAACCGGCCTACGCCGGGGTCGGCACGGCCCGGCCCGGTTGTCGCCCGGCACCGTCCATGCGCGACCATGGGCGGGGAAGAACGGCCGGGTCCTCGGTGTTGCACCGATAGCGCACCGAGGTGTGCGCCCGACGCATCGTGACCGGCCCATTCGATTCGAGGAGTTCTGGACGTGTCATCACCGAAGTCCCTGCCGCCACTGGTCGAGCCGGCCGCGGAGCTGACCAGGGACGAGGTCGCCCGCTACAGCCGCCACCTGATCATTCCCGATGTGGGCGTGGACGGGCAGAAGCGGCTGAAGAATGCCAAGGTGCTGGTGATCGGCGCGGGTGGGCTCGGCTCGCCCGCTCTGCTGTACCTGGCCGCCGCCGGTGTCGGCACGCTCGGCATCGTCGAGTTCGACGAGGTCGACCTGTCCAACCTGCAACGCCAGGTCATCCACGGCGAATCCGATATCGGCCGTTCCAAGGCCGACAGCGCCCGTGATTCCATTCTGGAGATCAACTCCGGCATCGACGTGCGACTGCACAAGATCCGGCTGGAACCGGACAACGCCGTCGAGCTGTTCTCCGAATACGACCTGATCGTCGACGGCACCGACAACTTCGCCACCCGCTACCTGGTCAACGACGCCGCCGTCCTCGCGGGCAAGCCCTACGTGTGGGGCTCGATCTACCGCTTCGAGGGCCAGGTGTCGGTGTTCTGGGAGGACGCACCCGACGGCCGCGGCATCAACTACCGCGATCTCTACCCGGAGGCGCCGCCGCCGGGCATGGTGCCGTCCTGCGCCGAGGGCGGGGTGCTCGGTGTGCTGTGCGCATCCATCGGCTCGATCATGGTGACCGAGACGATCAAGCTGATCACCGGCATCGGCGACCCGCTGCTGGGCCGGCTGATGGTCTACGACGCACTGGATATGACCTACCGGACCATCAAGCTGCGCCGCGATCCGGAGCGTCAGCCGATCACCGAACTGATCGACTACGACGCGTTCTGCGGTGTGGTGAGCGAGGAAGGCCAGGCGGCCGCCGCCGGTTCGACCGTCACCGCGCGTGAGCTGAAGGAGATGCTCGACGCCGGCAAGGACGTCGCGATCATCGATGTGCGCGAGCCCGTCGAATGGGACATCGTGCGGATCGAGGGCGCGACGCTGATCCCGAAGGACCGCATCCTGTCCGGTGAGGCGCTGTCGGAACTGCCGCAGAATCGGCCGATCGTGCTGCACTGCAAGACCGGTATCCGGTCCGCGGAGGCGCTGGCCGCGCTCAAACGCGCGGGCTTCGCCGACGCCACCCATCTGCAGGGCGGTGTGATCGCCTGGGCGAACCAGGTCGACCCCTCACTCCCGGTGTACTGAGCGACCGCCCAGCGCATCGCCGGCAACCTCGGCGCGGCGCCCGTTTCGGGCGCGTCGCCGGGAGTACGGTACGGCCGTGACATCTGTGGAGCCTCCCGAGCATGTGCGAGCCACGTTCGGCCTGCGCGAGGTGACGCCGATTGCGCTGGGCGACTGGGAAGGCGGCTGGCGCCTCGGTGGCGTGGTGCTCAGCCCGGTCGCCGATCACGCACGGGCGGCCTGGTCGGCGAAGGTGCGCGAAACGCTGAAGGTCGACGGGCTGCGCCTGGCGCGGCCGGTGCGCGCCACCGACGGCCGCTACGTCGTCTCCGGCTGGCGGGCGGACACCTTCCTGGAAGGTATTCCGGAACCCCGGCACGACGAGGTGGTGTCGGTGTCGCTGCGGTTGCATGCCGCCACCGCGCATCTCGAGCGGCCGCGGTTCCTGGTGCAGCCGCCGGTGGCGCCGTGGATGGACGTCGACGTCTTCGTTGCCGCCGACCGCGCCGCCTGGGAGGCGGTGCCGCTGCGCAGCCTGCGCGCGGGCGGGGCGCTGCCGACGACGTCACCGGATGGCAGGCACAGCATGGAGTTGATCGGGCAGCTGGCCACCCTGCGTAAACCGGTGCACACGCCCGCGCAGCTGGTGCACGGCGACCTGTTCGGCACCGTATTGTTCTCCGGCGCCGACACTCCCGGGCTCAGCGACATCACCCCGTACTGGCGTCCGGCCGCGTGGGCCGCGGGTGTGGTCGTGGTGGACGCGCTGTCGTGGGGTGGTGCCGACGACGGCCTGTTGGAGCGCTGGTCGGATCTGCCGGAGTGGCCGCAGATGTTGTTGCGGGCGGTGATGTTCCGGCTCGCGGTGCACGCCTTGCATCCACGATCGACCCCGGAGGCCCTGCCCGGCCTGGCCCGCACCGCGGATATGGTGCGGTTCCTGCTCTGACTCGCTGCTGCGCCGGGTCGACTCCGCCCGCGCTGATTCGGCGCTCCCGGTCGACGCGCACCGGGTGCGGCGCCGCATCGACGACGCCACACCCGGTGCGGCCGAACCCATCTCAGACGTTCGCGTACGCCAGTGACGGAACCCGCGCCACCGCGAACGACGAGCGCAGGTAGAACCACCACGTCACGCCCGCCATCACCAGGAAGGCGATCGCATACGCCCAGAAGGCGGGCGACATGCTGCCGAAATTGATGTTGGACAGTCGAAGCGCCTGCTGCAGCAGGTATCCGCCGGAGGCGCCGATCGCCCCGATGACGCCGATCGCCGCACCCGCCTGCCGTTTTGCCGAGGCCGCCGCCTCGGCCGGATCGAGATCGTGCTCGGCGGCGTACTTGCGTGCCTCGGCGCTGAAGATCGACGGAATCATCCGGTAGGTGGAGCCGTTGCCGATGCCGGTGAGCACGAACAGCAGCAGGAACGAGATCAGGTACAGCGGAAAGCTCTTCAGCTCCAGCGCGGCCATGATCAACGCCACCGCGACGGCCATACCGCCGAACACCCCGAGGGTGATCTTGGCACCGCCGACCCGGTCGGAGATCCAGCCACCGAACGGCCTGCTGAACGAACCGACCAGGGCGCCGAGGAAGGCGAGATTGCCGAGGGTGGTGATCCAGCCGATATTCGCCAGGTTCGGGAAGTTGGCCTTGATCAGCGTGGGGAAGGCGAAGGAGAAGCCGATGAACGAGCCGAAGGTGCCGATGTAGAGCAGCGACATCACCCAGGTGTGCGGATTGGTCAGCGCGAGCCGATAGGACCGGCCGTCGGACTTCGCGGTGCGCAGGCTGTCCATGCAGCGCACCGCGCCGACGGTAGCGATCAGGATGAACGGCACCCACACCAGCACCGCGAGGGTGATGCCGAGCCGGTAGCCGGCCGGGTCCTTCGCGGTCAGATGCGTGCCGAGGGTGATCAGCAGCGGCAGGATCAGCTGGGTCTGCGCGACGCCGAGATTGCCGCCCGCGGCGTTGATGCCGAGGGCCGCACCCTTTTTCCCTTCCGGGAAGAAGAAGGAGATATTGGCCATCGAGGACGAGAAGTTGCCGCCACCCACGCCCGCGAGCGCCGCCAGCAACAGGAACACCCACATCGGGGTCTCGGGCTGATTGACGAAGTAGGCCAGTCCGAGGGTTGGCAGCAACAGCATCGCCGCGCTGAACGCGGTGAAGGCGCGGCCGCCGAAGCGGGGGATGGCGAAGGTGTAGGGGATGCGCAGGGCCGCACCGACCAGCGTCGGGGTGGAGGTGAGCAGCAGGGCGTTGCTCACCGCGACCGGATCGCCCTTGCCGAGCCCGGCCAGGAAGCCGAATCCGGCCGCGCCCATGCTGGTGACGACCGACCCCCAGATGACCCAGACGCTGAATCCGAGGTTCTCGGCGAACACCGAGAAGGCGAGATTCTTGCGGGCCGTGCGCGCCCCGCCGGATTCCCAGAACTCGGGGTCGTCGGGTTCCCAGCTGTCGATCCAGCGTCCGCGCCTCTGGTAGCTGAACGACGGTGTGTGACTGCCGGTGTCGATTGTCGCGGTCATCGGCTCCCTCTCGATCGCACTGCGACCGCTCCCTCATCGTGGCAGCGCTGCCTCATCGCAGCGCCGTGGTGCCCTGACCGGTTCGTCGCGAGCCGTCGGGTGCCTGAGCGGTCGAATCACAAGGTAGGAGCCGGTTGTTGCGCTCACGTGGCGCGCAGTGACGATCGCGGCACATCCGCCTCACCGGTGATCAGGCACACCGGTGACGGGTTGGTTACTCGGCCTCGCTGCCCGGTGCCGGATACTCGGCGAGCAGGGATCCGAGGAAGCAGCGAGCGGCCTGCGCGGCGCGTTCGGGATTGCCGTCGATGACGGCCTGGACCAGTTCGCGATGTTCGGCGTCGTAGGAATCGCCGTATTTCGAGGTGCGCGAGCGGATGCCCGCCTCGATCACCGGCAGCAGCGAATCGTAGAACTCCAGGTACACCGCGTTGTGGCTGGCGACGACGATGGCGCGGTGCAGTTGCACGTCGGCCTCGATGGCCGCGGGGTTGTCCTCGTCCCAGGACTTGCTGCGTTCTTCCAGCAGCCGCCGCATGGTGGCGATATCGGTCTCGTCGCGGCGCTGCGCGGCGAGGGCGGCCGCGGTGGTGTCCAGTGCTTGGCGCAGTTCCAGGATGTCGCGTTCCTGGGCGTCGGCGAAGTACTTGGCCAGCGCGCCGCTGACTTCGGAGTTGGCGATCACGTAGGTGCCCGAACCCTGACGCCGTTCGAGCATCCCGGCATGGACGAGCGCCTGCACCGCCTCGCGCAGCGTATTTCGCCCGGTGCCGGTGAGTTCGGCGAGTTCGGGCTCGGTGGGTATGCGTGAGCCGATCGGCCAACGGCCCGAGCGTATTTCGGCCCGGAGCTGTTCGGTGACCTGCGCGATGAGACTGGTGCGGCGGACGGGTTGCACCGCAACAGGGTACCGCTCGTCACATCGGCTTGCTCCCGTCATCCGGTCATCCTATGATTTCTCGGTGACCGCAACCCTGCCCGAAACCACCAGCAGCCCCGCAGGCTCGTCGACGGCCGAGCGCCGTCGTGCGCTGACCGAGGGCAGGCTGCTCGTACTCGCGGCGATCATCATGTCGGCGCTGGTGCTGCGCGTCGCGGTCACCGCCTTCACCCCGCTGGCCGAGGAGATCGGCCACGAGATCGGGTACGGCACCGCCGTCGTCGGCGTCTTCGGCATGATCCCCACCCTGATGTTCTCCCTGTCCGGGCTGCTGACGCCGGTCATGGTGCGCAGGCTCGGCCTGGAACGCACCGCGCTGGTCGCCATGCTGATGGCCGGTCTCGGCATGCTCATCCGGGTGTTCGTCTCCGGCACCGCGGAACTGTTCGTCTTCTCGGCGCTGGCCCTCGGCGGTATGGGCGTCGGCAATGTGGTGATCCCGCCGCTGGTCAAGCGGTACTTCCCGGACCGGCTCGCGATCGTCAGCGCGCTCTACATCACCATGGTGCAGATCGGCACCGTGCTGCCGGCCCTGGTGGCGGTGCCGGTCGCCGAAGCGCACGGCTGGCGGATCTCGCTCGGCATGTGGGCGCTGCTCGGCTTCGCGGCTGCCGTCCCGTGGTTGGGGGTGCTGCGCGATCGGCGCGGCCGCGACAAGGTCGACACCACCGCCCTGCCCGCGGGCAAGGCCGCGACCGGCAAGGCGTGGCGCTCGCCGGTGGCCTGGGGCATGGCCGGCATGTTCGGCATGACCTCGCTGACCACCTATTCGATGTTCACCTGGCTGCCGACGATCTTCGCCGACGCCGGCGCGAGCGCGGCCTTCGGCGGCACCATGGTCGCGTTGTTCGCGGTGGTCGGGCTGGTCGCCGCCCTGACAGCGCCCACCGTCGCGGCCCGGATGGCCAACCCGTTCCCCGTGGTGATCGGCTGCGCGGTGTGTTTCTTCGTCGCCTTCACCGGTCTGCTGATCGCGCCGATGAGCGCGCCGATCCTGTGGGTGATCGTGCTCGGGCTTGGCCCGAGCACCTTCCCGATGGCGCTGACGCTGATCAACCTGCGTACCCGCACCCCGGCCGGTTCGGCCTCGCTGTCGGGCTTCACCCAGGGCGTCGGCTACGCGGTGGCCTGTGCCGGTCCGGTGCTGTTCGGCATGCTGCACACCGCCACCGGCGGCTGGGCCGCGCCGTTCGCCTTCCTCGGGGTGGCCGTGCTGGTGTTGCTGACCGGTGCCTGGCAGGCGTGCAAGCCGCGCATGCTCGAGGACACCTGGTCGGCTCGCTGAACGAGCTCCCGGCGCCGCCGCTGATAACCCGGCGGCGCGCCGGATGCCGGCGCGCTGATTCGTAGGACTTGCGGCCGAGCGTGACGCAGGTCATGCTGACAGGCGACCTCACCGCGCCGGAGCGCGCGAGCAGGCGTTCGGACACCTGCGGAAACCGTTGCGTCACATGCCGGAAACATCTCACCCACATTTCCCGTGCAGCGTGAGCAACCGTTGATTTGACGGTCATTTTCCGCAGCATTTCGGCAATACCCGTTTCCTACCGTTGGGCCAACCGATTTTGGGAGGCCCTGTTGTTGAGCACGCTGACGCGTAACCGCAACCTCGAGCATTGGGATGCCGAGGATGTCGCGGCCTGGGAAGCAGGCGGCAAGGACATCGCCAAGCGCAATCTGATCTGGTCGGTGGTCGCCGAGCACATCGGCTTCTCGGTCTGGTCGATCTGGTCGGTGATGGTGCTGTTCATGCCCGCCGACGAGTTCGGCATCGACCCGGCGGGCAAGTTCTTCCTCGCGGCGGTGCCGACCCTGGTCGGCGGTTTGCTCCGGATCCCCTACACCGTGGCCACCGCCCGCTTCGGCGGCCGCAACTGGACCATTTTCAGCGCGTTCATGCTGCTCATCCCGACGTTGCTGACGTTGTACTTCATCAATCAGCCCGGCACCTCCTACACCACCTTCGTGATCGTGGCGGCGTTCGCCGGCTTCGGCGGCGGCAACTTCGCCTCCTCGATGACCAATATCAACGCCTTCTACCCGCAGCGGCTCAAGGGCTGGGCGCTCGGTCTGAACGCGGCGGGCGGCAATATCGGCGTCCCGGTCATCCAGCTGCTCGGGCTGCTGGTGCTCGCCACCCTCGGTGACGGCTACGGCTCGCTGATCTGCGCGATCTACCTGGTGCTCGTGGCACTGTCCGGTCTGGGCGCCGCGCTGTTCATGGACAACCTGAAGAACCAGAAGGCCGACCTGTCCTACATGGTGAAGGCGCTGAGGGTGCCGCAGTCCTGGGCCATCGCCTTTCTCTACATCGGCACCTTCGGTTCGTTCATCGGTTACAGCTTCGCCTTCGGCCAGATCCTGCAGATCAGCTTCAAGGCGGGCGGCGACACCGTCGCGCAGGCCGCGGTGCACGCCGCGTCGATCGCCTTCATCGGCCCGCTGCTCGGCTCGCTGGCCCGCCCGTACGGCGGCAAACTGGCCGACCGGATCGGCGGAAGCAAGGTCACCATCGTCGTCTTCGGCGCGATGATGGCCGCCGCCCTCGTCGTCGGCCTGGCGAGCACGAGGGCCGACAGCAACGGTGGCGTGGCGACCGGCGGGGTGATGACGGTGATGGTGATCGGTTTCATCGCGCTGTTCGTGCTCTCCGGCTTCGGCAACGGCGCCGTCACCAAGATCATCCCGTCGGTGTTCGACGCGAAGTCCAAGAGCCTGGACGCGAGCCCCGCCGAGCAGGCCGCCTGGTCGCAGAACACCTCGGGTGCGTTGATCGGTTTCGTCGGCGCCATCGGTGCGCTCGGCGGAGTCGGCATCAACCTGGTGCTGCGCTCGTCGTATTCGTCCACGCAGTCCGCTACCACCGCCTTCTGGGTGTTCATGGGCTTCTACGTCGCCTGTGCCCTCGTCACCTGGGCGGTGTTCTTGCGCAGGCCGAGCCTGCGGGTCCGCGATTCCGGCACCGACGTCGTGGTCGAGGCCGAGGCCCTGGTTCTGGAAGCCGAGGCCGCCAACTCCACCACCCGGTCCACCAACTCGTCGGCTCGCGCCTGACACCGATCATCCACGGAGGGACAGTCATGAATTCGACAGTCGAACCCACTCAGCGCAAGACCGTGGTGGTCGCAGGCCATGGCATGGTCGGGCACCGGTTCGTGGAGGCGCTGCGCTCCCGCGACGAGGCAGGCCAGTGGCAGGTCGTGATCCTCAGCGAGGAGAAGCTGGCCGCCTACGACCGCGTCGGGCTCTCGTCCTACGTGGGCAACTGGGACGCCAGTGCGCTCGCCCTGCCCGGCAACGAGTACGCCGGCGACGAGCTGGTGGAGCTGCGGCTGGGCCAGCGCGCCGAATCCATCGACCGTGCCGCCCGCAAGATCACCACCTCGACCGGTGAGACCATCGGCTACGACGCGCTGGTGCTGGCCACCGGCTCCTACGCCTTCGTGCCGCCGGTGCCCGGCCACGACAGCGACGGCTGCTTCGTCTACCGCACCCTCGACGACCTCGACGGCATCCGGGACACCGCCGCTGCGGCCGGGCCGGGCGCGCACGGTGTGGTCGTCGGCGGTGGCCTGCTGGGTCTGGAGGCGGCCAATGCGCTGCGCCTGCTCGGCATGACCCCGCACGTCGTCGAATTCGCCGACCGGTTGATGCCCGCCCAGGTCGACGCGGGCGGCGCCGCCATCCTGGAGAAGCTGGTCTCGGATCTGGGCCTGCATGTGCACACCGGCGTCGGCACCTCCTCGATCGAGACGGTCGAGGGCGCGGGCCCGGCGACCAAGCTCAAGGTGACCCTGTCCGACGACAGCACCATCGACGCCGCGATGGTGGTGTTCTCCGCCGGTATCCGTCCGCGCGACGAGATCGCCCGCGAGGCCGGCCTCGAGGTGGGCCCGCGCGGCGGCATCATCACCGACCTGGGAATGCAGACCTCGGACCCGAACATCTACGCCGTCGGTGAATGCGCCGCCGTCGAGGGTGTCTGCTACGGCCTGGTCGCGCCCGGCTACACCACCGCCGAGATCGTGGCCGATCGGCTGCTCGGCGGGGCGGGGGAGTTCCCCGGCGCGGATATGTCCACCAAGTTGAAGCTGCTCGGTGTCGACGTCGCCAGTTTCGGTGACGCGCACGGCACCACCGAGGGCGCGCTGTCGGTGGTGTTGCACGATGCCGCCAAGGGCACCTACGCCAAGCTGGTCATCTCCGACGACGCGCAGACCCTGCTCGGCGGCATCCTGGTCGGTGACGCCTCGCAGTACGCGGCGCTGCGCCCGCTGGTCGGGCGTCCGCTGCCCGCCGAGCCCGCCGCGCTGATCTCCCCGGCCGGTGCCGAACTCGGCGCCGACGCCCTGCCCGACGACGCGCAGATCTGTTCCTGCAACAACGTCAGCAAGGGTGCGATCTGCGGGGCCATCGCCGAGGGCGCCTGCGATATCGCCGGGGTCAAGAGCTGCACCAACGCCGGCACCTCCTGCGGTGGCTGTGTGCCGATGATCAAGAAGCTGCTCGAGCAGTCCGGCGTGGAGATGTCGAAGGCGCTGTGCGAGCACTTCGAGCAGTCGCGCGCCGAGCTGTTCGACATCGTCCAGGTCACCGGTATCCGCACCTTCTCCGAGCTGATCGGCAAGTACGGCAAGGGCACCGGCTGCGATATCTGCAAGCCCACCGTGGCCTCCATCCTGGCCTCCACCTCGAGCGATCACATCCTCGACGGCGAGCAGGCCGCACTCCAGGACACCAACGACCACTTCCTGGCCAACCTGCAGAAGAACGGCACCTACTCGGTGGTGCCGCGGATGCCCGGTGGTGAGGTCACCGCCGAGCAGCTGATCGTGATCGGTGAGGTGGCCAAGGAATTCGACCTCTACGTGAAGGTCACCGGCGGGCAGCGCATCGACCTGTTCGGCGCGCGGGTGGACCAGCTGCCGCTGATCTGGAAGCGGCTGGTCGACGCGGGCATGGAATCCGGCCACGCGTACGGCAAGTCGCTGCGCACGGTCAAGAGCTGCGTCGGTTCCACCTGGTGCCGCTACGGTCAGCAGGATTCGGTCGGCATGGCCGTGCTGCTGGAGAAGCGCTACCGCGGTCTGCGCTCGCCGCACAAGCTCAAGCTCGCGGTGTCCGGTTGCGCCCGGGAGTGCGCGGAGGCGCGCGGCAAGGACGTCGGCGTGATCGCCACCGAGAACGGCTGGAACCTCTACGTCGGCGGTAACGGCGGCCTCACGCCCAAGCACGCCGTGCTGCTGGCGGGTGAGCTCGACGACGAGACGCTGATCAAGTACATCGACCGCTACCTGATGTTCTACATCCGCACCGCCGACCGGTTGCAGCGCACCGCGCCGTGGCAGGAATCGCTGGAAGGCGGCATCGAGTACGTCAAGCAGGTGGTCTGCGAGGACAGCCTCGGTATCGCCGCCGACCTGGAAGCGGCCATGGCCAAGCACGTGGAGGGCTACCGCGACGAGTGGGCGGCGGTGCTCGAGGACGAGGACAAGCTCTCGCGCTTCGTGTCCTTCGTCAACGCACCAGAAGAGGCCGACCCGACGATCTCGTTCGACGACAGCGGCGAGCGCAAGGTGCCGGTCCTGCTCGGCCTGCCCGACATGCCAGGAGTCGGCAGCCGCGCCTGACCGGCAGCGGGCGTGCGCTCGGGATCTCGGTCCCGCCGCAACTGCTACGCCCGGGAAATGACTGCTTAACCGCGAGGAAACAGGGCGCCGGTACCAATGGGTAAGGCGTTTGGAGGAGAACCCGATGACCGTGATCGAAACCACCGGCATTGCCCCGGCCACCACCGGATGGACCCAGGCCTGCCGTCTCGACTACCTGATCCCAGGCCGCGGCGTTGCGGTGTTGCTGAAGGGCGGCCGCCAAGCCGCACTGTTCCTGCATTCGGACGGCGCGGTGTACGCCGTCGGCAATATCGATCCGTTCGGCCGGGCCGCGGTGATGTCGCGCGGCATCATCGGCGACCGCGGTGGCGTGCCCGTGGTGGCTTCGCCGCTGCTCAAGCAGGCGTTTTCGCTGATCGACGGGCATTGCCTCGACGACGAGTCGGTGTCGCTGCCGGTCTACCGGGTTCGCGTCGACGACGGCATCGTCTCGGTGTCGAACGAACCCGTCGTGGGCGGTACGGACTCGGACGGATCGGCATGACGACTCTCGACGCGGGCGCGTCGCTCGCGGGCTTCACCGTCGGCATCACGGCCGCACGACGTTCCGAGGAGTTCGCCACCCTGCTCACCCGGCGCGGCGCGACCATCGTGTCCGCGCCGGCCATCCGCATCATCCCGCTGGCCGACGACACCGAACTAGAACGGGTCACCCGTCAGCTGGTCGACGATCCGCCGCAGATCACCGTGGCCACCACCGGCATCGGTTTCCGCGGCTGGATGGAGGCCGCCGAAGGCTGGGGGCTGGCCGAACGGCTGCGCGACACCCTGGCGAGCACCAGGGTGGTGGCCCGTGGCCCGAAGGCCAAGGGCGCCATCCGCGCAGCCGAACTGCGCGAGGAATGGTCGCCTGCCTCGGAGTCCTCGGCCGAGGTGCTCGATCACCTGCTGGCCGAGGGTGTGGAAGGCGTGCGGATCGCGGTGCAGCTGCACGGCGCGACCACCGAATGGGAGCCGGTTCCCGATTTCTGTGAGGTGCTGCGCTGCGCGGGCGCCGATGTGGTGCCGGTGCCGGTCTACCGCTGGACGCCGCCCGACGACCAGGGCCCGATGGATCAGCTGATCGAGGCCGTCGTCACCTCTAGCCTGGACTGCGTCACGTTCACCAGCGCGCCCGCCGTGGCGTCGATGTTGATGCGCGCCAAGGAAACCGGGATGATCGAGGGCCTGCTGCACGCCCTGCGCGGCCGGGTGCTCGCCGCCTGCGTCGGACCGATCACCGCGGCTCCGCTCGAGGAGCTCGGGGTGCCGACGTCGATGCCCGCCCGGGCCCGGCTCGGGGCGCTCGCCCGCCACGTCGCCGAGGAATTGCCCCGGCGCGCCAACCGGATTCACGCCGCCGGGCACACCATCAGCGTGCGCGGCGGCTGCGTGGTCGTCGACGGCGTGGTGCGTCAGCTCGCACCTGCGCCGATGTCGCTGATGCGTTCGCTGGCACGGCAGCCCGGCCGGGTCGTCTCCCGGGAGGACCTGCTGGCGGCCCTGCCCGGTGGCGGTGACGACACCCACGCCGTGGAGACGGCGATCGCGCGCCTGCGTGCGGGCCTCGGCACGCCGAAGGCCATTCAGACCGTGGTCAAACGCGGTTACCGACTGGCGCTCGACCCGGCCGAATGTACCGACAACAACCCACGTCCCGTGGTGCCCGGAGTCGGAACGCCGACCCGGGCACCACGCTTTGCTCAGGCGGTCACATGGTGAGCGCGCCCGCCCTGGTGCTGGTCGCGCACGGCACCCGAAGCACCAAGGGCGTGCAGATGATCGCGAGCCTGGCCGAGGCGGTCGCGCGCGAGCTCGACCGCCCGGCCCTGGACGGCATCGACGAATTCGGCGTGCCCCGCGTGCGCACCGCGTTCGTCGACGTCCTCGGCCCCTCGCCCTCGGAGGTCCTGCGCGATCTGGACGACCGCGCGGAAACCGTTCCGGCCGTGGTGGTTCCGGCGTTCCTGGCGTCGGGCTACCACGTCTACCAGGACGTGCCCCGCGAGATCGCCGAGAGCGCCCACCCGGCCGTCGCGGTGACCCCGGCCATGGGCCCCGACCCGGCCCTGGCCAGGATCATGCACCTGCGCTTGCGCGCGGCCGGTTGGCGTCCCGGCGACGCGGTGGTCTTCGCCGCCGCCGGCTCCTCCGACGCCCGCGCCCGCCAGGACGTCCGCCGAGCCGCCGGCATGCTCGCCGAAAACCTCGGCAGCCCGGTCCGCATCGCCTACGTCGCCACCGGCGCACCTCGCGTGCCCGAGGTCGTCGCGGACCTGCGCGAGAACGGCGCACAGCGCGTCTTCATCGCCTCCTACCTGCTGGCCCACGGCCTGTTCCATCAGCGCCTGCACGATGCCGGTGCGGATGGCGTCGCCGAACCGATCGGCGTCCATCCGGCGGTGGTGCGGTTGATTGCCGACCGGTATCGGGCGGCGGCCAGGGAATTGGTGCAGACCCGGGTTCGGTGAACGGGCGGACCGCTGTTTGAATTCGTGGGGCCGGCACGACTCGTCGAGCTGATGCGCCGGGACGTCGAACCGTCCGGTGTCGCAGCGCTATACGGCGGCCGGGTGGCGCTGATCGGGGGCCTGTCACAGTCCCCTTGCCTGACCGCCGTTCACGTCACCCGTCGACTACTCGATGCGTAATCGACGGCACCTCCGGATCCGCCCGATGGTGTGGCGGCACCCCGGGCCCCGCGTGCTCCGCGTTGTGGATCGCGTCGATCACCAACTGCCGGACGTGGGCGTTCTCGATGCTGTAGTAGACCGTCGTTCCCGAGCGGCGGGTGCGGACGAGGCGGGCCATGCGGAGTTTGGCCAGGTGCTGGGAGACCGAAGCGGCAGGCTTCTCGACGTACTCGGCGAGTTCGTTGACAGACCTTTCGCCGCTGGTCAGGGCCCAGAGGACGCGGATTCGGGTGCCGTCGGCGAGCATGCGGAAGATCTCGACGACGAGGTCGAGTTCGTCGTCGGGAATACGGGGCGGCAGTTCCTTGCTATCTGCATCCATACGTAGATAATAAACATCGTAGGAAGCAGGAGCGCCCGATGATCACCTCGTTGTTCGCCAACCGCGACTATCTGCGGCTGTTCACTGCCCAGGTGACCGCCCTGTTCGGTACCGGTCTCACCACGGTGGCGCTCGGTCTGCTCGCCTACGAACTCGCCGGCGCCGATGCGGCGGCGGTGCTGGGTATCGCGCTCACCATCAAGATGCTGGTCTATGTGACGGTGGCGCCGATCGTGGGCGCTTATGCCGACCGGTTGCCGCGCCGGACGTTCCTCGTCGGACTGCACGTGATCCGCGCGCTGGTGGTCCTGGCGCTGCCGTTCATCGATCAGATCTGGCAGATCTACGTCCTGATCGCGGTGTTGCAAACCGCCTCGGCCGCCTACACCCCGACCTACCAGGCGATCATTCCCGACATCCTGCCCGATGAGCGCCAGTACACCCGTGCGCTGTCGGCCGCGCAGCTGGCCGCGACGATGGAGACGCTACTCAGCCCGATGCTCGCCGCGGCGGCGCTGGCGCTGGTGAGCTTCCACTGGCTGTTCGTCGGAACCGCGATCGGCTTCGTGGTCTCGGCTCTGCTGGTGATCGCGACCCGGATACCCGAGGCGGGCAGCGCAGGCGACAGTTCGTTCCTCGAGCGGATCTCGGTGGGCATGCGCATCTTCGCCGCCACTCCGCGGCTGCGCGGGCTGCTCGGCCTGAACCTGGTCGTCGCCGCGGCGGGCTCGGTCGTCATGGTCAACACCGTCAACTACGTGCGCGACACGCTCGGCGGCACCCAGTCGGGTGTGGCCATGTTGCTGGCCGCCAACGGGTTCGGCACCATGCTCGTCGCGCTGACGTTGCCCCGCATCCTCGATCGGGTCGGCGCCCGGCCCGTCATGCTCATCGGCGCGGCCGCCCTGCTCGCGGGCCTCGGAGCGGCGATCGCCCTGTCGATGGCTGCCGGAGGCGAATGGCGTTGGGGCGCAGTGCTCGCGGTATGGGCGTTGATCGGCGCGGGTACTGCCGCGGTACTGACCCCGACCGGCCAGGTGTTGCGGCGTTCGTCGCGGCCGGCCGATCGCCCGGCCCTGTTCGCCGCCCAGTTCTCGCTCTCCCACGTGGCCTGGCTGCTCACCTACCCGATCACCGGATGGCTCAGCACCACAGCCGGTTTCACCCTCACCTGGGTCACGCTGGCCGTGTTCGCCGCCGCCGGGCTCGCCGTGGCACTGCGCGCCTGGCCGCGGCACGATCCGGCGGTGATCACCCACCTGCACGAGGTGGGCACCATCGACCCGGCCCGGCTGGCCGACGCCATCCAGGTGAGCGAGCGGCTGTACCAGCACACGCACGAGTTCGTCATCGATGCCGAACATCCGCGCTGGCCGAGCCGGTCCGGTCGCGAACTCGCCCTCGCCGGTTGAGAACGAACCGCACGGCCCCGAACCCTCGCAGTCACAACGGCGTTCCGGTCACCGGGCACAGCGAGTGCCGGGTAGGCTGAGCGCCGGGCTCCGAGGGGGCGGGGCCCGGTCAGGCGGCCCGGGCGTTCGCCGAGAATCTGCGCGCCCGCGTCGAAACCGCCTGATCAATCCTTGGGAGGTAGCGAACGTGCGAATTCGACGCCCCGGTCCACCCATTCGCGTAGACGGGCCTCGTCCTCGACGTGTGTCGCCGCCACCCGCACCCAGCCCGTCATCTCCCGGGAACCCATCACCGCCTGCTGGACGGCGTCATCGTCGATGAGCTGCTCGCCGAGTTCGGACCCGACCCGGACCAGCAGGCCGCCCTTCCCGCTGACGGCCAGCGCCATATTGCCGCCGACCAGGAAGGACAGACCACCGAACATCTTGCGTTCGGCGACCGTGGGGCCCGGCTCGATGAGGTCGCGGATGCGCTCGGCCAATTCCTCGTCGTATGCCATGGGACACAGTGTGGACCCGGGCACCGACACATCCCGGACCCGATCGGATTCGGGGCCGGGATTCGCCGGAACGCCGGAATCAGGCCCGGTCGTAGGCGTCCTGCAAGGCCCGCGCGTCGATCTTGGACATGGTGCGCAGGGCCGTCCCAACGGCGATGGTCTTGGCCGGATCGTCGCCGCCCATGAGCTTGGGCAGCACCGATGGCACCACCTGCCACGACAGCCCGTAGCGGTCGGTGAGCCAGCCACACGGGCCCGGCTCGCCGCCCTCGGTGAGGGCATCCCACAGCCGGTCGACCTCGTCCTGGGTGTCGACGACGATCTGCAATGACGCCGCGTCGCTGTGTGGATGTCCCGGTCCGCCGTTCATCAAGGTGACCGCGTGCCCGCCGAGATCGAGGGTGACGGTGAAGGCCGCCCCGCCGTCGGTGCGGGTGACCTCCACGACCCGCGAATTCGGCACGACCGACGCGTAGAACTCGCCCGCCTGCTCGGCCGCGTTGTCGAACCACAGGAAGGTGTTGACGCTGGACATGATGTTCTCCTCTGCTCGGGTGTGACGTGCTGTCATCCCGTAGTCGGAGCCGACTCGACCTCCTCGACACATCTCGGTCGATTCTCGAAGAATTTTTTCGTTCGGCTCCGCTGCAGGTCGGCGAGGTGCGCAAACGACCACGACCGCACACCCGCGCTGATAGCGTTTCGACATGATCACCGGTGCGCATTCCATCCTCTACGCGAGCGATGCCGAGGCCGCGCGCGCGTTCTTCCGTGACGTCCTCGGCTTGGCGCATGTGGATGCCGGGCACGGTTGGCTGATCTTCAAGTCGCCGCCCGCCGAGCTCGCCGTGCATCCCACCGGGCCGGCCGGGGGTGGTCGCAGCGAGATGTATCTGATGTGCGACGACCTCGCGTCCACGATCGCCGAGCTGCGCGCCAAGGGCGTCGAGGTGGCCGACGAGGTCGAGGAAGCCGGATGGGGCCGCGTCACCCGGTTGACCGTGCCCGGCGCGGGCGAGATCGGCCTCTACGAGCCGCTGCACCCCACCGCCTACGACCTGGATTGATCTGCTGCGGGAGGCGCCATGCCGGTCACGGTGCTGCTGGGAGGTGACGTCATGCTCGGCCGTGGCGTCGACCAGATCCTGCCGCGACCCGGCCGGCCCGAGCTGCGCGAGTCCTGGGTGCGCGACGCCAGGCAGTACGTCGCCGCCGCCGAGCGGGTCAACGGCCCCATTCCACGACCCGTCGCCGCCGACTGGCCGTGGGGTGCGGTGCCGCAGATCCTCGACGAGCTCGCACCCGACATCCGAATTCTCAATCTGGAAACCGCGATCACCGCCGACGGCAGCTTCGAGCCGGACAAGGGCATTCACTACCGGATGCATCCGGGCAATATCGCGGCCCTCGCCGCGATCGCGCCCGACGCCTGCGCGCTCGCCAACAACCACGCCCTCGATTTCGGACGGCAGGGCCTGCTCGACACCCTCGAGGCCTTAGCGCGGACGCGGATCCGGGCGGTGGGCGCGGGCCGGGACCTGGCGGCCGCCCGGGCTCCGGCGATCCTGCCGCTGGCGCAGGGACGCCGCGCGCTGGTCGTGTCGGTGGGTGCCCGATCCAGCGGGGTGCCCGCATCGTGGGCGGCCGGCCCGCACCGGCCGGGCCTGTGGTGGATCGAGCATCCCGGCGCGCGCAGCGCCGAGGAGATCGCCGGCGAGCTCTCGGCCCATCGGCGACCCGGTGACGTGCCGATCGTGTCGGTGCACTGGGGGCCGAACTGGGGCTACGGAATCAGCAGGAGCGAACAGGAATTCGCGCACCGCTTGATCCGTGCGGGCGTCGACATCGTGCACGGACATTCGGCGCACCATCCGCGGCCGATCGAGGTGTACCGCGGCAAACCGATTCTGTACGGGTGCGGAGACGTCATCGATGACTACGAGGGCATCGGCGGTCACGAGACGTACCGCCCGGATCTGCGCCTGCTGTACCTGGTCACCGTCGGCGGCGAGCCCACGGTGCGGATGCTGCCGTTGTCCGTGCGACGGATGCGGTTGCGGCGCGCCGGCGGCGTTCAGGCGCGCTGGTTGCGGGATCGGCTCGCCGATATCAGTGCCCGGTTCGGGACGCGGGTCCATCTCGATGCGGACGATCTGCTGACGATCTGAGCGGTGCGGGGAGCGGGCGCGGTGGGGTCCCATCCAGCGAACGTCCGGGTGCTCGCGCCGACACGAACGGCGTTATCGTCGGATGAATACCGGCCGACCAGGATGCCGACAGCATCCGCACTGGTGCGGCCGGAGTGGCTCGAACGACGGTGAGGTGCGTTGATGTCCGACGGCAGTGTGACACAGTGGGCGGCCCAGCCCGATGGCGACACCAGAACCGCACTGGCCGACGCGCTGAGCCTTTTCCCCCGCCGAGCCGTCGAGCCGGATGGTCACAAGCCCGCCGCGGTGGCCATCGCCGTCGTGACGTCGTCGGAAGGCCCGGGGATCTGGCTGACCGAACGGGCACCAACGCTGCGGGCTCATGCCGGCCAGTTCGCGTTGCCCGGCGGCCGCTTGGACGCCGGTGAGGACGCGATCGCGGCGGCCCTGCGCGAACTGCACGAGGAACTCGGTGTCGAACTGCAACGATCCGACGTGCTCGGATTGCTCGACGACTACCCGACCAGATCCGGCTACATCATGACGCCGGTGGTCGTGTGGGTGGGTGCCGATCCTGGTGTGCTGCCGAATCCCGCCGAAGTGGCCATCGTGCACCGCATCTCGTTCACCGAACTGGATGTGGCGCCCGAGTTCGGCCGCATCCCCGGGTCCGAGCGGCCGCTGATCCGATTGCCGTTGCTCGGCGGTCACCTGCACGCTCCGACGGCGGCGATCATGTATCAGTTCCGTGAGGTGGCGCTGCATCGCAGGCATACCAGGGTCGATCACATCGAACAGCCCCGCTTCGCCTGGGAATGACGCGACGAACTCCTACACCCCGAGCGCGGGGGCGAACACCGACCACGACTGGTGCATATCGTCCTGCCAGTACTCCCACGCGTGCGTACCGTGGCGCAGGTTGACCGTCGCCGGAATGCGCTGCGCGGCGAGGCTGTCCACGAGCGGGCGGGTGCAGCCGTTGACGAAGGTTTCCATCGCACCGCCGACGAGCATGCGATCGGCCAGTTTGATCGGGTTGCCGTTGATATCGGGCGAGGCCAGGGTTTCGTGCACGCCCGGGCCGCCGTTACCGGAGGAGACATAGACCGCGAGCCCGCGCAAGCGATCCAGATGCAGCATGGGGTCGTGCTCGGCCCACGCCGGATGTCCGGGCGGACCCCACATATTGGCGGCATTGGCGCCGAACACGCCGAGCTGAGTGAACACGGTGGCCACTGCCATCGGATCACTGGTGCGGGTACAACCGCTGAACGCGCCGACAGCCTGGTAGAGACCCGGTGAACGAATCGCGAGGTTCAGCGCCGAGGTAGCCGACATCGACAGTCCCGCAACGGCATTGCGCCCCGAGGTCTGGAAGCGCTCGGCCAGCAGCGGTGGCAGCTCCCGGCTCAGGAACGTCTCCCACTGATTGCGGCCGAGCACCGGATCGTCGGCCAGCCAGTCGGTGTAGTAACTGGCCCGCCCACTCATCGGCACCACCACATTGACGTGCTTGTCCGAGAAGAACTGCGCCACATCGGTGCGCCGCGTCCACGGCCCGCCGTCTTCCCCGCCGTCCACCGCGTTCAGCAGATACAACGTCGGGGCGCCCGCACCCGGATGCGACATCCACAAGGTGATCGGCCGATTCATGGCCGCCGAATGGACCACCACTTCCAGCTGGCGCCCACCCAGTGGACGCACCGACAGGATCGCCGATTCACCGGGCGCGGCGGCCGCCGGAGCCGGGAATATCACCGCCACCACTGCGGTCGGTAACAGAAGCGCGCCGAGCGCGAGAAGGACCACCAGGCATCGCGGAAGCCGGTACATGACTGGTGTTGTATCACGCGGTCCCGGCGCGTCGGCCGCAATGACGGGCGTGTTCGCGGGGGCGGCTGTGCCGAGCCCGCGCACTGTGATGTTCAGCCGTGGAACAGCTGCTCGACGTCATCGACCACCACTGACTGGTCGAGCCATCGGTACAGGGTGTCCCGGTCATCGCAGGATTCGATTCGGTGGGCCACCTCGGTCGGATCTAGAAGCGGTAGCCCAGTGCGCGACCTCGTAAACGGAAGAGGCTGCGTTGGCCGGCTCTACCGCCACCGCTCCGGCGTGACCGGTGAATCCCAGGCCCGCGAGTACCGGCGCTTGTCCGGCGCGGCGATTTCCTTGCTCCGATACACCACATACGGCCGCACCAGGTAACCGATCGGCGCGCTGAACATGTGGACCAGGCGGGTGTAGGGCCACAGGAAGACCAGGGTGAGGACGACGAGGCCGTGCAGCTGGAACGGCCAGGGGGTGTCGACCATCAGTTCGGGCTGGGGGTTGAGGGTGAACAGGCTGCGGAACCAGGGGGAGACGGTTTCGCGGTAGTTGTAGGTGCCGAAGAGCAGGTTCGCGCCCCAGGTGTTCATCAGGCCGGTGACCAGGGCGGCGGTGAGCAGGGCGTACATGAGTTTGTCGTTACCGGTGGTGGCCTTGCGGACCGCGGTGACGGTGAAACGGCGGTAGAGCAGGATGCCGACGCCGGCCAGCACCGACAGGCCCGCCACCGAGCCCGCGCCGACCGCGATCAGATGGTAGGTGTGCTCGCTGATGCCGACAGCCTCGGTCCACGATTCGGGAATCAGTACACCGAGCACATGCCCGCCGAACACGCCGACCATGCCGAAGTGGAACAGCGGGCTGCCCAGCCGCAGCAGGCGGCTCTCGTACACCTGCGACGACCGCGTGGTCCAGCCGAATTGGTCGTTGCGGTAGCGCCAGATGTGACCGAGCACGAACGAGGTGAAGGCGATGTAGGGCAGGATCAGCCACAGTTCGGTCGGCAGGTGCAGTGGTGCGTTCATCGTCGGCCTTCGGCTTGTTCGAACATCGTGGGATCCATGGCGAAGGGGTCGAGCCCGACCTCTTCTTCCGGCGGGCCCTGGGCGGCGAGTTCGGCGATCTTGCGCCGATCGGCGGTGGTCAGTGGCGGCAGCGTAGCGACGACGGCCGCCAGCACCCCCGCATACGGGGAACCGCTGTCCGACAACGACAGTCGCAGCAGCTCCAGCACCGGCACGTGCTCGCCGAGCAGGCGCTCACCGCCGATCGGGTCGACGGTGGCCGCGAATTCCAGCAGCACCGGCAGATGGTCGGGCAGTTCCTCGTCACCGAGTTCGACCCCGGCGTGCCGGTAGGCGTGCTTGAACCGCAGCAGCGCCATCCCGCGTTTACGCGTGTCGCCGTAGGCGTAGAAGGTCAGGTGCAGGCTGGCGCGGCGGCGCATATCGAAGGTTTCGACATACTGGGCGGCCAGTTCCAGCGGGGGAGTGGTCCGCAGATGCAGCACCACGGCCTCGAGCGGGGACCGCACGGCGTTGGGCAGCTGCGCCACCGCTTCGGCCAGCTGGTCGAGCACCTTGAAAGTGTCCGCGCTCGGGTAGTCGAGCAGGAGCGCGGCGGTCCGCCACACCAGTCGCCTATCTCGATCACTCAGGGCGACAACCGGTTCTGGTCGCCGCCGGATCTTCAGCAGCGCCATGGTGAGCCTCCCATTGTGCGAGTCCGCGCCGTCCGGGCGGGCACGGCCGTATGTGCCCGAGCCCCTGCAGACAGTGAGTCGAGCGGGCCGCGCCCCGCCCCGGCGACGACGATGGCCCGGCCCGGCGCCGACAGGATCGCTACGGCCGGACGGGCGTTCACCGGGTAGTCACAGGACTGCCTGCCGGTCATGGCCGCCCGCCCGTCGCGCTACCCGCGGTGTCGGCGAGTTCGTCGCCCGCGGTGCCGTCGACCGCATGGCCGTTCGTTCCGTTGCCCGCGGCTGCGTTCCCTGCGTGACCGTTGCCGGCCGCACCGCTGCCGTTACCGGAGCCCCCGCTCCCGTTCGCACTCGGCAGCAAGCCCGAGGTGCTCTTCCCATCCCAGTTCAGCAGATTGATCCGCCCCGACTTCTCTTCGGGTGCGGCCTGATTGGTGTCGGTGAGGCTGAACTTCTCCACCATCTGGTCGAACGCGGTCATACCCGGCCCGCCGTCGGTGTCGAGCGAGCAGCCGGTGGCCAGCGAATCCAGTTCGTGCGCCTTGGACGTCGCGCCCTGCGGGATGACGTAGCGGTGCTCGTATTTGGCGATGGCCAGCAGCCGGTACATGGCCTCGATCTCTTTCGGCTCCAACCGCACCGAGGGTGCGATCGAGGGGTCGGGCTCCATGCCGAGGTTCACCGACCGCATGAACGAGCGCATGGCCGCCAGCCGCTGCAAAGAAGCGCGCACCGGGCCGATCTCACCGGCGGTGAACAGTTCGGCCAGGTACTCCACCGGGATCCGCAGCGCGTCGATGGCGCCGAACAGGTTGCCCGCGTCCTCGGCGTCGTGCCCGGTCTCCGAGAGCACGTCCACCACCGGCGACAGCGGCGGCACGTACCAGACCATCGGCATGGTGCGGTATTCCGGATGTAGCGGCAGCGCGATCTGGTAATCGACGATCAGCTTGTAGACCGGCGAATCCTGCGCGGCCTGAATCCAATCCGGCGAGATACCGGCCCGTTCGGCCTCGGCGATCACCCGCGGGTCGTGGGGATTGAGGAACACCCCGAGCTGCGACGGGTAGAGGTCCTTGGTGTCGGTGACCGAGGCGGCCTCGAGCACGGCATCGGCGTCGTAGAGCATCACGCCGATGTAGCGCAGCCGCCCGACGCAGGTCTCCGAGCACACCGTCGGAATGCCGACCTCGACGCGCGGGTAGCAGAAGGTGCATTTCTCGGCTTTGCCGGTCTTGTGGTTGAAGTAGATCTTCTTGTAGGGGCAGCCGGTGATGCACTGGCGCCAGCCACGGCATTTGTCCTGGTCGACCAGCACGATGCCGTCCTCGGCGCGCTTGTAGATCGCACCGGACGGGCACGAGGCGGCACACGAAGGATTCAGGCAGTGCTCGCAGATGCGCGGCAGGTAGAACATGAAGGTCTCTTCGAACTCCAGTTTCACCTTGTTCTCGAGCTTGTCGAGCAGCGGATCCTTACCGACCTGCTCAGGACCCGAACCCAGGTCGTCGTCCCAGTTGGCGCCCCAGGTGACCTTGGTGTCCTCGCCGGTGATCAGCGATTTCGGCCGCGCCACCGGCGTGGTGTCGGTGGGCGGGGAGGACAGCAGGTTGTCGTAGTCGTAGCTCCACGGCTCGTAGTAGTCCTCCACCGTGGGCAGGTCCGGGTTGGCGAAGATGTTGAGCAGCCGCTTCATCCGCGAACCGGACTTCAGGGTCAGCTTGCCGCGCTTGTTCAGCGCCCAGCCGCCCTTCCATTTCTCCTGGTCCTGATATTGCCGGGGATAGCCCTGACCGGGCCGGGTCTCCACATTGTTGAACCAGACGTACTCGGTGCCACCGCGATTGGTCCAGGCCTGCTTGCAGGTGACCGAACAGGTGTGGCAGCCGATGCATTTGTCGAGGTTCATGACCATCGCCAGCTGTGCCATGACGCGCATGTCAGTACTCCACTTTCTGGCTGCGTCGACGAATGGTGGTGACTTCGTCGCGCTGGTTTCCGGTCGGCCCGTGATAGTTCAGGGCGAACGACTGCTGGGCGTAGCCGCCGATGAGGTGGGAGGGCTTGATCATGATCCGGGTGAGTGCGTTGTGGATACCGCCGCGCTTGCCCTTGCCGTTGAACGGTTTACCGGAGGCCGCGCTGTCGTCCGGGCCCTCGATGCGCGGCACGTCCACCGCCCGGTCCTGGGCGTGGTACATGAACACGGTGCCCTCCGGCATCCGGTGGCTGACGATGGCGCGGGCGACGACCACACCGTTGCGGTTGATCGCCTCGATCCAATCGTTGTCGGCCACACCGATCTTGGCGGCGTCCCTGTCCGACATCCAGATCGTCTGCCCGCCGCGCGAGAGCGTCAGCATGTGCAGGTTGTCCTGGTAGGCGGAGTGGATCGACCACTTCGAATGCGGGGTCAGGTAGCGCACCGTGACGCCGCGTTCGCCGACCTCGCCGACATTCGGCTCGCGGAACAGCGCCGTCATATCCAGCGGTGGCCGGAAGATCGGCAGCTGTTCGCCGAGTTCGATCATCCAGTCGTGGTCGAGGTAGAAGTGCTGGCGTCCGGTGAGGGTGTGCCAGGGCTTGAGCCGTTCGGTGTTGATGGTGAACGGGGAGTAGCGGCGGCCACCGGTCTCGCTGCCGGACCATTCCGGTGAGGTGATCACCGGCACCGGGCGGGCCTGGGTGTCGGCGAAGGTGATCCGCTTGCCCTCGTGTTCGGCGGCCAGATCGGCCATTTCGGTGCCGGTGCGCCGTTCCAGCGCCTCGAAACCCTCCACCGCGAGCCGGCCGTTGGTGGTGCCCGACAGCGCGAGGATGGCCTCGGCGGCGTGGGTGTCCTTGGCCAGCGACGGACGCCCCTGCGCCACGCCCGAGACCACGGTGCCGTACATGCCGGCCAGGTATTCGACTTCCTGATCGGGCAGCGTCGTGACGCCCTTGGTGGTCAGGCCGAGGGTCTCCACCAGCGGCCCGAGCGCGGCCATCTTCTCCGCGATCTTGCTGTAATCGCGTTCGACGACCACCAGCTTCGGCATGGTCTTACCCGGAACGGGTTCGCATTCACCGGCTTTCCAGTCCAGTACACGTCCACCGGCCTGGGCCATGGCGTCGGGCGAATCATGCTGCAACGGCACCGCGACGATGTCCTTGCGCACGCCGAGATGCTTTTCCGCCATCCAGGAGAAGCCGCGGGCGATGCGGTGGAAGGCGTCGAAATCGGTCTTGGCCTCCCACGGCGGGGAGATGGCGGGGGAGAAGGCGTGCACGAACGGGTGCATATCGGTCGAGGACAGATCGTGCTTCTCGTACCAGGTGGCGGCGGGCAGCACGATATCGGAGAACAGCGTGGTGCTGGTCATCCGGAAATCCAGCGACAGCAGCAGATCCAGCTTGCCGGTCGGCGCTTCCTCGCGCCAGGTCAGTTCCTGCGGACGCACGCCGGTGGCATCGGAGGTCTGCAGGTTGGAGCCGCAGCCCAGTAGATGCTTCTGGAAGTACTCGTTGCCCTTACCCGAGGAGCCGAGCAGATTGGCCCGCCACACGGTGAGCACGCGGGGGAAGTTCTCCGGTGCGTCGGGATCCTCGCAGGCGAAGTTCAGCTCACCGGATTTCAGGCCGTCGACCACGTGCTCGGCCGGCGATTTGCCCGCCTGCTCGGCCTCGTCGGCCAGATCGAGCGGGTTGCGGTCGAACGTCGGATAGGTCGGCATCCAGCCGAGACGGCTGGCGAGAGCGATATTGTCGGCGGCCGTGCGGCCGGTGAACCGGCCGTCGCCCAGCGGGGAGGCGAAGGTGTCGGAGGTGAACGGGTCGTAGCGCCACTGATCGTTGGTCAGATACCAGAACACGGTGCCCTGCATCTGGCGCGGTGGACGTTGCCAGTCGGTCGCGAAAGCCAGTGTGGACCAGCCGGTCACCGGGCGGCACTTCTCCTGGCCGACGTAATGCGCCCAGCCACCGCCGTTGACGCCCTGGCAGCCGGTGAGCAGCGTCAAGGTGAAGAACGCCCGATAGATCTGATCGGAGTGGAACCAATGGTTGGTGCCCGCACCCATCAGGATCATCGAGCGACCGCCGGAACGATCGGCGTTATCGGCGAATTCGCGGGCGATGCGGGCCGCCTGCTTGGCGGGCACACCGGTGATCGCCTCCTGCCAGGCCGGGGTGTAGGGCTCGGAGGGGTCGTCGAAACCGGTGGGCCAGCTGCCGGGCAGGCCGCTGCGGGCCACGCCGTACTGCGCGAGCAGCAGGTCGAAGACGGTGGTGACGCGCTTGCCCGCCAGGAACATCGTCGGCACGCCACGGGTCAGCACACCGGGGGTGTCGGTGTCGAAGCGCGGGAACTGCACGGCCGCAGCGTCGTCGGTGCGGCCGTGCAGGGTCAGCAGGGGATCGACGTCCCCGAGGTCCAGATTCCAGCGTCCGGTGCCGTCCTCGCCGAAGCGGTCGCCGAGAGAACCGTTGGGCACCACCGGATTACCGTCGGCATCCAGCAGCACGGTGCGGAACTCGGCGGCTTCGGCGTCGCTGCCGAGATCGGCGGAGGTGAGGAACTTGCCCGGCACGAAGACGCCATCGCGTTCGTCCAGGGTGATCAGGTAGGGCAGATCGGTGTAGCGCTTGATGTAATCGAGGAAGCGCGGAGTGGACTTCTCGACGAAGAATTCCTTGAGCACCACATGACCCATGGCCATGGCCAGCGCGGCATCGGTGCCGGGACGGGCGGGCACCCATTCGTCGGCGAACTTGGTGTTGTCGGCATAGTCGGGGGAGACCACCACGACCTTCTGGCCGCGATAGCGGGCCTCGGTCATGTAGTGCGCGTCCGGGGTCCGGGTCACCGGGACGTTGGAGCCCCACATGATGAGGTAACCGGCGTCGAACCAGTCGGCCGATTCCGGCACGTCGGTCTGGTCGCCGAAGACCTGCGGTGAGGCCACCGGCAGGTCGGCGTACCAGTCGTAGAACGACAGCATCGAACCGCCGAGCAGCGAGATGAACCGCGCACCCACCGCATGGCTGACCATCGACATGGCCGGAATCGGCGAGAAGCCTGCGACCCGGTCGGGCCCGTACTGCTTGATCGTGTAGACGTGCGCGGCGGCGGCGATCTCGGCGGCTTCCCACCACTCCGCGCGGACGAACCCACCTTTGCCGCGAGCGGCCTTGTACGCCTTGGCCTTTGCGGGGTCTTCGACGATCTCCCCCCACGCCAGCACCGGGTCCTTGAGCCGCGATTTGGCCTCGCGGTACAGCTCGAGCAGGGTGCCGCGCACGTACGGGTAGCGCACCCGGGCGGGGGAGTAGGTGTACCAGGAGAACGACGCGCCACGCGGGCAGCCGCGCGGCTCGTACTCGGGCTTGTCCGAGCCCACCGAGGGGTAGTCGGTCTGCTGCGACTCCCAGGTGATCACGCCGTCCTTGACGTAGATCTTCCAGGAACACGAGCCGGTGCAGTTGACGCCGTGGGTGGAGCGCACCACCTTGTCATGGGACCAGCGGTCGCGGTAGAACTCGTCGGCGCTGCGACCGCCGGTCTTGTGCACGGTGCGGTGGTCGGCCGAGATTTCGCCGCGGTGGAAGTATTTGCCCAGCCGCAGGAGAGCGTCGCCGGCGTCGGGCCGGTGAGCCGGATCGGAGGGCGCGGAACCCTGAGTGCGTGAATTAACCACGACGCCCCCTTCGAGCGGTGAAATCGGGCTGATGTCCCGACTGTAAGGAGGCGGCGACCGGCGTCCAAACGAATCTCTCACAGCGCTCAGTGCATGCCGGTGAGCTGTGAGGTGAGCGCAATCCGGTTGTCATTCCGCGGGGTGCGTTCGGCACCTCGATTGCGGGGGCGACCTGGGAAAACGCGGTATCCGTCGCTGCCGGACAGCGTGCCGACCGCCGGTTTCCGGCCTATCGGTGAAGCTTTGGAAACCGCCGCTTCTCGGTCGCTTTACATTTGTTAACACAGCGAAAGTGGCGGCCACCACTCCTATTCGCGCATTAATTGCCGGATTCGGAAATTTCCGCGGATTCGCGAACCGGATGCGGCGGCGTACCTCAGCCCGGCAGCGGCAGGAACTCGACCAGTGCACCGTCACGGGCATCGGCGGGCACGATGACGAGCCCGTCGTGGCCGAGTAGCCCGCCGAGGTGGGCGGTGCGGACCGCGGGTTCGCCGCGCCAGCCGCCGCCCGGGTCGGCCACCGCGGGGACGATCCGCGGGACCGGGCCCGCGATCTCGCTCGCATTGTGCAGCGGGCCCAGCACTGCTCGCGCCGGATGGGCGCCGGTGCGGCCCTCGACCACCGCGCCTGCCAGGGCGGTGAGCACCGCGACGGCGGCGAACGGGTTGCCGGGCAGGCCGAGCACCGTCGCGCCCGAGTTCAACTCCGCGACGACGGTCGAGCCGCCAGGACGCAGCCGCAGCCGATGCACCAGGATGCGGGCGTCGGCGCGACGCAGCGCGGACCGGAGTTGATCGGCGGCGCCGGAACCGGTCGCCCCCACCACGACCAGCAGATCGAAACCCTCGGTGCCGGTGAGCACCTCGTCGAAGCCGTGCGGTGTGTCGCGCAGGTGGACCCGGTCGACGGTGCGAATACCGTGCCGGGCCAGCAGATGCGGCAGGATCGGTCCGATGGAATCGCGGGTCTGCCCGCCGTGCAACGGGCCGGATGCGCGAATCTCATCGCCGGTCATGACGATTCGGGCCCGGACCGGCCCACGCACCGCGGCCTCGGGGATCTCGACGGCGGCGGCGGTGGAGATCAGCGCGGGCGTGACCGGAGTGCCCTCCTCGGCGATGAGATCACCGCGCTCCAGATCCTCGCCACGATGGCGGATATCGCCGCGCACCGGGCTATCGGGCAGCCGGCGCAGGTAGTGGTCGTCGCCGACCTCGGCGAACTCGTCACGCAGCACAGCGGTGGTGCCGTCGGGGACGTGCGCGCCGGTCGCGACGCGCACCGCCTCACCGGGGAGCAGACCGACCGGGCGCTGGCCACCGGCGAAACCGATGTCGGCGCGTAGACGCCACGGACCGTCACCGGCGACGGCGTAACCATCCATGGCCGAGACGTCGAAACGCGGCAGCGGCCCCGCCGCCCGGATCGGCGCGGCCAGCGCCGCGCCGGCGACTTCGAACAGTTCGGTGTGGTAGGAGGTCAGCCGGGAGAGGTTGTCGCGCAATGTTTGTCGTGCATCCTCCAGCGTCGACGGTGGCGGCTGATGACCGGGGGCACGCCCACCGTCGATGACGGCCCGTGCCGCGCGCACCTCCTCGTCGGTGTCGCAGTCGGTGATGCCGTTCAACCGCACCATCACCGTGTCGTCCGGGACGAGGGCCTTCATCGGTTGGTTGACCAGTGAATCCAGGCGGCTGAGCCGGGCGGCCAGCGCGTCGCGGCGCCACACGCCGATCAGGTACTGCGGGCGGCCGGATTCGTCGGCCGCGAACACGGCGTCGGCGCCCGATTGATCGCTGCGCCGCAGCAGATCGGCCACCGCCCACTCGGTCAGGAACGGCAGATCCGCGGCGAGCACCACGATGCGCGGGGCGGCTCCGGCGCCGAGTGCGCGCACACCGGCGCCGATCGCGGCGACCGGTCCCGCGCCCGGCGGCACCTCACGCACCTGCCGGACGTTCGGATCCAATTCGGGCCTGCGGGGTCCGACGACGACGGTCTGCCCGCAGCCCGCGACCGCGTCGAGCGCGACATGCAGCATCGACCGGCCCCCGATCACGATCGCCGGTTTGTCGACACCACCCATCCGGCTCGCCCGGCCCCCGGCGAGCACGATCGCGTCAGCGGCCGTCACCGGCCGCGGCCCTCGCTGTGGTTCGACATGGGTCCATGCTAGTTCGACGAGCCCGGGCGGCCATGCGGCGCGCGCCGCGACGGTCTGTGCGCACCGGAGGCGGGTTCAGAGCGCCGAACCGTCGTAGTCGGGTGCGAGCAGGTAGAACTCATTGGTGTCGGGGTCGGCCAGCGGCAGCCCCGGTTCGGCGCCGGAGGGTTCGATCGTGCGCGCTCCGGCGGCCCTGAGCCGGGCGATCTCGGCGGTCGGGTCGTCGGCGGGAAACGCGGCGACGTCCAGGCGCAACCGGTTACGGCCCTGCTTGGCCTCGGAGGTCTCGACGAATTCCAGCCAGCTCCCGAGACCGGTCGGCGAGCGCAGGCCGGTCACCGGCGATCCGGCCCGCGAGATCGGCCACCCGGAGGCGACCGACCAGAATTGCGCGAGCCGCTGCGGATCGAAGGTGTCGACCACGATCGCCGCCACCGCGCCGGTGTCCACATACTCCTCGCGCGGCTCCAGGACGCAGAACTCGTTGCCCTCCGGGTCGGCGAGCACGGTCCACGGCACGGCACCCTGCCCGATGTCGATCGCGCGGGCACCCAGGGCCATCGCACGATCGACCTGCATGCGCTGGTGGTCGGTGGATCGGCTGGCCACATCGAGATGGATCCGGTTCTTACCGGTCTTGGCGCGGGAGGCGGGAACAAAGGTCAGCGCGAGGTCGGAGCCGGCGGCGTCCGGCCCCGCGACGTCGACTTCACCCGGGCGGTCCAGCGTCACCGTCCAGCCGAGCAGTCGCGCCCAGAAATCCGCCACCATCCGTGGCTGGTCCGCATCGAATACCACACACGCGAGACGGGTGGTCATGTGTCCACGGTAACCGCAGATTCGCCCGGGAGGGGTGGATTGCGTGTTACCCGGCGTGCTGCTCAGGGTCGTCAGGACCCCGGAGTCGGCTCGTCGGGGAAGGTGAAGCGGGCGACACGCAGATCCACCCGGCCGTCGCGCACCGGGACACCCTCGGCGGTGAGCAGCCGCAGCTGTTTGTCGGCCAGGTGCGCTGCGGGGCGGCCGGCGGCGCCGAGCACCCGATGCCAGGGCAGATCGGCGGAATCGGTGCGCATGATCCAGCCGACGGTGCGTGGCGTCGACAGACCCGCCACCGCGGCGATATCGCCGTAGGTGGCCACCCGCCCGCGCGGGATCGACGCGACCAACTCGCGGACGCGTTCGATCTCGGCATCGCTGGTCGGCATCAGAGCACGGAACGGATCAGTTCGGCGGTCCGCTCGGGCAGGGCCTGGGCCACCATGTGGTCGCAATCCCATTCGTGCACGGTCAGGTTCGGGCCCATATGGGTGGTGAGCGCCTCCCGGAACTCCGGCGTGACGAACGGCGGGTCCACCTTCATGGCCTGCACCAGCACCGTCGGCAGGTGCTGCGGTGGCAGCACGTAGTGGCGAGCGAGCTGGCCCCAATAGGAGTTGATGGCTGGCAGGCTCATCCGCCAGCCCACTCGTCCGTTCGCGGTGGGCATCAGGTGTTCGTCCAGTTCGGCCTGCAACAGCTCGGGCGCGACATCACCCCAGCCGGTGTGCAGTTTGTCCATCCTGGCCTGCTCGACGTCGTCGTAGTCCTGGGAGGCCAGCGTCGACATGGCGATCTCGTGCAGCCGGGTCGGGTCCAGCGCGATGGCCGGATCGAGCAGCACCAGGTTGCGGGCCAGTTGCGGATGGTTGTGCACCAGATGCAGGGCGCAGGCGCCGCCGAAGGAATGCGCGACCAGCACCACGGGCTCATCGGTCTCATCAGCCAGCAGCTCGACCAGGTCGTGCACGATCGTCTCGAAATTCCACGGCGGCAGCGACGTGGAACGACCGTGTCCGCGCAGGTCGGGGGCGACGATCCGGACATCGGGCAGCAGCCGTTCGGCCAGGTCGGCCCAGCGCCTGCCGTGGCCGGTCACCCCGTGCAGGGCGAGGACCACCGGACCGGTGCTCGGGCCGAAACGGTGAACGTGGAGTGGGGACACGATGACATTTTGACCGTTGACCAATTCCGTCGCAGCACCAGGCGGCGCGGCGCCGCCATCGGGAGTGTCGGCCTCGTCTGTTGCAATAGCCCCCGTGGTGCGATCGGATAACGCCGTGCGGCTGGTTCGCCGGAAAGTGGCGGCGCCCGGACCCAGGGTCTGGAGCGCCGAGGTCCGCGCGCTGTTCGCCGCCGCCGCCGACCCGGGCGGCATCCGCCCCGGCACCGGCGTATGGCAGGTTCTCGGCGGCCCCGGTACCGGCAAGACCGCCCTGCTGGTCGACCTGGCCGCCGACCGCATCGCCGCGGGCGCCGACCCCGAGTCCGTGCTGTTGCTCACTCACTCGAAGAACGCGGCCGCGGCGGTGCGTGATGCGATCACCGCGCGACTGTCGGCACCGCCGGAGGTCCCACCAACGGAGCCCGCCTCCCCGCCGGACGATCCCGGACCGGGCGACAGCCTGTTCGAACCGCCGCCGGACCCGGAGGCGCCCTGGGATGACGCGGGGCTGTTCGCACTGGACGAGCTGGACGCGGCGTTGGATGCCGGCGACGGGATGGGGCAGGACGGTCCGCACCGTCCGGAAACCGGCGGCCGCGCCGGGCCGGACGCCGCGGAGGAACCGTCGAGCGCCCAGGTAACGGAGTCCTTCGACCGGGCGCGGGCCGCGGGATCCGCGCCGAATGACGAAGGTGGCGATTCCTCCGGTGCTGTGCGGGCCGCCGATGTGGGGCAGGCGTCCGCGGGTGTCCGCGAGCCCGTCGATGCGGGGTCGGCTGCCGCCGGGTCCGGGGCCGCGCATTTCGTCGGGGTGCCGGGTGCGACCAGGGAACCGCTGGTGCGCACGATCCACTCGTATGCCTTCGCCGTGCTGCGCCGCCATGCCGTCGCGCACGGCAATCCGCCGCCGCGGTTGCTGACCGGATCGGAGCAGGATGCCGTGCTGCGGGAGATGTTGCGCGGCGATCTGATCGATATCGCCGACGGCGCGACCCACCTATGGCCGCAGCGGCTGCATCCCGCGCTCGGACTCGCCGGCTTCGCCGATCAGCTGCGTGACCTGATGCTGCGGGCCACCGAACGAGGACTGGGTCCGGAGGATCTGATCCGGCTCGGACGTGAGCGCGATAAGCCGGAATGGGTGGCCGCGGGCCGGTTCGCCGCGCGGTACGAGCAGGCGATGCTGCTGCGCTGGTCGGTGGGCGTGGCCGCGCCGGAGGCATCCGCGCCCGCCCTGAACGCAGCCGAACTCGTCGGTGCGGCGTTGGACGCGTTGGCCACCGATGAGAAGCTGCTGGCCGCCGAACGAGGACGGTTGCGGTATCTGCTGGTCGACGACGCCCAGCATCTCGACCCGCAGGCCGCGATGCTGGTGCGGGTGCTGAGCGCGGGCGCGACCATGACCGTCGTCGCCGGCGATCCCGATCAGGGTGTGTTCGCCTTTCGTGGTGCGGATGCGCGCTTCCTGCTCGACCTCGACGTGCCGGACCGTCAGCGCATTGTGCTGCGCGAGAACCATCGATCGGTGCCCGCGGTGCGGCTGGCGGTCGCTCGGGTCGCGTCCCGGTTGCCCGGCAGCGCACCGCAACGCCCGAGGGTGGATGCCCAGGCCGACACCGCGCCCGACGCCGGCGCCGATGTCCGGGTCCGGGTGCTCGCCACGCCGGCGAAAGAGGCGGCGCTGATCGCCGACCATCTGCGGCGCGCGCACCTCACCGACGGCGTGCCGTGGTCGGGCATGGCGGTCGTGGTGCGCTCGGTCCCGCTGTCGCTACCGCCGTTGCGCCGCGCCTTGCTGGCCGCGGGCGTGCCGGTGCGCCAGCCCGCCCTCGACACCCCCTTGGCGCGGCGGCGCGGCGCGGCCTGGATGCTGTCGTCGCTGCGCGCGATCCTCGCCTCGGAGGCCGCGACGAGCGCCGACCCGGCCGGGACGCCGCATCGCCACGAAGCGCTGTTCACCCCCGACGACGCCCTCGACCTGCTGTCCGGCCCGCTCGGCGCCGCCGACCAGATCGCCCTGCGCCGGCTGCGCCGCGGTATCCGCCGCACGGCACTCGGCCTGGAACGCGCCGCCACCCGTCACGGTGACGCGCCGTGGCCCTCCGACGAAACCCCTTCGGCCCCTGGTGACCCCCACACAGAACTGGACGATCTGCTCCCGGATCCGGCCGACGCAGCTCTCCATCTTCCGGCCGACCCGCTCGTTCCGGGCCCTGCCGACCTGCTCGCTCCGGAACCGCCCGACCTGCCGCCGCCCCCGGATCCGGCCGATACCGAGCTGCACATTCCCGCCGATGCGCTTGTCCCGCACGACCATGACCAGCTGCCGCCGCCGGACCCGATCGACGCCGACATCACCCCCGAGTGGACGATTGAACAAGCTTCGCGCCTGTCGGCCGACGCCGACTGGTACGGCATCGATCGCGATCCCTTCGATCGCGAAGCGGACCGCTACGGGCTCAGCACGGAGACTGACGATGCGGATGCGGATGCGGACGCCACACGTGATCCGGCTGACCCGCGGCCCGATCCACCGCGCACGCCCGGCGCCTCGCCCTCCGAACAGTCCTCCGCCGAGGTGCTGCGCGATCTGCTGCTCGGCGTCGGCGACCAGCGGATCCTCGCGGGCCTCACCGAGGTCGAATCCGCTCCGCTGCGGCGGGCGCTGACCGCACTGGATCGGGCACGGAAGGCACGACGGCGCGGGGGCGGGCTCGAAGACGTGCTCTGGGCGTTGTGGACCGGATCGCGGTTGGAGCGGCGCTGGGTCGCGCAGTCCGAGCGCGGTGGTGCCGCCGGTGCGCAGGCCGATCGGGATCTGGATGCGGCGGTCGCCCTGTTCGATGCCGCCGCGGCCTACGTCGACCGGCTGCCCCGCGCGGGCATCGAGGGCTTCGTGGAATACCTGCTGCATCAGGAGATTCCGCACGATACGTCGGTGCGCACCAGTCCCGTCGAGGCGGTGGAGCTGCTCAGCGCGCACGCCGCCGCCGGACGGGAATGGGAGGTGGTGGCCGTCGCCGGGGTGCAGGAGGGAATCTGGCCGGATCCGCGTCCACGCGGCACCTTGCTGCACACCGAGGATCTGGTCGACGTCGCCGCGGGAGTGCTCACCGAGGGCGAACGGATGAGCCGGGCGGCCCCGATCCTGGCCGAGGAGCGCAGGCTGCTGCTGGTGGCATGCAGCCGCGCCCGCCGATCACTGCTGGTCACCGCGGTGGAATCGGTCACGGGCGACCGTGATCTGGTGCCCTCGCGGTTCCTGGCCGAACTGCTCGGCCACGACGATGAGGGCGAACCCGGCGCGCTACCGGTCGAAGATCCGGGCCGCGTGTTGGTGATGGGTTCGCTGGTGGCCGAATTGCGCGGGGTGGTCTGCGATCCCGAGGCCGATCCACAGCGTCGTCGCCGGGCCGCCCGCCATCTCGCCCGGCTCGCGGACGCGGGCGTGCGCGGCACCGCGCCAGACGACTGGTACGGCACCGCCGACCTCAGTACCGAGCGCCCCCTCTGGGACGACGACGAATCCGCGGTCGCGCTCTCACCGTCGACGGTCGAACTGCTGCGTACCTGCCCGTTGCGCTGGGCGCTGGAACGCCACGGCGGCACCGACGGCGACAATCCGCACGCGGTCAAGGGCAACCTGGTGCACACCCTGGTCCAGGCCCTGGCCGGCAAGGTGCCGACCAGCCAGGTGCGGGCCGCGCTCCAGGCGGTCTGGGACTCGGTGGACGGCGATCAGGGCTGGCATTCCCGGCAGGAGCGCCGCCGCACCGAGGCGATGCTGGAAACCTTCCTGGCCTGGGTCGACAACACCCGCGGCGAACTCACCCAGGTCGGCATCGAGGTGCCGGTGGACTGTGTGCTTCCGCCGCGCTCCGACGACGAGCCGCCGGTGCGTATCCGCGGCCGCGTCGACCGCCTCGAACGCGACGCCCAGGGCCGCTTCGTCATCGTCGATGTGAAGACCGGCAAGAACCCGGTCTCGGTCAAGGCCGTCGAGGACCATGCCCAGCTGGCGACCTACCAGGTCGCCGCCGCGTTCGGCGCGCTCGACGCCCTCTCCGGTGAATCCGCCGATGAGCCGAGCGATCTCGACGCCGCCGCCACGGATATCAACGGGAACGCCGAGGTCGACGGGCGCAGCGAGATCGAGAACCGTGCCGATGAGGCCGGCGACCTCGCCGGCGAGCCGGCGGAACAACGCGAGCCCACCGATCGGGGCGACCCGCACCTCGAGCTCGGCGAACCCGGCGGCGCCCGCCTCGTCTACGTCGCCAAACCGCACACCCGCGACGGTGCGACCCAGCGCACCCAGCAACCCCTCGACGGCGAAGCCCTGCACACCTGGCGCGGCACCATCCACGACGCCGCGGCCGCCACCAGGGGGCCGAGCTATCTGGCCATGCGCAATGACGGCTGCCGGCACTGCGCCGTCGCGGGCAGCTGCCCGGTCCAGGACACCGGACGCCAGGTGACCGACGAATGAGTGCGCGGGTCACGCCGTGGCAGCTCGCCGAGGCTCTCGGCCTGCCGCCACCCACCGACGAGCAGGCCGTAGTGATCGCGGCGCCGCCCGGGCCGACGCTGGTGGTGGCGGGTGCGGGGGCGGGCAAAACCGAGACGATGGCCGCGCGCGTGGTCTGGATGGTCGCCAATCGCCTGGTGCTGCCCGATGAAGTGCTCGGCCTGACCTTCACCCGAAAAGCGGCCCAGCAGCTGACCACCCGTATCCGCACCCGGCTGGCCCGGCTCGCTGGGGCGCCGCTGCTGCGCGAACTCGATCCCAGCGGCGGTCTGCGCGCCTCGCTGGCCGGTGCGGAACCCGAGATCAGCACCTACCACTCCTATGCGGGCAGGCTGCTGACCGAACACGGCCTGCTGCTGCCGGTGGAACCCTCGGCGACGCTGCTCACCGAGACGCAGTTGTGGCAGTTGGCCCATCAGGTGGTGCGCACCTGGGACGGCGATCTGGACACCGAGCGCACGCCGGTCTCGGTCACCGAGGCGGTGCTGGCGCTGTCGGGGCAGCTGGCCGAACATCTGGTGGAGCCGGAGGAACTGGCCGAGGCGCATACCGAACTCGAGAAGCTGGTGCACACCCTGCCCGCGGGTCCGCGCCAGCGCGGCGGCCCGAGCCAGGAACTGCTGAAGATCCTGAAGGTGCAGCGTGAGCGGGTGGCACTGCTGCCGCTGGTGCGGCAGCTGGGTGAGGCGTTGCGCCGGCGCGGCGCCCTGGACTTCGGGGCGCAGATGTCGCTCGCGGCGCGGCTGTCGGCCGAGCACGCCGAGGTGGGTGCGGCCGAACGGGCGCGTTTCCGGCTGGTCCTGCTCGACGAATACCAGGACACCGGCCACGCCCAGCGCATCCTGCTGGCGGCGTTGTTCGGCGGCACCGGAACCGGCGACCGCCCCGCGGTGACCGCGGTGGGCGATCCCATGCAGTCCATCTACGGCTGGCGCGGGGCTTCCGCGGCCAACCTCCCACGTTTCGCCACCGACTTTCCCGCCGCACCCGGAGTTCCCGCGCCGACGCTGTCGCTGCTGACCAGCTGGCGCAATCCGCCCGAGGCGCTGGCGCTGGCCAATCTGGTGGCAGAACCCTTGCGCCGCAAGGCGATCGAGGGCGGTGGGGTCACCGTGGACGCCTTGCGCGCCAAGCCCGCCGCCGAACCGGGCACGGTGGCGTTGGCGCTCACCGACACCGTGGCCGCCGAACGCGAGTGGTTCGCCACCCGGATCGCGGCCGACTGGCAGGCCCGCCACGACGCGGGCGAGCAGCCGCCGACGTCAGCGGTGCTGGTGCGCCGCAACGCCGACGCCGCGCCGATCGCCGAAGCCCTGCGTGAGCAGGGCTTGCCGGTGGAGATCGTCGGCCTCGGCGGCCTGCTGGCCACCCCGGAGGTCGCCGACGTCGTCGCCACCCTGCGGTTGATCGCCGAACCCGGCGCGGGCAGCGCGGCTGTGCGCATCCTGACCGGTGCGCGCTGGCGCATCGGGGTCTCGGATCTGTCGGCGCTGGCCGGGCGGGCCAGGGAGTTGTCGATCGGACGCGGCACCGCGGCCACCGGCGATATCACCGACGGCGCGGCCCTGGCCGTCGCGCTGCGCGAGGTCGCGCCGGAACCGGCGGAGCAGGCGGGGCTCGCCGACGCCATCGCCGACCCCGGCCCGGCCGAACAGTATTCGCCCGATGGCTACCGCCGCATCGTCGCCTTGGGACGCGAACTGGCCGCTCTGCGCGAACGCAGCGGGCAGCCGTTGACCGAGCTGGTCGCCGATGTGGAACGCACCATCGGAGTCGGCGTCGAGACCCAGGCCCGCCGCGCCATGTCCGGTGCGGGCGCGGGCCGGGAACATCTGGACGCCTTCGCCGAAGTGGTCGCGGGTTACGCCGGGGACAGCGCAGCCTCGCTGAGCGGCCTGCTCGCCTTCCTCACCGCCGCCGAATCGGTGGAGAACGGCTTGGAACCGGGTGAGGTGGAGGTCGCCAAGGATCGCGTGCAGGTGCTCACCGTGCACGCGGCGAAGGGGCTGGAATGGGAGATCGTCGCCGTACCGCATGTGGTGCGCGATGTGTTCCCGTCCGGCAAGGCCTCCGGCAGCTGGCTCGGCGCCCTCGCCGAACTGCCCACGTCGCTGCGCGGTGACCGCGCCCGCCCCGACGACGGCGCCGACGGTGTGCCGGTCCTCGACCTGACCGACCTCTACGACCGGGCCGATCTGGACCGTGCCATCAAGGAACACAAGGCCGCACTCGACCGCCGCCGCCTCGACGAGGACCGCAGGCTGTTCTATGTCGCGCTCACCAGAACCGAACGCATGCTGCTGGTTTCGGGTCACTACTGGTCGGATTCGAGCCCGTCGGTCAAGGGGCCGTCGGACTTCCTGCTCGAACTGAAACAAGCCGTCGAAGATCCGGACAGTCCGGCCCACGGCGCCGCGGAACTGGCCCGCTGGGACGATCCGCCCGAACCCGACGCCGTCAACCCGTTCACCGACAACCCGCCCACTGCGCCATGGCCACGCGATCCGCTGGGCCGCCGCCGCGCCCCGATCGAACAGGGTGCGCAGCTGGTGCGCGCCGCGATGGCGGAACTGGCGGCCGACCCGGTGACACCCGAGGACGACGACCCCGATGGCTGGGCCGCCGATGTGGAAGCCCTGCTGGCCGAACATCGCAGCGCCACCGGCGTCGCCGAAGAAGTGGAACTGCCGAGCAGCCTGCCCGCGACGGCGCTGGTGGAGCTGCGCGCCGATCCGGCGCGACTGGCCGCCCGGCTGCGCCGTCCGCTGCCGTATCCGCCGAATCCGCTGGCCAGGCGCGGCACCGCCTTCCATGCCTGGGTGCAACGCTGGTTCGCCGCCGATGGTCTGCTCGGCCTGGACGAACTCCCCGGCGCGGCCGACACCGCCGATAGCGCCGACGCCGAACTCGCCCGCATGCAGGAGGCCTTCCTGTCCTCGCGCTGGGCGCACCGTAGCCCCATCGAGGTGGAGGTGCCGTTCGAAACCACCATCGCGGGCACCGTGATCCGCGGCCGGATGGACGCGGTCTTCGCCGAACCGGACGGCCGCTGGACCGTCGTGGACTGGAAGACCGGCGCCGAACCGAATGCCGCCGACGAACGAGCGGTCGCGGTGCAGCTCGCCGTCTACCGTCTGGCCTGGGCGCGGCTGACGGCGGCGCGCACCGGCGCCGATCCCGACGAGTTGCTCGGCCGGATCGGCGCCGCGTTCCACTATGTGCGCAGCGGCCGTACCGTCGCGCCGGTCGATCTGCCGGGCGCGAGCGAGTTGACCGAGCTGATCAGGTCCGCGGCGCCCGCCGGCTGACCGACAGGGCGGTGGTGATCATCGGAATCTGCAACGGCAGCCGCAGCACGGAGATCAGCTTGATCGGCCAACTCGCCTTCGAGCTGCTCATCGAATCCACCGCGAACTGGATGTTCGCCGGGAACACCGCGACGAACAGCGCGGCGGCCAGCCGACCGCCCAGGCGCCGGGTGCGCGGCACCGCGAGCGCTGTCGCCACGCCGATCTCGGCCACCCCTGAGGCGTAGGTGTAGCCGCGCGCCCGGCCCGGCAGCGTGGGCGGCACGATCGAATCGAACGGTTTGGGGACCACGAAATGCAGCACACCCATTCCGAACAGCGCCGCTGCCATGAGCAGCGCCGGCCTGCGGCTGGTATCGGGTGCGGTGGACTCGGAAACTGCCATGCCGCTCACTCTAAGCGGGTATCCGCCGCGGCGGCAGGCCCACCTCGTCGCGTCGAGGCGCTCGACCGGCGCGGTGACGGGGTAGGCTCCCGTGCTGTGCCGGAGGGAGAAACAATGCCGGAACCGGTGACATCGACCGGGATCGGCGCCGGGGACACAGGGACGGGTGAGTGCGTTGCTCGATGACCTGGGTGACCGCGCGCGCAGCGGATTGGGGCGGCTGACCGACCGGCCGGACTTCGCACTCGTGGGTGTGCTGCGCATTCCCGAAGCGCAAGCCAGCCCGTGGATCTCACTGACCCGCCGGGTGCTGTTCGCGATCGGGCTGCTGTTCGGCGCCGCGCTGGTGGTCTACATCGGCCGCGACGGCTACCGGGACGCCTCCGAGAATCCGCTGTCGTTCCTGGACGCGCTGTACTACGCGACGGTGTCGCTGTCGACCACCGGGTACGGCGACATCTCGCCGGTCACCCCGCTGGCCAGGCTGGTCAACATCATCGTCATCACCCCGCTGCGCGTGCTGTTCCTCATCGTGCTCGTCGGCACCACGCTCAGCGTGCTGACGGAACGGTCCCGCCAGGCATTCAAGATTCAGCGTTGGAGGCACAGCGTGCGCAATCACACCGTCGTCATCGGCTACGGCACCAAGGGCCGCACCGCGATCGACGCCATGCTCGGCGACGGGGCGTCGCCGAGTGAGATCGTCGTTGTCGACACCGACTCCGTCGCGTTGGAGGCCGCCGCCAACGCCGGTCTGGTCACCGTGCACGGTTCGGCGTCCCAGTCGGATGTGCTGCGGCTGGCCGGTGTGCAGAACGCCTCCTCGATCGTGGTCGCCACCAACCGTGACGACACCGCGGTGCTGGTCACGCTGACCGCCCGCGAACTCACCAAGAGCGCCAAGATCGTGGCCTCCATCCGCGAGGCAGAGAACACCCATCTGCTGCGTCAGTCCGGTGCCGATTCGGTGGTGGTGTCCTCGGAGACCGCGGGCAGGCTGCTCGGCATCGCGACCACGAAACCGACGGTGGTGGAGATGATCGAGGATCTGCTGACCCCGGAGCAGGGCTTCGCGGTGGCCGAACGCGAGGTCGAGCCCGGGGAGGTCGGCGGATCGCCGCGCCACCTCAGCGACATCGTGCTCGGCGTGGTGCGGGCGGGCGAGTTGATCCGCGTCGGCGAACCGGAGGTCGACGCCCTCGACCACGGCGACAAGCTGCTGTATCTGCGCCGCGCCGGGCGCTGATCCGCCCCGCCGGGCCTCCACTAAGCTCGGCGTTGTGGCATTCCAGCTCAACAGCGTTCCGCTGCTTTCCCGTTCCGTCGTCGACCGGGCCGAGGAGGTGCGCGCCGACCCGCAGGCGTTGAAGGAGGGCTGGTCCACCGCGAAACTGCTGCGGATCAACCGGCGCGGCCAGGTGCGTTTCGATGACGGCGCCCTGGTCTTCGATCAGGCGGTCGAGCTCGCCGCCGAACCGGATCCGGCCGCGGTGTTCCTCGGCGTCGCCGACGGTGTGCACCTGTGGGCGGTCCGCGATCCCGAACTCTCCGGCTCGCTGCTGGATCTGCGGGCCATGGCCGCCACCGTCGACGATGTCACCGCTGGCCTGCTGTCCACCGCGCTCGCGCTGTTGAACTGGCACGACAAGGCCGGTTTTCACGCGGCCGACGGCACCGCGACCGTCGCGGTCAAAGGCGGCTGGTCACGCACCACCGAAGCGGGGCTCGAAGAGTTCCCGCGCATCGACCCCGCGGTGATCTGCCTGATCCACGACGGCGGCGATCGGGTGCTGCTGGCCCGTCAGCACAGCTGGCCGGAGACCCTGTTCTCGCTGCTGGCCGGGTTCGTGGAGGCGGGCGAATCGCTGGAGCGCTGCGTCGAACGCGAAATGCGCGAAGAAGTGGGGCTCGACGTCAGCGAGATCCACTATCTCGGCAGTCAGCCGTGGCCGTTCCCGCGCTCGCTGATGCTCGGTTTCAGCGCCGTCGCCGATCCGGCGCAGCCGCTGGTGTTCTCCGACGGCGAGATCGCCGACGCGCACTGGTTCACCCGCGCCGAAGTGCGCGAAGCGCTGGCGGCGGGCGACTGGTCGAACCGCGCGGACAACGCCCGATTGCTGCTGCCCGGTTCGATCTCGATCGCCCGCACCATTGTGGAATCCTGGGCCGCGCTCGACTGAGCGCGCTGCCCAGGGTGCGAGCTGCGGTCAGGAAATGGTGGCCAGCGCCTGCTTGACCTGGGCCAACGATGGATTGGTCGCGGTCGAACCGTCGGAGTACTTCACCGTCGGGACCACATGGTTGCCGCCGTTGACGCTGCCGACGAACTCGGCGGACGCGGGGTCCTGCTCGATATCGATCTCGACATAGGTGATGCCCGCCTCGTCCAGCTGCTTCTTCAGCCTGCGGCAGTAGCCGCACCAGGTGGTCGAGTACATCGTCAGGTCAGGAGTCTGCTCGGTCACGGTCGGTGCAACGCCGGGCCGGCCGTTCCTGTTCCGGGCCGCCGCTGCCGTGCCCATCACAGCTGTCCGCGTTCGCCTGCCACGGCGGTGAGCCGGCAGCCGCCCGGTTGTCGGTGCGCACTGTCATGATGGAGCGCGTGCCCGCACTCGACCTCTCCGCCCTCGACCCCGAGCAGGCCGCCGCCGTGCGGGCGCCGCGCGGGCCGGTGTGCGTGCTCGCCGGCGCGGGAACCGGCAAGACCAGGACCATCACCTACCGGATCGCGCATCTGGTCGCGGCCGGGCAGGTCAAGGCCGACCAGGTGCTCGCGGTCACCTTCACCGCACGAGCCGCCGGGGAGCTGCGCGCACGCCTGCGCGCACTCGGCCTCGGCGGCGAGGCGAACCAGGTGCAGGCGCGCACCTTCCACGCGGCGGCGCTGCGTCAGCTGCGCTATTTCTGGCCCCAGGTCGTCGGCGATGTGCCGTGGCGGCTGCTCGACAGCAAGTTCCCGGTGGTCGCCCAGGCCGCGCACCGGGTGGGTCTGCCGTCGGGCACCGAGAGCGTGCGCGATCTGCTCAGCGAGATCGAATGGGCCAAATCCTCGCTCATCGCGCCCGAGGATTATCCGGCCGCGGCTGCTCGTCATCACCGCGATCTCCCGTTCGATGCGCAACGGATCGCGCAGGTCTACACCGGCTACGAAGCGCTCAAGACCTCGCCGGACGGCCTGCTGCTCGATTTCGACGATCTGCTGCTGCACACCGCCGCCGCGCTCGAGGACTATCCGGCCGTGGCCGATGAGTTCCGCGGCCGCTACCGCTGTTTCGTCGTCGACGAATACCAGGACGTCACCCCCCTGCAGCAGCGGGTGCTCGACGCCTGGCTGGGCGATCGCGACGATCTGACCGTCGTCGGCGACGCCAACCAGACGATCTACTCCTTCACCGGTGCCAGCCCCGCCCATCTGCTGGATTTCTCGCGGCGCTTCCCGGATGCCACCGTCATCCGGCTCGAACGCGACTACCGCTCCACACCCCAGGTGGTGTCGCTGGCGAACCGGGTCATCGGGATGGCGCGCGGCCGCATCGCAGGCACCCGGCTACAGCTGATCGGCCAGCGCCCCGACGGGCCGGAGCCCACCTTCACCGAATACGACGACGTGCCGGCCGAGGCGGCAGGCGTGGCCCGGGATATCGCGGAGCTGATCGCGGCGGGCACGCCCGCCTCGGAGATCGCGGTGCTCTACCGGATCAACGCGCAATCGGAAACCTATGAGCAGGCGCTCACCGAGCGCGGCATCCCCTACCAGGTGCGCGGTGGTGAGGGCTTCTTCACCCGCGCCGAGGTCCGCCAGGCCGTGCAGGCGCTGCGCCAGGCCGCGGCCCGCGACGATCTGCCCGATCAGGCCCGTACCGGTGCCGCGCTGGTCACCCTGGTGCGCGCGGTGCTGGCCCCGCTCGGGCTCACCGCCACCGAACCCGCGGGTGCGCAGGCCAGGGAGAAGTGGTCGTCGCTGATGGCGCTGGTGCAGCTCACCGAGGAACTCGTCACGCACGACGAGCAGCTCGATCTGCCGGGCCTGCTGCGCGAGCTGGCCGCGCGCGCCGAGGCCAGGCATCCACCGACCGTCCAGGGCGTCACCCTGGCGTCGTTGCACGCGGCCAAGGGCCTGGAATGGGATGCCACCTTCCTGGTCGGGCTGTCCGACGGCACCCTGCCGATCGCGCACGTCCTCGGCGACGACGGCTCGGTCGCCGATCAGGCCGCGCTCGAAGAGGAACGCCGCCTGCTCTACGTCGGCGTCACCAGGGCACGCGAACATCTGCGCTTGTCGTGGGCACTGGCCCGCAACGAGGGCGGCCGCCGCACCCGGCGCCGTTCCCGTTTCCTGAACGGCCTGGTCCCCGACGATTCTCCGGCGTCGCGGATCGCCGCGCCGACCATCGAACGAGCCGGCGACGGCACCCGTCCGCTGTGCCGCATCTGCGCCAAGCCACTGCTCGGCACCTATGCGACGATGCTCGGCCGCTGCCGCAGATGTCCCGCCGAACTCGACGCCGAACTGCTTGCCGCGCTGCGGGAATGGCGTGCCGAGAAGGCCCAGGCCCAGCGGCTGCGCGAGTTCAGCGTGTTCACCGACACCACGCTCACCGCGATCGCCGAACAACTACCCGCCGATGACGCTGCTCTGGCCGCGATTTCGGGAATCGGCGCCCGCAAGATCGAACAGTACGGCGCCGACGTCATCGCGCTGGTGCGCTCGCGCACCGGAAAGAATCACAAAACCGCAGGTAGAAAATAGGTTGTCGGTTCTCCCGAGATCGCATACGGTGGGAGACACGCAACGGGAGGCCATCCCGGCGCGCACAGTTCAGACAGATTACGAGTACAGGAGGGAGGCAGACGAAATGGACAACATCACCGCTTTCGATGTGATGGGCACCGGCGCGACCACGTCGGCTGTTTCTGCCTCCCGGGGGATCCTCGCCATGCAGGGGATCGGTCTGTCCGGCGCCGGTGGTTTCGGTACGCACCTGGATTACGCGCCCACCCCGATTCTCATCGATCCGCAGGACAAGCCCAGCGCGGGCTGGCATCCGGCAGCTGCCTTCGCAGTCGCCGGGGCTTTTGTCGCCGAAGCCGGCAATGAGCCGGTGCAGGCAGCACGCCTCCGCAACGCACACCCAGCGTCCGTGATCAGGACTCGACTCAGATGTCGACCTAGGTAGGGAACACTCCCCGCCTCCTGGCCACGGATCGCAAGAAGCGAAACCGTGGCCAGATTTTTCCGGCCCTTCAGCCGGCAGCACCGGTTTCGCGGAATGAACGACACCGAACCGCTGCAAACGAGCTGAAGGAGAACGACGTGTTCACCGCAGAGAGCTGGCCGACGGCCACTGCTGACGTGACATGCCGAACCGTGGCAACCGCTCCCCGTGACCAGGAGGTCACCACCACCCTGCCGTGCCGGGCAGGGGACCCTGACCTGTGGTTCGCCGAGAGCCCGGTCCAGTTGGAGCAGGCCAAGGCGCTGTGCGCGTCCTGCCCCATCCGCAAGGGCTGCCTGAGCGCTGCCATCGATCGCCGTGAGCCGTGGGGCGTGTGGGGCGGAGAGATCTTCGACCAGGGTGTCGTGATTGCTCGCAAGCGGCCCCGTGGCCGTCCCCGCAAGGTCGCGACATGCGTCTGATGGCCGCGCCGACGGCGCGCCGGGTCCGCGGCCCGAGTACCGGTGGCACGCCGGTCGGGCCGCGGACCGCCGAACGACCAACCGCCCAGCCGATCCGGCTGGGCGGTTGCCTTTTATTGGGGGAGTAGGGATTTCGTGTCCGCGGCGCGATCGCGCCTTGCAAACATCTCAGTTCATTGCTATATGAAATCTATGCCTTGAGTTTCAGGTTTTCCGCGCTGCGCCGCGGAGAACTTCAACCTTGTTCTCGGAGGTTTCGACGCATGAATCACGCTCTCGGCCACCCCGTTGCCACCATCGCGCCCCACGGACGCGCCGCAGCGCCCGTTCACCCGAATGTCCCGCCGAACCGATATGCCGGGCAGAACGTGCCGATCCCGGCCGACTGGCCGAGCGAATGGCATCCGGGCATGCTGTGGTGGGATGCGCGCACCGTCCTGGTGACACGGGCCGATCCGTCGGGTCGCTGGACCACCAGCACCCATCTCGTGGTGCCGATCGACCGCGGCAGGCTGGCCTTCCGCACCTCGTCCTACTCGCTGGAGACCCAGCATCTCGCCCGGGACCGGCGAGTCATCGTGCAGGCAGGCGATTGGCGCGGCAAGCCCGCCGTCGGCTCGCGCCAGCATCAGGGCGTCGCCGAATTCGTCGGCGCGGGACCGCTGTTCGACAAGATCTGCACGGGGCTGCGCGCCAAGTACGGGATGCGCGCGGGACTGGCCCGGCTGTATCACGGCGTCACGATGGGTTCCGCACCCTACGGCGACACCGCCGTCGTGGTGACCGTCCACGAAACGCCCCAGCTGCCACCGGCGGGCTGACCGGCACCCGGGCGCGCACCTCGGCGATCGGCCGGAGTGCGCGCCGTCCTGGACTAGGCGCTGTTGCGCTGCTCGCGGAATCCGGGCATCCAGGTGGCGGCCAGCTGCATGAACGGGACCTCGGCGTCGAGCTGTGCGGCGATGCCGATCGAGCCCGCCAGCACCCGGAAGATCATGACGTGTTCGGCGGGCAGCATCAGGGCACGCGCGGTCTTCATCTCCGGACTGTTGAAATCCGAGGCGCGCCCGGCCACCCGCTGCATCCACTTGCGGGTGAAGTGGAACGAATCGGACTTGATCGGATCGGTGAACGGGCGCAGGTAGTCCGCGATCTCCTGATGGGTGATCACCCGCCCAGGAATCACCCAGCCGTTCTCGTGCAGCAGGGCGGTGAGCTCCTCGAACTCTTCGTCGACCGCCAGCGCCAGGATCCGGCCGAGCAGCTCGGGGAAACCATTGGGCAGTGGGGCGCAGGCCCCGAAATCGATGACGGCCAGCTTGCCTTCCTGGGTCATCATGAAGTTGCCCGGATGTGGATCGGCGTGCAGCAGGCCCGCCAGTTCCGGTGCGGAGAAATGGAATCGGCCCATCAGTGTGGCAACCCGGTTGCGCAGTTCGCGGGTGCCCTCGGGATCGGCGTTTCCTGCCGCGATGATCGCGGAAACCGGTGTGCCATCGAGCCATTCGGTGACGATCACCTTCGGCGCGCTGGCCACCACCTTCGGCACGATGAACTCCGGATGCCCGTCGTAGGCCTTGGCGAAGGTGCGCTGATTGTTCGCCTCGTTGCGGTAGTCGAGTTCTTCCTCGGTGCGTTCGGTGATCTCGGCGAGGATCGGCTTCACATCGGCGCCGGGGATGACCGAGGAGATCAGGCCGGTCATCCGTGACAGAGTCTTGAGATCCGCGCGTAAGGCCTCGTCGGCGCCGGGGTACTGCACCTTCACGGCCACCGTGCGCCCATCCGACCACACCGCGCGATGCACCTGGCCGATGCTGGCCGAGGCGGCGGGGACGTCATCGAAGGAGCGGAACCTGGTGCGCCACTGGGTACCGAGCTGTTGATCGAGCACCCGGTACACGGTCTCGATGGGCATCGGCGGGGCGGCCGCCTGCAGCTTGGTCAGTGCTTCGCGGTAGTGCTCGCCGAACTCCTCGGGGACCGCGGCCTCCATCACGCTGAGCGCCTGGCCGAATTTCATCGCACCGCCCTTGAGCTCACCGAGGACGGTGAACAGCTGCTCGGCGGCCTTCTGGTTCAGCTGGGCGTTGATCTCGCCCTTGTCACCCCCGGCCAGCTTCTTACCGAAACCGACAGCGGCTCGCCCGGCGATCCCGAGGGGAATCTTGGCTAACTTCGCGTTGCGGGAGGAGCTGCGGCGCACGATCTCGGACACGTACCCATCATGGCGGACCGGGCGGCCGCTGTGCCATCGAAATCCGCTGAGAATCGGCGTTCTGGAGTGGTACCCGTCACACCTGGGTGCTGTGATCGGCGCGAATACGGCGGCACACACAACGCTCGTGCGGCACCCGATGCCGGATCCGCAGCCGGTAGGACCCAGGGTCCAGCTCCAACTGGGCATGCAGAACGGCCGGGCGTCTGCGGACCGAACAGGCGATGATCGACTCCAGCTCACGCAAGGCCAGCGCGGCGGTGGCCTCGATCTCGGGCGGCGAGCCGTGGCCGACCCGGCCGAGCAGTTGCGCGGCCACGCGTGGCCATTCCGGGTCGTAGTCGGCGCGCAGTAGGTCGGCGCACCGCAGGCAGCCGGTCTCGCCGGGCAGCACCAGCGGCCCCACCACGCCGACACCGTCGCGCAGGTGCACCGGCAGGTGCGGAATCCGCTCGCGCAGCAACTGGTCGGTCAGGCGCGGGTCCGGTTTCAGCGTGTCGGTCAACAGGACCAGGTCCGGCCGCGGCCGCGGATCGAGCCTGGCGCCGCGGGAACGTTGCGGGCGCAGGCCCAACCGGCGCAGACCAGCGGTCAGCGCATCGGAGAGTGGCCCGAGGCCGTGCACCCGGACCCGGCGCACCTGCCCGGCCGGAGTGTCGGGATAGAGCAGCAGCCCGGCATCGTCCAGGGTGGCCAGCAGCTCACTCGCGCGTGCGGCGGTGAGACCGAGTTCGGTGGCTCGCCAGATGATCTGCGGGCGGGTGCGTAGACCGTCGAGCAGATCAAGGAATTGCCGCAGCGTGCCGTTGTCGACGCCGGGAATCGCCAGCTGCCGCGCGGACTCGGGATCCCAGCCGAGCTGGATCACACCGGACGGCCGAGTCAGGATCAGCAGGCGCGGGTGCAGCATCGGCCCGCGCAGGCACAGGGATGTCATGGCCTGCAGTATGCGGACTCGGCCGGTGCCGATCGTGCGCTGAACCGGGAGTTATCCACAGGCAGGCACGGGCTCGATCCGGGTGGGTCGCAGCCGTGACCGTGGATCGGGTCGTTGTGTCGCGGCGGTGCCAGGACACCGGTCGACGCCCGTGCCGCTGTGATCAGGAAGCGGTATCGCCGCCGGTCTCGCCCGGCTCGCCACCCGCCTCGCCCGACTTCTTGCGCTCGTCGCGCTCGCGGGCCTCGGTCTCGGCCAGTTGCGCCAGCGGATCGTCGAAAGCATTCGCGCCGCCGCCGATCACCGCATCGATGAATCCGGCGGGGGAGTCGAGGTCACTGGCGTCGGGCAACAGATCTGGATGTGCCCAGACACCGTCGCGCGCCTCCATGCCCGCGTCGGTGGTCAACCGCTGCCACAGCGCCGCCGCCTCGCGCAGCTTGCGCGGGCGCAGCTCCAGCCCGACCAGCGTGGCGAAGGTCTGCTCGGCCGGCCCGCCGGTGGCCCGGCGCCTGCGCAGCGTCTCGGCCAGCGCGCCCGCACCGGGCAGGCGTTCACCGACCGCCTCGGCCACCACCACCTGCACCCAGCCCTCGATCAGGGCGAGCAGCGTCTCCAGCCGTTCCAGCGCCTGCTTCTGTTCCGGCGTGGTCTGCGGTTCGAACGTGCCCTGCGACAGGATCTCTTCGAGCTTGCTCGGATCGGTCAGCGACATCGGGTCGATGTTCTGGGCCGCCTCCTCCAGCGCGGAGAAATCCATCTTGATGCCGCGCGCATAGTCCTCGACCGCGCCGAGCACCTGCTGACGCAGCCACGGCACATGGCCGAACAGCCGCTGATGCGCCGCCTCACGGGCGGCGAGGAACACCATGATCTCGCTTTCGGGCTGCTCCAGCCCGGCGCTGAACTCGGAGATGGCGGCGGGCAGCAGCGCGGCGGTGCCCGCGGGCCCCAGCGGCAGACCGATATCAGTGGAGGTCAGCACCTCCTTGGCCAGCTGGCCGAGCGCCTGACCGAGCTGCGAACCGAAGGCAAGCCCGCCCATCTGGCCGAGCATGCCCATCATCGGGGCCGCGAACTGCTTGGCCTCCTCGGGCAGGTTCGCCGTCCACATGCCGGAGATCTGCTGGGCGACCGGATCGCACAACCGCTGCCAGGTGGGCAGCGTTTCCTCGATCCAGTCATTGGCCGTCCACGCGGCGGTCTTCGTCGCCCCCGCGGGCAGCGTCGTCGCGCCGTCGAGCCACACCTCGGCCAGATGCGCGGCATCGGCCACGGCACTGACGGTGCCCGCGGACACCGGCGCCACGCTCGCGCCGAGCTGCTGACGGGCCAGCCGCTTGGCGACCTCGTAGTTGACCGGACCGCTCTGCGCACCCGGGGTGGCGATGCCCTGACCCATACCGCTGAGCATCTGGCCGAGCGAGGTCAGCATCTGCCCCAGCTGCGCGGGATCGAATCCGCCGGCCCCGGAACCGGCCATGCCGAAGCCGAACGGGTCGCCCGCGCCGGAACCGCTCGGCTCGTCGCCTCGTTTGCGGTCATCGTCGTCGTCGCGGTTCGAGAATCCGAACGGATGGTCACTCATACCCATTACGTTACGCGGCGTGGACCGGCGACGATGTTCGCGCGCCGCGAAATCGCGCCGGTCGTGAACCCGCTCACGGCCGGCCCCATCCCGGCACTCGCGAACCGCCAAACCTCCGCCGGTGCAGCCCAGCGACGGCGGCGCTCGCTACTGTTGGCCGCGTGAATCGTCGGATCATCACTCTGCTCGTCGCGCTGATCCCGGTGCTCGTGCTGGGCGTCGCGGGGAGCTGGTTCAACGTGCCCTTCGTCGCTCTCGGCCCGGGGCCCACGTTCAACACGCTGGGGCAGGTGGACGGCAAACAGGTCGTCGACGTCACCGGTGTCGATGTGGATCCGACCACCGGAAACCTCAATATGACCACCGTCTCGGTGCGGGACGGACTCAACATCTTCGAGGCGATCGGCTTCTGGGTCAGCGGTGAACACGGACTGGTGCCACGCTCGGAGGTCTATCCGCCCGGGGTGTCGCGGGAGGAGATCGACAAGTCCAACCAGCAGGACTTCAAGGATTCCGAGAGCAATGCCGAAGTGGCGGCGATGAACTTCCTCGGCCTGCCCACCGTGGTGCTCGCCCGCACCGTCGCCGACAACGGCCCGGCCAAGGCGGTGCTGGAGGAAGGCGATCAGATCGTCAGCATCAACGGTGCGCCGATGAACGAGCCGAAGGACGTCGTGGACGCGATCGGGAAACTGCCGCCGGGCAGCACGATCACCATGGTGATCCGGCGCGACGATGCCGAACAGACCGTCGAGGTGACCCTCGGCGCCCGCGAGGACGATCCGAACAAGGGCTACCTCGGCGTCACCCCCGGCGAAGGCGCTCGCCCGCCCATGGAGGTCACCTTCAACCTCGCCGACATCGGCGGACCCTCGGCGGGCCTGATGTTCAGCCTGGCCCTGATCGACAAGCTCACCCCCGGCGAACTCGACGGCGGCACCTTCGTCGCGGGCACCGGATCGATCGACCAGGAAGGCAAGGTCGGCCCGATCGGCGGCATCCAGTACAAGATGATCGCCGCGCGCGAGGCCGGCGCCGAAACATTTCTGGTTCCCGCCGCCAACTGCAACGAGGCCAGGCAGCGCACCCCGGACGGGCTGCGTCTGGTCAAGGTCGACACCCTCGCCGGTGCGGTGCAGTCGCTCGAGGATCTCAGCGCCGGTCGCGAAACGATCACCTGCGGGTAGGGGCAGCACCGCGGCTGCCCCCAGCATCGGAGCGATCCACCGCGACCGGCGAGCGCGATGACGTCGCCGGGCCGCGCTGACGAGGATCAGTCCAGGGTGTGCTGCAACGCCTCGACCACGTTCGAGGCCAGATTCGGGTACGTGCGCAGCTCGAGATCGGCGAACTCGTCGGCATCGTCATCGGGCCGCACCTGGAGCAGGCACAGCGTGCTGCCTTCGCGCAGCGCCGCGGCGAACAACCGGGCCTCACGGCGTTCCGGGTGGGAGTGCGCCGCCGCGCGCCCGGCGGCATCGGCCGCGTCGTCGTCGGCGAGCAGCGGCGTCAACGCATCGTCGAGGGTGCTCTCCGCGGTAGGCGGCAACACCACGATCTCCTGCACCAGCACACAACCGGCGACCGCGGGCGGCCAACTCGTGGTGGCCAGGACCTCTTCCAGCGCGATCGAACCACCGGTCACATCCTCGGGAAACGGTTCCTGCGCAATCGGAGTCAACTCATCGCCGGCGTCGACCTGATCGGCCAGGCCCGGCTCGGCCGCCACCAGATCGGCCGTCGGCACCAGCGCGAACATCTGCGGCGGCCGCCCCCACCCTTCGGCATCGACGAACTCGGCCACCTCCCGGACCGATCGGGCCAAGACCATTTCAGCATGCAGATCAGCGCTCACTGTGCTTATTGTGCGCCGCCTCCGGCGTCGCGTGTTCGCGGGGCTGTGTTTGATTCGCGTCGCCTGCGGCGCCGCGGGTTCGCGGCCCTCTGGTGTCTCGGCCCGCGAACTCGGCGGCTCGGTCTCGCCTCGCTCGAAAAATGAGGGTGGACCGCCGTTGTGTCGGGTTGGCGTGTGTGGGTGACCGGTCCTTGTGTCCGACCGGGGGATGAGGCCGGCGGTTGGAGCGAGCCAGGAGCTCGGGTTGACCTGGCTTTCCCGGGAACTCGGGGTGTGCTGGGTCGAGGCCTCCGGTTGTGTCGGTGCGCCGGCTCGGCGATCGCGTTTGTGCCCTGCCGACTGTCCGGTGTCCGATTTCCGTAGAGTGGGCGCCAACGGTCCGAAATGGACCAATCGAACATCGGACTGCGGCGTGCAGGCGTTGGCGCCGCCGGACCCTGGAGAGTGGCATCGTGGGCATGCGGCCCCCCTCGGGCTTACCTTCGTTGTCCCGCCGCAGCCGTGTGCTGCTGGTGGCGGCCGTCGTGCTGGCGGCGCTACTGCTGGTGGGACCGCGCCTGGTCGACACCTATACGAACTGGTTGTGGTTCGGCGAGGTCGGATTCCGTGGCGTCTACGTCACGGTGCTGTGGACCAGGATCGCGATCTTCGCCGTGGTGGGGCTGCTGGTCGGGCTGGTGGTGTGGGCGGCGCTGATGCTGGCCTACCGCTCCCGGCCGGTGTTCGTCCCGACGGCCGGGCCCAACGATCCGATCGCGCGCTACCGCACCACCGTGATGAGCAGGCTTCGGCTGTTCGGCATCGGTATCCCGGTGCTGCTCGGTGTGCTGTCGGGCCTGGTGGCGCAATCGAATTGGGTCACCGTGCAACTGTTCCTGCACGGCGGCTCCTTCGGTGAGACCGACCCGGAGTTCAACCTCGACGTCGGCTTCTACGCCTTCGATCTGCCGTTCTACCGGATGATCCTGAACTGGCTGTTCGTCGCGATCGTCATCGCGTTCTTCGCGAACCTGGTCACCCACTACGTCTTCGGCGGGCTGCGCCTGTCCGGGCGCGAAGGCACCCTCACCAATGCCGCGCGGATCCAGCTCGCGGTGATAGCCGGAACCTTCGTGCTGCTCAAGGCCATCGCCTACTGGTTCGACCGGTACGAACTGCTGATGAGCAGCCGTAAGGAACCCACCTTCAACGGTGCCTCGTTCACCGATATCAACTCGGTGTTGCCGGCCAAACTGATCCTGATGTCGATCGCGATCATCTGCGCCATCGCCTTCTTCGCCGGCATCGTGCTGCGCGATCTGCGGGTGCCCGCGATGGCGGCGGCGCTGCTGGTGCTGTCCTCGGTGCTGGTCGGGGCGGTCTGGCCGCTCATGGTCGAGCAGTTCTCGGTGCGCCCGAACGCCGCGGAGAAGGAAAGCGAGTACATCGAGCGCAATATCGCCGCTACCCGCAAGGCGTACGGAATCACCGACGACAAGATCGATTACGTCGCCTACTCCGGCGAGAGCAGCAAGAACCCCGCCAGTGTCCCGGTCGATCACGCCACCATCGCCAACGCCCGGCTGCTCGACCCGAACATCCTGTCGCCGACGTTCACTCAGCTGCGTCAGCTGAAGAACTTCTACGGCTTCCCCGAGTCGCTGGACATCGACCGCTACCGCATCAACGGCGAGGTCCAGGACTTCATCGTCGGTGCCCGTGAGCTGTCGCCGTCGTCGTTGAGCGGAAACCAGACCGACTGGATCAACAAGCACACCGTCTACACCCACGGCAACGGGTTCGTCGCCGCCCCGGCCAACCGCGTCAACCGGCCGCAGTCGGAAGACCCGAACGCGGCGGGCGGCAGCAGCGACTCCGGCTACCCGATCTTCATGGTCAGCGACCTGTTCACCAAGCCCGAAGATCAGCGCATCAAGGTCGAGCAGCCGCGCATCTACTACGGCGAACTGATCTCGCAGTCCAACCCGGACTACGCGATCGTCGGTGCCGCCGAGGGTGAAGCGCCCCGCGAATACGACAAGGACGACGCCCGCTTCACCTACGACGGTTCCGGCGGCGTGCCGATCGGCAACTGGTTCAACCGGCTGGCCTTCGCCGCCAAGTACGCCGAGCGCAACATCCTGTTCTCCTCGGCCATCGGCGACGAGTCCAAGATCCTCTACAACCGCGATCCGCGCGAGCGGGTACAGAAGGTGGCGCCATGGCTGACCACCGACGGCAACACCTACCCCTCGGTCGTGGACGGGCGCATCGTCTGGATCGTGGACGCCTACACCACGCTGGACAACTACCCCTACGCGCAGATCTCCTCGCTGGAAGGTGCGGTGGAGGACAGCATCGACCGCAAGACCGGCCGCCTGCTGCCGCGTAAGGAGGTCAGCTACATCCGCAACTCGGTCAAGGCGACCGTCGACGCCTACGACGGCACGGTGACCCTGTACGAGGTGGACTCCTCCGATCCGGTGCTGAAGGCCTGGCGTGGCGTGTTCCCGGACGCGGTGAAGCCGGCCAGTGAAATCAGCCCCGAACTGCGTGAACACTTCCGTTACCCGGAGGATCTGTTCAAGGTGCAGCGCGAGATGCTGACCAAGTACCACGTCGACGATCCGCGCGAGTTCTTCACCAACAACGCGTTCTGGTCGGTTCCCGCCGACCCGACCGTCGAAGGGGTGACGGCCAGTCAGCCGCCGTACTACGTGCTGCTCGGCGACCCGGAGACCGGCAAACCGGTGTTCAACCTGACCAGCGCGATGGTCGGCTACAACCGGCAGTTCCTGTCGGCCTACATCTCGGTGCGCTCCGACCCGGAGGGTTACGGCAAGTTCCGCATCCTGCAATTGCCGACCGACACCCAGACCCAGGGTCCGCAGCAGACGCAGAACACGATGACGACGGCGCCGCAGGTCTCCCAGGAGAAGACGCTGCTGTCGAACTCCAACAAGATCAGATACGGCAATCTGCTGACCCTGCCGGTCGCCGATGGCGGCATCCTCTATGTCGAGCCGTTCTACAACGAGCGCAACACCGGCCCCAACACCGCGACCTTCCCGCAGCTGCTGCGCGTGCTGGTCAGCTACCGCGATCAGGCGGGCAGTGTGAAGGTCGGCTACGCCTCGACGCTGGCCGAGGCGCTGAACCAGGTGCTACCAGGTGCGGGCGCGCTGGCCACGCCGCCGGGCGGCGATCCGGCGATCCGGCCGCAGCCGGGCACGGCACCCCCGGTGGAGGGCTCCACACCGCCGCCGGCGGAGAACGGCGCGCCGCCACCGGCCGAGGGCTCGACGCCGCCACCTCCTGCCGGTTCCTCGGGAGCCAAGGACGCAGCGGCCGCCGAGCTGGACCGCAAGATCGAGGCCGTGCGCACCGCGATGCGGACGGGCAACTTCGCGGACTTCGGTAAGGCGCTCGACGAACTGGAGGCCGCGGTCAAGGCCTACCAGGACGCGGGACGCTGATCCGAAACGCGGAAACGGCGCTGTCATCCACTGGATGACAGCGCCGTTTCGTTTGCGCTGCTGAGTCGGCGTTCAGCGGCCAGGCCGCTCGCCTAGGAGCCTCAGAGGTAGGCGCCGCACACCGGCCAGGCGCCGGGGCCCTGGGTGGCCAGCACGTTCTCGGCCACGCGGATCTGCTCTTCGCGGCTCGCGTTGTGCGCGTAGCCGGTGCCACCGTTGGCCTCCCAGGTGCTCTGCGAGAACTGCAGGCCGCCGTAGTAGCCGTTACCGGTGTTGATGGACCAGTCGCCGCCGCTCTCGCAGGCCGCGACAGCGTCCCAGTTGCCCGAGTAGGCCGAAGCGGTGGCGGTGGAAAGACCGAACGGGACGGCAACGAGAGCCCCAGCAATGGCAGTCAGGCCGAGGGCGCGGGTGCTGAACTTCCGGTTCTTAGTCATGTGGTTTCCCTCCCTGTGCCCACCAGCGCGGCGGATGTTCTCCGTCGGCCCCTGTCCCCAGGTGTGATGTCGGGGTACTCCGAACCGCGGGACAGGGTCTCCGGTGTTCTTCGGTTCGGGTTCGAGCCCATCTCGGTTTGATCCGGGCCGTGGCAACGACGGTAACGAACAAATCTCGTTCGATCACGTCTTGATAACTTCCAATTTATTGCCGGTGAATCCACGTGAATCGGTAGCATTAGAACGTATTCGCTGGTGAGAAACCGGATTCGCCCTTACCCAAAGGCGATTGTGATAACACCGTTATGTGTTCGGGATCACTCCGAAATCGTAGCGCCGGTCACACGCTCGGGCCGGTTACGCGGCTCGCTACCGCCCGGCAACCGGCCCTGGGGATCTGTGTCCGCGGCGGCTGACCGACGGGACCGGTGGTTACCTCCGGCCGTCGACGGGTTCCTCGATCGCGTCGCCATTCGGTCGCCAGTCGTCGGCTCTCCCGTCTTCGGGGAGCGGGTCGTTGCCGTCCGTCACCCACGGAAACGGCGCTGACCTGCCGGTTTGCGATCGTCGGGAACCCGTGTGTAATGTTGTGTTCACCGACGCGGGGTGGAGCAGCTCGGTAGCTCGCTGGGCTCATAACCCAGAGGTCGCAGGTTCAAATCCTGTCCCCGCTACTACAGGCCCGGCCCGGAGGCACCAACCTCCGGGCCGGGCCTTTTACTATGTCGCGCCCCCATCGGCCCGTGCACCGGACCACTCTCCGCGCTCGCACCCGCTCGCCGGCGCTCCGCTCGGCCACCGGCAAGCATCCAGCAGCTCGGCCATGCGGCCAAATGCCGCTCACTGCGAGGTAATGCAGAACTATTCGCAGCGCCCCCGCCCATCACCGAAAATGATTCCGCGGCACACCGCCCGGCCCCCTGTCGCCCCCCGCGCAATTCACGCGAGCTTCTGTTGCGATCCGGCATCGACCGCGGCCCGGCGTGCCGCGGAACCCGGTCGGCCGCTGACGAGAGGTCGCGGCGATCGTCAGCCCGTCCGGCGGAGAAGGACACCCCCGACCCCGGGCGCTGAAGATGCCGCCCCACTCCTCCGTCGAGAAGAGAACTGAAGAAGAGAACTGCTCGGCGAGCCGGCCAGGTGCCGGCGTCCCGGCTCTGTTCGACACCCGGAAGCATCCCTCCCAGCCTGCTGACCACGCGAAATGTCCCGGCACCACAGTCGATTACGTTCTCGAGCCGCAGGTGTGTAAGCTGGTAATTACCGACGCGGGGTGGAGCAGCTCGGTAGCTCGCTGGGCTCATAACCCAGAGGTCGCAGGTTCAAATCCTGTCCCCGCTACAACAGTGGCCCGGAACCAAAGTTCCGGGCCACACCCCTTTTCGACCCAGTCGGCAGGCTTCGCCAGCGCTCACCGCCCGGCCTCTGGCCGCGAACAGTGGGAACGAGCGGGCACTGCGGCGAAAAGTATCCTGTCAATTCCGACGGTGGCGCAGCCGCCGCGGGCATTCAATGCCGACGCGAAGCGCGACGCGAGTGCAAACCCCTGTATCCGGCACGGTCAGTAAAAACCCTGTGCCCGAAAAGGATTCGCCGATGCGAAATCGCCTCACCGGTAGAGGCGAAAAGCATAGTCTGTATCTCAACGGCCACTGCCGCTTATGAACCCCTGATCCCGATCAGCGGGACGCCGACCGAACAAAAGACGGCGGCGAGAGTGAAATCGCTTTTCTCTCAGCGGATATCGCATACCTCCTCCGCGCATTCGACGAGACAACGACGCCCGCCGCCCGCACCGCCGACTCGCCGCGGTCCGTACTTCCTAGCCGCCGCACCAGGGCGGTTCGGGGAGAACCCACGTGTTCGTTACGGCATCGTGACGAGCAGCGACCCGAGCACAGAACCTCCGCTACGGATGTGAAACACCGATTTTCCAGAACTCCTGGACAACGGTCCAGTGGCGTGCTTCCCTGTCTCCCAGGCGGATATCCGCCCGAGGGCGAATCGCATTCGCCTGATGAGGATCATGTAATCCCGGAGATCTTCCGGGAATTCTGGAGGAACAATGCTCCCTGGTATTCGGACGGGTGCCGTGATCGCTACCGCGTCGCTGGCCTGCGCGGGATTCGGAGTTGCGGTCGGCACGGGAACCGCGGCGGCCGACACCTGTGCGGTGCGCAGCCACGCCACCAAACGAGACGCGAGCACGGTCGGGGTGACGCATGTCTACGACAAGATCGCCAGTAGCGAAACGGTCGGCATCGGCACCACGGTGACCTACACGGTGATCGTCGGCACCACGGGCGTCGGCAACCCTTACGTCAACACCATCACCGACTTCCCGCCGACGGGGTTCGGTGCGCCGGTCGAGACCACCATCACCGCCTATCACGCGGTCGGCGGCCAGCGAACCGAAGCGGTGACGCCCGAGCCGAACGCCGGCGGATGGAAGGTCACCAGCACCGGCTGGTTCGTCAACTCGGGCAACCCGGTCACCTTGAACATCACCTATCCGGTACCGGGCGACCTGCGGGCCGGCCAGCAGGTCACCAGCGGCGGCGTCGGGGTAGCCGGCACGGTCGGGGTCGGCGCCGAGTTCCCGAACCTGACCGCTTGTTTCACCGCGCGTACGCCGAATCTGGGCGAGGGTGCGCTCGGGAGCATGGACGACAACGGTCTCGGATCCTCCGACGGACAGCTGAGCTCCACCGGGTCGATCGCCGACATGCTCGGCGCGGTACTGCGCAGCATGCTCGGTAGCTAGCCGCGCAATGGTGTCCGGGCGGTCGTTGCGCGGCGGCCGCCCGGGCCTCGGGCGCATCGCCACGGGGGCGGTACCGGACTCGGTACACTGCCTGGCATGTCGGTGGTGTCGCCACAACCGCGGATGCCGGGGGCGGTCAGTGGCTATGAGGCTCGCTGGGAGCGGCACAACAGCGAGCGCCAGCTGACGATCCTGCGAGCCGCGGTCGAGCTGCTCGAGGAGAGTCCGCCCGGGGCGGATATCCCGGTGCACCGCATCGCCAAACGCGCCGGTGTCGCCAAATCGGTGGTGTACCGGCAGTTCAGCGGGCGCGAGGAACTGGACCGGCGCCTCCGCTCCTATTTGATCGACGATTTCGCCGCCCAGCTCGACGAACAACTCGACATGTCCACCGGTTCGGTGCGCGAGATCCTCACCCGCACCATCCGCGCGGTCGCGGACTGGATGTCGGACCATCCGCGGCTGACCGAGTTCGCGCGGACCGGCCCGCCCTTCGGTGGCGAGGACACTGTCGACGCGGTCGCCAGCCTGAAACTGCGGATCGCGGCGCGCGGCAGCGAGCTGATCTCCTCTGTCGCCCAGCTGATGGGCACCGACGCCGGCGCCTTCGAATCGGTGCCGTTCGCGGTGGTGACGATGGTCGAGGGCGTGCTGTCGGCCTGGGTGGCCGACCCGGCGCCGGATCGCACCAGGGCCCAGGTCGTCGACGAACTGGCCACCATCACCTGGTTCGTGCTCGACGGCGCGGCCAGGACCAGCGGCATCCACGTCGACCCCGACCGCGAACTGGCCTCGATTCTGCGTGATTTCACCGAGTCGGGTGCGACCGCGGGCTGAACCCGCCGCGGTGGTCGTGACCCGCGGCTAGCGGGCCACGACCTCGGCTCAGGCCGCGTGCCGGATTCGGCGATCGGGCTCGCTGCGATAGCGCGCGTAATCGCCGTCGATGCCGAGCGCTTTCCACAACCGCCGGGTGACCGGGTTCATCAGCCCGATCTCGTCGGCCAGCGCCCGCATATCGCCGAAGTAGCCGGACAGGATCTTGCGTGACTGCGGGCTGCGCCAGAACGCTTCCTTGATCACCTCACGGGGAATGTCGAATTTCTCCGCGAACGAGCGCGGCGGCGCGATGATCTCGCCGGCCAGCCAGCGCATGGCCAGCGGGAAGGCGATCGCGCAGACCTGGGTGGTCACCGGGTTCATCTTCGCGATATGCGCCTTGAGGAACTCACCGGCGAACGAGATGTGCCGCGCCTCCTCGGCGATGTGGATCTCCATGGTGCGCAAGACCATCGGCGGCAGATTCCCGCCATCGCGGATCAGCGCCTTCTGGAAGTGGTCGATCGGTTCCTCGCCGCCGAGGATGCCGATGAACAGGATGACGTGCGCGTACCCGCCTGCCACGCCGATGAACGGCGACAGCGCACGGAAGATCGGCCGCATCCCGGGCACATCCACGCCGATCCGGTTGACCAGCTCCTGGAACATCTGGATGTGGTTGCACTCTTCGGTCATCTCGTGCAGGCAGTAGCGGAACTCCGGCGACCCGTTGGGCAGCTTCATGATGTACTGCATCATTCCGCGGATCAGGATCGTCTCGAATGCGGCGCCGACCTTGATGGAATTGGCGATGCGCCAGCGGCCGATCTCGATCTGCCGCTCGAGCGGCTGGCTCCGGTACCACTCAGTGGCGCCGAGCGGATCGATCTCGGGCGAGAGAACCCAGCGCGGGTCTTTCGGGTCGAGGGCCAGTTCCGGCGAATCCCAGTCGATGTCCAGGTACGGGTCGAAGCGCCGGTTGACCGACCCTTCCGACAGCGTGTGCAGGGCATCCCGGTAGTCCTTACCGACATCCTGGGTGAGCGGCACAGTCGACGACGTCATCGGAGTCTCCTCGTGCGTGTGGTGTGGGTCTCGCTATCAACCAATTTACTGAGACTTGGCGTCCCAGTAAACCCCACATGCAGCTCGGTATGAAATTGATGCGTCGATCAGCGGTGGGAAGCCTTCTGATCAGGGTGAATGTGCCAGCAGGGCGGTTTGTGGTTCGCCTTCGCTCACGACACGTCCGTCGCGCAGGTGCACACAGTGGTCGGCGCGCAAGGCGTCGTCCAGGTCGTGCGTCGCGTGCACGACGGTCACGCCCGCGGCGCTGACCTCGGCGATCGCGCGGGTGATCTGTTCGCGGGCCGCGAGGTCGAGTCCGGTCGTCGGCTCGTCGAGTAGTAGCAGTGGTGATTGCTGGGCCAAGGCCTGGGCCAGCAGCGCGCGTTGACGCTGCCCGCCGGAGAGTGTGTCGAGGCGCCGGCCTGCCAGGTCGGCGATGGCGAGGCGATCCAGGCACTCGCCGATGATCGCGTGGTCGCCCGCGGTCAGTCTGCGCCACGGCCCGCGATGGGCCCAGCGTCCCATCGCCACCGTCTCCCGGACGGTGATCGGCAGCGTCGGAGGGACCGCGCTCTGCTGCACGACCAAGGCTGGTCGCACGCCGTCGCGTCCGGTGATGGTCCCGGCCAATAGGGGCACCACGCCCGCGAGCGCGGCCAGCAGTGTCGATTTGCCCGAACCATTGGGGCCGAGCAGGGCGGTGATCTTGCCGCTCGGGAGGGTCGCGGTGACCTCGTGCAGCACCCGGTGGCCCTGGTAGCCCGCGCTGAGTCCGGCCAGCCGGATATCCGGTGATTGCACGATGCGACTCCCGTCACTTAACTTGTAATGAAAATCGTTTCCATTCTAGGGTGTCGCATCATGGATTGGCTATTGGCCCCGTTCGAGGTGTCTTTCGTGCAACGGGCGCTGTGGGGCGGATTGCTGGTCTCCTGCTTGTGCGCGATCGCGGGCACCTGGGTTGTGGTGCGCGGCATGGCCTTTCTCAGCGATGCGATGGCGCACGGCATGCTGCCGGGTATCGCGATCGCCTCGCTGCTCGGTGGAAATCTGCTGCTGGGTGCGGCGGCCAGCGCGACCGCGATGGCGGCGGGAGTGACTGTGCTGAGCCGCAATCGGCGCAGGTCGGCCGACACCGGCATCGGCCTGCTCTTCGTCGGCATGCTGGCCATCGGTGTGATCATCGTGTCGCGGTCGCAGTCGTTCGCGGTGGACCTCACCGGTTTTCTCTTCGGCGACGTCTTGGCGACGCGGCAGCTCGATCTGCTGTTCCTGCTGGCGGCCTTGCTGATCGCGCTCGTGGTGGCCGTGCTCGGGCATCGCGCCTTCCTCGCGCTCACCTTCGACCCGCGCACCGCGCAGACCCTCGGGTTGGCGCCGCGGCGGGCTCAGTTCGCGCTCGTCGGTCTGCTCACGCTGGCCATCGTGGCGTCGTTTCATATCGTCGGAACGCTGCTGGTGTTCGGCTTGCTGATCGCGCCGCCGGCCGCGGCGATGCTGTTCGCCCATCGGATTCCGATGGTGATGGCGCTGGCGGCGGCCTTCGGTTCGGCCGCCACGGTCATCGGTCTGCTCATCTCTTGGCATGCGGGCACGGCGGCGGGCGCGACCATCGCCGGGTCCGCGGTCGCACTGTTCTTCCTGTCCGCCCTGGTATCACGGCTGCGGGAGCGACTGAGCCTGCGTGCTGCCACCGCGCCGGTAACGGTGGCCGGGGCGCTCACACTGGTTTTCCCGCTCGTCGGTTGCGGCGCCGATACCGAACCGATGCCCGCCGAGCCGACGCCGCACGGCTATGTCGCGGGCGCGGCGGAGACCGCCGAGGCGCAGCCGAGACTGGTTGTCGCGGAACGTGGTTCCGGAGCGGTGCGGGTGGTCGATCTGATCACCGAGGAGGTGATCGAGCTCGGATCTGTTCCTGATGTCACCGCGATCGCTGGTGACGGTCGCTACGCGTATCTGTCGAATGCCGCATCGACACAGGTGGTCGACAGCGGTAGCTGGATGGTCGACCACGGCGATCACGTGCACTATTACCGCGCGTCCGCGCGGGAGGTCGGGCGACTCGACGCCGGTCCGGTCACGGCCGTGTACAGCGACAAGACGATCGCGACCGCCCGCGCGGCGGCCGGCTCCGTCGTGTTGGATCGCGCTGCCCTGGATGGGGGATCGGTGCGGGAACAGGGCTCGATCCCCGACGCGACCGCTGTGCCCTACGCGGGCCGGCTGGTGGTCGCGTTGCGCTCGGGCCGTATCGAGGTGCGCTCCCGCGACGGCGCCGAGGTGACCGCGCTGGACGCACCGTGCCCTGAGCCCCGAGGGCAGGCCGTGACCCGGCGCGGCGTGGTGATCGGCTGCGCCGACGGGGCAGTGCTGGTGACCGAGCAGGATGCGCGCGTGGCCGCCACCAGGATCCCGTTCGCCGACGGCATGGGCGCGCCCGCGGAAACGTTCTTCCATCGCCCGTCGAGCACCACCCTGGTGACGCGCTCGGGTCCCGACGCCCTCGGCGTGCTCGATGTGAGCGCCCGTCGATGGACGCGCATCCCCACCGGGCCGGTGGTCGCGACCAACACCGCAGGCGCGGGTACGCCGATCATGGCGCTCACCGCCGATGGCATCCTGCGCGGATACGACCCGGTCAGCGGCGCCGAGACAGCCCAGACGAAGGTGCTCGCCGCGCCGCTCGCGCCCGGTGCGGCGAGCCCGGTCATCGCGGTCGACGCCAACCGCGCCTACGTCAACGATCCGGCGGCGCGGGTCGTGCACGAGATCGACTACAACGACAACCTGCGTATCGCACGGACTTTCCGGCTCGATATCGCACCGGAACTGATGGTGGAGACCGGCCGATGAGCGTGCTCGCCCGAATGATCGTCGCCTTGCTCGCCGCGATGATGGCGCTCACCGGATGCGCGGATTCCGGACCGGACCGCGGCGCCATCGTGGTGACCACCGACATCCTCGGCGACATCACCCAGGCGATCGTCGGTGCGGCCGCACCGGTGTCGGTGCTCATGCCGCGTGCCGCCGATCCACATTCGTTCGCCGTCTCGGCGCAGCAGGCCGCGGGACTGGAGCGGGCGGGACTGATCGTGGCCAATGGCCTCGGCCTGGAAGAGGGCGTGCTCCGCAATGTCGAGGCAGCCGCCGACGCCGGGGTGGCCACGGTATACGTCGGGTCCGAGGTCGATCCGATCGCCTTCGGTTCCGGAGCGACGGCCGGGCAGCCCGATCCGCATTTCTGGACCGATCCGCAGCGGGTGCGGCGTGCGGTCGAGGTCATCCGGGATCGCGTCATCGCGGATGTGCCCGGCGTCGATGCGGACGCCGTCCGTGCGAACGCCGACCGCTACCTGGCCGAACTGGACGCGCTCGCCACCTGGATGGCCCAGCGCTTCGCGAGCGTGCCCGCCGAGCGGCGCAAGCTCGTCACCAATCACCACGTCTTCGGCTACCTGGCACAGCGTTTCGGATTCGAGGTGGTGGGTGCGGTGATACCGAGCGGCACCACCCTGGCCTCACCGAGCCCGTCGGATCTCGCGGAACTGGCCGCCACCATCCGCGATGCCGGTGTGCCCGCGGTCTTCGCGGATTCGGCGCAACCGGATCGGCTCGCGCGAGTGCTCGCCGAGCAGGCGGGCGTGCACGTCCGGGTGGTTGGGCTGCATTCGGAATCGCTCACCCCGCCGGGCGAGGGCGCGGGCAGCTATCTGGAGATGATGCGCGCCAATACCGACGCCATCGTCACCGGGCTGGCCCCGTGAGCACCGGTGGTGCGCTCGCGCCGAGAACTTCAGCAGTACAACGGAAACGGAGCAACATGCGTACTCGGACCCGCACCACAACGGTGGCGCTCTCGGGCCTGCTCACCGCGGCGGTCGCGCTGAGCGGCTGCGGCAGCGACGAGGCAGACCAGGCGGCCGCGCCCGTCACCGCCCCGCTCGCGGTCACCTACGACGGCGGTATCTACCTGCTCGACCCGGATACCCTCGCGACCACCGGTGAGATCGCGCTGGAGGGATTCAACCGGCTCAACCCGGCCGGCGACGACCGGCACATGCTGGTCTCCACCTCGGATGCCTTCCGGGTGCTCGACGCCGTGGAGGGCCGGTTCACCGGGGTCGATTTCCCCGCCGCGAAACCGGGCCACGTCGTCGGTCACGCCGGGCGAACCGTACTGTTCGCCGACGGCAGCGGTGAAGTGACCTCGTTCGACCCCGAGCAGCTCGGCGCGGAGCAGCCCGAGACGCAGGTGTACCAGGCGCCCGCGCCGCATCACGGTGTCGCCCTCGAAATGGCGAACGGCGAACTGGTGCTGACGGTCGGCACCGAGGAAGCGCGCACCGGGATCGTCGTCCTCGACGCCGACCGCAAGGAAATCGCCCGCAACGAGGACTGCCCCGGCGTACACGGTGAGGCGACCGCGCAGGGCGAGGCCGTCGTCGTCGGCTGCCAGACCGGCGCGCTGATCTACCGCGACGGCGCCATCACCAAGGTCACCAGCCCGACCCCGTACGGGCGCATCGGCAACCAGGCGGGCAGCGAGGTCTCGCCGATCGTGCTCGGCGACTACAAGCAGGACAAGGACGCCGAACTAGAACGCCCGCAGCAGATTTCGTTGATCGACACCACCAACGCCACGCTGCGGCTGGTCGATCTCGGCACCAGCTACACCTTCCGGTCGCTGGCTCGCGGCCCGCAGGGTGAAGCGCTCGTGCTCGGCACCGACGGCAAGATCCACGTCATCGACCCGGTCGCGGGCACGGTCACCACGACCATCGCGGTGATCGACCCGTGGCAGGAGCCGCTGGAATGGCAGCAGCCGCGGCCGGCGCTGTTCGTGCGCGACGGCATCGCCTACGTCACCGATACCGCGAAGAAGGCGGTGCATCGGGTCGATCTCGCCAGCGGCGCGGTGACCGCCTCGGCGGAGTTGCCGGAGAGCCCGAACGAGCTCAGCGGCGTGAGCTCCTGACGCCCGTGCGTCGGCACCCTCGGCCGTCGGTGGCTCCGGCCACCGGCGGCCCGGCCGCTCGTCGAGGAACCCCGCTCGGCCCGATTCGTCGTTAGGCTTCCCATACCTGAGATATCCCTCCTGGTAACGGCCGTTGCGGCGGCAGGAAGAGGTGAATCCGATGAGCGGTGATGTCGGGCTCAGCGGTATCCCGCTGACGATGCTGTGGACATTGCACAACCGGGCCAGTGAATCGTTGCGCGCCGACGCGGTATTGCGCGACCCGGAGTGTGTACGCATCTACGAGTCGATCGACTTCGACTACGAGGCGGCCTTCGGCACACCCGACGGCACCCACGCCGTCCGGTCGATGCGCTTCGACGAGGCACTGCGACCCTGGCTCGCCGCACATCCGGGCGGCACCGTGGTGGAACTGGCGGCCGGGCTGGAAACCCAGTTCCAGCGCTGCGACGACGGCGCGGTGCGATGGCTGTGTGTCGACGTGCCCGAGGCCATCGCGATCCGCGAGCGTTACCTGCCCGCGCGCGATCGCTGCCGTCATCTGCCGGTCAGCGCGCTCGATCTGTCCTGGCTCGACCACATCGAGCAGCCGCAACGCGGCGTATTCGTCTCGGCGCAGGGCCTTTTCATGTATTTCGAGCCCGACGAGGTGCGCCGCCTGTGCGTGGCGATCGTCGAGCGATTTCCCGGTGTCGAGCTGATGTTCGACACGATTCCACCCTGGTTCTCGGCGAAGACGATGAAGGGCTACCGCAAAACGCCCGCCTATACGGCGCCGCCGATGCCGTGGGGCGTCGAGCGCAGCCAGATCGACAAGCTACTGCGGCAGTGGAGCCCGAAGTTCGCCGACATCCGGGTGTCGTCCTACGGGCCGTCCCATGGTGTGCTCGCCGTGCTCGCGCCGATCTTCGACCGGCTGCCCGTGCTGCGCGATATTCCGCCGAGCATCGTCTGGACGCGGGCACAGGGGTAGGCGTCGCCGGCGAGCCGCGATCGGGCTCGATCGCGGGCATACATCGGACGGCCCGCGCAGGCGGCGGTTCCTCAGGGCTGTTCCGGCACCCGCTCCCCGAACACGACGACCTGATGGATCCTCGGCGCGTCCGGGGCGAACTCCAGCGCGACCACAGCGGGTGCGCCGCCACGTTCCACACTCGTCGTCACCGACCGCCCGGCCGCGATCGTCTTCCCGGTCCGCAGGCCCGCACCGGCCCATGCGGTGAACTCGTCGGCGGAAACGACCGTGCCCGCCGGGCATTCGATCACCGTGCCCGCGCCGAGCAGCCTGCGCACATGCGCGGTGTCACCCGAGCTCGCCGCACCGAACAACTCGGTGGCCACGCGCTTGCCCGCCCGGCCGACGCCGGTGAACCCGCGAGCCATCCCCGCCGCACCGGCCAGGCCTTGATTGCGTACCAGTGCCGCGCCCAGCTTCATCCCCGCACCGAAACCCGGTGCGCCCGTGCGCAGTAGCTGCGCCACCATCGCGGGCAGTTCCCAGTGCGCGGCGAGATGGGCGATGCGCAGATCGCCGTCGACCTCGGCGAGGTCGTAGCGCAGGTGCATCGGCACCAGCACCTGCGCTCCGGTGGCCATGGTGGTCAGGATGCTGAGATCGCGGACCACGACGGCCGGGCCGGCGAAGTCGTGATCGACCCGGAACTCGATGGAGTTGGGCGCGATGAAGGTGTCGTAGAAGCGTTCGATGGCCGCGCGGCCGGTATGCGGGCGGGCGCCGACGGGATCGCGGACCGTCGCGTCGGCGGTGAACAGGCCCACCCACGCCTGCCGGTCATGGGCGGCGACGGCGCGGGGGGAAGCCTGCACGGCGGCGAGCAGGCTCGCACCGGATGCGTCCAATGCCACGGCAACTCCTTCGTCGAACGGACCGCGACGCGGCGGTCGACCCCATAGTAGAACGAGTTCTAGTTTTATGGTGTCGATGGCCGATGCCCCGGCTTCGCTGCCCAGGCGAACAGGGGCTTTCCGTGCCGCGGCGCTCTGTCACACTGGAGTGGTACCGAACCGCTCCCGTTCGGGAGCGCGTCGGCCGGACGAATGGAGGCCGGGCATGGGCAGCGCCGAAATCCAGCAGAACCTGAACAGTCTTTTCCAGACCATCCAGACAGCGCTCTTCCTGCTGATCGTCTCGTTGTAGCCCGGGTGGCTACGGCTCGAGGCCCGCGCGGATCACCTTCCCGGTGGCATTGCGCGGGAGCGGAGTGGTGGTGAGCCGCCACCGCGCCGGGACCTTGTAGTAGGCCAGGCGCTCGGCGGCGAACGCGCGCAACTCGGCTTCATCGGTGGCTGTGTGGTTCTCGACGACCACCACCGCGGCCACCGCCTGCCCCAGATCCGGATCCGGCACGCCGAGGACCGCGCTCTCCAGCACCGCCGGATGCTCGTCGAGACACTGCTCGATCTCGGTGGGATAGACGTTCTCACCACCGCGCAGGATCAGATCCGAGCGTCGTCCTGACAGCCGCAACCGGCCGTCCTCGAGCACACCGATATCACCGGTGCGCAGCTTGCGGTCCGGGGTGATCGCGGCCGCCGTCGCGGCGGGATCGTTCCAATAGCCGAGCATGACGTACGGTCCATGCACCCAGATCTCGCCCTCCTCGCCGTCGGGGAGCTGGGCACCGGTCTCGTCGTGGATCTCCACCGAGGCTCCGAGCACCGGGCGTCCGACGGTGTCCGGGAACGCCGCGAGCTCGGCCGGTGCGGCAAGCGTCGCCGCCGTGCTGCATTCGGTGAGGCCATAGCTGGTGACCAGCGCGGTGCGGGCCACCGGGAGCTGCTCACGCAGCCGCTGCTGCAAGGCCGCCGACGATGGTGCCGAGTTCAGCGAGAACGCGCGCAGCGACGACAGGTCGTAGGCGCCGAGATCGCAGTCGAGCATCCGCGTCGCCATGGTCGGCATGGCGCCCCAATTGCTGACCCGCTCGCGCTCGATCAGCCGCAGCACCCGGTCCGCGTCGAACGAGCCCTGATGGATGACCGCGGTATCCCCGCTGACCAGGCGCGGAACGACCAGATTGTGCAGGCTGGCGATGTGGAACAGCGGTGAGGTGAGCAGGAATCGCCTGCCGCCGTTGTCGGGGGTGCCGGACAATTCCGCCGCGAGCGCATCGTTGAAGCGGTGATAGCCGATGACGGCGATGAGGTTGCGATGCGAATGCGTCACGCCCTTGGGGCGGCCGCTGGTGCCGCTGGTGTAGAGAATGACGGCGGGATCGTCCTCGGCCACCGGTGTCGTCGGCAGCTCGCCGCCGGCGAACTCCGCGATCAGCGCCGCGACGTCGTCCTCCATGGTGAGGACGGGCACGTCGGCGCGCAGTTCGGCGACGCCGGCGGCCCGCTTGGCATCGGCGATCAGCACCGACGGTGTGGTGTGGGCGAGGCCGTAGGAGATCTCCGGCGGGGCCCACCAGGCGTTGTAGCCGACCGCGATCGCGCCGAGGCATTGCGCGGCCCAGAAAGCGACCACCCATTCCGGGGTGTTCGCGGCCAGTATGCCGATCCGATCGCCCTTGCCGACGCCGTAGCGATCGCGCAGCGCCCGCGCCAGCGCGCCCGCGGCCGCCGCGTGTTCGGTGAACGACAGCCGGGTGTGTTCGGTGACCAGGTAGTCGCGATCGCCCCAGCGGGTCGACGCCGCGAGCACGTCGGCGAGGCTGCGTTCGCGGTTGACGAGCACCGGTGTCGGCGCGCCGAGTACCTGCTGCACCGTCATCTCGAACGGCCCGCCGGGGCCGGTGAGCTTGCCGATGGCGGCCATGGTGAGCGCCTGCTGATCGACGGTTTCGGTCATCGCGGTTCCTGCCGTTCGTTTCTCCCGGACGCCTCGCCGGCCGTCCGGGCTTGCCCGTTCCGAGTCCACGCGGCCGCGGGACTGTTCCTAGAACGTGTTCTATTCTTATCGCAACCGGCCCGCCGTGGCAGCGGGATCGGCCCGATCGATGCGGATCGACGCGAAGGCGTCCCGGCGTGCTCGCGTGGATGGATTCGCCGGGTGCGGGGAGAACTTGTCGGTGGAGTGCGGCATCATCTGTGCACGCAGGCCCCTTCACGAAACGCGAGAATTGCCCGGAGAGCCCCATGTCATCGCCGCGAACAAAGTCCAAGAACACACCGCAACCCTTGTCGGACACCGAGATTGCGCAGATCGCCACCGAGATCGCCGCCGGCCGCCCGCCCATGGTGTGGTTCACCGCCGCGGCCGTGGGCATACCGGAAGGGCGCTCGGGCAAGGTCATCGCCCTCGGTGAGCCGTCCGACGGTGATTTCCTCCAGATCCGGCCCACCGGTTCCAAAGACGTGCTGTCCTTTTCCCCGGCCGAGGTGACGATGACCAAGCCCGCCCGGGACAAGCCCGTCGCCCAGCCGAAATCGTCCACCAGGAAGGAATCACCCACCGTGACCAAGCCGTCGGCCCCGACGAGCACCGCGTCCACTCCGCCCGCGCCGCCGCAGGCCCCGAAGCCCGTCGCGAAACCGGTGCCCGCTGCTGAGCCTGTGGCCGCCAACGGTGCCGCCAAGCCCGCGCCCGCGCGTCAACAACCGGCGCCGCAGGCCCAGCCGAAGCCGGCCGCCAAGGCTCCGGCGCGCAAGTCGAAGGCGGCCGAGGTCACCGTCACCATCAGCGGCACCGCCGACGGCGAGTGGAGCGTCGACGTGGTCAATGGCAAGAAGCGCACCGTGCGAGCGCTTCCGGTGAACAGCGCCGCCGTCGCGCAGGCCGCGAAACTGCTGCACCCCGAGGTCGCCGAGGTGGTCGGCGGGATCATGGAAGCGGTGCGGGTCGCGCAGCTGGCCAAGGTCGAGCAGTTGCAGGCCGAATTGGCGGAGGCCAAGAAGCTGCTCGCCGAGCTGCCCGGCTGAGAGGGTCCCGGGCGGCGCTCAGACCGCTGTCTCGCGCTGCCAGGGGCGGCGGACGGTCTCGGGCGTCGCGCGGGTCTCGTCCCGGAACGTGTCGTAGAAGGTGTAGCCGAGGGAGTACTCCTTGGCGTGGTACATCGCCGAATCCGCTTCGCGCAGCAGGTCGTAGATGTCTGCTTCGGTGGCGCGCGGCCCACTGCACGCGAGGCCGATGCTCGCGGTGATCGGTACCTCGCCGGCGCTGAGTTCGAACGGGCGGATGAAGGTGGCGAGCAGCCGCTTGGCCAGGCCGTCGGCCTCCTGCCGGTCGAGTGGCGCGAGGATGACGAATTCGTCGCCGCCGTACCGGGCCACCACATCCTCGCGGCGCACCGCCCGGCGGATCCGCGAGGCCGCGTTGGCGATGAGTTCGTCGCCGACGGCGTGACCGTAGCTGTCGTTGATCATCTTGAATCCGTCCAGGTCGATGAACAGCAGGCACAGCGGTCGTTCCGCCCAGTGGCCGCGATTGCGCGCCAGCGCTCGCAGCAGCGCCGACCGATTGAGCAGCCCGGTGAGCATGTCGTGGTCGGCCTGGTACTGGGCACGTTTCTCGCTGCGGGCGCTGCGCACGATGGCGCGCTCGCTGCGCACCAGCACCCCGATCAACAGCAGTGCGCACAGCGTCGACACCACCACCCGGTCCACCGTGCCGAGCCGCGAACCCACCACCGGGATCAGCGATGCCACGATCAGCGCGACAGCGAGGAAGCTCGCGCGCTGGCGCGAATGATGCGGATGAATCGGATGCGGTGCGCCGAGCGAGGTCATCGTCGGGTGCAGGGCGGCGACGCCGACCAGGGTGTAGGCCAGCAGCAGCGGTGCGAGCAGCACGTCACGGCCTGCCACCGGTGTGCCTGCGACCTCGAGGTTGTAGCCGAGATCGCCGAGCAGGGCCAGCAGCAGCCCGCCGTGCAGCAGGCGAAGCGAGGTCTCCGAACGCGTCGTCGACGCCACCGAGTAGGCGACCAGGGCGAGCAGCAGAGCGTCGAGGATCGGATAGATCGCCGTCGTCACGGCATGACCGAGATGGCCGTCGGCGCGTAGCGCCGGTGAGATCAAGAAGGTCCACGAGGCCAGCAGGGCGCCGAGGCCGATCAGGGCCGAGTCGAGCAGTAGGTCGTAATCGGCGTGTAGCTGCCGCGGGCGTAACCAGAACACCGCGGCCACCGCGATGCCGACATAGCCGGCGAGGGTGAAGGCGTCGTCGAGGTGGCGGGTGCCGGTGCCGGTGAAATCGCGCAGTGCGATGCCTGCGGCGAACGCCACCGCCGACGCGGACAGCAAATACCACGGCAGTGGTCGACGCGGGCGGTGGCGGTAGAGGCCCGTGCCGATCATGGCGAGCGCGCCCGCCACCACCGAGGCCATCGTCGTCAGTGACAGCGCGGGGGAATCGAGCAGAGTTTGTAGCACGATCAAGGCGATCGCGACGCCGGGGACGAACCTGAGCCACCGATGTCCGAAGTGCGATCGCCCACCCGCCGACTGCTCTCCGGTGAGTTCCATCAGCCCCCCTTCATCGCTCCCGTTCCGATGAATCGGGCCGCGTAGTAGGTCTGGGAATCCTCAACTGCTACTTCGACGTCTGCCTGCTCCTCGAGCACCGCTCGGATGCCGTCGGCGAAACAGAACCGAGTGTTGTTGTACGAACAGATGTCCCAGCCGACCGCGGCACGTTCAGCCACCAGAACCCGGACAACTGATTCGATCATGACATGGAATGCCGCCCCCTGTCGCGCACTTGGCGCAACAAGGGTGAAACCCGCGTAGTAGATCGCATCGCGGGCCGCGTGTTCAGGGTATCGCGCAACGAAATATTCGGGGCTGATCCACGGCACCGTCTCTAAATGCCTGGTCAAGGTGGTCAGGCCCACGGGTTCGCCGGTGCCGGTACGCGCGATATGTTTCTGGACCCGCGGATCGCGCATCTCGGCGAGGAACTCCTCCCGATGCAGCACCTGCCTGGCCGCGGCCTTGGTCCGCAGCGGACCGAAGGCCTGCTCGTAGAGGCGGTGGAACAGGTCGGCCGGCTCGGGGTCGATCGTGGTTTCGACCGTGACGTGCAGCAGGCTCATAGTCGGCCCCAACCGGACGCCCCGAACGCCGCGAGCACCACCGCGCACGCGGGGCGGTCGTCGCAGCGAGTTTCGCTGGTGCGCAACCGAACCGGGCCGAAGCGACCGGTGCGATGCCGTGCCATATCGGCCAGGCTGGTTCGGACAAGGTGTTCGACCTCCTCGGCCGTCTCGGCCTCGTGTTCGACGAACAGGCCGGCACCGTCCTCGCGGGTGGTCCAGCCGATACCGGCGGCGGCGCGCACACCCGCGGTGTCGGCGTGCCCGGCGGCGTAGACGCAATAGAGGCGGTCGCCCCAGGTGATCGGCGTGTCGATCCGTGCGGCGGATTCCAGGCGGGTGTGCGGCGGGATCACGGAGGACAGCCGGATCAGATTGGCCTCGCCGACCCCGAGTTCGCGCAGGGCGGCATCGAATGCGGCCAGGGCGGTGGGCCCGGCGCCGGTGGCCGCCGCGATCTGGATGCTGTGCGGTGCGGCCCGATTGCCGCGACGGGCGGGCAGACGATGCCGCAGCGGCCAGGACGGACCGAAACGACGGCGGGCGGAATCGATCACACGTGCTCCCCATGCGGCCGGGCCCGCGAACAGGCGGGCGGGTCATCCCTTCGAACCGAGCGTGACCGAGGATCGCCCGTCCCGCATCGTGTCGCGGCGAAACCACTGCTCGCACGGCGTGTCTCGTACAGTGGAGCGGTGCCCGACGATCGCAACGACGGCTTCGCGACCTGGGTGGCGCCCGGCCGGGTGAACATCATCGGCGAGCACACCGACTACAACGACGGATACGTGCTGCCGATCGCGCTACCGATGACCGTCGAGTGCGCGGCTCGGCGGCGCGGCGGCGACCGGGTGCTGCTGCGATCGCGGCAGCGGCCGGGGGAGCGGATCGCCGTCGGGCTCGGTGAGCTCGAGACCGAGCGCGCGGCGCTTCCCGAGTGGGCGCGTTATCCGGTGGGCGTGGTGGCCGAATTCGCGCGCCGCGGGCATCCCGTGGGTGGTGTCGAGCTGCGCATCGACGGCGGAGTGCCGATGGGAGCGGGGTTGTCGTCGTCGGCCGCGTTGTGCTGCTCGGTGGCCCTCGCGCTGCGAGATCTGTTCGAACTACCTGTTTCCGAGCGCGGTCTGATCGAGCTGACGCAAGCGGCGGAGAACCGCTACGTGGGTGTGCCGACCGGGATACTCGACCAGTCCGCGGCGATCCTGTGTACCCGCGGGCACGCGCTGTTCCTGGATGTCCAGCGTTTCACCCGAGGCGGCCCCGAGGCCCATGCGCAGATTCCGTTCGACCTGCGCGCTTCCGGGCTCGAACTACTCGTGGTCGACACCGGGCATCCGCATCGGCTGGCCGAGAGCGGCTATTCCGAGCGCCGGGCCGAATGTGCGGCCGCCGCAGCGGAACTGGGTGCGCCATCGCTGCGCGAGATCGATTCGCTCGACGTCCTCACGCGGCTGGACGACCCGGTACTGCTCCGCCGAGCGAGACACGTCGTCGCCGAGAACGCCCGGGTTCTCGACGTCGTCGCGTTGTTACGCGCGGGCGCCGATCCCCGCCAGATCGGGCCGATCCTGACCGCCTCGCACATTTCTCTGCGGAACGATTTCGCGGTGTCTGCGCCTGGCCTGGATGCCGCGGTGACGGCTGCGCTGGCCGCGGGTGCGTATGGGGCGCGCATGGTCGGGGGTGGGTTCGGCGGGAGCGTCATCGCGCTGGTCGACCAGCAGGCCGTGGATAGGGTGACCATCGCTGTGCGAGATGGACTGGTCGGCAACGGTTTGCCCGAGCCCCGCGTGTTCACCGCGGCACCGGCCGCGGGTGCGCGCCGGCTGCGGTGATCGCGCGATCTGCGTCGAGCCGGAGTCGGATATCGCGCGTGGATCTGGTCACAGGGTGTTCGTCGTCGTCAGGGTTCTCGGGTGGTTCCCGAGGCACCGAAAACTTCTCGATGCAGGGCTTTCGGCAACCACGTCCAGAACTGGTCGTGCGACCATGAATGCAAGTTACCGAAAAGTATTGTGTCGCATGTCTCTTTGTGCCGCAAACCTCATTTGACCTGCGTATCCCATGCTCTAATCTGATGAACGTCGATGGCGACAAGGGCTCACCGAAGATGTGACACACCCCCTCGCATATCGCGCAGGGGTGAAATAAGCAATTCCGAAGGTTGAATTCGAATTTCATGGAAAACGCACCCCACGGGCAAGTCGGCGTAGTTATGCGACCCGATTCCGAATTTCGATCCGGTTGGCAGTGCTGGTCGATCACAGCGCTGAGCTTGTTCACCCTGCTACTCCTGTGCCAGCCGTGGTTGAAGGCCACCGGCCCCCACGGTGACGTGCGCACCGACGCCTTCGGCCGGCTGGAGGGGTCCGTTCCCGCGCTGCGCATCTTCGACGAGCCCGTGGCGTCCATCAGTGGGTGGTGGGGCGCGTTGATCGCGGCGGCCGCGGCGGCCACCCTGATCGGGGCCCAGCTGCATCGACTGATCGGCGTCGGGCGGTCGGTGGCGATCGTCGCCGCTATGGCCAATGTGGTCCTGGTGCCGGTGACACTGCTGTACCTCAACAGCAAGTCACCGGAATTGAAGAAGATGACCGAAGACCACGACGATCTGAAAGAGACGCTCGGCAGCATCGTGAAGTCGCTCTTCGGTGACGGCAGCGGCCAGGAGCCGGCCGCCGGCGCGGCGCAACAGGCCACGACGGCCGCACTGACCGATCAGGCCCTCATGTGCTGCATCGTCGCGGCGCTCACGGCCGTGATCGCGGTCTGCATACGGCGGCGGGCCTACTCGGTCGACGGTGCGGCCGCCGCGGACGACGAGCTTCTGTTCGCCCTGCCCGCATCCGACGGACAAGCAGGCCACGCCGAGGACGCCGACGACATCATGGACCAGGTGTTCGACCGCATGGTGCAGCAGAACTACGAACTGCTGGAACGGCGTACCGCCGCGAACGACGAGGAACTCAGCCGGCAGCGCCTCCTGCAACGAGGCGAGCGCCTCCGGCGCAGCGACAGCATCCGGCAGACCCGCCGCCGCCCGCGGCCTCGTCCCGCGACGTCGGCGGCGGAAAAGCCGGCCACACCCTGGGTCGCCGCTTCTCGAAGCGGTCGCCTCGCCGGACTTACGCAGGCCTCGGCCGAACCGCGGTTCCGAGCCGGGCGCTCGGACGGCTGAACCCGCGCTGCGGATCCGGCCCGGGTGCGCGGCGCGTCATCCGGCACGGATCGCGGCGTTCCCCAGCAGGAGTGCGCGACTGAGCCTTCGGCTGCCCTACCGCTCGGGCTCCTGCGCCCCGGGATGGTGTGCGCCGGGACGCAGGAGCCGCCAGATCAGATCACTTGGCCGGGAACGGGGCGTTGATCGTGGTGAAGTACTGGATCGCGGCGCCGATCGCGACGGGCGCGGTGATCAGAATCTGACCCACGACAGCACCTAGGCTGCCGACGGCCAGGACACCGCCGATGCAGCCGACCGCGGCCGCGGGAATGAACGGCCCGAACAGGCCGACGATGGTCGCCGAGGCGACGGTGGCGCCGGCGATGCCGCCGAGCACGCAACCCACCGCGGCGCCACCGATTCCGCCGACCAGGGCGGCGATACTGGCTCCGAGACCGATGGTGCTGGTCATGCGGCTCCAGGCGTCCTTCTCACGCTCGTACTCGGACTTGTAGGTGGCCTTGTCCTCGAAGGGCAGGGCGACCGGGCGGTACGCGGCGTGCGCGAGATCGAACTGCGGGGTGAGCGTGGCGGTGCGGCCGGAGATCTCGGCGGCGATCGGGAATTCGAACTCGTCGACCCGGAAGGTCAGCGGCGTACCCGCCAGCACGGTGCCATTGGGAGCCTTGATTTTCAGCACCCGGTCCTCGACCACGAGCGAACCCGCGTCGGTACTGATGACGCTCGACGTCTCGGTCGCCGTCGCGGTGAAACCGACCGCCTCCGGCTCCGGAGCGGCCTGTGCGGTGGCAGCGGTCACGCCGAGAGCGGTGGTCGCGGCGACGGTGATCAGGGCGAGCTTGGTGAACTTCATGGGAGTTGTTTCCTTCTCATGTGTGGAGAGATGACCTCGGGCCGGGTCGGTAGAGTCGATGCCGACGGGACGACCCGAATTGCTTGTGCGGCTGTGGTTCTCACCCGTGCCCTGGCATGGGCACGGCTGTGCGGGGCATGAGCCCGGCGCAGGCGGACAGCCGTGGTTCGCGGATGTCGGTCGGGCCGTCCCGAAACCGACGTGCCGGTGTGTGCGCTCCACCGTGGCGGACTCGACCGAGCGCGTGTGCGCGCGGCCGACGGGCCCGCAGGTGCGGGCTGCAGTGGTCGCACGGCCCGCGGAACCACTCCTCGGCTCGACGCCGAGGCGAAAATTCGCACGATGAACCAGGCCCACCGCCGGGGCGGGCCTGTATCGCGGAGCCGGAGCTACCCGGTGGCGCGTCTCCTGAACTGTCCGACGAGGACGTCGACCACCAGGAAGGCCAGCAGGCTGATTCCGATCAACGGCGCGAACCAGCCGATCAGAACCGTCACCGCGGCCAGCGGCACGATCAGCACCGGTGGACTGCGCCGCAACCCGCCGCGCTGTGGCGGTTTACCGATGGCGAACCGCCCGGCCGCGCGGGTGGGGCGCCGCTTCCACCACAGCAGGTAGCCACGCACGATCACGGTGATCAGGCCGATCATCACCGCGAGCAGCAGCAGCTGGTTGAGCAGGCCGAACATCAGGCCCATATGGAACTGGATGCCCCAGTTGGACAGCTTCGCCATCAGCGGCCAGTCGGCATAGGGCAGGCGCGCGGTGATCGCCCCGGTGGCTCCGTCGACCGCGACGGCGTCGACGGTGTAGGTGCCGGGCATGCGCCGTTCCTTGATCGCGAAGGCCGTCGAATCGTCGGCGGGAATCGCGATCTCGGCCGGCCGATCGATGCCTGCGGCGCGCCCGGCTTCCACCACCCGATCCAGCTGCGCCACCCGATCACCCGGATCGCCGGTCGGCATCGGTGTCGAACCACCGTGATGGTGGTCGCCACCCGCATGGCTCGCCGGCGCATCGGAGCCGGGCAGCGACGTGCTGACGGCAGGCGTGGTCCAGCTGAGGTTCTCGCGCAGCTCGGTGATGTTCTCGCCGGCATAGGTCGACCAGGTCATCCCGGTCGCCGCCAGCAGCAAGAGCACGGGCAGGATCCAGAAACCCACGGCGCCATGCCAATTCAGGGTGCGTCCGCGGCCACTACCCGAGCGGTCCGGGATCAGCAGCCAGCCCGCGGAATTGCGGTCGCGCCGCGCCCGCACCCGCCGGACCCACAGCAGCAGACCGGCCAGCGCGATGACCCACAACCAGGACGCGGCCAGCTCGCTGTAGAGCCGCCCGGGGTCGCCCAGGTGCAGGTCGCGGTGCAGCCGGTCGATCCAGGTGCGCATGGGCAGCGCACCCGAACTGCCGTAGACCACCGATTCACCGACCGGTGTCGCGGTCGCCGGATCGACGAACACCGCGCGGCGTTCGGATTCACCGAGCGTGGGATCGCTGAAGATGACCCGGGTGGTGTCGCCGGATTCCGGTGCCGGTGCGACCGCGACCAGCGGCAGATCGGGGCGGGTGGCGACGGCGGCCTCGACCTGCGCGGAGATCGGTTGCGCGGGCCCGGAGGAGTCGACGTGCAGTAGATCGCGGTTGACGATCGACTCCAGCGCCGGGGAGATCGCGTACAGCGCGCCGGTGATCGCCGCGATCAAGATGAACGGGCCGACGAAGACGCCGGCGTAGAAATGCAGCCGCAGCGCGAGCGCGCGCGCCGCGGCCCATGGCCCGGTCCGGGAACCGGATGGGGGTGCGGACTCCGTCGGTGGAGTCTCGATATCGGTGGTACTCATCGTTGTTCGACTACGTCCTGTCGAGAGATACCCGGGTTGCGGCCATCGGTCGCGGGGCTCACGCCCGTCTGCGATCCGGCAGACCCTTCGGGTGGGGCGAAACGGAACCTGGACGACATCGGTGCGCACGCGTCGTGGCAATTCACGGCGAGCCGATATTCCGGCGGCGTACGTCGTTTCGGCGCACGGGGGCATGACCTTCGGGGAGGAGGGCCTGCCGCAGGTGCGCCTGACCGGACGGGTACAGGCCGCGCCGGGTATCGCCGCGCAGCACGGTTCGACGACAGCTGCGTGCGACGTGCGGTGGCGTCACCGTGTTGCACACGCGGTGGCCCGACCGCCGATTGCGTCCAGGTGAAGTTGATTCAGAGACGAACAGTCGACGGTGGTCCGCGAGTGCGGGACGCATCGGCGGCGAGCACCCACAGGATGACGCGATCACGATGCGTGGTTCGCAGCGGCGCAGGCCCGGCGATGGCGGGCGGGTGATACCGCAACGGCACAACCCTGGCCAAGGCCGACCTACCCATGCGATAGGCGAATTCGGCGCCCCGGATCAGCAGCGCCGCGATCACGACGGCTACCAGGTGCGCGGCGATCATGGTCGGCGTCAGTTGGACGTCGCCGTGATGCAGATGCCCGGACCCCCACCCCATGGCGAGGTGGCCGAGCAGCTGGCCCGCGGCCAGGACGGTGAGGAGCCCGGCGGATCCGGTGCGCAGCCGGCCCGGCCCGGCGACCAGCGCGCCGACCAGAGCCGAAGCCGCGAGAAGGAGAGCCAACGTGCTGCTGCTCGGCGCCATTCCACCGGATGCCCAGCCGTGCGCGGCCACCGAGATGGTGCCGGACAACGATCCGGCCGCCCCACCGCGCAACTGCGCGATGCCGCTGCGGTCATCCGCAGGGGGTCGGCCGAACCTGATAATCACTCGCCGATGATAGCTGAGGAGTTTCGTCCCATTGCTGCCTCGGCGATTGCGGGCTCCGGGCTGGTAGCTGGGGGCGGACAAGCGGCCGTCGGCAGTAGCCGCGTGCCGGGCTCGCGGCCGAACGCGAGCCCCGAGCGACGCCTACGACCCGTCGACGTCCATCTCGACCAGCGGCTTGCGCAGCAGCTTGCCGGTGGCATTGCGGGGCAGTTCGTCGAGGAAGATCACCTCGCGCGGCACCTTGTAGCGGGCCAGGTTCTGCTTGACGTAGTCCTTGATCTCCTGGACGTCGCGGTTGGAGTCCGGCCCTGGCACCACGAAGGCGCGCAACCGTTTGCCGAACTCGCGGTCGTCGACGCCGACGACCGCCGCCTCCAGCACGTCCGGCCGGTTGGACAGCAGGTGCTCGACTTCCTGTGGGAAGACGTTCTCGCCGCCGGAGACGATCATGTCGTCGTCGCGGCCGTCGATGAACAGCAGGCCGTCGTCGTCGAAATGGCCGACGTCGCCGCTGGACATCATGCCGTCCACGCGCTCTTTGGTGCGGCCGTCGGTGTAGGCGCGGAAGCCGTGCGCGTTCTCGATGAAGATGGTGCCGGTGACGTTCGGCTCGGTGATGAGCTTGCGGTTCTCGTCGTAGAGCGCGATCCGGATGCCGGCGGGCGGGCGGCCCGCGGTGCTCGGTGCCTTACGCAGATCCTCCGGGGTGGCCACCGTGATCACCGCGCACTCGGTGGAGCCGTACAGGTTGTAGAGCACGTCGCCGAAGTATTCGGCGGTGCGCACCACGACGTCCGGCGGAATCGCCGAGCCGGCCGCGAAGATCACCTTCAGCGGTGTCATGTCGTATTTGGCGAGCACGTCGGCGGGCAGGTCGAGCATGCGCTGCAGCATGGTGGGCACCACGACCAGCGAATCGGCGCGATGCTTCACGATATTGGCCAGCGTCAGCTCGGGGTCGAAGCGGCGCTGCTGGAAGATCACCCGGTTGCCGAGCGCCAGGCCGAGGGTGAACTGGGACAGGCCGGTGCCGTGGAAGATCGGCGCCGCCATCACCATGGTGCCGTTCTTGGGCAGCGGCACCCGGTCCAGGAACTGGGCCGACATGAAGGGGCTGACCCGATCGCGCGGTGCGCCCTTCGGCGTGCCGGTGGTGCCGCTGGTGAGGATCACCATGCCGCCGGGCTTGGCCGGGGCGGGCATGGACTCGGTGGAGCGGCCCGCCGACAGCGATTCGATGGTCGGGATCGACGGATCGGCGCCGTCCTTCTCGTCCACCCAGGTGAGCACGCGGGGAATGTCTGCCGGAATGGCGCTCATCAGGTCGAAGAACTCGCTGTCGTGCAGCACCGCCTTGATCTTTTCGCGCTCGGCGACGTCGGCGAACTGCGGTTTGGCGAATCCGGTGTTCATCAGCACCGCGCGCACACCGAGCTTGCCGGTGGCCAGCAGGCTCAGCACCATGCCGCGATGATCGCGGGCGAGTACCGCGACCACGTCGCCCTGGCCGATGCCCTGAGCCGACAGCCCGCGAGCGAACGCATTGGACAGCTCATCGAGCTGACCGAAGGTGAGTTCGCCGTGTTCGTCGACGATCGCGGCGGCGTTCGGCCGAGTCTGCGCGGCGTGCATGACGACGCCGGCGAACGGGCCGTACTTGCGCATGTTGTAGAACGAGCGGGCCCCGTGATCGAGGCGCAGCGGGTTGAACAATCCGCGCTTGACCATGACATTCACGCCCAGAGCGAGGTCACGCGCCTTGCGGACGGGGGCTGGGGTCGACAGAGACATGCGGCAAACAACCTTCCGCGATCCCGCCACCGTGACCGGGGTGGTGTGGATCGCAACCTCGAGATCCAGTGCTGGCGCTAACAATAGCAAGCATTACCGGCGAGTAGTGGTGCTCGTCTCAGAGATGCCGACGCCGGGGTCGATGTCCACCTCGACCCCGGCGTCTCTTACTCGCGATCTACTGCTCGACCTGGTAATCCACCAGTACCCGGCGCAGCAGCTTGCCGGTCGGGTTACGCGGCAGATCGTCGAGGAAGACCACCTCGCGCGGCACCTTGTACCGAGCCAGGTTCTCCTTGACGAAGGTCTTGATCTGCTCCGCGTCCGGGGTGTGGCCGGGCTCGGGAACGACGAAGGCGCGCAGCCGCTTACCGAACTCCACATCGTCCACGCCGACCACCGCCGCGTCGAAGACGTCTTCGCGCTCGAGCAGCAGCTGCTCGACTTCCTGCGGGAAGACGTTCTCGCCGCCGGAGACGATCATGTCGTCATCGCGGCCGTCCACCATCAGCAGGCCGTCGTCATTGAAATGGCCGACGTCGCCGCTGGACATGTAGCCGTCGATGATCTGCTTGTGCCTGCCGTCGGTGTAGCCCTCGAACGGTGCGCCGCTGCGCACGAAGATGCGGGCGGTGACGTTCTTGTCGAGCACGCGCTGATCGTTGTCGTCGAACAACCGCACATCGCAGGTGATCGGCGGGCGGCCGACGGTGCCGGGCGCCTTCGCGAGTTCGTCGGGGGTGGCGATGGTCGCGATGGCCACCTCGGTGGAGCCGTACAGGTTGTAGAGGACCGGCCCGAACACCTCGGTGGCGCGGATGCACAGCTCAGGTGCCAGCGCCGAACCGGCGAGCAGGATCACCTTCAGCGAGGACAGGTCGTACTTGGCGCGCACCTCGGCAGGGAGCTCGGTCATCCGGTGCAGCATGGTCGGCACCGCGACCAGCATCTCGGCCTTGTGATCGGAGATCATCTTCAGCGTGGCCTCGGCGTCGAAGCGGCGCCGCATCACGATCTTGTTGGTGAGCACGGTGCCGACCAGCCAGGTGCCGAGGCCGGTGCTGTGGAACAGCGGCGAGACGATCACCATGGTGCCGCGACGCGGGAACGGCACCCGGTCCACGAACTGCGCGGTCGCCATCGGCGTCACCTTCGTGCGCGGGGCGCCCTTGGGTAGGCCGGTGGTGCCGCTGGTCAGGATGATGAAGCCGCCCGGCTTGCTGGGGGCGGGCAGCGGCTCGGTGGAGTTCGCGGCGATCAGGTCGTCGAAGGTGGTGGCGCCTTCGGGCAGTGCGGCGCCCTCGTCGACCCAGGTCAGGAAGCGCGGCAGATCCGCGGGCAGAGCGTCGAGCAGGCCGAGGAATTCGCTGTCGTGCAGCACCGCCTTGACCTTCTCGCGCGCACAGACCTCGGCGAACTGCGGCTTGGCGAAGCCGGTGTTCATCAGCGCGATCCGCACGCCGAGCTTGGCGGCGGCCACCTCGGCCAGGATCAGGCCGCGATGATCGCGGGCCAGCACGCCGACGACCATGCCCTCGGTCAGGCCTGCGGACTGCAGCCCGCGTGCGACGGCGGTGGACTGCTCGTCGAGTTCGCGGTAGGTGAGTTCACCGCGCTCGTCGGCCAGGGCGACCTGATCGGGGGCGATCCGGGCCGAATGGCGGACCAGCGCGGCGTGCGGGCCGTAGACCCGCGTCTCCTTCATGGTCTTCAGGGTTTCCAGCGGCGCTTTGGGATCGCTGACCCCACGCGATCGCAACACCCCCAGCGCTTTGACGGCCTCCAGCGTATGCGCCAGGTTCACCACGAACACCTCCACAGAACTCTCGCGTCGGTACTCGACCTAGCGAATCGAACGGGCATATCGGATGCCTACCGTATCAGCGCACGTGTGACAGGTCACAGCCAAAGGCGACAAATCGGGCCCTGTGTCCGCCCCCGCACGCAAACCCCCAGATGAGCGCGGGCGCGCCTGTGACCTCACAGAACGCGCCCGACCTCAGTGAGCGAACGTTGTCAATTGACAACTGCTCCCATGGATGGGAACGAGATGGTGCCCTTCTGGTACTGGAACCCGTCCGGGTGCTGATCGCTGACCGGAACCGACCAGCGGTGCCACAGCGTGCCGTAGACCGCGGCCACGACCATGCCTGCGCCGGGATCGATCACGCGCGAGCGGATCGTGGTATCGACCGGGATATCGTTGTGCTCGGTCAGCACCTCGGTGCCGCTGCGTCCGTTGGACAGGTTCAGCCAGATCACCTCGAGCTTGGCACCGGTCTGGTTCGGGGCGATGGTGCCGGGTCCGCCGAAGAAGCCGAAGCGGAAGCCGTCGATGCCGAGCGCGACGCCGGAACCGTAGACGCCCGCACCGCCGCCGCGACCGATATCGGACTGGGCCGGGATCTGGAACGGCTGCGCGGGCAGCGCCACCTCCTCGGCGGCGTCGTCGAGGCGCTGCGGATCGGCCAGCAGACGGTCGATGGCCTGTTCGGCGGCCGGGTTGCCGGTCGCGACGACGCGCAGTTGCTCGGCGGCGGCGGTCCAATCGACGGTGTGCGGTTCCGCGGCGGCGTGTCCGGTGAACAGCATGGCGGCCGCGGCGGTCGCCGCCAGGCCGGTGGTGAAGCGGGACATCAAGCTCGAGCGTGGCATTGCCTGTCTCCTTCGGAAGATTCATTCCCGGGTACAGCTCGACAACCATCCGTTTCTCGACGCGAAACGGTCCGGCGGCCAGGTTGCCAGCGATATGCCGCACTGTCCAGGGTTGCCGCCGAGACGCGCCGTCGAGGAAATATGCCGGACGCGTTCCCATTGTTGGGAATCAGCGATACTCGAGGCGTCGCAGGTGTCTTTCATCAGGTGGCCTGATGGTCGTGGGCGAGTGAGGATCCGGATGCTCCTGTATGTCGGCCCACGGGGAATGACGGTCCGGTCGGCCGAAAGGCGGTGCCGTCGATGAGTTTGACGACCGATCTCGCGGAAATCGACGCCATCCCTGTTCGCGGTGACTTCCCGCCGGGCCTCGTCTCGGTTGTCAAGATGGTCAAGCTCGCTCTGCGAGCGAGCGTTTTACAGTTCGCCTCGGGTGAACCCGGCGCGCAACCGGATCTGCTCGAACAGCTGCGAAAAGCGAAACTGCTGCGCAACTCCGATATCGACGGTGTCGAGGCGAAATCGGTGATCCTGGAGAAGTACGGCTCGCGCAAGGGCGATTTCCAGGCCATCGAGAACGAACTGCGCGACAAGGGCAAAAGTGTCGACAGTTCGGTCTCGGAAACCTTCAGAACCGCCGACACCACCTACCGTCAGGTGATGGGCAAGGTACGCGGCCTGAGCGACGCCCTCACGAACGCGCCGGGCCCGGGCAAAGATCAGAAATACATCGCGCCGCACGTCGCCGACCGGCTGTCCGCCATCGCCTTGCGCACCACCGGCGATGTGCACGATCTGGTCGACGACGCGAAAACCCGGATCCAGGAGTGGGCCAATGGGATTCGCGCGGCCACGCAGGGCGCGAAGCCGGTGATGGCCAATGCCCCGAGCACGATGGGCGGACGGAGTCCGATCAGCATGGCGTCCAGCGGCCCTGCCCCGGCGGCCTACTCGGGTTCGGCGGGCTCGCCCGCCCCCGCCAGTGCGCCGGCACCGACTCCGTGGACCTCAGCGCCCTCGACCGGAGTGCCCGCTATCGATGCCGCGATCCGGGCCGCCGAGGGTGAATTCGCCAATGGTGTGAGAGAGACCAGTCCGAATCACGTCAACCGGCCCTACAACATCCCTGGCGATCTGGCGTGGTGCGCCTCGTTCACCGACTGGGCGTGGACGCAAGGCGGCATGGATGTGAACTGGACCAATAAGAACCTGGTCAGCGCCGTCTGGTCGGATGCCCGGCGATGGGGATGGGGTCGGGATGGCAATATTTCGGAGGCTCGTCCGGGCGACATGATCGTCTGGGGTCACCAGAACCACATCGGTCTGGTGGTCGCCCGCAGTGGCAATACGGTGACCGTCGTCGAGGGCAATGCCGGCAATGCTGTGCAGCGCAACACCTACAGCCTGGATCGGGGCTTCGCCGGTGTCATCCATCCGCCGGCGTCGAACCAGGTGGCGGTATAGCGCGGGGCGGTGTGCGACCGGGATCGGCCGGCGGGCCTCGATCAGTCCTCCGGTTCCGGTTCGGAACGTGCCTCAGCGGTGCCCGTCACCCGGACAACCCCCGCGCTCAGATCGATATCGAGCTGCGGCCGGTGCGGTTCACCATTGCTGTCCGCACTGCCTTCGTCGGTCAGCTTCTTGCCGGGGAACAGTTCGCCGATCACGCCCATGCACCCACGATAACCACAACAGCTCGTCCTGGGGTTTCCGTCAGTCCGTGACCAGCGCGTACGCGAAACCGTCCCACCCCTTGCTGCCGACGGTCTGCAGCGCGGTGGCATCCAAGCGCGGCTCGCTGTCCAGCAGTTCCAGCACTTCGCGGCTGGCGCGGACCGCGGAGTCCTCGGAATGGCCGTTGGTGATCTTCCCGCCGCGCACCACATTGTCGACGATGATCACCGACCCCGGCCGGGTCAGTCGCAGCGCCCAGCGCACATAGTTGGCGTTGTTGACCTTGTCGGCGTCGATGAATACCAGGTCGAACGGGTCCTGGCCCTCTTGTTCGAGCACCGGGAGGCTGTCCAGCGCGGCGCCGACGCGGATGTCGACCCTGTCGCCGACGCCCTTGCGGTCCAGATTCGCTCGCGCGACCTCGGCGTGCTTCGGCTCGTACTCCATGGTGACCACCCGGCCCTGCGGGCCGACGGCCCGCGCCAGCCAGAGGGTGCTGTACCCGCCGAGCGTCCCGATTTCCAGCACCCGCCGCACGCCCATCGTCCGCGCGATCAGATGCAAGAACTTCGCCTGCGCCGGCGAGACATCGATGGCGGGCAAGCCGGCGGCCGCATTCGCTTCCAGCACGTCGGTATCGGCCTCGCCGACCACCGTCTGCACCAGGTACCGGTCTACCGCGCCCCACTCGGCATTCGTCATACGGAAAGTCTTCCACGACGCGCCGGCCGGCCCACTGTTCGACTCGCGGCGGGCCGGACCGCCTGGAAGTCCGTGCTCGGGGCGATGACGACCGCATCGAGTGTTACTACTCTGCTCAGTCCTTCTCCGGCGACGGATCCGGGATCTCGCCCGGCCGGTAATCCGGCAGACGGCTCGCGGGCACGATCGCGGTCGCGCTGATTCCGGCGAGGATCAGCAACCCGAACTTGAGTGTGCGCAGCCGGACGTCTTCGTTCACCGCGACCGCCGCATCGATCTGTTCCGGTGTGGCGTCGGTGCGTTCGAGGACCTCACGCAACCGGTCATTGCTGACGAAGTTGACGTTGTCCAGGTCGACCTGCGCGATCAGCGAATCCGGCAATTCGACGTCATCGATGATCTCCCGGCCGACCACGAAGCTCAGGATGGTGACCAGCATCGCGCCGACCAACGCCGTGCCGACCGCCGAGGCGAGGTTCTGGGTGGTGCCGCGTAGCGAGCCGACATCGCCTGCCAGCTTCTTCGGCGCGGAGGTGACCAGCACGTTGAACACCAGCGTGACCAGCGCGCCCTGGCCGATTCCGAAGACGATGAGCCCGAAGATCGTCGGCACGGTCTCCCAGTTGTTGGTGACCACATAGGCCAGCCAGATGAGTGCCGCGGTGGTGAGGCTGAACGAGAACATTCCGATGGCGCGCGGGGTGAACCGTTTGTAGAACCGCACCACCAGCATCGCGGTGATGAATACCGTGAGGTTGAACGGCATCATCGCCAGCGAAGTGTCGAACGGCGAACGGCCCTGCACGATCTGGATGTAGAGCGGGACCGTGAAGATCAATGCCGCTTCGAGCGCCACGACGATGAACATGGCGTACACCGCGGCCCGCTCGCGGGAACTGCTGAGCACCGACAGATCGATCAGCGGCGCCTTCCCGTCGCGCATCCGCCGGCGAGTCCACCCGATGAATGCTTGCCCGAGCATGATGCCGAGCACGATCAGCACCGGCGCCGGCGAGACGCCGAGCAGATCGAACGGCGCTTCCGGATCGGCGAAGAACACACCCCATGCGTTCAGATTGTTGAAACCGATGGTGAGCAGCACGATTCCGGCGCCGATGAGCGCCGCGGCGACCAGGTCGATCTCGATGCTCGCATCGCCGTCGTCGGAACGCAGCGTGAAGCTGAACGCGAACACCACAACCGCCAGCACGAGCACGATGCCGAACACCGGCCGCCAGCCGACGAGGCTGCCGAGCGCGCCACCGATAAGGAAGGCGCTCACCCCGGAAATGGCTCGTGCGGAGCCGAGCGAACCGATGGCCGTGGCCTGCTGATCACCGTGGTAGTTCTCCGCGATCAGCGCCACAAGGGCGGGCACGATGATCGCCGCCGAGGCTCCGGCCACACCCTGTGCGGCGATCGCCCAGCCCACCGACGGCGAGATGATCATCATGATCGCCGAGACTCCGAATGTCGTGACGACCACCCGGAAGATCGTCACCCAGCCGATCCGCTGGCCGAGTTTGCCGCCGACCATGACCAGCGCCGCGACCGCGAGACCGTAGACGACGATCGTCGAACTCACCACTGTCGGTGCCACATCGAAGTCGTCGACCATGCCGCCCAGCGAAATCGGCAGGGCGGCAACATTGAACGACATCAGGATCTGCGCGAAGAACAGTCCGACCATCGGCAGCCAGGACGCGCGCTCGGGTGTGATTGCCGTATCGGCCGATTCGGTGGTCATGCTCGGGAGCCCTTCTGATCGTGGACCTCGGACGCGAAGACGTTCAAGCCGAGCGTGCGCGACAGATAGGCGGTCGCGCGGATGCCGCGTTCGCTGTTGCCCGCGGAATCCAGGCGCGGGGAGTAGGTGCCGATGGCGCCCTTGCCCGGTGCGATGGCGACGATCCCGCCCGCGACACCGGATTTGGCGGGCAACCCGATCTCGAACAGCCATTCGCCGGACCGCTCGTACATCCCGGTGGCGGCCAGCACTGCCAGCGTGTCGCGGCAGACCTGGGTGGAAACGACTCGTTCGCGGGTCACCGGGTTCACCCCGCCGTCGGCCAGCGTCGCGCCCATGATCGCCAGGTCGCGGGCGTCGACCAGCAGCGAGCACTGCCTGGTGTAGACGTCGACGACCTCGAGCGGGTCGATATCGATGCGGCCGTAGCTTTCCAGCAGCCGCGCGATGGCCTTGTTGCGCTGGTTGGTCAGCATTTCCGAGCGGTAAACCGCGCCGTCCAGATCGAGCGGCCGTCCGGCGAATCGCGATAGACCGGATCGGATGCGTTCCCATTGTTCCGCGGGGGTGGCTCCGGGAATCATCGCCGTCGTCGCCAATGCGCCCGCGTTGACCATCGGGTTCATCGGATGGCCGTCGTTGAGTTCGATGGCGATCACCGAATTGAACGCCAGGCCGGTGTTGTTCACGCCGACCCGGTCGAGCACAACCTCGTGCCCGAGTGCGTCGCAGACCAGGGCGTAGACGAACGCCTTGGCGATCGACTGGATACTGAACTGCGCGTGGGCCGCGCCCGCACTGTGTAGATCGCCGTTGACCTCGGCGACCGCGATGCCGAACAGGTCGGGGTCGGCTTCGGCGAGAACGGGGATGTAGTCGGCGACGGCCCCGGACTGCAACGGCAGATATCGTTCGTAGGCCGCCCCGACCAGCTTCTCCACCCGGTCCCAGCCCGGCAGTGCGCCGGTCGATACGGTTTGCTCGATTCCCTCGACGTCCAGATCCATCGGGCCTCCTTCTCGGCACCGGGACCGGTCGCACCACACCGCTGCGGTCGCGGCGCACGGATCGGGTGCCCGACAGGCGCCGCAGTACACCGGTTCGGCGCTCCGCTTCCGGCGGTGCCGGCCGGGAGTGCCGAAAGGATGGATCTGGTCCCACGATCAGGTCGAACCTGGGCAGTATGTCGGGCGCGGGTGGTCGTTGTCCGAAGCGACACGAAATCGAGGCGACACTGTTATCGGCTCGGTCGCCAGAGATGAGATCGAGCAGTGTCGGTGGGGTTTGGAAGAATCCGGCGCATGAGTGCCACCGGGGATGACGTCCGCGCCTTTGCCTTGTCCTTACCGGAGACCGCGGAGCAGTTCACCTGGGGCATGCCCACGTTCCGGGTCGCGGGCAAGCTGTTCCTCACCCTCCCCGACGCCGAAACCTGTATGGCGGTCCGCTGTCCCATCATCGAGCGCGATGAACTCGTCGTCGCCGAACCGGCCAAGTTCTGGATCGCCTCCCACGAAGCGGCCAACGCCTGGGTGCGGGTGCGGTTGGCCGCACTGGACGACCGCGAGGAAATGGAGGCGATCGTCGCCGACTCCTGGCGTCAGGCCGCGCCGCGTGAGCTGCTCGACGACGCCGAGTGACGGCGCGAAAACAGCCCCGCTCAGAGGACGTCGGCGAGCTCGTCGAGCAGCCGTCGCTTGGAGCGCGCTCCGACCAGCCGCTTCGACGGTTCGCCGGACCGGAACACCATCAGTGTCGGCATCGCCATCACCGCATAGGCCGCGCTGATCTCCGGATTGGCATCCACATCGAGCGTCACCACCTTCAACTGCGGTGTCTGCGCGGCGATCTCGGCGAGGACCGGAGAGATCATCCGGCAGGGCCCGCAGTGGTCGGAGGTGAAGTCGACCAGGACCGGAAGTTCCGAGCGCAGAACCTCGTTCGCGAAGGTCGCATCCGTCACCGTGGTCACCGCGTTGCTCATCGTCGTCTCCTGTGCTGTTGTCGGGTCGGAGCCGACGCTAAAGGTTGACGTCGAGGTCAAGGCAAGCCGCGATGGCCGGATCCGTCAGTCGAGGGGACGGACGGTGAGGATCTGCTCCGCGCGTCCGACCGGCCCGCGGACGTCGTGCAGGACGGTCGTGGTGAGGCCCTGCCCTTGCTCGCCGAAGACGACGGAGGTGTCGAGCCCGGTCCACGATCCCTGCGGTTGACGGTAGAGGTGGATGGTGAGGTCGACGTTGGGGAACATCCACTTGCGCGGGTCCTGGCGGACCGCGATGCCATTGGCCGTGTCGACCAGCGCGACGAAGCCGGCGAGCGGACTGCTCGGTTCGCCGTCGAGCAGCGCGACCGGCGTCGAGACCCAGGCCGTGGTGCGGCCCGGCTGCGGTGCGGCGGTGGTGCGGACGTCGAGGGAGGTGATATAGCCGCCGGGCCAGAGCTCGCCGATCCGCCACCGATCGAGCGATTCGGGGGCGGGCAGCCGATCGGGTTCGCCACCGGTGACCGCGCTGGTGTCCTGTTCGGCAAGCAGCCAGGCGCGGGCGCTGACGACGGGACGCCCCGCGATGACGACGGTGGCTTCGGTCAACTCGATGGTGCGTCCCGGCCGGGTGGTGCGGACCTCGATGTCGAATTCTTCGCGGCCGATCTGGCCGAGAATGTCGAAGGTGATCCGGCTCATCGCCAGCGCGGGCCGGCCATCGCGGGTGCGGGCGGTTTCGATGGCGTGCACGATCAGTCCGCCGAGTGGGCTGAAATGTTGCTCGTCGGCCCGCCACGCACCGCCGGTGTATTCGGTCGGCAGGTATCGCTCGGCGCCGATCCGGCGGAAATAGCTGGGTCGATCAGCCGCGTCGGCCATAGGTGGGCACGCTCCTCACTGGTTGGCGAAGGTCTATTCGAATCAGAGCAGATTGAGCAACACGACATACACCCCGGTCCCGATCCCGACGCTGAGCAGGGTGCGCCGGCCGAACAGCAGGTGGACCGCGGCGGTCACGCCCACCGCGAGCAGGGCGTAGAGCGCCGCGCCGTCCTCGGCGACGGTGGTGTGCAGGCTGGTAGCTGCCAGGATCGCGAGGATGCCGACCGGCATCCACACCGCCAGCGTGCGCACCAGATGCGAGCGGCGCAGCGGTTTCAGCACGGCGAACGGGACCGCGCGCAGGGCGAAGGTGATCGAGAAGACGATCACCAGGACGGCGAGCAGATATCCGGTATCAGGCATCGACGGCCACCGCCGTGCGCCCGGTGAGCCGGTACCGGATCAACAGCAGCACCACGAACGCCAGCAGTGCCACGAACAGCGCGACCTGCGGCGTCAGGATCAGCGCGGCGCCGACGGCGAGCACAGCGAGCAGTACCGACGGCAGGTCGCGCCGGGAGCGGCAGGCATCGAGGGCGAGCACCGTGAACAGCGCGCACAGCGCGAACTCCAGCCCTTTGATCGGCCCCGGGATCACCGCACCGATCGCGACACCGACCAGACCGCCGCCGACCCAGTACGCCTGCGCAGCGAGCTGCATCGTCAGCAGGCGCGGCCCCGAGCGCTGGGCGGGCGGCAGCGCCGCGGACACCGCGTACGCCTCGTCGATCATCGCGTACACGCTGTACACCCGCGCGAACCTGTTGCGCACCAGGTGAATCGGGAAGGAGAACGCGTAGAACACGTGCCGGAAGTTCACCACGAACACCGTGACCGCCACCGCCACCAGCGGTGCGGTCGCCGCCACCATGCCGACCAGCAGCAGTTCCAGCGAACCGGCGAAGGCGGCCAGCGACAGCGCGGGCGTCAGCCACCACGGCAACCCCGCCTGCACCACCAGCAGGCCGAGCGCGATGCCCAGCGGAAAGATCCCGAGGCCCGCCGATACCGAGTCGGCGATACCCGCGGCGACCTGTTCCTGCCTGGATCTGGAAGGCGCCGCGAGAGCGGGCACCGGGTCGAGTTGCTGCACGAGGTAATTTTCTCGCAAAACGCTTGCTCTTTGGTTGCATATATTGCGCTGCCATGGTTGCTCTGCGCAATATGAATGCATGGATTCGCTTGATCGCGCAATCATCGCTGAGCTGGAGGCCGAGGGGCGGCTGACCAATGTCGAGCTCGCCGGGCGCGTCGGCCTCACCCCGGGGCCCTGTCTGCGGCGCGTGCAGCGGCTCGAATCCGAGGGTGTCATCCGCGGATACCGTGCCGTCATCGACCCGGCCTCGGTCGGCCGGGCCTTCGAGGTACTGCTCGATCTCACTCTGGAAGGCCAGGACGCGGAAACCGTCGCCCGCTTCGAGGCGACGATGACCGGGCTCGACGAGGTCAAGGAGCTGCGCCGGTTGTTCGGCACCCCCGACTATTTCGCCCGCGTCGCCGTCGCGGATCTGGATTCCTACGAGGTGTTCCTGCGCACCCGGGTGATGACGATCCCGAAGATCGGGCGGGTCAATTCACGCTTCACGATGAAGAACCTCAAGCAGCTCGGCTGAACCGCGGGGCGAGTGTTCGTCCGCACCGGAAGGCCGGATGTCACCACCGGCACGGCGGCGGGCAGGTCAGCGATGGTCGGTCAGCAATTCGATGAGGGTGGTGATGCTCTGGCTGCTCCTTCCGTCGGCGATCGCTCGCCGCAGCAGCTCATGCATCGGCTCGTGCCAGGACATATCGACGCCCGATTCGGCGCTGATCTGGCGATCCTGATCGATCGCATGGTGGAACACCTCGACCGAGGCGCCGAGGCGGGTGTAATCGCGACTGTCGATCTCCTCGGCGACGACCGGAAGAATCGACTCGATCATCTGCAACCACTTGACCGAATAGCCGACCATCGTCCGCGCCTCGCGTCCGCGCGCGGCCAGTATCGCTGCTCCCTCGAGGAACCCGAGGAGGGCGGGAAGCAGCGTCGCGCCCACGGCCGCCTCGTAGAGGGCGGCGAGATCCGGTTCCGCACCGAGGAATTCGACCTCGCCGCCGAACACGCGCAAGAGCCCGGCATGCTCGTCGAAAACGGCCCGGTCACCGCTGAAGTACAGCAGCGTGTCCGGGTCGCCCACCGCGGACGGGACGTTCTTGATCGCGCCACCGAGGTATCGCGCCCCGCGTTCGGTCGCCCACTGCGCGAATCCGCGCGCCTGCGCGGGAGTTCCGCTGTTCAGCGTGATGAGATCCCGGTCGTGCAGGCCGGCCTCGGCGAGGGCTTCGCTGGTGGCCGCGAAAGTGCTGAGGCACGAGACGATCACGTGGTTGTCGGCCACCGCCTCCGCGATCGGCAGACGCTGAATCGCGCCGGACGCCACCAGCGCCGCTGCCCGCTCCGGACTCCGGTTCCACACCGTGGTCGGATGCCCTGCCGCGAGCAGTGCCGCGGCGAGCGCGCTGCCCATCGAGCCCAGCCCAGGACCGTGACGGGAGTGGATTCAGGCATGTGATCTCCGATCATCCGGCGGTGAGGTCTCGTCCTCATCGGTGCCCTGCGAGTCTCGAATCCACTGAACGGCCCGGCAAGTACGTACTTTTCGGTGGAGATGCTTACGCCGAGGTAACCCATGAGGTCACGGCGCCGGCCTCGCGACCTGGTATGTCGATGGTCACGTGCCGGGGGTGCGTTCGAGAACGGTGCCCGCCCGAATACACGACCGTGGGGCCGCCGAATCGGCGACCCCACGGTCGTATTCGATTGTCGGTTCCGCTTAGGCGAGCTCGGCGACCGCCTGCTTGCGGGCCAGCACGGCCGAGGCGGAGGCGATCAGGCCGATCACGGCGACCGCGGTGACCAGGTACAGCCCGGGCCGGTAGCCTGCGATGCCGTCGGTGGCGGCGTCGCTGATCAGACCGGTCGCGATGGCAAGCACGACCGCGCCGCCGATCTGGAACGAGGTCTGCACCAGACCAGAGGCCAGACCCTGCTCATGGTCGGCGATGCCCTCGGTGGCCTGCACCATCACCGCCGAGAACCCGAGTGCGAAGCCGAGGCCGAGCAGCAGGAACGCGGGCAGGTAATCCACGGCGTAGTTCGGGTCGGCGCTGCCGCCGCGGGTCAGGAACCACACGTAGCCGGCCACGAACGAGGTGAGGGCGGCCAGGATCATCGGGGTGGTGCCGAAGCGGTCGATGAAGTTGCCCGCGATCGGCGACAGGATCGCGACGATGATGCCGGTCGGGGCCATCGCCAGCGCCATCTGCAGCGGCTCCCACTCCAGGGTGTTCTGCAGGTACAGCGACACGATCGTCTGGAAGCTCAGGTAGGAGCCGAAGATCGCCAGCGCGGCCAGGTTCGCCCGCACGATCGACTTCACCTTGAAGATGCTCAGCCGCACCAGCGGGTGACTCACCCGGTTCTCCACCACGAAGAACGTGGACAGCAGGCCGACGGCGAGGATGGTGGTCGCGATGACGGTGGGGGTGAAGCCGGTCTCCGGCGCCGTGACGATCGTGTAGACCGCCGCGAGCATGCCGCCGGTCAGCAGCACCGCCCCGGTGAAATCGATACGGCCCTCTTCCTTTTCGACGTTGCGCGGAATGACGAAGTAAGCCGTGACCGTGACGATCGCGACGACGACGACCGGCATGTAGAAGGTCAGCCGCCAGTCGATGCCGGTGAGCAGGCCGGACACGATCAGGCCGGAGGCGTAGCCGGTGGCGCCGAAGATGGTGAAGATCGACAGGGCCCGGTTGCGGTCGGGGCCTTCCTTGAATGTGGTCGTGATGATGGACAGCGCGGCCGGCGCGGTGAAGGCGGCGGCGACGCCCTTGATGATGCGGGTGGCGATCAGCAACGCGCCGTCATCGACGAGGCCGCCGATCAACGAGGCGATTCCGAAGACCACCAGAGCCGTCAGGAAGACCTGTCGCCGGCCCAGCAGGTCGGCGGCTCGTCCGCCGAGCAGCAGCAATCCGCCGTAGCCGAGGATGTAGCCGTTGACGATCCACTGCAGCGCAGAGGTGTCCAGGCCCAGGTCTTCGCCGATCGAGGGGAGTGCGACGCCGACCATGGAGACGTCGAGCGCGTCGAGGAACATCGCCAGACCGGCGACGAACAGAATGGCCCACAGCTTGGGCCCCCAACCACTCGCGGTTGGTTCGGAAGTAGTAGGAGCAGTGAGGTTCTGGGGTGCCGTTGTCGTGGTCACGGAAGGTAACTTAAATGCACACGCATTGAATGTCAACACATGTAATGCACGTGCATAAAATGCCTTGACATGGTAACCTCGGCTCATGTACCACGACACCGACAAAGATGTCTGCGCGAAGTGGTCCGAAACGCTCCGCCTCTACCACGGCACGTCCTGTGAGCTGGAGAGCGCGCTTCAGGCACAGCATCAGCTCGGCCTCAGCGAGTTCGAGCTGCTCCAGGTCCTCGGCGGACGCTGCGGCGAAGCGCAGGCGGAGAAGGTCAAGATGAAAGACATCGAGACCGAGATGTACCTGAGCCAGAGCGCGCTCTCGCGCACCGTGACCAGGCTGGAGAAGGCCGGGCTCGTCGTCCGCGCCACCTGCGACTTCGACCGCCGCGCCAATTTCCTGAAACTCACCGCCGCCGGCCGCGAACGCCTCGACGCCGCCCGCCCGACCCACCAGGAAGTTCTGCGCAAGCACCTGACCTGAACGGTTCCCCGGATGAAGATCCGGGCGCGGCCGGTTGTCACCGGTGACCGCGCACCCGCGCGGATCGGAAAGGACCGGGATGCGGATCGGGGAATTGGCCGAACGCGCGTCGACCACCACACGCGCCCTGCGCTACTACGAATCGCGCGGCCTGCTGCGCTCGAGCCGCGACGCCAGCGGCTACCGCGTCTACAGCGAGGACGACTACCGCGTCGTACGCCAGATCCGCACCTTGCAGGAGTGTGGTTTCGAGCTGGAGGAGATCCGCCCCTTCGTCGAATGCCTGCAAGCGGGCAACCCATCCGGCGATTCGTGCCCCGCCTCGGCGGAGGTGTATCGCAGGAAACTGGCCGAAGTGGATGAGCTCATCGGGCAGTTGCGGGGAGTGCGGCAGTGGATTCTCACGCGGCTGGATGAGCCGGACCCGGGCGAGCCGGTGCCCGCCCCCGCGTGCGAATTCGCCGCGCACGGGTTGGCGCCGGACCGCGTCGTGCGGTCGCGCTCACGCGGTCTCACGGAGAGGTGAGCACGATCAAAGGCCAGAGCCGCAGCCGAGAGAGCGGTCGAAGTCGTGGGCGACCACGTCCGAAAACGCACCGTCGATACAGCCGCCGGGTATCGCGGGCCTCTGGAATGTCGAGGCGGATCAGGCGCCCGCAGCGAGGTCAACCACGCTGCTCCGCTACCGCTGCCGCGAAGTCGGGGTGAGCGCGGATGGTGATCGAGTCGGGGTTCTCGATCGGGCCGATCCGGATGAATTGCGCTGCGGCCTGATACACGAGCATGGCGATGAACAAGCCGAGCGGGCACCAGCCGGGGAAGAATGCCGCGACCCACGCGGGGTGGATACGGTCGACCCCGAGTTGGTTGGCGATGAACAGGGCGGGCAGGAGGGGGAGGCCGATGATGATCACGATGCGAGCAAGCCATCGCAACAGCGTCGTGCGCCGGACGCATGCCGCGCAGACGGGCCACGTGCCGTGCACATCTCCGGCGACCGGAGGAATGTTGATGCCGAGCTTGAACAAGTCGGCACCGAGTCCGCGCAGTGTGACGCCGAGACCCTGCTGCTCGACCCCGCGCGACGTTCGGCGGAAGGTGATGACCTTTTTCCAGTGGTCGACGGCGGATCGTCCGTGTTCGCTGCAGACATCCGGCAGCGGCTGCCGGAGTTCCAGTGAGAACAGATCCCGCCATTCGCGGGAGTTCGACATCCGCAGCATGTCGGAGACGGTTTCCATCCCGTAGCGAAGCTGAACCGGGACCGCGACGTCGATTCGTTCGGTCGGGTAGGTCGCCATCACACCAGCCAACCGCGCTGTCGGCGCTCCTGGAAGTACAGGTCGTCCTCGTCCGGTTCGTCCGGGGTGACAATCTGCTCCCGGTTGGGTTTCCGGGTACCGGGATGCAGCTGCACTGTCCGCGGCGAACTCGGTGTGTGGTGTGACGGCGGTGCGTCTTGTGTTGGCGCAGAATCGTTCACGGACGGGGCGATGGTTGAGGTTGGCTCGGCCCGCAGCCGTGCTTGCTCGGCGCGGCCCTGTTCGGCCATGGCCTCCAGCTCGGCCGGTGACAGGGTGCTCAACTTGTTCATCGCCTGCGGGGTCAGCACCCGGTCGAGGATGCCGGCGAACGCGTCGGACCGGCCGAATTCCCGCATGCTCACGCGGCCCGCGATGACGTCATCGAGTTGCTTGCGGACGTCGGCGCCGGGTGCCGCGGACCGCAGGGCTTCCAATGACTTGCGCAGCTGGCGCGACGCACCGAGGTCTGCCCCGGCGACATCGTAGGTGGGGTCGGGCTGCTGGTGCATCAGGTCAAGCTCCGGGGTGATCGTAGGACGGTGACGGCAGCGCCGGGAGTTCGTCTACCGGGCGGCTGGACAGCTGAAGCGCCGTCGCGCCGAGCCCGACGACGACCTTGAATGTGGTACCGGCCGCGTTGACCATCTGCTGATACTTCGCGACGATCCGCACGGCGTCGGCCGCCGCGGCAGCGTAGGTCGCCGCCGCCGTCGGCGCGGTGATGACAGCCGACGATTGGATTGCCGCCGCCGCCATTTTGGCCAGCCACATGATGATCAGATCGGCGAGTCCCTGGAGCAGATCGCCGAGCACTCGGCCGAGATTGACCATCGCGTTGCTGATGTTGTTGAGCGTGCGCTCGATCTCTTGGAGTGAGCGCACCTGGAACTCGACGGATCCGGCCAGCCCGTGAAAGTAGCTGCGCGCGTCATCGGCGGCGTTGCCTCGCCAGGTGCTCTCGACGGTGTTCTGCCAGTCCGCCTTCAGCGTGTCGTGGAAAGAGGTGTTGAAGGCGGCCAGATTTCCCGCTGCTCCGGAAGCCTTCTTCACGGCCTCCCAATCACCTGCCACCTGTTGCGACGCCCAGCCGAAGACGTCGACTCCCAGCAGGGTTTTGGACGCCTCATTGAGGTAGTACGCAGGGGAGACGAAGTTTCCGCCGATGAAATAGGGGATCCACCCGGGCATCGGGTCTTCGGCCGTGGGTTCCTTCAGTGTTTCGCCAGGGCGCGCCATCACTGCCCTTCGCCGTAGGTGCTGTCGAGGCGCTTGGCCGTCGCCAGATCGCTGGTGCGATACATTTCGGCGCTCTTGGTGAGCTCGGTCGCGGATGCCTCGGCGAGTTGGCGCAGCTTGTCGTAATTGGCCTCCAGATTCTGCCTGACCTGTTCGGCGATGCCGGCCACGTGCGCGAATATCCGAGCGTCGTCGCCAGAGATGTTGAACCACTTCGTGACGTACTGCTTGGCACTGTCGGAGTCCGAGGCCAGATCACGCATGACGGTCGCGAATCGGTCCAGGTCCCCGGGCTTTACTTGTAGGTCTTCGGCCACCAACGCTCCCTATCGTTCACCATGCGATGTTCCTCGACATGGTGCGCGGACGGTGGACGATTTGTCCACTTCACGTACTTGGACGTGCGAAGCCCCCGATCGGTTCCATCTTGTCCCGCAGATGCGGTCACCACCGAAGACAAAAGAACCGGTGCGGATCGGAAAGCGCCGACCCGCACCGGTTCTACTTTTCGTCCACTTACTTCAGCTCAGCACTGGTCTTCCCCAGCACCCGCCGCGCGACGATCAGCTGCTGAATCTGCTGGGTGCCTTCGAAGATGTCCAGAATCTTCGAGTCACGGCCCCACTTCTCCAGCAGGGTGCGCTGCGAGTAGCCGAGCGGGCCGGCGAGCTCGACGGCCTTGAGGGTGACGTCGGTGCCGGTGCGGCCGGCCTTGGCCTTGGACATCGAAGCCTCGAGGGAGTTGGGCTTCTTGTTGTCGGCCATCCAGGCCGCGCGCAGCGCCAGCAGGTAGGCCGATTCGTAATCGGCTTCCATGCGCAGGAATTCGGCGGCCGCGGCGGGCTGGTTGTTGGCGGGGATGTCGTAGGACGGTTCGATGCCCGCGTCCTTCAGGACCACACGCAGCTCTTCGAGGGCGGCGCGGGCCACGCCGACGGCCATGGCGGCGACGAGGGGACGGGTGTTGTCGAAGGTCTGCATGACCCCGGCAAAGCCCTTCTCCACGTTGACTTCCGGGCTGCCGAGGATGTTGTCCTTCGGGATGCGGCAGTCCTGCAGCAGCAGCACGGCGGTGTCGGAGGCCTTGATGCCGAGCTTGTGCTCGAGCCGCGCCACCGACAGGCCGGGAGCGTCCCGCGGCACGACGAACGACTTGATGGCCGCGCGGCCGAGGCTGCGGTCGACCGAGGCCCACACCACGATGTGGGTGGAGCGCTCACCGGCGGTGACGAAGATCTTCTCGCCGTTGAGGACCCACTCGTCGCCGTCGAGCACGGCGGTGGTGGTGACGGCCGCGGAGTCGGAGCCGAAGGACGGCTCGGTGATGGCCATGGAGGCCCACACCTTGCCGAACCGCTTGAGCTGCTCATCGGTGGCGACGGCCGCGATGGCGGCATTGCCGAGGCCCTGGTAGGGGATCGACAGCATCAGGCCGACGTCGCCCCACGAGGTCTCGAGGGCGTTGAGCAGGGCGGACATATTGCCGCCGTTGGTGTTTCCGAGCAGCTCGGTGGCGTGCGCGTCGCTGTCGTCCTCGCGGCCGCCCGCGGCGCCGCCGATCTTCTGGGTGCCGGAGTCGGCGAGGCCCTCGACCATGGCGGCCATGGTGTCGAGCTCGACCGGGTACTCGTGCTCGGCGAGATCGTATTTACGCGAGATGGGGCGGAAGATCTGCGCGGCGACCTGATGCGCCTGGTTGGCGCTGGCCCGCAGCTTCTTGGGGAGTTCGAGATTGATCATGGTTGGAATCTCCTGAAGTAACGAACGGGCCGGTCAGACGAGCACGACACCTTCGGCGACGCCGATGCCGCGCAGATCGCGGTACCAGCGCTCGACCGGGTGCTCCTTGGTGTAGCCGTGGCCGCCGAGCAACTGCACGCCGTCCAGGCCGAACTGCATGCCCTTGTCGGTGGCCAGCTTCTTGGCCAGCGCCGCCTCGCGGGCGAAGGACAGCCCCTGTTCGGCGCGGGAAGCGCCACGCAGCGTCACCAGCCGCAGACCGTCGAGTTCGATGGCGATATTGGCGACCATGAACGCGACCGCCTGCCGGTGCGAGATCGGCTCGCCGAACGCTTCACGCTCGTTGACGTAGGGGATCACGTAGTCGAGCACGGCCTGGCCGGTGCCGACGGCCAGCGAGGCCCAGCCGAGGCGGGCCAGGCGCACGGCGTCGGCGTAGTCCTCGGCGTGCTGCTTGCTGTCACCGTCGCCGAGCAGGGCGTCGGTGCCGACGGCGACGTTGTCGAGAATGAGCCGGCCGAGGCCCGCGGCCCGCAGACCCATGCTCGGGTCGGCTTCCACCACCAGGCCCTGCGCGTCGGACTCGACGATGAACAGCGCGGGGCGCCCGTCGAGTTCGGCGCCGACGATGAACAGCTCGGCGTCGGCGGCGGCCGGGACCAGGCTCTTCACCCCGGAGAGGCGGTAGCCGCTCGGGGAGCGCACGGCCTTGGTCTGCAGGGCGAAGGGGTCGAACAGGGCGCGCGGCTCGCTGATCACCACCGAGGCCTGCGGCACGTTCTCGCCGGTGAAGGCCGGCAGGTAGGTCTGCTGCTGCGCGTCGGTGCCCCACTGCGACAGCGCCACCGCGACGCCGCTCGGCGCGAGGATCGGCAGCGCCAGGCCCATATCGCCGTGCGCGAGGGCCTCGGCGACCATCGAGTTGGTGACGGCGCCGCGCTCGCTGGCCGCGCCCTCGAGCTCCTCGGGGACGTTGATCAGGGTGATGCCGAGTTCGGCGGCGCGGCCGAGCAGATCTTTCGGCGCTGCGGCGGCCTCATCGGCGTCGTGTGCGGCCGGACGCAGGATCTCGGCGGCGAACTCGCGCACCGTCTCGACGATCATCTGCTGTTCGTCGGTGGGGGTGAGGTCGAAGTAGTCCTTGTTCTTGGCCTCGTTGGTGGCCAGGCGCTTGGGCTGCCCGCCGCCCGCGACCTTGTTGAACGCGCGGGTGGCCGCGCCGAGGGTGCGGAAACCGGTCTTGGTGCCTTCGTAGGTGACCCGCTCGATCGGCTTGCGCAAGTTGTACTTCTCGGCGAGTTCGGACCCGGTGAGGGTCGTCATCACCCGCATCGCCGCGCCCATCCAATCCCGCTTGGGTTGGTTCAGGCCGACCGCGGAATCCTGGCTCCGGCCGGAATCCGGACGTCGCTTCGTCGCGCTGTCTCGAGTGCTCATCATCACCTGTTTTCTCGGATGGGTGGGTGAGTGGGTGGTGGTCCCATTATCTTACTCTTGAGTAAGGCTATCTTACTCCAGAGTAAGAAGAGCGTCGAGGGTTCGCGAATCTGTTGCCGAGTCGTTGTGCGGTATCACAAAACGGGGATGCGCACGACGCGAACAGGCCGGTCCACCCAGCGGGTGGACCGGCCTGTGCTTGCTACGCCCGGCGGCGCGGTGTCACGTTTATTCGCGCACGTAGTAGCGCAAAGTGGCGTAGGCCGTCACGGCCGCGAACGCGACGCCGATCGGCGCGATGATCAACGCCGTCATCGCGATGTCGTCGCCGGTGATGCGGGGAAAGACCTTGCTCGCGAACAAGTCGCCGAGCGCCCGGTCCACCACCAGCGGCCGCGCGATGAACAGACCGGCCACCGCGAGCAGCGAACCGGCCAGCGCCGCCACCACCGCCTCCAGCAGGAACGGCAACTGGGTATACCAGCGGGTGGCACCGACCAGCCGCATGATGCCGACCTCGGTGCGCCGGGTGAACGCCGCGATCTGCACCATGTTCGCGATCAACAGCAGTGCCGCCACGGCTTGCAGGATGGCCAGACCGAATGCCGCGTTGCGCAACCCGTCGAACAGGCTGACCAGCCGGTCGACGATGTCCTTGTCGTTGCGCACCATGCCCACCCCGGGCCGGTCGTAGAACGACTCGTAGATCGTCGGATACAGCTGAGCGTCGACCATCTTCACCCGCAGCGATGCGGGCAGCGGCGTATCGGCCACGTACTCGGCCAGCTCCGGCTGATCCTTGAAGGTCTTCTCCTTGGCCTCACGGATGGCGTCGTCCCGGTTGAGGAACTGCACCGACTCTACGCCCTCGGTGGCCTTGAGATCGGCCATCAGCGATGAGCACGGCTCGAGCGAGCAGTCCGGATCGGTCGCTGACACGTCTTCGGTCAGGTACAACCGCACCTCGAGCCGATCCAGGAAGTACTGCTCGGTCTTGTCCGCGATCCGCACGGCGAGCAGACCGCCACCGAGCATGGTGAGCGAGACCGCCGTGGTCAGGATCATCGCGATGGTCATGGTGACGTTGCGGCGCAGGCCTTCGACAACCTCGCCGAACAGGAAACTCGCCCGCATTATCGATCAACTCCGTACACGCCGGTGGCCTCGTCGCGAACCAAGCGTCCGCGGTCGAGTTCGATGACCCGCCGGCGCATCGAGTCGACGATGTGGTTGTCGTGGGTGGCCATCAGCACCGTGGTGCCGGTGCGGTTGATCCGTTCCAGCAGGGCCATGATGTCGGCGCTGGTCTCCGGATCGAGGTTGCCGGTCGGCTCGTCGGCCAGCAGTACCAGCGGCCGGTTGACGAACGCGCGCGCGATCGCCACGCGCTGCTGCTCGCCGCCGGACAGTTCACCCGGCAGCCGGTCGGCCTTACCGCCGAGCCCCACCATGTCCAGCACTTCGGGCACGGTGCGCTCGATGAACTGCCTGCGCTTCCCGATCACCTCGAGCGCGAAGGCCACGTTCTGCTCGACCGTCTTCTGCTGCAGCAGCCGGAAATCCTGGAACACGCACCCGATCCGCTGCCGCAGTTTGGGCACCTTACGGCCCGGCAGGCGGTCCACCCGGAAATCGGCCACCTGGATCTCACCGGCGGTGGGGATTTCCTCTTTGAGCAGCAACCGCATGAAGGTCGATTTGCCCGAGCCGGACGGTCCGATGATGAAGACGAACTCGCCCTTGCCCACATCCACCGTGATGTTGTCCAGCGCGGGTCGCGTCGAGGTCTTGTACGACTTCGTGACGTTCCGCATCGTGATCACGGGGAGCCAGTGTAACCATGGCCCTCCCCATGGCCGGGGCCCGTGAGCTGCCTCACGAGCGCGATCAGGCCCTGGTCAGAGCCGCCATCCTGGCGATCTCAGGCCCGCGACCTCGGGCGGGTCACGGGGTCGGTGGCGTCGTATGCACCGCTGCCGGAACGGTATTCACCAATGGCGCGGGCGGTGTGGGCGTGTCGGGTTTGACGAACAGATACAGCACGAACGTGGCGACCCAGCTCCCCATCAGGATCGCCGTGGATTTACGCGGTCTCACTGATACCTTCCCTGCGCAGCGCGGCGGCTACCCGGACCCGCAGCTCACGTCCTACTTCGAATTGCTTACCCGGCAGGGTGCGGGCGACCATCCGGATGTTCATCTGATCGACCGTGAGGTCTTCCACACCCATGACCGTCGGCTCGTCCAGCAGCAGCGGCTCGAGCCTGCGGTCGCGGTAGGCCTCTTCGCCCACCTTGTGCAGGATCTCGTTCACCCGGTTGATATCGGCACTGGCCGCCACCGGGACGTCGATCGCCGCACGAGCCCAATCTTTCGACAGATTCGTGACTTTCACAATCTGGCCGTTGGGCACGATGATCACCTGACCGTCGGCATCACGCAAGGTGGTGATCCGCAGTGTGACGTCTTCGACGGTCCCCTCGGCGGAGTCGGCGGCGCCGGTGACGTTGATCCGCACCACATCACCGAACCCGTACTGGCGCTCGGTGATCAGGAAGAACCCGGCGAGGATGTCCTGCACGATGCGCTGGGCGCCGAAACCGAGTGCGGCACCGAGCACCGCGGCAGGCGCGACCAAGCCGGTGACGGCGAACCCCAGGCGCTGCAACACCTCCATGCCGACCAGCACATAGACGATGGTCAGCACCACCCAGGTGACCACCTGCGCCAGCGCGTGCCGATGCTTGGCCGCCTCGGTGCGCACCAGTGCGTCGCTGCTCTGGAAACCGGCGTCGATCTTGCGGGTGACGCGGTCGCGCACGAACGTCGCGAACCGGCTGAACAGCACCGCACCCAAGATCAGCAGCACGATCTCCAGGCCGGAAGAGCGCAGCCATGGGGTGACGTCGGAGGAAACCGACAGCGCGTGGATCCCCGAACTCTGGATCCCCGAGGCGAACATCAGTTGGCCTGCTCCCGCATCCTCCAGCGGATCCCGCTCTCGATGAATCCGTCGATATCACCGTCGAGCACCGCGGAGGGATTGTTGACCTCGTAGTTGGTGCGCAGGTCCTTGACCATCTGGTACGGGTGCAGCACGTAGGAGCGCATCTGGTTGCCCCAGGACGCGCCCTCGTTGGTCTTGAGGGCATCCATCTCGGCGCGCTCTTCCTGCCGCTTGCGCTCGAGCAGTTTGGCCTGCAGCACGCGCATCGCCGAAATCTTGTTCTGCAGCTGCGATTTCTCGTTCTGGCAGGTGACGACGATGCCGGTCGGGATATGGGTCAGGCGCACGGCGGAGTCGGTGGTGTTGACGCTCTGGCCACCGGGACCCGATGAGCGGTACACGTCGACGCGGATCTCGCCCTCGGGGATCTCGATGTGGTCGGTGGTCTCCACCACCGGCAGCACCTCGACCTCGGCGAACGAGGTCTGGCGCCGGCCCTGGTTGTCGAACGGGCTGATCCGCACCAGGCGGTGCGTACCCATCTCCACCGAGAGCGTGCCGTAGGCATAGGGCGACTTCACCGCGAAGGTGGCGCTCTTGATGCCCGCCTCTTCGGCGTAGGAAGTGTCGTAGACCTCCACCGGGTACTTGTGCCGGTCGGCCCAGCGGATGTACATGCGCATCAGCATCTCGGCCCAGTCGGCGGCGTCCACGCCGCCGGCGCCGGAACGAATGTTGACCAGCGCCTCACGCTTGTCGTATTCACCCGACAGCAGCGTGCGCACCTCCATCGCCTCGACGTCCGCGTGCAGCGCGGCGCGTTCGGCGTCGGCCTCGGCGAGCGCGGCGGTCATCGCCTCGCCTTCCTCGCCTTCGGCCAGTTCGTAGAGGACCGGGAGATCTTCCAGCCGCTGCCGCAGTTCCTCGACCCGGCGCAACTCGCCCTGGGCGTGCGAGAGCTCGCTGGTGACCTGCTGGGCGTGGTCCTGGTCGTTCCACAGATCGGGGTCGGACGCCTGGTGCTCGAGTTCATCGATGCGGCGGCGTAGCTCCTCGATGTCGAGGACCGACTCGACGGTCTTGAGCGTGGTGTCGAGTTCGGCGAGATCGGCGGATACGTCGGGATGCACGATGTCCAAGGCTACCGGGCCGGTACGGCGTGGTGAAACCGCAGGGCAGGCTATCCGGAGACGGCGCGCAACGCGCCGGGGCGGCGACCGTTGAGGGCGTCGAGCGCGGCGGCGGTGGCCTCGTCGGCGGGCAGGTAGACGATGAGCTGCTGATCGTCGTCGGCGGGCAGATCGAGGGTTTCGTAGGCCATCCGCAGCCCGCCCACCTCGGGATGCTGCATACGCGTGATGCCGGTGACCGGTGGCAGGTTCGGCACGGTGTCGACGCGGTCGGTGAAGGCGGCCCCCGCGGTGATGGTGAGGCGGTCGGCGAGGGCGTCGATGTGCGGATCCGCGCGGAACGGGCCCTGCTTGAGGGCGGCGACGAGGTAGTCGGCGACCCGATCCCAGTCCGGGAAGAACTGCTTGGCGCGCGGATCGGTGAAGGCGTAACCGGCCAGATCGGGCAGTTCCTCGTCGAGCTGGCCGGAGGCACGCATCAGGGTGCGATAGCCCTCGGTGCAGGCCAGGATCTCGGTGAGCCGGTTGACCACGATCGCCGCGGTGGGTTCCAGCTGGTCGAGGATGGTGCGCACGGACGCCCGCACCTCTCGGTTGGGCTGAGCGCCGCCCATGCAGGTGAATCCGGAATCCGCCTTGGTGAGCCGATAGAGATGGACTCGCTCGCTCGCGGTGAGGCGCAGGACGTCGGCCAGCGCCGACAGCACCGGCGGTGACGGATTGCGGTCGCGGCCCTGCTCGAGGCGGGTGAGGTATTCGACGCTCACGCCCGCCAGCGTCGCCAGCTCCGAACGGCGCAGCCCAGGGGTGCGCCGACGCGGCCCGCTCGGCAGCCCGACCTCCGCGGGAGTGACCGCCTCGCGCCGGGTGCGCAGGAACAGGCCCATCTCATTGGTGCTCACCCACTCACCGTAACCACCTTCCCGGCGCTGAGAGTGGCCCTCGCACTACCACCCTCGGCGCGGTCTTCATCGGGCTTCCGATAGCGGCCAGAGTGATGAACGAGCGACCGCCACGGTCGCACCTCGATCCGAAGGAGAACGGCATGACCACGCCACTGAAGCTCGCGGTGATCATCGGCAGCGTCCGGGACGGACGGTTCGGCCCGGTGGTGGCCGGCTGGTTCGCCGACCAGGCCCGCGCGCACGGCGGCTACGACGTCGACGTCATCGATCTGGCCGACTACGACATCCCGCTCGAACTGCCCGCCGTCCCGCCCGCCATGAACCCCGACCCCGACCGGCCCGCCGGAATGACGGCATTGACCGAGCGGTTGTCGGCGGCCGACGCCTACGTCATCGTCACGCCCGACTACAACCGCAGCTTCCCCGCCTCGCTCAAGGCGGCCATCGATTGGCACTTCACGCAATGGCAGGGCAAGACCATCGGGTTCGTCGGCTACAGCGGAGCCAGCGGCGGGCTGCTGGCCATCGAAGGGCTGCGGCAGGTGTTCAACGAGCTCGACGCGCACACGCTGCGCGAATACGTGTCGTTCCCGCGGTACTACCTGCTCTTCGACGAGAACGGGCAGCTGCGGGACCCGGAGGAGCCGGCCGGGGCGGCGCGCACGATGCTGGACCGGCTGCACTGGTGGGCGTCGGCGTTGACGGCGGCCCGGTCGGTTCCGGTGGGCTGATCGCACTGGTTCTGTGTCAGGGCGTCGAAGAGGTCGCCGGTCGGACGACGTGGGCCGGCCGCCCGGCGGCACGAGCCCGCAGTGATCGTTGGCCTGTGCACAAGCTGCGCGAGACGGTGACAGTGCTGGGCAGCGGCAGAGGACCGGATAAGGTTCGGAGGTGGCTGCGCACACTTCCGATCTCGAACTCGCCCTGCGGCTCGCCGATGCCGCCGATGCGATCACCAAGGAACGTTTCGGGGCGCTCGACCTGAAGGTGGACGCCAAACCGGATCTGACGCCGGTGTCGGATGCGGATCTCGCGGTGGAACGGGAAATCCGGCGGATCCTCGAGCATGAGCGGCCGCAGGATTCGGTGCTCGGCGAGGAGTTCGGCGGTGACGCCGAATTCGCGGGCCGCCAGTGGGTGATCGATCCGATCGACGGCACCAAGAACTTCGTGCGCCGCGTTCCGGTGTGGGCGACGCTCATCGCGCTGCTCGAGGACGGCGTACCGGTGGTCGGCGTGGTGAGCGCACCGGCGCTGGCCCGCCGCTGGTGGGCGGCCGCGGGTTCCGGCGCCTGGTCGAGTTTCCATCCGGGCGCGCCGAAACCGATCACCGTCTCCGCCGTCGCCGATCTCGACAACGCCAGCCTGGCCTTCTCCAGCCTGTCCGGCTGGCGCGACCGCGGTGTGCGCGAGAAGTTCATCGACTTCACCGATGAGGTGTGGCGGGTGCGCGGCTACGGCGATTTCCTCAACTATTGCCTGGTCGCCGAGGGTGCGGTGGATATCGCCACCGAACCCGAGGTCTCCCTGTGGGATCTGGCGGCCCTCGACATCCTGGTCCGTGAGGCCGGCGGCTCCTTCACCTCGCTCAACGGTGCTCCTGGCCCGCACGGCGGCGATGCGGTCGCCACCAATGGCCTTCTGCACCAGGCCGTCCTCGACCGCCTCGCGCCCTGAGCTACCCGCGGCCGAGCTGCTTCTCCAGCAGCACGATTCGCTCGCAGCCGTGGAAACGGGCAGGCAATGGGGCCGTGCCCACCTCGGCGAAGCCCTGCCCGGCATAGAACGCCCGCAACACCGAATTGTTCTCGGCGGTATCGAGCCGCTGCACCGACAGCCCGCGAGCCAGCGTGCGTTCGGCACAGAAGTCCAGTACCCGCCCGCCCAGCTGTTCGCCACGGTGTGCCGGAGCGACCATGAGCCCGTGCACGTACCCGGCCTCGGCGTCGGACTCGCCCCAGAATTCGGGATCGCGCCAGATCAGTCGCACGGTGGCGATGAGCGCTCCGGCGTCCGCGCGCCAGACGAACCATTCGCCGCGGGCGATCTCGGCGGCGACCGCCTCGGGTGGATACTCGCCCGGTTTCCACTGCTGGATGTCGTTGGCGAGCATCCAGTGCGCGAGTTCGTCGCGGAGCTCTGCGATGTCGGTGGCATCCGCCGCCGTGGCGGGAAGCATCGGTGCGGGTCTGTTCATGCGACTACCAGCCATGGGACGACTATCGCCTGGTCGCGTCGGCAGGGGTGAGGTCGATGCCCGCGGGCGGGCGCAGGCGGCGCAGGGTGCCGTCCATGCTGGTGATGAACAGGGACCAGGAATCCCCATCGCGCGCTATGCGGACCGACGTGGTGCCGTCGGGAGGGATGCGGACCGGGTCGGGGCGTTTGATGAGGCCGGAAATGATCGCGCAGCTCGCGCCGGTAGCGGTGTCGACGCGGTAGATCGCGCCCGCGATGTGGTCGGCGACGAAGAGATCGCCGTCGCGGGTGGCCTCCATATCGTCGGGTAGGGCGAACAGTTCGGGTGGGCCTGAGACGACGGTGGGGGAGTTGGGGGCGTCGAGCGGGATGCGGAAGATACGCATGGTCAGGTTGTCGGTGTAGATCGACCGCCCATCGGCGGCCAGCGCCAGCCCATTGGTCAACGGCAGGTTCGACCAGGTCTCGGTGTATTCGCCGGTGGACGGCCGATAGCGGGCGATCCCGGTGGGCGCTCGCTGCATTCCCAGGGTGCTGAACAGGAGATCGCCATCGGGCAGCAGGAGCAGGCCGTTGGGCCCGTTCAAATCGGTGAGCAGGACCGTCGACGCGCCGGTGTCGATGTCGTAGCGCTGGAGCGTGCCCGGCGCCGCATCGATACCGTCGCCGGTGAGGAAGTACACCGATCGTCCGACCACCCGGACGCCCGCCGGCTTGTCGAGCCCGGTGATCAGCTTCTCGAACTTTCCGACCGCCGACACGTGGGCGAGGAACCCGTCGACGATGCCGGTGACGTAGAAGCCGCCCGCACCGTCGGAGTCGAGGTTCTCCAGATTGCCGACACCCTCGACGACCGTGGTGGCTTCCCACCCGTCCCCGCACATCGCCGGAAACGGCTGCGCGTGCGCGGGCCCGGCCGTGGCCAGGCCGGCCGCGACCGTCACCGCGAGCAGCGCCGCCCAGGCGCGCGCCCTCGCCATCCCGAATGCCATGCCGGACAACCTAACAGCCGTCTTCGGCGGTTGCCCGTCGTTGAACGTGACCGCCGCACTGTCGGGCTCGCGGATGTCCACCGCGGCAAATCGGTGGTCCGGAAAGGTAGGACCTGGGCACAGGCCGAGCCGGGACCGCCGGCTACCCGGCGTTCGCCGTCTCGGGGCGTTCCGTCGAGCGACGAGTTGTCCACATGTGCGCAACATCGGATGCCGCCCAGGTCGCCCTCGCACACGACCTTCGGCTGTCGCCGTGGCCTCGTAGGATGGGCCGCGTGGAAACACCCGACGCCCTCACCGCCGCACACCGCATCGTCACCGATGCCGAACCCGATGCGGCACAACAGGTTCTACGTCGGGTGTTCGGATACGACAGCTTCCGTGGCGACCAGGGCGCGATCGTCGACCATGTGGTGGCGGGCGGTGATGCGCTGGTTCTCATGCCCACCGGTGGCGGCAAATCGCTGTGCTATCAGGTTCCCGCGCTGGTGCGGCCCGGCGTCGGTGTGGTGGTGTCGCCGCTGATCGCGCTGATGCAGGACCAGGTCGACGCGCTCAGCGCGCTCGGCGTGCGCGCCGGGTTCCTCAACTCGACACAGAATCCGGACGAGCGCCGGATGGTCGAGGCCCAGTACGTGGCGGGCGAGCTGGACCTGTTGTACCTGGCGCCGGAGCGGCTGCGCCTGGAATCCACGGCCAGGCTGCTCGAACGCGGCAAGATCGCACTGTTCGCGATCGACGAGGCCCATTGCGTCTCGCAGTGGGGCCACGACTTCCGGCCCGACTACCTGGCACTTTCGCTGCTGCACGAACGCTGGCCCGACGTTCCCCGGATCGCGCTCACCGCCACGGCCACCGAGAAGACCCGCGACGAGATCATCGAGCGTCTCGACCTCGGCGGCGCCCGCCGGTTCGTGGCCAGCTTCGACCGGCCCAACATCCAGTACCGGATCGAACCGAAGAACCGCCCGGAACGTCAGCTCCTCGATTTCATCCGCGCCGAACACGCCGGTGACGCGGGCATCGTCTACTGCCTGTCGCGCAATTCGGTGGAGAAGACCGCCGCCTTCCTCACCGAGAACGGCATCAGGGCCGTGCCGTATCACGCGGGCTTGGACAATCGCACCCGCGCCGAGAATCAATCACGGTTCCTGCGGGAAGACGGGCTCGTTGTGGTCGCGACCATTGCCTTCGGGATGGGGATCGACAAGCCCGACGTGAGGTTCGTCGCCCATCTCGATCTGCCCAAATCGGTGGAGGGCTACTACCAGGAAACCGGAAGGGCCGGCCGCGATGGCCTGGCGTCCACCGCGTGGATGGTCTACGGGCTCAACGATGTGGTGCAGCAGCGCAAGCTCATCGACGCCTCGGACGGTGACGCGGCGCACCGCAGGCAGCTCCAGCTGCACCTGGACGCGATGCTGGCGCTGTGCGAGACGGTGAACTGCCGCCGCACCCAGCTGCTGGCGTATTTCGGCCAGCGCGGCGAACCGTGTGGCAACTGTGATACCTGCCTGAACCCGCCCGAATCCTGGGACGGCACGGTCGCGGCGCAGAAGCTGCTATCGGCTGTGCTGCGGCTGAAACGCGAGCGTGGGCAGAGCTTCGGCGCGGGGCATCTGATCGACATTCTGCTCGGCAAGAAGAACCCCAAGGTGCTCCAGCACGACCATCACGAACTCACGGTCTTCGGCGTCGGCACCGACCTGCGCGATACCGAGTGGCGAGGGGTGGTGCGGCAATGCCTGGCGCAGGGTCTGCTCGCGGTGCACGGCGAATACGGCGTGCTCACCCTCACCGAAGCCGGAAACGCGGTGCTGTTCGACGGGCAGAAGGTGATGCTGCGCCGCGAACCCGAACGGCCCGCCCCCACCCGCGCCGCGCGCGCGGCGAAATCCGCGAAGAACCCGCCGGTCGACCTCGCACCCGAGGATCTCGCGCTGTTCGAGAAGCTGCGCGAATGGCGTGCGGCGACGGCCAAGGAGCAGGGCGTTCCGGCCTACGTCGTCTTCCACGACGCCACCCTGCGCGATATCGCCGCCCGCAAACCGGCCGACCTGTCCGGGCTCGGCGCCGTCGGGGGAGTGGGTGAGAACAAGCTGGCCAAGTACGGCGAGCAGGTACTCGAGGTCTTGGCCGCGCACTGATCGCATGGCCTGCGACCGAACAGGCGGCCGACGGGATGTGAAATCTCGACCCCTCAGATCGACCGATCAGATCGTGTAGTTCAGGATGGCTGCGAAGCGTCAGGTGAGCATCCCGGCAAGTGGACGGAGGCAGGCATGAGCGGGTCGGAGCCCGGAGGTCGGAGCTTGCGTGGTCGCGCGGACCGTGGTGACGGCGCCTCCCGGATCGGCCGCCGTGAGCTGCTGACCGGTGCGGCTGCCGCGGCGGCCGGTCTGACGCTCGTCGGCCTCACGCCGGCACAGGCGATGCCGGTGGCCGAGGGCGTCGGCAAATTCCCCTTTCCTACCGGCGGCGACAGTGTCCGCGTGCTGGTCACCGGCGACGCGGGCACCGGCACCCGATCCCAGTGGGCGGTCGCCGACGCCATCCGGGCGCTTCATCGGCGGGAGCCCTTCGCCATGGCGCTCGGCCTCGGCGACAACATCTACGAAAGTGGCCCGAACAGCAACGAGGATCCTCAGTTCGCGGCGAAGTTCGAAGATCCCAACGCCGGCCTTGATTTTCCGTGGGCGATGGTGCTGGGCAATCACGACACCAGCTCGGTCTTTCCCGGCGACGGCGGATGGCTGCTGCGCGGCGACCATGAGGTCCGCTATCACGCGCACTCGCCGCGCTGGTGGATGCCGAGCCGCTATTACTCGGTGCGGGTCCCCGAACGCAACCCGGTCGTCGAGTTCTTCGTGCTCGATCTCAACCCGCTCGCGGCCTATCTGCCACCGCTGTTCACCCCGTACTGGGCAGTCGACGGCCAGTTCATGAACGAGCAGCGCGCCTGGCTCGATCGTGCCATCGCCGAGTCCCCGGCCACCTGGAAGATCGCCTGCACCCACCACCCGTATCTGAACAACGGACCGCACGGTGACGCCGGTCGGTACGAAGGACTGCCGGTCGAGCCGATCAACGGTGTGCATGTGAAGCGGTTCTTCGACGATCACGTCAACGGACGCTGCCATCTGATCCTGTCCGGCCACGATCATTCATTGCAGGTCCTGGAGCAGCAGCCCGAGATGAAGGGCACTCGTCAGATCGTCTCCGGTGCCGCTGCGAAGACCGTCGGCGCCCAGCCGAGGGTGCTGCCCGATACCGCTCACGGCGCCCAGTTCCAGAGCTTCCACCAGCTCGGATTCATGGTCATGGAGCTGGCGCCCGGCGCGATCGAACTGCGGGTACATACGGTGGACCCGGCCTCCGGAACGTCCACCGAGGAATTCCGTCGCCGGATCGCCTGATCGACCGCCGCATCGCGTGGCGGGGCGACAGTCGCCCCGCTCGATGAGTCCGGCCGAGGCGGAATGCGGCGTCTGGCCGCTGGATGCCGCGCAACTCGGGCTGCGCCCGGTCGGACGCGCCGCCGGCGGCCCGAATTCCGGCGTGCTGCGACGCGGCGGGTTACCGTCACGCCATGGCATCCGGTGACGGCTCCGAAAACGGAGAGGTGTCGGGCGGCTCGTCGAACTCCGAGGCGCCCGATCCGAGCCCCGCGCGCGAGCATCGAGCAGACCCGGTCGTCGAGACCGTCTGGTTGAGCCGCCGCCGAGCCCAACCACGGCATCCGGGCCGGCCCCGCCTCTCCACCATCGCGCTGACGCTGCTGTTCATCGCCCTGCTCATGCTCTATGTGGTGCTGCGCCCGAACTGACGGCTGACCCGCACGGGCAGACGCACCCGAGCGCCCCGCGAGCGCGCACAATCACGCACAGGTCCCCATCGACACTCGTGTCCAGCGGGCGCCTCGCACATTGCGGCGCCCTCCATCAGCCTGCGCTGTGATCCATCCGACCACAAACTAGTTGATTAGCGAAAGCAACCAATATATAGTTGCTTACCGCAAGCAATCATTCTCGGTTTGGAGACCGGCATGGCAGTGTCACGCGATACCGCCCAGGATCTGACCAGGGAGCTCTATCTCATGGGCCGCGCGATCCGCGTAGCCATCGCCCACCCGGAAGAAGGTCAGCTCCTTCCCGGTGGCATCGGCGTCCTGGTGGTGCTGGAGGGAGCAGGGCTCATTCGTCAGGTCGACCTCGCATCGCACCTGTGCATCAGCCCCTCGGCGCTCAGCCGGCACGTCACCGACCTGGTCGCGGAAGGCTATGTCATCAGGCAGGCCGATCCGCACGACGGTCGCGCGACGCTGCTGCAGGTCACCGACGCCGGTCGCGACCTGTTGCGGCGCATCCGGATCTCCCGGGCCAAGCGCATGCAGGAGGCGCTCGCCGACTGGGACGAAGACGAGGCCGCACAGGCCTGCGTCGCCATCGAGAAACTCAGAAACGCACTGGTCGCGCGCGTCCAACACACCATGACCGCCGATCGGCCGGTTCAGCTAGAAAGTCAGGGAGTAGATGTCTAGTCAACACAACGGGGTGGCTTCCGCCGAGGCGGTGACACAGCGAGACCCCTACGCGATGACCCATCGCGAAGTACTGGAAGCGATGACCGGCCTGCTGGCCGCGCTGTTCACGGCACTGCTCAGCACCACGATCGTGGCCACCGCCCTGCCCACCATCATCGGCGATCTCCAGGGTTCCCAGACCGCCTACGCCTGGGTGATCACCGCCGCACTGCTGGCCACCGCCGCCTCCACCCCGATCTGGGGCAAGCTCGCCGACCTGTTCAACAAGAAGACGCTGGTCCAGATCTCCATCGTCATCTTCGTGGCCGGTTCGGTGCTCGCCGGCTTCGCCCACAACGTCGATCTGCTGCTCGCCGCGCGCGTCGTCCAGGGCATCGGCATGGGTGGTCTGACCGCGTTGGTGCAGGCCATCATCGGCAGCATCGTCGCGCCCCGCGAACGCGGCCGCTACTCCGGCTACATGGGTGCGGTCATGGCCGTGTCGATGTCGGGCGGCCCCATCCTCGGCGGCGTGATCGTCGACAGCCCGCTCGGCTGGCGCTGGTGCTTCTTCGTCTGCGTGCCGCTGGCCGTGATCGCACTCGTACTGCTGCACCGCACCCTGCGCCTGCCCACCGAGCGCAAGGACGATGTGTCCATCGACTGGCTCGGCGCCGTCCTGCTGACCGCGGGCGTGTCCATCCTGCTGATCTGGGTCTCCTTCGCGGGTAAGGCCGGCTACTACGAGTGGGTGTCGCGGGAATCGGCGATCTACGTCGGCGCAGGCGTGCTCCTGCTGGCCGCCACCATCTGGGTCGAGTCCAAGGCGAAGTCGCCGATCATCCCGCTGCCGATCGTCACCGAACGCACCACCGGCCTGGCCATCATCGCCTCCATCGCCGTCGGTGTCGGCATGTTCGGCGCGACCACCTTCCTCGGTCAGTACTTCCAGACCGCGCGCGGCTACTCGCCGACCGTGGCGGGCATGCTGACCATCCCGATGGTCGCGGGCATGCTCATCGCTTCGGTCGGCTCCGGGCAACTGATCACCCGGTTCGGCAAGTGGAAGGGCTTCGTCGTCGGCGGTGCGCTGGTGCTGGTCGCGGGGTTCGCGCTGCTGTCGACCCTCGACCACGCGACGAACCTGTGGCTGGTCGCGGTCTACATCACCGTTGTCGGCCTCGGCGTCGGCAGCCTGATGCAGAACCTGGTGCTCGCCGTGCAGAACACCGTCAGCGTGCACAACATCGGTGCCGCGTCGAGCGCGGTGGCCTTCTTCCGCACCTTCGGTGGTGCGATCGGGGTGTCGGTGCTCGGTTCGGTGCTCGCCACCAGGGTGAGCGATCTGTCGGCCGAAGGGTTCGCCAAGCTCGGCATCCACCCGTCGTCCTCGGGCGGCAGCAACCTCGATATCGGCGCGCTGCCCGGACCGATCGCCACGATCGTGCGCACCGCCTACGGTGACGCGACCGGCCGCATCTTCCTGATCGCGGCGTTCGCCACCGTGGTCGCGCTGCTCGCGACCCTGCTGCTGCCGAACCGTCCGCTGCGGACCACGATCGACATCGATCCCGCGCTGGATCCGATGCGCGATACGCACAACGGCGAATCCGACCCGGCCGAGCTGCTCGATCCGGTGCAGCAACCCGAGCGCGTGCTGCAGAAGTAACGTCCACCTGCTCGCCCGGCAGGTACCGGAACATCCGGTACCTACCGGGCTCATGCGCGGGCAGGGCCGTAACGACCTGGGAATAATCCGGTTGCGCCGCCGCTTTAAGGTTGTCGTCATGGAGGAGCCGTCATGAAGGAAAAGGGGCGCAAGGTCATCGCGACCAACCGCAAAGCGCGGCACAACTACACCATCCTCGACGTCTACGAGGCCGGGATCGCGCTGGTCGGCACCGAGGTCAAGAGCCTGCGCGAAGGCAAGGCCTCGCTGGTCGACGCCTTCGCCACGGTCGACAACGGCGAGGTGTGGTTGCGTGGCCTGCACATCCCGGAGTTCAGTCACGGCACCTGGACCAACCACTCGCCGCGGCGGGTGCGCAAGCTGCTGCTGCACAAGCGGGAGATCGAACGCCTCGTCGGTAAGTCCCGGGAGGGCAACCAGACCTTGGTGCCGCTGTCGATGTACTTCTCCGACGGCAAGGTGAAGGTCGAACTCGCCCTCGCGAAAGGCAAGCAGGACTACGACAAGCGTCAGGATCTGGCCCGCCGCACCGCGGAACGCGAGGTCACTCGTGAACTCGGCCGCCGGGTGAAGGGCATGAGCAGGTGAGCCCGATGACGGCCGGAAAATGGGAATGAATGCCGGTCGTCGAGGTGTTAACATGACTAGCCCGGCAAGGTGCCGGGACGTACGGGGCTGAACGGTTTCGACTGCGTACGTTGATTCAGGGGAAGCGTGTCGGTGCAGGCAAGAGACCACCGTAAGCGTCGTTGCAACCAATTAAGCGCCGATTCTCATCAGCGCGAGTACGCTCTCGCTGCCTAAGCGAAGCGTCTCTGTCGGCCCGGGATAAGCCCTCGGTCCCGGTGCCGGCATCAGCTAGAGGGCTCACCGTTCTACTCGGTCGCGGAGTAGGACGGGACATCTCACAGCGACTGGGATCGTCATCTCGGCTTGTTCGCGTGACCGAGAGATCCGAGCAGAGACACAGCGAACTGCACACGGAGAAGCCCTGAAGACGCGACGGAGGACCCGGGTTCGATTCCCGGCAGCTCCACCAAACGGAGGCGAGTGCTCGCGAAGAGCGCTCGCCTTTTTTGGTGGAGCTGGGTGTTTTGTGAGGCGAAGCCCCCACGCCCCGCCCGGCGGGCTTCGCCCCCGGACCCCCACCGGGGATTTCTGCCCGGTAAGGCTCGTCGCCGGGCCCTCTCCAGGGGTTTCCTGTCCGGTAAGGCTTCGCCGCCGGACTCCCGGCCCCTCTCGGGTTCGGATCCCGGGTGTCTGCGGCCTTGCTCGGGCCTCGCGCGACCCGCGACCGTACCGGGCGGTTCGTTCCGGTGACTGATGTACTCCGGGCACTCCAACGTTCGTTCCCGGTCAGAGGGCTGGTGGTGGGCGATCGGGGACCAGGAGGGTGCCGATCTGTCTGCCGGCGTCGACGGCGTTGTTGCGGGCGGCGTCGGATCTCGGTCCGAGCGTCACATAGGCGACGATGGTGGTGTCGGTGGTGGTGTCGTAGTAGGCGACGCCGTCGTAGCCGCCATAGGACGGGTTCATGAACAGCCAGTCGCCGAGGTGGACGACGCCGAACGCGAAGTACTTCTCGCGGGTGAGGGGGCCGACGCCGGCCGTCGACGGCTCCATCATCTGCCGGAACTGGTCGGCGGTGAGCAGTTCGCCGGTGCCGAGTGCCCGCACCCACCGGCCGATGTCGGCGACGGTCGAGGTCATGTTGCCGCTGTGCAGGAAGGCGGTCGGGTTCCAGAAGGTGGAGTCTTCGAAGATGTTCCGCTCGTTGGTGTAGCCGTGCAGGATCGGCCCCTCGATCTGCGGGGTGAGTACCACTCGGCTCGCACCCATGCCCAGGGGATCGAGGATGTGCTCGGCGATCAACTCGCCCAAGGGTTTGCCCGCCGCCTTCTGCAACACTTCACCGAGCACCACGAGGTCGCTGTGGGCGTACGCGAAGTCGGCGCCCGGTGCGAACAAGGGCGGTCTGGCATCGGCGCGGGCGAGCAGTTCGTCAGCCGTCCAGGTGCGGAAGGGGTTCTCGCCGAAAATCTTCAGGAATTCCGGCTCGGTCACATAGTCGGCGATGCCGGACGTGCTGTCGGCGAGCATGCGGGGGGTGATCGCGTCGGCACGCGGGAACTCGGGCATCCAGCGCGCGATGGGCTCGTCCAGCGACAGCACGCCCTGGCCGTCGAGCCGCCACAGCACCGTCGACAGCATCGGTTCCATCGGCTGGCCGACGCGCAGCCGCATGTCGGCGGCCGCGGGCACGCCCAGCGGTGAATCGCCGAGCGCGCCGAGGGCGAGCTGCTCATCGCCGCGCCACACACCGAACACCGCCGCGGTGAGATCCAGTTCGCCCATCGCATCGCGCATGAGCTCGGTGATCTTCGCGGTCTCCGGACCGTCCGCGCCGGCTGTGGTGTCCGAACCGGCATCCCGGTCCGTGCTACAGGCGCCGGCGACGAGGATGAGCACGATCGCGAGCACCGCCCACGGCTGGCGATGCCCCTCGTATCGGGTGGACTCGCTCATGACGGCGACCCTTCATGGAGGAAAACGGCCCGACCAGCGTCCTCGCAATCTACGCCGCCCACTCCCCGTTCGATAGAGCCGAACGAATCGGGTGCGGCAATGGTGCGGAAAAGGCGGCGGGGCGGCGGGCATCGGCCGTGGGCACACCGGTACCAGATCGCGTCACGTACTCATCGACGGATCCGGTTCGCCATACGCGGCGGCGATGTCTTCGGAGCCCATCCACCCGCTGTAGGCGGGTGATTGCGGCCAGCCCTCGGGCGAGTCCTGCCATTCTTCCTGCCTGCCGTAGGGGAGGAGGTCGATGAGCGCGAAGGTGTAGCCGAGTTGTTCGACGCCGCGGCCGTCGGTATGCCAGGTGCGGTAGACGGTGTCACCGTCGCGCAGGAAGACGTTCACCGCGAAGGCCGCGTTGGGTGGGGCGCCCACATCGGCGCCGAAGGAGCTGTCGGTGGTGGAGTACCAATCCATCTTGTTGCCGACCCGCCGCTTGTAGGCGAGCGCCTCATCGATCGGTCCCTGGGTGACGATCACGAAGCGGGCGTCGTAGTTGTCCAGGAACTTCAAGCGAGTGAACTGTGCGGTGAAGCTGGTGCAGCCGCCGCACTGCCATTGCTTGCCCGGGAACCACATGTGGCTGTAGACGATCAACTGCGACTTGCCCTCGAAAACGTCCACCAGCCGTATCGGCCCGTCCGCGCCCTCCAGCGTGTAATCCGGCATCCGCACCATCGGCAATCGCCGACGCTGCGCCGCGATCGCGTCGAGCTCCTTGGTCGCGGCCTTCTCCCGAGCACGCAGCGCGGCGAGTTCACGCTGCCAGGTCTCGGCGTCGACGATGGGCGGCAGTGCGGTCTTGCTCATGAGTTCCTCCCTGACGGGTCTACACATCCGGCTGTAGATGCAGACCCCGCCCGCCCGCCGAATTCATCGGTCGACGCGTTACCCGGTCGGAAAGCCAGGATGCCGACGTCCGGACCGGCCGGGCCGGGTGCAGCTGCCCTCGGCTCGGATGGTCATTCGGAAACTCCTTGCGCGCTACCAGGTCTGCTCGCCGCGCAGCACCGCATCCGCCCCACCGTCGACGAACACCACCTGGCCGGTGATGTGGGAGTTGGCCGGGGAGGTGAGGAAGTCGAGCAGGGGAGCGATCTGCTCGGGCCGGGCATGGCCGTGCAGCGGCATGGGGACGGCGCCGTCGATGGCTCGGCGGCCCTCTTCGGTGTCCAGCATGGGCTGGATCATCGGCGTCACGATGGTGCCGGGAGCGATGGCGTTCAGCGCGATCCCGGCGCCCGCCCAATCCGGTGTGATCGCTGTGCGCCGTACCCAACGGGCGATCGCGGCCTTCGACGACGCATAGATCTGCGCGCCGTCACCGCGTTCGATCGCCGCCTCGGCGGCCTTCACGGCTGCTTGCTCGTCACCTGCCAGCGCGGCGTCGACGGTCTCGGCGTCGGTGGGATGCAGCGAAGCCACCGACGAGATCACGACGGCCCGGGGATCGGTGCCTGCTGCCAGCAGCGGGCGCAGCCCGGCCAGGGTCGCGACCGCGCCGAAGTAGTTGACCCGGATGGTCAACGGGTCGAACAGCGCCACTCCCGCGCACGCGATCACACCGTCGAGCCGGCCGTCGGTCATCTCTCGTGCGCGGGCGACGAGATCACTGCGACCCGCGTCGGTGGCGAGGTCGACGGTGATGTCGGCCCCGCGCAGATCCGCGCCGATCACGCGGATCCCGCGAGCGCGCAGGTAGTCGCTGGTCGCGGCGCCGATGCCGGAGGCGCTGCCGGTAATCAGGAAAGTGCGGGGCATACGCTGCCCTTTCGTGGCGAGGTGAGTGCGCACGCTGTGCGCATCTGTGACAGAACGCCAGTTTGTGCCACAGTGCTAATGTGTGTCAAGACACATCGAGGAGGACATGTGATCGACAAGGAGCTGTCGCTGACGGACCGGCGACGGCAGGCGGTCCGGCTGGATATCGCGGCGGCTGCGTCCAGGCTGTTCCTCGATCGCGGGTTCGACGCGACGTCCGTCGACGACATCGCACGCTCGGCCGGGATCTCGGTGCGGACCTTCTACCGGCATTGTGAGGCCAAGGAGGACACCCTCACCCCGATCGTCGTCGCCGGTATCCGCGACTTCGTCGGCTACCTGGCCGCACGGCCGGCGCACGAGCCGGTGGAAACCGCTGTGCACGAGGCATTCGTCGAGGCGTTCCGCCGCGATCGGTACGCCCACATCGTGCCGACCCGTGACCTTTTCGTCCTGCTCACCTCGGTGCCGGGCATCCGCGCGCGGTGGATGGTCGCGGCCAACGATCTCGCCGACGAGCTGCGTCCCGTCATCGGTGAGCGCGCTGGGTTGGCTCCGCGGAGCCTGGAAGCCCGGTTGCTGTCACACACCTTGATCGGCGCTCTGACGGTGGCGTTGGAGCACTGGGTCACCTGCGATCCGGACGATCCGTCGGGCCCGGTGGACGCCCCGAGCGTGGCGGCTTCGGCGTTGTCGGTGATCCGGTTCGAACGGTCATGAGCCGCCCGTTCTGGATCGGTGCGGCGAGGTAGCCCCGCCGGCCGGAGATACCAGCCGGCGTCCGGCACTCACCGCGTGAAATCGAGTCCGGCTCCGGCCAGGTAGGTGGCGGTGATGGAGCCGTCGGGGTGTTTGTGGCCGTAAGCGGCGATGACGGCGCCCGCGGAGATGTCGGCGACCTGGGAGCCGAACAGGACGTGGACCTTCGTCGCCGACGTGGTGCGGACGGTTGTCGTTGTGCCGAAAAGGCTTTCGATCTGCAAGGTGGCACCGTCGGTGGCGGCGACTCGGCCGACGGCGATCATCCGCCCCTGCGGACCGGTAGCGGGACCGGGTGCCGGCGCGGGGGCGGGTGTGCTGGGGGCCGGTGCGGCGGTGGCTCGCGGCGGGTCGACTTCGGGTGCCGGGGTGCTCGGGGCGCGATGGCCGGTGAACAGGGCGATGAGCACGGCCAGCAGCGCGACCACCGTGGCGGTTCCGCCGAGTAGCAGCGTGGAGTGAGTGCGTGGTGTGGCCGGGTACGGATCGCTGTGCACTGCCGCGTTGCCGGGATCGTGCGCCGGGGTCTTCGGATGCGCCCTTCGGTCGGCCGGGTCGGAGGCGTTCGCTCGCACGCCGGTCTGCGCCTGCGCGAGGCGGGACCACGGCGTACTCGACTGCGGCATAGATCACAGCGTAAGGGTGGCTTGACGGGGAGTATTGCCACAGGCGGTGAGTGGTGGTCGTCGCTGGGACGTCGCATTCCGCAGGGGCAGAACTGGATTCGGCGGTACAGGTACGTCGTATGCCGGGGGTCGGCTCGACAAGCGCTCGCGGCACGATCGGCCGCCGCGTATCGAGCTCATGAGTGCCGGGCCTCGTGGGTCGAGGGGAGCCGGTCGGTCTCAGCTCGCGGGACGCAGGATCCGCAGCGTGAAGAACAGGCCGAGGGCGAGGGCGACGGTGGCGGGGAGGGCGGTGCTCAGGGCTCCGGTCAGGGCGGCGATGCCGGCGGTGAAGATGAGGCAGGCGGCGATGGCCAGCAGCGCGGTGCCCCATTCCATGCCGACGATCCGGGCGGGTCGGTGGCGCAGTGCTGTCATGACCGGGGAGTACCCATGCTGTCCAGCAATCAAACCGTTATCGGCGCAGCGGTGTCCGTTATGTGCCGCGATCTGCGGTTTGTCCGGGCTGTTCGCTCGTCGCAATGCCATGATCGAGCCTTTCTCGGCGTTCATCCGCCCGCGCGGGTGGTCTACCGATAACGACCCGGCAACGCCGCCGATGGCACGCAGCAAACAACGAGACAACCGTCACGCCGGTGCGTCCCCCTCGTAGCGGGGGGATACGCGATCAGTGCTGGTGAGCGATCGGACGAGCAGTGAGCATCCGCACGATCTGGCCGGCGAATCGGCACAGGTCCCGGGCCGACCTGCGGTTGCCGGCAACCGACCAGACGTCCGTGGTGACGGGCGCGGAACGGGGGAACCCGGCGAAGCGGTCGGCGAGCCAATCCGCCATCGTCGGCGCGCCCAGGAATTCCAGCGGTAGATGCAGGGCGAGGCGGTCGCGCAGATAGTGCACCTCGGCGCCGGCCGCGCGATAACGGGCGACGAGCGCGTCCACGTCGGCGACGGCGATGACTTCGTCCGGGATCGCTTGCAGGATCAGCATCGGTATCTCCGGTGCGGTGGCGCCGGGCCGGATGTCGTCGAAAATCGTGCGCAGCTGCGGCAGTTGGACCAGTTCGGCGATACCGCCATGGCTGTTCCGGTCGATGCTCCGGCCGGCGAATCGCGCCAATAGCGCGAAGGTCGTGCGTGATTCGGCCTCCACGAGCAGCCGCAGATAGCGCGGGTACAGCCGGTCGGCCAGCATCGGCGCCAGTTCGGGGTAGGAGCGCCGCAATCCCGCGGTGTAGACCGCGGCGAACCCGGCGTACGCGGTGGCGTTCAGTCGGACGAACGCCGCTGCCGGATCGCCGACGGGTGAACCGGCGACCGCGCCGACGAGGTCGATCTCGGGCGCATAACCGGCGGCCACCTCCGCCGCCCACGCGGTGGCCAGCCCGCCGCCGGAATAGCCCCACAGCCCGACCGGCGTGTCCTCGGACAGGCCAAGTGGCGCGAACGACAGCGCGGCGCGGATCCCGTCCAGCGTGCGATATCCGGGTTCCCGGCCTGCGCCGAAGTGACCACGCATCCCCTCGTGATCCGGGACGGAGACGGCCCACCCGCGTGCGAGGGCGTGCGCGATGAGCGGGTACTCGAGCTGCGGAATCGCCCCGATCACCCGGGCGCCGTGCCGCAGCGCGTAGGACGGAAAGCAACTGGAGGCCACGGCGTCGATCGCGCATTGGAACGACACCAGCGGCCGCGGGCGCGCGGGATCCGCGCCGTGCGGCAGCAGCACGGTGGTCAACGCGGCCTCGGCCGCGCCGTGCCGATCCGAGGTACGGAACAGCAGCTGCCAGGCCTGCACGCGCTGCGGAATCCGGCCGAACCAGGCCACGCGCACGATGCGGGAGCGGATGACGGTTCCCGGTTCGGCGGAGGAGATATCCGGCGGCGGTACGCAGAACGGATCGTGTTCGACGCGCAGCGGTGGACCCGAGTGCGGAAAGGGATCCGCCGAACCAGCGTGTCCGCGGGCCCGGCGGTGCCCCTCACCCCCGGCGGGTAACGCCGCCTCGGTACTCATCGTGGCGATCCTTCCGAGGCGTGTGCGTCGACGAGGCAAATCTAGGTGCGCATCGCCGGTACCGTCACTACGCCGCAACCACCAACTCGCGCCACCGGACTAGTGTTCGGAGACAACTTCTCGGCTCCCGGTCCTCGCCGTGGCCGCAGGAATTGCCGATGGGGTAGGTGTAGGAGACAATCCGGCGCATGGTCGCCGCTCTACCACCGCTGGCCGCGAACGCCCCGATTCTGGACCGCATCGGCCGCGGATTGCCCGGGATCGCCGACCGCATGCTCGCGGCGGGGCTCGGCTCGACACCGCCCATCGCGGATCTGCCCGACGACCATTTCCGTGAGGTGGTTCCGGCCATTCTCGCCTGCGGCCGGGGGTTCCTTCGCGCTCTGCGGGAACGGCGGGAGTTCAGTGATGCGGAGCTCGCCTCCTACGTCGCACCGGTCGTGCGCCGACATGCCGAGGAACGAATTCCGTTGCGTCTGCTGATCGATGCGGTGCACGGTTCGGCTCAGCAGCTGCTCCGGGATTCGGCGCGTTCGGCGGCACCGGAGGAAATGGACGATCTCGTGGCGTTCGGCGCCCATCTGCTGGATCTGCTGCGCCGCATCAATCTCGTGGTGTACGAGGGGTATTCGGAAGTGGAGCAGTCGGTGTTCCAGCCGGACCGCGAGGCCCGTCGCGCGCTGTGTTCGGCTCTGCTGCACGGCCTTCCGGTCGCGGAGCCGGCCGCTCGCGCCGATATCGCGGTGGAGGAGCACTACCGCGTGCTCGCGCTGCGGGTACCGTCCGAGCACCATCCGCCGCCGCCGGTGGCGACACTGTTGGCCCAGCGCCGAGCCCGGGTCCTGCAATCGATCCTCGACGAGGTCGCCGGCCGTGCCGCCTTGCACACCTTCGACGGAACGGCGGGCGTCGTGCTGCTGCCCGGCGGGCCGGACGCGCGCGTCGAGCAGGTCACGGCTCTGATGGCACAGCGATTCGAGACCGCGGTCTACGCGGCGGACGGCGGCGACGTCGCGCCGGCGCAGCTGCCCGCCGCTGCCGGTGAGGCCACCGACCTCGCCGAGCTCGCGCACGCCCTCGGCCGCCCGGCCGGGACCTATCGCCTCGATGATCTGCTGCTGGAGTACCAACTGACCCGTCCGGGCCGGGCCCGCGACCGTCTGGCCGAACGCATCGAGCCGCTGTCGACCCGACCCCATCTGCTGGCCGCCCTCGACGCCTACCTGCGCCACGGCACCGACCGCAAAACTGCCGCCGCCGAGGTGCACGTCCATCCCAACACCTTCAGCTATCGGTTGCGCCGCGTCGCCGAACTCACCGGCCTCGACCCCGCCGATCCCGCCGACAGCCGGTTGCTCGCCGCGGCGCTCACCGTCGTCCGGGCCGGCTGACGCGCTGCCGGATCCCGCACCTCCCCAACTGTGACCACGATCACGGGATAATCGGCCGTGACGATTGCCCATTCCCGGGTGTCCAACACAGGAGCGGCGGAGGAGGTGGGTGTGACCGCGACCGAGACGACGACCGCGCCGGACGATGTGACCCTGGTCAGCAGATCCAAAGACGGCGATGTCCGGGCCTACGAGCAGCTGGTGCTGCGCCATCAGGGGCAGATGTTCCGGCTCGCGTCGAAGATGCTGGCCGACCGCGCCGAAGCCGAGGACGTGGTGCAGGAGGTCTTCCTCGCGGCGTGGCGGCGATTGGCTCAGCTCAACGACGACGCGGCCTTCGTCGGCTGGCTGTATCGGATGACGACCAACCGCTGCCTCAACGTCATCCGGGCCAGGCGCCCGCACGTCGAAGCGGATCTGGATCTGACCGAATCGCCGCGTTCGGATATCCAGCCCGAACACGCCACCCAGGTGAACACCCAGCTCGAAGCGTTGAATGTGGCGCTACAGGATTTGACGCCCGAACAACGGGCCTGCTGGCTGCTGCGCGAAGTGCACGGCCTGTCCTATGAGGAGATCGGAGACATCGTCGGCGCGAACACGACCGCGGTCCGCGGGCGCATCGCCCGTGCCCGAGCCCAACTGTCCGAGGTGATGAAGCCATGGCGGTGAACGAGACCACCGAGCAGGACTATGTCCTGCCGTGCGGGCGTGAACTGGAACAGGTGTGGGACCGGCTCGACGCGATCGAGGCGGGCCGCGCCGACGCCCATGAGCTGAACTGCCCGCATTGCGCGGCCGCCAGGGACAGTCTGCTGGCCTTGCGCGCCGCGACCAGGCAGATGATCGAGGAGCCCGAAGCGCCGCCACCGGATCTGGTGGGGCGGATCATGTCGGCGGTGCGCGCCGAGGTGCGTCGTGGTCGCACCCTCGACCTGCCGACGCCAGAGCCCGGCGCGGTGGAGGTGAGCGAGCAGGCCGTCAGCACGGTGCTGCGGTATGCCGCCGATTCGGTGCCAGGGGTACGCGCGCGGCGCTGCCGGGTGCGCCCGGCCGGGATCGGCGACGGCGGCGAGTATCTGGTGGATGTCGAGCTGGCGGTCGCGGTCCGCTTCGGTCCGACGCCGGTCTCCGAGCTGATGCCGATCGTGCGTGAACGCATCACCGCGGCGTTGCCCGCACGCATCGGCCTGACCCTGCACCGGCTGGACCTGACGATCGCCGACGTCTACCAGGACCCATCGGTGGATTCCGCGGCGGAACCCGGAGGTGAGCAATAGTGGCGGGTGCGGTGGCGGTACAGATCGAGCCGCCCGTGCTGGCGGCGGTCGCCGCGCATGCCGCCCTGTCCACCTCCGGGGTGGTGCGGTTGGAGCCGGGCGTGCGTGGTCTGGTGACGACGCTGATGCGGGCGGGCAGGCAACGCTGGCTCGGTACCGATCCGGCGCCCGCGGAGGGCGTGCGCGTGCGGCGCACGGAGCTGGGTCGGCTGATCGTGCAGGTAGACCTGGTGATCGCCGGGGATCGGCACGCGGGTGAAGTCGGGCGCGCGGTCCAGCGGACGGTCGCTCAGCGAGTGCGTGAGCAGACCGGGCAGGACGTTGACGAGGTCGTGGTGTCGATCCTCGATATCGAACCGGAGCAGCGGTGATGGCAGCAGAGGACGTCATCGACAAGATCATCGGGGCGGTCGAGGGCATCACCGGGCTGCGCCCTGCGACGCCGATCGTGCGGGAGAACGCGACCTGGTGGCCGTGGGATGCGCGCAAGTACGCCGTCGACCTCACCGAGCGTGCGGTGGTGGTCCGCGTCGTCGCCGCGACGTTGCCCCTGCCACCGCTGCTCGATCTGGCCGGGAAGGCGATTGGGCTGGTCCTGGCGGGTACTCCATGGGAGCGGGCCACGCTGCGACTGGTGGTCACCGAACTCGACGCGGCCGCTTTCACCGAGGAAGGACATGTGGGTCAGGTCACACCATGAGCCCGTGACGACTGCCCCGCCCGGGTGTCGAACACAGTGCGGGACCGAATCCGCTGCATCCCAAAGGAATCAGGAGGAACACCGATGACCGCCACCACCGACAAGACCACCACCAACAGCACCGCAGGCGAGCCCGCCGGCACCGAAAAGGCGCCCGCCAAAAAGGATCACGCCCTGGTGACCGATCTCGGCAGCACCACCATCTCCGACATCGTGGTGCAGAAGGTCGCCGGACTGGCCGCCCGCGAGGTGCGTGGGGTGCACAACCTCGGCGGCAGCGCCGCCCGCGCCTTCGGCACCATCCGCGATCGCATCCCCGGCGCCTCCGCCAGTATCGGGCAGGGTGTGTCGGTCGAGGTCGGCGAGACCCAAGCCGCCGTCGACCTGGAGATCGTCGTCGAATACGGCGTCTCCATCGCCGAAGTGGCCCGCGCGGTACGCCGCAATGTGATCACCGCGATCGAGCAGATGACCGGCCTGCAGGTGGTCGAGGTCAACATCAACGTCAACGACGTCTACATCCCCGGCGATGACGACGATGCCGACGCCCCGCCCGCGCGCGTGCAGTAACCGGCGACCGGACCCAGCGAAGAGGAGTCGATTGTGAACGCCACGACGATAGGCCTGGCAATAGGGATCGCGCTCGGGTTCGCCGCAGCCTTCGGCGGTTTCGGCGCATTCCTGACCGTGCTGGTATTCGCCGCGCTCGGTCTGGTGGTCGGCCGGTGGCTCGACGGCGAGCTCGACCTCGCCGCGCTGGTCCGGTCGGCTCAGGACAAGGGCAGGCGATGACGTCGGCCGCGGTCGGTGCCGACGCGGCCGGAGTCGAGTTGCCCGGCCGGACCACTGTCAGCGAACGGGCGGTGCGCCGGATCGCCGCGCACGCCGCCGGCGAAGTGCCAGGGGTGGATCGCGGCGTCAAGGTCGAGGCCACCGTCTCCGGTGACCGCACCGCGCTGGCGGTGCGGTTGCCGGTGCGCTACCCGCAGCCGGTGGGCCGGGTGACGGAGCAGTGCCGCGCGCATCTGCGTGAGCGCACCGCCGAACTGACGGGGATCACGGTCTCGAAGGTCGACATCGTCGTCTCCGAGCTGACCACCGAAACCGTTGCGGCCGGGAGGGTTCGATGATCCGCAGGCCGCGGCGCGCCTGGCCGGCCGTGGTCATCGCGGTGGCGGTGCTCGCGGCGTGCGTCGCGGTGACGGTGTCGCTGGTGCAGCGGCTGACCGGCACCAGGGAGTACGTCTCCTACGATTCGGTGGCCGATGAGCTGCACGGCATCACCTGGAACGAGCTGCCGGTGCTGATCGGCGGGATCGTGGCGCTGCTCATCGGGGTGCTGCTGCTGGTGATCGCATTGCTGCCGGGCCGGGCGAAGGTGTTGCCGTTGACCGGGCACGACGACGGCATGCAGGCCGGCGTCAGCCGCTCGGGGCTGCGCACGATGTTGCGTAGCAGTGCCGGCCGGGTCGATGGCGTGACCTCGGCACGGGTGAAGGTGCGCCGCGACACCGTCACGGTGATCGCGCGGACCGACCGCCACGACAATGCCGGGCTCGCCGACGCGATCTGCGAGACCGTCACCGACCGCGTGCAGCAACTCGGACGCCCGGTGAAGCGGGTGAAAGCGAAACTGCACGGACCCGAAGCCGGAGGACCTCGATGAGCAAGGTGAATCGGCCCGCCGCGGTGAACCGGGTGCTGATCGGGCTGACCGGACTGCTCTGCGCGGCAGCGGGCGGCTACGCGGTGGCCGCCTATTACGGGCAGCTGAACTGGGTCGATCCGGACTCGACGCTCGTGCCCGGCACGGCCGCCCCACCCACCTGGGTGTTCTGGGCGGTGATCGCCGGTGCGGTGGTCCTCGGGTTGCTGTGCCTGCGGTGGTTGCTCGCGCAGATCTTCCGGATGCCGAAATCGCAGACCTGGCGTTTCGACGCCGACGGCTCGGCCGGAAAGACGGTGATGGCCTCCTCGACGGTGGCGGCTCCGGTGGCCGACGATATCGAAGCCTTCGACGATGTGCGTTCGGCCTCGGCCTGGCTGACCGGCACCCGGTGGGCGCCGGAACTGCATCTCACAGTCACCGCGGAACCGCACGCGGATGTCGGGCAGTTGCGCCGCCGCATTCTCGATGAGGCCGTGCCTCGGCTGCGCCAGGCGCTCGAGCTCGAATCCATCCCGGTGAGCTTGGAGCTGGGCTTCGCCGATGCGGGGAAGAAGCCGCAGCTGCGCTGATGCGCTCATCAGCCGCGCTGATCGGCGCGAGCGCGCCATCGGGCACGGCGCGCGGCAGCGGCACCGGGCGACCGGTGACACGGCTCGGGGTGCGGCGGGGCCGAGCGTCCGCCGCACGCTGTGCCCGATAGCCTGACGATATGCAGTGTTCGCCGACGACACCGAACCCGTGGTGAGCGCGGACTGGTACACCCGTCCGGGCCGGATCGCGGTGCTCACCGGGGCCGGGATCTCGACCGATTCCGGGATCCCGGATTTCCGTGGGCCGCGCGGGGTGTGGACCGAGGACCCGATCGCGGAACTGCTGTCGACCTACGACAACTATCTCGCCGATCCGGACCTGCGCCGCCGCTCCTGGCTGGCCCGCCGCGACAATCCCGCCTGGCAGGCCAGACCCAATGCCGCCCATACCGCGTTGGTCGAACTCGAACGGGCCCGGCCGCTCACCATCATCACGCAGAACGTCGACCGGTTGCACCAGCGCGCCGGATCCTCACCCAGCCGGGTGATCGAGATCCACGGCAACATGTTCGACGTGGTCTGCGTCGACTGTGACTACACCTCCACGATGGCCGCGACGCTCGAGCGGGTCGCTGCTGGTGAGGACGATCCGCCGTGCCCGCGGTGCGGTGGAATCCTCAAGGCGGGCACGGTGATGTTCGGGCAGGCGATGGAACCGCGCACCATGCTGAAGGCGACGATCACCGCGGAATCGGCCGATCTGTTCGTGGCGATCGGCACCTCGTTGCAGGTGGAGCCCGCCGCATCGCTGTGTGCGCTCGCGGTGGACAACGGCGCCGACCTGGTGATCGTCAATGCCGAGCCGACGCCCTACGACCGCATTGCCACCGAGGTCATCCGCGAGCCCATCGGCGCCGCCGTCCCCGATCTCGTTGCCAGGATCCTGGGTTACTAGCGCCTCGGTCCTGCCGATCGTCCTCGCGTGGAAAGCGTTGCCGCCGAGACGGTTCGGATATCGGAACGCTATTCGCGAACGCTGCTCGGCGTCGATCCGAAACGCTGCCGGAAGGCGGTGCTGAAACTGCTCACCGAGCCGAAACCGAGTCCCAGGGCGATATCGGTGACACTGGTGTGCCGGTAGGCCGGGTTGCGCAGCCGGGCGTGTGCGAGCTGTAGCCGCTCTTCCCGGATGAGGTCGCGCGGGGTGGTGCCCGCCTGCTGGAGGGCGAGCTGGACCTGGCGCACCGACCAGCCGAGAGCCCGCGCGATCTGCGCGCTGGACAGCTCCGGATTGCCGGCGTGACGGCGAATGTAGTGCCGCACAGTCGATTCGACCTCGCCGAGGTGGCTGCCCGTGGTCGGTGCCGAGCCGAGGGCGAGCATGCAGATCAGATCGACCAGCCGCTCGGCCACCGCATCGAACTGGGCCGCGGTGAGCGCGCCGGCCTCCTCGTACAGTCCGGTCAGCATGGTCGCGGCCACCCGGCCGAGGCCGGTGCTGAGGTCGAGGGGGCGTGCGGGTGGTTCGGCACGGTTGAGCCGGTGCTGGATCTCGCGGCGCGGAATGGTCATGATCAGCCCGTGGGTGCCGCTGCACGCGGTGAACGACAGCGGCCGATTGATGGTGATCAGACTGCTCATCCCGGGCCGCAGCGAGCCGCTGCGTCCCTCGCTGCTCAGGTCGAAGCGCCCGGTGAGCGGCATGACCAGGCGATAGTCGTCATCGGGATCGGCGCGGATGTGGGTGGCCGCGCGGGTGTAGACGATCGGGTCGGATTCCCGGCCGACGATCTGATAGGTGTCGGTGCGGTGGCGCCGGATCCGGCCGTAGAAATCGGTGGCCGAGCCGAACTCGTAGCTCAAGCGCACACCCTGGAAGGAGTCGACCAGCTCGGCCCAGTAGTCGACACGTTCGCGAGGGTCCACGTCCGCCGTCGACGCCTCCTCGACTACCGCCTCACCTACCATCACAGACTCCGTTCCGTGCCGTGGGTGGACCGGGCCTCGGCTGTATCGCCCGTGCAGCCGAGGATATGTCGTCGACGTCCGGTTTCGGGCCGAGTCGCGCGGTTCGTTCTGCGCCGGAGCGCAAAGTTCGTGCGTTCGCCGACAACCGCGCGGGGGCCGGCATCACTACATTTTCGTCTGTCCGGCGTCCGAAGGGCGACGAGGGTCGCGCGGTAGGGGTATGGGTGAAGATTCTCAGTAGTCGTTGGCACTGTTTCGAATACATGCCGGTAGACCCCGGGCCCTGCGCCGTCGAGCTGGCACCGGCGTCGGTCGCGGTGGCGCGCACCTTCCACGACTGCCTACTACTGCACATCTATGTCGAGCCGGGCGAGCGCGGACCCTCGGGCGAGGTCGTCCGGGCGATCCAGGCGATGATCGCGCAGAGCGCGGCGGCCTATGTGGTGATCAACGGGTCTCCGGTGCTGCCGAGCGGCGCGGGCCGCGCCGCGATGTCCGGGCCGGATCTGCTCGCACATCTGGCCGACACCCTCGACCTCGTCGAGGAGATCGCCGAACGACTGGAGGAGCGCGGCGAACGCGTGCACCTGATGCCGTTCGGCTGGCGCCTGGAATGCGGGCGAGCGTGCGCGTTCGCCGGGCCCTGCGATGTCGTCCGGGTCGGTGAGCCCACACAGCTACGCCGGCGAATGCCCGGCCCATCCGCGATGCCCGCCACCTTCACCACCTTCGGCGCCACCCGGGCCAAGCCGTCCGGGTGGGCGACGATGCACCTGATACCGCCGCGACGTCAGCCGATCGGTCCGAGCACGCGGTCGAGATAGGCGTTGGCGAACACGCCCTTCGGGTCGAAGCGGCGGCGCACCTCGGCGAACCGATCCCACTCCGGGTACCTGCCACGCAGCGTCTGCGCGGTCTGGAAATGGCGTTTGCCCCAGTGCGGGCGGCCGTCGAAGCGGTCGAAGACCGCCTCGCAGGCCCGGAAGTACGGCTCGTAATCCATGCCCTGGTACATGTGCACGGCGATATAGCAGGTGTCGCGGCCGCCCGCGGGGGAGAGGAACGCGTCGTCGGGAGCCACCCAGCGCACCTCGATCGGCATCGGGGTGTCGTAGCGGGTGGACAGCTCCTTGATCGCGCGGATGGCCTCGGCCGAATGTTCGCGCGGGATGGCGTATTCCATCTCGGTGAAGCGGATCAGGCGCGGCGAGGCGAACACCCGATAGGACCGGTCCACCTGACGGCGGTAGCTGCCCGCATAGGCCGCGCCCCGGTGGATCCACGGCACCAGCCGCGGCTGCCTTCGGCCGAGTCGGCACAGCGCGTCGAAGGTGTAGTTGGACATCAGAATATCGGCGAACCAGTCCACCAGCGCCGGACGCGGCTGCTCGGTGAGATCGACCCGATTGTTGCGCTTGGTCATGGCGATCGGGCTGTGCGCGAACATGTAGAACTCGAAATGGTCGTTGCCCTCGACATAGGTGTCGAGGTCGTCGAGCACTTCCTCGACCGGCACCGGCCGCTCGATACCTTCCAGCACGAATGAGGGCACCAGCCGCAACGTCATCGCGGTGATCACGCCGAGTGCGCCGAGATTCACCCGGGCCGCCCGCCAGCCGTCCGGATCGGATTGTTCGTTCAGCTCGACGACACTGCCGTCCGGGCGCATCAACTCCACCGAATGCACTGCGGCCGAAAGGTTTTGCAGGGTGGCACCGGTGCCGTGGGTCGCGGTGGCGGTGGCTCCGGCGATGGTCTGGGCATCGATATCGCCGAGGTTGGGGAAGGCCAGCCCGTGGTTGTGCAGCGCCGGGCTCGCGCCGTGCAGGGTGATACCGGCCTCGACCCTGGCCAGGCCGTTGTCGCGGTCGACGTCGAGCACCCGGTTCATCCGCGACAGATCCAGCAGCAGCCCGTCGGTGAGGCAGATGTCGGTGAACGAATGCCCCGAGCCCGCGACGCGCACCTGCTGCCCCGCGTCCGCCGCCCGGCCCACTAGGTCCGCCAGCTCGTTGCGATTGCGCGGAGCCGCGACGGACGCCGGCACGCACTTCTGATCGCCGGCCCAGTTCATCCACGAATTGGTCACATGTCCAACTGTAAGGGATGGATTGTGACCTGCGCTACCCGCGGTGCGATTGCTAGCGTGCTGGGATCAGCGGCGGCGGCCGGTGCACAGGGCGGCCTTGGCCTGCTCGACCTCGTTGTCGTCGAGCGGCGGAATCGACAACGGCCGTCGCGGCACGAGTTCGGTGCGCACGCCGTTGAGGGCGAGTGCCATGTAGCGCCGCCACACCTGGTCGTTGACCGGTCGGGCGAACTCCGCCAGCCCGTCGACCATGTGGACCATCGCGAAGAAATCCGACGCCACGACATCGGGTTGCAGCGCGCCGGCCTCCCTCGCGCGATCGACGATCCTGGCCACGACCGGCTTGATCCGATCGCGGACGCAGCTGAACTGCTCGAGATCGTCTTCGAATTCCAGCATGACCTCGCTGAACCCGCGATTGGTCGCCATATGTCTGCACGCGTACTCGAAGAAATCGACCAGGCCCTGCCACGGGTCCGGGTGGCGGACGCATTCCTCTGCGGTTTCGGCGAATTCGTCGAGGTGCTGCTGGAAGACCTCGGAGATGAGCTCCTTCTTGTTCGCGAACCGGCGGTAGACCGTGCCCACGCCGACCCCCGCGCGCTCGGCGACATCATCGAGGGTGATCTCGAGTCCGTGGTCGGCGAACAGCTGGCGCGCGGCCTCGACGATGCGCTGCTGATTGCGTGCGGCATCGGCGCGCAAACGCCGGGTCGGAGGCATGGTCGTGGCGGGATTCACACCCTCATGCTATCAGCGGCGGGATTAAGTGGAGACAGCTCCTCCGTTACTGTGGTAGCGTTCCAGCTAACCGGAGGAACCACCTCCGTTTATTTTTCACCGAGGGGCGACGTGACCACCACCATCGAACGCGGGCCGGACCCGCAGCAAAAACCGACGTCAGGCAGGCGTGGCTCGCACGCACTGCGCTGGTGGGTGCTCGCCGTCCTCGGCGTCGCCCAGCTCATGGTCGTGCTCGACGCGACCGTGGTGAACATCGCGCTTCCCGAGGCGCAGCGAGATCTCGGCTTCGGCGACGCCGACCGACAATGGGTCATCACCGGCTACGCGCTGGCCTTCGGTAGCTTGCTGCTACTGGGTGGCCGGCTCAGCGACCTGTTCGGCAGGCGCAACACCTTCATCGTCGGCCTGGTCGGCTTCTCGGTGGCCTCCGCGATCGGCGGCGCGGCCACCAACTTCGAGATGCTGGTCGGCGCCCGCATCGGCCAGGGTGTGTTCGGCGCGCTGCTGGCGCCCGCGGCGCTGTCGCTGCTGACGGTCACCTTCACCGAACCGTCCGAACGGGCCAAGGCCTTCGGCATCTTCGGGGCGGTCGCCGGTACCGGCGGCGCCATCGGCCTGCTGCTCGGCGGCGTGCTCACCGAGTGGGCCTCGTGGCGCTGGGTGATGTTCGTGAACTTGGCCTTCGCCGCCGTCGCGCTGGTCGGCGCGGTGCTGCTGCTGGCCAAGCACACCGTCACCGAACGGCCGAAGCTCGATATCCCGGGCACCGTCGTGGTCACCGCCGCGTTGTTCGGCATCGTCTACGGCTTCTCGCACGCCGAGACCGACGGCTGGACCAACCCGGTCACCCTGGCCTTCCTGTTCGGCGGCGCGGCGCTGCTTGCGGTGTTCGTCTGGCTGGAAACCCGGGTCGCCAACCCGCTGCTGCGGCTGCGCGTCGTGCTCGATCGCACCAGGGGTGGATCGTTCCTCACCGTGTTCGTCATGGGCATCGGGATGTTCGCGATCTTCCTGTTCCTGACCTACTACATGCAGCTCACCCTCGGGTACTCGCCGATCACCACCGGTGTGGCGTTCCTGCCGATGGTGGCCGCGATGATCGTGTCCTCGACCACCACACCGTCGCTGCTGCTGCCGAAGCTGGGGCCGAAGGTCGTGGTCAGCGCCGGATTCCTGATCGCCGCGGCCGGTATGGCGTGGCTCACCCGGATCGGCCTGGACACCGGCTACACCACCCACATCCTGCCCGGCCTGATCCTGATGGGTCTCGGTCTCGGTGGAGCGATGGCGACGGCGTTCCAAGGCGCCACGGCCGGGGTGCACCACGAAGATGCGGGCGTCGCCTCGGCGACGATCAACACCAGCCAGCAGGTGGGCGGCTCGATCGGCACCGCGCTGCTGAGCACCATCGCGGCCTCGGCGGCCAGTGACTACCTGGCCGGCCGGACCCCGGACCAGCTCACCATCGCGCAGTCGGCGATCGAGAGCTACACCACCAGCTTCTGGTGGGCCACCGCGATCTTCGTGATCGGCGCCGTGGTGACGGGCGTGCTGCTGCCCAACACCGCGCCCGCGCCGGCCGAAGGGGAGTTGGTGCTCGCGCACTGATCGTTCGCTCGAAAGTACTGCCGCTCGTAGGGCTTCCGGCTCGGCGGGCGGCAGTGCTGTATCGGTCGCTCGCCGACGAGAGTCGTCGCTCGTGTTGCGTCGTCGCCGGATATCCGCGGTGCGAGCAGTGGCGCACGGCGGTGTGGTTCGATAATCGGCGGGGCGGCGGTAGCGGGGGAGCTCAGCAGTTCTGCGGCGGTGGTGCCCCGGCGAAACGGCCCTCCAGAAAGTCGAGCGCTCGCAACGCGCCCGGCAGAACCGCGCCGGAATGGTCGGCGCCGACGAGCAGATCCAGCTGCACCGGAGTGCCTGCTGCGCAATAGCGTTCGGCCGTCCGCCGCACCGGCGCCACCGAGATCAGGTCGGCCGTGCCGTGCCATAGATACAGCGGAGCGGTGGGAATACCGGTGAAGGTCTCCAGACTGTTGTCCCGCAGAATCGGTGCGGCGGCGGGATCCTCGGTGGGTGGTTCGGTGAAGACGTCATCGGTGGCGACGCCCGCTGCGGCCCGGATGATCTCGTCCGCGCAGGCGTCGTCGACGCGATCGAGCAACGCCTTCCCGGCAGGATTGAGATACCGATCCAGGGAGACCGCCGGATACTCGCGAGCCAGACCGACCGCCGCCGCGAAACCGAGACCGAACATCGGATTCGGCCGATCGCCGAGATCACCGGCCAGCGCACCCAGATTCATCGGTACCCCGCCCGCCGCCGCGCCGGCGATGGGCAGTTCAGGCGCGTAGTCCGGGGCAAGGGCGGCGGCGAAGCCGGTGGCCATGCCGCCACCGGAGTAGCCGGCCAGCGCCACCGGACTGTCGTCGAGTCCGGCCGAATCGAACTGCCGGACCGCGCGAATCCCGTCCAAGGTGATCCGCCCGCCCAATTGCGCGGCGCCATAGGCACTGTCCGGGCCGAGGTGATCGGGCACCGCGACCGCCCAGCCGCGAGCCAACAGCAGATTCACCGCAGGCGCCTCGCGCAGCGTCCCGGCGAGCAGCGAATGCGAAGGTGCGCAGCGTGGCCCGAGCGAGTTGACGAACGGCTGATACGACACCAGCGGCCGGTCCGGCACCTCGCCCGCGGGCACAAGCACCGTGGTCACCGCGGCAATCGGCTCCCCGCGCGAATCCGTGCTGCGGAAAGCCAACTGCCAGGCGGTGGCACCGGCGAATCCGGCGGCGCTCACCTGCCTGCTGCGAATCACCGCCCCCGGCCGATATTCGCCGATATCGGCGGGCGCCGAGTAGAAGGATTCGCCTTCGGTCGCCGGGTGGACGGTCATCGTCACGGCGGGATTGCCGCCCAGTGCCAGCACGGACGCGACGAAGAGCGCGAGGGTCAGACGGCGGATCATCAGACTCGCCCGACGCGCCGGAGAATGCCGTATGCTCAACGTTTGCTCGGGTGCGGCGTGGCGCTCGGACCGGTGCCGGCGTCGCCGTATTCGTGAACTCCGCGGTGCGGCCATCACCGACTCCGAGACGAGGCTGTGGACTGCGTCGGGTCTTCGGCGAAGACCTCAGTCGATTCGTACTGCGCGCCGGTCGGTGTGTCAACGAGGGGCGCCGCCCGAGCAGTCGCGCCGTCGGCCGGTGCCGTTGCCGCCGATAGCGTCACGGTGGACGCCGGGGCGCCGGCGCGGCCGGTCATCGGGCTCGGACAGGAGGTTGGGGACGTGTCATCGCGGGCCGAAGCCCGGATCGCCGATCCGCGGGTACTGCTCGTCGTGGCGCTCGGCGGCGGGCTCGGTGCGCTGGCGCGCTACGGTTTCGCGGTCTGGCTGCCGACGCGTCCGGATGGGTTCCCGGTGGCGACGTTCGCCGTCAACGTGATCGGCTGTGCCGCGATGGGAGTGCTGATGGTTCTCATCACCGAAGTATGGGTAGCCCACAGGCTGCTGCGCCCATTCCTCGGCGTCGGTGTGCTCGGCGGATTCACCACCTTCTCCACCTACAGTGCCGAGATTCGTACACTGCTCGAATCGGGTGCCGTCGGTATGGGGCTCGGCTATCTCGGTGCCACGATGGTGACCTGCCTGGCGGCAGTGGTGGCGGGGATGGCGGCTGCGCGGTGGGTAACTGGAAGTGTGCGGTGAACAAGGTGAACGGCACGGAAGGGGGTCAGCGATGACCGAGGCGATCGGCGGTGCGGGGCAGTGGGCGCACGCCGCGCGGCTGGTACTGCTGCTCGGCGAAGACGCACGCTGGCGGCACGGGCCGCTGTACCACGAGATCGTTCGCCGGGCCCGCGACGGCGGGCTGGCCGGTGCCAGCGTGTGGCGTGGTGTCGAGGGTTACGGCGCGTCCTCCCGGATCCATACCGTCCGGCTGCTGGACCTGGCCGAACAACTACCGGTGATGGTGATGATCGTCGACGATGCCGCGCGGTTGCGTGCTTTCGTCGACGACAACGCCGAGTTGTTCGACACGGTGACCGTGACCTTGTCCGATGTCGAACTCTGGCAGCCGGCGGTGCGCCGATGACGGCCATCTGGGTGGTGGTGGGCGGAATGCTCGGCGCCCCTGCGCGATACCTCATCGATCGCGCCGTCGCGGCCCGCTGGGATTCCATGCTGCCTTTGGGGACGTTGACCGTTAACATTGTCGGTTCGGCGCTGCTCGGTGCATTGATCGGGGCGGGGGCGAACGGCTGGCTGCTGGCGGGCGCGGGAACCGGATTCTGCGGTGCGCTCACGACCTTCAGCACGTTCGGCTTCGAGACGATCAGGTTGGTGTCCGACGGTGCGTACGGCTACGCCCTCGGCAACATCGTGCTGAGTGTCGCGACCTGCCTGGCCGTGGTGTTCGCCGCCGCGTCCGTGACCGAATGGCTGTTCACATGATTCTGATGACGAGCCGGGCACAGCCGACCCGGAAGGGAGATCCCAGCATGGCGCACGATCGAGCCGGACGGCCCGCACGCCCGAGCGACCTGGTGGACGTCCCCGGTCTGGTGACCGCCTACTACACCCGTATCCCGGATCCGGCCGAGCCGGCGCAGCTGGTGGCGTTCGGCACCTCGGGCCATCGCGGGTCCAGCCTGGACACCACCTTCAACGAGGCGCACATCCTCGCCATCACCCAGGCCATCGTGGAATACCGCGCCACCCGGGGCATCACCGGTCCGGTCTATCTGGCTCGCGATACGCACGCCCTGTCCGAGCCGGCCTGGACCACGGTGCTCGAGGTGCTCGCCGCCAACGGTGTCACCGCGATGATCGATTCGCGCGACCGCTACACCCCGACGCCTGCTCTCAGTCATGCCGTGCTGCGCCACAATCGCGGCGGCACCAAGCATCAGGCCGACGGCATCGTCGTCACGCCCTCGCACAACCCGCCGCGCGACGGCGGCATCAAGTACAACCCGCCGCACGGCGGTCCCGCCGACACCGTCGCCACCGACGCGATCGCCGAGCGCGCCAACGAACTGCTGCGCGGCGGCCTCGCCGAGGTCGAGCGCGGCACCCTCGCGCAGGCCATGCCCACCGTCGAGCGCTACGACTATCTCGATCACTACATCGCCGATCTGCCGAGCGTGCTCAACCTCGACGCCATCCGCGGCGCGGGCATCCGGCTCGGCGCCGACCCGATGGGTGGGGCCAGCGTCGACTATTGGGAGGAGATCGGTCAGCGCTACGACCTCGAGCTCGAGGTGGTCAACCCGCTGGTCGATCCGACGTGGCGGTTCATGCCGCTGGATTCCGACGGCAAGATCCGGATGGACCCGTCCTCCCGGTTCGCGATGAACTCGCTGGTGTCGATCAAGGACGACTACGACATCTCCACCGGCAACGACGCCGACGCCGACCGCCACGGCATCGTCACTCCGGACGGCGGGCTGATGAACCCCAATCACTTCCTCGCCGTCGCCATCGAATACCTCGTGCCCAATCGAATGGGCTGGGACGCGCTCACCAAGATCGGCAAGACCGTGGTGACCTCGTCGATGATCGACCGGGTGGTGAGTGTGCTCGGCCGTGACGTGCACGAAGTGCCGGTCGGGTTCAAATGGTTCGTGCCCGGATTGTTCAGCGGCAGCCTCGCTTTCGGCGGTGAGGAGAGCGCGGGCGCCTCGCTGTTGCGGATGGACGGCAGCGTCTGGACCACCGATAAAGACGGCATCGTGCTGGCCCTGCTGGCCGCGGAGATCACCGCCGTCACCGGGCAGAGCCCGTCGGCGCGGTACGTGGAACTCGAGCGCCGCTACGGCAGCCCCGCCTACGCCCGCGTCGACGCACCCGCCACCGCCGAGCAGAAGAAGCTGCTGGCCGAACTGGCCCCCGAGCAGGTGAGTGCCTCCGAGATCGCCGGCGAACCGATCACCGCGGTGCTCACTCGCGCGCGCGGCAACGGCGCGCCGCTGGGTGGGTTGAAGGTCACCACCGAGAACGCGTGGTTCGCGGCACGCCCCTCGGGCACCGAGGACAAGTACAAGATCTACGCCGAGTCGTTCCACGGTCCCGAGCATCTCGAGCAGGTGCAAGCGGCCGCCGAGGAACTGGTGGGGCAAGCTCTATCGGGTGACCGCTAGTTCGAAAGCTCTACCCCGCGAGATCTGGGTCCTGGTCGGGGCCGCGTTCGTCATCGCCATCGGATTCGGCCTCGTCTCGCCCGTGCTGCCGCAGTACGCGCGCAGCTTCGGCGTCGGTTTCGCGGCGGCCTCGGCGATCGTCAGCGCGTTCGCCCTGATGCGGCTGCTGTTCGCGCCGATGAGCGGACGGCTGGTGCAGAAGCTCGGCGAGCGCTGGGTCTACACCAGCGGTCTGCTCATCGTCGCGGTGTCGACCGGCGCCAGCGCCTTCGCGCAGACCTACTGGCAGCTGCTGGTGCTGCGTTCGGCCGGTGGTATCGGCTCGACCATGTTCACGGTGTCATCGCTGGCCCTGCTGATCCGGATGTCGCCCTCGGACCAGCGTGGCCGCATTTCCGGCCTGTGGTCGACCAGCTTCCTCATCGGCTCGCTGGCCGGGCCCTTGATCGGTGGTCTGCTGGCCGAGTTCGGGCTACGCGCGCCGTTTTTGATCTATGCGATCGCGTTGCTCATCGCCTGTGCCGTTGTGTACTTCAACCTGCGCAATTCGCATCTGGCCGCGCCGGAGACCGCGGAGACCGCGCCGGCGAGCATGAGTTTCCGCGACGGGCTCGCGCGGTCGGAATACCGGGCGGTGCTGTGGTCCAACTTCGCCAACGGTGCCGCCGTGTTCGGTGTGCGTATGGCGCTGGTGCCGCTGCTGGTGGTCGAGGTGCTGGAACAGCCTGCAGGCATGGCGGGGGTGGCGTTGACGGTGTTCGCGGCGGGTAATGCCGTGGTGCTGTTCTTCTCCGGTCAGCTCTCCGACCGCTTCGGCCGCAAACCGTTCCTCATCATCGGCACCACCGTCTGCGCGATCGGCACGGCCGGCCTCGGTGTGGCGCCCGACGTGCTCTGGCTGCTGGTGTCATCGTTCGTCGCCGGACTCGGTTCCGGCATGTTCACCCCGGCGCAGCAGGCCGCCGTCGCCGACATCATCGGCCCCAAGGTGCGCGGTGGGCCGGTGCTTGCCGGGTTCCAGATGTCGGCCGATCTGGGCGCGGTGCTCGGCCCGATCGTGGTCGGTTTCATCGCCGAGCGGTTGAACTTCGGAGTGGGCCTGGCCGTCACCGGTGGGTTGTTGGCCGTCGCCGCGGTGGCCTGGCTGGTGGTGCCCGAGCCGATGCGGCGCGGCGAGGTGCGGGTGGAGAAACGCATCGAGACCGTCGACGAGGAAGCCGATCAACTCGCGGCGCCCTGTACCTGTGACGGCGGGCCGGGCGGGGGAGTGGCGGCGAACTCCGTCGAGCAGGTCGTGCACGCCGACAGTGAGGCGAAGGGCAGGCGATAGAACTCGCCTGTGCGGCGGGTGCGGCAGCCGCCGGCCCGGACTCGAGGCAAAGTGGTTCGGGTGAGCACTTCGCCGTCGAACTACACGCCCCGGCCGATGTCCAGCAAGACCACCTATGCGCTGGGCGCCGTCGCGCTGGTCCTCATCGGGCTGCTCGTCTTCCTCGCCTACCGCTGGATGGACGATGAGGCCGAGATCCGCAACGACGGCTACGGCACCGTCCGCGACGCCGCGGTAGTGACCGCGGTCCAGCCCGACGGCGCCATCGTGCTCGGCCGCCCCGGCGTGACCAAGATCATCGACGTCTTCGAGGACCCGCTGTGCCCCGGCTGCGGTGCGCTCGAGCACATCTTCGGCCAGGAAATCGCCCAGAAGCTCGACGAAGGCAAACTCGCCATCCGGTACCGCTTCGTCAACTTCCTCGACGACAAATCCGGCAGCGGCGACTACTCCACCCGCGCCATCGCGGCCCTGCAATGCGTCGCCGCCGACGGCTCCGGCCCCACCTACGCCGCGTTCCACGACGCCCTGTTCACCACCCGCCAGCCCAAAGAAGGCGGCTCTGACCTCAGCAATGACGATCTGGCCGCCCTCGCCCGGGACACCGGAGCCACCCCGGCCGCCGCGGACTGCGTCACCACCGGCGCCCGCCTCGACGCCGCCAAGATCAACGCCGTCAAAGCCGACGCCGACCTCACCACCCTCCTCGACGACGACGCCGCCACCCCCTCGGTCTTCGACGGCACCACCAAGATCGACGTCGGCAACCAGGACTGGGTCGCCGACCTGGCCCCCTGACCAGCCGTTCAACCCCCGTATCGAGGCGATTTGGTTCCCGGTCCCCACGTGGTGTAACTTCGTTCAGGCAGCCGGGGAACACCGGCGGCACACCACTCGGGGCTATGGCGCAGCTGGTAGCGCACCACACTGGCAGTGTGGGGGTCAGGGGTTCGAGTCCCCTTAGCTCCACTCCACTCGATACAAGGCTCATGCTCATGAAGAGCGTGAGCCTTGAGTCGTTTTGTCGTGTTCATGGTGCAGCGCGTACCGCTTGTCGGACCAGTCGAGGCGGAACTCGTCGATACGCTCGACCGCGCCTCCGGCTGTCTCGTTTCCTCGAGGGAATGGGGAGGCTTCGCATACCGACCATTCGCCGGCAGATCCTGCTCACCGCTTGGCGGGACGAGCAAGCGGCGGATCGGACGGACGGACATTTCGCGGCGCTCACCCTCGGTCGCACACGGCCGCGAAACCTGGTCCGCTTCCTCCGCGAGGGCGCCCGGCTCGGCCCGTTCGAAGGGACCTGGAACCCCACCGGCCCGTACGCCGATCGCCTGGCCGCTCTCACCGGTGATATCCGGTAACTGCCGTGCTCGCGGGTCGCACGGTCCCACCGTGGTGCAGGCCAGAGTTCGCCGCGCCGTCCGCCGGCGGGGCCGTAACGAATACGGCGAGCATCGGCGGCGCGCCTGCCGAGATCAAAGCCGCAACGATATTTCGCATTGTTCAACGGAAGATATGAAGTCCGCTGCCGGTCCATGAATTTTTGGCTGCTATGGGATAGCGGGCCGCGAATGCAGTCCGATCCGGTTCGGCGAAATCGGTTCAGCCGCAATTGCCCACGACCACTGAGCGAGGCAACAGCCCATTCGGATCAGAGCCGCGCGTGGTGGATTATGAAGCGGATCACGACGTCTCGTCTCGGATGGTGGGGAGCCGGGTGTGCTGGTAGTTTTCCGAAACGTCGGACGAAACGAATCACTGTGGATTCGCTCCGAAATCCATTCGCATTCTTGCCGCCTACTCCATTTCGGAATGGCGGCCCACACCACTCTGCCCGGTGTCGATTTCTCGGTGCGCAATTCGCCGCGGGAATCGGCGCGCTGCACCCTGTTGGAGCTGTCATGACCATCGTCGGCGCACCGCCGCCCGGAAACCCGCGGACCGTTCCGCGTGCTCTCGCCAGGGACCGCGCCCTCCTGACCGGATACTTCGCCGGGCTCGGCGTCGTCACCGCAGTGTGGGGGACCCGGATCCCGGCCGTGCAGGACGCGGCGGGACTCGACACCGCGGGTCTGGCGGCGGTGCTGCTCGCCGCGGCCATCGGGATGGTCGCCGGCCTGCGGGCCGGCGGGCGGCTCGCCGGCCGGTACGGGCTGCCGGCTCTGTTGACCGGCGGCGGCCTGGGTTTCGTGATGAGTCTGGCGCTACTCGGAACATGCGGCAACGTTGTGGCGGCCGGTGCCGCGGCGCTGGTCTTCGGTACCGCGCACGGGGTGCTGGATGTCGCGGCCAATGCCGCTGCTGTCGACCTCGAGCGGGCGTATCGGCGCCCGATCATGTCGGGCCTGCACGCGGCCTACAGTCTCGGTGCGCTGGGCGGAGCCTCCATCGCCGTCGCCACGGCGCACATGTCACACACCTCTCTCTTCCTCGGTATCGCCGCCGTCGCGATCGTGGCGACCGTGACGGCCGCGCCGATCACCCGCGAGCTCGGCGGTCGGATACCCGACGGCGATGCGGAACCGGAGAGCACACAGTCCCCGGCCGCTCGGATCTGGCTGCTCGGCGCGCTGGCGGCCGCATGCCTGCTCGGCGAAGGTGCTGCCGCCGATTGGTCGGCTGTGCACCTGACCGATCTCGGTGCCTCACCGGCGCTCGGTGCCGCGGCCTTCGCCGGGTACAGCGCGGCCATGGCAGCGGGCAGGTTGGCAGGCGATCGGCTGACGATCCGTTTCGGGGGGCCGAAAATCGTTCGCGCCGGGGCGATCCTGGCCGCTGCCGGACTACTCGCCGGCGTGATATCCGCCGAGATCGCGGTCGCGCTGGCCGGTTGGGCACTGTTCGGTCTCGGCCTGTCGGTCACCATTCCGTCGCTGTTCAGCGCGGCAGGGGCGGGTGGTCCGCGCGCAGTGGCGACGGTGGCGGTGACCGGTTACCTGGGTTTGCTCGCCGGCCCTGCCGCTATCGGTGCCCTGGCGACCGCGACGACCCTGCCCTTCGCCCTCCTGCTGCCCGCGGCCCTCGCCGTGGCCGTGGCTTTCCTGTCCCCACGAGTCCTGGAGAACCGATGACCATCGAACCCCTGCACCAGACCGCGGAACTCGACGCGGTGATCTTCGATTACAACGGTGTGATCGGCCTGCAACCCACCCCGGCCATGTGGGGCGAGCTCGCCGAGCTTGCCGATCGGGCGGACGATCTCGCACGTTTCCAGAGCGCGTTCTGGGATGCCCGCGAACCCTACGATTCCGGCACCCTCGACGACGCCGACTTCTGGAACGCCGTCCTCCGCCACCGCCCGGACCCGGTCCGGCTCGCCCGGCTCCGCGCCGTCGACGCCGCCATGTGGGCCCATACCGACAACCGGGTCGTCGAGCTGCTGCACCGCATCGAGCGTGCGGGACTGCCGATGGTGTTGCTGTCCAACGCACCTCATCCGGTGAGCGAAGCTCTCGACGCCGCCGACTGGCGCACGGTGATGGCCGATGCCCTCTATTCGTGCCGCCTTGGGATGAACAAACCCCACCCCGATACCTACCGAAAGGCGCTCGCCGCCACCGGTGCCGCAGATCCCGGGGCGGTCCTGTTCATCGACGACCGCGCCGACAACTGCGCGGCCGCCGCCGAGGTGGGCCTGCGGACGCTTCACTACACGGGTTCGCCGACGCAGATCGAAGACCGTATCCGCGCGGTGATCGCCACCGTCTGAGGACCGGCACCGGCGGAGCACGGCATGTGCTCGCGTTCACGCGCCGAGGTATAGCCGTCCGGCGGATGCATCCGGCCGTGCTCGCTCGAGTTCGGACCGATCATTGTGGCCGGTCCGGCAGCCGTCTGCGCAGGCCGAAACGAGCGGCCAAGCCGCTGACGGCCAGATGAAAGATCGTCCTGCCGCCCCGGACGGGCGAGTCCTTCTCGGTGGCAACCCAGATCTGGAAGTTCTTCGGGCTGAACGGGATCGAAATGTGCTCGTGTGTGATCGACCATTGACCGTCCGAGCGCCGCAGGCAGACGGTTTCTCGCACCCAGATCGACAGCTCGATGCCGCCCTTGTGCTTACCCGAGTCCAGGTGGAGCATATTCGCGAATGCGACATCACGGTCCGCGACGATGGACAGGTCATGGGTTTCCAGGCCGACAGGACCGTCATAGCCGTCGAACCATCGCACGAAATTGCGGCGCACCTCATCGGTTCCGGTGAACCGCAGCGGTGCGACGGCATCGTAGTAGACGATGTCGGGCGAATAGAACGTCATCAGCCGATCGATGTCCTTCGAGCGCTGTGCCTCGGTCCGGCTCGCCAGCAGCGCCCGGATCTCCCGCTCATTCGACGTCATCATGTCTCCGTTCGAGTTTCCGTCCGCGATCGCCATTCCTGGCGACCGACGCATGGCTTCAGCACTCCGACGACGCGGTCCGGGCGAATGTGAGGCGCCCTCGTGGTCGCTCCGGTCGTGCGGAGTGTCCGGTGGTGGTCCGAGCGCCGTTCGTCATGACCGGGAACTGCTGTTACAGCGAGCATGGTCGGGCGCGCGACGACGATCGCGCTGCCGCCCGGCCCGCTCTCGCGCGGCTGCGGTGGGAACAATCGGCCGATTCCACTGCTCGGCTCTCCGGACCGCCCGGCGCCCATGCGGGCTGGACGACCCCGGTCGCGCCCACCGACCGGGATTATGCTGACCGAATGCTGGTGGGACGGGACGTCGAGCAGGTCGGCATCCGTGACCTGCTGGCCGATGCGATGGCGGGGCACGGCCGTGCGCTGGCTATCCGCGGGGAGGCGGGCATCGGGAAGTCCGCGCTGCTCCGGTACGCCGGTGAAGCGGCCGAGGGCATGCGGGTACTGCGTGGTGTCGGTGTCGAATCCGAGGCCGAATTGGGGTTCGGGGTGCTGCATATGCTGCTGAACCCCTTCACCGATCGGATCGACCGGCTGCCCGGACCGCAGGCGGCGGCCCTGCGCGCGGCGTTCGGCCAGGCGGAGGCGGCCGAGGTCAACCGCTTCCTGGTCGGCGCCGCGACATTGACGCTGCTCGCGGAGTTGGCCGCCGAGACGCCGACGCTGCTGCTCGTGGACGACGCCCAGTGGGTCGATCAGAGCTCCATCGACGCACTGCTGTTCGCCGCCCGGCGTTTCGGCGAGGACGCCGTTGCGATGATCCTCGGGGTGCGTGACACCGCGGTGCCCTTCCCGACTCCTGGCATCGCGAGCATGCGCTTGACCGGTCTGCCCCAGGCCGCAGCCGCCGAACTGCTCGATCGGTACACGCCGGGCCTCACCGTGCCTGGCCGCGAGCGGGTGCTGGCGGAATCGGCCGGTAATCCGCTGGCTCTGCAGGAACTGGGTAGTGCCCGCCGCGCCGCGGAAACCAGCGGGCGATTGGATCCAGGCCATGAAGTCGGCCCGCTGGCCGCCACCTCACGAGTGCAGGAGAGCTTCCGCGCGCAGATCGCCGACCTTCCCGAGGGCACCCGCACTCTGCTGTTGATCGCGGCGGCCGACAGCGGCACCGATATCGGCACGGTGCTCGGCGTCGCCGCCGGCTTCGGATTGTCGGGTGTGGATCTGGAGCCGGCCGAGCGCGCCGGACTGGTGAGCGTGGACAGCGATCGCCTGGAGTTCCGGCATCCACTCATCCGCGCCGCCGTCTACCGGAACGCGCCGCACCATCAGCGGATCGCCGTGCACGAGCGGTTCGCGGTGGCGCTGACCGCGCCGGCGGACGCCGACCGCCGCGCCTGGCACCTCGCGGCGGCCACCACGAAGCCCGATGAGAGCGTGGCCGCTGTGCTCGAGCAGACCGCGCGCCGGCAGCAGGCACGGGGCGGTGCCATGGCGGTCTCGGCGGCATACGACCGCGCCGGGCGGCTGAGCGTGGACCCGGAGCGCAAGGCCAACCGCATACTGCTGGCCGCGCGCGCCGCCTACGATGCGGGCAAACCGGACCGCGCGACCCGGCTGGCCGCCGAAGCCGCCGCGCTCACCGACGACCTCGGAATCATCGCGGACGCAACGCATATCAGAGCCCAGGTCGAATACGAGCGCACCTCGCCCGCCGCGGATGCCGAACTCAGCCTGCGGGCTGCCGAACTGATCGCGGACGTCGATCCCGAACGCGCGGCGTTCTTCCTGGCCGAAGCGCTCTGCTGCGCGCGTGACGCGGCCGACCGTGACCTCCTGCTTCGGGGCACCGAGCTGTTGAATTCCCTTCGGCTTCTGGATGATTCGCCGCTGCGTCCGCACGCGGCCGCCCAGATCGCCTGGGCGGACCTGCTCGGCGGTGCGGCCGCGGCAGCCGTCGAGGTGATGGCCGCGCAAGTCGCTGCCGCGCAGGGCGATACGGTCGATGATCTGCACAAGGTGGTCGCCGCGTTCAGCGCGTTGATGCTGGCCGACGACGCGGCAGCGGCCGCCGTGATGGACGAGATGATCGCGGGCGCGCGTGCGATCGGCGAGCTGCACTGGGTGCCGTACGGGCTCGAAGTGGCCGCGCTCGCGCAGATGTTCTCCGGGGCTTTCGGTGAAGCCAGATCGGCGGTAGCCGAGGGGATCGCGCTCAGCGCGGAGATCGGCATGCCGATCGAGGCGGGCGCACTGCGGGCGATCGAGGTGTGGCTGGCGGCGGTGAGCGGAGAGGAGTGTCGGGCGTTGGCCGGGGAGATCCGGGCGAGTTTGTCCGCGACCCATCGCACACATGCGGCGCTCGCCGAATGGGGAGTCGCCATCGCGGATCTGGCCGCGGGCGACTTCGAGGCCGCGCTCGACCGTCTCGACAGCGTGTGCTCCGGGCCCGCCGCATACGACTTCCTGATTCGCGCGGTCCCCGACCACGTCGAGGCGGCCGTGCGTGCTGGTCGTCGCGAGCGGGCCCGCGATCACCTCGCCGGCTTCGAACAGTGGGCCGAGAGCGTCGGAACCGCCTTGCCGTCGGCGCTGCGATCGCGCTGCCGCGCATTACTGGCGACCGGCGACGACGCTGGTGACCTCTACGCGACGGCGCTGACACAGCACCACAAGCACGGCGGTCCCTACGATCGCGCGCGAACCCAGTTGGTCTACGGCGAGTGGCTGCGCCGCCGCCGCAGACGCTCCGAGGCGCGCACTCAACTGGTCGAGGCGCTCGACACCTTCGACCAGCTCGGCGCCCGGGCCTGGCTGGCGCGGGTGAACGCCGAACTCGCCGCACTCGGCGACCCACCGACCGCGCCGCGGCGCACCGATCCGCTCGCCCAGCTGACGCCGCAGGAAACGCAGGTGGTGCGCCTGGCCGCCGCCGGATACAGCAACAAGGAAATCGGTGCCCGGCTCTTTCTCAGCCCGCGCACCATCGGCCATCACCTGTACAAGGCCTACCCGAAGCTGGGAATCACCCGCCGAGCTGATCTCGCGCAGTTCCGGCTGTAGGCCCGGGCGCCCGGTTACCCATTCGGCCCCGTACACCGCCGCCACACACCAGTCGATCGACCGATGCGGCCGGTCGTACTGTCGACATAGCGTCGCTCGCGTCAGGTTGTCACCGCACACGGAAATGAGACGCACATGCTCCTCGACAACAAAACCGCCGTCATCTATGGCGCGGCCGGCGCCATCGGTTCTGCCATTGCCGCGAGCTTCGCGGCCGAAGGCGCCAACTGCTTCCTGGTCGGCCGCACGGCCGCCACCTTGGATGCCGTGGCCGACAAGATCCGGGCCGACGGCGGCCGCGCGGAAACCGCCGTGGTCGACGTGTTGGACGGGTCCGCCGTCGACGATCACGCCGCCGCCGTTGTCGAAAAGGCTGGCAGCCTGGACATTTCGGTGAATGTGATCTCCCAGGACGCATTGTTCGGCCCGCTCGCCGACCTCCCGGTGGAGGCCTTCGCGAACTCGATCTCCCGGCTGCTCACCTCCCAGCTGAACACCACGAAGGCCGCCGCCAGGCACATGGTCACCCAGGAATCCGGGGTCATTCTCTTCTTCGGCGGTTCCGACTACGCCAGCAAGATGCCCGGACTCGGCAACGTCCAGATCGGCAGCGACACCATCGAGGCGCTGCGCCGGCAGTGGGCCTGCGAACTCGGCCAGCACAACGTCCGCGTGCTCACGCTGCGCACCGGCGGCATCCCCGAAACCCTGCCCGACATCCCGCAAACCGAACCTGCCAAGCAGTCCATGATCGACGCCACCCTGCTCAAGCGTGCCGCCACCCGCACCGACGTCGGCCACGTCGCCGCCTTCGCCGCCTCCGACCGGGCCCGCTCGATCACCGACACGCAGATCGACATCTCCTGCGGCGCCTACGCGAACTGAGCGGGGGATCAGGGCCTCGAAGCACACAGGGGGCGTCGCCTGCAGGTTTCTACGGCGCGCCCCCCTCGGAGATGCAAACGAACCCTTGGGCACTGAAGAGTCGTGCTGGGTGCTCCATAGTGTCTGTTGCTATATAGCATGCTGCGCTATACTAGGTGTATGTCGGATCGGCGTGAAGTTCTTCGTGAGGTGATGCTCGAAACGGGCACCACTCAGTCCGAGTTGGCGCGTGTGAGCGGCATCCGTCAACCCAGCATCAGCCAATTCCTTTCCGGCACGGTGAACATGAGCGACGAACAACTCTCCAGGCTGTTGTCCTGCATGGGGTATTGCCTGGAGATCGTCCGGCGACCGATCACGCCTGAACTCACGCGTTCCGAACACCGGTCATGGCGGCTACACCGACAGCTTTCGACTCACCTGAACCGGTCGACCCTTCAAGCGTGGCGTCCGCGGATCGAACGCAACCTGCAGCGGTTGCGTGACGGAGTCTCCGGGCAGCCTCACACCCGCAATATCGACCGCTGGGAGTCACTGATCGAACGCGGCGATGTGCCCGGTCTCCATCGCGTCCTCACCGGATTGGATCGCGACTCCATCGAGATGCGCGAGGTCTCTCCGATGGGTGGATTGCTGCCGCAGGATGAGCGCGCCGAGTTGCTGCGTGCCGGCTGATGCGCCGCCGCCAGTTGGAGCACGCCATCCGGACCGCGTGCCAGATCATCGGCAAGCCCGAGGTGATCGTCGTGGGCTCCCAGTCGATCCTCGGAACCTACCGCGAGGAGGAACTCCCCGCGGACGCGACGATGTCCATGGAGATCGACATCCTCCCGATCGCCGATGACAATGTCGAGACGGCGCGTCTCGCCGACCTCATCGAAGGCGTCGCCGGTGAGTTCTCACCTTTCGAGGAACTCCATGGATTCAGCATCGACGGCGTCGATCTGGAGACCTCCGCTCTCCCGGCCGGGTGGCGGAACCGGCTGGTCAAAGTCCGTAACGTCAATACGGCGGCCCCGTCCGGCCAGCCGCAGTTCACTGGCTGGTGCCTCGACAAAGAGGACTTGTGCGTAGCGAAACTGTGCGCCCTACGTGAGAAGGATCAGAACTTCGTCACTGCGCTGTTGCAGGCAGGCCTAGTGGATTCGAGGGTGATCGCGGAACGCCTGCCGTCGGTCCCGCAGCGGTACCGGTCAGGAGCCGAGCGCGCGCTCGAGTGGCTGTCCTCCCGGGCGTAGGTCTGCGCGACCGGCCTCGTGTACCGAACGGGTTATCGGGCCTCGGACTGCTCCGGAACGTTGCGGACGTCAGTTCGATCCACGCTGGCGCTCTTGCGCACCGATCTCACACCCCGGCGCTATTCGACGTCATACCAGGGGATTACAGAGGACGAGAAAAGGGCGCATAGCTTCGGAGTAACGACATCGCCGCGCCGCAGGGCCCGCTACGGGCCGGGCGCCGACCGACATCCGACGGTCGGCCGTGCATCGCGCGGGTTGGATCCCCGACTCCGAGGAAGCTCTATGACCACACCTACCTTGTCCCCTCCACGGCCGGCGCGGCGCGGCGTCGCCGGCGGTGACTACGCCCCACTGCTTCGCCGGGTCAGCGAGGCAAGCCTGATGGACCGGCGGCCGGTGTACTACGCGGTCCGGCTCGGTCTCGTCGGGTTCGCCTTCCTCGCCGGCTGGGCGGCATTCGCCCTGGTCGGTGATTCGTGGTGGACGCTGCTGGTGGCGGCGTTCATGGCGGTGACCTTCGCTCAGGTCGCTCTGGTCATGCACGATGTCGCGCACCGGCAGGTCTTCCGGCTGCGTCGCCCGACGGAAATCGTCGGCCGAGTCGTCGGCAATGCCGGAATCGGGTTGGGTTACGGCTGGTGGCAGGACAAACACACCCGCCACCACGCCAACCCGAATCACGAGGAACTCGACCCCGATGTAGCGCCCGACATTCTCGTCTGGTCGCAACAGCAAGCGAAGGCCAGCCGAGGGCTGCCGCGCCTCATCGGCAGGGCGCAGGCGTACCTGTTCTTCCCGCTGCTGCTGCTGGAAGGCCTGAACCTGCACGTCGCGGGCGTGCGCGCGCTCAGAAACCGATCGGTCAAACACCGTGTCCTCGAGGGCGCGCTGCTGTTCGGCCACTTCGCCGTCTACCTGACGGCCCTGTTCGTCGTCCTGCCCGTGGACAAGGCCTTCGCGTTCTTCGTCGTCCACCAAGCGCTGTTCGGGGTGTACATGGGCTGCATCTTCGCGCCGAACCACAAGGGCATGCCGACCTTGACCGGCGACGAACGCCCCGACTACCTGCGGCGTCAGGTACTGACCTCCCGAAACGTCAAGGGCGGCACACTGACCGACATCGCGCTCGGTGGTCTGAACTACCAGATCGAGCACCACTTGTTCCCCAGCATGCCGACCCCGAACCTGCGCCACGCCCAAGTCATCGTGCGCGATTACTGCGCGGAAATCGGTGTGCCATACCACGAGACGGGGTTGATCGCCTCCTACCGTGAGGCGCTGAGGCATATGCATCACGTCGGCGCGCCGCTGCGGGGCGGTCGGAAGGGCGGCCCCGCCGGTCTCCGAGTCGGATGAAACAGGCGCCAGTGCTGCGGGCTCAACGCTTCAATGCTCTCGTGCTGTCTGATGACCGCCGAAATCGACTCCCTGGACCGACCCTCAGATCGAGTAACACTTGTTCCCGGTCCGCCGCGATCGGCGGTGTTCGATCCTGATCACCGCTGTTCGGCCTGGCGGGCGCGTAGGGCGCGAAGCTTGTGCCGGTTGCCGCAGCGTTCCATGGCGCACCAACGGCGGGCGCCGGGGCGGGAGGTGTCCACGAAAACCAGGGGGCAGTTGTCTCCCGCGCATTCGCGGATTCGTCCCGCGAGCGGGCCGGTCAGTAGTTCGATCATTTCGCGGGCGAGCGTCGACAGTGCCTGTGTGGCTCGCACCGGGGCCGCCCATTCGGCACTGGCACCGTCCGTGGCCAGCGCGGGCGTCAGCGGCGTCGCGGCCGCGGCGCGGTTGATGGTTTCGACCGCGCTCGCGGGGAGTGGTCGGCCGTCCGCGCGGGCATGGGCGGCCTCCCAGATCGCTTGTCGCAGGGCCTTCGCCGCGGTCAGCTCGCGGGCGGTCACGGGAGCCGTCGGGAGCGCGAACAGGGGCGGCGCTGCCAACCATTCGGCGAGGTCGTCGGGCTCGTGGAGGCTTTCGAACTTCGCGTATTCGCCCTCACCGCCGGTATGGGCGAAGTCCAGGCAGACGGCGCCGGCGTCGAACCGGAACGACCCGCCCTTGGGGTCGCGCAGCACCCGTCCGGTTGCATTCGCTCGCATGAACCCACTATAACTGGTGTCGTACCGAAACCGCTTTAACAGGTTTCGTCGATCGAGGAGGAAACTCATGGCCGTACGGCACATCAACCCCGAGGGCCTGCATCGCAGCCCGGCCTTCAGCCAGGCCGTCGTGGTGGAACAGCTCACGAAGACGATCTATATCGGCGGCCAGAACGGCGTAGACGCCGACGGCAAGGTTGTCGGCTCCACGGTCGGCGAGCAGTCCCGGCAGGCCTTCCGCAACTTGATCGCCATCCTGGACAGTGAGGGAGCGAGCCTGGCGAACATCGTGCACTGGCGAATCGCGGTGGTGGACGGTCACACGTTCGACGAGGGCGTGGCCGCCTTTCAAGAAGTATGGAACCGGGCGGACCCGCCGCCGGCCATCACCGTCCACGTGGTGGCCGGCCTGAACCCGGGGTGCCTTGTCGAGATCGATGCCGTGGCCGTGGTGTAAACGCCTGCGGGCGAGGTGTTTCGACGGCCACGCCGCAGGCCCGTCTCCAGCTGCGTCAGCCGAGTCGAGCGGTGACGCCGCTGACCGCCAGGTGGACGTGCGTAATCGACTATCGCCCTCGGTCGACTCGGCAGTCGATCGAGCACCACTCGTTCGTGAGCTGCTGTGACCGGAAGCAACCACTCCGGATTTCGGCGTTGCCGACTGCCTCGCGGCGCCACCGATGAGTTTGTGGTTCTCGATCGGTCAGAGCTGGTGACACCGTAGAAAGGACACCACCATGTCGGAGCTTCTCGTCGACTTCATCACCTCTCTCGACGGCTACGCCTCGGGCCAGGGATGGCCCGGTTTCTGGGGCCTCGAGGGCCCCGAATACCTCGCGTGGCTCGGCGAGCAGCCCAAGGTCACCTACCTGATGGGAGCGAACACCTACCGCCTGATGTCGGGCTTCGCCGCCGGCCAGGTCCCGGACGGTCAAGACGAGTTCAGGCCCGAAGAAGAGGCCTCCGTCGACGAGCTCACCCAAGCGCCCAAGGTGGTATTCTCCTCCACCCTCGAGGAGCCACTGACCTGGGCCAACTCCACACTGGTGCGCGACGACGCCGTCGAGGCGGTCCGCGCCATGAAGGCGAACGGCTCGGGCATCCTCAGCACGATCGGCAGCCTCAGCCTGAGCCGCTCCCTGCTCCGCGCCGGACTCGTCGACCGCTTCCGCGTCGTGATGTTCCCCGTCATCACCGGCGCCACGGGTGAAGAACGCATCTACGACGGCTATCCGGACGTCGCCCTCGAGATGACCGACCACCGCACCTTCGACGGCCGCACCCAGCTGGTCGAATACAAGCCCCGCGTGCTGGAGCACCCGCCACTCGGCGGGCCCGCGTGAGGTCTGGCGGCCGCCGGCCGGGAACGTCCGGGCCGGTTTCCCGGGTTCGCGATCCGCTCCGACGCGGGAGATTCAGTAGGTCGGCCAGTTGCCCGGTGTCATGAGCTCGAGGAGGTGCTCGTCGGGGTCGCGAAAGTAGATGCTGCGTCCGCCACGTGCCCAGTTGGTCCGGCCTTCGATCGGGATGTCGTGCGCGATCAGATGAGCTTCCCATTCGCCCAATTGGTCCTCGGAGACGGCGAAGCACACATGGAGCCGACCGCTGCCATCGTGGGGCGGGATTTCGCCGTTCGGCAGGTCCGGTCCGGGCAGCACCTTCGGTTGGAGCGATCCCGCGCGGCGGAACAGCAGCAGCACGTTGTCGCCACCGATATCGAACGCGCACAACGGATCCGCGTCGAGTATCGGTTTCAGATGCAACATCCCGGTATAGAACTCGCGGGCACGATCGAGGTCGTCGACGTACAGCGCGGACTCGATGATCCGATCTAGTTTCGGCACAATTGGCTCCCCGTCTCGAAGACGGTGTCGCAACCATCGTGCAACTTCAAGTCGGCTTGAAGTCCAGGGGTTGGGTGCGTCACCACGCGTGGCCCGTCGCCGTGCTGTGCGCGGAAGGTTCAGTCCGGGTCGGGAACCCAGCTGCCGTGGAAACCAGCGGGTACCCGGCGCGGGAGGCGCACGGACCCCACCTGGGATAGCTCGTGGGCATCCAGGATGACGAGCTCGGCACCGACGAGCGAGAGCAGCCAACCCTCGTCCTCGGCCCGGCGGCCTTCAGCGGGAACGAAGACGGCCTCGCCGGGGTGCTCGGCGCGGCGCATGATCGCTCGACCGGTATCGAGGTCGTACTTCACGATCGCCCCCGAGCTCACCGTGTAGAGGTAGCGGTAGCCACGACCGGTGACGGCGAGGTCGTGCGTCGGGAACTCGATCGCGCGGTCATCGAGGCTGTCCTCGGAGACCACGCCGGTGGCCGGGTGCAGCGTCCACCGGTGCAATCGCGCTCCGGCGGCCGGGGTGTCCGCGGAGGCGGATGATATGCCGCCGATCGTGGTCCAGACGGCAGCGAAATCCTCGGGGCGATAGCGGGCGCCGTCGATGACGATCGCGCCGTCGCGTTCGTAGGCATTGCCGATGTGGAATATGTAGCAGGGCTCGATATCGAACCACTGGACGGGCCCGGCTCCGCGCGGCATGACGCCGAGTCGAGCCCCGTACTCGTCGTCCCAGCGGTAGGGCATCGTCACACCGCCGATTGCCATTTCGTGATCGAAGGTAACCGGCAGGTCCAGCCAGATGACGTAATTCTCGGTGATCGCGAAGTCGTGCATCATGGTCGGGCCCCGCACCTCGACCTCGCGGCTCTCGACCAGCTGTCCCGCTGCCGACAGCCGGTGATAGGTCAGGTAGGGCGGTTGGAATCCGTAGCCGAAAAACAGCAGGTCGCCGGTGCTCGGGTCCAGTTTCGGATGAGCAGTCATGGCCGTGTCGAGGCGTCCGCCGAAGTCGCAGGGGCCGACGGTCTGCAACTCGGGAGTCACTTCGTAGGGGAATCCCGCTTCGACCAAGGCGAAGATACGATCGCCGTGGGGGATGACGTGGGTATTGGCGCTCACTGCTGCCCGGTCGATGGTGGCATCCTCGCGAATGAATGGCGCGCGATCGGTGAAGGCGGTCGTGCGTACCCAGCGGTTCCGATACCACTCGGCGTGGCCTCCGCGCAGGCGCACCCCATGGATCATGCCGGCTCCGGCGAACCAGTGCCCGTTAGGTTGCCCCGGTGCCGGATTGGGTCCGTTGCGGAAATAGCGGCCGGTCAGCTCGTCGGGCAGGGTGCCGGTCACCTCGAGGTCCAACGCGTCGATCTCATCGGGCACAGGCGCGAGGTGGCCGGTCAGCCAGGCTGGTCTGGTAGGGGGCATCGTTGTTCTCCATGATCTCGCTGGTGTGCGGGAGAGGCGTGGTGTCTGCACCTTTGGGCACAATCGCCGCCATTGGCGCCGAGTTCGGGAGTCTCGGGCTTCATCGTCACAGGAGTTCGCACACAGTGAAACCTTCGATATTCCACTTGCGACATGTCGAAAATAAACCGTCCTATTTCGACATGTCAAGGAAGGGTCGTAGGATCGCGGTATGAGTCTGCGCTACGCCGTGCTGGGACTGGTCGCGGAGTTGGACGGCGCCAGTGGATACGACCTGGTAAGGCTGTTCGATGCCTCGCTGGGCAATGTCTGGGCCGCCACCCAGAGTCAGATCTACGGCGAACTCGCCCGACTTACCGACGATCGCCTGGTCGAGATCGCCGCGGAAGGGCCGCGAGGCCGCAAGGAGTACGCCATCACCGATCGTGGCAACGCCGAGCTGCTGCGCTGGCTGACCGAGACCGATCCCAAGCCCGCGCGCCGCGACGAAGCGATGATGCGGATGTTCCTGCTCGGCCGGCTCGGGCCGGAGGCAGCTGTTCGCTTCCTCGACCACCAGGTCGAAACCCTCGGGAAGGCGATGACCGAAACCGTGGAGATGGAGGATGCGATCGCGTGGGGTGAGGACGACTTCTCCTTCTACGGACATCTGGTGCTCGAATACAGCAAAAGGTTCATCGCCTTCCGCCGCGACTGGTATGGCTGGGCCCGTGAGCAGGTGCAGGAGCGCGAGCGAGCCCGGGCGGCAAGGTAATCGCGGTCAGCTCAGCCGAGCCGTGTTCATTCCTCGCAGGGCTTCCTCTGCCCGACGGTCTTTTCGCACAGCCGGCCGGGAGCGCGAATCGCGGGTCGCGCCCGGCGTTCATCGTCCGGACGGGCGGTTCTACCTGTTCGCTGTGCGGTGTTTCGAGGTTGCGCGGGCGGGGGAGGGCTGTGCGCCGAAACCTCCGCTCGCTTGCTGAGACTGGTGTCCGCGTTCGGTGTGCCGAAGATCTGATGTCGGCGGGTTGCTGGTGCCGGCGCGGCGGCGGCGAACCCGGGCGAATGGCAGTAGTGAAGTCGTGCAGAGAAGTCGATGTCGAATTCGGAATTCGTTGGCGTGACCGAGATCTCGGTTCTTCCGCCGCCGATCCCGCACCTCGCGCGCCCGCCGTCTGTCATGTACTGTGGTGTCGTGCTCAGGCAGCAGCGATTTCGTAGCCCCCGGCCGGCACATGGCCGCGGGGCATCGATGCGCATGCGTAGCGCCTAGATCTCCGCAGGCGCGGCCGGGGGAGTTCCCTTCCTTCGACAGTCCGCATCCCGTTCCGGAGATCTCCTCATGTCGCACGCCAACTATCTGACTTCTGACCAGCTTTCCCGTGCACTGAGCATCCGTGACCTCACCGACCCTGCACAGGGTGAGCACGCGATGCAAGTCCTTCTCGATGCCGTTGTGATCGGGCTGCATACCGAGTGGGACTGTACGGTCCGATACGTCCGTGACTCGCCCATCGTGCCAGTGCGCGAAAACTACGACCGGCTCGGCTACGCACCCGACGATGTCACGCGAGCGCGCCGCTACACCCGGTACATCAGCCCGACGGTCATGCTCCGCAGCCACACAAGCGCCCAACTCCCGACCGCGCTCGAAGCCTACGCAGGCCAGACCGGTATAGATGAGCTGATCGTGGCTCCCGGCCTCGTCTACCGGCGCGATGTCGTCGACCGCAGCCATGTGGCCGAGCCGCATCAGGTGGACCTCTGGCGCATTCGCGCCACCCGCGACACCGACGATGGTCACCTGCTCTCGATGATCGGCCGTCTGGTCGAGACTGTCCTACCCGGCGCCGAGTGGACCGTGACCGAGGTCGAACACCCGTACACGGTGGGTGGACGGCAGATCGATGTGCTCCACCGTGGCGAGTGGCTGGAACTCGCCGAGTGCGGGCGTATTCACCCTGACGTGTTGCGTGGATCGGGTCTCGACCCCGAGCAATGGTCCGGCCTTGCGCTCGGGATGGGTCTGGAACGGGCGCTGATGCTGCGGAAATCCATTCCTGATATCCGCTACATCAGGGCAGAGGACCCGCGCATCGGCACTCAGATGCGAACGCTGGAGCCGTGGCAGCACGTCTCCCCGCTTCCGGCGGCGCGACGAGACATCTCCGTGGTCGCGGCCGAGGAGGAAGACGCCGAAACCCTGGGCGATCGCATCAGGACGGCCCTCGGCGACGACGCCGACGTCATCGAGTCCGTCGAAGTGCTCAGCCGGACCCCGCACCGCGAACTACCCGACTCCGCCCGTTCGCGGCTCGGCACGAAGGACGGCCAAGCCAACCTCTTGCTGCGGATCGTCTTGCGTCCCGTCGACCGGACTCTCACCTCGGAGCAGGCCAATACGATCCGAAATGCGATCTACCGAGCGGTGCACGAAGGACCGGTGATGGAACTGATCTGATCTGAGCGGTGCGGCCATGTGCCCCGGCGACACCGCCAAGGTAGCCGCGGATACCGATTGTCGTCTTGTGATGCCGCCGCATCGAGACGGAGGTCAGGCGCCATTCATCACCTACACCGATTCGCAGAGCGCGGATAACTCGTTGCGGCCCGATCCTCGACTGGATGCGGAACAATCTGCACCGTCCGCTGGCTCTCGATGCTATCGCCGCCTACGGGGTGATCAGAGTGCGCTACCACTTCCCGCGCTCGGCACGGACGTCTCGACAGTCGAATGGCAAGCAGTGCCACCATCGCGGCACCGCCGCCATTCCTGATCACGAGGACGGGCCCCTCCAGGGATTGAGCGGATCATTCCGGCCTCGTCGAGCACAGAGGCTGGCCAGAATTTGTCATGTACTGGCCAACTCGCCACTGGGGCGCTGCTCCTTCCACGCACACAATGAGTGCGCACATCCCGGAAGGAGCAAAGATGACAGACAAACCAGCCGCTGAGGCGCAGCTCGGTCTCCCCACCTCGGAGCTGGCCGTCGCTGCGGACGCACTGGTGGCCGAAGTTTCGCCACCGTTGGTCTACAACCACTGCGCGCGCCTACCTTTCACGCGCGTGAGCCGGCGAAGGTGATCGGTCTGCGTCGGTGCGATGCTGTTGTCCGCCGCCGGGATCACCGGGAACAGACCATGCGTCACGCATCACCGACTGATCCGGCAACTGGAGCAGGAGGGCGGCGTGTTCACCAGGGCGCGGGTCGTGGAGGACGGCGACCTGCGGGGGACGGTGTGGCGGCGTGAGATCAGTAGAGGGGAACATGACAACGTACGGAATTCTCATCTTTGCCGAAGCTGAAGAACTCGATTTCGCAGGCCCCTGGGAGGTATTCACCACCTCGGCCATCTTGCGAAACGCAGGCGGTAGCGTCGTCTCGATCGCCGAACGGCCGGAACCGGTGCGTTTCAGCAAAGGTCTTCGCGTGCTGCCGGATCACACACTCGACGACCACCCGCCTCTGGACGTGCTGCTCATTCCTGGTGGTCGCGCGGCTCGGGAAACGGAGCCGCACAACACCGTCGTCACCGAGTGGATCGCTCGGACGGCGGCCACGGCCGAGTGGGTGGCGAGCGTCTGCACCGGAGCGTTCTTACTGCATGCCGCGGGTCCTGGGCGGGGCCGTCGGCTCGCAACCCACTGGAAGTACGAGGACGCCCTCGAAGCGCGCGGCGATGTCACGGTAGTCCGTGACGCGCGATTCGTCATAGACGGCAAAGTCCTGAGTACTCAAGGAGTGTCGGCGGGAATCGACGGCGCATTATGGCTCGTGAGCAGGCTGCACGGCAGCAGCCACGCGCGTGAGGTCGGTCAGGAAATCCAGTACGATCCGCTGCCTCCTTTCCATAGTTGATGAGCCCGAACCGGCTGACCCGTAGCACGATCGGCAGCCTCAGCCTGAGCCGTTCCCTGCTTCGAGCCGGACTCGTCGACCGCTTCCGCGTCGTGATGTTCCCCGTCATCACCGGCGCCACGGGTGAAGAACGCATCTATGACGGCTATCCGGACGTCGCCCTCGAGATGACCGACCACCGCACCTTCGACGGCCGCACCCAGCTGGTCGAATACAAGCCCCGCGTGCTGGAGCACCCGCCACTCGGCGGGCCCGCGTGAGGTCGACCTGGATCGCTGTCGGGTCGGCGGGGCACGGAGCAAGCTACCGGTCGCCGCACTGTGCCCCGCCCGCCCGCACCGGGAACAGGCCCACCGCGACCGGCGTTGTCGTGGCTTATGACCAGCGAGTTCGAGCCGTCCCGTCGCGAACTGTTACGTGACTTCCTGCGCACCAGACGCGCCCGCCTGAGTCCCCAGGATGCCGGGATCATCGCGTCCGGCAGGCGGCGCACACCCGGGCTGCGCCGGGAGGAGGTCGCGGTGCTCGCCGGGGTCGGGGTGTCCTGGTACACCTGGTTGGAGCAGGGGCGCGAGATCACGGTCTCCGCCGGCGTGCTCGACGCGGTCGCCCGGGCGCTGCAGCTGAGCGAACCCGAACGCGCGCACCTCTACCTGTTGGCCGGGTCGAACCCACCGCCGGTGGACTGTGCGCCCCGCTCGGCGGTGCCACCGGAGATTCGGCAGTTGGTCGACGGGTGGGAGGGCCGGCCCGCCGTACTCCGCGATCGATACTGGAATGTGCGGGCGTTCAACGACACCGCGCGGGCGGTCTTCGACTACCGCGATGGCGACCACAACTGCCTGATCACCTACTTCACCAGTCCACGCTATCGCGCGATGAACGAGCTCTGGGCCGCCAACGCGGCCGCCGTGGTGGCCGCGTTCCGGGCCGACGCGGCGGTCTGCCCGGGGGATCCCGAACTCCGCCGGGTGGTGGACGAACTCGGTGCGGTGAGCCCCGAATTCGCCGAACTCTGGGCGCGGCAGGAGGTCGGTGCGCCGGAGCAGGCGGTGAACGCGCTGCGTCATCCGGATGCCGGGCCGTTGTTCTTCGACGTCACGACGTTGACAGTGGCCGACCGGGCCGAATGGCAACTGGTGCTGTACAACCCCCGCCCTGGCACACCGACTACCGAACGTCTCCGGCAGCTGCACCGGACCGCCGTGCCGATGCCCGCCTGACCTTCGCAGGGTGGTGGTGCCACACCCACCATAAACGCGCACTGTTCCCCGCGCGGGCGGCCGAGCACTGTGGAGGCATGACGCACAACAACTCTCGCTTCACAGACAAGATCGCGCTCATCACCGGTGGTTCCAGTGGTATGGGCCTCGCCACCGCCCACCGGCTCATCGCCGAGGGCGCCACGGTGATCGTGACCGGGCGTGACAAGGCGCGGCTGGATCGCGCGGTCGCCGAGCTCGGCGAGCGCGCGATCGGTATCGCCGGTGACGCCACCGCCCTGCCCGATCTCGAAGCACTCACGGCCGAAGCCGGCGCCCGTTTCGGACGGTTGGACGTGGTATTCGCGAACTCCGGCATCGGCGCGTTCCACACCATCACGGAGGTCGACGAGACCGAGTTCTATCGTGTCCTCGACAGCAACCTCAAGGCCGCCTACTTCACAGTTCAGAAAACACTGCCCCTGCTGCCCGACGGTGCCTCGATCGTGATCAACGCATCCTTCGCCCCGTATCGCGGCGCCCCCGCCGCAGCCCTCTACACTGCCTCCAAGGCGGCCGTGCAAAGCCTGTCTCGAACCCTCGCCGCCGAGCTCACCGATCGGCGTATCCGCGTGAACTCGGTAAGCCCCGGCTACATCGACACCCCGGCCTTCCGCGCCGAAGCCGCACCAGGGCTCGAATCCGCCATAGCCACCACGGTCTCCGCCGGGCGCCTCGGCACACCGGAGGATGTAGCGGCGGCAGTGGCGTTTCTGGCTTCTGACGAAGCGGCGTATATCAACGGGCAGGATCTGCTTGTGGACGGCGGGTTGATCACCGTTTCGTCGGCAGCGATGCTGTAGGGGGTTATTGGAGAGCTCCGCCCTGCTGGCTCTCGGTCGTATCCGAACGGAGATGTCTTCCGCGGCCTTGTACTCGCACGCGAGGTGATCGGTGCCCCGATCATCGCGGCCACCAGATCGTCGCAGCGATGACCAGTAGCGGTAGGGCGATCGCGATCACGAAACCGGCGACGACGAAGGTACTCATCGCGTCCCTTCCGCATACGCCCAGCGAGCGAAGCTGAGACGAGGGGAGACAGTTTCCACGTCGGCTACGTTCATGACGGCGTTGAGTTCTAGTGGGCCGAGGTGATCGGGCGCGGGCACTATCACCACATCTGCGGCGGCGTTGCGTGCCTGGTCTGCTACCCGGAGCACCGACCGCCCGTCCGACCACACGAGGCGGTACCCGAGGTGGCGGGCGAGGCGGTGTATCTGGGCGCGATCCCATTCGGGTGCACGGCTGATGTCGGCGTCGATCCAGCCGAAGGCGATCGAGTGGTTCATGGCGCCGCCTGGCCGGGCTGCGAGTGGCTACAGTCCAAATGGTCGCCCCAGGATGCGGCTGTCGAGTGGGCGCGTTGTCCAGCAGTGATCTGCTCGAGGAGGGTTGGCATTGAAACCCCTTGTGTTGGCCTTGGATTGTTTGGCTCGGAGAGCGAAGTTGCCCCCCGACACGACAAGAATCCCGCGACATATAGGGACGGAATAACCCAAGATTTGGGACACATAGGGACGCTTTGGGTTAGAACGTAGCTATGACGAATGAGCGGCTGCGGGGTGCAATGGCAAGCGCGAACCTTACGAAACACGCTCTGGCGGAGCGACTTGGCGTCAGCACGAAAACCGTTGAACGGTGGATCACGCAGGGCCGGTGTCCACACCCCGGACTACGCCTGAAAGCGGCTCGAGTCCTCGACCGGGACGAAACCTACCTGTGGCCCGTGTTGCTGGCCGGCAGCAGGTCCGCAGCTGCTTCGCTCTCGGAACTGGTGCAGGTTTGGCCGACCCGGCCCGAGGTGCCGCAGGAGGTATGGCGCTCGCTGATGAAACAAGCCGAAGACCACATCGACGTATTGGTCTACGCCGGAGGATTTCTCGTCGAGTCACTGGACTTCGTGAGCGTCGTCCGTACCAAAGCCGGTGCCGGCGTCCAGGTCCGGATCCTTCTGGGCGAAAGCGACTCCCCGCAGATCGTGGCACGGGGACGTGAAGAAGGCTTGCCCTCGTTGTCGCAGCGGTGTGCGTCGACGCTGGAGTACCTTCGGGAAACGATGGACCTGCCGATGGTGGATATCCGGACGCATCGCACCACGCTCTACAACAGCATCTACCGATTCGGCGACTCGCTGTTGGTCAACACTCACAGCTACGGTGCGTACGCGGCGAAATCTCCGGTTCAACATCTTCAAAAGGTCCCCGGCGGACGACTCTTCGCCTACTACATGGACTCATTCGAGGCTGTCTGGAAGACAGGCCGCACCGTAACCTGACGTCATGGGACGGCGAATCGACTATCACCAGGACCCCAACGCACCGGCCGCGAACAGTGTCCGCCCGAGCGCAGCCGCGTTTGTCCAGAAGGGTGGGGAAGTCCTGCTGATCTGCAGGTCGGACAACGGCAACTGGTCCATGCCGGGTGGCGCGCACGACCCAGGCGAATCGCTCACTCGTACCGCTGTTCGCGAGACTCGGGAAGAGACGGGGGTGGATATCCAGGTCACCGGAATCGTCGGCATCTTCACCGATCCCACCCACGTCATCCATTACACGAGCAACGACGAGGTCCGTCAGGAATTCACCGTCGTATATCGCGGCGAGCCGATCGGTGGCCGACCTATGACCAGCAGCGAGAGCACGCGCGTCGAGTGGGTTCCGGTCGATCGGATCCCTGCCCTGGCGATGGACCGCAGCCAGCGCAAGCGGATCGACTGGGCGCTGAACGAGAGCGAGCCCTACATCGATCCCGATGCGCGCTGAGCAGCTGCTCGCAGTCGAGGTTCCGCCTTCGTGATCGCGGTATGAACGATGTCGCCCGGTTCATAGCGTTCCAGGATCTCAGCCAGGCGCTCATCCACCGTGAAATCCTCCCCGTTCGGACCCGTCGACAGGTCGGACCACCACAGGAAGTCTTCGGCCTTCTCGAGCCCGGCCACACCAGAGAGTTGGAACTCGTCGAATATGGCCGAGTCCAGACCTCTCACTTCAGCCTCGACCTCGGCTGCCGTATGAAACGCGACCAGATGACACACAACTGGTGAGTACCCGAGTGATCGCAGCAACCGGGCCCCGTCTATCGGATGAAATCCGAGGTCAGGATGGCCGTAACCGACGTCATGCAGGTAGGCAGCCGTAACCGCATCCCCGCGAAGGTCGCCAGGCAGCAGCTTCGCTACAGACGCCATCCGGCGCCCCACCGCGACCGAATGAGTCCGACGCGACTCAGCCAGCGGGGCCAACAGCTCAGCGACAGCCCGATTCACGGCCGTCATGGTACGCATCTCTCCGACGCGTCGAGACTCGAGCGATGCTTGAATTTCGGCTCGGGGTCCTGTTGGCGGTGGTCCAGCGGGTCCATCTCCGCGTAGGAAACAACTCCGATAATCACGACACCAGGTGTCGCGATTCCTTGAAATCCTGACGTGACGACCGATCGAACACACGATGGTCGGTACCGAAGGAGTATGAAGTGCTGTCTCAGCTCAACCCGTGCATCACGTTCGACGGTAATGCGCGGGAGGCGATGGAGTTCTATCGAGAGGTCTTCGGTGGGGAACTGGAAGTGGGGACGGCTGCGGACTTCGGGTCGGCGGAGTCCGTGGGGGCTGACAAGGTCATGCACGCGCGGCTCGATACGCCGGCCGGGTACACGTTGATGGGTTGGGACTATCCGGAGGACAGGGCGGATCATCCGTTCTACCGGCCGGGGAACAATGTGGCGCTCTTCCTGGGTGGGGAGGATGCCGAGGAACTCCGCAGCTACCTCGCGAAGCTGGCGGTTGGTGGCACCGTTACGTTGGCTTTGGCAGAACAGGTGTGGGGTGACGAGGCCGGCTCGCTCGTGGACCGATTCGGGATCAGCTGGATGTTCAACATCACCGTTCAGGATCGATCGACCAGCGAGGCAGTGGTCTGAGGTGCAATCCGGGTTCCTGGGGGCACTGTGCTTCGCGCACGTCCCCACGGCCTGTTGCGGGTTGATCGCTCGATGCTCGTGCGAGGAGCATGGTGGTGTGATCGGACGTCTGTACCTGTGATGGACGAGCTGGATGCGAGGCTGCGGCGGATCGGGCAGCATCACTTCCGCGCGAAGTTCCGGCTGCGTGGGCGAGATCGCGCGGTGGTGGATCTGCGCGGTATGGCGACCGTCCGGAAACATGCCGAGGAGCTGATCGAGCGCAGGCTGGCCCCGGCCGAACCACGCAACGACGGGCGTCAGACGCCCTATCGCGGGCACCCGGTGTTCGTCGCCCAGCACGCCACGGCGACGTGCTGTCGCACCTGCTTGGAGCGGTGGCATGGCATTCCGGCGGGGCGGCCGCTCGATGAGGGCGAGCGGGGGTATGTCGTGGAAGCGATCTGCCGGTGGATCGTGGGGCAGTACGCTCCGGGCAGCCCGCCGCCGTAAGAAGTCACGCGCTCACCGATGGTGATGAAGGGTCCTGCCCTGGTTCGTGCATTCGGGTGCTGGTCGCAGGGAGCGGTAAACCGGTCTCGCAATCTGGCGCGCCGATCCCGGTGCAGTAGGCGCGCACGATCGGTCGGGCGCCACAGGTTCGGTGTCGGTGTGCGAGGCGTTGAGGCATCTTCCTCATCCGGGTGCGCCCTGTGGGCGATCGTCGGCACGGATTGTGCTGACCGAAAGTGGCTGGTGGCCTACATTTCCCGGCATAACGCCAGTTTTCGCAAGATGTCTACCTCGCAACCGGGTGAGTACGGGTCGAAGCCGTGCTCGATCAGCCAGCGGATTCCGCGCAGACACCGCAACGACCACCATCCACGGATGGCCTCGAAGTCGACGGTTGTGCCGTAACCGGCGACGACGTGGTCCAGGTGCTCCGGGTGTCCGAGCGTCAAGGTGGCGAGGTCGTGCATGGAATCGCCCTGGGCCGCCTCGGTCCAATCGATCACGCCGGTGACGTCGTCGCCGTCGACGAACACGTGGGCGACCTGGAGATCGCCGTGCGTGAACACCGGTGTCCACGGCCGGAGCACGGCCTCGGCCGATTCACGGTTGCGGGTGATCACCGCCGTGGGAAGCACCTCGTTCGCCTCGAGCCACGCGCATTCGGCATCGAGCTGCGCCGTCAACTCGTCGACGCTGCGACCTGGCCCGGGCGGCAGCGGCGCCGCATGCAGGCTCCGCACGGCGGCCCCGGCCGCGACCCACGCCGACGGCGACGCCGACGACGGCTCCCCGAGGCGCCCGAGCGCCGCTCCGGGCAGCGCGGCGAGCGCGAGCACAGGAGGCTCACGCCACAGGACCTCCGGGGTCGGGATCGGTGCCCGCGCCATCGCATCGACCTCGATATCGGTACGCGCCTGATCGGCGTCGATCTTCAGAAACACCTCGCCGACCCGCAGCGTCGCGCAATCATGATGGGCGACCACGACTTCCACCCCTCGGTTCTCCACACGGATCATTGTCGTGAGAACGAGCACCATCGTCACCGGATTTATCGCGCACGGTGACCTATCCGGCCGGTCGGAATTCGAGACCGATGAGCTCGATCACCTGACTCAGGTGCTCAATGTTCGGATCCCGGGACGCAGCAAGCTGATCGTGCCCGAGCGGGCGGCCGTCGGTCGCGCTTGGACGAGAACGGCGAGATCATCATCGACATCTGACCGCCGTCCCGGAGATCGGAAACCGGACGCCGATCGCAGTCGATAATGCCCGGACCAGCGGCGAAGCCATCGCGTCATGGCCTGAAATCCCACCATCGGGCAGTACCAGGCCGCACAATGACCCGATGCGAACCTATGTCCGCGCGCTGCCGGCGGCTATTGCCGGGGTGCTCGTCGTTTTCGCGCCTACTGTCGCGGCGGCTCCGGTTGCCGGCGGCTCGAATGGTCAGGCTCCGTTTCCGGTCGCGATGCAACCCGAGGGTATTCAGGCACGGGGGGCGGCGCTCGCGGAGGGGAATACGGGGGTGATCGTGTGGTCGCGGGAGGCCGATGTGCGGGTTCCGGTGGCCAGCCTGACCAAGATCATGACGGCGGTGGTCGTGCTGGAGTCGGGTGATCTGGAGCGGCCGGTGACGGTGCCGCAATCGGCGATCGATGCCTCGGCCGCGCATGGTGGGAGTTCTGCCGGGTTGGTCGCCGGTGAGGTGCTCACGGCACGGCAGCTGCTGTACGCGATGATGCTGCCGTCGGGTTGCGATGCGGCGTATGCGCTGGCCGAGGCGTTCGGCCCGGGGCGGGAGGCCTTCATCGGCAAGATGAACGCCACGGCGCACCGCCTGGGGATGGTCAACACGCGTTTCACCGATCCCAGCGGGTTGCCCGTGCCCGACGATTTCGCCACCTACTCCACACCCGTGGATCTGGTGCGGCTCGGGCATCATGCGATGGGCAACCCGGTGTTCCGCGACATCGTCGGTACGCGGGTCCTGCACCAGCCCGCCGGGCCGGCGAACCGCGCGCATGTCTGGGAGAACACCAACGACCTGCTGCACCGGTACCCGGGCACCACGGGGATCAAGACCGGGTCCACGAATGCCGCCGGAACCTGCTTGATGTTCGAAGCGCGCCGGGGTGCGCAGCGGCTGCTGGGTGTGGTGCTGCACAGTTCACCCTTCGATCTGGATGCCGCTACCGCCGATGCCGCGCGCATCATGGACTGGGGCTTTCTGCCGGTCCTGAGTTCGCTGCCGGTCGGCTGAGCGGCGCGGCGTTTCGCGGGAGGTTTCCGGTTCAGCCCTGCGGCCCGGGGCGATCGGCGAATATCCCTTGCAGCATTCCGGTGGCTTGACCGATTTCGATGAGGTATCCGTCCGGATCCTTCATATAGCAGCGCAGTTCGGCCTTGCGGTCGATGGGATCGGTCAGGAACCGCGCACCCTTGGCCGATGCGGTCGCATGGAAATCGGCGATATCGGCGACGCGCACATTGAGGAACGCCGATACCGGATCATCGGGCTCGGGTGGTGTCAGCGTGATATCGGGCTTATCCGGAGTGGGCCCGCCGCCGGGGTTCATGATGATCCAGCTGTTGGCCACCTTCACGATGCCCGGATTCTCCTCCAGCACCACCTCCCCGCCGAAGATGTCGGCATAGAACTGCCGAGAAACCGCCACATCGCGCACCGTGAGGAAATGGGTGACGAGCAACCCACTCGCGGGTACCGGCCAATCATCTGTGCTCGGCATGGCTGATTCCTTTCCGCCGGGGCCGGCCGGCGTGTTCGTCGACGTTGCTTACGGTGGGATTTTCTCGCTGTGTCCGGCCCAAACATCCCGGTGCGACACGGCCGCGAACATTCCTGAGTTGTCGAATCAGCAGCCGCCGCTCTCGTCAGCTGTCCCGGCCGTACCGGGAAATCCCCGAGAATGCTTCCCACCAGCAACGACGAGGCATACATTCGACCGTGTGAGGTGCGCCGCCCAGTAGTTCGACATGGCCGCTACGAAGGGAGCCTTCATGAGTACCGCCGCGGAGCGGGCCGCCCAGCTCGATCTGGTGGCTCGGCTCCATTCGTCCTATCCGGAACTTCCCGATGCGCCGCCGCCCGATCTCATCGATCACGAGCGTTTCAAGGCGTATATGAAGACAGTGCACGACGTCGGCGGGGAGCCGGACGCGCCGATGAAGTTCGAGAACAAGCAGTACGAGGTGTGGGAGCACAACACCTACGTGATCTGTGAGGTGCTCGCCTGGCGTGGGATCTGGCTGTCGGAGGAGCGGCGCCGGATGGGCAACGTCGACGTCGGGCGGGCCATCTACCTGGGGTTGCCGTATTACGGGCGCTGGCTGCTCGCCGTCGCGCGCGTTCTCGTCGAGAAGCATCACATCGCGCTCGGCGAATTGAGTGAACGGATGGAGGAGGTGCGGGCGCGCTACGACGGCGGCCTCGCCGGAAAGTCGTTGGCGGCGCAGCCGAAATTCGAAGGTGACGGCTCGCAGGTGGCGCGCAACGAGCACCATATTCGTGCCGTCGGTAAGGGTGATCCGCAGGTGTTCGCGGGGCGAGCGGGAGAACCCGGTTTCCGGGTCGGCGATTCGGTCACCGTGCGCGATATGCCCGCGTTGCTGTACACCCGGACCCCGGAATACGTCCGCGGCGCCACCGGAGAGATCACCTCGGTGGCCTATGAAAGTCCGGCTGCCGAAGACGAGACGTGGGACCGCCCGGACGCGACACCCGAATGGTTCTATGTCGTCCGTTTCGATCTCGCCGAATTGTGGGACGGCTACACCGGTACGACGAACGACACCCTCCAGACCGAACTCCCGGAGCGCTGGTTGAAGCGCGCAGCATAAACAACCGTGTGCCAGAAAGGGATTCCATGGCCGAGCACGATCACGACCACGAACGCACGGTGGCGCCCATGGTCGAAGAAGTCACCGACTTCGAAGTGCTGGAGATCGCGCTACGCGAATTATGTATCGAGAAGGGCATTTTCACCGCCGAAGAACATCGCCGGTTCACCGAGTTCGCCGAGCAGATCGGCCCGACTCCGGCCGCGCATCTGGTCGCGCGGGCCTGGCTCGATCCCGACTTCAGAACGCTCGCCCTGACCGAACCGATGACGGCAAGCAAGGAAGTCGGGGTGGATTGGCTCGAACCCACCGGATTCGGAACACCCAGCGATTTCACGGCATTCGAGATTCTCGAAGACACCCCCACCCTGCATCACGTGATCGTCTGCGCTTTGTGCTCCTGCTATCCGCGACCGATCCTCGGTAATTCGCCCGAGTGGTATCGCACCCCGAACTATCGGCGGCGCATGGTGCGTTGGCCACGCCAGGTCCTCGCCGAATTCGGGCTGTATCTGAGCGACGATGTGGCCATCCGGGTGCAGGACTCCAACCAGAAGCACCGGTTCATGGTGATGCCGGTGCGTCCGGAAGGCACCGAGGGATGGGATGAGGATCAGCTCGCCGAGATCGTCACCCGCGATTGCCTGATCGGGGTGGCGTTGCCCACACCGGGCGTCACCAGCAATGTCATCACCGACACCCGGCCTGCCATCCATCCGGGCGACTGAGGGGAGCCCGAGCGTGAGTACGGCAGCGGAGTCCGAGATCGCGCCCTTGCGAAAGATCGTGGCGCGCAATCAGGTATGGCCGCGCATGGCGGCCGAATATGGCGTCACCAATCTGGTTCCCCCGTGGAAGACGAGTCTGGACGGGATGTGCGATGCACTCGATCGCGCCGAGGGCGCAGCGGGCGTGCCCGACCTCGAGGAGCGTCGGGACGACGAGGACCGGCTGACCTCCACCCTCTACGCCGATCTGCCCTACCCGGAAAACCAGCTCGTCGCGCTGGCACACACCCTCGTCGCTCGCGGTGTCATCGACGAGGCGGAACTCCAGCAGCGCCTCGAGGCCGTCCGAGCCAGGCTCGAAGCCTGATCCGCCGGTGCCGCATCCATCCGGAGGGCACCGGCGGATCGCTGGTCACAGCGGCAACAGGTGATGCTTGCGCGGGTATCGGATGACCTGCTTGTCCCGCAGCAGATGCAGCGCCTTACGGAGCTCGAGCCGGGTGGCCGACGGCTCGATCACGGCGTCGATGTAGCCGCGTTCGGCGGCGATCCACGGCGTCGCGATGGTCGCGTTGTAGAAATCGATCATCTGCTGACGGACCCCAGCGCGCTGCTCGTCGGGGGTGGCGTCGAGAATCTTGCGCTGGGTCAGCCCGACGGCGCTCTCGGCGCCCATGACCGCGATGCGGGCGGTGGGCCAGGCCAGGTAGACGTCGCAGCCCAGCGCCTTGGCGCCCATCACGGCCCAGCCGCCGCCGTAGGCCTTGCGCACGACCACCGTCACCTTGGGCACGGTGGCCTCCACGTAGGCGAACAGGAAGCGGCCGCCGCGCTTGATGACGCCCACCTTCTCCTGTTCCACGCCGGGCAGGAAGCCGGGGGTGTCGACCACCAGCACCAGCGGGATCTCGAAGGCGTTGCAGATGTGGATGAAGTGCGCGGCCTTGTCGCTGGCCTTGGCGTCGAGGGCGCCGGCGAGCACGGTCGGCTGGTTGGCGACCACGCCGACCGGACGTCCGTCGACGCGGGCGAAGCCGGTGATGAGGTTCTTGGTCGCGGCCGCGCCGATCTCGTGGAATTCGCCGTCGTCGAAGATGCGGACCAGCACATCGTGCATGTCGTAGACGGAGTTGTCGGAGTCGGGAACGAGCGTGTTCAGCGACAGATCGGATTCGGTGATCTCGGGCTCGAGGCCGGGGTTCACGATCGGTGGCTGCTCGACCGCGCTCGACGGCAGGTAGCTCAGGTAGTTGCGCACCCACGCGAAGGCGGCGGCCTCGTCCTTGGCGACGTGGTGGATATTGCCGTACGCGGCCTGGTTGTAGGCGCCGCCCAGCTCCTCCATATCGACCTTTTCGCCGAGGGCGTCCTCGATGATCTTGGGCCCGGTGACGAACATGTGCGCGCTCTCGGTGGCGACCACGACGTCGGTGCAGATCGGCTGGTACACCGCACCGGCGGCGCAGTTGCCGAGGATGAGCGAGACCATCGGCACCGCACCCGAGAGCGGCTCCATCTTGGTCGCCAGCTCGCCGTACCAGCGCAGCGAGGTGACCGCCTCCTGGACGCGTGCGCCGCCGGAGTCGTTGATGCCGATCAGCGGGCAGCCCATCTTGCCCGCCAGCTCCATGATCGCGGCGACCTTGCGGCCGAACATCTCGCCGATGGTGCCGCCGTACACGGTCTGATCATGGGAGAACACCGCCACCGGGCGACCGTCGACCAGGCCGCGACCGGTGACCACGCCGTCGCCGTAAAGGGCGTTCTTGTCGTTGGGGTTGCGCACGAGTGCGCCGAGCTCCACGAAGGTGCCCGGGTCCAGCAGCATGTCGATGCGGTCGCGGGCGGACGGAATACCCTTACGTGCGCGTTTGGCGGCCCCCGCCTCTCCGGCCGGTTCCTGCGCGATCTCGAGCTTCTTGCGCAGGTCGGCGAGCTTGTCGGCGGTTGTACTCATCGATAATCATCCAGTTTTTTTCAGCAGGAACACCGCACCGTGATCGGGGGCTTTGACACCGTACCCGGCGCCGCCGGGAGCCGGGGTTCCCAGGCGTGTGAGCTCGCAGGGAAATGGCCGGTGCGCACTCACCGCAGCGCCAGTGCGCGATTGAGGATGCGGTGGATGACATCGGCATCGGCCGCGGTGTTGTCGAGCAGCAGGGCCGTGCACAGTCCGTCGGTGGCGGCGACGACGGCCGCGATGGCGTCGGGGTCGTCGGTGAGGGTCGCGGCGAGCTCGGCGACGTCGGTGCGCCAGCGCAGCGCGACCGGAGCGAGAGCGGGGCGGCGGGCGGCGAGGGTGGAAAGTTCGCGTTCGGCGAGCGCCCGTTCGCGGCCGGGACCGGCGGATTCGACGATCAGCTCGGCCAGCCCGCGCAGCTTGTCGCCCGGGCCGTCGATGATCTCGCGGATCCGCGCGGTGTAGGTGTCGGCGACGGTGGACAGGGCCGCCACGAGCAGGTCGTCGAGGGTGGCGAAGTAGTAGGTACTGAGGCTGGTGGTGATGCCCGCCTGTTTGGCGACGGTGCGGTGGGTGACGCCGGCGGCGCCGTCCCGGGTGACGACGGCAAGGGTGGCGTCGATGATTTCCGCGCGCCGCCTACTGCCCCTGGCCCTGCGCCCGTCGATGGGCTCGCTCGCCTGGTTCATACTCCCCTCCTGCGGGCTCCGGGCCGATCGGGCACATCGTCCCGGCGGCTTCGTCGTCCTGATCATCTCCGAGCGGACGGATCCGACCGAGTGTCGCCAGACAGATTACGGTCGCCGCGATGATGGCGATACCGGCGACGGCGGCGGCGGCATTCACACCGCTGGTGAACACCTCCCGCGCCGTCCGCACCGTCTCGGCCGGAACCTGATCGGCGACGGACAGCGCGCCGGCGAGGCTGTCGGTGACGCGGTGTGCGACCACCGGCGCGACGTCCGGCGGCGTGATCATGCGGGCGGTGTAGAGCGCGGTGGTGAGGCTGCCGAGGGCCGCGACGCCGACGGCGAGGCCGAGTTCTTGGACGGTTTCCGACATCGCCGCGGCCGAACCGGATTTCGCCGCCGGAGCGGCGCCGACGACCATCTCGGTGCCGAGGGCGGCGATCGCGCCGAGACCGAGATAGACGAAGGCGAACCCGGCGACCACCAGCACGGGATCGCCGGTGCCCGCGACTGCCAGCAGCGCGTAGCCGATGGCCGACAGGCCGAGCGTGCTCGCCATGATCAGACCGGGACGTATCCGCCTGGCCAGTAGCGGCGCTCCGATTGCCGCGCCGAACATCGCCAGCGCCGGCGGGCCCATCCACAGTCCCGCCGCGAACGGCGTCATACCCTCGACGAACTGAAGGTACTGGGTGACCAGGTACATGGTCCCGCCGACTCCGATGAGCCCGATCAACAGGACCGCCAGAGCGGCCGAGAACGTCCGGTTCGCGAAGAGCGTGACATCCAACAGCGGAGCCGTCAGGCCGCGTTGACGGTGCACGAAAACAGCGCCGGCCACCAGGCCGATGAGCGCGAGGATCAGTGTGCCAGGGCCGGGCCGATCCGCGGCTGCGTGTTTGACCGCGTAGATCACCGGCACGATCGCAGCCAGCGACAGCGCGACGCTCGCCGGATCGAGCGCGCCGCCATCCGGATCCGCGCGCTCGGGGAGCAGTGCCGGGCCGAGGCCGAGCACGATGGCGGCGACCGGAACGGCAGGCAGGAACGCCGCGCCCCACCAGAACGCATCGACGAGCGCGCCGCCGATCACCGGGCCGGCGGCCATGCCGAGTGCGAACATCGTCGCCCAGATCCCGATCGCGACCGCGCGCTCGCGCGCATCGCGGAACAGGGTGGAGATCAACGACAGCGTCGAGGGCATCAGCGTTGCCCCGGCGATCCCGAGCAGGGCGCGTGCCAGGATCAGCAGCCCGGCGTTCGGGGCGAAGGCGGCCAGTACCGACACCGCGGCGAAAGCCGTCATGCCGATCAACAGCAGGCGCCGCCTGCCGATCCGGTCACCGAGTGTTCCCATGGTGAGCAGGAACCCGGCGATGCAGAACCCGTAGGCGTCCATGATCCACAACGTCTGTGTCGCTGAGGGATTCAGCGCCTCGGCCAGGCTCGGCAGGACCAGGTACAGCACGGTGACATCGAGCCCGAGCAGCACCGTGGGCACGGCCAACACGGCCAGACCTGCCCACTCGCGGGCACGTGCGGTCCCGGTGACGACTTCCGACACAGCATCCTTCGCACCAGATATTTGAACGATAGTACAAGTTGTACCATCGTTCAAATACTTTGGCGAGTGTGGAGGTGTGTCATTGCGTGACAGCACCCGACCGCGTCCGCGGGCCAGGACGATTACCGACACGCCCGCGGCGCGTCGGCGACACCTCTACCAGCTCTGACAGCGTAAATTGGTTATCTTCGGTAACTTCCAGTCGATGCGGTGGGAGGTATGCGAGTGGCCGGGGTGGCGCGATCAGCAGACGAACGGATAGCCGGCGGATGGGTTCGCAGAGCCGCCGTCATGCTCATAGCAATGCTGGTGATGTCGTCGGTGGCGGCGGTCGCCGCGGCCGCACCGGTCCGCTCGCCCGCGCTACGGGCACCGGCCGGCGGATTCGAAGAACTGTTCGTGCCGTCGAGCATGGGCCCGATCAAGGTGCAGGTGCAATGGGCAGCGCGCGGCGGGAGTGCGGCGCTCTATGTCCTCGACGGCCTGCGGGCACCACACGATCACAGCCAATGGACCAGCGACACCGACGCGCTGCGGCAATTCGCCGGCGACAATGTCACGCTGGTGTTCCCGGTCGGCGGCCGGTCGAGCTTCTACACCGACTGGTATCGGCCGAGCCACACCAACGGCCAGCAGATCACCTACAAATGGGAAACCTTCCTGACCAGGGAACTGCCCGACTTTCTCGCCGGTTACGGGGTCTCACGCAGCAACAATGCCGTCGTCGGCGCCTCCATGGGCGGCAACGCGGCGCTGATCCTCGCCGCCTACCACCGCAACCAGTTCCGTTTCGCCGGATCGTTCTCCGGCTTCATCAACCCGACCTTCCCGATGTGGAGTGAGGCGATGCGCGCCGCCATGTGGGACGAAGGGCAGTACAACCCGGACGACATGTGGGGTCCGCCGGGTGATCCGGCCTGGGCCCGCAACGACGCCACCGTGCAGGCCGGCCGATTGCGCGGGCTGCCGATCTACGTCACCAGCGGCAACGGCGTACCCGGCGCACCGGACCTGCCGTACGGGGTGGGCAATACGGTGAACGCGATGGGCCTGGAAGTGCTGACCATGATCGCCGCGCAGATCTTCCGCGACCGGGCCAACGCCCTCGGCGTCCCGGCGCGCGTCGACATCGTCAACGGCACCCACACCTGGGCCTACTGGCAGCAGGCCCTCGCCACCGCGCGCCCGATGATCCTCGACGCACTGGGTGCCCACTGAGCCCGGTGATCCACGCGGCGCGCGGCCGGTTCGTTAGGTAGCTTCGTCGGCGATGAGAATGTCGGGACGAAGCTGATGGGTGAATATTTCGAGCGGATCGTCGATGTGCAGGTGAGCGCCGACGAGGCGGGAGCCGTGGCGGGCCGCATGGTCGATTGGATGGTTTCGCGCGGGCTGCTGTCTCGGGAGCTGTCCGGTGACGGCGTGTACAGCAGGAACGTCGACGCGGGGTACCTTCCCGGGCCGGAGTGGCGGCAGATCGCTCAGGAATGGGGCGATGACTGGCAGCCGGGCCCGGTCGCCGTTGTCGTCGGACGCGAGGATCACCACGGTGGGCAGGGTGAGCTCGAGCCGGAATCGGCGACCTGCCCGAGCTGCGGCGCCACCACCGTGATCATCGACTATCCGCAGCGGTGGGAGGCCGACCCCGAGGTATGGCGTCCCTTCGGCGAGGCGATCGAGCAGTGGAAGCGAACCGGCATCGGACGTGCTCGCTGCGGCCGGTGCGATGTCAGGAGCTCGGTCACCGAATGGCGGTGGCCGTCCGGCTTCGCGCTCGGCGCACTGGCTTTCGACTTCTGGGGCTGGCCGCCGCTGACCGACGAGTTCGTGGCGGAGTTCGCCGCGCGGCTCGGCCACCGCGTCGAGCACCACAGCGGCAAGTTCTGAGAGCCGATGTCGGACCCGGGGCATATCGTCTAGCCATGGGTCGTTTCGGTGGGTTCCCGTTCGCCGGTCTGGACTTCTACGAAGATCTGGAGGCGGATAATTCGAAGACGTTCTGGGCCGCGCACAAGCAGGTCTACGACGAATCCGTGAAGGCGCCGATGCTGGCGCTGATCGAGGAGCTGGAGGCCGACTTCGGGTCCGCGAAACTCTTCCGGCCCTACCGCGACGTGCGCTTCTCCAAGGACAAATCGCCGTACAAGACCCACCAGGGCGTGGTCGTCGGCGCGGCACCCGGGGTCGGCTGGTACGTGCAGATCGGGGCGGCAGGCCTGTTCGTCGCGGCCGGGTACTACAGCGGAACACCGGACAAGCTGGCCCGGCTGCGCGCCACCATCGACGACGAGGTGCGCGGCGCGGAGCTGGCCGCCATCCTCGCCGAACTCGGGCGTGCCGGATACGAGATCGGCGGGGACCGGCTGAAAACCACACCGAAGGGCTACCCCGCCGACCATCCACGCATCGAGCTGCTGCGCCACAAATCCCTCACCGCCCACCGCGATTTCGGCGCGCCGGACTGGCTGCCCACACCGCGCGCCGCGACGGAGATCCGCGCGGCGTGGGAGACACAGCGGCCGTTGGTGGAATGGCTCGCGGCCGTCGTGGGGGAGTGATCGGTTACGCCACCGCCGCCTTCAGCTCATCGACGCGGTCGCAGCGCTCCCACGGCAGGTCGAGATCGGTCCGGCCGAAGTGCCCGTAGGCCGCGGTGCCCGCGTACAGCGGGCGCAGCAGGTCCAGATCGCGGATGATCGCGGCGGGGCGCAGGTCGAACACCTTACCGATGGCGGCCTGGATCCTGGCCGGGTCGGTTTTCTCGGTACCGAAGGTCTCCACGAAAAGGCCGACCGGTGCCGCCCGCCCGATCGCATAGGCCACCTGGACCTCGAGGCGATCGGCGAGACCAGCGGCTACGGCGTTCTTGGCGACCCAGCGCATGGCATAGGCGGCGCTGCGGTCGACCTTCGACGGGTCCTTACCGGAGAACGCGCCGCCGCCGTGCCGGGCCATACCGCCGTAGGTGTCGACGATGATCTTGCGGCCGGTCAGCCCGGCATCGCCCATCGGCCCGCCGACGACGAACTTTCCGGTCGGGTTCACCAGCAGCCGAACATCGCCGGTATCCAGCGAACCACCGGGCAGTTCGGATAACACCGCATCCATCACGAACTCCCGCACGTCCGCGGCGAGCAGGGAATCCGGATCGATATCGGGCGCGTGCTGGGTCGAGATCACCACCGTGTCCAGGCGCACCGGCCGGTCCCCGTCGTATTCGACGGTCACCTGAGTTTTGCCGTCGGGGCGCAGGTACGGCAGGGTGCCGTCCTTGCGCACCTGCGCCAGGCGCCGAGACAGCCGGTGCGCCAAGGCGATCGGCAGCGGCATGAACTCGGGGGTGTCGGAGGTGGCGTAGCCGAACATCAGGCCCTGGTCGCCCGCGCCCTGCTGGTCCACGGGATCGCCGGCGCCGTCGACGCGCGCCTCATAGGCGTGATCCACACCCTGGGCGATATCGGGGGATTGGGCGCCGATCGCGATATTCACCCCGCAGGTGGCGCCGTCGAAGCCCTTCAGCGAGCTGTCGTAGCCGATCTCGAGCAGCTTCTCGCGCACGATCGCCGTGATGTCGACCTGCGCGGCGGTGCCGACCTCGCCGGCCACATGCACCTGGCCGGTGGTCACCATGGTTTCCACCGCCACCCGCGCGGCCGGGTCGAGCGCGATCAGCGCGTCGAGCACCGCGTCGCTGATGGCGTCGCAGATCTTGTCCGGATGGCCTTCGGTCACCGACTCGCTGGTGAACAATCGGCGGGCCGGAATCGAGGTTGTGGTCATGGCATTCCTCAGCTTTCGTCGCCCGGCCAGCGCAAGGCAAGGCCGGCGTATACGTAGCGGCTGGCTTCGATCGCGACCAGCAGCACGGTGCTACCGGGAGTGATCCGGCCTTCGGCGAGCCCGGCGTCGAGCGCGAGCAGCACGGCGGGGGAGCCGGTGGCGCCGACATCGGTCAGATTCTCGACGATCCGGGATTGCAGCAGGTCGTAGTCCGCCCGCGTGAGTCCCGCCTCCTCGAATTCACGGCTGAAGTACTCGGCGTTGCCCTCGGGGAGCACGCAGGCGTCGATCTGGTCGAGCCGTAGCCCGGAGCGGTCGAGGAGCTCCCGCAGGGCGGTGACGAAGATCCGCGGCCCGAATTCCGCGACACCCACCGCGTCGAGCGTGATGTCCATCAGCCGTTTGCGTTTCAGCTGCTCGTGCACGGGCAGGTCGGTGCCGCCGCCGACGACGACCATGCCGGGTTTGCGCGCCCCACCCATGCAGGCGTTGACGTAGCCGAATCGGTGTGCCACCGGGCCGGAGGCGGCCCCGCGCAGCACGACGGCGGCGGCACCGTCGCCGAAGTTGTAGAGCGTCAGCCGATCCCGCATTCGGACCGCGTCGGGCTCGCGACCGAGGAACATCGGCGCGAGGATGGGCGAGATGGCTTCGGTGCCGATCACCAGCGCGGTGCGGTGAGTGCCGTCGGCGAGCTGCCGGTAGGCGATGTCGAGGGCCTGGATCGCGCCGACGCAGCCGGCGCGCACCTCGATGACGGCACAGCGTTCCAGCCCGAGATGCTGCTGCACATAACTGCCGACGGTGGGCAGATGGAACTCGGGACTCGCGGTGGACACCACGATCAGGTCCACCTCCGCCGGCTCGACCCCGGCACGGTCGAGCGCGGTGCGGGCCGCGGCCTCGGCCATGCGGCTGTTGCCGATGCGGTGCGAGCCGTCGACGGGGTCGATCAGCCAATGCCTGCGCCGCACCTGGATGCCGTCGAGCACATCGGCGGGCAACGGCCCGACCAGTTTCTCCAGCTGGTCGTTGTCGATGGGGTCACCGGGGAGGAACGATCCGGTACCCAGGATCGCGACGTTGGTCGATTCAGTCATGGTGCTCCGATGTCGAAGAGTGGCTATCCGGGGTCAGCACCAGGCAGGTGTGCGTCCCGCCCAGTGACGAACTGTTGACCAGTACCGGACCGTCGAAGCCGGCCGGATCGTGTACGGCGAGTGCGGCGCACAGGTGCGCGCCGGCGCCCACCGGTTCGCCGAGGATCTGTTTGGGCGTTTCGATGCGCGGCGTCGAGCCACCGGTGAGGCGGGCGATGGCAGCGCGTTCCGGATCGTCGACCGTGGCAAGGCCCGCAGCATTGGCCCAGATCGCGCTGATATCGCCGGGCGTGAGCCCGGCCTCGTCGAGCGCGCCACGCATCGCGCGTTCGATCCCGTGCCCCGCGCGGTCCCAGCGGCCGATCCCGACGCCATCGCCGGCATTGCCGTACCCGCTGACCACGGCCGAGATGCGAGCGCCCCTGGCCCGTGCCACCGACTCCCGTTCCAGCAGGAGGGTGACTGCTCCCTCGGCGAGGCGGTAGCCCTGGCTCGGCGCGTCCGCGAACACCGGCATGCGGCGGTAGGCGCGCATCGCATACGGGGACAGCGCGTCGACCGCCGGGCACAGCGCCGCGTCGGCCGCACCGATGCGGAGCAGGTCGTGCGCGACACCGAGCGCGGTAGCGCCCGCCGCATGCGCCGCGGTGAGGGTGGAAGTGGGTCCACGGACACCGAGCACCATCGAGACCTGCCCGGCGGCGGCGTTGTACACGGTGTTGGGGAAGACCGCCGGATTCGCGGACGTCACACCGGATTCGAGGACCGGTACGGTGAACTGCTCCAGGCTCTCCACCGGGCCGAGGCCGGTGCCGACGATGACGCCGATACGGTCGGCGTCGACTGCTTCGGGGTCCAGCCGGCCGTCGTCGAGTGCCATCCGGCTGGACGCGACGGCGAGAATGCCGAGCCGGTCCATTCGCCGCCGCTGCTTCGCGGTGAGGACCGCCGCGGCGTCGAAATCCAGTGTGCTGAGCACGAGTTCGGGGTTGTCATAGCCCGCAGGCGTTCCGGAGCGATAGGCGTCGAGTAGCTCACCTGCGGTGGTGGCGCCGGGCAGGATGATCCCGACGCCGGTGATGACGACGCGATCGATCGCCGGTTCCGGTATCGGGCTCGCCGGCCGGCCCTCCCGGCCGAACACCACGGTGGCGTTGGCGCCGGCGAAGGCGAAGTTGTTCGACATGGCCACATCCATGGGCAGTGACCGCGCCGAATTGGGCACCGCGTCCAATCCGCACTTCGGATCGGGCCCGGTGAAGCCCGCGGTGGGTGGGGCGATCTGGTCGTGCAGGGCGAGGACCGTCGCGATGCCCTCCACCGCGCCCGCCGCTCCGAGCAGATGGCCGATCATGGATTTGACGCTGGTGAGCGCGATCTTCTCGGCGGCGGGCCCGAAAGCCCGGCGCACAGCGCTGCTTTCGGCCGAATCGTTTTTCGGGGTTCCGGTCCCGTGGCCGTTGACGTAGGACACGTCGGCGGGTGTCACACCGGTAGCGGCGAATGCGGCGGTCAGGGCCCGCGCGGCGCCCGCCCCTTCGGGGTGTGGTGCGGTCGGGTGATGACCGTCGGCCGACAGCCCGTAGCCGAGCACCTCGGCCAGGATAGGGGCGCCGGCGGCGACGGCAACCGAATGTTCCACCAGCACCAGCATTCCGCTGCCCTCGCCGAGCGAGAGCCCCCGGCGATCCTTGGAGTACGGTGCGGGCGGGATCGGCGACAGCGATTCCAGGCTGTGGAAGCCCGCGAACACGGTCGCGTTGAAGGCGTCCGTGCCGCCGACGAGCATGGCGTCGGCTCGGCCGATCCTGATCATCTCGACCGCGTGCGCGATCGCGTGCGCACCGGCCGCGCAGGCGGTATTCACCGAGAGCACCGGTCCGCGGAGGCCGAATTCGGCGCTGAGCGCTTCGGCGATGATCTGTGGCTGGATCATCAGGTACTGCTGCCAGTCGGCGGCCCGGCCGTCGCGATCAGCCAGCCAGGTCTTTTCCACGGTGCCGAGCCCGCCATTGCAGGTGCCGACGGCCACGCCCCAGCGGGTGGCGGGGACGGCAGCGGCGCCGACGTCATCGGGTGGGCGCAGGCGCGCGTCGGCGATCGCCTCGGCGGCCGCCGCGAGCGCGAATTGGACTGCCGGGTCCAGGGATTCGGCGTGCCCCGCCTCGCCGCGCCAGGGCCGGACCTCACCGCCGATGGCGGTCGAGTGCCCGGTCAGGTCGAGCGATCGCACCTCCTCGATGGCGACGTGGCCGTCGAGGAACCCCTGCCACATCCGGTCCGCGCCCCGGCCCTGTGAGGTCACGGCGCCGATACCCGCGACCACGATTCGTTTCGGGCTGCTCACAGCCTGTTCACCTCACCTCGGTCAGGGCCAGCGACACCGCTTGGCCTTCGAAACCCCTGGCCAGGGCGAGGGCGGTGGTCACCGGCGCCTCGCGTGGTCCGTCGGGGACGTAGTCCAGATCGCATCCCGGGTCCGGGTCGTCCAGATGGGCGGTACCGGGGATGACGCCGTGGTGCACGGCCAGCGCCGCCACCGCGGCATTCACCGCACCCGCGCCACCGACCAGGTGCCCGGTCTGCGGCTTCACGCTGCTGACCGGCACCGCGGCCGCGTGCTCGCCGAAGACGGTGTGCAGGGCACGGGTCTCACTGAGATCGCCGCTGCCGGTGGCACACCCGTGGGCCGCGACATAGGACACCTGGTCGCGGTCGATCGCGGCGTCCTCGAGGGAACGGCCGATCGCCCGCGCGAGTCCGCGCCCGCTCGGATGCGGTGCGGGTGGGGGATGGCATTCGTTGCCCGCGCCGAATCCGGCGATCTCCGCGTAGATCCGGGCACCACGCGCTCGTGCGGCGGCGAGCTCTTCCAGCACCAGAATCGCCGCGCCCTCACCGAGGATGGAACCGGAGCGCTCCCGGTCGAACGGCCGGAACGCGGCGGGTCCCCGCTCGTTCGCGGTCGAGAGCACCCCGACGCCGTCCATTTTCGACATCGGCCACCAGTTCGTCGCATCGTCGTAGCCACCCGCCAAGGCCAGATCGGCCTCGCCGCGGCGGATGGCCCGCATGGCCCGGCCGATGGCCGTGGCACCGCTGTCGGCGGTACCGGCGTAGAAGGCATTCGGGCCGCGGATACCGAACTTCTGCGAGACGTGGAAGACGGCCGCGGGCTGGAGCCCCTCGACGAAGAACAGCGGCGCCATGATCGATCCGCCCTGTTCGCCGAGCACGCGCATATCGAGCGTGCCGTCCTCGCGGCGAATCCTGGTGATGCTGCCGATCAGGTCGTCCAGGCGTGAGATCTCCTTGTTGCCACCGAGATACAGTCCGCACCGGGGGCCGAGTCCGCCCGCCGGTTCGATGCCCGCATCGGCCAGTGCCAGCGTCGCCCCCGCGAGGCCGAGCTGATCGCCGCGGTTGAGCATGCGCAGCGCCTTGCGGGAGGCGAAACGCTCCGGTTCGAAACCGTCGATCTCCGCGCCCAACCGCGTGCGCAGCGGCGCGGGGTCGTAGGCGGTGATCGTGCGGATGCCGCTGTGGCCCGCCAGCAGTGCGTCCCAGGTGGCAGCCGCGTCGCTGCCGATCGCGGTGAGCAGGCCGATACCGGTCACCACGACCCGTCGTTGTTCAGTCATCGGTTTCCCCTGTCGTGCCCGGTGCGCCGAGGTCAGCACCGAGTCGCAGCGATCGCACGGTGGCGGCGGTGCGGCCGTCCACCTCGGCGACGGCGCGAAACTCGATGACGTCCGGCGCGGTCGATACCACCTCGACGGTGATCTGGATCTGGTCGCCCGGCTGCACGTAGCGCCGGAAGCGCACACCACCCACGGCGTGCTGGCAGTGCAGTCCTGGCGGCGCGAGCAGGCGGGCGGTGGCGCCGATGTGGTCGAGAAGCAGCACACCCGGCAGCACCGGAAAGCGCGGGAAGTGCGTGTCGAACACGGTGAGGGTGACCGGCACGTTCACCATCGCGACCGCACGCACCCCCGGTACGACGTCGACGATGCGGTCCACCGCCGCCGGTGGCGCGATCACGACGCCGCTCCGAGTACCAGTCCGGTGTTGGTGCCACCGAAGGCGAAGGCATTCACCAGCGCCGCCCGCACCGTCGCGGTGCGCGCGGTGTGCGGCACATAGTCCAGATCCAGGCCGCGTCCGGGGTTGTCGAGATTGAGTGTCGGCGGCACCACGCCGTGCCGGAGCGCACCGATGGCCGCCACCATGTTGAGGCCGGCGCCCGCCGCGGTGAGATGCCCCGCCATCGACTTCGGCGCGCTCACCATGACGCGGGCCGCGTGCTCGCCGAAGACCTGCTTGATCGCGACGGTTTCGGATTCGTCGTTACCCGGGGTGCTGGTGCCGTGTGCGACGACGTAGTCGATGCCCTCGACGCCGAGACCGGACTCGGCGATCGCGCCCTCCATCACCTGGATCGCGCCGGTGCCGTCGGGCGGCGAGTCGGTGATGCGCCAGGCATTGAGCGTGGACGCGTAGCCGAGGATCTCGGCGAGCACCGTCGCACCGCGCGCCAACGCCGCCTGACGTTCCTCGAGGACGAACGCCACCGCACCCTCGCCGAGGACGAACCCGGACCGGCCTGCGTCGAAAGGCCGCGATGCGTGTTCGGGGTCGTCGTTGTATTCGGTGGTGAGCGCGCCGAGCAGACTGAAGCCGAGCGCGTCCAGCCAGGTGGTCAGCGAGTCGTAGCCGCCGGCCAGCATGAGGTCGGCGTCGCCCTCCTGGATCAGCCGATACGCTTCGCCGACAGCATGTCCCGAACCCGAGCAAGCGGTACTGATACCTGCCATCGGTCCGCTCGCACCGAGCAGCCGTGCCATCTCCGCCGTCGGCAGGTTCTGGTTACCCTGCAGGGTCAGGCTGGGCGGCTGACGGCGGAACGCGTCGGCCTTTCCGGTGGTGGCGCGCTCATGGCCGACGTCGACCAGCAGTTGCAGATCCGGACGGCCAACGCTCGCACCCATCGCGACGCCACGCGACCCGTCCGGCTCGGTCGTCTCGAGCCCGGCCTGGGCGATGGCCTGCGCGGCGGCGGCCACACCGAACTGCCCCGCCCGCGACAGATGCCGCCACCGGGTGGTCGCGGGCAGATCGCGCGCCGGATCGAATCCGCGCACCAGACCCGCTATCCGGACCGGAAACCCGGACGCGTCGAAGGTCGTCAGTTCGCCGATTCCGCTGCGCCCGGCGGCCAGCGCGGACCAGGTGGCCGCGGCGTCGTTGCCGAGCGGGGTGACGGCTCCGATTCCGGTGATCACGACGCGTCTCATCGGACCAGCTCCTTTCGGCTCAGCAACCGCGCGAGGCGGCGGGTTTCGGTGGGATCGTCCAGCTCGTCGGCGGGCATGAGGCCGCACATGATCCGGGTAGCGGTCAGCGTCTGCTCGCCGTCGACACGCACCACACCGTTGACGACGGCGGCGGTGTCGGCCATGGACTCCACCCGCACCTCGATGTCGAGCACATCGCCCGGCCGCACCGTGCGCAGCTGCCGCACCTCCTCGACCGCGAGCAACGTCGCCCGCTGCGACAGCTCGCTGCCCAGCAGGATCAGCCAGGTCGCCGTCTGGCAGACGCTTTCGAGCACCAGGGCCGACGGCATCGCCGGACGTCCGGAATCATCAGGGACCCAATAGGTTTCCTGATGCGAGGTGAGCTTGCGCCCGGTCGCCGACCGGCCGACCTCCCAGGCATCGATTCGATCCACCAGATGAAATCGCACAGCGCCGGATCCTTTCGCCCTCATGCCAGCCGGCCGATGCCGAGCTGGGCGGCGAAACCGCCGTCGGCCCGCACCAGTTCACCGGTCATATAGGCCGAGCCCGGCCCGGCCAGGAAGGCGATCACCTCGGCGATCTGCTCGACCTCGGCCAGCGAGCGCAGCGGTATCTGCTTCTCCAGCTTCTTCCCGGCCCCGCCCGCGACGACCGGGCCGATCAGCTCGGTCGGGGTGAAACCGGGCAGCACCGCATTGACCCGCACCCCGAACCGCGCCAATTCGATGGCGCTGCACTGGGTGAAGGCATTGATGGCCGCCTTGGACGCCGAATAGTTCGCCTGCCCGATCCAGCCGCGCTGGCCCATCACCGACGACACGTTCACGATGACGCCGTCGTGCTGGGCCATGAAGTGACCCATCGCGGAGCGGGTGCAGTTGAACACACCGCCGAAGTTGGTGCGCATCACCTCGACCCAATCGCCGGGGTTCATATCGAAGATCAGGCCGTCACGGGCGATTCCGGCATTGTTGACCAGAACGTGCAGCCCGCCGAGCGCCCCGATGGTCTGCTCGATCAGGGCGGCGGCGGCCTCGGGATCGGACACGTCGGCGCCGAGCGCGACGGCCTCGCCGCCCGCCGCGGTGATCTCCGCGACCACCGCCTCGGCCTCCTCGGCGCCACTGCGGAAGTTGACCGCCACCGCCGCCCCCTGCTCGGCGAGCAGCAGCGCCGCAGCGCGCCCGATTCCGCGCGAGGCGCCGGTGACCAGCGCGACGCGATCGGCCAGCCTCATCGTGCGGCCTCCTGTACCAGCTCGATGGCATCGCGCGCGGTGGCCGATGCCGTGGTCAGCACGACGAAGGCGATCGCCACCCCGTCGGTGTGGGAGAGCGAGATCTCCATATCCCGTATGCCTTTCCGTTCGGCGGCGGCCAGCGCCGCACCGTGCAAGCGCAGCCGTGGCCGTCCGCTCGCACCGTTGATCACCTCGACGTCGCGCCAGGGCAGCGCGCCGCCGAGGGCCTTGAACACCGCTTCCTTGGCCGCGAAGCGGGCGGCCAGGTGTTCGGCGTGGCGCCCGCGTCCGCCGGCGTAGCCGAGTTCGCGCTCGGTGAAGACCTGCTCGGCCAGACCGGGCTGCTCGCTCATCCGAGAGGCGACCTGATCGACGCCCGCGATATCGACGCCGACGAAGATGGTGGCGTCGCTGCGCGCCGGCGGTACGGGTCCCATCTCAGCTCGCGTCCGCGGCCATCGCGGCGCGGGCGGTGGCCATCTCGGCCAGGTTCCGCACCGTGAACAGCGTCATGACCTGGTCGGCCGTCAGGGTCGACGGCAGCGTGGACGGGTCGAGCTGGGGCAGCGCCCGCGCCAACTGCGCGCGACCCGCCGGAGTGATGCGGCCGTCGGCATCCTCGAACTCCTCATCGGACAGCTCGCCCTGCAGCAGTTCCGCGATCTCGGCGGCCTGGATCTTCACCCCGACCTTGCGCTCGATCCGGAACAGGATGTCGAGCAGGTCGATCGACTCCGCGCCCAGTTCGCCGAGCACGGTGGCGTCGGGCTCGGCCTCGTCGACCTCGATGCCGACAGCCTCGGCGACGGCTTCCCGGACGGCCTGCAGGGTCTGCGCGGTGATCTCGGTCATGGCTGGTTCCTCTCCTTGGTGGTGAACTGCGCGATCGCCGCGCCGATGCGGCGAGCGTCTCCGGTGCTGAACACCGGACGGTCATCGAAGGTGTTCTTGACGAAGCCGGTCAGTACCCGGCCCGGCCCGATCTCCGCGAAACGCACCGGGCCCGCGTGCTCCGCGCTGCGCAACACGTCGGTCCAGCGCACCGGACGCGACAGCTGGCGGCGCAGCATGGTTCTGATGTCGGCCGAGTCGGTCAGGAATTCGCCGGTGACCGAACTGATCACCGGGATCTGCGGGGTGGCGAAGGGGCGTGCGGCGAGTTCTTCGGCGAACTCGTCCTCGATGCCGGCCATGAGGGAGCAGTGGAAGGCCGCGCCGACCTCGAGGAACACGACCTTCTGCGCGCCCGCGTCGGTGGCCGCGGCGGCGACCTGCTCGAGCGCGGCGGTGTGACCGGAGACGACGGTCTGGTTCGGATCGTTGTAGTTGGCCACCTCGGCCACGCCGCTGCCGTCACGTTCGGCGCAAAGGCGTTCGACGGTGGCCGACGGCACGCCGACCACAGCGAGCATGCCGCCGTCGGTGCTGCCCGCGACCTCGGCCATCAGTTCACCGCGCCGGCGGACCAGCGCGAAGGCATCCGCCGGGTCGAGGACGCCGGCGGCGACCAGGGCGGAGAACTCGCCGAGGCTGTGCCCGGCGACCATGGCAGGACGGAAGTCGTTCGCCCGCAACACTTCCCAGGTGGCGAGGCTGGTGGCAACGACGGCCAGCTGAGTCACCTCGGTCCGGGTCAACTGTTCCTTGGTGCCCGAGACACACAACTCGGTGAGCTCGAATCCTGCGGCTTCGTCGGCCGCCGCGAAGATGGGTTTCACTGTCGCGGCATGGTTGTCGATCAGATGCGCGGCCATCCCGGCCCGCTGGGAGCCCTGTCCGGGAAACATCGCCATCGTCGGTGCCCGGCCGGTGCGGATCTGCTCGGTTCCGTCGAGTGGTGCGGTGATCGCAGTCATGGTTCGGGTCCTCCTCTATGCCACCGGCTGCGGTTGCCGGTGCTGACGTGGGGCCGGCCCCCACGCGGCCGGCGAACGCCGGTAGCGAATCGCCCGGCTGGTGCGCCACGCGGTGGCCGGGCCGGGAGCGGTCGGTGCGGCGGGCGGTTCGGCGGGGGTCGATGCCGAGAGAAGCAGCACGAGCACCGCGAGGTCGGCGTCGGTGGGATTGCCCGCGACGATGCGGATCGCGGTCACAGCGGGATGTTTCCGTGCTTGCGCACCGGTCCGGCCGCGCGTTTGGCCGCCAGCAAGGCCAGCGAACGGATCAGGACCGAGCGGGTCTCGGCCGGATCGATGATGTCGTCGACGTGGCCGCGCTGCGCGGCGACGAACGGGTTCATCAGGTCGCGCTCGTAGTCGCGCACCAGCTCCTGCCGCCGTCGCACCGGATCGGCGGCCGCGGCGATCTGCTTGCGGAAGATGATGTTGGCCGCCGCCTCGGCTCCCATCACCGCGGTCTGATTCGACGGCCAGGCGAACGACAGGTCGGCGCCGATCGACTTGGAGTCCATCACGATGTACGCACCGCCGAACGCCTTGCGCACGATCACCTGGATCCGTGGGACCGTCGCTTCACAGTAGGCGTAGAGCAGCTTCGCGCCACGCCGGATGATCGCGTCGTGTTCCTGGTCGACGCCGGGCAGGAAACCCGGCACGTCGACCAGTGTGACCAGCGGGATGTTGAACGAATCGCACATCCGCACGAAGCGAGCGGCCTTCTCCGAGGCGTCGATGTCGAGCACGCCGGCCAGGACGGCGGGCTGATTGCCGACGATGCCGACGACGTTGCCGTCCAACCGGGCCAGTGCGCAGACGATATTGCGTGCCCACGACTCGTGGACCTCCAGGTACTCCCCGTCGTCGACGATCTCGGCGACGACGCGCCGCATGTCGTAGGGCATGCGGTTGTCCACGGGCACGATGTCGCAGAGGGTCTCGCATCGGCGGTCCGCCGGATCGCCGGTCCACTGGCGCGGCGGCAGCTCCTGGTTGTTCGACGGCAGATACGACAGCAGTTCGCGGACCTCGTCGAAGCAACTCTGTTCGTCGGGAGCGATGAAGGCGGCGACGCCGGTGGTGTCGGCGTGGCGGCGGGCGCCGCCGAGCTCCTCCCTGCTCACCTCCTCCCCGGTCACCTCGCGCACGACGTCGGGTCCGGTGATGAACATATTGCCGATGCCCTCGACCATGAACGTGAAGTCGGTCAGCGCGGGGGAGTAGACCGCACCGCCCGCGCAGGAACCGAGGATCACGCTGAGCTGCGGAACCACCCCGGAGGCACGGACATTGCGGGCGAACAGCCCGCCGAAGCCGGCCAGCGCGTCGATGCCCTCCTGGATACGGGCGCCGCCGCCGTCGTTGAGCCCGATGACCGGGGCGCCGCAGGAATCGGCCAGATCCAGCAGCTGGTGCAGTTTGCGGGCGTACACCGCGCCCAGCGCTCCGCCGCGGACCCGGGCGTCATGGGCGAAGACGAAGACGGTGCGGCCATCGATGGTGCCCCACCCCGTGATCACGCCGTCACCGGCCGGATGGGAATCCTCCATACCGAATCCGACGGCCCGATGCTCGGCGAAAAGCCCTATCTCGGTGAAGCTTCCGGCATCGAGCAGCCGCTCCAACCGGCTGCGTGGGTCGAGTTTGCCTTGTCCGCGGTGGCGACGATCGGCCGCCACGTCCGCGGGTGCCAGTGCGGCGGCCCGGCGCTCGGCCAGGGCGTCGATCGCCGCGCGCATGGTGCTCGGCGCGGTGCCGGCGTGTGGCCGGGCTCGGTGGCCGTTGATGCGGCCGGTGTCCGGTGGTACCCGATCGACATGCTGCACGAGGATCTCGTCACGCAGAACCATTGGTCACCCCTGTCGGATTCTTGGTCGCCGTCGATGCTCATCGAGCGACCTTGAATTTTTCTCAGCGTTGGTCTCGAGCGTGCCGGTGAACCTCTCATGACATGTCGCCGGGAGGTGAGTTCTTTCGGTCAATTCGAAATACATGGGATGTCAAGACGATTGAAAAGGGGGCAGGACGATGGAAATGATCTGCCCGAATCCCGCTGACGCCCAGGGCAACCCGCCGGCAACGATTGCGGAAATATCACGGCCGTGTTCACCAGTGCAAGACGGCAACTATGTGGTGTTCGGCGCAGTGGCCATCTGTTCGCTGCCGTGCCATTGTCGGGATGTCCGGTAGACTGTTGCCGTGACCATGGCGGTCGCGGATGGTCAATTCGTGCATCGCCGATCCGACGGCGGCGAAATCGAAAATCGGAGGGTTTGCCGCACTACGTTTTCGAATCGTTCACGTTTCGGTAACACTGCACGATGAATCGTCAGACCATTGTCGTAGCGGGATATTTCTGTATTATTCCGCGAGAAGTGTGGGGGACGCATGTTGTTCAGCATTCTCGGCCCGGTCGATCTTCGTGTCGAGGATACGCCGATAGATCTCGGCCCGGCGAAGCAGCGCGCAATTCTGTCGGCGCTGCTCATCGACCGGGATCGGCCGGTGCCACTCGAGGTCCTGGTCGATCGGGTATGGGGTGATACCCCGCCCGCGGATGTGCGAAATCTGGTGTACACCTACATCGCACGGCTGCGGCGGAAGCTCGCGGCGGTCTGCAATGGCGAGGCCGGCGATCCCGTACTCAAGCGGGTGGTCGGCGGCTACTGCCTCCAGACTCCGCCGGAGACGGTCGATCTCTACGTGTTCCGGCATCTGCTGGACCGGTCCAGGCAGCCGGGCGGCACCGAAGCCGACCGCAGTGCCCTTCTGACACAGGCGAATTCGATGTGGCGCGGCATCCCGCTGTCCGGTATCGGCGGGCGGTGGGCCTCGGCCATGCGGCACAGCTTGCAGCAGCTACGGCACGAGGCGCTGGTGGAATGGGCCGACGTCGAGGTGCGCCTCGGCAGGCCGCGGGTGGTGATCGATCCGCTCCGCCAGGCGTACGTGGAGAGCCCGCTGTCGGAATCGATTGCGACACAACTGATGCTGGCACTGCACACCGACGGCCGCAGCTCCGAGGCGTTGCAACTGTTCGACAACGTCCGGCGCCATCTGTCCACCGAGATCGGCGCCGATCCCGGTCCGGCGTTGCGCGACGCGCACAATACGATTCTCCAGGGCCATGCCACGACGCCGCCTGCGCTCGCTCCGGTCCCCGCCGTGTCCGCGGACCCTGTCGACACCGCACCGGAATCCGGCCCGCCGGACATGCTGCCGATCGACCTGCCCGATTTCACCGGACGCGACGGCCACGTGCGACTGGTGCGTGACACGTTGACCCCCGGCCCCGGTCCGCTGATCCCCTCGGTGGTGGTTCTCTACGGACCCGCGGGCTTCGGCAAGACGACCATCGCCGTGCACGCGGCCTACCAGCTACGCTCTCACTACCCGTCGGGGCGGCTGTATGTCGACCTCGAGGGCAACGGTGCATCGCCCGCCGATCCGCACGATGTGCTGGAGCGGCTGCTTCGTGCCCTCGGAGTCCCGAAGGACGAGATTCCGGCGCGATTCACCGAACGAGCGGAAATGTATCGGGGGCGGCTGGCCCGTTCGCGCACATTGGTGGTGCTCGACAATGCCGTCGACGAGCCCCAGGTCGCGCCGCTGCTGCCGGGCACCGGGCATTGCGGCGTCATTGTCACCTGTCGGGTGCGACCCGTTGTGCCACAGGGTGTTCCGGTGATCCGGGTCGATCCGATGTCCGCCGCTGAGTCCATGGCCCTGCTGCGCCGCCTTGCCGGGGACCGGGTGGACCGCGAGCCGGCCGCGGCTCGGGAACTGCTCGACCTGTGCGGCGGATCGCCGTTGTTGCTACGGGTGGTCGGCAACCGGCTGATGATCCGGCCGAACTGGCCGCTGGGGCGGCTGCTCACCCGGCTGCGCGACGACGACCGCCTGCTCGCCGAACTCACCGACGGCAGGCACGACGTGCGCGCGCGAATCGCCGAGAGCTACCTGACGATCGGCTCGGCGACACAGCGGTTCTTCGTGGAACTGGCCGCACTGCCCGCCACCCAGTGGTCGGCGCGGACGGTGGCCCGTGCCCTCGACCTCACCGAAGCCGAGGCCGAGGAACATCTGGAGCATCTGCTCGACGTGCACCTGGTGGATTCGGCGCCGGGGGGCGAGCCCGGAGCCGAAATCTACCTGCTGCCCAAGCTGCACCGATTGTTCGCCCGCTCGGTCTCAGCCCATGTCAGGACCCTTCCGGTGCCCAATCTCGGCGTGGTCGGCTTCTGAAACGGCGGTGCGGGCGAATCCGGCATCGCCCGCACCGCTGATCAAGTCCGCGGCGCGTTCACCGATCATCACCGCGTGCGCGTTGGTGTGCCCGCGCGGGCTGCGCGGGATCACCGAGGCGTCCGCGACCCGCAGGCGACCGACTCCACGCACCCGAAGCGCTTCGTCGACCACCGCCATCTCATCGTCGGCGCGACCGATCCGGCAGGTGCCGACGGGATGGAACACCGTTGTCGCGGTGGCGCGCAGGAAATCGGCGATCTCGGTGCGCGTCCGCGGTAGTGGGAGCAACGGCTCGCCGATCATCGACGCCAGCGGCGCGGTGCGGGCGATGGTGCGGGCCGCCTGGTAGCCGTCGATCAGCCGGGACAGATCGGTGGCGGCCGACAGATAGGCCGGGTCGAGGCGCGGTGGCGTCGCGGGATCGGCGTCGATCAGATCGAGCCTGCCGCGGCTGTCCGGCCGCAGCAGCACCACGCTGAGCGTTCGTCCACTGACGAACCCCTGCTCGTCGAGGGCGATCGGCGACCAGATGAGCTCCAGATCCGGTGCCCCGTCCGGTCCGAGGAACGCCACCGCCTCACCGATATTCGAGGTGAGCGGCCCAAGCCGCTGCTCGTCGTACAGTCGTCGCGCTCGCGCCGTGCCGATATCGGCGAACCGATCAGGGCCGCGGACCGAGTAGGGCAGATGGACGATGACGTGATCGTGCAGGTTCGCACCGACACCCGGCAGTTCCACCACCGGCCGCACTCCGGCGGCGGCCAGGCGTTCGCCCGGCCCGATGCCCGAACGCAACAGCAGCTGTGGCGTGCCGATCGTGCCCGCGCACAGCACGACTTCACGGCGGGCGGCCACCGTGCGGTCACCGAGCTCGACCGCCACCGCATCACCGTTGTGGTCCAGCAGGATTCGATGGGCGAGCCGGTCGGTGATCACGGTGACCTCGCCGCGCGCCACCGCGGGATGCAGGTAGGCATCGGCGACGCTGAACCTGGATCCGTCGCGCTGGGTCAGTGGGGTCGGTGCCGACCCCGCGCCCGCTGGGTCGGCGAGACCGCCGGCCGGCTCCGGCAGCCCGGCCGCGGCGCAGGCGTCGAGGAAGGCGCGGGTGCTGGGGTCGGGGTCGGCGGGCGGGGAGATCCATTGTGGCCCGGCGGTACCGAAGCCCTGGCCGGTGGTCCCCGCCCACCGTTCCGCACGGCGCAGATGGCGTGACATGAGCTCCCAGGACCAGGACGGTCCCGCTGCGGCCTGCCAGTCGTGGAAGTCGGCCCGGAACCCCGGCACCCACATCTGGAAGTTCATCGTCGACGAGCCGCCGATTCCCTTACCGCGCGGCCAATACACCACGCGGCCGTCCAGGCCCGGCTGCGCGACCGTGGCGAAACCCCAATCCCGTGCGGATCCGAACTGATGCACCGAATGCAGTGGCACTCGCAGTTCGGGATCGTCGTCCGATGGTCCTGCCTCGATCAGCGCGACCGTCACCGTGGGGTCGGCGCCGAGCCGAGCGGCGACGACGCAGCCCGCCGATCCCGCGCCGACAACCACATAGTCGAATTCCAGGGCCGTGGCCTGGTTCTGGCTCATATCACGTGCTTTCGAGCGAAGGTCAGAGCGCGGCGAGCTCTTCGAGCAGGCCGGGCTGCGACGGCGTCCAGCCCAGTTCCTTGCGTGCCTTGGCACTGGTGGCCACCTGGTCGAGCAGGAACGCCTCGACCATGACGCTCCAGTACTGCTGCGCGTCGGCGGGATCCCAGTCCTGCACTCGCGCGTCGTGCTTGGCCGCGACAACCTGCGCTGCCGCCTTGACCTGCACCGAATTGTCGAGCGTGCCCAGGTACACCGAACCGGCGGGCGCGGACTCGACGGCGAGGGCGTACAGCTCGCCCAGGTCGTCGGCGTGGATCACCGACCACCGGTTGCTGCCGTCGGCGAAGTGGCGCACCACCGCGCCGTCGTCGTCGTTCTGCGGGCTCAGCAGCATCGGCACATAGCCGCGCCCGCCGCCGTAGACCAGACCCGGGCGGATGCGGATGGTGCGCACGTCGCGCGCGACCGCTTCCTCGAGCAGCTTCTCCACCGCGGGCCGCCACGAGACCACCAGCGGCGGGGCGAACGGCGATTCCTCCGTGATGACGCTGTCGCCGCTGTTGCCGTGCAACCAGAGACCGCTGGTGTAGGCGAAGGCCTTGCCGGTGCCGGCGAAGGCCTCGATGAGGGCGGTGACGACCGTGTTGTCGAGCTCGCCCGCCCGTTCGTCATTGCTGGAGGCCGTGTGCACCGCCGCGTCGACGGATGCGGCCGCAGCGGTGAGCGCTGCGGGATCGAACAGATCGGCCACCAGCGGTTCGACCCCGGCGGGCACCGGTCGGTCGGCCGCGGTGACGGTGCCGATCACGGTGTGGCCGCGGCCGATCAGGGCCCGCGCCACCGCGCTGCCGATCGTGCCGGACGCTCCGGTTACCAGAACTCGCATCGCAAACTCCTTGTCCCCTGTACACGTTGATTTCTATCAACGTTAGAAATTGACTTTAGACGCGGCGCCGCGCGATTGTCTACCGTTGTTAGAAATTGGCGGCGACCGAGGAGGAGCAGTGCCACGAGCGGGTAAGCGGATCAAGGGCACGGCGTGCGAGCGCGCCGAGGCACGCGAGCGGCTGCGTGGCGAGCTGCTGGCGGCGGCCCGTTCGATCGCCTCGGAGACCGGCGGATTCGACAGCGTCACGGTGCGCTCGGTCGCCGATCGGGTGGGTTACACCGTGCCGATCGTGTACGAGTACTTCGCCAACAAGGGTGCGCTGCTGCTCGAGCTGGTCGACGTCGGATTCGCCGATCTGGCCGAGCAACTGGGCGCTGCGCTGTGCCCGCAGGTGCAGCGCGAGCGCGGTGGGCCGCTGCTGGCGGTGGCGGTGGCGTACTGGGATTTCGCCATGGCCGATCCGCACCTGTACCGATTGATGCATACGCTGCCCGGCCTGGCCTTCGGCACCTCCGAGGCACCGGATTCCGCCCGTGCCTGCTTCGAGGTGCTACGCGCGGCCATCGCCGAAGGAGCGCCGCATCTGTGCGCCTCCGCCTATGACGCGGAAGCGGCCGCCGACCTGCTGTGGGCGCATCTGCACGGGCTGGTCGGGCTGGTGCTCGACGGTCGGATCAAGGGTGGCGCCGAGCGCGGCAGGCATCTCTTGGTGGATCTGACCGGTCTGTTCACCGCTAACGCGGCGGCCACATCCGGCTGAAGCGCTCCAGCAGTATCCGCAATCGCTCACCCGCCATATCCGGACGCAGGCGACGGCTGCGCGCGAGCATCACCAGACCGTGCAGCGCGCTCCAGAACACTTCCGCGTCCGTCTCGGGATCGTAAGGGCCGGACAGCTGTTCGACCGCGGCCAGCAGTTCGGCGAAGGCGCGCTGCAGCGGTTCCGGCGTCTGCGGGCTGCCGAAGGCGAGATCGGTGGCCCGCACGAACATCGCGTCGTAGACGGCCGGCTGCCGGACGCCGAAATCCACGTAGGCCCGCGCGACCCGGTGCGCGATCTGCTCGGGCGCCGCGCCGGCGCGCGCCTCGGCCAGGGTGGCCGCCAATTCGGCGAAGCCCTCCATCGCCACCGCGTTGGCGATGGCCTCCATGTTCGCGAAATGGCTGTAGAGCACCGGCTGGCTGTATTCGATGAGGGCGGCGAGCCGCCGCGTCGTCACCGCTTCCCAGCCCTCGGCCTCGGCGAGCTGCCGTGCGGTGTCGACGATCAACCGGTGCCTGCGGGCCCGTTCCCGCTGACGGCGCTCTTGCACAGTCATAGTGCTAGCGAAGATAGCAGCACTAGTTTCTGCCATGGACATATCGCCGCTCGGAGATCTATCGTTGCTAGCGGACACTCATTCCGATGTGAGGGAGCTGTTGTGGCACATCAAGTGCTGGCCGGAATCGCCGTCTTGGCGGTCGGCATCATCTATGGGACCGACGTGTTCTGCGCTGTGGTGCAGCGATCAGCGATGGCCCAGGTCTCCGACGAGGTGCTGACCTCGGCGATGGGCTACATCCACCTCTACGGCGATCAACGCCTGAAATTCCCCGGGGCGCTGGGCCTGATCGCCTCGGTGGCCACCGCGATCACCGCGATCGTGCTCGGCCAGGGCGGGGCCGCCATCGCGGCGAGCATCGTCGCCGTCGTCGCCCTCGGCATCTGGTTCGTGATCTACGGCCGGGTGAGCGTGCCGGTGAACACCGCGCTCACCGCCGCCGCGGTGGCCGGCCGCACCCCGGCCGAAGCCAGAGACCTGCAGCGCACCTGGGATTCGGTCATCAACGTTCGCGCCGCGCTGCAGGGCATCGCGGTCATATCGCTGTTCATCAGTGCCGTCGCGGCCTGATCGGTAGGAGATTCACATGCGCACGCGCACTTTGGGCACACAGGGTCTGGTCGTCTCCGCGCAGGGGCTCGGCTGTATGGGCATGAGCGTGGCCTACGGGCCGGCCGAGGAGTCCGAGAGCATCGCCGCGATACACACCGCGCTGGATCTCGGCGTGCTGATGCTCGACACCGCGGACATGTACGGCCCGCACCGCAACGAGGAACTGATCGCCACCGCGCTGGGCGATCGCCGCCGCGACGTGGTGCTCGCCTCCAAGTTCGGCAACGAGATCGACGACGACGGCAACCTCACCTGGCGGATCAACGGCCGCCCCGAGTATGTCCGCAAGAGCATCGACGGCACCCTGCGCCGCCTCGGCACCGACTACCTCGACCTGTACTACCAGCACCGGGTGGATCCGGAGGTGCCGGTGGAGGAAACCTTCGGCGCGATGGCGGAGCTGGTGGCCGCGGGCAAGGTGCGCTATCTCGGCATCTCCGAGGCCTCCGCCGAGACGCTGCGCCGGGCCGACGCGGTCCATCCGCTCAGCGCGATCCAGACCGAATACTCCTTGTTCACCAGGGATGTCGAGGACAACGGCGTGCTGGACACCGCACGCGAACTCGGTATCGGCTTCGTCGCCTACAGTCCGCTCGGCCGCGGCTTCCTCTCCGGCGCGATCCGCTCGATCGACGACCTCGCCGCCGACGACTTCCGCCGCGTCTCACCGCGATTCCAAGGCGAGAACTTCGCCAAGAATCTCGCCGTGGTCGACAAACTGCGCGAGCTGGCCGACGCCAAGGGCGTCACCCCCGCCCAGTTGGCGCTGAGCTGGGTGCTCTCGCGCGGGGATGACGTCGTCGCGATACCCGGAACCACCAAACCGGAGCATGTGGTGCAGAACGTCGCGGTGGAGCAGATCGTGCTCGAACCCGAGGAACTCGCCGCCATCGAAGCCGTCGCGCCCACCGGAGTCGCGGCGGGCGAGCGCTACCCGGCGCCCGCGATGGCGCAGCTCGGCCGCTGATCCGCGGAGGGACGACGACGCTATGGCGAATATGTATCTGGAGGGGAATTTCGCCCCCGTCCAGCAGGAACTCACCGCTTTCGATCTCGAGGTGACCGGCACGATCCCCGACTTCCTCGACGGCCGATATGTCCGCAACGGCCCGAATCCGATCGGCGAGGTCGATCCGCAGACCTACCACTGGTTCATGGGCGATGGCATGGTGCACGGCGTGCGTCTGGCGGAGGGGAACGCACGCTGGTACCGCAATCGCTGGGTGCGCGTCTCGGATCCGGCGAACCCGCCGAAGCATCGGGCGGGCATCGAGTTGTTCGGCGCGAACACCAATGTCATCGGGCACGCGGGCAAGACGCTGGCTCTGATCGAGGGCGGTATGGCCAACTACGAGCTCGACGAGGAACTCGACACCGTCGGTCCCTGCGATTTCGACGGCACCCTGCCCGGCGGCTACACCGCGCATCCGCACCGTGACCCGGTGACCGGCGAATTGCATGCGATCACCCATTTCTTCGGCCGCGGCGACATCGTGCAGTACTCGGTGATCGATGTGCGGGGGCGCGCCCGGCGCATCGTCGACATCCCGATCCGCGGAGTGCCGATGATGCACGACTTCTCGTTGACCGAGAAGTATGTCGTGCTCTACGACCTGCCGGTGACCTTCGATCCGCAGGCGGCGGCCGCGATGACGATGCCACGGCCGCTGCGCTATCCCACGCGACTTCTGCTGTCGGCCCTCATCGGCCGGGTGCGGGTGCCCGATCCGATCACCGCCATGGTCGGACGCCGGATGCGGCCCAACGACCGGCTGCCCGCCCGGTGGAATCCGGCCCACCCCGCCCGGGTCGGTCTGCTGCCGCGCGAGGGCACCGCCGCCGATATCCGCTGGTTCGATGTGTCGCCGTGCTATGTGTTCCACCCGCTCAACGCCTACGACGACGGTGACACGGTGGTGCTGGATGTGGTCCGGCATCCGCGCATGTTCGTCACCGATCGCAACGGACCGGACGAGGGCCCGACCACGCTCGATCGCTGGATCGTCGATCCGCGCGCCGGCGCGGTCCGCGAATCGCGCCTGGACGACCGCTCACAGGAGTTCCCACGTATCGACGAACGACTGGTCGGCCGCAAGCACCGGTACGGCTACACCATGGAGGCGCTCGGCGGCGGCAGCCCGGCGGGTGCGCTGTTCAAACACGACCTGGTCGCTGGCACCACGATCGAGAAGCGGCTCGGCCCGGGTATCCAGCCGAGCGAGTTCAGCTTCGTCCCGAGCCGCCCGGACGCGGCCGAGGACGAGGGCGTGCTCATGGGCTACCAGTACAACGAGGCCACGCGGCGCAGTGATCTGCTGATCCTGGATGCGCAGACGATGTCGACGATGGCCACCGTCCATTTGCCGGACCGGGTGCCCAATGGTTTTCACGGCAGCTGGATTCCCACCACCGATGCCTGAAAGGCTGCGATGAAGACACTCCGGATGACCGAGGATCTGCTGTCCTACGTCACCGAGCACACCAATCTGTACGACACCGTCCAGCACGAGCTGGTCGCCGAGACGGCCCGGCTCGGCGGCCCGGCCATCATGCAGGTCGGACCGGATCAGGGCGCCTTCCTGACGGTGCTGACCCGGCTGATGGGTGTGCATACCGCGATCGAGATCGGCACCTTCACCGGCTATTCGGCCCTGTCGATCGCCAGGGGATTGGCTCCCGGCGGCCGATTGATCACCTGCGAGGTGAATCCGGCCTGGGCGCCGATCGCGACGGCGGCCTGGCGGGAGGCCGGCGTGGCCGACCGGGTGGACCTGCGTATGGGTCCGGCCATCGACACCATTCGCGCCCTCGACCCAGGCATCTCGATCGATCTGGCGTTCGTCGACGCCGACAAGACCGGTTATCTCGACTACTACGAGGAACTGCTGCCGCGGCTGCGCCCCGGCGGTGCGATGCTGGTGGACAACGTGCTGTGGTTCGGCACCGTGGTGCAGCCGCCGTTCGACGAATCCACCACCGCCATCAGGGAATTCAACGACCATGTGCGCCGCGACGACCGCGTCGACGTGGTCGTGCTCACCATCGGCGACGGGCTCTCGCTGATCCGCAAGCGGGATTGAACCGCACGAACGCCGCGACGGCCGGTCGGCACCCAGGTGCCGACCGGCCGTTTCTCATGGCAGGAACAGTTGCGCGCAGAGGCCGGTGAGCGCGACGAGCTGGATCGCCACCCGCAGGTTGATCACGCTGTCCCAGCGGGCCTGTAGCTCGCGCGCGTCGGGCAGCGTCTGCTCGGCCCGCGCGGCGGCGCTGAACTTTTCGTTGACCGGCTTGGCGATGGTCAGGTAGATGCCCATCCACGCCGCCAGCGCCAGCACGGCCACACCGCCGGCGATGGCGGCCTCGGTCCGTCCGGCCAGCGCGCTGGCGATGACACTCAGTACGGCCAGGCCCATGCCGAGTCCGCCGGGCACCGGCAGACGCCGATCGCCGTAGTAGTGGACCCAGCCGACCAGATGGGTCAGTGCCCGCTCGTCGAGGTGCCGCAGCGAGGTGCGCCAGACGACGGCGGCGAAGGTGTCGGTGCCGTAGGTGACGGCGCAACCGAGGATCGCCATGGTGGCCAGTGCGTAACTGAGGTGGTTCACGTTGTCCTCCGATGGGTAGCGGTGATCGGCCACCAGTGTCTTGTGCCGACCTTTCCTCGGCCTGGACCGCAGTGCACCATCGAGTCCCGTTGCGCCAGTTCGGATCATGCTGCGCTCGAGGTTTCCTCGTGCACCTGCCGCCAGGGTGGAACCGGACGTTACCGGCCGACGCGGGGACAGGGAGTTTCGCATGAGCACAGCGGTTCGGCGGGTCATGATCGCAGGCGGCGGGATCGGCGGGTTGTCCGCCGCGCTCGCCTTGCGGCGCCGAGGCATCGACGCGGTGGTCTTCGAAAGCGCGCGACACCTGCGCGACGGCGGTGCGGGACTGCATATCTGGAGCAACGGCATGCTGGCACTGGATGCGCTCGGCGTCGCCGAGGAGGTGCTGCGGATCGCGCCCGTGCAGACCGTCTGCGAGTTCCGCACCGCGCGCGGCGAGCGCATCGGCTCCTGGCCGGTGGGCGAATTCGCCGCCAAGTACGGCAGGCCAACGGTGGCGATCGGGCGCTCGGAGCTACATCGGATCCTGTTGCGTGCCTTGACCGATACCGAGATCCGCACCGGTGCCGAGGTGACCGGATTCCAGCAGGACGGCGACGGCGTGACGGTGCGCTTCGCCGACGGCGGCAGCGAACGCGGCGAACTGCTCATCGGCGCCGACGGCGTGCACTCCGCGGTGCGGCGAACCCTCGTCGGCGATCGTCCGCCGCGCTACACCGGCTACATCGCCTGGCGCGGTGAGGCGAGCGTCGGCCCCGAGGTCGTGGCGCCAGGCACGTTCTGCGCATTGTTCGGTCCTGGTACCCGATTCACCTACTACGACGTCGCGCCGGGCCGGACCTACTGGATGAGCGTGGCGAACGGTGCGCCGCACGGCGTCGACCGCGGCGATGTGATCGACATGCTCGCCGACCGCCACCGCGGATGGCCCGAACCCGTCGCCCAGCTGCTCACCGCGACGCCGGCCGAACAGGTGCTGCGCCACGACGTCATCGACCGGGCACCCATCCGCCGCTGGGGCCGGGGCCGGGTCAGCCTGCTCGGCGACGCGGCGCATCCGATCACCTTCAATATCGGACAGGGTGCGTGCCAGGCGATCGAGGACGCGCTGATCCTGGCCGAGCATCTCGACGGCACCACCGACCCGATCGCCGCCCTGCGTTCCTATGAGCGCGAACGCATTCCACGCACGGCACGGATGCAGCGGATGGCGTGGCGGATCGGGCGGATGGGCGCATGGGAGAACCCCGCCGCCATCTGGCTCAGAGAGCGGTTCATGAAGGCGTCCTGGGATCGTTTCGCCTTCCGCGCGGCCGAGCAGGAGCAAGTCGCGTACGCCACCCGCTATCGCGCCGACATCGACCGATCCAATCGAACGAACCGACAGGAGCTGACATGACCGACAGCGTCCAGCAGGACAACCACTTCTTCTCCGCCTGGGCGAACAGCTGGTGGGACAACGATTCGATGATGAACCCGCTGAAATCGTTCAACCCACTACGGTTCGCCTACTTCGATCGGTACCTGTCCTCGGGGTGGGAGGGTGTGCGCATTCTCGATGTCGGCTGCGGCGGCGGCTACACCACCGAATTCCTGCACGGACGCGGCGCGAAGGTCTCCGGTGTCGACGTCTCACCGAAGCTGGTGGAAGCGGCCACCAGGCACGCCGCGGAGACGGGCAAGGAGATCGAGTACAAGGTGGGGGCGGCCGAGGCACTGCCGTTCGACGACGCCACCTTCGACGTGGTGACCTGCGTCGACGTGCTCGAGCATGTCAAGAGCCCGGCGGATTCGGTGCGCGAGATCCATCGAGTGCTGAAGCCGGGTGGAATCTTCTTCTACGACACCATCAACCGGACGATGCGGTCGCGGGTGATGATGATCTGGCTTCCGGAGCGGGTACTCGGCATCGTGCCAAAGGGTGCCCACGATTGGGCGGATTTCATCACCCCGGAGGAGATGGACAACTACCTGCGGGCGACCGGGTTCACCCCGATCGGCGCCCCCAAGGGCATTGCCATCCGTGGGCAGAACAAGGACGGAAGCCTCAAGGCCAAGCTGACCTCCGACACGTCGGCGCTGTATCTCGGGGTGGCACGCAAGTAGCCGCCAGCAGAGCGGGTCGAGCCCGGAGCCCATGGCCGAGCCATGGGCTCCGTTTCCGTGACCGGATCAGCGTTGCCAGCCGTGCGCCAGTTCCGCTGCGGCCACGGAGGTTTCGATCCACGGATCGCGACCGTGCACCTCGGTCAACGTGGTGCGCAGCCAGGTGTCGACCGGGGCGGTCGAATTCGCGAGCGCGCGCAGCGACCGCGCCGGGTCGGGTGACTCCATGTGGTAGATGGCCACATCGCCGTCCGGGCCGGACCGACACCAGGCCAGTTCCCGCGAAATCTCCGCCGCTCGCCGCGCGGCGCGGTACTGCTCGCCGTGCTGCTCGTTGAGCTCCTTGTGCGCCTGCCGCCACTGGTCGAGCCGGCCGGGCAGGATCGGCAGGGTGCGAACCAACGGCACGTCGACGGAGCGCACCCTGGCGCGGCTGCGCGGACCCATCTTCCCGACACCGAGCTGGGCGAGGATGCTGGTGTCGACCCCGATGCCCCAGCGCTCGGCGATCAGTCCGTCCTGCAGCCGCCACACCACAACCCCTTTGGCGCTGATCTGCTTGCCGGTCGGCGCCAGTCCGAGGAATTCACCCGAATGCGTACCGCGCCAGGTGTTGTGGATGACGACATGGTCGGCGTGGGCGCTCATGTCCTCGATCGTCACCTTCAGGTCCGGGAATCCGCCGCGCAATCCGGCGATGGTGTACTTGACGCCCGCCAGCCCCTCCGGTGCTCCCGGCAACGGCTGATGGTCGATCATGTCCTCGCGATAGATCTCGTCCACCACCGAGAAATCGCCCTGGTTGACGAATTCGTCGAAAACCCTTCGGATGATTGCCTTGTTGGCCTCTGCGGACACCACTCACACTCCTTGGTCATCGCGTGACAGACCGGCGAGCCCGGTCCCTGGCTCAGCCAAGTGTCTCGATCAGACCCAGCACGGCCCTTGAACAGAAGTGGTGCGCATCTTGCGGGTCGCCGCGGACTCGGCCGGCGGGCCGAGTTCGCGGTGCGCTCGCGCGATCAGCCGAGGCTGAAGGGCTGGCCCCACAGGCGCAGTTCGGAACGCCCGGTCTTGGTGGTGACTTCGACGCCGACGAAGGCGCGGGCCTGAGCGTAGCCGGCACAGCCGTCGAGGCCGAGGGTGGAATCGGCCCAGGTGACCGAGGCCTGCTGCTCCTTGAAGCTGTAGCCGCGCAGGTAGCTCTTCTCGCCGTAGGCGTCGGGACCTTCCAGGTCGAGCAGCCAGAAGGTTTCGGCCTGTCCGGGTCCGAGGGTGAGGTTGGCACCGGAGGTGACGCCGCCGCTGCCCTTGCCTTCCCAGGTGGTGGCTCCGTTGGCGCCGCCGGTTCCGGTGCCGCCGCTGATGTCGACCTGGCAGCCGACCACGTAGCCGGGGTAGATCTTGGAGTACTGGTGCGAGCCGTGGATCTGCACCTCGGCCCGACCGGATGCCCAGACGTTGCGGTGCAGCGGAGTCGAGCCCATCGACGGACTGATGTTGACCGATTCGTTCGTGAGCCGGATGGTGACGGCGGTGCCGTCGGGCAGGGTCTGGGTGATCTCACCGCCGGGCAGCGGGATGAAGGTGTCGGCGTGGGCGGCGCCGGTGGAGAACAGGCCGAGGGCAAGGGTGGCGGTCGCCGCGGCACCGGCCAGGCGGGCGGCGGCCTTCTTCAGGCTGGTCATGATGGGGTGCCTTTCAGGGCTGTGAACGGTTGCGCGAGAACGGGTCGGGGCGATCAGCCGATGCTGAACGGCTGGCCGTACAGGGTGGTCTTGGAGTAGTTCGTGCCGATGATCTCGACGACGGTGTAGGCGCGCGCCTGCGCGTAACCGCCACAGCCCTGGATCTGGAGTTCGACGTCCTTGTAGCTGACGTGGTAGGTGCCCTTCTCGACGATGTCGAAGCCCTCGACGCCGACGAACTTCACTTCGCCGGGCCCGATCTTCACTCCGATGGTGCCGCTGGCGTTCACCCCGGTGGTGGTGATGCCACCGGACACGCCCGCGGAGATGGCGTTGTCGGCGATGCTGACCTGGCAGCCGACGATGTAGCCGGTGTTGATCCTGGAGGCGCCGTGGGTCGAGGAGTTGTTGGTGCCAGGGGCGCCGCTGCCGCCGACGAAGGGCTTCGGGTCGCCCTTCGGGGTGGCCGCGACGTCGGCGATCACGGTGCCGCTCACCCAGGCCACCCGGCCCGCGCCGTTGGCCGCCATCGACGGCGAGATCAGCGCGCTCTCTGCGACCCGCTTGATCGTGACGTCCGGCCCGGCCTTCTCGCCGTCGGGCAGCGGCACGAAAGTGTCCGCGGTGGCCGTGCCGCTCGCGAGACCGAGAGCGGCCGTGGCCAGCGCGGAGGCAGCAAGGATTTTTCGCATCGTTGGGGATTCCTCATCAGCAGGGGGTGAGTCGAACACGCTCGTAGGAAACTCTCGGCGACCGCGAGCGGGACTCGTATCGGACAGGGGGAAGGCCTATCACGCCTGGGAACACCGGTAGGCGCCATACGCCGTACAAAAGAGGGAAGAGTCACACTCTGCGCGTGAATCCTCGTGCTGTGCAGCAAAGTTCGCTAACGATAGAAGGTCGGCCGGTTGCCGCCTGCGCTTCCGAATTGTGGTGCTGGCCGCTCGTCGAAGTCGATCCGGCGGTGAATCGGCGCCGCTCATAGGGCTTTTCGGCGTCGGAGCCGGTTTTCAGCGACTTCCCCGCAAAGCGATTCTGTGTCATGGTGGATCGAGTCCGCCGCGCGGCGATGGGTGCGTATGGCACGGCCGTGGGGGTCGCGGTCCAGGGGGTCGGTTGCTCGAATCGGGAGCCGAACGAAGATCGGACAAACCCGACATGCATAGGTTAGGCTAACCTTCATCGACCTGTAGTTACTCTACCTAAATACCCTCCGACCTGCCGAAATCATGGGAGAACGACACCCCGATGGACAGTGCTCTAGCCGCACCGGAGCGCGGTGCCGAACGCGGAGATGGCCGATGAGCCATCTTCCGGCCGGTACGCGATCGGTGCGCTCCTGGCGGTGGCCGGCCTGGCTGCTCGCGGTGTGCGCGCTGATCGCCGTCTGCCTGCTCAGCCTGCTCATCGGCGCCAAAGCCATTCCGGTGCCGGATGTCTGGGCGGCACTGTGGGGCGCGCCGAGTTCGCCCGACGCGCTGATCGTCACCGACTACCGGCTGCCGCGCACGCTGCTCGGACTGCTCGCCGGTCTCGCGCTCGGCGTCGCCGGATGCCTGATGCAGGGGCTGACGCGCAATCCGCTGGCCGATCCGGGCCTGCTCGGGATCAACGCGGGCGCGGCCTTCGCCATCGCCATGGCGGTGGCGTTCCTCGGGGTCGAGGAGATCACGGCCTATGTCTGGTTCGGATTCGCCGGTGCGGCCCTGGTCTCGCTGGTGGTGTATCGCTTGGGCACCGCGGGCAGGCAGGGCGCCGATCCGGTGCGGCTCACCCTGGCGGGTGTCGCGGTCACCGCGGTGCTGTCGGGGATCACCAAGGGTCTGATCCTGTTGAACGCGAACGCTTTCGATCAGATGCGGGAGTGGGACGCGGGTTCGCTCACCGGACGCGGCTTCGACGTGATCGCAGGCGCTGCGCCGTTCATCCTGATCGGCCTGATCGCCGCGGTGGTGGCGGCCAGGTCGCTGAACGCGGTCGCGCTCGGTGACGACCTGGCCCGCGCGCTCGGCGTCCGGGTCGGGCGCACCCGCCTGCTGACCGTGCTGGCGCTGACCCTGCTGTGCGGCACGGCCACCGCGGCCGTCGGCCCGATCACGTTCGTCGGCCTCGCGGTGCCGCATGTGGCGCGCTGGATCGTCGGACCCGATCAGCGCTGGATCGTCGCGTACTCGATGGTGCTCGCGCCGATGCTGCTGGTCGGCGCCGATGTGCTCGGCCGGATCGTGCTGTGGCCGGATGAGGTTCCCGCGGGACTGGTGGCGGCGTTCCTCGGCGCGCCGGCGCTGATCTGGCTGGCCCGGCGAGCCAGGGAGACCGCCGCATGAGCGCGCGGGTGGACTTCGGTCGCGCGACGGTGCAGGTCCGCACCAGGGTCGCCGGGATCACCGCTCTGGTCGGGGTCCGAACCGTGGTCGTCTGCGTCGCGCTGGTGGCGGTGGCGCTGCTGGTCGCGGTACTGGCGCTCGGCAGCGGTGACGCGCCGATTCCGCCGGACCGGGTGCTGCGCGCGATCATCGTCGGCGATCAGCGCTTCGACCGGCTCGTGGTCTGGGAGTGGCGATTTCCCCGGGTGCTGCTGGCACTGGTGCTCGGCGCCGCGCTCGGGGTGAGCGGTGCGATCCTGCAATCGGTGACCAGGAATCCGCTGGGCAGCCCCGATATCGTCGGCTTCGGTACCGGCGCCTACACCGGCGCGCTGATCGTCATGCTGGTATCCGGCGGCGGTGAGTTCGCGACCGCGGCCGGTGCGCTGGTGGGTGGGCTGGCCGCGGCGGTGGCGATCCAGCTGCTGGCGTTGCGGCACAACGTCAGTGGATTCCGGTTGATCCTGGTCGGCATCGGCGTGAGCGCCATGCTGGCCTCGGTCAATGCCTGGTTGATCCTGCGTGCCGATGTGCTGTCGGCGATGGGCGCGGCGGCCTGGGGGATGGGTTCGCTGAGCGGGCTCACCTGGGCGCAGGTCATGCCCGCGATCGTGCTGCTGACGGTGCTGAGCCTGGCCGTGATCCCGCTCGCCGCGCGCTTGCGCATGCTCGAGCTCGGCGACGACCTGGCCAGTTCCTTCGGCATCCCGGTACGCCGGACCAGGCTGCTGCTGATCTTTCTCAGCGTGGCGCTGACCGCGGTGGCCACGGCCGTCACCGGGCCCATCGCGTTCATCGCGCTGGCCGCGCCGCAACTGGCGCGCAGGCTGGCCCGCACCCCGTGCACCGCGCTGCTTCCGGCCGCCGCGATGGGTGCGCTGCTGCTGATCACCTCGGACTGGCTGGCGCAGCGGCTGTTCGCGCCGACCACTTTGCCGGTGGGCGTGGTCACCGTCTCCATCGGCGGGCTCTATCTGGCGTATGTGCTGGTCGCCGAGGCGAGAAGGGACTAGGAAAGCGACGATGAAGGACACATCAGACCTGGCGCCTGGGGCGAATCCGGCTCGGCTGCGCGCGGACCGGCTGCGGCTGGGCTACCGCGGCCGCACGATCAGCGAGAACCTGTCCGCCGATATCCCCGACGGGTCGTTCACCGTGATCATCGGCCCGAACGCCTGCGGCAAGTCCACCCTGCTGCGGGCCCTGGCGCGTTTGCTGACGCCGGAGTCGGGCACGGTGCTGTTGGACGGCAAAGCCATCGGCAGTTATCCGGCCAAGGAGGTGGCACGGCACATCGGGCTGCTGCCGCAGTCCTCCACCGCGCCCGACGGCATCCGGGTCGCCGACCTGGTGGCCCGCGGTCGCTATCCGCATCAGTCGCTGCTGCGGCAGTGGTCGCAGGCCGACGCCGAGGCGGTCGCCACCGCGATGGCGGCCACCGGTGTCACCGAGTTGTCCGCGCGCTCGGTGGACGAACTCTCCGGTGGCCAGCGCCAGCGGGTCTGGATCGCGATGGTGCTGGCCCAGGACACTGCGGTGATTCTGCTCGACGAGCCCACCACCTATCTCGATATCGCACACCAGATCCAGCTGCTCGAGCTGTGCCGGACGTTGAACCGGGAATCCGGGCGGACCGTGGTCGCGGTCCTGCACGACCTCAATCACGCGTTCCGCTATGCCGATCATCTGATCGCCATGCGGGACGGCCAGATCCGCGCCGCGGGCCCGCCGGGGGAGATCGTCACGGCCGAATTGGTGCGCGCGGTGTTCGATCTCGGCTGCCGGGTGATCGAGGATCCCGAAACTGGAGCGCCCCTGGTCATTCCGCTGGCAGAGAACGCGGTCACGGTGCGCTGACATCGCCGAAGAACGTAGGCCCCACTTGGAAGTAAAGATAGGCTAACCTAAGCAAACTGCCTGATGGTCGTCGTGCCGATGCGGTGTTCGGCGCCGAAAAGCGTTGAGGGTGAAGGGAGTTGCCGGTGAATGGCGAGGACGGAGCGGCATTGCTGCCGCTGACCGGGCCGCAGCGGGGAATCTGGAACGCCCAGCGTTTCGATCCCGAGTCCGGGCGCTATCTGGTCGGGGAGGTCCTCGAGATCGCCGGAGAATCGCCGATCGATGTGGAACTGCTGGCCGAATCGCTGCGCCGCACCGTCGCCGAGGCCGAGAACATGCGGTTGCGGTTTCGGGAAACTCCGGAGGGGCCACGGCAATTCGTCACCGATGCGGTCGCCGAGTTGCGCCCGACCATCGACCTGCGCGCGGTGGCCGACCCGCTCGGGCTCGCGCATGAAGCCGTCGCACTGGAACGTCACCGGGCCGCCGAGCATTGTCGCGGCATGGTGGACCGGCAGCTCTACATCTACACCCTGATCCGGGTCACCGACTGCCAGGTCTGGTGTGTGCAGCTCTATCATCACCTGATCGTCGACGGGTACAGCGCGGCGCTGCTCTCGCGGCGCGTAGCGGCTCATTACACCGCGCTGCGACGTGGAAAGGACGTGCCGAAAGCGACATTCGGCACCATCGCCGATCTGGTCGCGGAGGAGCGCGCCTACCGCGACAGCGACGCCTTCGAGAGGGATCGGCTGTTCTGGCGTGATCAGCTCACCCCGTGGCCGGATCTGGACGGGCGCGGCAGGCATGTCGGTGGTGCGGTCGAGCGCACGCTGCGCGCGGAGGCGGTGCTGTCCGCGCGGACGCTCGCCACGCTGCGCGAATGCGCCGAAAGTCATGGCATCACCTGGGCGGACGCGCTGGTGGCTTGCTATGCGGCCTTCCTGCACCGGCAGCTGGGCACCTCCGATGTGGTGGTCTCGATGCTGCTGATGGGCCGAGTCGGTCGCGCCGCGCTCACCACCCCGGCGATGGCGGTCAATGTTCTGCCGTTGCGGGTGCGGGTGAATTCCGGCGACCGGTTGGGCGAGCTGGGGCCGCGCGTCGCCGACACACTGCGTGCCGTACGCGCCCACCAGCGCTACAGCGGCGACGACCTGGCCAGGGATTTCCATGGCTTCGGTGCGGGTGAGCTGCTGCACGGTGTCGGCATCAACCTCAAGGTCTTCGACTTCGCGCTCGACTTCGACGGCGCACGGGGCGTGCTGCGCAATGTGGCAGGCGGACCGCCGGAGGATCTCGGGCTGACGGTGACCCCGCTGCCCGACGGCAGCGTACTGCTCGGGTTCGAATCCGATGCGCGGACCAATGACCCGCACACGGTGCGCGGCCGGGTGGACGGACTGGTGCGGGTGATCGAGGCCTTCATCGGCAGCGATAAACCTCCGGTCGGTGCGCTGCCCATGGTCGATCGCGCCACCCGGGAGGAGTTGCTCGCGGCACGGTCGGGCCCGCCCTTGCCGTCACGTGTCGAAACAGTGCTGGAGGCGCTGGATCGGCTGGTTGCGCGAGAACCGGACTGCCGCGTGCTCGCCGCCGATGGAAAGGAATGGACGGCAGCGGAATTCGTCTCGGCGGTGAACCGGCTCGCGCAGTACCTGCGCGAGCGGGGTGTGGGTGCGGACGCGGTGGTCGGCGTCGCGCTGCCGCGCACGGCGCAGTTCGTGGTGACGATCTTCGCGATCTGGCGCGCGGGCGGGGTGTATCTCCCGCTCGATCCCGAGCATCCGATGAGCCGGCTGCGGGCCACGGTCGAGGACGCGGCGCCGGTGCTGGTGCTCGCGTCCGGTGAGACGGCCCGCGCGCTGGGCGAGCACACCGTGGCGCTCGATGACGCCGTGGTGCGGGCCGAACTCGACGCCATCGACCCGACGCCCCACACCAGCGCCGCGCCCCGACCAGATCACGGTGCGTACTTGATCTACACCTCCGGCTCCACCGGCCGTCCCAAAGGTGTGCTGGTGGAGCACGGTGCGCTGGCGCACCTGCTGGCCGCGCACCGTGGCGAGATGTTCGCTGTCCCGACGGCTGAGCGTCTTCGGGTCGCGCACACCACCTCGTTCGCCTTCGACGCCTCCCTCGACCCGCTGCTGTGGCTGCTCGATGGGCACTGTGTGCACGTGTACGACAGCGTGATCCGGCGTGACCCGGCCGCATTGGTGCGGGCCTTCCGTCGAGACGGCATCCGCATCGTCGACGGCACTCCTACGCTCATCGCCGCGCTGCTCGAGCACGGGCTCACCGACACTGGGCCGCAACTCATCGCGCTCGGTGGCGATGCCTGCCCACCGCGGCTGTGGCGGGAGCTGGGACGGGCGAATATTCCGGCGATCAACCTCTACGGACCGACCGAGGCGGCGGTCGACGCCATCGCCACCCCGCTGCGTGGGCCGGACCCGCATATCGGTGTTCCGCTGCCGAGTATCCGGGCTTATCTGCTGGACAACGGTTTACAGCTGGTGCCCGACAACCGGGTCGGCGAACTGTACCTGGCCGGCCCGCAGTTGGCCCGCGGCTACCGCGACCAGGCGCCGACCACCGCGCACCGGTTCGTCGCCGACCCGTACGGCCCGCCGGGGGCACGCATGTATCGCACCGGCGACCGGGCGCGGTGGGTGCCCGGCCGCGGATACGAATACGCGGGCCGGGTCGACGCCCAGGTCAAGATTCGCGGGCACCGGGTCGAGCTCGGTGAGGTAGCCGCGGCGCTGAACACACTGCCGCAGGTGCGCGCGGCGGCCGCCGATATCCGGACCGTCGGCGAACACGCGTCGCTCATCGGCTACATCGTCGCCGCATCCGATAGCACGGCGATTGACACCACACAGTTACGCAACAGCCTCGCCGACCTGGTGCCCGACCATATGGTGCCCGCGCGCATCGTCGTGCTCGGCGAACTCCCGACGACGGTGAACGGCAAACTCGATCGGACCGCGCTACCCGATCCGGTGTCCGAATCGGTGGGCCGGGCACCGTCGACCGAGGCCGAGCAGGCGCTCTGCGACGTGGTCTCGGCGGCGCTGGGGCATGACCGGGTGAGCGTGGACGACGACTTCTTCGGTGTGGGTGGCGACAGCATCACCGCCATCACCGTGAGCACCCGATTGCGGGAGCGCGGGCTCGTGCTCGCACCGCAGGACCTGTTGAGCCGCAGAGCATTCGGCGAGTTGGCTCGCGACGCCGAGCAGGTCGTCGTCGCGGGGGCACCCGAGCGTGCACCGGCGCGCCGGACATTGGTCGAGCTGCCGCCACCGGAAATCGACGAGCTGACGGCGCGCTACGGTCCGATCGCCGATCTGCTGCCATTGTCGCCGTTGCAGGAAGGGCTGCTGTACCACGCCCTGCGCGACGGCGCCGACGACGTCTACACCATGACCGCGCGCTTCGACCTCGCCGGTCCATTGGACCCGGCCCAGCTGGCCGTCGCGGTACGCGCCATGCTGCACCGGCACCCGAACCTCGGCGCGGCCTTCTGCTACGAGTTCGACCGGCCGGTGCAGGTGGTGCCGAGGTCGCCCCGGCTGGACTGGCGGGTGGAGGATCTGCGGGCACAGGCAGACCGTGACCGCGTCGCAGGCGAACTCGAACGCGATGCGGGCTCGACACCCTTCGACATCGGTGCGCCGCCGCTGCTGCGTATCCTCGTGCTCCGGCTCACCGATACCGCCTCGCGGCTGATCCTCACCGCCCATCACCTGCTGGCCGATGGCTGGTCGATCCCCATCATGCTGCGGGAGACGCTCGCGCTGTACCACGGCGACGAGCTCGCGCGCGCCGGATACTACGGCGATTACCTCGCCTGGCTGGCCGAGCGCGATGTCGATGCGACGCTGGACCGTTGGCGCGCATACCTGGCCGGCCTCGAACGTCCCTCGCTGCTGGGCGATGTGTTCGTAGCCGGTCGGCAGCCGGCAGCACAGCGAGCTTCCGGCTCGCGCGCACGGGCGGTCGGGCTGTCCGTGCCGCTGTCGGATGCTGCCGCCGAGGCACTGGAATCGCTCGGCCGCGCACGCGGCGTCACCATGAACACCCTGGTGCAGGGTGCCTGGGCGGGGGTGCTGGCCGAATACCTCGGTCACCGCGACGTCGTGTTCGGCACCGTCGTCTCCGGGCGCCCGGCGGAACTGGCCGGCGTGGAAACCACGGTCGGCCTGTTCAGCAATACGGTGCCCGCGCGCATGCGCATCGCCACCGACCGCCCGCTGCTCGAGCAGCTGCCCGAATTCCAGCGCAGCGCACTGGAACTGCGTGAGGTGGGCTATCTCGGGCTCGCCACGGTCGAGCGCGCCGTCGGCCGCGACCGGCTGTTCGACACGCTGGTGGTGTTCGAGAACTTCCCCAAGACCGGTCTGCGGCAACCCGATTCGCACCACCTGCGCGTGGCCGATGTCGCGGTGCACAGCCTGACCCATTACCCGGTGACGGTCACCGCGCTGCCCGGCGATCGGTTCCGGCTGATGCTGCACCACGATCCGGCAGCCGTGCCCGAGGCGGCGGCCGCGCGTCTGGCTCAGCGATTGGGTGCGGTGCTCACCGGCCTGGTCGATGATCCGCTGAGCGCGGCCAGGCCGGCACCCTCTGCTGCCGTCAGCGAAAGTCCCGGGCGGACAGGCCGCACCCCGCACAGTGCGGCGGAGCGGACTGCCGACACCATCGGCACCACGCTCGCCGACTGGCGTGTGCCGGGGGTCGCCATGGACGCTCCGGCCGTCACCTACGAGGGCTCGACCCTGACCTACGCCGACTTCGAGGCGCGCGCGAATCGGCTGGCGCGCTGGCTGATCGCCTACGGGATCGGTCCCGAAACCGTCGTTGCCGTGGCCATGGCGCGCGACCCGGACTCGGTCATCGCCGCGCACGCGATCTGCCGGGCCGGCGGGGTGTACCTGCCGATCGACGTCGAGCAACCGGCCCGGCGGGTGGAGCTGATCCTGGCGACCGCCGAGCCCGCGCTGGTGCTGACCACCTCGCAGTCCGGTTTCGTGACCGGCCGGGCGGTGGCCGTCGCGGTCGACGAGCTGGATACCAGCGCGTTCGGCGAGGTGGCCGTCACCGATGACGACCGCCGCGCACCCCTGCGCCCGGACAACTCCGCCTACCTGTTGTTCACCTCCGGCTCCACCGGCGTGCCCAAGGGCGTGACGGTCTCCCACGCCGCCATCGTCAACACCTTCGCATGGCTGCGGCGCCATCAGGGTTTCGGCGCGCACGACACCGTGCTGTACCGCACACCGCCGACATTCGACGCCTCGCTGCTCGAGCTGTTCCTGCCGCTGCTGGTCGGGGCGCAGATCGTGCTCACCCGCCCCGGCGGGCACCGCGATCCCTACTACCAGGCGCAGCTGATGCGCGATGAGCGGGTGACGGTCTTGCAGATGACCACCTCGATGCTCACCGTTCTCGCCGAAGAAGCCGACCTGTCCGGCTACACCGACCTACGGTGCGTGGTGACCGGCGGCGAGGCGCTGCCACCGGCCACCGCGCAGCGCATGCGGGCATCGACCGGGACACGGGTGCACAACCTGTACGGCCCCACCGAGGCCGCCGTCTGCATCACCTTCCACGACACCACCGACGCCGACACGACCTCGGTGCCGATCGGCCGTCCCGCCGAAGGTTCGGGTGTGCGGGTGCTCGACGACCGGTTGCGGCCGGTGCCCGTCGGTGTGGTCGGCGAGCTCTACCTCACCGGTAGCCAGTTGGCGCGCGGCTATGTCGCCCGTCCGGACCTGACCGCCGCGGCGTTCGTCGCCGACCCCGACGGCGACGGGGAGCGCATGTACCGCACCGGCGATCTGGTGCGCTGGACGGTCGGCGGCGAACTCGACTACGTGGGTCGCGCCGACAGCCAGGTGAAGCTGCGCGGGCAACGTATCGAACTCGGCGAGATCGAATCGGCGCTGCTGGCCTGCGACGATGTCGCCCAAGCCGTGGTGCTGCTGCGCGAGGACCGGCCCGGTGATCAACGGCTGGTGGGGTATCTGATCGCCAAGGGCGGGGCGGTGATCGACACCGCGCGGGTGCTCGATCAGGTGCGAAAGACGCTGCCCGCCGCCATGGTTCCCGCCGCCGTGGTCGTCTTGGCGGAGATCCCGCGCACACCCAGCGAGAAGATCGATCGCAAGGCCCTGCCCGCCCCGGAGGAGCAGACGAGTACTCCCGGGCCGATCGCCGAGGTCGTGCCACTCCCTGTCGAGCAGACCTCCCAGCGCGCACCGGCCGCCCAGAACGGCCAGGGATCACCGGATCTGGCGCGGACGGTGCTCGACGCGATGTCGGCGGTGCTGTCGGCGCCGGACCTCCGGCTCGACGACGACTTCTTCGCCGCAGGCGGACATTCGCTGACGGCCGTGCGCCTGACCGGACGTTTACGACGGGCCGGCGTGCCGGTAGTCCTGGACGACGTATTCGCGGCACCGACGGCTCGGGCCTTGGCAGCGGCGATCGCCGCAACCGCGGCACCGCTCGGGCACATCGGCGCATCGTCGCGCGCCGGCGCGATGATCGCACTCGCCGGACCGACCGAGCCGTCGACGGCACCACCGGATTCCGCAGCCGACGCTCTCGCCATGTTCGGCCGCCGCCTCGATCACGTGCTGGAACTGCGGCCCACCGGCTCCGCCGAACCGGTGTTCTGCGTGCATCCGGTCGGCGGCACCGCCTGGCAGTTCGGCCCGCTGGCCCGGTTGTTGCGCGCGGACCGGCCGCTGATCGGGCTGCAAGCGCCGACGCTGAGCGGCCACGATATCGGCGCCCGGAGCCTCGACGACCTGGCCGCGCACTACCTGCGGACGGTGCGTCGCATCCAGCCGCACGGACCGTACCGGCTACTGGGTTACTCGCTCGGCGGCAATATCGTGCACGCCATCGCCGCGGCGCTGGAATCGGCGGGGGAGCGGGTCGCGTTCGCCGGCCTGATCGATTCCCACCCGCTGGCCGGTCTCTCCGATCAGGCGGCACGCTCGCTCGCCGACCCCGCCGAACTCGACCGGTTGCTACCCGAACTGCCCGGGGACGCACCGGAACTCGCCACCGCCATCCGCGCCGCCGCGAAGTCGCTGCTCGCCCTGGTACCCACCTCGACCACACCGCGATACCGCGGACCGATTGCCCTCTACGCCGCCGACCCCGGCACCGACTCCGGGCGCACCGACGCCCAGCTCGCCGGATGGCGTGCGGCGGGCGCACGGATCACCGTCCGCCGACTCCCGTACTCCCACGTCGACATCGTCTCGCCGCAGGGCTGGGCCGAGGTCGCCGCGCTGCTCGACGCCGATCCGGCGTTGCGCCACTGAACTTCCCCACCACGAGAAAGAAGAGAGCAACCCATCCATGTTCGTCATCCGATCGACCGCGCGGCTACGAGCCGCCGTCGCCCTGCTCATCCTCGCCCTGACCGCCCTCGTCGCGGGCTGTGGCGCCGACTCCGAGGCCACCGAATCCGCGGGCACCCGCGAGGTGCAGACCGAACGCGGCCCCGTCCAGGTGCCCGCTGATCCGCAGCGCATCGTCGTCCTCAACGGCGCGCTGGCCGGCTACCTCTACGACCTCGAGGCACCGGTCGCGGCCGCCGATCCCCGGTTGCTCGGCGTCAACACCCGCACCGGCGGGTTCCCGGCCGCCTGGGCCGAGGACGCGAAAGCCCAAGGCACCGTGGAACTCCCGATCGGCGACAACCTCAATCTGGAGTTCATCGCCAACCAGCGGCCGGATCTGATCATCGGCGGCGGACAGGGCTTCCCGGCCCAGCAGTCGATCAATGCCTACGATCAGCTCTCGGCCATCGCGCCGACCGTGCTGGTGCCGTCGACCACCACCGACTGGGCCGATCAGCTGCGGTTGGTCGCCGACGTGGTCGGCCGCCCGGACAAGGTCGACGGCCTGATCACCGCCTACCGGGACAAGGTGGCGAAGGTGAAGGAGTCGGTCAAGGCGCCCGCGGGCGCGGTCGCGTTCGTGCAGTCGGTGAAGAGCCAGGAGCCCACGCTGTTCCTGCCGTCGGCGGCGCTGCCCCAGCTGCTGGCCGAGGTCGGGTTCACCATCGACGACAAGGTCGCGGAGAAGGCGGGCAACCCGGCCAAGCCCGAGGCCGCGGACTGGTTCCACTTCAGCCCCGAGCTGCTGAGCACGGTCGTCGACGCACCGGTGGTGTTCGTGGTGTCGCTGGCCGGCGGCCGCAACGCCACCCAGCTGGCCGAGGATCCGCTGTACGCGCAGCTGCCCGCGTTCAAGGCGGGCAACGTCTTCGAATTGCCCGCCTCGAGCGCGCGCCCCGATTACCGCAGTGTCATGGACACCCTCGACCTGATCGCGGAGCGCTTCAAGTGACAGCCGCCTCCGGACTGCTGATCGACATCTCGCCGTTGCGGTCGAGCAGGCCCTTCCGGGCCGCGTTCGCCGCCCGGCTGGTGTCGGTGCTCGGCATCGGACTGCTGATGGTGGCCCTGCCGGTGCAGGTCTATCAGCTGTCCGGTTCGACGCTGCACGTCGCCGGAGTCACCACCGTGACGGCGATCGCGCTGTTCACCGGCAGCCTGGCCGGTGGTGTGATCGCCGACCGATTCGATCGCCGCACGGTGATCCAGTGGTCGCGCAGCGCCGCGGGCGCGGGGTTCCTCGCGTTGGGCGCCAATGCGCTGCTGCCGGATCCGCAGCTGGCCGTCATCTACGCCGCCGCCGCCCTGGACGGGGCGGCCGGCGGTGTCAGCGGCACCGCCATGATGGCGCTGGTGCCGGTGCTCGTCGGACGAGAGAAGGTCGCCGCCGCCGGTGCGCTGACCGCGCTCACCTCCGATCTCGGCACCATGATCACCCCCGCGTTCGCGGGCATACTCATCGCGCGGACCGGTGTCGCCCCGGCGTTCTTCATCGCCGCGGGCGCGACCGCCGCGACCGTCGGCCTGATTCGTGCGATCGGCCCGGCGCCGCCACCCGCGCGCGTCGCGCAACATCCATTGCGGGAGCTGGCGATCGGGATCCGATTCGCGCTCGAGCACCGGGTGATCCGCGCGGCCCTGCTGACCGGGCTGATCGCCATGCTGGTCAGCGGGCCGCTGGTGCTGTTGCCCGCCTTCGCCGATGTCGAACTGAACGCCGGACCGGCCACCCTCGGCCTGCTCTATGCCGCGCCCGGCGCCGGCGCCGTGATCGGATCGCTGACCAGCGGCTGGATCGGTCGCAGCCGCTATCCCGGCCGGGATCTGATCGTCGCCATGGCGGTCATGCCGCTCGGTGTCATCGCGGCCGGGTTGTCCCCGCACGCCGCCGGGGTGTTTCTCGGATTGGCCGGATTCGGTGTGGCCAGGGCGGTCAACATGGTGCTGCGCTACACCGTGCTCCAGCACCACGCGCCGGAGGAGCTGCGCGGCCGGATCTCGGGGTTGCTCATGGTGCAGGCCGTCACCGGAACGGCCATCGGGTCGATGGTGGCCGGCATCGTCGGCCAATTGTTCGCCCCCGCAGCGGCATTGGTGATCTACGGGTCGGCGGTGCTGGCGCTCACCGCGCTGACCGCTGCCCTGTCCGGACCGTTGTACGAGAAGAAGGAGCAGTAATGGTGGATCGCGCCGCCTATGCCGAACGGATCACCGAGGTGCTGGCGGGAGACCACGGCGAGAAGGTCGGCTACCCCATCGGGCTGTGTGCGGTCGAGGTACTGCGCAGCGAACCGGTGGGGGCGGGCCTGTTGCGTCTCACCTTCGGTGGCGCCGACCTGGCCGGATTCCACAGCTACGTGCCGGACGAGCATGTGCGCCTGGTCTTCCCCGGCGAGGACGGGGTGCTACGGCTGCCACGCCGCGACGGATTGTCGCTGGAATGGGGCAAACCGCGCCCGGTGTCGCGGGAGTACACGGTGCGCCGCTACGACCGCGAAGCATTGGAACTCGACATCGACTTCGCCCTGCATCCCGGCGGCCTGGCCTCGGACTGGGCGCTGGCGGCGACGCCGGGCACCCGCATCCACATCGCGGGCCCGCCCGGCGGCGTCGTCGTCCCGCGCACCTACGACAAGTATCTGCTCGCCGGTGACATCACCGCGCTGCCCGCGATCGCGCGGTGGCTCGAATGGTTGCCGCGCACCGCCTCCGGGTGGGTGTTCGTCGAGGTCACCGGCCCGGAACAGGAGATCGCGCTGGACGCACCTGAGGGTGTGCGGGTGCGCTGGGTGCATCGCGGCGATATCGCGCCCGGGCACGGTGACGCGCTCGAGCAGGCCATCCGCACGGTGACGGTCCCGCCCGGCGAACGGGTGTACGTGTGGCTGGCCGCGGAGGCCGGTGTGTTGCGCCCCTTGCGGCGCTGGGTGCGCGCCGAACTCGGCGTCGACCCGAAGGACTACCTGATCGCCGGCTACTGGAAGCGCGGCGTGGCCGATTTCGATCGAGAGGAATGAGCTCCATGAGCGACGAACAGACCATCCCCGCCGGACAGCGGTTCATCGTCGACGATATCGCCGCCGCACTCGGCGTGCCGGCGGACGAACTGACGATCGACACCAATCTGCTGGACGCCGGACTGGATTCGGTGCGGATCATGTCCCTGGTGGAGAAGTGGCGGGCCGCCGGGCATGAGCAGGTCGATTTCGCCACCCTCGCCGCCGACCCGGTGCTCGGTGCCTGGCTGGACGTCCTGTCGTGAGCGGTGGCGCGGCACCGGCCGCGCCACCGGCCCGC
>NZ_JAAGVC010000001.1:477284-489093 GCF_010858045.1 Nocardia cyriacigeorgica
GCGGCCAGCCACACGTACCCCCGTTCGCCGGGCGGGACCGTCACCGTGCGGATGGCCTGCTCGAGCGCGCCACCGGCCCGCTCATCCGGTGTGTGCGCCGGTGGCCAGCAACCGGCGCAGCTCGCGCCGGCTGGTCTTACCGACCCCGGTCTCCGGGAACTGCTCGACGATGACCACCGCGTCGGGCATCTTCCAGGCCGCCACACCGCGCTCCCTGACGAAGGCGCGCACCGCGGTCAGCGTCGGCCGGTTCGCGTTGTCCACGGGTTGGAGGAAGGCGCAGATGCGCTGGCCGAGCACCGGATCCGGAGTGCCGATGATCACCGCGTCGCGCACAGCGGGATGTTCGAGCAGATGCGCCTCGAGTTCCTCGGCCGAGACCTTCTCCCCGCCGCGATTGACCCAGTCGCCTGCCCGGCCCTTGACGACGATATTGCCGTCGGGACGCAGACTCACCACGTCGCCGGTGCGGTACCAGCCGGCGGCGGTGAAGCTGCGGGCATCGGCGTCGGGGTTGTCGAAGTAGCCGCGAATCGTGTACGGGCCCTGGGTGATCAGGTTGCCGTCGGTGCCCGGCGGAACCGGGTTGCCGTCGTCGTCGACCACCGCGATCCGGTCGTGCTCCGACATCGGGCGCCCCTGGGTGCCGATGACCACATCGAGCGGATCGTCGAGGCGGGTGTAGCAGACCAGGCCCTCGGCCATCCCGAACACCTGCTGCAACGTGGCGCCGAGCGCCGGGCCGATGCGCCGCGCCAGCTCCTCCTGGCAGCGCGCACCACCCACCTGCACCACCCGCAGACTGGACAGATCGGGGGTCGAGCCGGCTTCGGCCCGTTCCACCCACAGCCGCGCCAGCGGGGGCACCAGTCCGGTGATGGTGACGCCGAACCGTTCGATCGCGGCGAAGGCCGTCGCGGGAGTGGGATCGGGCGTCATGGCGACGGTGCCGCCCGCCCACAGCGCGCCGAGGATGCCCGGCGAGCTCATCGGGAAATTGTGCGCGACCGGCAGCGCCGCCAGATACACGGTGTCGCTGTCGAGTTCGCAGACCTCGGCGCTGCGGCGCACGCTGTAGAGATAGTCGTCGTGGGTGCGGGGGATGAGCTTCGGGATACCGGTGCTGCCGCCGGACAGCTGGAGGAATGCCACGTCGGACGGGTCCGGCGCGGGCAGGTCGACGGGCTCGTCCCGGAACTCCGCCAGGGCGCGAACGTGTTCGGGAAGGGGTTCGCCGTCCGCGCCGACGATGAGCACATGCTCGACGGAATCGACCTGCGCGCGAATCGAATCGGCCAGCACCGCATGGTCGAAACGCTGATGCTGCGCACAGGTGACGATGGCCTTCGCCGCGGCCGCCGTCGCGATGGGCGTCAACTCGGCGGCGCGGTGGGCGGGCAGGCAGAACACCGGCAGCGCACCGAGCCGGAACAGCGCGAAGATCACCTCGACGAATTCGGCGCGGTTGGGCAGCTGCACGAGAACGCGGTCCCGGCAACCGATTCCGAGCCGCGAGAGGCCGGTGGCCAGGCTGCGGGAGCGGTGGTCGAGGTCACGGTAGGTCCACCGATGGGTGTCGTCGACGACGGCGAGCGCGTCGGGTGTCGCGGCGGCGCGGGCCGACAGCATCTCGCCGAAGGTCTCACCCGCCCACACCTTCTGCTCGCGGTACCGGTGCGCGTCGGCCTCCGGCCATGGTGTGAAGCCGGGCAGGTGGGTCGAAGCCATTGTGGGCCACCTCTTCTCAGTGAATCGGAGCGTTCTTCGCTCCACTCCGATGACCGATCCGGAGCGGAAGCTCTCACATTCTTATCAGGTTAGGCTAACCTCATGTTTATGAACGTTTCGGGACGGCGCGTGGTCGTCGTCACCGGAGCCGCGGCCGGCATCGGCGCGGCAGTCGCCCGGCGGTTCGCCACCGAGTCCCATGTCCTCGCACTGTGGGACCGCGATCCGGGCGTACACCGGGTCGCCGACGAAATCGCCGAGACCGCAACGGGTGCGGTGTCAGCGATGCAGGTCGACGTCACCGATGGTGAGGCCGTCGACGCCGCGTTCGACGTGCTCATCGCCCGGCACGGCGCCCCCGATGTGGTCGCGCACGCGGCGGGCGTCATGCGCGCGGGCAGTGCTCTTGAGATCGGCGCGGACGACTGGGATACCAGCCTCGCGGTCAATGCCACCGCCACCATGCTCGTCACCCGGCGTGCCGCGCGTGAGATGGTCGCGGCCGGGCGGGGAGCGATCGTGGTGGTGTCGTCGAACGCGGCCGCCGCACCACGGGTCGGGATGGCTGCCTACTGCGCGTCGAAGGCTGCCGCCACGGCCTTCACCCGCGCGCTTGCCCTCCAGGTCGCCCCGCACGGTGTCCGGGTGAACCTGGTGTCGCCGGGCTCGACCGATACCGCGATGCTGCGCGGCCTCTACGCCGACGCCGACCGGCCCCTGGACGACGCCGCACGCACCGCCGTACTCGACGGTGACGCGCACGCCTACCGCCTCGGTATTCCCTTGCGCCGCATCGCCACCGCGGACGATATCGCCGCGGCGGTGCGGTTCCTCGCCTCCGCGGACGCTCGCCACATCACCATGCACGACCTGCGGGTGGACGGCGGCGCCACGCTCGACATGTGAAATCACCGGGCCGGCGCCCGGCCGGCACCCGATACGACGAACCGGAGAGATGTCATGCCCATACCCCCGATCGCGCCCTACGACCTACCCAGCGCGGACGAGGTCGCACCGAACGAGGTGGCCTGGACCGTCACACCGGAGCGCAGCGCCCTGCTGATCCACGATATGCAGCGGTATTTCCTGTCCGCCTACGACGTCGAGCAGGATCCGGCGCGCACCCTGCTCGCCAATATCGCCCGGCTGCGCGATCGCTGCCACGCGCTCGGTATTCCCGTCATCTACACCATGCAGCCGGGCAACCAGCATCCCTCGCGCCGCGGCATCCTCGCCGACTTCTGGGGCACCGGAATGTCGCACGGACCCGACACCGAAATCGTGCCCGCCTTACGCCCGCAGGCGGTGGACATCCAGGTCACCAAATGGCGATATTCCGCCTTCCAGCGCACCGACCTGCGTGAACTGCTCGGCTATTACCATCGTGACCAGCTCATCATCACCGGCGTCTACACCCATATGGGCTGCATGCTCAGCGCCGCCGAGGCGTTCATGAGCGATGTGCGCCCGTTCCTGGCCCTGGACGCCACCGCCGATTTCAGCCGCGACGAACACCTCATGGCGTTGAACTACACCGCGCGCCGCTGCGGTGCCGTGCTGAGCACCGCCGATCTGCTCGAACAGCTCAGCGAGGTGCCCGCCCGCGCCGGTTGAGCCGAGCGGCCGTTCGCGGCGCGCCGGTAGTATCGGTGCACATGGCCCGTGCCGGCCGCCCACCCGCTCGGCCGGCGCAGCCACGGGAGAGCCGGTGATGAGCACACGCGAAATTCCCAGCTGGCGGCGGTTGCCGGGCAGCGTACGGCTGCTGGTGATCACCGTGGCGATGCTCGTCGTGCTGCTGCTGGTGGTGCCCCGGCTGATCGGGGTCTACATCGGCTGGCTGTGGTTCGGTGAGGTCGGCTACCGCGAGGTCTGGCGCACCGTGCTGCTCACCCGGGTGGTGATGTTCGTCGTCGTCGGGCTGTTCGTCGGCGGTGTGCTGCTGGCGGCGATGTGGTGGGCCTATCGTTACCGGCCGCTGCTCATCGCCGACGACGAGCGCGAGGACTATCTGCTGCCCTATCGCAGCGTGGTGCTGCGCAAGCCGCTGTGGTTCGGGCTCGGTATCGCGGGCGCGCTCGGGCTGATCTGCGGGCTGATCGGGCAGTCGCGCTGGACGACGGTGCAGCTGTTCCTGCACGGCGGCGCCTTCGGCATCGACGACCCCGAATTCGGCCACGACATCGGCTTCTTCGTCTTCGATCTGCCGTTCTACCGGCTGGTGGTGAGCTGGCTGTTCGCCACCGTCGTGCTCGCCCTCCTGGCCACCCTCGCCGCACACTATCTGTTCGGCGGCATCCGGTTGACCGGCAAATTCCCCGGCCTGACCACGGCGGCGCGGGTGCAGCTGGCGGTGCTGGCCGGATCGTTCATCCTGCTGAAGGCCGTCGCCTACTGGCTGGATCGGTACGCGCTGCTGTCGAGCCACAGCCGCGAACCCACCTTCGCCGGAGCCGGCTACACCGACATCAACGCGGTGCTGCCCGCTCGGTTGATCATGTTCGCGATCGCCCTCATCTGTGCCGCCGCCGTCTTCTCCGCGGTGGTGGTGCGCGATCTGCGCATCCCGGCGATGGCGGCCGCGCTGTTGCTGCTGTCCTCGATTCTGGTGGGCGGGGTGTGGCCGCTGGCGGTCGAGCAGCTGTCGGTGCGGCCCAACGCCGCCGACAAGGAACGCGTCTACATCGAACGCAATATCGCCGCCACCAGACAGGCCTACGGGATCGGTAGCGACCGCGTGGACTATCGGCCGTATCCGGGGATCGGGACCACGCCGCCACCGCAGGTCCCGGCCGACGCCACCACCATCGCCAATGTGCGCCTGCTCGACCCGAACGTGCTGTCGCGAACCTTCACCCAGCAGCAGCAGTTGAAGAACTTCTACAGCTTCCCCGACAAGCTGGACCTGGACCGCTACCGCATCGACGGGCAGTTGCGCGATTACGTCGTCGCGGCCAGGGAGCTGACGCCGAGTGCGCTCAGCGCCAACCAGCGGCACTGGGTCAACCGGCACACCGTCTACACCCACGGCAACGGCTTCGTCGCCGCACCGGCCAACCGGGTGAACGCCGCCGTGCGCGACGCGGCCGGGGACGCGGAGAGCAGCAACAGCGGCTATCCCATCTACACCGTCAGCGATATCGCCAGCGCCGCGTCCGGGCAGCAGGTGATCCCGGTGGACCAGCCGCGCATCTACTTCGGGGAAGTGATCGCCGCGGCCGACCCCGATTACGCCATCGTCGGCGGCGGCAGCGAGCCCCGCGAATACGACACCGACAGCACCAAATACACCTACGACGGCGCGGGCGGTGTGCCGATCGGCAACTGGGCCGACCGGCTGGCGTTCGCGGTGCACTACGCCGAACGCAACATCATTTTCTCCGATGCCATCGACGCCGATTCCAAGATCATCTTCAATCGCGATCCACGCCACCGGGTCGAACTGGTCGCGCCCTGGCTGAGCACCGACAACGACCCCTACCCGGCCGTGGTCGACGGGCGGATCGTGTGGATCGTCGACGCCTACACCACCGTCGACGGCTACCCGTACGCCAAGCGCAGTTCGCTCGAGGCGCTGGCCGCGGGCAACGAAGCCGAGGGCGGACCGTTCGAGGAGATCTCCTACGTGCGCAACTCGATCAAGGCCACCGTCGACGCCTACGACGGCACGGTGACCCTCTATCAGGTCGATCGCGACGATCCGGTGCTGGCGGCGTGGATGAACGTCTTCCCGGGGACGGTGGAACCGCCGGAGGCGATCAGTGAGGAACTGCGCGCCCACTTCCGGTATCCGGAGGATCTGTTCTCCATCCAGCGAGAGATGCTGGCCAAATACCACGTGGACGAGCCGCGAGAGTTCTTCACCACCAACGCGTTCTGGTCGGTGCCCAGCGACCCGACCGTCGAGACCAACCCGCACCAGCCGCCCTTCTACGTGCTGATGGGCGATCCGGAAACCGCCGACCCGTCCTTCCGGCTGGCCAGTGCGATGGTGGGGTTCAATCGAGAGTTCCTGTCCGCCTACATCTCCGTCGCCTGCGATCCGGACGACTACGGCAGATTCACGGTGCTGCAACTGCCCACCGACACCCTCACCCAGGGGCCGCAGCAGATCCAGAACTCGATGATCTCCGATACCAGGGTGGCCTCCGAACGCACCCTGCTCGAACGTTCCAACCGCATCCAGTACGGCAATCTGCTCACGCTGCCGATCGCCGAGGGCGGGGTGCTGTATGTCGAACCGCTGTTCACCGAGCGGATCTCGACCGCACCGAACGGTTCCACCTTCCCGCAGCTGGCACGGATGCTGGTGAGTTACCGCGATCCGGGCACCGGCGGCGTCCGGGTGGGCTACGCCCCGACGTTGGCCGAGGCGCTCGATCAGGTCTTCGGCCCCGAGACCGGTAACCTCGCGACCGCGCCGGGCGGTGGTCCCGCCGCACCACCACCCCCGGGTCGGCCCAGGCCCGCACCGCCGTCCGGCCCGGCCGTACCGGCTCCCGCGGTGGACGAGGCGACCATCGCCGAACTCAATGCCCAGATCGAGGCCATCCGCGCCGCGCTCGACCGCATCCAGCAGCAGGTCGAGGGGCTGCCGCGGCCGGGCGGATGAGGCGGGCCGGAGGGCGGCGAAGTGACGCCGGATCGCTACGTCAGGGGTCTTGACTGACGCCGGATCAGGGCCATACTGGACATATACCGGAACACCGAAGGGTGTGACGCGTTCGAAGGAGACGTCCGGAGAACGGTGGTCACATCACTTCAAGATCCGGCTAGGCCCCCGGCAAGCCAGTCGAGTACCGGAGCCATCAGCGACGACTGAGGCTCATGGAATCGATGGAGACTACCGGGGACTGCTCTGTTCAGGGGGTTTCGCACCGGCTCGGCGCCGGACACCTCACGCACCGATCGCGCGAGCCAAGTGCGGCCACGAGTCGTGCAAGTCGGTCTCGAACTGCCCCCACGTGTGTGATCCCGACGCCCGATTGACATGCGTGGCAGGGATACCCAGCGAGGCCAAACGGCCGGCGAACGCACCCGTGCAGGCGCTCGCGATGGCCTCGACCGGAGGCATCGGCAACCCGCCCTTATCGATCCCGCCCGGAATACCGGAGGCGGCCGACAAGAAGATCGACTTACCCGCGAGCCGATGCGCGTTCAGGAACGCATCATGCGCACGCCAGCCGGGACCGCCCGGCACACCCCAGACATTGCCCGGATTACCGCCGCCGCGCAGCACCTGCGCCCCGGCCAGCGACACACCCACCGGATCGGTCGCCCACGGGCACCCGCTGTACGCCGCCACCGCGCTGTAGAGCGGACCACCCTGGATGGCGAGATCGATGGCGGAGGCGCCGCTCATCGACACCCCGGCAATGGCATTGCGGCCACTGGCACCCAGCCGCGCGTCCATGACGCCGGGCAGCTCCTGCGTCAGGTAGGTCTGCCACTTGTTGCGGCCCATCACCGGGTCGTCGGCCATCCAATCGGTGTAGAGGCTGTAGCCGCCGCCGACCGGCATCACGACATTGACGAACTTGTCGGCGAAGAACTGGGCGACATCGGTGTCGTTCCACCAGGAGATGCCATCGGAGCCGCCGCCGGCGCCGGTCAGCAGATACAGCGTCGGCGCACCAGCGCCCGCGGCCCGGATCACCCGGTTGGTGACGACCTTGTCCATCGACGGCGAATACACCTCGATCTGCGAAACCCGGGGCGCGATGGGAGATTCGGCCACCACGCGGGAACCCGAAGGGGCCGCCGCCGCGGGACCGGTGAGAACGGCGGAAGCGGCAACGGCGCAGACGACAGCGGTCAAGAGCTTCGAAGCCTTCACTCTTCCGTTGTACCGTCCCGTGGCGGTCGGCCGCGAGAACTACCCGCCACCGGCGCGTGTCCGGATCACTGCCATTCGCCGCGTTCGAGATCGAGGATGCGCGGGTGCATGAGCGTCGACGGACGCTCGCCGGTATCGCGGCGGTCGGGCGCGAACACCGCCGCCGCGGCCAGACTCGACGCGTCGATGGAGCGCAGCGGCGCCGGCGGGTCGAGTGCCAGCCGCGGTTCGGTCTCGCGGCTGGCGAGCACGAAACCCCAATCGCCGAAACTCGGCACGTCGACGTGATAGGGCAGGGTGCGCAACCCCGCGGCACGCACCGTGGCATCGATGCACCAGAACGAGCGCGGTGCGAAGAACGGGGAACCGGCCTGCACCACCATGGTGCCGCGTGGCGCGAGCGCGCCCGCGGCCAGCGCGTAGAACTCGGTGGAGTACAACTTGGCGATCGAGGTCTGATCGGGATCGGGCAGATCGATCAGCACCGCGTCGAATTGCCGTGGCGCCGCGCGCAGCCAGGAGAACGCGTCGGCGGTGACCACGGTGACGCGCGGATCGTCGAACGCGTGCCGGTTCAACGCGGTGATCCGCGCATCGGTGCCGGCCAGCCGGATCATCTCCGGATCGAGTTCCACCAGGGTCACGGCCGCCACATCCGGATACTTCAGGATCTCGCGCAACGCCAGCCCGTCGCCGCCGCCGAGCACCAGCACGTTCGCGCGGGCGCCCGCCAGCGCCGGATGCACCAGCGCCTCGTGATAGCGGTACTCGTCCACCGAGGAGAACTGCAGATCGCCGTTGAGGAACAGGCGGGTATCGGTGCTGCCGAACGGCGACAGCGATTCGGTGAGCACGATCTGCTGATACGGCGTCTGCTCCCGCCACACGATCGGATGCGCGAACAACGCCTGCTGAGCGGTGGCCTCGAAGCGGTCGGCGTAGAGGTAGCTGCCCACCAGCGCCGCCGCCACCAGCACGGTGAGCGAACCCAGCAGCCAGCGGGTACCGCGGTGCAGATCGTCGCGGAACCACACGAAGATCAACGCCAGCCCGGCCAGCGCGTTCACCACGCCGACGATCAGGCTGCCGCGGATCTGCCCGAACATCGGCAGCAGCAGGAACGGGAACGCCAAGCCGCCCAACAGCGCACCCACGTAGTCGGCGGCGAACAGATCGGCCACCGCGCTGCCCGCGGCCTGGCGCCGGATCCGTTGCAGCAGTTCCATCAGCAGCGGGATCTCCGCGCCGATCAACGCACCGATGACGATCGAGATCAACACCAGCGCCGCGGTGTAGAGGTCGAGCCAGGCGTATGCGGCGTACAGCGCCAGCACCGACAACCCGCCGACCGTCGCCAGCGCCAGCTCCACCCCGACGAACGCGGCGGCCGCGCGATGACGCAACGGTTTGGCCGCCAGCGCACCGAGGCCCATCGCGCACACCATCACGCTCAAGGTGATCGAGGCCTGCGCGGCGGTATCGCCGATCAGATAACTGCCGAGAGTGACCAGCGACAGCTCGTAGACCAGACCACACGCCGCACAGACGAATACCGTCACCAGCAGCGCGATCCGGGCGAACCGCCGACGCGGACCGGTGACCGCCCCGCCGATACCGGGTGCGCCGGTATCGGGCGGGTTCTCGGTCGGCGCCGCGGTGGGCACTAGGTCAGGCCGGCCGCCACCACACCGGCGACGGCGAGATGCAGGGCCGCGCTGACCCACACGCCGGGATGCAGCTCCTTCTCGGCCACCACGCCACGGAATTCACCGGGGGTGACCAGATCCAGCAGCAGGAACGCCAACGCCATCGCGGCCAGGCCGATCACGCCGTACACCGCGCTGGAGGCGAGGGCCGCGCCGATCGCGCCCTGCGAAGTCCAGATGGCGGTGGCCACGATGATGCCGACGCCGAGCAGGTTCGCCGACACCAGCAGCGCCGCGTTGCGGTTGCGTTCGATCCAGATCTGCCTGCGCAGATTGCCGGGGGTGAGAATGTCGACGATGACGAAACCGAGCGCCATCAGCGCGATCCCGACCCCGCAGTACGCGAGCGCGGCGCCCGCGTCCGCGGGGAGATCTTCGAGCATGTTGTCCTCCTGAGCCGGAATTGTCCGTCGGTTGTCCTGGGCGGGCCGGTGCTGCCGGATGGCGCTATTTGCCGTCGCCGCTGCCGCCGCCACGGAAGCCACCACCGGAACCACCGCCGCCGCTGCTGGCCCAGCCGTAGCCGCTGACGTAATGGCTGTGCCTGCGATGGCCGGTGCGGTAGTCGTCGACCAGGATCTTGGCTCCGCCCTGGTACGGCGTGACGGCGACGATGTCGTCGCGGTATTGCAGGAAGATCTTGTCCTCGGTGCTGCGCTTGTCCAGCGGCCGCACCGCACCGGCGATCTCGTTCGCGACGATCGGCGCCGCCGCGGCGGCGGTGTAGACCATGCCGTTGTTCGGCTCGTCCAGCGCGGCGGCGCGGGTGTAGGTGTCGGCGATGTACTCGCGCGGATCGTCGCTGTCGCCGACGCGGGCGATGATGGCGATGACCAACGCGATCGCCACGATCACCGAGATGATGCCGGTGACCAGCCAAGCGGTACGGCTCACGACTCCGCCTCGCTGGCGCTCGGCTCCGCCGTTGCCGTGGGCGCTGTGCTGATGGTTCGCTCGCTACGCTCGCTCACGACTCCGCCTCGCTGGCGCTCGGCTCCGCCGTTGCCGTGGGCGCTGTGCTGATGGTTCGCTCGCTCACGATGGCTGCTGCGGGTAGATCATGACGGCACTGCGGTTGAGCACCTGGCCGAGGGTGCCCTCTTTGCGGCCCGCGTCGCCGAACTCCTCGAACGACAGGCGGGTGCCGTCGTCGGCGAGGTAGTCGTTGTAGGTCAGCACGCCGCTGGGGGCGAGGCCGGTGGTGGCCTCACTGGCGAATCGCGCGGTGCCGGTCTCCTCCAGGCGGAAACGCTTGCCCTCGTGCTCGAGTTCGGCAGGCCCCGGCGCGGGCAGGCCCGCGGTTTCGGTCCACAGCACCAGCTCCAGGTCGGGGTCTTCTTCCACCGACAGCCAGTGCTGCACGTCCTTGCCGGTGTCGAGCAGATGTTCGGCCCACTGGTACCCGCCCTCCGTCAGGCGGAGGGTGCCGCGCACCGTGTAGCTCTGGCCGAAGATGTCGACGATGTCGCCGGCTTTCAGGGCGCGCGGGTCACCGCGCAGGGCATCGGCGTCCTTGTCGGCGAACGGGTCCACCGGTGCGGACGGCCGGGCCTGCTCCTGTGCGCGTTTTTCCTTGGTGAGCTTGTACACCATGTAGAACGAGACGCACGCCAGGACGATGACCACGATCAGCGCGACGATCAAGAATGCGGTGATGACAACCCCTCCCGGTCCGAACTCCTCGGCGACCCTAACACTCTTGTCCGCGCTCGGGGCCGGGTGTGGCGCCCTGACCACGGTTGGGCTCGAGCTGAACGCAACCCTCGCCCTCGGCGGCCGGCCTTCCTAGCGTGATGGCCGGATCACCCTTTTCCCTGACCGGCAACCGCAACCCCGAGGAGTATCGCCCCGATGACAGAACCCGACCCGAGCGCCGCGTGGAGCTTCGAGACCAAGCAGATCCACGCCGGGCAGTCGCCGGACACCACGACCAATGCCCGCGCGTTGCCGATTTATCAGACGACGTCGTATGCCTTTCGTGATACCGATCATGCGGCGGCGTTGTTCGGGTTGGCCGAGCCGGGCAATATCTATACCCGGATCATGAATCCCACCCAGGATGTGGTGGAGCAGCGGATCGCCGCGCTCGAGGGTGGGGTGGCGGCGTTGTTGGTGGCGTCGGGGCAGGCCGCGGAGACCTATGCGATCTTGAACCTGGCCGGCGCGGGTGATCACATCGTGTCCAGCCCGCACCTGTACGGCGGCACCTACAACCTGTTCCGCTACAGCCTGCCCAAGCTCGGGATCGAGGTCTCCTTCGTCGACGATCCCGACGACCTCGAGCAGTGGCGGGCCGCGGTGCGTCCGAACACCAAGGCGTTCTTCGGTGAGACCGTCGCGAACCCCAGCAGCGTGGTCTTCGACATTCCCGGTATCGCCGAGGTCGCGCACGCGGCCGGGGTGCCGTTGATCGTCGACAACACCGTCGCCACCCCGTATCTGATCCAGCCGCTGGCCCACGGCGCCGACATCGTGGTGCACTCGGCCACCAAATACCTCGGCGGCCACGGCGCCGCGGTGGCCGGAGTGATCGTCGACG